>CAYULW010000001.1:0-735203 GCA_964445815.1 uncultured Flavobacteriales bacterium
CTTTTGACTATAGTGCTTTAGAATTTAAAAAAGACAGGCTTTTATACCATGGTGTCAGCGCAAAGAAAATTATATTTTGTGAGGGCTCAATGATAGGCCACAACCCCTTTTTTAATTATTTGCCCATGGGTTTAAACAAAGGAGAGTTAATTACGATTGAAAGTCAAAACCTGCAGCTTAACAGCATGTATAAAAAAAAGGTCTTTATCCTTCCCAGAGGAAATGATATTTATAAAGTTGGAGCTACTTTTGAGTGGGAATGGGAAAGTAACTCCCCAAGTAAGCACAAGAGACAAGAGCTAATTGACTCTCTAAACAAGCTAATCAAGGTGCCCTATAAAATCATCAACCATGAAGCGGGAATAAGGCCTTCTGTAAGAGATAGAAGACCTTTGATGGGGCCTCACCCAGAGAATGAAAAGCTTGTTATTTTCAATGGTTTAGGCTCACGCGGTTGTCTAATGGGACCGCTTCTTTCTGAAGAGCTAATAAATCATTTAGAGAATAATACCCCTCTAAACAGAGAACTTAGTATTTCTCGTTTCAATAAACACTTAAGCTAGATTCAATCGCTTATAAAGGCTCTCTTTATAAGAACCTCCTATAGGGATAGGTTTGCTGCTTTTTTCAATATGAACCAGAGCACCATCTATTGAATCAATTTTCTTAAGGTTAATTATGTATGAACGATGTACTCGAATAAAAAATTCCTCCGGTAGTTTTTTTTCGATGTCTTTCATCGTTGAATGAATCGTAAATTTTTCTTTTCCTGTATTTAAGGTCACATAATCTTTTAATGCCTCAATAAAAAGTATGTCCTCATTTTGCACCTTAACCAGTTTTGACTTCGCTTTTACATAAATGTACTCTTTTGCAATAATGGAGTCTTTTTCTAACCCCTTATGGCTTAAGTTGGAAAACTTCTCCTTCTCTTTTTCGAACTTATACAGTGCCATTTCAATAGATGCTCTTAGATCTATTTCTTTAAACGGCTTTATTACATAACCATACGGCTCTGTAATTTTTGCCTTTCCAATTGTTTTTTCATCTGCGTAAGCCGTTAAAAAAACAACCGGAATGTCGTATTTCTCCTTTATTACGGTTGAAACATCTATTCCTGTCATTTTTCCAGCCAACATAATGTCTAACAAGACCAAGTCTGGTTTGTTGTCTTTTAAAGACTCAATGGCTTTTTCCCCATTTGAAAACTCGCCCAAAACCTCATATCCACTTCTTTCCAAACAAACTGAAATATCTTTGGCAACAATTTTCTCATCCTCAACGACTAATATTTTCTTCTTAACCATTATTCAAATCTAAAAAATTTGATTGAAAATCTTGTACCTTCAGTCAATTCTATCTCAAGTGTTCCTCCAAGCTGGTCAGTTAAAGTCTCAACCAGCTGCAATCCTAAGCTTTTTGAGTTTTTAATATCAACGTCTTCTGGCATTCCAACCCCATTATCAGAGATTGAAATATTGACCAACCTGTCATCTTCCTGTTTAAGCTCTAAGGTTATGGTTGGTTTTGGTATTCCTGAAAAAGCATATTTTAAGGCATTTGCAACTAGTTCATTAACAATTAAGCCACATGGAATGGCTTGATCTATTGATAAATATACGCGACTCAGATTAAACTCGACATCAGGGTTCATGTTGGAAACCTTATATGTACTTATTAAAGTATAAGTTAAGTCTTGCAGATATTGATCAAAACTAATTCTCGAAAAATCATGTGTCGAATATAGTTTTTCATGAATTAAAGCCATGCTTCTAATTCTACTCTGACTATCTCTTAAAATATTTGAAACATCCTTATCTGAAGAATAATTTGATTGTAAGTTCAATATGCTAGATATAATTTGCATGTTATTCTTTACTCTATGATGAACCTCCTTTAAAAGAACCTCCTTTTCTTTTAGCTCTCCTTTTAAAATGCGATTAAATTTTTCTGTTGATTCTATTTTTGCTGTTGCTACCTCGATCCTCTTTTTATCAGAGATGTCGATAAAAGAAAACAGTATGCTCTTTTTCCCTTCGTAGAATATTATGGATGGTTTGCACTCAACATCAACAAGCGACCTATCTTTCTTTTTTACAACGTAGTCATTAAAAGGAATGTTTTTGTTGTTTAACAAATCATAGAGCTGTTGCTCATAAAGTTCTTTTTCCTCTTTTAACAGAATTTCAAAATTGTCTTTTCCTATCAAATCTTCCTTTGAAGAATAACCCAATATGTCAGCCGCTTTTTGATTAACGAAGAGAATCTTCTCTTTTCTTATGATAACAACACCAAATGGCGCAGAATTAATTAACTCTATATAGTCTGATTCTCTTCTTTTTAACTGATTTTGTATTTCTTCAAGTTGAGAGATATCAATAAGATTCCCTTCGAAATATTTAAATTTCTTTTCTTCGTCATATATTGCTGAGACATTTAACAAAACTGTTATTGATCGGTTATCTTTTCTTTTGAGAATTAGTTTTTCATCTTTTACAAATCTCTCTTTTCTAACTTTATCAACTAACTTTTGGCGAGCTCCTTTATCAAAATGAAAATCTTTGGCATTAATTCTATTTTTTTCAAATTCATCTTGTGTATATCCGAGTATATTCAAAAATGCCGGATTACATTCTAAAATTTTACCATCAAAAGTAGATCTGTAAACTCCAGCCATGTTTCTTTCAAATAAGTCTCTATAACTCTGTTCCTTTTCTTTTAGTTTCTTTTCGTACTCATAGGATTCGGATATATCTACACCTGTTGCTATTAGTACTTCTTGCGCGTTATATATACCTTTGTCTATTCTTAATTTTTTAGGAAAAATAGTGCCATCCTTTTTTGCCGACCACCACAAAGCCTCAAACTTCTTTCCAGACCATGCTTCATTTATTTTATTCATGAACATGTTAAGATCGTTTAAATCAGGAGCAGAAAAAATATCGGGAAGCTGGCCAATTATTTCTTCTCTTTTGTACCCATACTTTTCTATAACAGCTTCATTAACATCAATAAACTCATTATTCCTGTTTAGGATATAAAGCAGCTCCTCAGAATTATTAAAAAGGTCTCGATAACTTTTTTCTGAAATTTTTAATTTTTCTTGTGCTTTAATAAGATCTGTAATATCATCTATCTGAGCAAAAAAGTATTGTGGATTTCCGTCTTTGTCTTTTTGTAAAAGAAGTTTAAATAAACCATAGACTATTCTTTTATCCTTGGTCAGGTATTTCTTTATTATTTCTCCTGACTTGATTTCACCTGAAATTAACTTACTTCTTAGTTCAAGTGTAAGCTCGGTATCTTTTTTTGGTGCAATGTCCGCAATATGCAGTTTAAGTAATTCTTCTTTTGAATAACCCAGGAATCTTTCAGTAGCCCTATTAGATTCTGTTATGTTTCCCTCTAAATCGGCAGCTAAAAAACAGATTGAAGACTCGCTAGTGACATATTTATATCGTTGAGCTGATAAATCTAATTCGCCCTCTAATTTTTTCCTATCGGCAACATCTCTTCCGTTAGAAATGATTACATCTTGACCCATATATCTACTTCTCTTAGAAACGACTTCAACCTCAATTTTTTTCCCGGATTTAGAAATAATGGTTTTCTCATATATCTGAGTAATGCCTTTTCTTATTTTTTCATTGATTTCTTCTCTGTTTTCAGCTTCAACTTCAGTAATGAATTCTAATTTTTTACCAATTAATTCTTTTTTAGAATATTCCAAAGCATTTGCAAGTGTTTCATTCAAATCTATGATTTCAAAATCCAAAGAAAGAATAGAAAGCATAGATGCATTTTTCTCAAAAAGATATTGATAAGATTCATCAGTAATATCTTTAAGCTTTTTATACTCAATAGAATTACCAATATCTATATAGTTTCCTAATCTATCTAAAGTAAAAAGTAGATATCCTGAATTCTTATACTCTAATAAAGTAGATGATACTTTTATTAGTTCATTGTTTGGGAGTTCTTTGGTATATGTCTTGTTTTCCGATCTATAATTACTAAAAAAGAAATCATCATAAACCTTTATATTATTGATTTTTAATTCTTTTAATTGATCTCTATTGTTAAAGTTTAAAATTTCTAATGCCACAGAGTTGATGTCTTTTATCATTAAATCATCTTCACTAACTAATATTAATCCGGAAGTTGAAGAATTGAATAAATGATTAAGAAACTTTCCCCTCTCTTTGTATCTCTCTTTAACTATTAGTCTTATTTGTGTTATTGTATAACCAACAACAAAAGACAATCCAAAAGAAATGAATATGATTATTCGAGATTGCTCTATTTCTAACTTAATGAAAAGTGATTCAAAAAGAATTACAATCAATAATGGACCATTGATAAAAAGATACGTTTTCGAACTTCTAAATGCAACTGATAAATACGTATAAGTAACAAGAAAAATTAAGAAGCTACTATCGTTAAAACGATTAGAATATGCGGTAAGTAAAGCAGTTAAAATAATGAGACCGTAGACATATTCAATAAATGTCTTTAACTCTCTTTTTATGTAATCTAATCTATATGATAATATGTAAAGAACAGGAAAGACAATTGGTAATATCAAAAATCCCGAGTATATTTTTATTTCAAATAGCTTAGGGAAATAAAGAAGACCTATAAGAACAACAAGAAAAGAAATAATTATTTCCAAACGTTCCAGAAATAGGCCTGACAATGATGGTTTAAATGTTAAGCGCACTTGCTAAAGATAGAAATTTAAGCCTTTCAGATACTAATTATTTTAATTTTACTCTTTGCCCGTCTATTTTCTTTTCTAAATCATTTTTATAAGTAATACTTAACTTTTCACTCCCTTCATAAGTATACCACTTCCATTTACCCTCTCTGATGCCGTATTCATAATATTCTTCCTTCTCCAGAACACCATTATCGTAATAATACTTATGCTTTCCTTCTGGTGCCCCATCGACAAAAGCCCCTTTAAATGCTACTTTTCCATTTGGATAATAATAAATCCACTCTCCGTTTCTCTGGCCTATTCTATATTTACCAATCTCTTTATGATCATTTAACTCATAAATCCATTCCCCTTCTTTTTCCCCATCAAAAAACTCTCCTTTAGTTATCAAAATTCCATTTTCATCATATTCTTCCAAAAATCCGTCTTCCAATCCTCTTCTAAATTCTTCCTGTCTTAATAATTGCCCATTCGAATAATACCACTTCCAAGTTCCTGTATACTTTCCATTTTTATCATAAAACCCCTCTTGTTCAATTTTCCCATTTGGATAATAATAAATCCATTTACCGTTTCTATTTCCATCTTTATAAACTCCCTTTGCCTTTACCTCACCGGTAGAATAATAAATTATCCATTCTCCTTGCTCTCTTCCTTGCTTATCAACTAAACCAACTTTTATTAAAATATCGTGATCATAATATTTGGTTGCTATAATTTCACCTTCAGGAGAATATTCATTGCTAACACCATTTTTCTGCCCATTTAAATTATAAATGGTTGTAGATTTAATATTTCCATCAGAATAATATGAGTATCTCAAATCAAAATCAGCCATTTCTTCATCCTCAATACGCTTTATTCCATCAACATATAATATTGCACTGTCTAACTTTCCTTCAGGATCATAGTATTTAACATATCCGTTTAATAAATCATTTTTATATCGTCTTTCCTCTTTTAATTTGAAGCTTTTATAGAAATCTTTCCATAAACCTATCTTTTTTCCCTTAGTATCAAATCTGTTTATTTTTTCAACGGAAGAAAGAAATCCTTTTTTATAAATAGAAATCGTAATTAATCTCCCTTCCCGTGAATATTCTTTAGCAATTCCATTTTTTTGATCATCAATATAAGGTACAATCGACTTTATAATCTGATTAGAACTGTCAGGGTAATAAGTAATAACTTCTCTCTGCTTAATGCCATCAACAAAAAAGGAGGATTTATATAAAAAGCAGTCCTTATATAAAAAAGAGTAGCCATTTTTAATGCTTTCCTTATAATTAATTACTTCTTTAAGGTTTCCATTATCATCATAAAATTTCCAAGCTCCTTCTAGCAATGCATTTTTTCTATTTCCTTCAGCCTTTTTTAATCCACTGGGATAATATGTAATCCAATACCCATCTGGTTGCCCATTGACAAAATACCCCTCGCTTGAAACTTTTCCATCTTCATAAAAGAATGCTTTATAGGCTGAAGAATCTCTATTTATTTCTTGAGAGAAGACAAGACTAAAATGAAACAAAAAAGTTATAATCCAAACTTGTTTTCTTAACAAGATATAATACATTAATAGATTTATATTTTTTTTTAAAAGAGTAATGTTATTACTATTAAGTGGTTAATACTGTTTAAACAAATTTCGGTTTTTGCTTGAACATTTGATTTATTAAAATAAAGTAACAATCAATTAACAAAAAAAGAGCTATTATAGTATTGAAAAAGAGAATATAAGATTCTATATAAACATTAAGTGAATTGGAATAAGTTGCAAAAGTTTTTGTTATAGATAGATTAAAAATTGGTTTATTTAATGTTAAGAAAAGAATAAGAAAAAGGATTTCTTTTTTAAGGTAATTTAGAACTTTTCATCGGATGAACTTTTTTTTGATTTCACCAAATATTTATTTCCTTTTTTTTAAAAGGCGAATTGACTTAATTACACATTTTTTAAACATTCAATTAACAAATTATGACAATAGCTATAGGAGGTGACCATGCAGGTTATCAATTTAAAGAAAAGATTAAAGCATATTTAATAAGCTTAGATCATGAGACATTAGATTTTGGGCCAAAAAATGAAGAAAGCTGTGATTATCCGGACATTGCTCATCCAATAGCAAAAAGCATAACTGATAAAAAAGCAGCTATTGGAATAGCTATCTGTGGAAGTGGAAATGGAATAAGTATGACTTTGAATAAACATGAAAATATTAGAGCAGCTTTATGTTGGAACAAGGAAATAGTAGAATTAGCTAGACTACACAATGATGCTAATATTTTGGCTCTTCCGGCTCGCTTTATAGATATAAATGACGCATTAGAGTTTGTTGATGTTTTCTTGTCAACAAAGTTTGAAGGAGGAAGACATCAAAGAAGAGTTAATAAGATTAATAAGTAGTTATGAATGTTAAGATATATTACTTTTTAATTGTAGCATTTTGGAGCTTAGGTTTAAATGCACAAACATTTGATTCAATAGCAAATAGGTATGCCGAAACCATAACCGCAGAGGAATTAAAAAAACATTTGGAAGTAATTGCGTCTGATGAGTATGAAGGAAGAGAGACCGGAAGAAAGGGACAAAAAATGGCAAAAGAATATCTGGTTAACCAATTTAGGTCTTATGGAATAAAACCACATGAGGGCAAATACGTTCAGGAATTCGATTTAATTGAACAAAAAGGAACAGGAGTTAAACTGTCAATAAAAGAAAGAGAGTTTAGCATCAATGAAGATTTTATTTTTTCTCCTTCGATCATAAAAAAGACAACCATAACTGCTCAGGCTGTTTTTATTGGTTTTGGCATCAGCAATTTGGATGAATTAGAATTAAAAGATAAAGCGGTTTTATTCATAAAAAAAGTACCAAAAAACATAGGCGAAGAATTAAATTTAAATGAACGCGTAAAATTGATCAAAGAAAAAGGAGCTGCGATTGTTATGGTATATGATCCCGATGTAGATATCTTATTAGAGAAGTATCAACATTATTATACAAGACCAAGAATGAAACTCACGGAAGAGGTTAAAGAAGATGTTCCGTTTTTGAGAATAAATAGGGAAGTGTTGAACGCTTTCTCAAGAAACTCCTCCAAGAAGTTAAATTGGGATAAACTCTTAAAGAAAGGGTGTAAAAAGCTGATTTTTCTGAATGAAAAAATCAGCTTGGAAGTAAATAAGCCTACGGAAGATTTAATTAGCGAAAATATTCTAGCGTACATTCCTGGATCAGAAAAAAAGGAAGAGCTTTTGGTGATAACTGCACATTATGATCATATCGGAAAAAGAGATTCCTTAATATACAACGGAGCAGATGATGACGGTACGGGAACCGTTGCTCTCCTAGAGTTGGCTCAAGCCTTTATGGCTGCAAAAAATGAAGGTCATACTCCTAAAAGAAGCATTTTGATTATGCCTGTTTCTGGAGAAGAAAAAGGTTTACTGGGCTCCTACTTTTATTCGGAGCACCCTGTTTTTGATCTTAATCAAACAGTGACCAATTTAAATGTAGATATGATAGGACGATACGACAAAAGTCATGAAAATGATAGCAATTACATTTATCTTATAGGATCCGATAAGCTAAGTAAAGATCTTCATAGCCTTAGTGAAACTGTCAATCAATTGTACTGCAATATTGATTTTGATTATACATATAATGATGAAAATGATCCTAATCGCTTTTATTATCGTTCAGACCATTACAATTTTGCAAAAAACAATGTACCGGTTATCTTCTACTTTAGTGGTGTTCATGAAGATTATCATAAACCAACAGATACGATAGAAAAAATAGACTATAAAAAAACAGAAAGGATTGCCAAACTAATTTTTTATACAGCTTGGCACATTGCCAATAGGGATGAAAGAATACAGCTAGATTAGAATTATTCAGACAAAAGCTGCTGTATAAATACGTCTGTTTTGTTTACAAAATTGATATAGTAATCACCGGTTCCGGGACCATAGAATCCGGTATGTATTTTTCTTACTTTACCTTTCTTATCTATAAATAGGGTTGTGGGGTAAGACATAATATGGTTGAGCATTGGAAAAACATCGGTTGGTTTATCTGCCTTAGTTGTTCCGGCTAATAAGAATTCATAGTCTGCACCTACTTTTTTCTTTAAACGGTTAATGTTTTTAAGTGCTTGTGATCGGCTTCTTGTTCTTTCAAAAGCCAAAGCAATCACTTCTAGGCCTTGGGAGTTGTATTTTTTATAAACAGTGCTTAAATATTCTGTTTCATCTAAGCAGTTGGGACACCAAGATCCCATTATTTGAAGAATAGAGACTTTGTTCTTAAATCGTTGACCGGGAAATGAAACATCAATGCCTTTTGTGTTTGGAAACTTAAACGAAACATTATTATTTCCCGCCCTCATGAAGGTTAAAGAATCCGGGTTTTTAAGGTTAAAAGTTTTGCTTGGTTTTGCTGTCCAATTTTCTTTCCAATGAATACCTGACCAAAAAATACCTGAAACTAAGGAGTCGGTATAAAAGGCTTTAAATAAAAAGGCATGTGATCCATCAAAAGTGGATAAATAAATAGAATCATCGACAAAAACACCTTCCAGATAACGATAGTCTCCTGTTTCGGTTGCAAAAGAACCTGTTAAAATAGACTCATTTTGGTTAAAAATACCTATTGCAGGAGTGGTTTGTTCAGATTCAGGAGAAAAGATGACCTTGTATTTTCCGCTGATATTTTTATTGGAGTTAACGATTTTGTCGGCTGAAAAGAAACGATAGCTTTCACCAAAAAAAGCCTTTACAGGGATTTTATAGTTAGAACCTTTATAATAATTTATCCAATATCCCTCTAAGTATAAAGAATCAATGACCTTAAGGCGAAACTCGGACTCAAAAACAGGATGTTTGATAATCAAGCTGTCTTGGCTTAAAATAGCTGTGTCTAAAGAGATTTTTTCTATGCCATTAAGAACAGTCATGACCTTATTTTGCCATAGAAAATTAAATGGCAAGCTTGCTTCTCCAAGATTCATGACCATTCTCCACTTTCCTTCTTTTAATTCTGGGAGCTTCGATATGGAGTTTTCATTTTGCCTGTAACCATTACAACTCAAGAATATAAGAGGAAGCAATAAACCAAAAAGAATGTTAGTCAAAGATGTCTTTCGCATTTCTCGCTTTTTTTACAACTCCTTTTTGTTCTTCGATTTCTTTTGCAACCCTTTCTTGATCATCAATGTTTTCCTTGATTTTATATTCATTATCTTTTATCAGCTCTTTGCAATCCTCTATTTCTTCTTCTGCCTTCTTTTTTTCCTTTACAAGATCATTAAGGCCCTCTTCTAATTCCGATAATTTCTTTTCTTGTTTTTCGAAGTGACTCTCGGTTGAGTTTTGATTTTGAGTATTCGAAAAGTTATAAACAATGTCTTTTGCAGCGGTATAACCTGAAATATCTGAGCTTGAAGAAATGAAGTTGCTACCGTCCAAAAAAATAAAGAATACTTCATGAGCAAACGCATTCAACTCTTTAACCTTAGCATAAACTTTTATTTCATGATCAGCAATAGATGTTATAACCACTTCAGTAGCTGTCAACTCGTTTCCTTTAATTTTAACTTTTCCATTATAATTCTTTAATGTGTTCTTAAACGCTCTTAAGATGGACTTGTCGTTTGAATAATAGATGGTGCTTTTTAACGCGCTTCCGCTCACCTCCTCTATGCTTTCAATTGTTTCTGTAACAGCTGTTGCTTCTTGATTGTAGGCAATAAAGGGCAATACAAAAAGGAGAAGAAAAAGTTTAATTTTCATTGTTTTCTTTTTTTGTTTCTATTTGGGTAACACCACCGCTAATTATAAACTTCATTACATCAGCTGAGCTTGCGCTGATCGGGCTAACATTTTTTTTTGGAACAATAAAAACCTGACCGCTTATGGCATATGAAAACGGAATGTAAACAGCTATCTTTTCTTCAGAAATCCCTAAATCAGAAAGCTTATCTTGAGTGATAAACCCTAAACGTTCAAGTTGCAAGTCTTCCCCAACACGAACTAAAACGGGCTTTTTAAATTGATTTTTCTTACCTACAAATGCATTCATTAGGTCTTTCATAGAGGAATAAATCAATTTAATCAGTGGTGTGTTTTCAATGGCTCTATCAAAAGGCTTTAAATAACCGAGAAAAAAGGTTCCCAAGTAGCCAATTAGAGTTACGCCACTCAAAATAATTAGCAGGCCTAGGCCGGGAATATCCAGTTGAAGAATACCGTCCATTTGCACAATAAGATAGAAGATCACAAAAACGGTTGCTGCAATTGGAACAACATAAAACAAGCCTTGTAGAAAATACTTTACGATTCGCTTTGCAAATCCGCTTTCACGTTTGGACTCAATGCTCATGTCTAAGTTTTTTGGGGAGACTGGCAACAATCAGGTTATAGCTCTCATCAATTAGACTTTTTATAAAACCGGAGCTTAAGCTCCCTCTGGTTGAAACGGTATTCCAGTGCTTTTTGCTCATGTGGTATCCAGGTTTAATTTCTTTATACTCCTCTCTCAGTTCAATTGCTTTTTCAGGTTCACATTTTAAATTAATGCCATCAAAATCAACAATATTTGCTAGAGCGAACATTTTATTATGAACCTTAAAGACAAGAACCTTATCATCAAAAGGAAAGCTCTCGCTCACATTTTTTTTAGACAAACAGTAATCTCTAAATTCTTCCACGTTCATACAATAAAAGTATTAATCAAAAGCTTTTGAAGCAATCTCTAAATACACATAAAGATCTTTGGGTATTTTAACCCCTTTTGTTTTGTCTCTTTTGTGACCTAAACGAACTAAAATCATCTGCTGCTTTGGGAAAACAACAATATATTGACCTAAGATTCCTCTGGCATAAAAAAAGTCTTCAGACTTATAAGTCCCAAGCCACCAATGCAGACCATAGTAGTCAATGTCTTCTCCCTTTTCATTAGGTACATGAACAGCTTCACATGAGACTTTAACAAAAGAACTGTCGATGAGTTGTTTGCCATTCCAGTTGCCAGAATTTAAGTAGAGTCGACCAATCTTAGCAAAATCTTTAGCATTACTATAAAAACAGCAGTAAGCACGTTCATTTGAATCTTGCTCAGAAATGGTCCAAAAAGCATGTTCTTCGGCACCAATTTTACTCCAGATGTTGTCTTCAAAAAAAGCAGAAAGCGACTTACCACAGGCATTTTTTAAAACAAAGGACAGCAATAAAGAGTTGCCGCCTTGGTACTTCCAAACCTTTCCTGGTTCGTACTTCAAAGAATGATCTAGTGTCAAATGATACAGTTCTTTACCATAATAGGCCTTTGCCATAAACCCAAAAGGGTTTCCATAACTTTCTCCAAATTCTATACCTGAACACATGCTTAACAAATCCTTGATACTAACATCACCTTTTTTAGAACCAGAAAGTTCGGGTAGGTATTCTTTTATTTTATCATCAAGACTTTTTATACACCCTTTTTTTATTGCGGCACCAATCGCCACATTGATAAGACTTTTTGCGACCGAAAAAGAATTACTTTTTGTGGTATCAGCGTATCCTAACCAATAGTTCTCATAGATAATACTATCGGCCTTAACAATAAACAATGCTGTTGTTTCCCAACTTTCAACATCAGACAACTCTTTTTGACCTAAATTCGTCTGATGTGATGATTTTGAAAATGTAAAAGGAGAGGGGTCATTTTTTATGACTCTATGTTTGAAATTTTGATAATCAGATATGCTTGGGCCTGTTTCTCCCGAGAGATAAGTTAACTTGACCGCTCTAAGAAGATGCAAGTTATTTGTGAAGTAAAGGCCTACATAGCAACAAATAGAGAGGCAAATGAATATAAAAAAGAGCCGTATCGTTTTGTTTTTCAAATAGATAAAAAAGAATCTAAAAGTTTGTTAATAAAATATTAATTTTAAAGCTTGTTTAAACCTAAAATTATGAAAAGAAAAGGACTCTTTATATTGGCGGCAGTTTTTGCAATGACATTTTTGTCTTGCGAGAAAGAAGAGCCGTTAACAGAAAACCCAGAGTTTGTAGCATCTGCAACCGGTGACGACCCTAATGGAGACGGTTCCGGTAACCCTAATGGCGGTGGCACCGGTGGTGGTGGTACTGGCGGTGGCGGCACTGGAGGCGGTGGCACCGGTGGTGGTGGTACTGGCGGTGGCGGTACTGGAGGCGGTGGTACCGGTGGCGGTGGTAGCACATTGACCTTAACAGATACGATGCCTAGCAATCGAGTAGCTGTTTTGGAAGACTTCACAGGAGTAAGATGTCAGTTTTGCCCAAGCGGTGCTCAGGTAGCTCAAGCGATTGAACAACAATTAGGAGATGACTTTATTACCATAGCAACACATGGAGGTAGTTTTGCTACACCAGGTACGGTTAATGTTATTATTCCAGGTGGAGATACTGTGCAAATGTTTTTTGCAGACTTTAGAACTCAGTTTTCAGATGCGTTAATCTCTCAAGCCAATGTTGCAGGTTATCCTGCTGGCACAATGAATAGAATTAGAGCTGCGAACCTTGGAGTCACTGCACAAAATTCAGGTGGTTATGCTATGAGTCGTAACCATTGGTCAAACGCGGCTTCAGCAGTGAATAATTTAACCAGCCCGGTTAATATTGGAGCACTTGCAACAGTTTCCGGTAACACACTTACGGTTAAAGTAGAGTTATATTATACGGAGTTAGAGTCAGATGACAATCACATTAATGTAGCGCTATTACAAGATGAAATTGAGTCCATTCAAATCTCTTATAATGGATCTGCGTATTTAGATACTGCTTATCCTCAGAATCATACATTGCGTCATTATCTAACTGGTCAATGGGGAGATGGTTCGGATTTGGACGGAACAAAGGCAAAAGGTTATATTGTTACTAAAACATATACCTATACTATTCCTAGCGAATTTCATGCGAGTTCACCGACTCCTGCTAAATCAGAAGGTGTTCCTGTAATTAATGATATGAAAGTTGTTGCGTTTGTATCACGCGGGCAAGTTGATATTTTGAATGCTGTTGAGGTAGATATTCAGTAATCAAGTTTTCCAAATCATTTTATGATGAAAACCGACCTAATTAATGGTCGGTTTTTTTATAACTTAAAACCAATAACAAGAACATCATCTACTTGTTCTTGTCCGCCCTTCCATGCGTCGAACTCTTCCTGAAGTAGTCCTTCTTGTGAGTCCATAGGATATCTGGACACTTTTAATAGTAGTTCTCTAAAACGTTTAGTCATATACTTCTTTTGATTATCACCACCAAACTGGTCTGCATAACCATCTGAAAAAATGTAGAAAGTGTCCCCTTCTTGGATTTCAAGATCATGCTTTTCATAAACTACGGATCTCTCTCTAATTCCTCCTATCGGAGCAGGAGTCGATTTTATTCTTATTAGTTCATTATTTCTGATTAGAATTAGTGGCCTAAATGCTCCGGAGAAAGAAAGTTTAGTGAAGTCGTCTTCAATAACACAGAGAGCAACATCCATTCCATCTCTGGACGCTTTAGACTTGTAACTTTGTTTTAAAGCTTTTACTACACCTTCGTGTAGGTGACCAAGAATAACATCAGGTGAGTCAAATTGCTTTTTATTAATGACTTCATCCAATAGAATAGAGCCGATCATGGACATAAAAGCACCCGGAACGCCATGCCCCGTGCAATCAACACTGGCAATAAATATCTTATTTCGGGTGTGTTTAAACCAATAAAAGTCTCCACTTACAATATCTCTGGGAAGATGAAAAACAAAAGATTCGGGCAAATACTTTTTTACCTTAGATTTTAAAGGCAGAATAGCGTCTTGAATTTTCTTTGCGTAAAGAATACTGTCTAATGTATCTTGATTTTTTTGTTCTAATTCTAGTTTTGACTGCAATAGGTTAGTTGTTAGCTTATCTTCATTTATGAGTATTGTTCTTAAGGAACGGATTAGAAAAAACAAGATTAAAGCCGTTATAAGCAGAGATAGGCCTATATTCTTGAATATTTCTTTTCTTGCCTCTACAATAAAGTCGTCAAAGGCATGATCTACTTGAACAACAGCAATTGTCACACCTTTGTCATTTTTAATTGGGGCAAATGCCGATAACCAGTGTCCATTTTTGTCCTCATAAACATCTATTGTTTTACCGGTTTTATAATGCGTTTTAAGCTCTGGAGGGTAATGATCGTAAATGTGTCTATAATAGGGTGTTTCTGAAGAGGAAATACCAAAAAGAAAATAATCCTTACTTTCTTGATAGGTTAAAGTGTATAATTCGGAGTTTAGAGCATTATACTCCTTTATTCTTAATAGTTTTTCATGCAGAAGTTGATACACGCCATCCTGACTATTTGACTTGATATCGTCTTTTTTAGGATATCGACTTAAGATGTACTCTATTTGATTTGCATCGAGCTGAGCTGCAGCTGTTACACTTACAGCTTCGAGGGTAGAAATAATTTTGTTTTTATGAATCTCAAGTTGAACGTAATAGCTGTGTCCTATAAAATAAGCAATGAGAACTAAAAGAGCAAAGAATAGGAGTGTCAACACTCTTGTGCTATGGTTTTGAAATATTTTTTTTAGAAGGAAGCTCATTCTATTTACTACTATCTATTGCGTCTTGCAAGGGAATTTTTCTATTTCTATTAAATGCTACCAAGTATGCCCTTTGCTTAAAATCAATGTTCAACTTATTTTTTTCAATTGTCGCTTTTTCTGAATCTTCAAATGGCCCAATTAATAACAAATTGTATCCATCATAACGCATCTCTTTTATGTTGTCAAGATCAGCATATTTATTTTTAATGGAGTCTGGAATTGTCTCTTTAAAGGCACCTAATTGAACATAAAAGTCCACCTTCCCCTTTATTCCTGCTCTTAGGTTTACGTTATTGAAACTGACAAGCTCAACACGGTATTTTCTTTCATCATTGACGTTGACAATAAAGGCATCTTTGTATCCCCTTGATTTGATCTCTTTCAATCTATTTTCAGCCTGATTATAAATAGAGTAGTGTCCTACCACATACCTTATAATACCCTTGGTGTCTACAAAGACATCAACATCATTCAAGTTATTAAACCTGCTAACAGGTATAGGGTTTTGGTTGCTCCCGACCTGAACTCCATATAAGGGTGCAGAAGTTGAATATTCTTGACGACGAGTCAGCATTCCTCTTTCCGCTAATGCAGCAGAATCGAGATAAAGTTCCGGTTCAACGTAGGTTGGATCGTAACCTTCCGGTATTTTATTTTCTTCAAGCCAAGTTGTTTTAATATTCTTTTGATCAAAGGGGCACTTTATCAAGTTTTTTTCAACTTCTTTAATATAATATGCATCTATTCTTTTTTCATATGACTTTAAAACTTCAAAAGCTTGTGAGGCCTGAGCACATTGGTCCTTTTGAACAAGCATTAGACTTAAATAGTAATATGTATGCACCGGTGCTCCTTCTTCTTTATAACTTCCAACTAAGTAATCTTTTTTTATTCCAAGAGCAGCTTTCTTTAAATGGAAAATCGCTTCGTTTATCATAAGGCCTTCTTCTGCATAGGCCGCTCCCATTAGAAAGTTAATATTAGCTTGCTCAGGATTTTCCTTATAGAGCACTTTTAAAGAGTTTAAAGCTTCTGATATATTTCTCTTTGCCAAGTTGGCTCTTGCTTTATCAAAATGAAACTCCAGAGAATCTTGGGCCAGACTGCTCAGGCATAAGCACAAACCGATTGAAACGGTAAGTAAAGTTTGTAATCGTTTTTTAGTTTGCATAATAATCTTTTGCGCTCTGCAATGAAATTTTCTTACCATTATTAATTGCCACCACAAAGGCGTCTGTCATTTTCATATCATTAATTCCTTGTAAATAAGCCTTAGCTTCTTCGTAAGTTTTATAATCCCCAACAAACAAACAGGTGAAGTCATTATCCACAAATTCTTCAATGCCATCAATTTGAAAGTACCTTTCAGCCATTTCCAAGGGGATTTTTTCTTTAAAAGCACCGATTTGTATTTTATAATTTATGTCTCCACTCAGTTTGGCTTTTATGTTGACATTGTTAATACTAACCACCTCGTCAGAAAACTTTTTTTCATTGTTCACATTGACAACAAAGGCATCAGGGTATCCTTTGCCTTGAACCAGCTTTAATAAAGACTCGGCTTGAGAAGGGATAGAGAAATGGCCGATGACGTATCTGATCCAGCCCTCTTTATCCATAAAGGCATCGACATTTTTTAGCTCTTTAAAACGACCTACCGGAACAACCTCTTTGTATGCACCCAATTGAACACCATACAGCGGATAGTTTGTGGTGTACTCTATCTTTTTGGTCTTAATTTCTTTTTTTGGTTTTACCTCTTTTTTTTCTGTAAAACCGGCATCGTTAATTTTTTTTTGTTTTTGAACGATGGGACTACTTTCATAAGGTTTAAAGTCAGGAAAGCGAGGAATATCGACTTTCTTTTGATCTTTTTGTTTTTGACATTTATTTAACCACAGCTTGGATTCTGAAATATAATATTCATCTTCATATGGATAAACCTCTAGAAATTGCGACCGAACCTCCTTTGCTTTTTCGCACTCCCCATTCTGAGAATGGGCAATGCTTAAATAATAATAAACATAAATGGGAACTCTTGTTTCGCTCAGGCTGTTGGGGTCATATTCTAAAGAGGCTTGTGTGGTTGCTTCACTTAGAAGGTGGACAGACTCTTGATTTATAATTTCAGCTTCTACATAACACACCCCGACCAAGTATTTTAGGTTAGAGTTTTCCGGGTAATGATTCCTTAAATACTGAAGGTAGGGTAGCGCTTTAATGATCTCCCTTTTTGATAAATGTTGCTTAGCAATATTAAAGTTCTTTTGGAAGTCATGCTGGTTAGCAAGAACAGCTAAAGAAAAGATAAAAACGCAAAAAAGAGAGAGTAATCGAAAAGCACTAGAGTTCTTCACACCAACAAAAGTATTTTTATAGCTCAATTTGCTATACAAGATGCATTAAAGCTATTAACAGATTGCCTGTGTAAAACCTAAATAGAGAGGTCTATAATTTTTATTTGACGAAGCTCTTTAACCCTTAAAGTCTTTCGATTGAAAATCTTGGCAATGAATGCCGTTGATATAAAAATAGAGCCTGCAAGCAAAGAGCCCTCATATATAACAGGTTGGTTGGAGTTGATAAGCCGGTTGCCGGTGTCTATAGTAAGATAACCTACTCCGGCAAGTGTTGAAATTTTTGTTAAAATTGATAAGCCATAGCGATGATTTCTAAGTTTTATATTTTTAATTTGACTTAGCATAAATTCTTTATCATTGATCCAAAAAGATGAATCTTTCAAAGTCGTTATATTGCCGCTAAATACTTGTTTGTTTTTTAACTCAAAGGAGATAAAGTCGTTTTCATAAAATTTCCACCTCTTGACTCTCGTTTTACTATCAAAAGCCAAAAATTTTTGCCCCCAAAGAGTTAGACTCAAAGAAGTCAGAAATAGGATTAAAAGCAGAGGTTTAATATTTAATGCAAACATTTTTAGGTTCAGTAAAGAAATCTAAAGCCTCAAACCCCCCCTCTCTGCCAACGCCGCTTTTTTTTACTCCGCCAAATGGAGTTCTTAGGTCTCTAAGCAACCAGGTGTTTATCCAGACAATACCCGCATGTAAACTTTCTGCAACTCGATGAGCCCTATCAATATTCTGTGTCCAAACACTAGAAGCCAATCCATATTCTGTAGAGTTGGCATATAGCAACGCTTCTTCTTCATTATCAAAAGGCTGTATAGTAACTACAGGGCCAAATATTTCTTCTTGATTAGTTCTGCAATCGTGAGGTAGTCCTTCAATTATTGTTGGCTCAACGTACCACCCATTTAACCCTTCGCCGCTTAAGTCCACTGGTTTTCCCCCACAAAGAACTTTCCCTCCTTCTTCTTGAGCAAGGTCTATATAACCGAGTACCTTTTTAAAATGATCTTCGCTCACTAGGGCGCCAAGGTTTGAGTCAGAAGATTTTGGATTGCCAACTTTTAAGTTATTGGTTGCCTCTACAAAAGCCTCCCTAAACTTAGCGTAAATAGATCGCTCTACTAATATTCTAGAACCACATAAGCAAATTTGACCTTGATTTGAAAAAGAAGAACGTAATGTTGTTTTGAGCATGGAGTCAAAATCACAATCCGCAAAAATCAAATTCGGATTTTTGCCACCAAGCTCCAGAGATAACTTTTTAAACATTGGCGCCGCTACTTTTGCTATTTGCTCTCCTGTTTTTGTGCCACCAGTAAAAGAAATCATGGGAATATTTGGGTGCTTCGTTATTGCTGCACCAACTTTATGACCATATCCATGAACAATGTTCAAGACACCTCTTGGTAAACCTGCTTCTATGCAAATTTTAGACAACAAAAAGGCAGTCATTGGAGTAACTTCTGAAGGTTTTGCAACAACACAGTTTCCTGCTGCAAGAGCGGGAGCAATTTTCCAGCTGAAAAGATAAAGAGGAAGATTCCAAGGAGAGATACAACCGGCAACACCAATTGCACTTCTAAGAGTGTAATTTATGGCACCCATTTCCATATAGTGAGACTCCGAGGCATAATGAAGTATTGCGGTTGCGTAAAATCTAAAATTATGTGCCGCCCTGGGAATGTCTACTTTACTTGCTAAGCTAACTGGCTTACCATTGTCCTTTGACTCTGCCTTTGCAAGCTGATTAAGGTTTTTTTCAATCAGATCGGCAATACAATAAAGAATCTTAGATCGTTCATCCTTAGAGGTTTTAGACCATTTCTCAAAAGCAGCATTCGCGGCTTTGGTTGCCAGTTCAACATCTTTTTCATCAGAATCGGGAATAAGAGAATAGATCTCAGCCCTCGAAGGGTCATAGTTGTTGATGTAGTTGCCTGACTTCGGTTCTAAAAGTTGCCCATCAATATAGTTTAATATCTTCTCCATGCAACAAATTTAAAATAAAACAGGGGCTTTTGGCCCCTGTTAGACTGTAGTAAAATCAAACAATTGTTTAACATCTATTATTTTGAAGGTGTTTGACTCTGTTTGTAAATGTAATGATGAGTCTATCGTTATTAATGTTAACGAAATCAAAAGGACTGTTAAATTCTGTTAAGCCAGACCTTGTCTATTTTTAAAAGAGTCTAAATTCGAGTCGTGAAGAAGCAACACTTATTTTGGTTCATTGCGGCTGCATCTATTAGCATCATTTTTCTGATATGGATTCAAGTTTATTGGATACAGGTTTCGATTCAAACTCACCAGACCCGCTTTGACCAACTTGTTATGGAGAGTTTAAATGAAACAATCAGTAAGCTTGAAAAAGAAGAGGCCATTACTCAGTTTACAAGCAAATTGATGTCAGAAAATAAATTAGGCATGAGTGAAAAAGACTCAGTTGTCGAAGTAGAGCAATTTCCTATTAATGAACCGTTTTTAAATAACTCAATTTCTAAAGATAAAGAAATAAGTGGCCAAAAAGGGGATCAGTTTGTGATTAACTTTTCTCCATCCAACCTATTGGATTCCTCGATCTTTATTATTCGAAAAACTCAGAAGAGAGTTTTAAATTCAGACTTTTTGTCTTCTCCTTCAAAAGATAATTTGCTGAAGAATAAAATAGAGCAAAAAGCAACACTTATAAATGACATTGTTAATGAGCTGGCATTGATAAGTATCAGTAGAGGGTCTGCCGAAAGAGTCGATGATATCAAGTTAGATTCTATTTTACAGCTTCAGCTTAACAATAATGGAATAACCATTCCATACCACTTCGATATTCTTGACTCGGAAACGGATCAATTGAGTTTTACAAGTAACTCTGGAATTGCTAGTGGACTAAAGTCAAGTCCATATAAAGTGAGTCTCTTTCCTAATGATTATTACGAAAGTGACTATTTGATGCTTTACTTTCCTAATCAAGGACGTTACATAATAAGCTCTGCATGGAAAGTCTTATTAACATCTTTTTTATTAGTTATTATTTTGGTTTCGCTTTTTTATTTTGGAATAGCCACCATTTTCAAACAAAAACGTCTTTCTTTAATAAAAAACGATTTTATTAACAACATGACTCATGAATTGAAAACTCCAATTTCTACTATATCACTAGCTTGCGAGGCGTTGGAGGATCATAATTTGGACTTGAAAAAAGAACGCAGACTTTCTTATGTTAAAATGATTCATGAAGAAAATGATCGATTAGGCATTTTAGTTGACAGCGTTTTAAAAAGTGCAGTTTGGGACTCTGTCGAGTTGAAACTAAATTTTAAGGAACACTCTGTTCATAAGCTTATAAATACCATTGTTTCGGCATTTGGTATTCAAGTAGAGAAGCTGGGAGGAAAAATCAAATTAAACTTAAATGCTTCAAATGACTTGCTTTTCATAGATGACGTTCATTTTACTAATGTAATATACAACCTCCTTGATAATGCAAGAAAATACAGCAAAACCTCTCCCGAAATTGAATTAACCACACAAAATAGTGGCGACCAATTTGTGTTATTAATTCAAGATAAAGGAATTGGAATAAAACCACAAGACCAAAAGAAAGTCTTTGATAAATTTTATAGAGTCCCAACAGGAAACATTCACGATGTTAAAGGCTTTGGTCTTGGTTTGAGTTATGTGAAGAGAATAGTAGAGCTTCATAATGGAAGTATAGGAATAAAAAGTGCTGTTGGAAAAGGCACAAGTATTATTTTAAAAATTCAGCAAAATGGAAGATAAAAAAACAAGAGTTTTAGTTGTAGAAGATGATATTAATTTAGGTAATATGTTGTCTGACTATCTAAAGGTAAAAGGCTTTGATGTGAGTATAGCTAGAGATGGAGAAGAAGGGTTTAAATTTTTTGCTGAAAGCAATTACGATATATGCCTTTTAGATGTGATGATGCCTAAAAAAGATGGTTTTACTCTTGCCAAAGAAATAAGAAGCCTGAATACACATATGCCCGTCATATTTTTAACAGCTAAATCTATGGAAGATGATGTTAAAGAAGGCTTTATGTCTGGCGCTGACGATTACATCACAAAACCTTTTAGTATGGAGGTTCTTCTTATGAGAATTGAGGCAATTTTAAGACGATTACAGGTCGGTGAAGAAAAATTAAAGGACAAAAAAGAGTTTGAAATAAAAGATTTTAAGTTTTTCCCGGATAAGAGAATAATTATTAAAGGAGGGCAAGAAAAAAAGTTGACGTCAAAAGAGAATGAATTATTAAAGCTACTATGCATGTATCAAGGTGAAATTGTCGACAGAAACGATGCTTTAAACATGATATGGGGAGACGATAATTATTTTAACTCAAGAAGCATGGATGTTTATGTCACTAAGCTGAGAAAAATTTTTAAAGAAGAACCATCAATTCAAATTTTAAATAGTCATGGAAAAGGGTTTAAACTGCTAGTAGAGTAGGTTTTATTTTACAACAGATTATTTATATTTGATTAACCATTTTTAAATGGCTAATCATGAAGCATATTTTATTTCCCACTGATTTTTCTGACAATTCAGAACACGCTCTGCCTTTTGCTTTAGAAGTGGGAAGACTTTTTGATTCGGAGATTACCTTGTTTAATGCCTATAAAATGCCTTACTCTAAATCTAACCTTCTTGTTTCTATGAAAGATAGGATGAAGGAAGACTCTGATCAAGAGTTGGAAAAGCTAAAACAAAAGGCGCTTTCAAGAGAAAAATACGCACATCTCACGATTAAGACCCAATCTGCTTCGGGGGGATTTGTAAGCTCAATACCGAGGATTGCAAAAAGCAGCAACTCAAGCATGATAGTTATGGGAACCAAAGGCGCAAGTGGCTTGAAAGAAATGTTTATAGGGAGTAATACTTTAGAGGTTATTCAAACGACTCACTGTCCTGTTTTGGCAATACCGGAAAATGCTGTGCTAAAAAAAATCAGCAAAATAGCTTTTGCAACTGACTTTAGGGCAATTAAAAACCCGGACTGTTTAGCTCCAATGTTTGATATTGCAAGAAAGTTGGATCTACCCATTGAGTTTGTTAATGTGGTAAGAAAACAAGAGAGTGTTAATACAGAAGAGAAAGCGAAAAACGCCATTCAGCTTGAGGCAATGGCAAAAGACATTAAAACTTCAATATTTTATATATCTAACGAGGACATAATAGATGGCTTGGGTGATTACATCAACAATGTGCACCCTGATCTTATAGTTATGTTATCTCGAAAACACACTTTATTTGAAAGAATATTTCTGAAATCAATTACAAATAAACTTTCTTTTCGAACAGAGATACCCCTACTTGTTTTAGATGAATAAAACCATGGCACGGTTTTAGTAATTTCGCAATCCAAAATAGGTTGTGCATACTTGGGAAAACGCTATATTTTTATTTTCATTATACTTCTTTCTGTCTGGAGTTGTAGCTCAAGCAACTCAACTTTTATGGGCAGAAACGGCTCTCATAAAAGGATGGGTTCTGCCCCAACAGGCAAGTATAGGAACCCAACAATGTTTAGTACGGTTAATCCTTTTCAAGGACGAGCAAAGGCAAAGCTTGCAAAAAGTAAAAGAAAAAAGTTAAAACTATTTAAGAAAAGACATAAACAACAAGGAAGATATAGAAAAGCGCCAAAGCCGGGGAGGTCCTTTAAAATGAAGAGAACTTTGTCTCGGGGTAGGTTAAAGTCTTCCGGAAGTAGAACAAAAAGCAGTGGTGGAAGATCCAAAAAAAATAAGAATTTGTTTAATACAAGAAAGTAAGTGCTTAAATCCTGAAAACCTTATGTCTTCTTGTGTAGAAACAAAAAATTATTACTTTTATAATTCAGTACCAGTAAAGTGAAGAAGGGATTAATCTTAATATTTCCAGTCTTGTTTTTGACCTTAGCTTCTTTTGTTATGAAAGAAAAAAGTCAAAAGGTAGATACTAATGCAAAGATTAAGGCTGTTTTTATCTACAACTTCACTAAGTACATAGAATGGCCTTCTTCTCACCAGCAGGGCGAATTTAAAATAGGTATTTTAGGTGAAAACCCTCCTTTATACTCAGAACTGGACAAAATGTCAAAGGTCAAAAAGGTGGCCAATCGATCTTTTTCAATAACATCGTTTAAAGATTTAGAAGAAATAAACGTTCCTCATATATTATATATTCCCGGAGATAATACAGACTTATTGAAAGAGGCCGTAAAAAAATTAAAAGGGAAGAGCACATTGATTGTAACAGAAAAACCTGGAACAGCACAGCAGGGGTCTGTTATTAACTTCATTGTGGTTGGTAATCGTCAGAAGTTTGAGTTGAACAAAGCAAATGCACACAATCACAATTTGAAAGTTGCAACAGCACTTGAAAACCTAGCCGTATTAGTGAACTAATGAGAAAATTAATCTACATATCGATTATCTTTTTTATTGCATCTAGTGCTGCTTTTGGTCAAAATAAGCTAGCAAATGCGCACTATAGCTTAAAACAAGGAGAGTACCAAAAAGCAAAAGAGTTGATCGATGCTGCAGCAATAGATACAAGCTTTATGAATTTGCCTGCTACATGGTATTATAAAGGGCATATTTATAAAGAATTGTACAAAGAGTCTGAAACAGAAAACATTAACTCTCCATATCGCGTGGAATCGATTGAAGGATTCAAAAAGTGTGTTGAATTAGAACCTAATGGGCAATATGCCGAAAGTGCAAAAAAGGGACTGAAATATCTTGCAACAACAATTTACAATCAAGCAGCTGCAATTTTTAATGAGTCGAATTATCCAGCTGCAATTTCTGCATATGAGTACCACAAAAAAGTAATGAGTTTTGCCTATCCGGATGCAGATTTTACAGATAAAGACATTATGTTTAAACTTGGTCTAGCTTCAATTAAGAATAGAATGGCCGAACAGGACACTGTAAATGCGAAAGCTCATCTTGCGGAAGCTGAAGAAATTTATAAAGAAGTTTTGACGTTAGATTCAAATAACATAAGCGCAAACTATAATTTAGGAATTATCTATTATAATCAGGGAGTTGAGATTGTTAACAACATGGATTATAGCTTGGATTTGATGGAACTGACAATGATTCAGGATGAGATTATAGTTTTGTTCAGAAAGTCTCTTCCATATATGAAAAAGGCATA
This sequence comes from uncultured Flavobacteriales bacterium, assembly GCA_964445815.1. Lineage (GTDB taxonomy): Bacteria > Bacteroidota > Bacteroidia > Flavobacteriales_E > Vicingaceae > CAYULW01. The sequence goes on from CAYULW010000001.1 coordinate 24,870, forward strand.
CGACTTGAATCCTACAAGAAAAGAGACGCTTATTGGTTTGCAAGGCATTTATTTTAGCTTAAACGACATCCCTAAATCAGAGCTGTACAAAAAGGAGTTAGAAGCTTTAGAAGGCAAAGAAAAACCTCAACAAGAAGAAGAAGTCGATGAAGGACTTCAAGAGTCCACAGAAGAAGAATAAGGCGAAGTACTGAATGAAGTTCCGGTTAACAATAGGAAGAAAGATTGGTTTAGGGTTTGGTATCCTTATTCTTTTGACAATGGTTGTTTTTGTTTCCACCTATTTTACTTTAGGAGAGAGTCGGCAAATAAATGATCGTATAGCCTCTGTTAATACCCCATCTATTAAGTTTTTGCAAGAGCTTAAAACATCTATTTTGGAAACAAAAATATACCTTACCAGTTGGGTAAAGTATCAAAAGACAGAACATCAAGATAAGACGGCATTAATAGACTATAGAAAACAAGAATACCCAAAGATTAAGGGTCATTTACAGGAATTATCCGAAAAATGGTCCTCTGCACAAAAAGATTCCCTTAATCAGCTTTTTTCCAATATTGATTATTTGTTTGAAGTACAAAATAGTACTGTCATTTATCAGTTGACGAGATTTGAAGATTATGAGGACCCTATGGTTTTTTTTATTGCTGAGGGAAGCATAGAGGAAGGCGGAGAGGTATATGTAGCCACAGATTTAGTTATTAGTAACCTAGATCAGCTAATTTCTGATCAGCAAAAGGACGCAGTTACACTTAAAGAAGAAATGCTTTCTGCATTCCAGACATTGAACATTATGGTTCAGTATCTAGGAGGCACCTTGATTATTCTAGGGATTTTAATCGGTTGGTATACAACTAGAACAATTGTGAGCCCAATAAGAAGCTTAAAAGCAGTTGCTGTAAAATTGGGACGAGGTGTATTTCCTAGGAAGCGAATGAAAGAAGGAGTTGATGAAATTGGTGAGATGACTGCCGCTATGAATAATGTTGTTGATGGTTTGAAACGAACTAAAGACTTCGCAGAAGCGGTTGGTTCAGGAAACTTTGAAACAGATTACAAACCTTTAAGTAGCAAAGATACCCTAGGGAAGGCACTTTTAAAAATGCGGGATGACCTAGCTGAGAATGAAAGAATTCTTGAAGAAAAAGTGAGATTAAGAACAGCTGAGGTTGTCGCTCAAAAAGAAGAGATCGATAAACAACGTTCTCAGATAGAAGAATACTTCGTTCAAGTTACGGATAGTATTAAATACGCGAAGAAAATTCAAGAGGCCATATTACCTCCCGAACATCAGGTCAAAAAAATGTTACCCAATTCATTTATCCTCTATCGCCCTAAAGACATTGTTAGTGGAGATTTTTATTGGCTGGGAGAAGCAAATAACAAAGTGTTCTTTGCTGCCGTAGATTGCACAGGACATGGGGTGCCTGGAGCCTTTATGTCTATTGTGGGGTATAATCAATTAAAGCAAGCCATTATCACTACAGGTGGTTCAAACCCTGCTGAAATATTAGATCACTTAAACAGAGGGGTTTCTGAAACCTTACATCAAAAAGATGCACACTCCACCAATAAGGACGGGATGGACATCGCAATTTGCTCACTTAATTACGATACCTTAGAGTTAGAATACGCTGGTGCATTTAACCCACTTTACTTATTGAGAAACGATGAAATTATTCAGGTTAAAGGGAATAAATTCCCAATCGGTTCATTTGTTGATGAGGAACCTGAAAACTTTACTAACCATTCAATACAACTGGAAAAGGGCGATCAGATTTATATATTTTCAGATGGCTATGCCGATCAATTTGGAGGGCCACGAGGGAAAAAATTAATGTACCGCCGTTTCAGAGAGTTGTTGATTGAGAATGGCGATAAAGAGTTAAGTGAGCAAAAAAATGAGCTTCAAAAGTCTTTATTTGACTGGATGAAAGAAGAAGAGCAGGTAGATGATATCCTCGTGATTGGAGTTCGGGTCTAATATCAAAAAAAGTGCTAGACAACCTAAAACTAAACAAACTTGTTTTTCTAGATATAGAAACAGTTTCTGCAAAAGAGTCTTTTACTGAATTATCTGAAAACTGGCAGGCTCTTTGGGAAAAAAAGGCTCAGTTCATTAGCAAGGAAAACGAAACACTTGAAGACTCTTATGACAGAGCAGCGATATATGCCGAGTTTGGAAAGATAGTTTGTATTTCGGTCGGCATATTTCACTTTGACGAAGATAAAGTTCAATTTCGCTTGAAATCGTTTTATGGTCATGATGAAAAACAAGTATTAGAAAACTTTGTAGAGTTGATGAATAAGCACTTTAATTCATTAGACTACTTGTTGTGCGCCCACAATGGAAAGGAGTTTGATTTTCCCTTTTTGGGTCGAAGAATTCTGGTAAATGGATTGAAATTACCTTATTTATTAGATATTGCCGGGAGAAAACCCTGGGAGGTTCAACACCTTGATACTTTGCAGTTATGGAAGTTTGGAGATTATAAGCATTACACTTCGCTCGATTTGTTAACTCAGTTGTTTAATATAGAATCACCCAAATCTAAGATGAGTGGAAGTGAGGTAGGCAAAACATACTGGGAACAAAAAGACTTAGAGAAGATTGTCGATTATTGTGAAAGTGATGTTGTTGCTGTGGCTCAGTTATTACTAGCTTTCAAAGGAGAGAAGGGCCTTAAAAAATCTCAAATTGTAAGTATTAGACATGACCAATGAAGTTTTGAGGCTTGAGAACTTAAGTATTGCATTCGGTAAAGGTGCGAATGAAAGCCTAGCGATCAAAACACTTTCATATTCTTTAAAAGAAGGGGAACTTTTGGGAATTGTTGGAGAGTCAGGGTCAGGCAAATCTCTTTCGTCTCTAGCCATTATGGGGCTTCTTCCCAAAACAGCTAAGCTTAAGTCCGGGAAAATTAGATTTTCAAAAGAGCAGCAGCAGTTGGATCTTCTTGGTTTAGATCAGGAGTCAATGAGAAAGCTACGGGGAAATGAGTTGGCCATGATTTTTCAAGAACCCATGACCTCTTTAAACCCGGTAATGAAGTGTGGAGAACAGGTCGCTGAGGCGATTAGATTGCATAAGGGACTGGGTAAATCAGAAGCAAAAAAAGAAGTTCTGAATTGGTTTAATGAAGTTCAACTTCCCAGGGTTGAACAAATGTATGATTCATACCCACACCAATTATCTGGTGGACAAAAGCAACGCGTCATGATTGCAATGGCAATGTGTTGCCAACCAAGAGTCTTAATAGCAGATGAGCCAACAACAGCATTGGATGTCACTGTTCAAAAAACGATTCTAAAACTCTTAAAGTCCCTACAGAAAAAGCATAAAATGAGTATTATTTTCATTACTCACGATCTTGGAGTAGTTGCAGAAATTGCAGATAGAGTTGTGGTAATGAATCAAGGAGAAAAAGTTGAAGAAAATGGAGTAGAAAACATTTTCCGAAACCCAAGCCATCCTTATACAAGAGGATTATTGGCTTGTCGTCCCCCTGTAGACTATAGATTGAAAAGGTTACCCATTGTATCCGATTATTTGAACCCAAGACCACAAAAAGAAATCCAACTCAAAGTCAGCCAGTCAGAAAGAGAGTCCACTTTAAACACTCTTTTTCAACAAGAACAAATTCTTAGTGTCAAAGAGCTCAACGTTCATTATCCGATACAAAAAGGAATATTTAAAAAAACAGTCGGTTATGTAAAGGCTGTTAATGAAGTTTCCTTTCACGTTTATGAAGGTGAAACCTTGGGTTTGGTAGGAGAATCGGGTTGTGGTAAAACAACTTTAGGAAGAGCAATTTTACAACTCATTAAGCCAAGTTCAGGTGAAGTGATATATAGAGGAATGAATTTGTCACAGCTTCATTCTGAAGAAATGAGAAAACTAAGGAAGGAGCTTCAAATCATATTTCAGGATCCATATTCATCATTGAACCCAAGAATGAAAGTGGGTGAGGCCATTTTAGAACCCATGACAGTTCATCAGGTAGAGAAAACCCACTCCGAAAGGAAAGATAAAGTCATTGATTTAATGGAAACAGTAGGATTATCTGCGGAGGCATTTAATCGTTATCCTCATGAGTTTTCCGGTGGACAAAGACAAAGGGTTTGTATTGCAAGAGCACTAGCACTATCACCTAAATTTGTCATTTGCGATGAGTCGGTTTCTGCTTTAGATGTATCCGTTCAGGCGCAGGTGCTCAATTTGCTTAATGACCTTAAGGAAAAATTCAAACTAACCTATATTTTTATTTCTCACGACCTCTCAGTTGTCAAGTACATGTCAGATCGTATGCTTGTTATGAGACAAGGCGAAATCGTAGAGTCGGGTGTTTCAGATTATGTATATCAAAACCCACAACAGTCTTATACCGCAGATTTAATTGACGCCATACCCAAAGTTAAATATCCCATCGCAATATGAGGCGTTTTAAGCTTATAACAAGCCTTCTATTTTTTTGCAGCCTTGTTTATTGTCAGAATACAGTTGTAAGCGAGCTTAATAGACTTCATTTGCCAGAAGGGTTTAAGATTTCAATTTTTGCTAAGGGGGTTGAAAATGCCAGATCCATGTGTATAGGTGATAAGGGAACAGTGTTTGTCGGCAGTAGAAGTAAGGGTCAGGTTTATGCTCTGAAAGACAAAAACAAGGACGGTGTTGCTGAGCAAACCTTCTTGATTGCGAAAGAACTAAATATGCCTAATGGTATTGTTTTTTACAAAGGGGCGCTATATGTTGCAGAAGTAGATAAAATATGGAGATACGATAACATCGAAAATCAGCTATCAGATCCGGAACCTCCCACTCTTATCTCTGATGATTTTCCAAGCGATAGACACCATGGTTGGAAGTATATTGATATTGGACCTGACGAAAAACTCTATATACCGGTCGGGGCACCTTGTAATGTTTGCGAAAAAAAGAATAAGCGGTATAGCACCATTTGTAGAATAAACCTTGATGGGACAGATTTAGAAGTTTTTGCAAGAGGGGTTAGAAACAGTGTTGGGTTTGATTGGCATCCCATTACAAAGGACTTATGGTTTACAGATAATGGAAGGGATTTAATGGGAGATAATATACCCAACGATGAACTGAACTTAGCTGCTTCCATGGGTTTACACTTTGGGTTTCCATACTGTCATCAAGGAAATCTTTTAGACCCGGAGTATGGAAAAGGTAAAACATGTGACAATTATGTTCCACCCATTTTAAATCTTGGACCTCATGTAGCAGCTCTTGGAGTGCATTTTTACAAAGGAGACATGTTCCCGGAGCGCTATCAAAATGGTCTATTTATTGCTAAACATGGTTCTTGGAATCGAAGTCAAAAAATTGGTTATGAAGTGACGTTTGTCAATTTTGAAAAGGACTATAAAACAGTAAAATCAGAATCAGTCTTTATAAATGGATGGCTTGGTGAGAATGAAGAGGTCTATGGTCGCCCGGTTGCTTTTTTAGAACTCCCTGATGGCTCTCTACTTGTTTCTGATGACTTTAGCGATTGTATTTATCGCATTACATATTCTGACCAATAGCTCCTTAAACATTCGTAAGAATGCATTGTTTCTAAGAAGCTATGCATGTACTCAAACAAAAAACATTGCTCCCGATCAGCTTGGATGAAGCTTGGGAGTTTTTTGGAAACCCATCTAACCTCAAAAAAATTACACCTCGATACATGGGTTTTGACATTACCTCCAAACAATTAAAAGAACAGATGTACGAAGGAATGATCATTACATATAAGGTCAGGCCTTTTTTCAATATTCCTATGCCTTGGATGACCGAAATAACTCATGTCAGACATAAGGAGTTTTTTGTGGACGAACAAAGAGTTGGACCTTATAAAGTGTGGCACCACCAGCATCATTTTAAAGAAATTCAAGGTGGAGTAGAAATGTTGGACATTATTGATTACGTGATACCTTTTGGGTTTTTAGGGAGATGGTTAGAGCCTTTTCTGGTTAGACCCAGATTAAAACAAATATTTGGTTTCAGATCTGCAAAGATGAAAGAATTATTTGGAGAGTTTGAGTAAGATTAATTAGGCTTAATCCCCTTTTTATAAACTTCTATAGCTCTTTCTCTGGCCCTTTTATGGTCTACCATTGGTTCCGGATACTTATTGGTTCCGTATTCTTTAACCCACCTTTTAACATAAGCCATATTTTTGTCAAACTTATCTATTTGAGAGCTTGGATTAAAGACCCTGAAATAAGGAGAAGCATCGACTCCGGTTCCTGCGCACCACTGCCAATTGCCATTGTTAGATGCTAAGTCATAGTCCAATAGTTTTTCCGCAAAATAGGCTTCACCCCATTTCCAGTCAATCAATAAATGTTTACATAAAAAACTAGCGACAACCATTCTTACTCTGTTGTGCATAAATCCTGTAGAGTTTAACTCTCTCATGCCTGCATCAACAAGAGGGTATCCGGTTTTTCCTGCTTTCCATTTTTTAAAATCTTCCTCATTATTTTGCCATTCTATACCATCGTATTTTGAATTGTAGTTTTGCCCCACTACATGTGGAAAATGATACAAAATGGACATAAAGAATTCTCTCCAAATGAGCTCTTTGTAAAAAGTTTCGCTTACTTCACTTGCTCTCCGAGCAATCTCTCTTGGACTGACCGTTCCAAATCTTAAATGTACACCCAATCGGGAGGTGCTGTCTTTGGCGGGAAAGTTCCTTTCAACAGCGTAAGTTTTCATTGTTTTGTCAAGTAGAGCCTTTTTAGGAATTTTTATTGAAGACGGTTTAAATCCAATTTCTCCTAAAGGCATAATGCCTTTGAACTTCAATCGAAGAAATTGCCCCTTTTTTGTGCTGAAGTCAAAAAAGCTATTCTTATCGACAGAAGACATCCACTTCTTGCTATAAGGAGTGTAGACCAAGTATGGGCTGCCATCTTCTTTTACTATTTCATCTTTTTCAAAAACAACCTGGTCTTTAAAAGAATAGAATGCAATGCCTTTTTCGGCTAAAAGGAGTTTAATATCTTGATCTCTTTTAATTGCATATGGTTCGTAGTCGTGGTTGGTATAGACGCCTTTAATATTAATGCTTTCTGTTATTGTTTTAAAGACTTCTTGAGGATTCCCATAGAGGCATAAGATTCGACTGCCTTTTTCTCTCAATTCTGTATTGATCTTTTTTAATTCAGAATGAATAAAAGAGACTCTTGCGTCTGACTTATCTTTTAAATCATCTAAGATTTCTTGATCGAAAATGAAAATAGGAATAACTGGTAATCCGGAATTTAAGGCATGATAAAGGCCGCAATTATCATGCAGCCTTAAATCTCTTCTCATCCAGAAAACAACACACTCTTTCTTAATGTGCATAAGCTTGTAATTGCTTGGATAGTTTTTTTCTAGCTAAGAATATTCGACTTTTAACAGTTCCAATGGGTAAATTAAGTTCTTCCGCTATTTCTTTGTACTTATAACCATCATTGTGCATTTTAAAAGGAATTTTACAATCATCACTTAACGCATCTATAGATTTAGATAATTCCTGATGTCTATACTCTGACTCCGGACTCACAGGAGAAGCCGAAATGGAAGGTTTGATGTAATCGTAATCATCTGAATTGGTCATGATGTTTCGTTTACGAACAGACCTTCTGTAATTATTGATAAAAGTGTTTTTCATGATCGTATACAGCCATGATTTCAGATTCGTATGTGATTCAAACTTGTCTTTATATCGTAATGCTTTTAAAAATGTTTCTTGAAGTAGATCTTCAGCATCTTCAGTATTAGAAGTCAATTTCAAGGCAAAATACTTAAGCAGATTTTCATAAGAAAGAAGTTGTCTATTAAACTCTATAGCTGTCATGATAAATTGTTTAATTATTTTAAAGCAAACCTAAACAAAAATAAATGTACATACAACTAAATGTTTAAAATTTTAATTCAAATATTAAACAAATTATATTGTTCATTTAATCACAGTAATTTTGAATTGATGTATCACTCAGAAGAATTAAAGGCTAGAATTTTAAATGCACCGCGGAAACCGGGCATTTATCAGTTTTATGATAAGAGTGGTTTATTGCTTTATGTGGGTAAGGCTAAAAACATTAAAAACAGGGTTGGATCCTACTTTACTTCAGACAAGAGTAAAAATGGCAAAACGCGGGTCTTAGTCCGAAAAATAGCAACGGTAAAGTTTATTATCACAGAGACAGAACTGGATGCGCTATTGCTTGAGAATAGCCTCATAAAAAAGCATCAACCGCGATACAACGTCATGCTTAAAGACGATAAAACCTATCCATGGATTTGTATTAAAAATGAGCCATTCCCAAGAGTCTTTTCTACAAGAACATTGATCCAGGACGGGTCAGAATATTATGGACCTTATGCTTCGGTAAAAATGATGAATACGGTTTTGGATTTAGTACGCAAAAATTATAAACTGAGAACTTGCGCTCTTAGTTTGACCAAGAAAAACATCGACCAAGAAAAATTCAAACTTTGTTTAGAGTATCATATAGGAAATTGTAAAGCACCCTGTGAGGGAAAACAGTCTGAAGGTCAATATAATCAGGCGATAAAGGAGATCAAACAGATTATAAAAGGGAATGTGAATCATGTTAAAGTCGAACTCAAAAAAGCGATGAAAAATGCGGCTGAGAGTTTAGATTTTGAACAAGCAGAAGAATTGAAAAATAAGATTGTCGCACTAGATAGGTTTCAGAAGAAGTCAACAGTTGTCAGCACCTCTATAAACAATGTTGATGTATTTTCTATTTTGGAAGATCAGGATCTTGCATATGTCAATTACATGAAGGTGAATAATGGAGCGATTATTCAAGGTCACACAGTTGAATTAAAGCGGCGTTTGGATGAAAGTAAAGAAGAATTGCTCGAACTTGCTGTTACAGAACTGAGAGATCGATTTAATAGTCAATCAAAAGAGATTTTAGTTCCATTTACGATGAGTTATGATTATGAAGAGCTTCATTTTCATGTTCCGCAACGAGGCGATAAAAAAAAACTTATTGAGCTTTCTCAAAGAAATGCGAAGTACTTTATGATGGAGCGGAGAAAACAACATGAGAAAACAGATCCGGAGCGTCACAGTACACGCATATTAAATGGAATCAAAGAAGATTTGAGATTAAAACAATTGCCAACTCATATTGAATGTTTTGATAATTCGAATATTCAAGGAACAAATCCGGTAGCTGCTTGTGTGGTATTTAAAAATGCAAAGCCGTCAAAAAAGGACTATCGGCATTTTAATATAAAAACAGTTGAAGGCCCTGATGACTTTGCTTCCATGGAAGAGGTGGTTTATAGAAGGTATAAGCGTTTGCTTGATGAAAAAGAGCCTTTACCTCAATTGATTGTCATTGACGGAGGAAAGGGGCAGTTAAATGCTGCGCTAAAGACTTTAGAAAGTTTAAGCCTCAGAGGGGAAATTGCCATTATTGGTATAGCAAAACGTTTGGAAGAGATTTTTTTCCCGGGAGATCAATACCCTCTGTATCTGGACAAAAGCTCCGAGACGCTAAAAGTAATTCAACACCTGAGAAATGAAGCGCATCGATTTGGCATTACACACCATCGCAACAAGAGATCAAAGGGTAGTTTGCAAACTGAACTATCTAACATTGCAGGAGTAGGTGAAAAAACCATTCGGGATTTACTACGTCATTTCAAGTCCGTGAAAAGAATAAAAGAAGCTTCAGAGAAAGACCTTCTGGAAGTCGTGAATTTAAAGAAAGCCAAAGCAATAATGGCCTATTTTAAATGAGGTTTTCTGCTAAAATACGCATCTCCACCGCCGGTGACATTTTCTCATAAAGGATACGGTATACCGCCGTAGCTATTGGTAGATCTACCTCAAACTTTTCGTTGATTTTTATAATGCTTTTTGCTGCGTAATAACCTTCAGCCGTCATATTCATTTCCATTTGTGCTGACATGACAGAGTATCCCTTTCCCACCATGCTTCCAAAGGTTCTGTTTCTAGAAAATTGAGAATAAGCAGTAACCAAGAGGTCTCCAAGGTATGCTGAAGATTTCACATCACGATGAATCGGGTTTAAAGCATCAACAAAACGCTCAATTTCTTGCACCGCATTAGAAATGAGTACAGCCTGGAAGTTATCGCCATAGCCCAAACCATTATAGATACCAGCTGCAACAGCATAAATGTTCTTTAAAATGGCAGAAATTTCAGTACCAAAAAGATCATCAGACAAATGTGTTTTAATGTATCGGCACTCTAGTAAGTCTGCAAATGTTCTGGCTACATCCTGATCTTGACAAGCAATGGTTAAATATGAAAGCCGTTCTAAGGCCACTTCTTCGGCATGACATGGACCGCTAATAATTCCTATTCTATCGTATGGTGTTTTAAAACGTTTGTGAAAGAAGCGTGCAGGGATTTGATGGACTTCAGGCACTATCCCCTTTACAGCAGAGATCAAAATTTTATCAGAGAGATCACTATTATCTCTTTCTCCAAAAACATCCATTAAAAACGCGGAAGGAGTGGCTATGACAATGACCTCTGATTGTGAAATAATATCATCCAGATCAGTACTAACGTTGATTTTGTCTTTTTCAAATTGAACCGAAGATAAGTAACGAGGGTTGTGGTGGTATTTGTTGATATAGTGCGCTTTATCAGGATTTCTCATCCACCAATGCACTTTTTCAGCATTGTTACACAACATCTTTACGATAGCTGTTGCCCAACTACCTCCTCCGATTACTGAAACATGCCTATTCTCCAAAATATCAGATAAGAAACTAAATTAAGCAATTCTTTATTTGAGCTCAACGAACAAACCCTCATCAGTTTTACTGACCTGAGCCAAACCATGCTTGGAAAGTCCTTTCATTCCTTTATCCCATTGTTTGTTGCTCAATCCACTTTTCTCCTTCAACAATGGAAGTGCAATTGGATTTTCTTTTTTCAATAGTTCAAAGATGCTTTTCTCAGAATCGGATAATTCTACTGCCTTTTTCTCCGGTCTCATTTGAGGAAAAAACAGTACTTCTTGAATGGATGTGTTATTCGTCAAAAACATGACCAAGCGATCGATGCCGATACCCATTCCTGATGTGGGGGGCATGCCATATTCTAAAGCCCTTACAAAATCATGGTCAATAAACATGGCTTCATCATCTCCCTTTTCAGACAGTTTCAATTGATCTTGAAAACGTTCCAACTGATCAATAGGATCGTTCAATTCTGTATAGGCATTGGCCACTTCTTTTCCATTGACCATTAGCTCAAAACGTTCGGTCAGATTAGGGTTGTCTCTGTGTTTTTTACACAGTGGCGACATTTCTACGGGATAATCAATAATGAAAGTGGGTTGAACGTAGTGTTTCTCGCATTTTTCACCAAACAACTCATCAATCAGTTTGGCTTTACCCATGGTTTCATCTACCTCTATACCAAGATCTGTACACGTTTTACGTAGTTCATCTTCATTCATATTTGCCACGTCCACACCGGTGTGCTCTTTTATGGCATCCAAAATGGGTACTCTCGCAAAAGGGGCTTTAAAATTGATGTTTTGACCTTGAAATTGTACCTCTGTGCTACCTGTAACCTCGGTTGCTACTTTCTCCAGAAGTTGTTCCGTAAAGTCCATCATCCAGAGGTAGTCTTTATAAGACACATAGATTTCCAAAACGGTAAACTCAGGATTATGCGTCCGATCCATGCCTTCATTCCTAAAGTCTTTGGCAAACTCATAAACACCGTCAAAGCCTCCAACAATTAATCGTTTCAAGTATAACTCATTGGCTATCCTCAAATACAAAGGAATATCCAATGCATTGTGATGAGTAATGAAGGGCCGTGCAGCTGCTCCGCCGGGAATAGGTTGAAGAATCGGTGTTTCTACTTCTAAATAACCTTTCTCGTTAAAAAACTGACGCATGGCGTTCATGACTTTTGTTCGCTTTACAAAAGTGTCCTTGACTTGCGGATTAACAATCAAATCAACATAACGCTGACGGTAACGCTGCTCAGGATCTGTAAATGCATCATGAGCAACTCCCTCTTTATCTGTTTTAACAATGGGCAAAGGCCTTAGTGATTTGCTAAGCAATTCAATTTCCTTTACATGCACGGAAATCTCGCCGACTTGTGTTTTAAAGACATGACCTTTTAATCCCACGATATCACCAATGTCCATATTTTTTTTAAAAACATCATTGTACGGACCAAAGTCATCGCCCTTACAGAGTTCATCTCTAGTCACATAGACCTGAATTTTACCTGTAGAGTCTTGGATCTCGGCAAAAGACGCTTTACCCATAATGCGGCGACTCATAATGCGACCCGCTAAAGTGACTTCTTGATAAGCCTCCGGTTGAGCATCGAAATTCTGTTTAATGTCCCGAGCATAGCTGTCTACCGGAAACAAAGCGGCAGGATAAGGTTCAATGCCTTTATTTCTTAAATCTTCTAAAGATTTTCTCCTCAATACTTCTTGTTCACTTAAAACTCTGCTCATGGCTAAAAAATTTGGCCGCAAAGATAAGATTTCAACATGAAATTGATGTCTTGTAAGGCTTTGAAACAAGGACTTTGGGCAAATTTCCTTTAATTTGTACGCCAAATTCGGAACGCATGATGAATCAATTAATCGGTGAATTTACAGGCCACTTGAAACAAGCCATTAAGATTGGACAGGAGACAAAGTTTAATCCGGCAAAAAACGAACTAAAAAATATATTGGTTTGCGGACTTGGTGGTTCAGGTATTGGAGGAACCATATTGTCTCAACTGGTTAAAACCGAATTGTGTTTGCCATTAACAGTCAATAAAGATTATTTTATTCCGGAGTTTGTCAATCAAAATACTTTGGTGATTTGCAGCTCCTATTCGGGCAATACAGAAGAAACTTTAATGATGTATGAGCAAGCCATCAAAAAGGGTGCTGAGGTTGCCATTGTGACTTCCGGTGGAAAGTTTGGTGATTTAGCCGAAACAAAAGGCCATAATATTATTCGTATACCGGGAGGTTTACCTCCACGTGCTGCTTTTGGACTTGGTTTTCCTCAACTGTTTGCCATATTAGAAAAATATGGGTTGATTGCTTCTACTTATGTTGCTGCGTTTAAAAAAACAATACATTCAATAGATTTAGAAGAAGAGCAAATCAGAAGAGATGCTATGGCTATTGCCAAGCAACTTGTAGATAAAATTCCGGTCATTTATTCAGAGGCAGATTATGAAGGAGTTTGTGTGCGCTTTAGGCAACAAGTCAATGAAAATTCTAAGCGTTTGGCCTGGCATGCTACAATTCCCGAAATGAATCACAATGAGATTGTGGGATGGAGGAATTCTTATAATAATCTGGCCATTTTGTTCTTTAGATCAGATGCAGACTTTTATAGAAACAAAAAGCGTGAAGAATACTTGAAGAAGGTGGTAGAGCAGTATACGGATTGTATTATAGACATCAATGCCAAAGGCGATTCTTTAATAGAGCGAGCGCTCTACCTGATTCATTTTGGAGATTGGATCAGTGAACATTATGGTGAGCTGAATGGTGTTGACACTACTGAAGTGGATGTGATTACCGGCCTTAAAAACATGTTGGCTGACTTGGATTAATAGGAACTCTTAACCCATAACTTTAGTATTTCACTTCAAGCCATTCGGAAACAAATAAGGATTTCCCTTGACGTAGTGTATCAAATTCAAGAATACATCGAAAGGTTTTAGCATCTTCAATGCTTACAAGGTTAAATTTTGAAATTTCTTCTATATTCTCTTTTTGATTAGCATCCGGTAGCGCTATCCTGATTTTGGTCAAGGTGGTAATGCCGCTGCTGTGTTGATTATACTGCATAAAATCAGCCAAGTAAGGCGGCTTGAAATGTTGTTTCAAGTCTTCTAATTTCGTTATGTCTTTGTATTGCTGTGTTGCTTCAGAGGCATAAATAAACACATCTTCTTCTTTAGCGTTGGCTTTGGACATGAGGTAATGCCCTTTGTTGTCTTTGCTATAATAAGGGTGTAGATCAGCACATGTCGTATCAAAATCATTAAGGATTAGTCCAAAACCCAGACGATTAATATGGGCTTTGCTTTTCCATCGTTCTAAGTACTTGCTGCCTAACGCTGCACTGTTGCTTTTAATTCGTATCGAATCGTCAATATAAAGCAGTTCAATAAATGTATTGTAAAACAAATAGAAGTGACTGTATGTGCCTTGGTGGTAATGCTGCGTGGTCAATTTTTCACCAAGGGTGAATAGTCGATTGAACTGTTGCTCCATGTTGGTATCACTCACAAAAAACACCAAATGATCAAAAACAAAATCATCACAGTCTTTTTTCTGTGCTTGTGATGCCATAACGCACAGTAAAAGAAAAGTAAAAACCCCTTCGGCCTTCATGAATTACTGACGCAAGATTTTTTCCATCTTTCTGCCTTTGGCCAATTCATCGATCAGCTTATCGAGGTAGCGTACTTTTTTAGTGAGTGGTGTTTGAATCTCTTCAATGCGATAACCACAAATTACTCCCTTTATCAGTTCGGCATTTGGATGAAGCCGAGCCCGTTCAAAAAAAGTGTGAAAAGTAACTTTTTCTTCTATCAGGCCATTTAATTGAGTCTCATCGAAACCGGTTAGCCATTCGATGACTTTATGTAGCTCTGCTTTACTTCTGCCTTTCTTTTCTACTTTATTGACATAGTGAGGATAAACGGAGGCAAAAGTCATTTTTGCTATGCGTTCATCGTGTGCTGCTGTTGTGCTCATTTTTGGTGACTTTACAAATTTGTAAACATTGTGCTATTTTTTCTTGATGCCTAGTAAGTACAAGACAATACTTGGCCCTGATTTTATTCTATCCACTTCCCAATCGTAATCTTCATGACCGTCTAATTTGGCAATGAGTGCCTTCATTTCTTTTACAGAATAGGTTCTTAAAGAAGATACAATACCATCCCAAAGCACAAAAACTGGAACAATGGGAATGAGATAAGTAAAGATAATGCGTCCGATTTTAAAAGGACGTATAAATGGGGTAACAAACACAACGCTTAATGGCGAGAAGAGCATGGCCAAAATGCTCGGCAAACTTCTTTCCTGACATTCAAATATGGCGATTGAACTCTCACTGTTAATCGCATTCTGTAATATAAGTTGTGCATCTTTTGGTTTAAAATGATGCAAAGACAAAAATTGGGTTCTTAAACCTTTTAAATCTTCGGGAACTTGTTTCGCATCTACAGAGGTTTCGATGTATTCAAAATTATCAGCTTGTCGTTTTGTGTATTTAAATGCCGGAACATTGGGAAAGTAATCCGTAAGAATGATCTTAAGGTCAGGGATGTCTTTTTTTAATTCCGAATTCAACCAAATCAAACCGCCACCCCCTCCGGATGCAAGATCAACAATGGTGTTGGTTTTTGTTTTGTCCAAGCCCTTTTTGAGAATGGGAATGATCGGTCGATACATTTTGGTTTTGTTGGACAAAAACTGTAAAAAGTCTGTCCCGTAATTCCTCAAAAAAGCGGGAAACCATTTTTGATCTTCAAATTCAAATAAGTGTATTCTTCCCATTATTGTTTATGTATGTGCTTCGTTGTAACTATTTTACTTCTGTTGTTATGATTACTTCCGTTTTTGTCTTTATGCCCTTTTTAGGGTCTGTTCCTGAAATTGTAGCTCTGACCAGAGCCAAGACTTGAAATTAGGATTAGTGAAATTGTAAAAATTCGTTTCATGTTTCTTATTTCCTTGACTGTACAAGAGCTTTGAACCCTCCATAAACCATTCTTTCGGCATCAAAAATCAATCGTTTAGGATCGATCAAAGGACCAACTAATTTTGCCATTCTCGGGTCGTTTGGTACTTCTTTGTTGGCCCGGTCACGCACTTCTTTAGAAGGAAAAACAACCCAACCAAATACAATTTCTTCACCTTCTTTTGCCTCTACAGCTTCCGTAAAAGGTTTGGTGCCCTCTAAAGATAAATCGTCACCAACAAATTCAAAGTAAGCCAACGCACCGTACTCTTTCCAAATTTCAGCGACCTGTTCCGCTACCTTTTTGTATTCATGAAGATGAACTTTAGGAACAGGAAGCACAAAGCCATCGATGTAGTTTTTCATGTTTGTTGTTTTTAATGAAGAATCCACCCAACAAAAGAATAAATATATCAATATAAACTGCTTTAAACGGATCTATTTTAGATGCCTAATCTCAATTTGTTTAAAGCATGGTATAAAATCAAAAAGTTGAGTAAACAGAAACATTTAGAGATATGTTCTTATTCAGTCAGTCAGGATCATTTTAAAGTGTTTCGAATGGAGTGCAGAGAATACTGGATGATTTTAAACAATTTCCCTGTGCCCAAGATAAAGCTTGTTCTTCAAATTGACATTCGCTAACTTCACGTTTGACAACAACCGTTAAAGCGAATGTCTAAAAGCTTTTTGTTCGATTCATCGAATGATGTTTCATATCTTCGATTCCGAAACTCGCCTTAACTGTTGGCGTTGTATGTCATTGTATGGATGCTCAAAAATTACATACTTCACTGAATCAAATTAGTCCCATTACCGATGAGGCTTGGGAAGAATTTGAGCTGCTCCTTGAGCCTGCTTCTCTAGATCGAAATGATCATTTGATGAGATTTGGAGAGAGAACCCATTATTGCTATTTACTGACTGAAGGGGTTATTCGGGTATACTCCAGTAAAGATGGCAATGAGTACAACAAGACTTTCTTTATCCCTGGCATGTTCCCCACAGCCCTTACCTCCCTCTTATCTGAGAGCCCGTGCCAGTTATCCTTTCAAGCATTATTACCCTGTCAATTGATCAAATTTTCGTACAAGGGATTCAGGAATCTCTTTGCTACACACAGATGTCTGGAAACTTTCCTTCTCAGAGTTTTGGAGGGCGAATGGATCAAAAAAGAGAAGCACGACATTCAGATGGTCACCAATGACGCAACTACCAATTACATGATTTTTAGGGAAACCTATCCGGGCCTGGAAAACAAAATTCCCCAGTATCATATTGCTTCCTATCTGGGCATAACCCCTATTCAGCTCAGCCGAATTCGAGCACAACTCACTAAAAAATCCTGATTTTCATTCCTTAACCTATGTTAATGCATATGCTTGATATTTGAGAGAATTTTGTCTCAAACATTAAATAAATGCATTATGAAAACTTTACTCTCTTATCCTTTTTCGATCTATGCGATTGCCACAATTGCAGCCATTTGCATCATGATCATTATTGATTACATCCTTGGTGCTGAGGCTGAACACCTTAATGCATGGGTCATAGTAAATCGATTGTTTGGTAATGAAACAACCATCGGTGATAGTCTGGCTATTCGCCATTTTGGGTTGACCGGTGCCACCTTCATCATGCTGGCGGTCAACACCATTTTTGGTGTAGCCCTTATACAACTTATCAAGCTAATCATTCGAATAGTCCACTCTTAAATCAAATCATCATGAATACAAAAAAAATAACATTACTCGTACTGGGAATAATTATCGGATATGTTGGTTTAGCCCAGCAAAAAACGGATTACTTACAGAATTACTGGCAAGTGGGTTTTGGTCTAGGAGAACTACCTACGGGAGGAAGTTTCAAGCCAAGCATTACTGTCGGTTATCATTTCAACGAAAAAGTTTATGCTGGCATCATCTACCAATTCAAAGATGAGATCAGCCGAGGTAATTCCTCCTTCAATGCCCAATCCACCGATCTAGAAGGTTTGACTAGTTCCTCAGAAGATGTAGCTCAGAGATTCCTCTTTCAAGTTCGGTATACACCAATAAAAAATGGACCTTACTTGTCAGGTGGTTTTGTTTTCAATGGAATGGATACAGAAACCATGATTTTTGAAAACATGAATAGGGAAATTGCTAGCGAACCCGTATCAGGAACAATTGAAATCAAGCAGACCCGGCCAGCTGGATGGGGACTGGCATTCGGTATTGGGTATCAGTACAATTTTAAGAATGGTTTCTCAGCAGGATTTGAATGGACGCCTGCCTGGGGTCAATACCCGACACCTTCTTACGAATTTGGAGGAACATCCAATCTTTCAGATACCTCTCAGAATAGCTTGAAGCAAAAGATGGACGAAGGTTTCAAGTCCAGTGTGACCAACATGTACAAAGTATTCCACATCGGAGCGGCATATAGATTTCAATAATTTAAAATCAATAAAGATGAGAACACAAGAAATAAAATCAACAAGCTGGATGATAATCATTCACATAGTGATGATGCTTACAGCTGGTGTAATTCTGATTTACACGTTCGACTTCCCCGACATTCTTCGGGAAAATATGGAAACTACATTAGGGCTTTTCCACAAAAACAAAGCCTTCACTGTTCCGGCTTATTACCTCTTTACACTTACGGGAATCAGCTTCATGACCATCGTATTGCTCCTATTCAAAACGTTGAAATTCCACGAATCTACATCAGGATTTTTGGCAGTTGTTTTTGGAGTATTATTTGGATTGACATCTTCAATGGGTTTCGTCCGATGGCCGTTTTTAATGCAGCACTTAGGTCAAATGGTGACCGATGCTTCTCCGGAACAGTTAGAGAACATACGCTTAATATATGATTCATTCCACATTTACGCAGGGATATCAGTTGGTGAAAATCTTGCTTTTTGGTTTGAGTTCTTATGGATGTTCCTTTTCTCAACTTCTCTATTAAGCAAACCAGAGGTATTCCCAAAATATATAGCTCGAATTGGACAGGGCCTAGGAATTGGGATGCTTGTATATTCTATGGAACAATTCGGTGGAGTGTTCTCAATTTTGGGGCCATTGAATATGATTGTGCACACGGCCCAGCTTGGGTGGTTACTAGCTTTGAGTTTAATACTCTTCAATATTTCCACGCTCAATCAAGGTCAACTTACTGGGATTCAAAAATCAGTTTCAATTGGGCTTTTTGCTCTATTAGTTATCGTTTCATTCGTCTAAAATTTTTAAAACATGAGACTTTCCAATAAGACGATACTAATAACAGGAGGAACCTCAGGAATAGGTTATGCATTAGGGGAAGAGCTAATGAAAAAAAACAACAAGGTGATATTACTTGGCAGAGATTCTGCCAAGCTTATCCACGCACGGAATGAAGGGTTTCAAACTATCCAATGCGATTTATCTAAGCAACGTGAAATTGAAAAGGCTGCCCTTGAAATCCAAAATGAGTTTCCAGATTTGGATGTATTATTTAACAACGCTGGTGTACAATATAATTATCTATTTACATCAACCGTGATTCCCCTCGATAAAATCCAGAAGGAAATTACTATCAATCTTACAGGACAAATTCTCCTAACCCAATTAATGATTCCGATTTTGAGCAATTCCCCAAATGCTTTGATTGTAAATACAACTTCTGGATTGGGTGTATTTCCTAAAAGTGATGGCCTTGTTTACAGTGCAAGTAAATCAGGATTGAGGAATTTCAGTCAAGGATTAAAATACTCATTAAAGGAAACGGGTATTTCGGTTATTGAATTCATTCCTCCAGTTACAGCCTCTAAAATGACTGAGGGTCGTAATGTAGAAAAAATGGAAGTGAAAGAATTAGTCAGAGTTATCATACCTCAGTTGGAAAAAGGACGAGAGTTGGTCACCACCTTTAAAATGCGAGTGTTTCTTTGGATTGCCTTTCTGTTTCCCAGATTAGCAAATAAAATTCTGTCAAAATGATCATGGATATTTCAAGTTTTTTCGGACAACTATACGGTTTATTCTATATCTTATTTGCTTGCCTTTTTATTATTACACGGCAATTAGGAAGAACAATTGATATGAGTAATGATCGTGCGTTTGTAATAGCAACGGGTTATACCACTTTCTTTCTGGGCCTTGTGACTGTCATTCTTCATAATATTTGGGTCACTGACTTGAGAGTGGTCATTACTATTCTTGGTTGGTCGACTTTGATCAAAGGCATTAGAAAAATTGGCTTTCCTGAAAGTATAAATAAACATGCGCAGAGATTTAGAAAGTATCAAGTCTATTCCACCTTAGTTATGCTTTTCTTGGATTTTTATTGTGTTGGATGGGCTTTAGCATAACTTAGTATTTCAATTGGATATGGCGACAGCACCTTATAAAATAAATACGACATACAACACTGTATATGAAATCATAGCACCCTGCGGGATGCTTCGCTTCATATACTAACCGTTGTAGTGGCAGCACAAGTAAACTTAGACTCTCTGTGGGAGTATGGAATGGTCCTAATCAGCCTGACACGAATAGGTTAAAGACCATGAAAGAAATTAGTTGGGGTGGCTATCTGTTTTCTCAACCTGACAGTGCATTTTACTTTGCTGAACTTCAATTATAAGCTTGCAAAATAAATAGAGGATAAAAAAGGCCTACGTACATTTTGACCTTTAATGATGCTCAAGGTCAGAAGCTAACCTCTATTTTAGATTATTAGTATTTGGTTTTGATTGGTGACTTTACTAATTTCCAAAAAAAATGAGAAATAAGATTTAGCCCATCTTCGGTATCGATAAAATGATAAACACAAAACTAACGTACCTCTGTTCCCTAATAGTTATCGTATTAATGATTGCCTGCGATGGTAAACAAACAGCAGATAAAACTCCAAAATCAATTTACCCGGGTCTCAAACATGTGGAACTAATGAGTAAGGGTGAATATACCCTTAACCAATTGACCGGAGATTCAATCAAACCCATTGTGTCATCAAATGGAGATACTGTTCTTACAGGACATCCAAAACCAATGATTGGAAAAGAGATTTCCACGGATAGTGTCAATCGGCCTAAAGTTGTCCCGATTACAACCAGTAAGCAGATTGTAAATGCTCACCCAAACCTAAGGCAGGTTCCTAAAAATCTCAACACAAATTTTCTAAATGAAGATTCTCTTGTTGCCATACCGTTTAGAGAAATTGTAGATGACACAAGTCACTATATACTAAATAGTACAGGAGATAAGGTAAAAACAGGCGTAAAGATTGCGGTGAAGGGAAAAAAGGTAAATGCTAAACTGCCTGATCGTGTCAGTTCTCTGCCTCCTAGATTCAAAGATGCAGCCAATGGCAACCTGCGATATTTGGATGTAGATCAGGGACTGCCTTCTTCATATCTCAGAGAAATCGTAATCGATAATAACGGCTATGTGTGGCTTGGCACTTGGGGTGCAGGGGTAAGCCGATATGATGGAACTACTTTCACCAATTTTACTGATAAGGGAGGTTTGAGTCATAATACCGTAAGGTCCGTTCTTGCCGATAGAAATGGAAATCTATGGTTTGGCACATGGGGAGGAGGGCTATGTTTATACGATGGTAGCTCCTTTACTCATTTTACAGAAGAAGAAGGTTTTATTGAAAATTACATCCGATGCATTTTAGAAGATAAAGATGGAAACATATGGATAGGAACAGATGCCAAAGGAGTAAGCCGATATGATGGAACATCTTTCACCCATTTTACGGAAAAAGAAGGCTTGAGCAATAACACCGTTTGGGCCATGACTGAGGATAAAAGCGGAAACATTTGGTTCGCTACCAATGGTGGTGTGAGTTGCTTTAATGGAACATCTTTTACCCACCTTACAAAAAAAGAAGGTCTGACCAGCAATGAAATAAAATCCATTTTGGAAGATCAGTTCGGAAACTTATGGTTTGGGACGGAAGAGAGTGGTGTGATTCAGTACAGACCTTCAAAAGGAGATGAAGCAGCTTCTTTAACCTCATTTACTGAAAAGGAAGGTTTGAGTAACAATACCATATGGTCTATGGTTGAAGATAGGTATGGAAACATTTGGTTTGGAACGGATGGCGGTGGACTAATCACCTGTAAACCTTTAAAAAATGGTCGAATAAACGACTTTACCCATTTTACTGAAAAAGAAGGCTTAAGCCACAATTCGGTAATGGCGATTACGGAAGACAGAAATGG
Source organism: uncultured Flavobacteriales bacterium (assembly GCA_964445815.1). Classification (GTDB taxonomy): domain Bacteria; phylum Bacteroidota; class Bacteroidia; order Flavobacteriales_E; family Vicingaceae; genus CAYULW01. Next base: position 46,839 of record CAYULW010000001.1, read on the forward strand.
AAACATTTGGCTAGGAACAAACGGCGGAGGTTTAAGCATCTACAACGCTAACTCTTTTGTTCATTTCACCGAGAAAGAAGGATTGGCCGGCAATGTGGTGGTACCGATCATAGAAGCTCATGATGGAAAACTTTGGTTTGGAACTTATGGCAAAGGACTTAGTTGTTATGACGGTGAGTTCTTTACCTCATATACAGAGGATAATGGTTTGAGCAGTAATGCGATCTGGTCCATCTTAGAAGATAAAAATGAAAACCTTTGGTTTGGCAGTTTTGGCAGAGGTGTCAACTTGTTTGATGGCACAAAGATTACCCGCTTTACTAAAAAAGAAGGATTGAGCAACAATGCCATCTGGTCAATGATAGAAGATAAAAGTGGAAACATTTGGTTTGCTACAAATGGCGGTGTAAATTGCTTTAACGGTACATCTTTTACCCACTTTACAGAAAAGGAAGGACTAAGTAATGAGCAAGTCACCTCCATACTCGAAGATCGTAATGGGAATCTTTGGTTTGGCAGTTATGGCGGAGGAGTTAGTCTGTTTGATGGTACACACATTACCCATTTTACTGAAAAAGAAGGATTAAGCAGCAATCTCATTCTTTCTATGCTAGAAGACAGTAGAGGGAACTTGTGGTTTGGCACCTGGGGAGGTGGGATAAATATCTATACGCCAACATCCAATAGCCAAGAAGGGTACTTTACTTATGTGACAGAAAAAGAAGGATTGACCAATAATATAGTAACTGCTTTACAAGAAGATCAACAAGGAAATGTTTGGGCCTCTACAGAAGATGGAATATGTAAATTATACCATCACTCTACTACTGAAAAATCATCCGGTTCCTCCAGAAAAGAAGAACCAAAGTGTCTTGCGGTTCAGAAATTTGGTAAAAACGACGGTTTAAAAGGCATGAGTTTCTATAGCAATCGTTTAGACAGTAAAAACCGCATGTGGTGGGGAAGCGGCAAATGCCTCAGCATGCTAGACCTGAATAAAAATTCAGTCAATTCCAACCCACCCTACGTTTATTTGAATCAATTAGAAATTAACGACCAACTTATTGATTACCGAATTGGTTTCGATAGTTTGAAAAATGAAATTGGTTTTAACGGTGTTGAACCTTTTGAAAACTATCCACTAAATCTGGAATTACCTTACCATAAAAACCACTTGACCTTCCATTTTATTGGCATCGACTGGAGTGCGCCTCATAAAATACAATACAGTTACAAAATAGAAGGTCTTAACGACAATTGGAGCAGTCCAAGCAGAGAAACCAAAGCAGATTACAGAAACTTACCTTATGGTGTACATACTTTTAAGTTAAGAGCCATAGGAGAAAGTGGCGAATGGAGTGAAGTCGTCCAATATACTTTCGCCATTTATCCGCCTTGGTGGCATACCTGGTGGGCTCGAACAACCTATGGAATCTTAGGGCTTTTTCTGGTTTTAGGCTATACACGTTTAAGAACAAAACAATTAAAACAACGCCAAAAGGAGCTGGAATTGGAAGTAGATGCTGCCACTAAAGAAATTAGAGAACAAAAGGAAGAAATAGAAGAAGCTCACAAAGAGATCACGGATAGCATTCAATATGCTAAGCGCATACAAAATGCCATTCTTCCGCCACAAAAGCAGGTAAAGAAACACCTTCCTAATAGCTTTATTCTGTACAAACCCAAAGATATTGTAGCCGGAGATTTTTACTGGCTGGAAAATATCGATGACAAAGTATTGTTTGCTGCGGCAGACTGCACTGGACATGGTGTTCCCGGAGCAATGGTCAGTGTAGTATGTAATAATGGACTGAACAGAAGTGTGCGGGAATACGGTTTAACTGATCCCGGTCGAATACTTGATAAAACACGAGAGATTGTAATTGCTGAGTTTGAAAAATCTGAAGAAGAAGTAAAAGATGGAATGGACATTGCTTTATTTTCTATAGAAGGCAATACTCTGAAATATGCCGGAGCCAATAATCCACTTTGGATCATTAGAAATGGAGATATATTGGAAACGAAAGCAGACAAACAACCCATCGGCAAATTTGATCATCCAAGGCCATATACCACACACACCGTTGAGTTACAAAAAGGAGATGCCATTTATGTATTTTCCGATGGATATGCAGATCAGTTTGGCGGAGAAAAGAATAAGAAATACAAGAGTGGTAAATTTAAAAGAACGCTCATTGATTTAGCTAAAAACCCCATAGAACAACAAAAAGAAATTCTTGCCTTAGAATTTGAAACTTGGAGAGGAATAAATGAGCAGATTGATGATGTATGTGTTATTGGAGTAGCTGTATAAAACAAACATACTACAACAAGAGCTAAAAAGCATAATAACGCTTTTTAGCCAAACCGTTAGGTAAAAATGATCTTTAAAAACCATCTTGTGATTTCAACGGAAACAAAAAAGTCCAACACTATGTGTTGAACTTTATCTTGTGGAGAATACCGGATTCGAACCGGTGGCCTCTTGACTGCCAGTCAAACGCTCTAGCCAACTGAGCTAATCCCCCAAAATAGAGGGCGTAAAAGTATAAAAAATGTTGCTCTCGTTGTTATTTTGCAAGATGAATTCTGAATTAAAGACCCTTTTAGAAAAAGAACTGAGCCAGACGCTGAAGGCGCCTTGTGCCATTTCAGTTGCTTCGCCTCAGCATGGCGGTTCTATTAATCGATCTTATCGTTTGAGTACTAATCAGGGTTCTTTTTTCATAAAACTCAACCAAGGAAAAGCAGCAGATTTCTTTGAGAAAGAAGCCCAAGGCTTAATTGCTATTGCCGCTACCAAAAGTTTTAAAGTCCCTGAGGTGATTCATTATGGCGCTTTTAATAATGAGGCTTGGCAATATCTATTACTCGAGCAGATTGATACCGGTGTTGAACAAGCCGGATTCTGGAAAGACTTTGCCCTACAATTGGCTGCACTACATCGGCACTTTGGAAAAACCTTTGGTTATAATGAAGACAACTACATTGGGTCATTACCTCAAAAAAATAGCAAACAGCAAATTTGGTCGGAATTTTTTGCTGAGCAACGGCTGCTTTTTCAGACTCAAATGGCCTACGATGATCATTTGATCGACAGACAACTTTTAAAACATATTGAGCAGCTTTGTTTAAAGCTTCAGGATGTCTTTCCTGTAGAACGTCCTTCATTTATACATGGCGATCTCTGGTCGGGCAATTACTTGTGCAGTCGGCACAATGAGCCGGTATTGATTGATCCGGCGGTGCATTATGCACACCGGGAAATGGACATTGCCATGATGCACCTCTTTGGCGGCTTTCCCAAAAGGGTGTTTGAAGCCTACCATGAGGTATTTCCATTAGAACAGGGTTGGGAAAAACGAATCGATCTGTGCAATTTATACCCTCTTTTGGTACATGTGAACCTGTTTGGTAGCTCCTATGCCATTAGAGTCGATCACATTGTCAAGCGCTTTCTTTGAGTTTTTCATAACTGAACCTATATTGACACAAGTCTGCTCTTTTGTTTCATAATGAATGCGTTTATAGTGTATATACTTCACAATCATGTTGCTGTCATTCCCTATATTTAACCCCATGCTGAGAAAAATTGTAAGCTTGGTCTTTCTTTTTTTGTGTGGTTTTGCAGCATTTGCGCAATTTCAACCTACCCAGTTTATCAAGTTTGATGAGAACGAGGGATTTAACACATCCAATTACATTGGCGACATAAAGGATGATCAAGATGGGAACATTTGGATTATCAATTTTAACCAAGCCATTAAATATGATGGGGTCAGTTTCAAAAGAATAAAAACAGGAAGAATCAACCATAATGCCTTGTTGCGTTTTATTGAAGCCCCAGATGGGTCAAAGTATGTTTACGATTACTCCGGTTTATTTTATAAAATCGAAGGCGACTCTTTAAGCGACTATCATTATAATTCAGTTTTAAAAACACTAAACTCAAGCAGCGCTTTTACGGACATGCGGTTTGATAATGATGGCCGGCTGCACATTTCATACAATAAGACCTCTTATCTGATTATAGATAGTGGTAAGGTTTATAGACCTTTGGAGCAACTCTCTAAAAAAATTAATGGAGAGTTAATTATTTTAAATGATGACGGCAGCACATTCGCAACCTTTAGTTCAAAGGGTATTTATACTGCAAAAATGCTTTATACCCTAGATGAGAACCTCAATGTTTTAGACAGTATTGAGATAACCAAGAGTGCGTTTACCTTTCCGAAGTCTAAAACAAGGTGGATGAATGGAGTCATGTATTATTCTAATGGAAGGGGAAACTTTTTTAAGATCAATAAACGTGGACAAATCGAAGAACAGGAGTTTAAGTTTCCAATCATTTATCTTTTTTTAGATGCCTATAACAGCTTGTGGGTCAGTACTTCGGAACAAGGGATATATAAAGTGAGTGATAAAGGCATAGATTATAATAAGGTCTATTTTCCAAATACAACTAGTGTAGCGAGTGAACAAGACTTTGAAGGAGGAATTTGGGTTTACTCTTATGATGAAGGTTTGATTCTGATGCCGTATCCTAACTTTGAATACATTAATAATAAGACACATTCTAGTCTTCCCCAAAATGTGACTAGTATAGAGTTGGTCAATGATGAGCTATATATTGCCAATTCGGGGAATTACATGTATACCTATAATTTACAGACCGGAGCTGTTGATAGCATTGATATTCAAATGAAGCAAACCGGGAGCGTAGAATCCATCTTTAGGGATCCACAATCAGATATGATATGGATAAGTCAAAGAGGACATATGTTTTATCAAAAACAAGGCCAATGGCACAAGTTAAGAACAGATAAATTACCTCGATTTAATGGTCGTTCAAAAGTAAAAATTATAGGCTATGATAAACATACCAATTGTAATATAGCTGCTTACGACAATTATTATTTCTTATTTAGAGATACGCTCATTAAGTATACTTCTCCTGAGTTTGAAGATCAAATACTCACCTTGTCGATTGGGCAAAATTCAACCTATGTAAGTACCTATTCGGGAGTTTATCTCCAAAAAGGAGAACAAGTCATTGATCTAAAGCAAACTTATCCTGAGTTGAAAGACCGTGCTCACAGCATTACAGACTTTGATGATCAGGTTATTTTCTCTATAAAAAATGGAGGTCTATACAGTTTGCAAAACGAAACCCTAAGCAAGGTGAGGTATAAAGAATTGCCTATAGAAAATGCGCTTGTAATTAAAGTAAACAAAGACAGCTTGTGGTGTTTTTCCAATCAAGGCAGCTTTTTATTCCAACCGGGGCAGCCAAAGCAAGCTTATGATAAGTTGCCGGAAATTGTTTCTGCCCATGTTATTGGTAACGCAAATGGCGTTTTTTGGACAACAATTAACAAAGGTGTTTTCCATACACCCATATCCGGGGTTGTTCAGAATAAACTAAAGGGAGTACGTTTAAAACTAAACAGCATTAAAATAAACGGATCATTAATGCCAATAACAGATAGTGTTTATCAGGTATCTTATAGTCGCAGTTTTGTTCAAATTGATTATCAACCACTTACATTCAAAGATTGGCCAATCACATATCGCTATAAAATGCAAGGCTTGAATACGGATTGGGTCACTTCAAAAGAAAAAAGCATACAGTTTACCAACCTCCCAATCGGAGAGTATGTGTTTTTGCTTCAGGCAAGAAAAGGAGAGCAAGTTTGGTCTGAGCCTATAGAAGTAAAGTTTGTTGTTCTTCCTCCCGTATGGAGAAAGTGGTGGTTCATAGCGCTAAGTATTCTCTTTATTGCTTTAGTGGGCTATTTGATTATCTCCTATAGGTTTAAGGTGATAAAAAGGGAAAAAGATTTAGTTATTGATAAATTGAAAGCGGAGCAAAGGGCATTGCGCGCGCAAATGGATCCTCATTTTGTATTTAATGTTGTGGCTTCAGCTCAATATCTGGTCATGAAAGAAGACAATGAGAAAGCCATCGAGTTCTTAAACAAGTTTTCACGTTTAATGCGTAGCACTTTAGACCACTCCAATAGCAATTTAATTACTTTGGATCAGGAACTGAAATTTTTAGAAAATTACATCAGTTTAGAAAGGTTAAGGCTGGAAGATGGCTTTGAATATGAGTTTATTTTAGATCTTGACAGAGATGCTTCCTCTATTCTTATCCCTCCTTTTATCATTCAGCCTTTTATTGAAAACTCCATACATCATGGATTAAAAAACAAAGAGGGTGAAAAGAATTTAAAGATAAATATAGTTCTGGATAAGACTTATTTGAGTATTAAAATTGCGGATAACGGCATAGGTAGAGCAAATGCAGGAAAATATTTTTCAGAAGAAAAGATGAAACGAAAATCCCATGGGATTAGAATTATAAAAGAACGACTGCAATTGCATAACGATAAAAAAGAAAGAAATGTGATATATATTGATCCTGAAGATGGAGGAACAGAGGTGGTGATAAGAATTAAAACAGAAAAAAATGAAAGCAATTATACTGGATGATGAGCCCATGCCCGCTAAGCAATTGGATCAATTGATCAAAAAGTATTGTTTTGAGATAAAAGAAACCAAGCTCTTTAATGTGGCGAGTAAGGCGATAGAACACCTAAAAGACAATGCCTATGACATCTTATTTTTAGATGTTGAAATGCCGGAAATGGATGGTTTTCAGTTTCTGGAAAAAGCAGAAATACCTCTCCATACAAAGGTCATATTTACAACGGCTTACTCTGAATACGCTATAGATGCTTTTAAGGCAAATGCACTGCATTATCTTTTAAAGCCAATTGTAAAAGAAGATTTGATTTCTGCAGTCAGAAAGGCAAGTGATTCGATAATGACTGCTACAGAAAAAGCACCTGAAACGAAAGGTCTTATTGCCATTTATGATGGAGAGAATTACCTTTTGATAAAGGTGGAAGAAATTATACGATTTGAGGCAGACGGGAGTTATACCGTTGTTTTCTTAAAAGATGGCAGAAAGCTATTGTCCAGTAAACGCTTGGGAAGGTATGAAGCCCAGCTTGATCGGGAGAACTTTGTGAGATGTCATAATTCTCATTTAGTGAATATCAATTATATTGAGAAAATTAATAAAGGTAGAACAGGCTTTTTGACACTTAAGAATCAGGAAATTATTCCAGTGTCTGTATCTAAAAAAGATGAGGTAGGGCGTTTTTTAAACTAAATTTGATCTCATGATAGGCCTATGAAAAACAAAATTGCTCTTGTTTTTATACTGCTGTTTGCAATCCTGCAACTTTTTAACCCTGATATGGTGAATGAGGAAATAGATCATGAGCAGGATTTTATTTCCAATACTAATGCTTCGAAAGAGGTGAAAGAAATAATCAAAGAAACCTGCTATGATTGCCATTCAAATCAACCAAAGTATCCTTGGTATGCAAAAATTGCTCCTCTTTCCTGGTGGATAAACGACCATATTCAACACGGAAGAAAACATTTAAATTTTTCGGAGTGGAACAGTTATTCCTCAGAAAAAAAAGTACATAAGCTTGAAGAATGCTGGCAAGAGGTTAACGAGGAAGAAATGCCTCTGTATTCCTACACAATTATGCATGGCGAGGCTCAACTTTCTGATGATCAAATTAAAGAATTAGTCAACTTTTTTAAGAAAGAAGCAGCGAAATAATATTCAAATTCATCTTTAAATTAGGTCAATCAATCATAAACCTCTAAACTGTTTAACATGAAAAAATTGAATATTTTAATTACCGGGCTTATTTTTTCAATAGGCTTATTTTCTCAGTCATGGAAATATCATGACATCAACACATTTGGGCAAAATGTTGTTTATGACTACGTTGTAGATGCCAATCAAAAAGTATGGATGAATACGTCTGGTGGGTTTTGTATATATGACTTGCAAACGGATCAATACGACACATGCATTATTGGTAGTAATGGGAGTCTTATAAATAATAATAATCGAATAGTTGAAGCTAATAATCTTTACTGGATTGTAACCTCTAATGGAATTAGTTCATATGATGGCAATACATTTACACATTATTCTACTTCTAATGGTTTACTCAATAATACCATTGAAGATTTAACTGTAGATACTTCTGGTCAATTGTGGTTAGCCCATCTAAATGGTGTTTCGCATTTCAACGGCTCTCAATTTGTACATGATAGTGGCATTGTTGCAAGACAAATTGCTGTGGATGGCTCTAACAGGATATTTGTTTTAGGCAGAAACACAATCCTAATTGGTGGTCCCGCAGTATTTGGGCAGGTTCAGGTTAAAGTAGGAAACACTTGGACTACACAAAACATTACCGGTATAGCGCCATTTAGTTCTGGTGGAGCAGTTATAAACCTGACTGCCATGTACGTTACTGGAGGGAAAGTTATAATTACGACACCGCAATATGATGGGGGCTATTATACATTAACTTATCCAGCGCAAATAGATAGTGTTAAAACCACTTGGGAGGACAAACCTTCAGCTAACCCATTCACCATCAAAGAAGTAAAAATAGATCGAAACGGTAAAAAATGGGTCGTATCTGATGTCGGTGACTCTAAAGTCTTTTCAGGTACAACATATCAGGTTAAACAACATTATGTAGATCCAATGGCCTTTTCCGGCAATCAGACTTATTTCGATCGATCTTTTAAAAAAATAGTGGTTCAGGGAAATTCTATCATCGGTTATACTGATGCAGGATTTTTTAGTTCTACTATTGATATTGAACCTCCTGAAAGAGTAGAGGAAGCTATAGAGATTAATTCAATTCGAACAAATGCTTCAGTTATTGGCCCTCTTTTTTATAATCAAAAAGACTTCAATGCAGGTTTTGAAATGCCAAAAGGAAGTAACTCGTATGGTATTTATGCTGCAAACGTAATGCTAAGTGCTAAAAAATCAGGTGATACTATATTTAGGATGAATCAATTAGGGTCATTTTCAAATAATTTTAGCATTGGGCCTGTAAACAATTCTAGTGGCCTGTCAGGAACATGGATTACTAAAGTGAGCCAACAAGACATTCAAGACCATGTCTCTAATTACATGAATTCGGGATACGTTGTGCCTGAAAACATTCAGGATTGGAAAGGAAACGGAGATGTTAACTTAGGTATGGCTGCACAATTAGCCAACTTTGTAGATGTAAATAGAAATGCGGTATATGAGCCTCACTTAGGCGATTATCCAATTATTAAGGGCGATGAGGCGATTTATTGGATCAACCACACTGGCGATTTGGAATATCATGGAATGCTGTATGGGTATGATCAACCAAATGATTCTGCTTTGAACCAATCCTTATTTCTTCAATATGAAATCTTTAACAGAGCTAATGTGGCATATGACTCTATAAAATTAGGCCTGTTTGCAGACTTTGATTTGGGCAACTCTGCGGATGATTATATGGGTTGTGATAGCTTAAAAAATACCTTTTTTGTATACAATGGAGATGCTTTTGATGAGTCAGTAAGAGGTTTAAATGGCTTTGGTAGTGATATCCCGTTTGTTGGGGTTAGATTTTTGTCTGACAGCTTAGATGGTTATACGCAGTATAATATTGGTAGCGGATCAAATGGGGATCCTAATATTTCAGAACACTGGCACAATTACTTAAATGGAAAATGGAAGAGTGGTAACCCAATTACTTTTGGTGGGGATGGTTATCAAACCTCTTCTAGTGTACCAACAAAGTACATGTATACCGGAGCGATGTGGTCAGAAGACAATCCGGGTTTTGGTTTAAACCGTAACGCACCTGGAGATCGAAGAGGTTTGGGCCATATTCCATACTTTTCTTTGCAACCCGGAAAAAGTAAAACAGTTGAGGTAGTTATAGGGTACGCTTTAAAAGCAAATGGGGGGCGTTTAGGAAGTAAAGATAAACTGATTAATTATCTGGATTCGGCTAAAAAACACTGGGAAAGAAGTGTTGTGACAGGTATAGATCAAGTTGACGATTTACAATCTAAAACTGGTTTTACACTTTACCCTAATCCAACAAACAGTCAGGTAATCATTGAATTGTCTCGAAATCGTCAGACTGTTGAACGACTCCAAATCTTCAGTTTGGACGGACGTTTAATTCAAGAAGAGTTACTGACTCAACAAAGAACAAAACTTGAACTGGACGGCCTTAAAAAAGGCATCTATTTTATTAGGGTTGGTCATCAAACACATAAACTAATCAAACAGTAAATTTTAGATTAAACTGTAAAAGCCCGATCACTGATTGGGCTTTTTTGATTTTTGTATCTGTTAGATTAGAGTTTTTCCCACAGTTAATAGTTGTTTAACTTATGAGTAAAAGCCTTTTGCAAATGAGTTCTAATGCTTCCAAATTCTGACTGTAAGTAGCGATAAAAGAACATACCAAAGAATAGCAACGGGAACAGATAACCAGAAATTTACCCTAAAGAGGAATAGACTCAATAATAGGCTAACGATATAGAAGATTTGAATATAGTTTTTCTTCAACCCTTTGCCAACTTGCTTAAAGTTGAACATGGGTAATTTGCTCACCATTAGTAAGGAGAACAACAATGGAATGGTAAATGACAACCAATGATAGGAGCTAATGTAGTCAACCAGCCAACCATTTAATAGGGTGGTGTTTTGCTGATGGATTAAAAAAGGAATACTTATAATAGCCAAGGCAGCGGCGGAAGAGGGCAAGCCTTCAAACCCAATTTTACCCCCATCTTTTACATTGAACTTGGCTAATCGAATGGCAGCTAAAATGGGCACAAGCGTTGCAACAAAAAGTTCAGCAGTATAAATTAAACCTGATGATTGTTGAGCAGCAAAAACATGGTGATAATAAAGAAAGCCGGGAACAACACCAAAGGAAACCATGTCTGCTAAAGAGTCCAGTTCCTTACCAAAAGCACTAGGAACATTAAGAATTCTAGCAGAAAGGCCGTCAACAAAATCAAATGAAATGCCGACTAATACCAAATAAAAACTATGAATAGGGTCATTGATTAAAATGGCTAGAAACCCACAAAGCAGGTTCATGGCGGTTAAAAAAGAGGGAACAACCTTGCGTTTTTTCATTTGTGATTAAAAGTACGAATCGAAAAGTGAAAAGTACTTTTCGGCTTCTATTCTGTTAGAGAAAAACGCAGTTTAAACTCTGTATAGTTTTCTTTCGATTCATATAAACTAATGCTACCTCCGTTATTTCGCATTAATTTTCTACAGAGACTTAACCCGATGCCTTTCCCTTCTTTTTTACTGCTAAAAAAAGGAATAAAAATGTCGTTTTGAATGGAAGGCGGAATGCCTTGACCATTGTCTGAGAAAGAGATTTCTAAGTTCTTTCTAATCGATTTTAACCTGATTTGAATTTGAGGACTAGACCTACCCTTGAGGGCATCAATGGCATTCAAGAAGAGGTTGATAATGACTTGCTCGATCTGACTTTTATCGGCATAAAGGTTTAATTCACAATCTCCTTCAATGAGCACTTCGGTTACACCCAACTGTTTATTGAGAAGAGATTTTTGATCCTCAATTACTTTTTTAAGATTGAACCAGGTTTTTTGTGCGACTTTAACCTGATTAATAGTTCTATAATTATTGGTAAACTCTATTAGACTTTGACTGCGGTTTTCTATACGCTTAGCGGCAATTTGAATATCCTCCGGTAGCTGATTTGAAAAACTACTTTCTTTTATGGTAGAAGCCAAGGAAGAAATCGAAGTGATGCTGTTCATGATCTCATGCGTCATCACTCGAATCAAGTTCGACCAGGCTTCAAGCTCAATATCGCTATTTTGCTCAACAGCTTGTATGTAAAAAAACTCATAAGTGCCACTATCTTTATAACTGACTTTATGTACAAGTAAGTCTTTTCCATCAATTAGTTGAAGTTGGCTTGGTGTGTCAAAAGGCATATCGATTAATTGTTTGGTTAAACCACTTTTTAGTCGGTCAAGTTGATTTAAATGATGGATTTGAGGGAGGTCCAGAATATCTAGAGTCCGATCGTTTGAAAATAGAACGCGATGGTTTTCTTCCAATACGATTATCGCAATAGGTGCTTTTAGAAGCGCTTTATTTAGCCATTGGGTTTTTACATTAGAGTTTTCTTCAACCTTTTTCAATTCAGTTAGTGATCGGTTAAGTGCTTGATGTAATGCTTTAAAGGAATGGGCTTGGTTTTCTGAAAAGTGGATTGAAAAGTCATTGTATTTTAGGGCAAACAAGAACCTATTAAGGCTTTGATTAGTTTGGTTCACGAGACGAAAAATCAACTGGATAAAAAGAATAGAAAGGCTAAATAGTACAATTTGAGTAAAGAAAAACTCTGCTTGACCAAAAATTAAAGCAATACCGATAAAATTGACCAAAAGAAAGGAAAGCAAGAGGTAAACTTTAAGCTTAAAGTGTCTCATGATTATAAATTGTATTTTTCAATTCTTCTGTATAATGCAGCTCTACTTATTCCTAACTCAGAAGCAGATTTTTGAATGTTTTGTTCGTTTTTGAATAAAACCTTAGCAATGTGTTCTTTTTCTATCTCTTTAAGAGGTTTTGACTTTAAAACAGAATAGTGTTTATTGGAAGGTAAAAGGTCTACTGCAGATAGATTTCCCTGATTAATTATGATTGCGCGTTCAACAGCTCTTTTAAGCTCTTTTACATTTCCCGACCATGAATATTGCAATAGAAGATTTCCTTCTTTCTGATTGAATGGAAGCGTCGATTTGTTATACTTAACATTGTACTCTTCAATAAAGTATTCTGTAAGATCTATGATATCCTCATGTCGGTCTCTTAACCTAGGGATATCAATTTCAATAATGTTCAACTTAAAAAATAAATCCTGATCAAAACCATCTAAGCCCTTGTTTGAATCTACTGTAGAAATAATGCGTTTAGGTAAATTTTGGTTCTTATTCAGTAATTGTAGAAGTTGGGTTTGAACATCTGCAGTCATAGCAAGGATATTTTTTAGATACAAGGTGCCACCTTCTGCAAGGTACCACTTCCCTAATTTGTCGATAGAGTTACCAAATATGGTTTGAAGTTGCAATTCAGCAGGGATAGACCTAAAATCTATCTGTATGAATGGTTGGTTAGATTGATTAGATTGTTGATGAATGTGTTTTGCCACCAGGCTTTTTCCCGTGCCTGTTTCCCCTTTAATGAGAATAGGCGCATTCGTTTTGGCGACCTGAATAATAACCTCTCTTATCTTGTTGATACCCGGACTTTCTCCAATTATGGGACTTAACGGTTCCTGCCCGGAGCTGATCATCAGCTCTTTTTGCATTAACTCCATTTGCATCGACTTTTTTTGAGCGGCATTCATAATGCTAACAAGTAGCTTCTCATTTTGCCATGGCTTCACTATAAAATCAAAAGCTCCCTTTTTTACCGCGTCTACAGCTATTTCGAGTTCGGCATAGGCCGTCATAATTAAAACTTCTGTGGATTTGCCACTTTGTTTTATCTTTTCTAATGCCTCTATTCCTTCCCTTCCGTCGTTTCTGCCATTTTCGTAATTCAGATCGAGCAATATAACATCTGCTGTTTCCTCTTCAAGAAAACTAAAAAGTTCATCGGGCTGTGAAAAAGATAAAACCCGCTCAAAGTATTTTTTTAAAAATAGCTCGGCAGAAATTTGAATGTCTTCATCGTCATCAACAATCGCTATCAGAGTTTTACTTAAATCCATATTCAAAACTAGTAAATGTTCGATAATGAACATAATTGTGTTCGATAATGAACACATGATTTTTAAAAAGGCCGTCAATATAATTCTGAAATCAAATGGCGAAAATCCCAACCATATTTGTTCCGTTGTATCTGATGCGATATGGATAGAATAATCGAAAAAAAGAATAAACCCTATAAAAAGGGACTGCAGATAAGTCTTGGTTTGTTAGTGCTGATTTTATTGAGTTTATGGGCATTCGGGTCTCGTGAAAAGACTTATCGAGTTGAGCGATCAAAATTGAGTTATGCAAAAGTTACTCGCACTGATTTTCAGGACATGATTAGCTTTCAAGGAACTGTAGAGCCCATAAAGACCATGCAATTAGATGCAACTGAAGGCGGGGTAGTTGAAGAAATTTATGTGGAAGATGGCAGCATGGTGAGTGTTGGGCAGCCCTTAATGAGAATGAGTAACACGGCCTTGAGGTTGGACTTCATGAATCGGGAAACTCAGATTGTAGAACAGATCAATAACCTAAGAAGTACGCGAATCAACTTAGACCAAAACAAGAGACAAGTTCAAGAACAGTTGGTCGATTTGAATTACAATTTAAGAGAGCAGAAAAGACAGTTTCTTTTAGACTCTACTTTGTATCAAGATAGCGTCATTAGCCAAACACAGTATCTCGCATCGCAAGCCAATTACCATTATTTAATTGAAAAAAAAGCGCTTTTGTCGGAGCGATTAGCGACAGATGAGTCATATAGAATCAGTCAATTGGCAAGAATAGATGCTAGTGTAGACATGATGGAGCGTAATCTTGAAGCAATTAGAAAAAATTTAGAAAACTTGGTGGTTAAAGCCTCAATAGCAGGCCAGTTAAATTCTTTCGATCATGAAATTGGACAAACAAAAGTTCGCGGTGAAAATTTAGGACGAATAGATGTTTTGGACAGCTATCACATAAGTGCTCAGGTCGATCAATATTATCTCAACCGCATGTCAATTGGTCAGGAAGCTAAAGCCAGTTTTGGAAGGAACAGTTCAAAAATGGAAGTAAAGAAAATATTTCCGACAGTAGTAAATAATCAGTTTGAAATTCACTTGGCATTTTCTGATTCTATATTGCCTCGAAACATAAGAAGAGGCCAAAACGTCCAGATACGTCTGGAGTTAAGTGCTACTAAACAATCAAACCTTGTTCCACGTGGAGGCTTTAGTCAAAGTAATGGCGGGCAGTATGCTTTTGTAGTAGTAGATGATATAGCCATTAAAAGAGAAGTAAAATTTGGTAGCCAGAACCCCGACTATATTGAAATCAAGTCAGGTTTAGAAGAGGGTGAAGTGATAATAACATCAAGCTACACGCCTTTTGGTGAGGCAGAAAAAATCATATTAACTGAAAACTAGAAAAGATGATTACAATAAAAGATTTAATTAAGGTCTATCGTACTGAGGAAGTGGAAACAACTGCTTTGAACGGTTTAAACCTGGAAGTAAAAGAAGGAGAATTTGTATCCATTATGGGAGAATCTGGGTGTGGAAAGTCAACACTGCTGAATGTTATTGGCTTATTAGATACAGCCGGTAAAGGGAGCTATGTTTTTGATGGCACAGATGTGAGTCGATTTAATGAACAGAAAAGAGCGGACTACAGAAAACAAAACATGGGATTCGTATTTCAAAACTTTAATCTGATCGATGAATTAAGTGTTTTTGAAAATGTAGAATTGCCTTTGGTTTATCTGAAAGTTCCCAAAACTGAAAGAAAAGAAAAAGTCAATACCATTCTTGAGCGTGTAGGGATTGCACATAGGAAAAAACATTTTCCGCAGCAACTGAGTGGAGGTCAACAACAAAGAGTAGCCATTGCGAGGGCACTGGTAGCTCAACCGAAAATCATTTTGGCCGACGAACCAACCGGTAATCTGGACAGTAAAAATGGAAAAGAGGTGATGGAACTACTCACGCAATTAAATGATTTGGGAACGACAATCATTATGGTAACACATTCGCAACACGATGCAAAATATTCCGGAAGAATTATTCAGTTATTGGATGGTAAGGTAGTAAGCGAAAGCAGTAATCAACCAGTCAATCAAATTTAAATCAAAGCATAATGGTATTTAATTTTTTGAAAATTACAATTCGTAAGCTGCTAAGAAATAAAGTGTACTCGGGCATTAGCATACTGGGACTAGCACTTGGCATTTCGAGTTGCTTGTTCATTTCCATGTACATCATTGATGAATTGAATTACGACCAGTATCATGAAAAGAAAAACCGGATCGTTCGATTAACCAACCGAGTTCAGTTTAATTCTGAAGATTTTCATGCAGTAACTAATTTACCCACTGGGCCTGCAGTAACCAGAGATTTTCCTGAGGTGGAAAACTATGTTCGTTTTCGGTGGGCGGGCAGTAATGGAGCGGAGTTAAGTTATGATGATCAAGTCATCAATATGCAAAATGTATGGTTTACAGACAGTACTTTGTTTGATGTGTTTACCTATAAAGTGATCAATGGAGATGCTGAAAATGCATTAAACGCCCCTTTTTCCATTGTGTTAACAAAAACCTCAAGTACACAGTTCTTTGGTGAAGAAGATCCTATTGGTAAACAAATGAAGATTAACAATACTGCTTTAACTGTTACTGCTGTCATTGAAGATATTCCTGCAAATTCTGAGGTTCCGATAAATGCATTGATTTCGATGAACACTTTGCCCAAGCCATTTCATGATGCCCATAATCAAGATTGGTTTAGAATAGGCTTTTATACTTTTCTATTGTTTAAAGACAAACCTGATATCGCAGAGTTTGAAGAAAAGATGGTTGAGTTTGAAGAGAAATATATTCAACCTTGGGCGGAGATCAATCAGATAGAGGCAAAAATCACTTATTATGCAACACCATTAAGTGACGTTCACTTTGACAATGGTAAGTCATATGACCTACCAAAAGGAAATAAGAACTACATCTACATTTTTAGCTTGCTTGCGATTTTTATCTTGCTGATTGCAAGTATCAATTATATCAATTTAAGCTTAGCACAAAGTAATAAAAGAGCAAAAGAAATTGGTGTGCGTAAGACTTTAGGAGCAGGCAGGCGAGAGCTTGTTTTGAGTTTTCTCGGCGAGTCTGTTTTATTAACCATTGTTGCAGCAATTGTTGGTTTAGCCTTGGTAGAACTATGGTTAGGTACCTTTAATACTGTAACAGGAAAAAGTCTGACGACCTTGACTATCTTTTCAGGAGAGAATATGCTGGTCATGCTGGGGATTATTTTAATAGTTGGCTTGCTGGCAAGCAGTTATCCAGCCATTGTATTGAGTTCGTTTAATCCGGCTGTTGTGCTAAAAGGAGCAATTCCAAAGCAGCCCGGAGTGGGAGGCATCAGAAAGGCTTTGATATTTCTGCAATTTCTATTTTCCATTTTTATGATTACAGGCACCATCCTAATCAATGAACAGATGCAATTTATTCGTTCAATGGATTTAGGCTTTGATCGGGAGAACATTGTCAGTATTGCACTACCTGCCGATACCAATGTCAATAAGCAAGTACCATCTTGGGTGGAATCACTAAGAAATGACAGTCGTGTTCAATCCGTTTCATTAACAAGAATGCCAACAGGAACTACCGGGCAGTTAATGTTTCGTATAGAAAAAGATAGTGCCTTAGAGCAGCAGGCTTGCCGTTTCTTATTTGTAGATGAGCATTTCCTTGACGTTCTGGGAATAGAGGTACTTGAAGGAAGGAATTTCGATAAAAATAAAGCTACGGATCAACAACAAGCTTTTCTGATCAATGAAATAGCGGCAGAGCAGTTTGGCTGGGGAGATGAAGCTTTGGGTAAGCGAATTCAATGGGGCTTGCAAGCCAATAATCAGGCAACTAATGACGGTAATGTTGTGGGTATCGTTAACGACTTTCACTTTCAAAGCCTACACATTCCTCTTGAGCCAATTGTGCTTTGTTTTAACCCTAGTGGAAGTAACACCATGAGTTTGAGGTTTGCTACAGGTGATTATACGGAAACAATGCAAGATCTCGAGTCCAGGTGGAATGAAATAGCACCGAATCACCCATTTACTTTTACCTTTTTAGACAATGCTTTAGATAATAATTACAGGCAAGAACAAGCGCTCAGTCAACTGTTTAACTACTTTGCGATTATTGCCATACTTATTGCTTCACTTGGTTTGTTTGCATTGGTGAGTTTTACCATTCAAAGCAGAGTAAAAGAAATAGGAGTGCGCAAGGTTTTGGGAGCTAGCTTAGCCCAGCTTTCCTGGGTCTTAATGAAGGACTTTTTCATTTTATTGATTGTTGCTTTTGTGTTAACCATTCCAGTCAACTTTTATTTGAACAATAGGTGGCTAGAAAGCTTTGCTTACGACGCTCCTCTTAATGTGTTAAACTATGTAATGGCCCTTTTGCTTTCAGTCTTATTAGCGCTTATGACCGTTACTTATCATATTTTTAAAATAAGTAAGGCTGATCCTGTAGAAGCATTAAGATACGAATGATTAAGCCTTCATGCATTTACTTTTTTTGGTCGAATACCCATTTTAGATGACCATTTTCTTGATGCGGAAACAATCATTGGGGTGCCGATTACTGTGGGTAACAACCAGATGATCCATTGAGGTTCCAGATCAATATTAACGACTAAAAAAGCGGTCGAGGTGGCGATGTAGGAGCCTCCCATACGACCAATATGCTTAATTAAATACGACCCTTTTACAAACTTTTTAAGCCTCATTAATTGTACATCTTCTAAACACATCCAGCTTAAAAAAAAGCCGAAAACTAAAAGCATGGGTACAGCTCCGGCAAACCCAATTTTTACAAGGTTAATAATACCAAGATATAGCATGAATAAACCAATGGAAAGGCATAAAATGCATACTGACCAATCTAATAGCTCAGCTTTAACCTCTTTCTTGTTTCCTAATATACGCCTTCCGGTAAAGACCATGTAAAAGCTGAATACTGCAATTGTTAGAATGAAAATATTACTGCGGTATGTACCTAAAATAACTCCGGTCAGTACAACTACCATCATTGACCAATAGTAAATGAGTCCTCCTTTTAAGTGGAGCTTCTGCCCTTTCTTTGAGAAGATAGCGACCAAGCCAGTAATTAGTGCAATACTGCCGCTGAAGGCATGAATAAATAAGCTGATTTTCATTAATGTTTCCATGATTAGGTGTTTTTCCAAATTTTATAACGTTCTGGGTAAAAGACAATCTGAATGAAGTTGAACTCAATTTGTTTACTTGTAAACTTGAGTCCCGATGAGCGATAATCGAATTGAGGGGTGTACCTTAAGTTGGTTCTTAGGATCAAATAATCCATAGGAGTTTGCCGAATGTCCCACCCAAATACAATTCCGTATCCAAGCTTTGTTGCTTCTAATTCATTAACCGTTTGCCCAAAATCTATTTCTTTTAATTTATAAAGGTCTGCTGAAACATATGGACCAATAAATGGGGCAAACCCATGATAATCGCCAATGAACTTAAAAGCTTCTAAAGCAAGAGAGTTTCTTCTTAGTCGATAAGTATAATCAAAGGCTGACTCCTCTTGCTTAAGAGGTCTGAAAGATGCTCTTAAAGCAGCATCTATCTTACTAAAATAATAACCTGCTCCAATGTCGACACTAATATTGCCTTCTATTTCATCGTTAAAAAAGGCCTGATTTGAGGCTAAATCGGTCTTACCAAGAGGAATTAAAGCACTTAAGCCAACACCAAATGAAAAAGCATCATAAGCATTCGATTGGTCTGCCTTTTCATAAATTTTTTTCATGTATTGTTTAGACCCTTCTGTACTGTATCCCGCAGTAGCATCAAAAACAAATTTATAACTCACTGAAAAAGATAAGGGACTAAGTGCTGTGTTTTGAAAGTCGGTTCTGGTATACGCGTTATAAAATTCACTTTTTGGGAAATAACGCACCTCCAATCCAATGATTCTATTTTTGTAAAAATAGTTTAGTCCTCCTTCATAATACCATTGCCAATTGGTATATTTTGGACCATTGTTAAGCTTTAACTCCTTAGCATTCATTCCGATACCGATGAATGGTCGAACCGTTTGACGTTTTAATGAAAAAGGTAAATATCTGAATCCGGTAAGTACGTTGTTACTTAAGTCAATGTTTTTACTGCCTGACAAGTTAAACGAACCTAGAGGTAAAGAGATATAGAAGTCAGCTCGCCGCCAAAAGTGTGTTCCACCAATTAATAGTCGAGGTGTTATTTGAGAAGGTAATGCTTGATTGCTTATGCTTCCATTCTGCTCATAAAGAAAGGAGTTATTTTCATGACTGTATTCTGCTTCTAATCCAAAATAGGTTTCGGCGAAACGATAACGGTTCTTCTGTCCGAAAACGGAAAAACAAAAAAACAATAACAAAATGATCAACCCTTCTTTTTTCATGACATCTTAATTTTTAGAACAAAAGAATTGAACATCGTTTAATTCCAAAAAATAGAGTGTTGATCTACAATATTTTGTGATGAATAACAAGAATTTGTTATTCGTCAAGCAGATTTGTGATGAATGACAATGCTATTCTCTAATGTAGAGGTCGATTTCGTTTAAGTCATTGCGCCAAATACGATACCCTTCCGGGAGGTATTCTTGATTTCCCTTTTGTTTAATCATGTATTGGTATTGATCCGGGTTTTCGGCATCCAGACTTACGAATCCATAACGATGAAAATAGGCATACAAAGACCATTCTCGGTAAATCTCAAAAGAGATAAAAAGTGCTTTTGATGGCTCTATCTCTGACACTATGGTTTTAATGTCCTGAATTCTTTTTTTATTTCTCCCTACTGTTTGGCTAAAGTAAATATTAGCTGCAATTGAGCAAATAAAGAGCAATAGGCTAAAAACTTTGAACACTTTAAAACTGCTACTTTGAAATTGGATCTTGTTTATTAATTGATAAAGTACAGGAGTGCCTATGCTGCCAAGAACGAGAGCAAAAAGTGGAAAAACAGGATTAATGTAAAAGGTGCTTTGCTTTAAGCTAATCATAATGGGCAATATGCCACTTAAAACTACAGCCAATAGCGTCCAATGGAGACTTTTATCGATGTGTTTAAAAATAGTTAGTCGAAATTTTAAGTGATTGATAGTCAACAAAAAAGTTAATATAGATAGTGGAAGTATGGCTTCTTGGAAAAAAGAAGTCAGAATTTCTCCCCGATGCTCAACAGTAACTACATTTTGAAGACTATTGTAAACTTGAATATGAAAGTATTGCTGGATACTTTCTATACCCTTAGGGTAAAATAACCAAAGTCCCAAAAAAGGCCAAGTGACAGAAAGTAAATGGCTAATACCCACTTTTAAGAGCTGAATTAGCTTAAAATTTTTACGAAATAAGAAATAGAAAAAGAAGAAAGACAGTGGAAAGAAAGCAACAAAACCTTTGGTGAGAAAACCTAGAAAAATAAAAAACCCAGAAACTATTATATTGAGATAGTTATGACTTTTCAGGAAACGAATTCCAAACAAAATAGACAAACAAGTAAAAATCATTAATGTGTTTTCCAATAGGTTATTTGACACAGACCAGATAACTTTAGGTATAAACAACCAAATCAACAATGGAAACCAGAATAGAGAAGAGTACTTTCGAATTGTAATGGATTTCCATAGAAGAAACATGACCCAGGCTGTAAAGACATAAGTTAAAAAGGAATATAACCTTTCTATCCAAATGTGATCCCCAAGGAGGTAAAAAAGAGTTCCCTCAAGAAAGAAAGCTAAAGGAGGATGGTCAAAGAAAGGATTTCCAACATGTTCGGTAAAATAAGGCTCCCAGAACGAACCCAAACCGACTGCCCAGTTTCGGGCAATGGTAGCATAATACACACCATCCATAAACATGCCGTCAGAAAACAACTGTGGAGAGACGACAATCAAAAACAAACCGCAAACAAAAAGCAGAAAATAATAGGGTGTTTTCATTGCTCTAGCTCTGCTTTAATTTGTTTAACATAGCTTCTTGATACCGGTATTTCAAGGTCATTTAGACCTTTAAAGTTTAGCGTTAAACCTTGAGCATTTCCTTTAAATTGTAGAATCAATTGTAGGTTAACAAGATAGCTCCTATGGCATTTTTGAATGAAGTGATAATCTTTTAAGTACACTTCAATGTCTTTTAAGGTATTGCGAATAATGGATTTGTTGTAAATACCTTCTCCATCTTTTTGATACACTTCAACATAGTTTTCGGTTGCCTTAATAAATAATAAGCTGTTGATGGCTATTGATAACTCTTCTGATTTATTCTTTGAAGGAAGCAAAACATTAAGTTCGGTATTGGCTTTCTGAGGTTGAATGCTACGATTGAGTTCGGTAGCCTTTTCTAAAGCTGCCTTTAATTTTCTGTTGTAAACAATAAAGGTGCTTATTGAAACCGGAAATGCCCCAACCATTAGTGTTAAAGCTTGAAAGTGTAGAAAAGCAGAGAGATTAAGACTGAAGAAACTTAATAGGTGAGAGTAAAAGAGATTGCCTAAGCCGATGAAAAAAAACATCCATGTCATGTATAGAATGTTTTTACCTACTGTCCAGGTCTTTGCACTAAACCAAACGGGCGTGAAAAAGTAAAAAACAAGGTTACTTGATAATAAACAAAAAGAAGTTACCAAGCCATAACCGGCAAGTTGCCATAGTTTGTTGGGAGAATTGTATTGGTTTAAGCCAAAGGGTTGAAAAACATAAAGGAAAAGAAAAACAAATCCCCCATAAAAGAGAGCACTTCGTAACATTATCGGAATGGAATTGTGAAAAGGGAACGGGGCTTTAAGAACCGATAATTTCATGAAACGAAGTTAAACTTTCGTAGCATTAAATCGATTTGGCGATAAACAAATCAATCAATTGTTGTCTTTCTTCAAGTTTTCAACCTCACTTTTGAGATTAAGCATCATTTTGGAAAGTTCATCCACAGAAAGTTGAGAGGCGTTTTGCTCAGGCAAGTCAAAACTTAAATAAGCTTTTGCTTGCCATACTTCTAACAGTTCTTCCCCATTAATGGTATAGGGCTCATATTCAGCATTATCTGATCGAAGTTCTAGTTTGTTTTGTTCATCCAATAGATTAACCACTCGCTTATACACCACGCCCTCATTTTTTGAAACGATAATGTAGCAATGTTGATCTTTGATCCAGAACCAATTGCTTACATATTCGGCAACTACATAACTCCCTGACTGAATGGGCAACATGCTGTCTCCCTCAATTTGGAAAGCTCTGTATGTTCCCTGAGAAAAATCTGACATAGGTAGCTGAAAGTTGGGCAATTCTTCAATGAATTCCGGATCTGCATACCCATTCAAATAGCCAGCAGCAGCTTTAACAGGAACCAAGCTGATGCGTTCTTCCTGCTCTTCATTAACAATAATGGGAAGTACTCTTAAGTCATTTCCTTCAAAATTTTTTTTGGAAGTTCTTTGAGCTTTACTTAAGTCACGTTCCAATAAATCATCAATTTTTATTTTGAAAAATTGAGAGATATTTTGCAAAGTGGTGAGGCTGGGCTCAGCCCTTCCCTCTTCATAGGAGCCTAATTTCGGCCTATTAATTCCAATTTTTTGTGCAAAATCATTTTGCGTTAAACGCTTTAATTTTCTAAGATGCTTTAAATTTATTGAGAAAAAATTTCCTCTCATTTTGCTAAATATTTTAGTATTCTAAAAATTATAGTAAATTTACAGTGTAAAAATAAGTATTCCTAAAATATTTAGCAAAATGAAACAGGTATATCATAAAATCAGAGGAAGTTACCCGGGCTATATTGGCATAGAGGTTCCTAATGACTATAAAGTACTCTTATTAGATGAAAACAACTTTAACGCTTACAGGCAAAATCTGGATTATAATGGTTTAGCCTTAGAAGTAAAGGATGAGTATTGTCATTTTGAAAAACCCATTGATGGCTCATGGCATCTTGTCGTAGAAGGTGAAAGTTGTAACTTCTCACCTGAAAAAGTACATATTATCTATAAAGCAGCCTAAGACTTATATAGTTGAAATTAGGGGGCACTTCTTCTTTCAAAAAGAAAGAAAGTTTTAAGTTAAGCTAAGAGTATCAAAAGACAAAACAAGTCGATTTGATTATTTTAGCAAAGATGAATGGTGCCAATTCTAATCAATGTGTGAATTGTAATGCAGAAGTAAATGGAAACTATTGCAGCAATTGTGGCTTAAAGCGAATAACTTCTGCAGATAAAACTCTATCTCATTTTTTTAATGAACTCATTTCATCACTGTTTTTTGCCAATGGCAAGTTGTTTGTAAGCTTTAAAATGATGCTCTTTAAGCCCGGAGAGCTGACAAGAGCGTACATTTCAGGGAATCGAAAAAAGTATATTGCTCCTCTACAACTCTTTTTCTTTGCCAATCTGCTTTATTTCTTATTTCCCATGTTGAGTACGTTTAACACCAGTTTAAGCACACAAATAAAACATCTTCCTTATAGTGGAATGGTAAAAGAAGTAGTAGCCAACCACTTAAAAAAGAATAGCATTACTTATGAGGACTATCGTGAGGAGTATGAGAAAACCTCTTCTCAGAATGGAAAACTCTTGTTAGTTGTTTTGGTTTTGATTCAGGCACTCATTTTTCGTTTATTATTTCTTCGAAATACACAGTTTTATTTTTCAGACTTTTTAGCAGCAGCAGCATACTTCAATGCAATTTATATTCTTTTTTTACTGATACTTCTGCCTGGTATTCTACTATCAGTTAATCAGCTCTATGAGTTAAATTTTGGATTTTTAAATGACCTCTGGGTATCTATATTCTTTCTTGCTTTAGTTATTCTTTATTTATTGGTCTTTATGAGGAATGCTTTTCAAATCTCTTGGCAAAATAGTTTTATTAAAAGCACTTTGTTGACTTTGAGCCTAATTCCAAGTTTTATTGTTTATCGATTTATTTTGTTTTGGGTGACTTTTTGGATGGTCTAGACTCCAATTTTGGTCTGTGATTATTCACTAAGGGTTATAATATCTGGGTAATTAATGGCAAAGACTCTGGCATTTCGTTTGACTTTAAGCTTTGCTAAGCCGGTCAATGTGCCAAACGCGGGCAATATGCCTTGATTTTCCTCAAAATAGAAACAAGAAAGTTTGGTTTTCATTCTTCCTTTTCCTCTTAGTAATATACCCGGGTGGATATGACCATATAGATTAAATAAGAAGGATTTATCAGACAAGGGTTCATGACTAAAAATAAAGGGATTGAGTTCTAAAGTAGAATGGGTAATTAGATCAATATTTTGATAAAATTCTTGAGGCATAATATCATGATTGCCGAGCACTAGGTCAAATCGAATTTTGCCATGTAATTTCCTGAAATCCGAAAAGGCATTCCATTCATTGTTTACAGTACTGTGAAATAAGTCACCGAGCATAATTAGTCGCTCAGTAAGATAATCTTTTAACAACCGGTCTAGTATCTCTAGGGTAGCAAATTGTGAAGCATGACTTAAGGCATATCCACTCTTACGAAGGTGATTTGTTTTCCCTAAATGCAGATCTGAAATAAGTATAGCTTTTTGCTTGGGCCAATAAATGGCCTTTTCCGGAAGGAGAAAGAGGATTTCGTTTTTCAGTCGGATTTCTAACATTGTCGTTAAGACAATTTTACTAAAAAGCCGCCCTCTATAGAAGGGCGGCTTGGACTTATTTCATTCGAACCAGATCTTGAAGAACTTGCCATTTGTCGTTTTCCTTTATTAACGTAAAATAACTGATCATTTCTCCTGATTTAGACTTTGTTATTACAAAAAAGGAAGCCAGATAAGCATCTTCTTCACCGAGTTTTATTTTTACAATCTCTCTTGGAACACCACCAAAAATCTTTTTCTCTATATACTCAATATAGAGATCCTTGTTAATAATTGAGGTTTCATTCTTTGCAAGATCCTTAAAGACTACTCTGTAATCTTTATGCATCAGTATGTCTAAGGCTTTTGTATCTCTAATGTCTCCTGCGTTCAAATAAGCAATTAAGCTCTCTTTGGCATTTATTGGTTTATCCTGTGCATTGGCATTTAGAGTTAATAAAAGTGATGTTAGAGCAAAGAGCGCGATCGTTTTTGTTTTCATGATTTTGAGTTTAAATAATTAACATTAATTGTATTTCCATCGATATTTAAATTGCTTTCTGTATGCTGAATGGTGTTGATAATCATCGCTTGTTGAATAGGCGAGGATTAAAAAAAATTCTTCCTTATGATTAAACTGGAAATCATTTGGGTCGTTTGAGTTTAGTGGTAGCACAAAAACAAACTGACATCCAGCCTCATTTTCAAGCCCTTTAATAATTCTACCATTTTGTGGCTCCTTATCATTATAATCTCTTCCGGACTTGTTTTTAAAATCTCCGAACAATGGCTGTGAATTTTGAACGGAGAAAAACTTAAGATCAGCACCATTTAGCGTATTTGTGCGATTAAATCCAATTAGGCCCCACCCTTTTTCAGGTGTTGAGAGAAAGCAATAAATGGAATCCTCAATTATCTCATATCTAAATAGCATGCCTCCTGAGGAAATTTCAGTTTGTGCATTTAGGTATGAGGAGAAAATGATGCTTAAGTATAATAATGACTTATTAATAATATACATATCAATTATTTTTTGTAAAAAAATATTAAACTAAATTATCATGTATGGCATTCATTAGGCGCTTTATTTCTTCAATCTGAGTTTTGTTTATTCCTTTTAGCGCTTGTTTTCTTATGTCTTGAACAACAGGAATCATCTTTGCCACTAAGCGTTGACCATCAACACTTAGGTTGATTTCAAATGTTCTTCTATCAATTGCACTGGCTGTTCTTTTTACAAGGCCCTTTTTTTCCAATATATCTAGAATTCTAGTCAGAGCTGCCGGCTCTTTAAATGTTTCTTCTGCAATTTTTCGCTGCGTTTGGTTTTGTTCTTCAGATATCTTTTTTAACACAATCCATTGGTCTTTTGTTACGGGAAAATCATGCTCTTTAAACTTGGAGACGGTATACTCTTTGAGTTTTCTCATGGCCTTCTCAATAGGGAAAAAGGCAACTTCATGTAATAGAATATCAGACATAATTAATTGATATATCAACAAAAATACTATTCTTTTCGTTTCCCGCAAATAATTCTAAATAAACTTTGTTCGCTCTTTTTAGGACGACTAAATTTGAAAAAAAATAAAATGGAGATATATCATAACCCGAGGTGCCGAAAAAGCCGTGAGGCTCTTGCGATACTTAAAGAAAATGGCATAGAACCCAAGATAATAGAGTATTTGAAAGAAATACCGTCAAAAGAGCAAATTGCACATTTGCTTATGAAACTCAACATAAAAGCGGAACAGTTGCTAAGAAAGAATGAAGACCTGTATAAAAAGCAATTTAAGGGAAAAGCGTTTACAAATGACGAGTGGATTCAAATCATGATAGAGCATCCAAGACTAATTGAAAGACCGATTGTGGTAAAAGGAAACAAGGCCATTATTGGCAGGCCTCCTGAAGCGGTTAAAGATCTGCTCTAAACGTCTTCTTTGTTTGATGCTTTTTTCCCTTTAAGCTTTTCAATCACATATAAGGTAATTGAATAAGGTAAGGCAAAAGCAGATAGGAAGATCAATACCCAAAATGCCAAAGAAAAAATGATAAGAAATAATAAAAAACCTGCCGTCATAATTCAGAATTTTGTTCTGCAAGTTTACGCAAAATCAACAATTCAAGAAATAAAAAAATAAATAGCAATAAAATGGATTATAGAATTGAAAAAGATACGATGGGAGAGGTCAAGGTACCAAAGGATAAGTATTGGGGTGCGCAGACTGAACGCTCACGAAACAATTTCAAAATTGGAGATAATAAACAGCAGATGCCGCTAGAAATTGTTCATGGCTTTGCTTATTTGAAAAAAGCGGCTGCCCATACGAATTGTGAATTAGGGGTTTTAGCTGAAGAAAAGAGAGATCTTATTTCTACCGTATGTGATGAAATTTTAGCACATCAATTAGATGATCAGTTCCCACTTGTCGTCTGGCAAACCGGATCAGGAACACAGTCTAATATGAATGTTAATGAAGTTGTTGCGAACAGAGCTCACGTTCTAGATGGAAATCAGCTTGGTGAAGGAAGCAGAAAGATTCACCCCAATGATGATGTGAATAAATCTCAGTCTTCAAATGATACCTTTCCAACTGGCATGCATATCGCGTGTTACAAAATGGTGGTTGAAACAACCATTCCCGGAATTCAGAAGCTTAGAGATACCCTTCACCAAAAATCCAAGGCTTATATGGATGTTGTAAAAATTGGGAGAACTCACTTGATGGATGCCACTCCTCTAACAGTAGGTCAAGAGCTGTCGGGTTATGTTTCACAGCTTGATCATGGAATCAAAGCTTTAAACAATACTTTAGATCATTTATCTGAGTTGGCTTTAGGTGGAACGGCAGTAGGAACCGGTATAAATACACCAAAAGGGTATGCAGACTTGGTAGCCAAGAAAATTGCAGAATTTTCAGGTTTACCTTTTAGAAGTGCAGAAAATAAATTTGAAGCACTGGCCGCCCATGATGCGATTGTTGAAACTCATGGTGCATTGAAGCAGTTAGCTGTTAGTCTTATGAAAATAGGAAACGATATTCGCTTATTGGCTTCCGGTCCTAGATGTGGAATCGGTGAGTTGAATATTCCGGCCAATGAGCCAGGTTCTTCAATCATGCCGGGGAAAGTTAATCCTACTCAGGCGGAAGCCTTAACCATGGTTTGTGCTCAGGTTATTGGTAATGATGTTGCTGTTTCTGCCGGAGGAATGAATGGACATTTTGAGTTAAATGTATTTAAACCAATGATGGCTAAAAATCTTTTGGAGTCTGCGCGTTTAATTGGTGATGCATGCGTTTCTTTCAACGATAACTGTGCCATCGGCATAGAACCAAACGCTGCAAATATTAAACAGAACCTCAACAATTCATTGATGCTCGTTACTGCTTTAAACACGCATATTGGTTACGATAAGGCATCTAAGATTGCGAAGACAGCGCATGAAAACGGCACAACTTTAAAAGAAGAGGCAGTTAATTTGGGTTATTTAACCGAAGAAGAGTTTGATAAGTGGGTTGATCCATCTAAAATGATTGGCTCACTTTAAAAAGAAGAAAAGTAATTTTAAAGCGGACTGTACTATCAGTCCGCTTTTTTATGATCAAGAGATTCTTTTACCTTCTAATTTCTGTAAGTCTGTTTGCATGTCAGTCGGATTCAGAACTGCTTTATACTATAAACAAAGTAGAACAATTTAAAGGTTCAAGCATACGCGGGATTTCCATTGCACAAAATGGAGTTGTTTGGTTATCAGGAAGTAAAGGTCTTGTCGCAAGATCTGTAGATGACGGGGGTACATGGACACAAGTACCTGCCCCAGATACTGATAGTTTAGACTTCAGAAGTATTCATGCTTTTTCTAGAGATGAAGTAATTATTTCCAGTGCAGGATTTCCGTGTAGGATTTATAAAACAAAAGATGGAGGAAAGCAATGGCAATTGGTCTATGAAAACATAGATTCTAATGCGTTCATCAATTCTATACTATTCTATGAAGAGAACAAAGGGATTGCATTTGGAGATGTGATTGCAGGTAGACATTTGATTTTAAATTCTCAAGATCAAGGAGAAACATGGAACCGTTCGGACTCCGGGGAAGTCCCTTCACCAAGATTAGACGAAAATGGATTTGCTGCGAGTAATTCCTGTATTGCATTTGATGGGAAAAATACAACCGTCATTGCATTAGGAGGTAAGAATGTGAGGGTTTTGCGTTCGGAAGATAAAGGAAAGACATGGGAGTTTTACGATACACCTTTGCAGACAGAATCTCCTTATGGAGGAGTTTACGCTATTTCCTATGCCAATGGCAGCTTTATCGGTGTGGGTGGTGATTTTTCACAAGCGGATTCGTTAAGCTATGCGATAATTTCCGAAGATGGTATAAGGTGGAGGCTATCAAGTACAGCTTTAAAAGGATATAGATCTACCATACATTACTGCGGCAAAGCAAAAATTTGGTTAGCTGCAGGCACAAATGGAATGGATCAATCTGCGGATAATGGGCAATCTTGGAAGAATGTCGATTCAACCGATTTAAACATTCTTCGTTTTTTACCGGATCAATTTGTTGCCATAGCTGCCGATTCGAGAGGCAATGTGTTTAGAATTGAGTTAAAGACAAACTAAAAAGATTAGAATAAATTAACTTAGTAGCGTTTATAGGGCTATTTTATCAGCTATTAAAGCCTTAGATTTGTTAAACATGAAATCTACGATGAGCAAAACATATTTTATGCTGATGCTATCACTGTTTAGCTTTATTGGTCTAGGCTGCGTTCATAGTTTTGTTCACTTATTCAGTGATTCGGATTTAGTGATAAATATTGCTTTAGAAGAAGAGTCGGATTCTAAGACGAATGAGGAGTTAGAGGTCAAGAATGAAAAAGAAGTTGTGAACTATGCTTTTGTTATCCAAGAACAAAACCATGCCATGACTTTGGTGTATCAAAATCACCTTTTCTCTTTGAATGATCCTATTATTGAAGTTATCACTCCACCACCGGAGGCTTAAGTTTTAAATACCAAACCTCATTTTTTTGGCATACGCCGCTTTATTAACTATTTCAAATTAATCACATGAACTTATTTAAAGAAATCAGACATGATTTTCCATCCAGTATAATTGTATTTTTTGTGGCCATTCCCCTTTGTTTAGGAATTGCTTTGGCCAGTGGCGCTCCCTTGTTTTCAGGCTTAATTGCGGGCATTGTGGGCGGAATTATCGTTGGCTCATTGAGTGGATCAGCCCTAGGGGTTAGTGGGCCTGCTGCAGGCTTAGCTGTTATTGTTTTAAGTGCAATTCAAGAATTGGGGTCTTATGAAGGATTTCTAGTTGCAGTTGTACTGGCCGGAATTATACAATTGATTCTAGGATTTTTAAGAGCTGGGTTTATCGGCTACTTTTTCCCTTCATCTGTCATCAAAGGGATGTTATCTGGAATAGGTTTGATTATCATCTTAAAACAGATTCCTCATGCGGTAGGTTATGACAAGGATTATGAGGGCGATTTGGACTTTGTGCAGCCAGATGGAGAAAATACATTTACTGAATTGTTTAAAGCAATAGATTATATTTCTCCACAAGCGCTTTTGGTTGCAGCTATTTCTCTGGCAATTCTCATTTTATGGCAAAATGTATTAAGTAAGAAGGGTAAGATATTTACCCTAATTCAAGGTCCTTTAGTTGCAGTGGCCTTTGGAATTATTTACGAGATCATTACCAGTAAGTATTTTCCATCATGGTCCATTTCAAAGGAGCATTTGGTTAATGTGCCGGTTGCATCTGATTTTTCTTCATTTATTGGCCAGTTTACTTTACCGGATTTTAGCTTTCTTTCTCAAAGTAATTTATATGTAATTGCAGTAACCATGGCAGTAGTAGCAAGTCTTGAAACATTACTAAGTGTTGAGGCAACAGATAAACTGGATCCTAAGAAACGGGTAACACCTACCAATAGGGAATTGATTGCTCAAGGTACCGGAAATATTGTTTCAGGAATGATAGGAGGGTTACCGATTACACAAGTTATAGTGCGAAGTTCTGCGAATATACAATCTGGAGGAAAAACGAAACTTTCTGGAATTATTCATGGATTCTTGTTGCTTTTCAGTATCATTTTAATTCCAACAGTATTAAATAAAATTCCTTTAGCGGTTTTAGCGAGCATCTTATTTGTTGTGGGTTATAAATTGGCTAATCCAAGTCTAATTAAAGGAATGTATGATCTTGGGCCAAAGCAATTTATTCCCTTTATGGTTACCATGGTCGGAATTGTTTTTACAGACCTTCTTACAGGTATAGGCCTTGGTGTTGCTGTAGCCATATTTAACTTAATACGTGTGAATTATAAAAATTCTCACTTTATGCACATTAAAGAATCAGACGATAAAGTGCATTTGGTTGAAATGACATTGTCAGAAGAAGTTACTTTTTTAAATAAGGGTGCAATACTTCAAGAGTTGAATCATTTACCCGATGGTTCGCATGTAACCATAGATATGCGTGACTCTTATAAAGTAGATTACGATGTTTACGAAATCATAGATAACTTCAGAAAGAACACGGCTCCGGATCGGAATATAAAAGTGACGGTAAAAAGCAAAACCAAGTACAGTACGGCGGATTACTAAACAAATTCTTCGCCTTTACTGACTTTAATATCTGTGACGAATTGTTTTATTTTTTGTTCGTCTTCTTTTTTACAAACGAGAAGTGTATCATTTGATTCTACTACGATATAGTCGTTAAGCCCTTGTAATACTACAAGCTTTTCCTTTGGCATGCTTACAATACAGTCGTTGGAATCATACATCATGATGTTTTTTCCGATCAATGCATTTTTGTTTTTATCATGTGGAATATGGTTGTAAATAGATCCCCAGGTTCCTAGGTCAGACCACCCAATGTCAGCACTAAGTACATAAACATTATCCGCTTTTTCCATTATTCCATAGTCGATACTTACACTTCTGCATTCGGAGTAAATTTCTTCAATTGCATGCACTTCATTTTTAGTATTGAAGTGAGTCAAATTGTCTTTAAAAAGACTGTCCAGTTCAGGCATTAATTTTTCAAAGGCTGTTTGAATGCTTTTCAAACTCCATATGAACATTCCTGAATTCCAACTGAATTCACCACTTTTTAAAAACTCTTTTGCTAGTTCTAGATTAGGCTTTTCAGTAAAAGTTTTTACTTTCTTAATTTCTCCTTTACTGCTGTCATCAAACTGTATATAACCATAACCGGTATCGGGTCGACTTGGTTTGATGCCCAGCGTAACCAATGCATTATTTTTAGCGGTAAAGTCAAGAGCTTCATTGATCACAGAAATAAATTCATTTTCTTTTAAAATCAGATGATCAGCCGGGGCAACGATAATGTTTGCTTTAGGATTTAGCTGGGAAATTTTATAATTTGCATATGCAATACATGGTGCAGTGTTTCGTCTGCTTGGTTCACAAAGCACCTGTGTTTCAGAAATACCTAACTGATCAATTACTAATCCTTTATAGTCTTCATTGGTTACAATGAGGATGTTTTCTTTAGGAGCAATCTTGGAAAGCCGCTCAAAGGTTTGCTGAATGAGACTCTGACCTGTTCCCAAAATATCAATAAACTGTTTTGGAAATTCAGTTCTACTCATGGGCCAAAATCTGCTTCCGATTCCGCCCGCCATAATCACACAGTAGTTGTTCGTATTCATGTGCTTTTGATTTGAAGTCGCGAATTTAGTCATTCTTGAGGCGGAATGATTAACCGCTGATCAATTAGAATTGATCAAATTGTTATCTTTTTCATTTGCTCTTTTTACAGGTGCTTGTCCATTTATGAGGTAAATTTTAGATGTCTTTATTTCTAGGCATTCATAGCGCGTTCTCCTTTTCGTGCCCTTTTTAAATGCCCTTTTGTTTTGAAAGATGAATAACTCTCCTTCTTCTAAATCAGATAGGCAAAGGCTATGTTCTGAGTCATATTGCCTTAAAAGCGCATATAAAACAGGGTCGGAGCAGCTTGAGGCTTTAGGAATATGAACGTGTTTTCTGAGAGCCTTTTGTAAGGTATCCGGATAAGGAACATATTCCATACTCTCTAAAAGCATATCTGTATATATTTTCTTCCACTCTTTCCCATGTGGTTTAACTTTGTTTTTATATCGTATCCATGTATAAACATGGGCGAATTCATGAATCAAAGTAATTAAGAAGTGATAGAGGTTAAGGTCTCCGTTAACACTTATTCTATGCGGCTTTTTACCAATAGCAGGTCTAAAGTCTCCAAACTTGGTTGTTCTGGGTTTTTTTATCTTAAGATGTGCACCTGACTCTTTAAACCATTTGGCCACTAAAGGAATTGCTTCATGGGGGATGTATTTTGTCAATACCGATCCCATGTATTATGTAAAAATTTGATAGACCAATAAACTTGAAAGATAGGCTAGTGCTCCCATGTAGATCAACTGAATTATCGGCCATTTCCATCCGCCTGTTTCTCTGAATACAATCGCTACGGTTGCCATGCACTGAAGAGCGAAGGCGTAAAAGATGAGTAATGAATATCCGGTAGCCTTTGTATATATTTTTTCTCCGGTTTCAGGGTTAGTAGCTCTAGCCATTTTTTCTTTAATGGATGCTGTGTTTTCTTCATCACCTACACTATATAGCGTTGCCATTGTACCCACAAAGACTTCCCTGGCAGCAAATGAGGTAATGATTGAAATTCCAATTTTCCAATCAAACCCCAGAGGTTTAATTGCCGGTTCGATGAATTTTCCAATATGGCCCGCATAAGAAACCTCTAATTTCTCACTGGCCATTTGCTCATTCACTAAACTTGGATCAACTCCCGGTGTTGCAGAAATAACGTCATATTTTTTATCAATAGCCGTCATTTTATCTCCGGGACCATATGATGAGAGTACCCACAAGACAACAGATACCGCAATGATGATTTTCCCGGCCTCAAATAAAAAAACTTTTACTTTATTGACAATGGTGATGCCTACATTACTCCATCTCGGTGATCTGTATATAGGAAGTTCCATAATAAAGTGGCTTCTTTCACTGCTTTTAACACCTATTTTCATAAATGAGGCCGTAACAATTGCCGCAATAAACCCTAGAAGATAAAGCACCATCATCACAATTCCCTGTAGGTTAAATGACCAGAGTTGTTGTTCTGCAGGAATAACCAGGGCAATTAATAATGTATAAACAGGAATACGAGCTGAACACGAAATAAGTGGAGTGATAAATATGGTTAACAATCGCTCCTTTTTATTATTAATTGTTCTTGCACTCATTATAGCAGGCACTGCGCAAGCCGCTCCTCCGAGTAGCGGAATAATTGATTTTCCGCTGAGCCCAAAACGTTTTAGTAAGGCATCCATCAAAAAACTGACACGAGACAAATAACCGGTATCTTCTAAAATGGCAATAAAAGTAAAGAGTAGGGCAATCTGAGGGATAAAAATGACGATGCCTCCAAGACCGGCAATTATACCATCAACAATAAGGTCATTTAAAACTCCTTTTGGTAAGATATCACTTACCCAGCTTCCAAAAATGAGAAAGCCATTTTCTATCCAATCCATTGGCACGCTAGACCAAGAAAAAATGGCTTGGAACATGATGAATAACAAAAATAAAAAGATCACATAACCGAATACTTTATGAGTCAGTATACGATCTAATTTTTGAGTCAGTCTGGCCGTTTTAGATTCTCCTTTATTTTTAAGACATCGTTCGACAATTCCTTTGATCTTATCGTATCTAACAAGTGTATTATCTAAAGCATCTTTGGTTTCATGATTGTCTACAAATTTTTTAAAGGGTGGAAGTTCATAGTCTTCTATTTCTTCTTTCAGGTGCTTTATCCCTTTGCCAATTCTTGCATTAATGGGAACAACAGGAATGCCCAATTCAGACTGTAAGCGTTTAACATCAATTTCTTGATCATTGCGTTCCACAATGTCAATCATGTTAAGGGCAAGAATTGTTGGTCTTTCCAGATCAATTAGTTGAGAGGCGAGAAGCAAGTTTCTTTTTAGGTTGGATGCATCTGCTATAACAAGAATAATCTCAGGAATATCAGTTCTACTAGAATCGTTTAAATAGTCGAATGTGACCTGCTCATCTTCAGATCTTGGGCTCAAACTATAAGTACCGGGAAGATCAACAACTTCTGCTTTAATTGTTCCGGTATTAAAATGTCCTACTTTTTTTTCTACGGTGACACCCGGGAAATTACCTACACGTTGATTGAGACCTGTTAATGCATTAAAAAGGGAAGACTTTCCGGAGTTGGGGTTGCCGACAAGAACAAGTCTTACTTTATCTACAATATTGAAGGAGTCAGATGGGCTCAAGCGCTATTGTTTTTCTATCGTTACAAGTTTTGCATCCGACTTTCGAATACTAATAAAACTGTCATCAACCTTTAAGAGTATGGGGTCTCCAAAAGGTGCAATGCGTTCTATTTGAATTCTTTCACCGGGAATGCAGCCCATGGTGAACAGTTGTATCGACAATTGTCTATCTTTTATCTCTTTCAGTATAACTGAATCCCCAACTTGACATTTAGATAGAATGCTACTTTCCATTATTTAGAATTAGTCTAAATAGCAAATGTAATTGAATAATTTGGCTTGGACTTGATTTTGGCAAGATGATTATTTTTCTCCCCTTTTTTGATATTATGAGTCCAAGAGGGACAGTCGCATTTTTTCTTCTTTTTCTTTTTGCGATATCCTGAAGAACCGGACGCACATGCCGTTAAAAAACCAACAACAATTACAGTGGAAATTAACTGTTTCATGTCTACAAAGATAGCAACAGATACGATCTCGGATTAGATAATTAGAAAGTAAAAAATTTAAAAAACGAAAGGCGGTTTTTGAAAACCGCCTTTCGTTCAAATTAATTAAAAACTAAGCACTATCCACATTTACTGTAACCACAATCGGAACAAGTTAAACAGCCTTCTTTAAACATTAGTCCCTCTTCTGAGCTGCATTCGGGACAAGTTTGTCCTTCTGCTTTTGTTCCGTCAGGGATATATCTTTTTAGTGCTCTTACAACACCATTTTTCCATGTATTTAAACTTTCCTCGTTTAAGTGAAGGTTCGAAACCATATCTACTACAAAAGCAATGGGCATTCCATGTCTTAAAACGCCGGAAATCAACTTTGCATAGTTCCAGTACTCTTGGGTAAAGGTTCTTGACAAACCTTCGATTGTCGTTTTGTAGCCATCTTTATCTTCATATTGAAAATCATATCTGGCACGTCCATCTTCAGTTTTATTTCTAATCACCCAGCCCTTGTCTACATGACTTAGAATAGAGAAAGAATCTTCAGCTCGACCAGTAAAAATCTCATAGGGACGATCATTAATTGTACCTACTACGGCAATCCACTTTTCATGATTGTTGTTGAACTTAACAATGTCTGCCTCTATTACTTTTGGACGTTTTGGCGCATTTGTTTCTAAAAATGCTGATGCTTCTTCTTCCTTCTTTCCTTTATCATCACTACTCACCAATACTCCCGAACGTGAACCATCTCTATATACGGTAATCCCTTTACAACCGCTTTCCCATCCTGTAACATAGATTTGTCCAACCAAGTCTTCAGTCGTTTCTTCAGGGATGTTAACCGTAACACTAATGGAGTGGTCTACCCACTTTTGGATAGCGCCTTGCATTTTCACTTTATTCACCCAATTGACATCATTAGCCGTTGCTTTGTAATAAGGTGTCTTTTTAATAATGGCATCCAATTCTTCTTGGCTGTATGTTGCAACCTGTTCAACATCATAGCCGTTAATTTTTAGCCAAGTTTTGAAGTTATGGTGAAAAACATTGTACTCTTCCCAAGAATCACCCACTTCATCAACAAAATCAACACGTGCACTTTTGTCGTTTGGATTGACCTTTCTTCTTCTTTTGTAGGAGACCATAAATACCGGCTCAATACCTGATGTGGTTTGGGTCATAATGCTGGTGGTTCCCGTAGGAGCAATAGTAAGTAAAGCAATGTTTCTTCTGCCGTATTTAACCATGTCTTCATACAAAGCAGGATCGGCTTCTTTTATTCGATTGATCATTGGATTTTTCTCCTCTCTCATCGAATCATAGATAGGGAAAGAGCCTCTGTCTTTCGCCATGGCTACAGAAGAGCGGTAAGCTTCTATGGCTAAAGTCTTATGTACTTTTACCGAGAAATCTAAAGCTTCATCTGTTCCATATACTTTTCCTAAACCAGCTAACATATCTCCTTCAGCGGTAATTCCAACACCTGTTCTTCTCCCTTCAATACATTTTTGCTTAATCTTTTTCCAAAGTGTCAACTCCGTTCTTTTTACCTCTAGGTTTTCAGGATCATTTTCTATTTTGTCAATAATAGCATTGATCTTCTCCATTTCCAGATCAACAATATCATCCATAATTCTCTGAGCATAGCCCGCATGCTTTTTGAATTTTTGCATGTTGAATGTAGCTTCCTCTGTAAAAGGATTTTCTACATAGCTGTATAAATTAATCGCTAATAGTCTGCAGCTATCATAAGGGCAAAGAGGAATTTCACCACAAGGGTTGGTAGAAACGGTTTTAAATCCTAAGTCGGCATAACAATCCGGAATAGACTCATTGGTCACCGTATCCCAAAATAGTACACCCGGCTCTGCAGATTTCCATGCATTATGCACAATCTTATCCCATAGCTTTTTCGCATTAATTTTCTGCTCAAAAGAAGGGTCTTTACTATCGATGGGGTACTGTTGTGTGAATTCTCCATCATTCACCACGGCTTTCATAAAGTCGTCGGTCACTTTCACAGATACGTTTGCTCCGGTCACTTTAGTGCCATCCATTTTTGCATCAATAAATCCTTCTGCATCGGGATGCTTGATTGACACGCTTAACATCAAAGCTCCTCGTCGTCCATCTTGTGCAACTTCTCTGGTTGAATTGGAATACCTTTCCATAAAAGGAACAATACCGGTCGAGGTTAATGCACTATTCATAACTGCACTTCCCTTAGGACGAATGTGTGATAAATCATGTCCTACACCACCTCTTCTTTTCATCAGTTGAACCTGCTCTTCATCGATTTTCATAACACCACCATAAGAGTCAGCCACGCCCTTATTCCCAATTACAAAACAGTTTGATAAAGACGCAATTTGAAACGGATTTCCAATTCCTGTCATTGGTCCGCCTTGAGGAACAATGTATTTAAAATCTTTTAAAAGATCGAACACCTCATCTTCTGAAAGTGGGTTGGGATATTTCTTTTCTACCCTTGCAATTTCACTTGCCAAACGTCGATGCATATCATTAGGTGTGCGCTCATAGATATTTCCTGCAGAATCTTTCAATGCATACTTATTTACCCAAACATTAGCTGCTAATTCATCGCCTTTAAAATATTCAGTAGCGTGTGCTACAACATCATCGTAGGCATATGCAGTTCTTTCATTTGAGTTCATTTCTGAAGTCAAGTTTACTTCGATGTCTTTTTCGACATTTAGGGCTGTTTCTTTCATTTTCAGACAATTGGTGTTATGTAATTAAGAGAATGTTAACGATGTATTAACCTTGACCAAGGTAGTTATGGACTTATAATTAGTCAAACACCCCCCTTCCGTTTTTATCAACAAATCATATTTAATTTTGTGCTTCTTGCTATATGTATCCTAGGGAAAATTTGCATTTTTTTTTTAACAATTTTTCCAAAATCCATTGTGGTTAAAAAAATATGTTTAAGGCATTAAATTTTTGTTAAGTTGCTTAATCAACCCAAGTGATATTTATATCCTATTCACACTGTCGAATCCTAGCTGATTAGTTAACTTTGCAAGCCAATAAAGAGGATGGATCGAATTGTAGGTATTGAGTTAAGTCACCGTTTTGCTCCCATAGAAATACGAGAGCAATTGGCATTGAACAAGCAGCAAACCCTTGATGCTTTAAAAACATTAAAAGAACCTTATCAGGAGGTTTTTATCATTTCCACATGCAACAGATTGTCCTTATATGCTTATGGAGAGAGTTATTTGCATCTCGAAAAATATCTGGAGCAATTTGGCCCTTATAACCAATACCTTTCTGTTTTACCCGATACAAAAATTGCGATACAGAACTTATTTTCGACTGCAGCAGGTTTGGAATCTCAGGCCATAGGTGAACATCAAATCGTCGGACAGATTCGAGACGCTTTAGACTTAGCACGAGAACAAAAAACCATTGGGCCAATGCTGGATGAATTGATTCGTCAGGCTATTCATGTTGGTAAAAGAGCACGTCTCGAAACGGGAATTGGAAAGCATTCGGCTTCACTGGCTACTGTTGGTTTTGAATTGATCAATAAGCATAAAATAAAGCTAGAAGAAAGTTGCATTTTGGTGGTGGGTACAGGCAATATGGCCAATCTGGTTAAGACGGTATTGGATCGTTCATCCGTAAAACGACTGTTAATTGCCAGTCATGATTTAGATCGTGCTAATGAAATGGCCAATGAATGGGATGGAGAAGCAGTTCATGTTTCAGAGCTTCCAAAATATTTAGTTGAAGCAGATGTTATCATAGGTGGAACACAAGGAGAAGTGAATTTGCTCAGCGAAAAAGAAATTGAGAATAGTCGGTGTACACGTGCTCAGTTTGCAATGAATGCCAAACAGCCTAAACTCTTAATTGATTTTGGATTGCCGCGAAACTTTAACCCCATTCTTAAAACCTTTGAGAATGTTCGGCTTTATGATCTGGACGACATTAAAAAAATGACTTTCGATGGTTTGATGAAACGTTATGATGAAATTCCTCAGGTTAAAGCCATTATCAAAGAAGAGGAAGACAAATTCATCCAATGGTTTTACCATCGAAAAGCTTCTCCTATCGTTGAGGCGTATTGGAACAACCTTCAAGAAACCAAAGAAGAGGAGTTGAAGTGGTTAATGCCGAAGTTAGGCGAAATTTCAGAAGACCAACAGAAGGTTATCGAACGCTTTGCACATCGTTTGATTCGCAAAGTATCGAAAAAACCGATGGAAGAATTGAACAACTTTTCACAAAATCTACACCATAGAGATAATCCCATCAATACGGTTAAAAAGGTGTTTGATATAGATGATGTTGAAATTTTTGTGCCCAAGCGCAGAGTGATTATAGGCACAAGAGGAAGTAAGTTGGCCTTAACCCAAACTCATCAATTGGTTGAAAGCTTGCGACAAAAAGAACCGAATAATGAGTATGTTACAAAAATCATCCGAACAAGTGGAGACGATGGCAACATTACGGTAATGGGTGCTTTTACGACTGCGATTCAAAGAGCCTTAATTGATGGACAAGTTGATATGGCCGTGCATAGTTTTAAAGATTTGCCCATTGAGTCTGTTCCCGGACTTCAGATTGCTGCAATTACAAAAAGAGAAGATGTGCGGGATGTGCTTTTATCTCGTCATGGAGAGAAATTTGAAGACCTTAAGGAAGGAGCTGTAATAGGAACGGGAAGTTTAAGAAGAGAAATTCAATTGAAACAATTGCGTCCGGACATAGAGGTGAAGTTTATTCAGGGCAATGTAGACAGTAGAATTCAGAAGATGAATGATGGGGAATACGATGCCATCGTTTTGGCAGCTGCAGGCTTAAAACGATTAGGCATGTTAGAAAAAGCAGATGAATTATTTTCAGAAAGTCAAGTTCTTCCTGCTGTGGGTCAAGGAGCACTGGCGGTTGAAATTAGAGAAGGAGATGAAGATATCTTTCAGCTTGTACATCAAATTAATCATGAACCCACCCAAATTGCGGCAGAGGCAGAACGAATTTTTCTTGAAGCTTTGGGTGGTGGATGTAATTTCCCTATAGCTGCTTTGGCAAAAGTTGATGGAGATCACTTTGAAATAGAAGGTCTTTTTGCAACTGCTGATGGGAAAATCGTGAAACAATCAAAGATGGAAGGACATAGAGGCTCTTCTGTTCAATTGGCCAGACAATTGGCTTATGATCTGAACAATTTACTTTTAGATCAAAAACATCAAGAGGAGAGTGAAGCTTGATTTAAATCGAAAGAAGGTGTTAATCACCCGAGCGGCACATCAATCTGAAGAATTTGAAAAGTGGGTAAAAAGAGCAAATGGCCAACCGGTTCTTTTTCCAATGATTCAATTACTCGAATGTGAAGACCAGACAGATATTCAATACCAACTAGCTAATTTGGATAAGATAGACTGGTTGGTCTTTACAAGTGAAAACGCTGTCCAGTTCTTTTTTAAATATGCACATCAAGCAGGCTTAAAGTTTTATTTCTATCCGAATTTAAAGATTGCAACTGTTGGTGAGAAAACGAAACTCGCTTTGGAGCAATTAGGTTATCGCACCAATTTTGTACCCATAAAATATACTGCCGAGATCTTAGCAGCCAATATGGATGAAAACATAGAGGGCAAAAACATCCTGATTCCAAGATCTTCCAAGGCAAAAGATAATTATCTGGAAGCCTTTAGAAAACGAGGAGCAAATCCTATTCCTTTAACAGTATATGTGAATCAAATAATGACCTATACCGATGAGGAAGTGTTGAATGTATTGGAGCATGAGGCAGACTACATCACTTTCACAAGCGGTTCAACGGTGAAGGGTTTTGTAAAGGCCATTCAACAAGTGAATCGTCCGACTCCAAATGCAAAATATTACTCCATAGGCCCAAGCACAACTAAAGTAGCAGAAGATTTAGGCTTAGCAATCGATGCTACTGCCAAAGTGCACACAATAGAAGGTATATTTGAACTGATAAAAGAAAACGAAAATGTTTAGACCACGAAGATTAAGAGCCAATGCTGCCATCAGAAACATGGTACGTGAAACTCAATTGTCTGTTAATGATTTCATTTATCCCATGTTTATTGAGGAAGGAGAAGGGATAAAAAAGGAAATTGTCTCCATGCCCGGTATATATAGAACATCCATTGATCGTTTAGATGAAGAACTTTTAGAGTTAAGGGACTTGGGAATACAATCCATTATGCTTTTTGGAATTCCTCAACATAAAGATGCTATTGGTAGTGAATCATGGAATGATGAAGCAGTTGTTCAGCAAGCGGCCAAGTACATCAAGAAGAACTACCCTGATTTTTACTTAATTGCCGATATCTGCTTTTGTGAATACACAGACCATGGTCATTGTGGTGTCTTGGATGGCGATACGGTTCACAATGACCACACTTTAACCAATTTGGAAAAACAAACTTTGTCTATGGCAAAAGCCGGATTTGATATGTTGGCGCCTTCAGGCATGATGGATGGAGCCATTGGAGTGATGCGTGATGCATTGGATTTAAATGGCTTCGAAAACACACCTTTGATGGCCTATGCTGTGAAATATGCTTCAGCCTTTTACGGACCCTTCAGAGATGCGGCAGATTCTGCACCTTCATTTGGCGATAGAAAAACCTACCAAATGGATCCGGCGAATCGCACCGAAGCGATTAAAGAAGCAGCTTTAGACGTGCAGCAAGGTGCTGATATTTTGATGGTCAAGCCGGCTCTATCTTATTTGGACATTATTCGGGAAGTGAAGGATCAGTTTGACCTACCTATAGCTGCTTACAATGTAAGTGGAGAATATGCCATGGTGAAAGCCGCGGCGCAAAAAGGCTGGATAGATGGTGAAAAGGTAATGCTCGAAAAACTATTGTCCATGAAGCGAGCCGGAGCAGACATCATTTTAACCTATCATGCGAAAGAAGCGGCTAAGTTATTAGCTTAAACT
Organism: uncultured Flavobacteriales bacterium; assembly: GCA_964445815.1. GTDB lineage: Bacteria > Bacteroidota > Bacteroidia > Flavobacteriales_E > Vicingaceae > CAYULW01. The sequence continues at coordinate 89,899 of CAYULW010000001.1, forward strand.
AATCTTTCGGCAATCTGGGATGAAAAATAAACATCGCCGGAATCAACAGTAAAGCTCCATAAGTAATCAACTTAAAATGTTGGGTAATTCGGTTGAATTCTCTTCCAATTATACCGTCCGTACTGAGCGTCATTAGAATAAAGCTAAAAACGAGCAAAATGAACAAAATCCAAGATTTTTTGGGCACGGGGTTTTGTAATGATTTGGTTTTTAGCAAAATTGCAATTAAGAAAGTTTGAGCGGGCATTACTAAGAAAAAAGCATACTTCTGTTGACGTGGGAATAAAAGTGGAATCAATAGAAACAAGTAAGACAGATCCTTAAATTCATCTAATGGATGAATTGATTTTTGAAAGGGCTTCCATCTGAAAATGGCAATACAACTTAAAACAAGCAAAAACCTGAATGCATTTAGTATGAAAATGGATTGCTTAATTGGTAGGTTAAATAAATTGCGCTTTAGCTCTAAAATGCCTTCGGTTTTACTAAATAAAGTGGGAATTAAAGCAGATAAGCTATGCACACCAAGATTAGTTTCTACCAAGTTATCATTTAAGTTTGGATCAATTGAATTCCACCATGAAACATGTAATTGATAGTTAAAATCCCAACCTAAAACCACAGCGGGTAAGCACAGATAAATCAAGAAAAAGACAAGACTTGATGCTACAGCTTTAGATTGTGATCGAAAAATCAAATAAGGGATAAATACAAGTGCCAACACTTTGATATTAATGGCTAATGCAAGTAATGCGCCACCTTTCAAAACTTGGTTTTGATTAAAATAAGAAAAAGACTCTAAAACAGACCATAAGACATAAATGGTCATTTGTAACATCTCAAAATTATAGATGAGAAAACGAGCAGAACTCGCAAAGGCAAAGATAAAAAGGTAAATAAGGTGTTTTGATTCCAAATTCAATGGCTTTAGCCATAGTTTAATCAGTGTCACTGTCCGATAGACAAAAAAGACATTGATGACGAGCCAGATAAGGTTCGCTAAATACTGAGGAATATGGGTTAATGGAATGAGTAAAGTGGCCCATAGCGGACTGTAAAAGTACATGCCGTAATTGTCTCCATTAAAATGCAACCATTTTTGATAAGGAATTTGGCCTTGTTCTATAAGTTTAGAAGCTTCCAAGTAGATGATAAAGTCACCATTGCCTTGGGCTTCCTTTAAAATAAACAAAGCGATCAATAGGCTTGCCAAGCCATACAAGAGGTATTTGATTTTTTTGTTCATTTTTTAGAGTAATGCGAAGATAAAAATTAGCGCATTAGAAATCATAAAGAGCGAGAACAATATACCCGATAAGCAGGAGATTAACGGCTTTGCTTGTGTAATTTCGCCATATGAATTTATCACAATCTCAACAGCTTTTTGAACGGGCAAAACAATCCATGGTTGGCGGGGTAAACAGCCCAGTTAGAGCATTTAATTCGGTTGGAGGCAATCCGCTTTTTATAGAGCGGGGAGAAGGCATTCACATTTACGATGCAGATGGTAATGAATACATCGATTTAATTGGCTCTTACGGGCCACTGATCTTGGGTCACGCCCATCCAAAAGTGGTGGAGAGAGTTCAAGAGGCTTTGAAAAAGAGCTTCAGTTTCGGAGCTAGCTCCAAAGATGAAATTGAATTGGCTGAATTGGTCAAAGAAGCTTTTCCGCATTTGGATAAGGTGCGTTTTGTCAATTCCGGAACGGAGGCGGTTTTGTCTGCCATTCGCCTGGCACGGGCTTTTACAAATCGAAACAAGATCGTCAAGTTTGCAGGTTGTTATCATGGGCATTCTGATGCTTTGTTGGTGGCTGCAGGTTCGGGTTTAGCGACCTTAAACATTCCCGGCTCAAAAGGTGTCCCTCAAGAAGCAGTGAGTAATACCTTAATTGCTCAATATAACAGCATAGAAAGTGTAAAAGCATTGATTGCTCAACATCACCAAGAGATTGCTGCGATTTTTATTGAACCTGTTGCAGGAAATATGGGAGTAGTTGTTCCAGAAAAGTCGTTTATGACTCAATTGCGAGAACTGTGTTCAGAACATGGGGTTCTTCTCGTCATTGATGAGGTAATGACAGGGTTTAGACAAAAGTTTGGAGGTGCACAAGATCATTTTGGCATACAAGCAGACATTACCTGTATGGGTAAAGTCATCGGTGGTGGAATGCCTGTTGGCGCTTATGGAGCAAGAGCCGAGATCATGGATATGGTCGCTCCACTAGGAGGAGTATATCAGGCAGGAACATTATCAGGCAACCCGATAGCCATGGCTTGTGGTTTGGCGACCTTAAGAGAACTCAAGAAGCAAGATTATCAGCGTGCTGATCATTTGGGCAAAGAGGTGAAAGCTTGCTTAGAATCTGCTGCTGTGGAAAAGGGAATTGATATTGTGGTCAATCAATTTGGTTTGATGGTCAACCCTTTCTTTACAAATAAAGCAGTCATAGACTTTGATTCAGCACAGCAGAGTGATACGGCATTGTTTGCCAAATTCTTCTGGGCGGCCGCAGAAAATGGCTTATACATTCCACCATCACAATTTGAAGCTTGGTTTTTACCAATCGTCCTAACAGATGAAGAGCTAGAATTGATCAAAACGCGTATTCATCAGACATTTAAAGCATTGAACTAAAATGACAGCATTTAACGATAGATTTTTAAAAGCCTGTAGAAAAGAGCAAGTAGACCGTCCACCAGTTTGGTTTATGCGACAGGCAGGGCGTTATCAGGAAAAGTACCGAGCCATTAGAAAAAAACACTCTCTGGTTGACATTTGTAAAATTCCGGAAGTCTGCGCTGAGGTGACTTTATTGCCCATACAACAGTTTGGTTTTGATGCTGCCATTATTTTTTCAGACATCATGATTCCTCTGGAGCCGATGGGAATTGATTTTGAGTACAAGCCAGGTGTAGGCCCGATTATACACAACCCGATTCGATCGAAAGCAGATGTTGAGAACTTGAAAACTCTGGACTTTGGAAAAGACTTACAATATACAGGAGAAGGTATGCGCATTCTGAGAAAGGAACTCAATGTGCCCTGTCTGGGTTTTGTTGGAGCACCATTTACCTTGGCGAGTTACATGTTAGAAGGAGGCCCTTCAAAGAATTACATCAAAATGAAAAGCTTCATGTATCAAGAAACGGAAGCTTGGCATACATTGATAAAAAAATTGGCTGTAAACATGGCAGACTACCTTCTCTTTCAAGTGGAAAGTGGCGCCATGGCTGTTCAGATCTTTGATTCTTGGGTCGGTAGTCTGAGTCAAGAAGATTATCGGGAATATGTTTTGCCGCACATGAAAGAAATGGTGGCTCACATTAAAGCAAAAACCAATGTACCGGTGGTGCTATTTGGCACCAACTCTTCTCATTTATTGTTGGATATGCAATCGACAGGTGCAGATGTGATTGGTATCGATTGGAAAACGGACTTAGCTACGGCCTGGCAAAGTATGAATTACGAAGTCGCGGTGCAAGGTAATTTAGATCCAACCTTATTGTTTGCCGACTGGTCGTTGATTGAGACAAGAGCCAAACAACTATTGAATACAGTTCAAAACCGACCCGGCTTTATCTTCAATTTGGGGCACGGTATTTTACCGGGTACTCCGGAAGACAATGTTGGGCGATTGGTAAATTTGGTGCAGGGCAGGTAATAAATGAAGAATATTGGAGTTATTCTTAACTAATGTTTAATTTGAAGTTATGAAAGGTGTTTTAGCGTGTCTTCTAATTCTTGTATTAAGCTTTCCTTGTGTCATTTATGGACAAGAAACAGAAGAAGGATTTCGTCCATTAGTAGAAAGAAAAAATGAGGTAAAGCTGGGCGCTATTCAGTTAATTGGTAACTCACGGATAAACATTGAATATGAACGAATATTGGATTCCTATTCGTCCTATGGATTAAATGCAGTTCATGATCTGGAATCAGAAGAGGATTGGGACTTAGATAACTTAATAAACATTAGAATAAGCCCTTTCTTTAGAATGTATTTTACGAAGCGTGAAGATTATGGGTCTAACGGCTTTTTTGCTCAGGTTTTTGCATCCTACACAAATGGCGAGACCTATACCAGTGAGTATTACAGTACCTATCAAAATGGATATTACTATAGTTCTTATCTTGAAAAGAAAGAGTCGTATAATGCTTTCTCAGGAGGCTTTTCTTTAGGCAAAAAGTGGACGAATCGAAAAGGCTTTGCTTTACAAGCTGTAATTGGAATTGGACGTAAAATAGCAGGGAGCGATGTAGCTCCGGAATTTATAGCACCCGGAGCGCTGTCCATTGGATATCGCTTTTAGTAAAGTTTCAAATCTTTCACCATCAGTTGTAAGCTTTTTTCTCCCCGCCATTCGTTTTCATCTATCACAAAAGCCATGTCAAAAGCTTGTCCTGATTTAACCTTTTTAAAGTAATGTCCTAAACCAAAGCCAATGGCGTTTATGCTATGTTTTGGGTCAGAAGGATGAAAAACAGTCAATTTTAAATGCTCATTTTCCTTCCCCACTTGTTTGGCATAGCCTTTATCTTTTAATCCTCTTGCCAAGAATACTGGGCGTCTGTTTTCAGGTCCGAAAGGAGCAAACTGTTTAAGTACCTGATAAAACTTAGTATCTATTTGATCTAAAGTAATTTCTGTATTGATCTCAATTTGAGGAACAAGGAGTTCATCACTAATTGTGGACGCAACCACTTCTTCAAATCGACTTTGGAAAGCCGGAACATTTTCAATGGGTAGTGTCATACCTGCTGCATATTTATGCCCACCAAATTGTTCTAAAATATCTTCGCATTGTTCGAGTGCCTCATAAACATCGAAGCCCTGCACTGAACGTGCTGATCCCGATGCTTTACCATTGCTTTCAGTTAAAATAATGGTTGGTCTGTAATAGGATTCTATACAACGTGAGGCCACAATACCAACCACTCCCTTATGCCAGTTTTGCTGATAAAGTACCGTCGTTTTTTGCTGTTGGATCAATTCATTTTCTTTGATCATAGCAAGTGCCTCTTTGGTGATTTTCTGATCCAGATCTTTGCGCTCTATATTGTGATTATTAATCAACTGACTCATTTCTCTTGCGAAACTTTCATCTTTCGAGATCATCAATTCAACCGCTTTTTTACCATTTGCTATTCGACCGGCGGCATTGATTCTTGGTGCAATAATAAAAACCACATCCATCACGCTGAGTTCTGATTTTTCAAATCGTGCTTCTTTTAGCATGTAGCGAAAACCCATGTGTGGATTTTGGTTCAATTGCCGAAGACCGAAGTAACAAAATATGCGATTTTCTCCAGTTATGGGCACAATGTCAGCACAAATGCTTACTGCTAAGAAGTCGAGCAGATGTAAAAAATACCGATCTTCAATATGGGCTTTTTGAGCATAAGCTTGAATCAATTTAAACCCAACACCACAACCGGACAGTTCTTTATACGGGTAGCTACAATCTTTTCGCTTGGGGTCTAAAACAGCTGTGGCTTTGGGTAATTGTTCTCCGGGAGTATGGTGATCACAGATGATAAAATCAATGCCCTTTTCTTTCGCGTAGGCCACTTTATCGATGGCTTTAATGCCACAATCCAAGGCAATAATGAGCCGAATATCATTATCATGTGCATAGTCGATACCTTGATGAGAAATGCCATAACCTTCGGCATAACGATCGGGGATGTAGTAATCAATTTGTTCGTAGAATTGATTGAAAAAGGTATACATCATGGCCACGGAGGTGGTGCCGTCTACATCATAGTCTCCATAGATCAAAATGTTTTCATTTCGGGAAATGGCTTGTTCAATACGATCAACAGCAGCCGACATATCATGCATTAGAAAGGGGTCATGAGTCTGTTGCCAATTCGGCCTAAAAAAAGCTTTGGCTTTTTCAAAAGAATCTATGTTCCTCTGAATCAAAATTTGACACAATGGAAGAGACAAGGAGTTGAGCTTTTCGCTTAAGTCTTGCAATTGCTTTTTGGGGCTTTGATTTAAGAATTTCCATCGCTTTTGCATGGACTAAAAGTAAGATAAAGCCAACAGATTTTTCATTTACAAGTCGTTTAGAGTACAGTTTAATCAATTTGATAGAAGTAAGTTTGACCTGTGAAAACAGTAGATGAAATACATTCTGATATAATAAAATACAAAAAAGAGGGGAAAAGATTGTTTGCGACTTCTTCATTTCAAACACATAGTATTCCTCTATTGCACATTATCAGTCGAATAGATAAAAGCATTCCTGTGTATTATTTAAACACAGGATTTTTGTTTCCTGAGACTTTGAAATTTAAAGATCAGCTTCAAGTAAGTTTAGGTTTGAAATTTGTTTCGTTGGAATCAGCAGTCCCGAAAAGTCAACAAAAAGACTCAAAAGGACAATTGTTATTTACTTCTGATCCCGATTATTGTTGTTATTTGAATAAAGTGAAACCAATAGAACCATTACTTAACAAATATGATGTTTGGATAAATGGAATAAGAGCCGATCAGAATCGAAACAGATCAGGGATGAAAGAAGAAGAACTAACAAGGCAAGCTGCCTTGAGATATCACCCAATCTTGACATGGACTTCAAAGGATATTTCTGTCTATAGAAAGGAGCATCAATTACCTCCTCATCCCTTAGAGGCCAAAGGATACTTAAGTCTTGGTTGTGAGCCTTGCACACGTAAATCGATTGACCAGAATGAAGAACGTAATTCTAGGTGGTATGGATTGAACAAGATGGAATGTGGACTTCATACAGAATTAGTAAAAAAGTAAACTATGAATGTATTAATAACCGGCGGAGCAGGATATATAGGGTCAGGTTTAACTTATAGACTTGTCAATGATTCACAAATAGATAAAGTTATTATTTATGATAACCTAAGTAGAGGAAACAGAAACTTGTTTATTGGGCAATCCAGGCTTAGGAAAGTTGAATTTATTCAAGGAGATTTATTAGACTCTAGATCCTTAGGTAAAGCTTTGATAGGGGTAGATGTAGTTTATCATCTTGCTGCTAATGTCACAACTCCTTTTTCGGATCAGAATCCACACTTATTTGAACAAGTAAATCACTGGGGCACAGCAGAACTAGTTAACGCAATTGAAAAAAGTTCCGTTAGCACACTCATATATCTGAGCAGTGCTTCTGTTTATGGAGCTTCAAAAACAGCAAAGAAGGTTGGTGATGAGCTAAACCCCGGGACATTCTATGGGATTTCTAAAATGCGTGGTGAAGAGCAGGTTCTTAGACTTAATGATAAGGTTAAGACCTATATTATTCGATGTGGAAATGTATATGGGTATAATAAAAGTATGCGATTTGATGCGGTTATTAATGCTTTTTTATTTGATGCAAACTTTAAGAAGAGGATAACAGTGCATGGCACTGGTGAACAAAAAAGATCATTTATATATATAACTAAGGCTACCGAAGCATTGGCTAAATTAACTCATGGAAGCGTAAAAAGAGGAACATATAATTTGGTTGATAGAACAATGGCTGTTGGAGAAATTGTAGAAGAAATAAGGAAGCTCTTTCCTAATCTTGAATTCTTATTTATCAATCAACATATGCAAATGCGTGAGCTTCAAGTAGAACCTTCACAAAAGATATCGGCTTTGTTTGAAAAAATGGGATTTTCTTTTTTAGAAGAACTAGAACAGTTTAGAGATAGCTTTACTTTTTAGAACCTGCAAAGCCCTTTACAACCAACACAATTTCTCCCTTTAATGTGTTAGTATTGTAATAATCAATCAATTCACTGAGGTGGCCTCTAACGGTTTCTTCATGTATTTTAGTCAATTCTCGCGAAACGGAGACGAAGCGATCCTCTTCAAAAAATTCCAATAACTGTGTTAAGGTTTTGATCAAGCGATGAGGAGACTCATAAAATATCAGGGTTCGTTCTTCTTCTTTCAGTTTTTTTAGTCTTGTCTGGCGTCCCTTTTTAACGGGTAAAAAACCCTCAAAGACAAACTTTTCAGCAGGAAGTCCCGAATTTACTATTGCCGGTACAAAAGCGGTTGCTCCAGGTAGACACTCCACTTCTATTTCGTTCTGAATGCACAAGCGATTCAATAAAAATCCGGGATCAGAGATGGCAGGTGTGCCTGCATCGGTAATTAAAGCAATGGTCTCACCATTTTGCAAACGTGTAAGAAGTTTATCACTGACTTTGTGTTCGTTGTGTTGGTGATAAGATTGTAATGGTTTGGAAATGTCATAGTGCTTCAATAATTTTTGACTGGTTCTCGTGTCTTCGCATAAGATCAGATCAACAGTCTTTAGTATTTCCACAGCTCTATAAGTCATGTCTTTCAAATTGCCGATGGGCGTTGGAACCAGATAAAGTTTTGACATGAATCAAAATTATACTTTGTAATTCAAATCTCCATGTCAATTAGAATACTCGTTAATTTGCATTATGTCAATTCAGATTTCGGTTGTCATTATTACCTTTAACGAAGAGCGGAACATTGAAAGATGTCTCCAATCAGTTCAGGAATTGGCAGATGAAATTCTGGTTGTAGACTCCTATTCTACTGATGCTACGAAATCAATATGTGAGCAATACAATGTCCGTTTTTTAGAACACGACTTTGAAGGACATATCGAACAAAAAAACTGGGCAAAAGATCAGGCTAAGTACGATTATATTTTGTCTCTGGATGCAGATGAAGCCTTAGATGAAGTGCTTAAGCGTTCTATTTTTGAAGTCAAGGAGAACTGGAAAGAAAGTGGATATAAAATGAATCGTTTAACCAATTATTGTGGGCATTGGGTGCGACATTCGGGTTGGTATCCGGATATCAAGCTGAGGTTGTTTGATCGCAGAACAGGCTATTGGGGAGGCAATAATCCTCATGATAAATTCATTTTGAAAGACAACATCAAAGCAGGTCACCTTAAAGGAGACATTTTACATTACTCTTATTATACGCGAGAAGATCACTTGAAACAAATCCATTATTTTTCAGATATAGGCTCTAAAGCTCTAGCCAAAAAAGGCATACGATCGAGCTATTTAAAACTGATCATCAAACCTTTAGCTCGATTTATGAAAGCTTATATACTTAATATGGGCTTTTTGGATGGTAAGGCAGGCTTTGATATTGCACGTTATTCAGCCTATTCTAATTATTTGAAGTACAAAAAACTGATGACTTTAAAAGCTCAGGAAAAAAATGTCTAAGCTGCGCATATTACATATTGTCACAGCTTTAAGCTGGAGAGGAGGAGAACAACAAGTGACTTATTTGTTAGGGGAATTAAAAGCTGAAGTAGATGCTTTTGTTTTGTGTTCTGTGGGTTCAGTCATGGAGCAATATTGCATTCAAAACAGGATCAACTATACGAGTGTAAAAAAGGGTTCAGGCATAGACCTCTTTTATGCCAAACGCATCAAAGAAGTCTGCGTTGAATATCAGATAGACTTGATTCACCTGCACGATGCCCATGCACATACCTATGCTATATTGGCGGCCGACTTCTGGAAAAATAAAGTGCCTTTGATTTTGAGTAGACGAGTTGACTTTCCAATAAAAAAGAAATGGACCTCTAAGCATAAATACAATCACTCACAGATAAAAAAAATACTCTGTGTGAGTGATAAAATCAGGGAGATAACTTCACAAGGGATAAAAGATAAAAGCAAACTGAAAACAGTGTATTCCGGCATTGATCTGAACAAATTTGCTAAGCCTAATAATACACTACGTGAAGAATATGGAATCAGCGAAGATGTTTTTCTTGTTGGGAATACTTCAGCTCTAGCGGATCATAAAGATTATTTTACCTTCTTGGATGTTGTGAAGATGGTTACCGATCAAGAAAAGAGTATCCGATTCATCATAATGGGCGATGGCCCAATGATGGAGGAGATAAAAACCTATGCTAAGCAACTTAATCTGGAAAAACAAGTCATATTCACGGGCTTTCGCAATGATATTCCAACCGTAATAACAGGGTTAGACTTGTTCTTTATCAGCTCAAAAACGGAAGGTCTGGGCACCTCAATATTGGATGCTTTTGCTGCAGGAGTACCTGTTTTGGCCACTGCAGCCGGTGGAATTCCTGAGCTGGTAAAAGATGAAGAAACCGGTTTGTTAAGGCAGGTTGGGGATGCAGCTGGATTGTCTCAAGCCATTTTTAGATTGCAAACAGATAAAAAACTCCGTGAACAACTTGTGAAGAATGCCTCTTTATTTGTTCAGCGTTTTGATAAAAGCAATACGGCAAAACAGACATTTAAGTGTTATAAGGAAGCTCTTTTTCCTGATTAACACCAAAAAGAATTAAAGCATAGAACAAAACGGAAAAGGTAATTCCCGCTTGAGTTTCAAATGTGTCTTCCATCAAACAAGAAATGGCAAGTATCAAGGTAAAAATACCATACAGTAAAGAGTCTTTAACTTGAAAAAACGGGTAAAAAAGCATGAATACAAAGACAATAAGCCCTCCAATACCCAAGGCTAACCAAAATGTTAGGTATTGATTGTGTGCTCTTTTTCTATATTTTTCATCAAGTGCCGAATTGTCAATAACATATTGTGCTGTCATTTCCTTTTTGACATCGCCGGTACCAACACCAATCCAGTAATTCTTTTTTATGAGGTTCCAGGCCGTTTTCCAATATTCGAAACGCATAACCAATGAGTAGCCATTAATGCTTCCATAATTCCTCCATTGGTCAAACTCATAAAAGGTTTGATGAATTCTGTTTTGAATCGGATTGTGATTCAAATAGTAGACATTGGCAATTCCATTTTCGATCGCTTTGATTTCGCGTTTGCTTAATGTTGAGAAGCCTAGTGAGTCCTTTTTAAGTCCCTTAGAAGACATGTATCTTAAAAGCGTATAAAACAAGGGGTTCCCTTTATGATCTTTTCCCTTGTAGTTCATGGCACTCACTTTCTCCCACTCATCTCTAAGTTCTTTGTAGGCAAAAAAATGGCTAATTAGCACTCCGTTTTCTTTCTTTGAGTTGAAATTATGTATGTATGGGTTCCCATTCTTTGTAGTGTCTGTCAATTTGTATTGATCAAAGCTTAATTCAACAGGGGTGCTATAATCACGATAGATGTTTTGAATCTGATGATTGCTGAAAATAGAAACAACAATTAGTATTCCGATAAAGGAAATTTTACTGAAAGTGGAGTTTTTCTTTCTAAAAACGAATACAATGAGCCTTAATAAACCTGCCAATAAAAGACAGACTAAACCGGTTACCAATTCAAATAAAGATAATGCTATACACAGCCATATGATGCTTAGATAGAGTAATACGATGATGGCTTTATTCCGATAGATAGGCCTAAAATAGAAAAGCAAAACAACAAGTAGGGCGATGTTTAACCCGTAGCGTATATGAGAGATATAAATGGCAAGTTCCCTTTTATCTGTGACAGGTTCAAAGCCTATTTCTAGAAACTTCAATAAGCTGATCAAGCTTATGATGATGGTAGAGCTCCAATAAATATTGAGCAGCCCTTTCCATTCATTTAGTTTTAGTTTCCGTGTCGTTGCGATGATAATGGGAATTGACAATAAAGGCAATTTTGTGGTGATATCTTTCATGCCATAATCAAAATCGGTGGTCCAGATTAAACCTAATGCATGCAAAATGAATAGCCCAACCACCGGAAACAAAAGCGTATTGGATTTAAATGATTTCCATTTGTTCAAAAAGTCAAATTCTAAAATCCAATTGCCCAGTAAAATAAACTGTCCGAGGCTCATTAAAAAGTTAGACCATGTTAAACCGCAGAGCATAACGGCTAAGCCTAGAAGGTAGAAATGGCGATGTGTGAAATACCTTAATATGGACTTGCTTTTTTCAAAGCGATCAAAAAGACCCAAGTTGTTTGTTTTAGTGTTTTAACGTGCCGGACAAAATACTATTGTATTGATCTTTGTTAGCTAACACCTCTCTGGCTTTTAAAACATCTTGATCATTGGCTAAAGAGTGTTCGATTCTTCCATCCTGATAGAAATATCTCGAGATGATCTCGTTTTCCAGAACTTCCTCTATTTCCGTTTTAAAAACGCTTAGATCTTTTGTTACATCTTTCTCCATCTTTGCCTCCAGAGCCTTGTACTCTTCTTCAGCCTTTTCAAAGTACTTTTCTTTTTGAGCAACATCCTTTAACTTTTCCAGAAGCTTCTCGCTTTGTGTGGTATAGTCTATGTCCTTATCTGACAGATAGCTTGTAAAAGCTTGATATTCATCATCAGTCAATTCAAAAACATCAGGCTCAGCAATAGAGGCATGCTTAAGCTGATAGTCATTAGCAAAAGTGAACATGAAGTGTCTGGAGAGCAGAGCAATAGTAATTGGGCTCAGTCTTTTTTCTTCTGTGCTAATGTCTGGTTTGATGCCTTTTCCATCATATACAGTTCTTTGCTTATTGATTGTTTTGAACGATTGCCTTAAAGAGTCGGGAATGTCTTCCGCCTTTCCCTGATCGTTTTTGTGGCTGTAGTCAATGCGTTGTATGCATCTCCCACTTGGAATGTAATATTTGGCCACAGTCACTTTTAGTTGTGAGTTATAACTGAGCGGTCGGGTCTGTTGTACCAAGCCTTTACCAAAAGTTTGCTTTCCGATAACCACAGCCCGATCATAATCTTGAAGTGCTCCGCAAACAATTTCCGAAGCAGAGGCAGAACCTTCATTGACAAGGATAGTGATTGGAATTTCAGTATCAAGTGCCTCATTTTGGGCAACATACCTGGCATCCCATTCTTTTCTTTTTCCTCGTGTTTCAACCACTAAACTGCCTTTTGGAACAAACACATTGACAATATTGACCGCTTCGATCAAAAGACCTCCACCATTGCCTCTAAGGTCGAAAATCAGTTCTTGCATGCCTTCTTTTTTAAGGGCTTTAAATGCAGCAATAAACTCCTTTGAGGCCGTTTGTGTAAAGCCGCTTAACTTAATGTAACCAATCCGCTGATCAATCATTCCATAATAAGGGACATCATCAATTTTTATGTTCTCTCTCGTCACCTCTTTAGTCATCTTTACCTTTCCTTCAGGGGTTTCTCTTTCAATCTCCATCTTAACCATTGTTCCCGGTTGACCTTTTAAAAAGTCGCTGATCTCAGAGGTGCTTTTTTCTTCTACCGGGTTTCCATCCAGACTTAAAATAACGTCACCGGCTTTTAAGCCTGCTTTATGTGCCGGAAAATCTTCATAAGGTTCTGAAACGAATACGGTTCCATTGCTTTTGTGAATCAAAGCTCCAATTCCTCCGTATTGTCCGGTGGTCATGAATCTGAAGTCTTCTATCCTTGATTCCGGAATGTAATTGGTGTAAGGATCCAATGATTCAAGCATGCCGTCAATTGCCGTTTTCATTAATTCCCCCGGTTCGGTTTCATCTACATAATAGGTGTTCAGTTCTTTAAATAGCGTGCTGAAAATATCCAGGTTTTTAGATAGCTCGAAATACTTATCTCCAAAACCTAAAGAAAGCCATGAGAAGGCAATTAAGCTTGAAACCAAGATGACGGACTTAAATCTTTTCATTCTTTTTCTTTTTTTGGTACAGGATCGTATCCATACCCCCCCCAGGGGTGGCATGATAAAATCCGTTTAATTGCTAAATAAGATCCTTTGAAAGGGCCGTGTATTTCAAGAGCTTCTACTGCATAAGCAGAACAGGTTGGAGAGTATCGACAATTCGCTCCCAAGAGAGGAGAAATTGTCCATTGATATATCCGAACCAGTAGAATAAAGAACTTGCTAAGTAGCCTTTTCATACTTGCTTATCAAACGTAATAAAATTTGATTTATGCTATTGGAAAATTCTACGAATGGCAGAATCTCTTTTTCCACATAAATAAAGACGATGTGTAATGTTTTCTGTTGGGATTTTAAGCCCTTTTTTAGTGCATGGTTTTGCGTTCTATAGGCTTCTCGGGTTCTGCGCTTGATCAAATTGCGATCAACGGCGCGTTTAAAATTTCTCTTTGGGGCCGAAATTAAAATTTTCACAGGTTCATCTTGCTCCTCTACGCTGCGGTATTTGATTTTAAACGGCTTCACATATTCTTGTTGGGAAGAGTGAAAAACCATGTTGATGTCATCCCTTAATCGCAGTCGCTCTGATTTTTTAAATCCGTTATTACTCACCATGTAAAAATAAAAAAGGCACTCCCAAAAAGAAGTGCCTTTTAAATAAAGTTGTTTCCTTTATTTTTTGTTTTGTTTTTTAATGTATTGCTCTAGCGCCATAGTCATTGAAGGAGCTTCAGGTTTAGGTGCTGCAATATTGATCTTTAAACCGGCTTGTTCAGCAGCTTTGGCTGTTGTTGCACCGAAAACGGCAATTCTTGTGTCGTTTTGTTTGAACTGAGGAAAATTCTCGTATAAAGAAGCAATCCCTGCAGGGCTGAAAAAGACCAAAACATCGTAGTTCACATTTTCCAAGTCAGATAAATCACTGCAAACCGTTCTGTACAACATGGCTTCTTTAAAATCGATCTCATTTTTGACCAAGGTATCCGGAATGTCTTGTTTTAAAATGTCTGAACATGGCAATAAGAATTTCTCTGCCTTATGCTTTTTGATCAATGGGATCAGATCTTCAATTTTTTGTCGTCCATGAAAGATCTTTCTTTTTCTGTAGACAACATATTTCTGCAAATAATATGCAGTCGATTCACTCAAACAGAAATACTTTAATGTGTCAGGCACATTGTATCGCGTTTCATCACTAATTCTAAAAAAGTGATCTACGGCATTTCTACTGGTGAATATAACAGCTCCGTAATCCGGCAAATGAATCTTTTGCTGTCTGAATTCTTTTGCATCAACTCCTTCTACATGAATGAATGGACGAAAATCAACTTTGACTTTGCAATTTTCTGATAAATCGAAGTAGGGAGACTTCTCTGTTTCGGGAGCAGGTTGAGAAACCAAAATCGTTTTTACTTTCAAAGCGAAATACTTTTTTAGTTAATACTTTTTTAACCTCTAATTAATTCGCCGATGATGGCTTTTCCAAGCAAAAGCATCGGTAAAATTTCGAGGGTGCAAAGATACAAAATAATACGATGCAATTTTTTCGTTTTTTGAAGACTAATCAATAGCCCTCTATAAAGCTGAATTGAAAGTAAAAAGATTGATAAGCAGGCGGTTGTGTATACAATTACTTCTTTGGGCAAATAGGAATAGTGGAAAAGGCCAATTGAAATGAGAAAAACGACACCCATTAGCTTCAAAATTAAAAAAGAATGGAAGAGGTATTCTTTAAACAGGTCTTCTTCTTTCAGTAAAAAGGAGCTGAGTTGATAACTTAAAAATTTAAAACCGACAAAGGCCAGTAATAAAACGCCGTAAATCATCCAAAGGGCCTGTAAAGAAAGAAGTTCGGTAAAATAAAACTGTGTAATGCTGGCTAAAAAGAGCGGTGCACTCAATATAAAAACAAGGCTTAAACCGATGTTTACAGGGTGAGTGTATACCTTTTCATATCGGATGATTTGCTTTCCAATTTTCCAATTGAAAAGGCTTTTAGTCAGTAAGCTGATACGGCGGGAGTAAAAGGCTTTTGTAAAGGCGAGAATGAATAGGGCGACAAGAATAAATCCGAAGACCCAGTCTGCCTTTTCTGATTTGCTTTCTGAAGCATAGTATTGTTTTGTTTTTCCATAATCAATACTGGCGCTCAGGGCTTTTTTTGCAAAGGCTTCAAAGCTCATGAACTCGTTTTCCTGTCTGAGCTGTTTGGACAGTGCTTGATCTTCTTTTGACCAAGAAATCTGCTCCGTCAGATGACTTAAAGAATCTTGAGAGTTTTCCATGTTCAGCTCGACAAAGATATGTGTTTAAAGAATGTGATTTATGGAGTTGAAGCGGCATTAATTGCTAATTTTGCCCAAAATTTTAAACATGGCATCAGATCGATTTCAAGCACCAGATTACTATCAAGTAGATGATTTATTAAGCGATGAGCACAAGCTGATTCGCGACTCGGCAAGAGAATGGGTCAAACAAGAAGTGTCTCCGATCATTGAAGAGTATGCGCAAAAAGCGGAATACCCCACTCAATTGACGAAAGGCTTGGCAGAAATCGGTGCCTTTGGCCCATACATTCCTCAGGAATATGGTGGGGCAGGTTTGGATCAGATCTCTTACGGTCTGATCATGCAGGAATTAGAAAGAGGAGATTCGGGAATCCGTTCAGCGGCTTCCGTGCAAAGTTCTTTGGTCATGTACCCCATTTACAAATATGGTAACGAAGAACAACGCAAAAAGTACTTGCACAAGTTGGCAGCAGGGGAGTTCATCGGTTCTTTTGGTTTGACCGAACCGGATCACGGTTCTAATCCCGGCGGCATGATCACCAATTTTAAAGACAAAGGCGATCATTATTTATTGAACGGTGCCAAAATGTGGATCACCAACTCACCCATCTGTGATGTGGCTGTGGTCTGGGCCAAAAATGAAGAAGGCCGCATACACGGTTTGATCGTGGAGCGTGGCATGGAAGGTTTTACCACTCCCGAAACGCATGGTAAATGGTCATTACGCGCTTCACGCACAGGAGAGTTGGTTTTTGACAATGTGAAGGTGCCTAAGGAAAATTTATTGCCCAACAAATCTGGTTTAGGTGCGCCACTCGGTTGCTTGGATTCAGCCCGCTATGGCATTGCCTGGGGGGCGATTGGCGCGGCCATGGATTGTTATGATTCCGCTTTGCGCTATTCTCAGGAACGTATACAGTTTGATCAACCCATTGGTTCATTCCAATTGGTGCAAAAGAAACTGGCCGAAATGATTACGGAGATTACCAAAGCGCAGGTCTTGACCTGGCGTTTGGGTGTTTTGAAAAACGAAGAACGGGCGACGACTCAGCAGATCTCTATGGCGAAACGCAACAATGTAGACATGGCCTTAAAAATTGCCAGAGAAGCCAGACAAATTCACGGCGGCATGGGCATTACCGGAGAATACCCCATTATGCGCCACATGATGAACCTGGAATCGGTGATCACTTACGAAGGCACGCACGACATTCACTTGCTGATTACGGGTATGGATGTGACGGGACTGAGTGCGTTTAGGTAGGCCTTATTAGCTAGCGTTTTTATTTTTAATCATTCTCACTCCAAAGACAATAGCTAATAAAGTTATCAAAGGAATTAATCTATGATGAATAAAGCCTTCTTGTTTCAATTTATTTTTAACTGTCAGAATAGTTGTTTGGTTACTTACTAATGAGTAGTTTTTTATACTTTTATTTTGAGTTAATAATGAAGTGTCTTTTTTAAGGATATGAATTGAAATCTTGGCACCTTTCTTTAAATATGCAGCCGCAGTATCTTTATTAGTAGAATAGTCTTGAAATGTAGCTATTAACCCTCTTAATTTAAAGTTTACTAATTCATCATTTTTATTTAATGGGCTAAGAAAAAACTCAAGTAATTCACCATTAACTTCAATCAAGTCTTCATCATCAGGTAAAGGGTTTAGAATAGAAAATGTCTGACTGAAGAGTGCGACAAGAATTATAAATACGCCAAAGTATTTTTTCAATTCGACTTGATATGTTTGCTAACGGTATTGTGTATGGTTTGTTGCGGAATTTCGGCCTAGCGCTAGCAATGAACTATACACGTTGTTAGAGTACGTTTTTCTCATAACTGTAAGTGTGATTATTCTTTATAAGAACTCCATGAATCATAGATTTCAAAGTCAAAGGAAAGAATAAGAACCTTAAGCATATATTTTATTAACTGATAACTCATACTGTTGCAATATTCGCGCTTTGATTTCTACACACTTATTATTTGATTGTCCAATTTGAAGAGAACCTGACCATCCATTCAAACTGATAGCTTTATGATACTCTCCTATTGCTTCGTAGTATTCTTTCGCCAATTCAGCAAGTTGAATATTGCCGATTAAGCGAAAATAAGATTCAGCTTGCGTAACGAGATTAAACGCTTCCCATAATTTACCTAGCCCATCTTGAAGATTTTTGGGCTCAGTTCTTTCAATCTTAGTTAAACGATTCATTATTAGTTTTGATTCGTTTCTTAAGATTCCGGCTGAATCAATTTTATTGACAGCCTCTATAAGTAGCCTCTTTTTTTCCAATTTAATTTCTTTTTGTAGTTCATGATTCTGGTTCTTCGTGGACACGATGTATGTTGTGACTCCACTTATAAGTGCTCCGAGACCAATCTTTACAATAGTATCGGCTAATTCAAATAATTCGGTCATAGGATGTTGTTAATTATATATTAAGCGAAAATTGTGTTTTTATAGATTTGGTTAAAGTGCTGTAAGTTGTTAATAGTAGTATTAAATATTCTCTGTAGAATTCTTTTTTAAAGAAGAAAACTGAAAATCAATACAACCCTTTGACTCTTGTTTCCTTATTTTAAATGTACTCTAATGGTCTCGGCTATGAGTAGTTGCGTGGTTTAGCACGAAATTTAGCAAGTACACACCAAACTGAAAATCCGCAAGGATTTTCAGAAGTAGGCGAGAACAAGCAATTACTTATAGCCAATGTTGTGCTTTCGTACTTTTATTTATAATATTCATTTTTTAGGTTAAAATTGTATTGACGCAAAATTCCTTTTAGTTTATCTGGATTGTTTGTCCTTTCGGGTTCAATTTCATTGAGTTTTTGTGCATACTTATTTATTCTGTCCAACAGAATTGGTTTTTTTTCTGATTGAACATCTTCTTTTTCGGTTTTGCTCTTCTTTTTTTCAAGACTTTCTTTTGCAATTTTTATAATATCATTTTCCGATTCAAATTGATCAAAAAGTTTGTCAATCAATAATTCAGGTATGATTCTTTTCGTTGCTAATTCAGCTGACAAAAGTCCTCTTATACAATAAAAAGCTGTTTTATAAGTGAATTTTTTGTCCGTTTCCATAAGGTTTATATTTCCTTTTGCAAGTGACAAATAATGATAATATAATGCTTTGAAGTCAAAATTCGAGATTATTGCTTTTTGAATTTCAGTCCAATTTGGAAGTTTGTTAAGATAAATAATGTGCGCTCTAATCCACTCAAAAACAGTTGGGTTACTTTTTGATAAAAGTCCAAACATTTTATCAATATCGTAAGAAACAAAGTCAAAATCACCATCCATTATTTCTATTAAATCTCGGTGTTTTTTAAAGTCAAAATATTGTTCTTTTGGTTGAAGGTGAAATCCTCGAACATCAAAATCACTATCAGGGCTTGCAATTCCCCAAAGTCGACTTCCACTTTCTATATAAAATAGAGGATGTTCTGGTCGGTTTTCAAAAAGTGAATTTATTTCTTCTGTCATTTCGTTTCTGAGTATGAAGCCCAACATCAGAATAAACGGAATTCCGTTTATTTCTTCTATAAAATTAGCCATAATTCGCGCAAGGCAAGAGTCTTAATCTATATCCAGTTTCATGCGTTTGATTCGGTCTTCAATGCGTTCGGAGCTTAATTTTTCTCGGCTCAAACGATCCACCATAATCGGAAAAGAAAAAGGGCTGGGTTGTTGGAGTTCTCTTAAAATAATGCTTTGTTGTTCAATACGCTCAAAGGCGAGTTGCATGCGCCCTTCTTCGAGTTGAAATTGCCGCATTTCTTCATAGGCCTGCAAGTAGAGCAAGTTGTCAGCTTCGTAATCCTTAAATACGTCAAAGAAGAGTTGGGCACTGGCTTGCAAATGCCGGTCTTTTTTGTGTTTGCCCGGATAACCTTTAAAGACCAAACCGGCAATGTTGGCTATGTCTCTGAATTTGCGTCTTGCCATTTCTATTGAATTGACCGAAGCATCAATGTCTTGGCTCAGATGCATGGCGGTAAGGATGTTGTTGTCCAAAGCATCTAAAATTGGGATCGGTTGATCGGATAAAAGCTCAAAACCATAATCGTTCAAGGCAATCGAAAAACTGAGGGGTTGTAATAAAGAAATGCGATAGGCAATGACCGCCGCCATGCCTTCGTGCACAAAACGCCCCTCAAAAGGGTAGAAAAACACATGATGCCCTTCATCACTTTCAAAGGCTTCGATCAAAAATTCATCCTCGTTTGGTACTTTAGATAACTCTGCTTGCTTATTGATCAGTGGGGCTACCTTTTCCAATTCAATCTGTCCTTTGGGTTGCAGATAACTCTCCATGATTTTCGTCCTCAACATTTTAGAGAGTTGGGAAGAAAGCGGCATGCGTCCCCCTTGCCAGGACGGTACTTTGCCCGTTTTCTTGTCTGAGAGCTTCACCAAGGCCTGCATGCCTTTGAGCTGAATGAATTCCAGATTTCTTCCGGCAAACCAGAAGACGTCCCCTTCATTCAGCCGTGAAATAAAGTATTCTTCAACCGTGCCGATGTATTTGCCCGAGCGAAAAGTAATGCGAATCGGTATTTCTGAAACGATTGTTCCAATAGATAGTCGGTGCCGCATAGCAATCTTCCGATCCACAATGCGATACAGGCCATTTTCATCAATGATCACCTTATGGAACTCATCGTAATTGCTCAGGCTTTGGCCGCCCAAGACCAAAAAGTTTAAAATCCACTGCCACTCTTCTTGACTCAGAGTGGAGTAAGAAAAGGTGCTTAAGACCTCCTCAAAAGCCGTCTTGGGATCAAAGCCGTCTGATACGGCTAGCGTGCAGAGGTATTGAATCAGCACATCAAAAGACCTAAAATAAGGAATACGCTCTTCCACCATTTCCACTTTTATGGCTTCTGTGAGTGCAGCAGATTCGATAATTTCCAGTGAATGCGTGGGTACGAAATAAATGGTAGAGGTTGCACCGGGTTGATGTCCGCTTCTTCCGGCTCTTTGCATAAATCTGGCAACACCCTTAGGACTTCCGATTTGTAGAATGGTTTCCACCGGCCTGAAATCGACACCCAGATCCAAGCTGGAGGTACAAACCACCACTTTAAGCCGTTCATCATGCAGGGCATCTTCCACCCAATCTCTTAGTTCACGACTAATGGAACCGTGATGCATGGCAATTTGACCCGCCAGATCAGGACATTCTTCCAACAAGCGTTGATACCATATTTCAGCCTGTGAACGTGTATTGGTAAAGATCAATGAGGTTTTGCTTTTTAAAAGAACAGGGATGACTTTTTCAAGCATTTTAATGCCCAAATGTCCTGCCCAGGGGAATTTTTCGACCTCATCGGGAAGTAAAGTGTGAACATCGATCTTCTTTTTTGTTTTGGCTTTTATGATGCAGCGTTTGGCTTCAGGAAAGGAAGACCCAAGTAAGACGTCGATGCTTTCCTCCATGTTGCCGATGGTTGCAGAAATCCCCCATACTTTTAAATGGGGAGCGATGCTCTTTAGTCTGGACTGAGCCAATTCCATTTGTACGGCTCGTTTTGTGCCTAATAGTTCATGCCATTCATCATTAACAATACACTTCAGGTTTTTGAATAGTTGAGCATAGCCTTTGGAGGCCAATAAGATGTGTAAACTTTCAGGTGTTGTAATTAAAATCTGTGGCATTTCTTTTTTCTGAGCCGCCCGTTCTTTGGTAGAGGTATCTCCTGTTCGTTTGGCAACTTTCCATGGAATGTCCAGCTCTTTGCAAGCTTCTGATAAAGCAGATTCAATTTCTTTGGCTAAGGCCCTGATGGGGGTGATCCAAATGGCCTGAACCCCTTTAAGGTCTGATGGGCCTTTTTTTGAGTTCAGAAATTCTGCCAATAGGCCAAGTCCTATGGCATACGTTTTTCCTGAGCCGGTTGGGGCATTGACCAAGCCACTTTTTCCATCCAAGTAAGCTGCCCAGGTGCTTTTTTGAAATTCAAAAACGGTCCAGCCTTTTTCCTTGAACCAATTTTCTATTTCATCAGTGACTTTCATAAATCTTATGACAATAATAGGCTTTACTTGTTTAGCCTTTGTATATTTAGCTGATGACTTTGAAAGACCTTTCCATCCCATTTTTACTTCTCTTCTTCTTTTCAAATCTGCAATCTCAATCCAATCGCTTTGATCAGGAAATGGAAATTGCGAGAGGTTTTCATGAGCATTCATACGAACGAGCGGATAGCATCTACAAAAGTTGGTTTGCTTCACCTGATCTCTCAGCTCTCCAATTGTTTCAGATCAACTATCAAAGGGGGGACTTAGAGCAATTTTGGGGTTTGCAAGAAATGGCTTTGGATCATTTTAATGCAGCGGTAGAACAAGCAAAGAGCCTAAAAGACGATAGTTTAGAACTGATGGCAATCTCTAAGAAAGCAGATACTTATCTGGACTTGGGCGAAATTGACCGTTCAGTCGATTTGTATTTGAAAGCGGTTTCAAAAGCCGAGTCTTTAAAGCGGGAAAGTTTACAAGCATTAGTCTATGGAAGTTTGGCAGAGGTCTATCGTGTTACCGATCAATTGGAGTATGCTTTAAGGTATAATTCAAAGGCTTTGGCGATTGCGAGGCACATGGAAAATGAACACAGTTGGGCCAAAATATACAATAACATGGGTGCTACTCTTGGGGAGTTCGGGCAGAACAACAGAGCGATAGATACCTTAAAGCGGGCACTGCAATTGATCAGTGATTCAAATTATTTTGCACGTGCAAAGTTCTTTTCCAATATCGGCTATTGTTACAGAAATATGGAACAATATGATAGCGCTTTGTATTACCATGGACTGGCCTTGATTTTGAAGAAAAAACATGGATTTGCCAATACCATAGCCTATTCATTAGATGCCATTGGCAGGGCTTATATTGGTTTGGGTGTCCCTGATTCTGCCATTAAGTATATCCGAGAAGGCCATGAACAGGCATTAAAGTATGGGAATTCGTATCAAATCAAAGACATCTTAATACATCTTTCGGAAGCCTATGCTCTGGCTAAGGATTATTCGAATGCCTTTTACTACTTAAGAATCGCCAAAGACAAAGAAGATGCCTTATTCGAAGATGATATGGAATTTAAGGTTAACCTGTATCAAAAGAAATACGACATCTCAAAAAAAGAACGAGAGCTTCAAACGCTAAAGACGGAACAATTAATCGAAGAAGAAAAAAATCGATCCAATATCATTATCATGGCAGCTGTTGCCATTTTGTTTGTTTTATTGACCATCATATTTGCTTTACTATCTAAAAGGCGTCGCCAAGAGAAAGAATTAGTTAAACTACAATTGGAGCAATCACAGGGGGAACTGGAGCAAAACAAAAAAACATTGGATGAGTTTACCAGAACTTTAGGAGAAAGGAACCAGTTGCTTTTGGAACTCAATCAAGAGTTATTGACTAAGGATGATCGAATCAACCAATTGGAAAAAAAGTCGGCGATAGAAAAGAAAAAACTAACTGAACTAAAAATATTAACGGATTCCGATTGGAGTCAATTCAAACAATTGTTTGAAAAAGTATACCCTGCTTTTTTTGATCGCTTAAATAAGGAGAAGATTTCGTTTACAAAAGGCGAGAAACGTTTAATGGCGTTGATTAAGCTTAATCTGAACAATAAGGAAGCGGCAAATATTTTAGGCATTTCATCAGAGAGTGTCTCTAAATCAAGGTTTAGGCTGAAAAAGAAACTCAGCTTGACGGAAGAGCAAGATCTGGAGCATTATGTGCACGGCATATAGACACTTGTCCCTATTTTGTCCATTGTTGATTTTTGCATGCTTGGATTAATAGCACTACATTAGCACTACATTTTAATAAATAATAAGCCTAAGATCAAGTTATGAGAGCCATCACACCTTTTGATCAGGTTAGGAGTTTCAGCCAAAACCTAATCCATACGAAAGTTAAAACTGTTTTAATTATTGACGATTCTAAAGATCTTTCTAACCAATTGTCAGATTATTTAAGAGAATCAAACCTTGAGGTCATTGGTATAGAACATGATCTTGTAAAAGCTGAGAAGAAAATTTGCAAATTAAATCCTGATGCACTGGTTGTTAATTTGGATATTAAGGGAGATTTCTCAGGTTTTCAAATTGCCAAATTTTTAAAGTTAGAGTATGATCTTCCTTTTATAATGATACAAGCTAAAGCTAGTCATGATCTTGATAAATGGACCACAGAGTTAAATCCTGATGGGGTCATTTATCAAGATCAAACTAAAGAAGACATTTTAGCTACGATTGGCAAAGTGTTTACTTAAAATGCCGGATGCTGAGGTGCATTGTCAAGAATTTCCTCAATCTCTGTCATCAACTGATCGTCCAACTTTTCAACGTCCTCAATTGCACTTAATGTTTCTTTTAACTGACTGGCTTTAGATGCACCTAAAATAACAGTACTTACATTTGGATTCTTCAGACACCAAGCAATGGCTAATTTGGGCATACTTGTTCCCATTTTTTCTGCCAACTGTGTAAGCTGACGTACCTTCTTAAGGTTTTTCTCAACGAGGTTAGCATCTTTTAACCACTCTAAGCCATCCATAGATAAACGTGTCTTTTCGGGCATTCCATCATTGTATTTTCCGGTTAAAATTCCTGATGCCAGTGGTGACCATATGGTCGTTCCTAAACCAACTGTTTTATAAATTTGTTTGTACTCTACTTCAATCTTTTCACGGTGAAACATGTTGTATTGCGGTTGTTCCATGGTAGGGCCGATCAAGTTGTATTGTTTTGCTACCATGTGTGCTTCCATAATTTCCTGTGCGCTCCACTCGGATGTTCCCCAATACAATATTTTACCCTGCTGAATGAGATTGTGCATGGTCCAAACTGTTTCTTCGATCGGGGTTTCCTTATCCGGCCGATGACAGAAAAACAAGTCTAAATAATCGACCTGTAAACGCTGTAAAGCCGCATCGCAGGATTCCACTAAATGCTTGCGGTTGAGGCCCTTTTGAGTGGGCAATTGTCCACCATCTCCGAAAAAGGCTTTGGAAGAAACAATATAAGAGTCCCGTCTCCATTTTTTCTTTTTTAAGATGGCTCCCATGACGCGTTCCGATTCGCCACGAGAATAAATTTCTGCATTATCGAAAAAGTTGACACCTGCTTCATAAGCAATGTCCATCAACTCTTCTGCAATGTTGTTGCCGATTTGCTTACCAAAAGTTAACCAAGAGCCAAGAGATAAGCGACTGATCTTTAATCCTGATTTTCCCAGATTCGTATATTCCATAATTTCAATTTATGTTGTTCTAAATTAGTCTTTGTAAATGATTTAACCATATTGTTCCAAAAGTGTATTGAGATCATCCAGAGTATTGGCTTCTGAGGCCACTTTATCTTTTCGCCAACGGTGCATTCTCGGAAACCTTAAAGCAATGCCTGATTTGTGTCGTGATGATTTAGCAATGCCTTCAAAGGCAATTTCAAACACCAATTTAGCTTTTACACTTCTCACTGGACCAAAACGCTCGATAGTGTTTTGCTTTACAAAGCGATCAACCTCTGTAAATTCCTTATCCGTTAAGCCGGAATAGGCCTTGGTAAAAGGAACCAGCTCTTTGTCTTTCCATACGGCAAATGTGTAGTCGGTATATAGATTTGCTCGTCTGCCGTGACCGCGCATGGCATAAATGAGTACGGCATCTATGGTCAAAGGATCCAATTTCCATTTCCACCAATCTCCTTTTTTTCGACCAACTTGATAGGTCGAATTTTTTCTTTTTAGCATCAAACCCTCCGCTTTTTGCTCTCTTGATTTTTTTCTTATTTCCGACAACTCTTCCCAGGTATTGAAAGGAATTGATGTTGAAAGTCGTAAAGAATTGTACTTATTTTGGAACAAGTGGTTTAATAACTCTCTTCTCTTGGTAAAAGAACACTCTCGCAAGTCTTCTCCATGCCATTCCAGAAGATCATAAACGATCATTTTGATTGGTGCTTCCTGAAGTAATCTCTTGCCGACTGTTTTGCGTCCAATGCGCTTTTGAAGTAAGGAAAACGACAAAGGTTGTTTTTCATTATGGACTATGATTTCTCCATCCAATACTGTTCCATCAGGTAATTCTTTGATCAATTCACTAAACTCCGGAAAGCGATCTGTGACCAGCTCTTCTCCACGACTCCAAACGTACAATTCACCACTTCGTTTAATGATTTGTCCTCTTATACCATCCCATTTCCACTCTGCACTCCAATCTTCAGGGTTGCCCAATTGTTCAACTTCTTCTTCCACAGCATAAGCCAGGTAAAAGGGGTAAGGCTTGGAGTCTGAACCTCCTTCTTCTGCCGCTATGATCAAGTCTTTGTAGTTCGTATTTTCTGCTCGCCAGTCACCCATGAGTTGATGCGCCAATTGGTCTTCTTCAATCCCGGTATGCAAAGACAGAGCCCTAGTCATAAGTTTTTGAGAAAGACCAACCCGCCATCCTCCGGTCAGCAATTTGTTAAAAACAAAGCGTTCTTCTGCATTCAATTGATGCCATGCCCATAAAATTTTTTCTTTTTTCGTTTTTTCCTCAAGCTTTTTAAGCGCGATTAACCAATTGATCCATTCGCTTAAAGAATAATTGTGCGTGCTTCGATTATTAGGGTGCACTTTGGCCATGGTCTCAGCCAGATCACCAACAATGTGGTAAGCTTCTTCAAATAGCCACAATGGCAAGTCAGCTGCTTCAGCGGACCATTTTCTCAATAAAGTTGTTGTCACGCTACGTTTTGGTCTTCTGTGACTTAAGATGGCAATTGTCCATATTTTGTCCATCTCGTTGGCAGCATCAAAATATTGTTTTAAGGCTGCAACCTTTGTGTTGGTCTTGGTGGTTTGATCAAGCTGCTGAATCAGATGGACGAAATCTTGCATACTGATCTTAATTATTGGATTCTATTGTTTCTCCTTCAAAAGCGGTGCTTTCAACTATAGTTTCAATGCCCTTTTCATTTAACCACTTCGAAAAAATTTCTGTATAGCCATGTGTAGTGACGACCTTTTCACATTCTGTAGCCAAAATGGCCCGATTCAGGCCATCCCAATCGGCGTGATCGGACAAAACAAAACCACGATCAACAGCTCGTCGTCTTCGTGTACCTCTTAAAGCCATCCATCCTGAGGCCATAGCAGTGGAGACAGGACCCAATTTCTTTTGCCAACTACTTCCAATGGCGGATGGAGGAGCAATGATAAGGCTTCCCTGGAAATCAGATTTACTCTGACGACCATCAATATAAATACAATTGGGTAGATCAATACCTAATTCTTGAATCACTTGATTCATTTGATCAATGGCGCCATGACAATAGATTTTTCCAATGCTTTGATCTATTTCTCTTAATACCCGTTGCGCTTTTCCCAAACTGTATGCAGAGATCAGACTGGCTTTATTTTCTTCTTGATTTGTTTTCCACCATGCATTGATATTGGCAAAAACAGCAGACTGATCGGGCCATTTAAAAACCGGCAGTCCAAAGGTACATTCAGTGATAAATACGTCACATTTAATGGCTTCGAAAGGTGTGGAAAGACCGTCATTCTCCAGCTTATAATCTCCGCTAACTACCCAAACTTCTCCTTTATGTTCTACTCTGATTTGCGCAGAACCAATAATATGGCCCGCCGGATGCATACTGAAGGTGACTCCATTTATTTGAAAGGCTTCACCATATTCTTTAGCCTCTATATTTATCTCTTTTCCTAAACGATGCTGGATAATTGGTTTGGAATGATGATGACACAGGTAATATTTATTCCCAAATCTGGAGTGATCTGCATGGGCATGTGTAATGATGGCATAATCTACTGGTTTCCATGGATCGATATATACCCCGGCTTTTTGACAATAAATGCCTTTGTCTGTAAACTCCAGTAATGCCATCGATTTAAAATTAGTTCTTTTAAAAACAGAATGTACGCGAACAAGTTTTAAGAGCAAGCACTAATTTATACCTTTGCGAAAAAGCAAAGATGTCAAGCGAAAAATTTGATTCACAAAAAGCTCCTGAACCTGTAGGAGCATATCCTCATGCAAGAAGAGTAGGTAATTTATTGTTTTTGTCGGGCGTTGGTCCAAGGGAACGTGGAACAAAAAAAATTCCGGGAGTGGAATTGGATGAAGGCGGAAATATTTTGTCTTATGATATTGCAACTCAGTGCAAGTCAGTATTTAACAATGTGAAAACGATAGTTGAAGAGTCCGGAGCTAAATGGGAAAATGTAGTGGATGTGACTGTTTTTTTAACGAATATGAAAGATGATTTCGCAACTTACAATAAACTGTATGCTGAGTTTTTTAAGGACAATCAACCTTGTCGAACGACCATTGAAATAAAAAGCCTTCCTACTCCTATTGCCATAGAACTCAAGGTAATTGCAACAATTTAATTAAGCAATCTTTTTTGATTGCATTTTTGGTTCGGTTTTTGCCTAAAGTGATGTTCGTATTTTAAATTAAATCTTACATCATGAAACAAATGAACTTACTTAGTGTCGCAGTACTTTTAACTGCGTGTTTTGCCATCTACTCCTTTAAACCGGGCGAAAAGAATTATGAATTTACATCAATTACCGTAGTTGAGTCTATTGTGCCTAGTGGAGCAGGGCGGTCTAGAATCATTAATGCGCTTGCACCTCGCGACTATAAAGAATACACGAAGGTGATGACAGAAGAAGATAAGTCAAGAAACAAGTCGAAACGAGATGAAATTCGTGTATACAATTATGAAGAAACGAAGTTGTTGAACTTCTATAATGTTGGAGGAATTCGATTTCAGAATATAGCGGCCAATGATGCCGTCATCAATTCAAGAATAAATGCGCTTTTGGACGAAGGATGGGAGATCATCAGTATCAATACGGGAGTTGAAGGTTACGGAGGCTCAGGTGATGGCAATGGGATTTACATCACAAGATTTTACTTCAAAAAGCCCAAATAAGGAGTTGATTATTAATCATTAATTTAAGACCATGAATCTCATGGTCTTTTTTGTTTTTTGCTTTTTCTTTTTAGAAGTCTCCATTGCTCAGAGTTGGAAAAAAATAGAAAATTTTCCGGGTGTTGAAAGAGATGATGGGGCAAGTTTTGTCATTAAGGGCAAAGCGTACGCCGGTAGTGGAGTAGTTCCGTTTACGCCATTAAGAGATTTTTATGCTTTTGATTTTAAGACAGAAAGCTGGGACTCAATCGCCTCTTTACCCATTTATGAAGGGAGACAGTACTCTGCCGCTTTTGCATCAGAAGGTTATGGATTTGTGTTTGGAGGCATTTCAAACGTCTTTTTAAATGATTTATGGGCTTATGATCCCATTGCTAATCAATGGAGTAAAAAGACTTCTTTACCAGCGGCAGGACGAGGAGGTGCAGCAGCCATTTGCATTGATAGCTTTGCTTATATCTTTGGCGGCAAAACTCAAACAAAAGCAGCTATAGCTGAAGTTTGGGCCTATAATTTATATACCGATCATTGGAAGCGGAAAGCTGATATGCCTTTCGGTCCCAGATGGCGATCGGCTGCAACACTATATAATGGAAAAGCTTATTTGATATTCGGGTTGGATGACACTTTGAGGTATTGTCCTGAAATCTATGAGTACGACCCTGTAAATGACCAATGGACCTTGTTTAGCTCCTTTCCTGAAGGTGGTAGAAACTATGTAAAAGCACATACAATCAACAATGGTCTTATTACCATAGCAGGTCAGGACAGTGTGGGAAAATTCCTGAACGAATGCTGGAAGCTAAATTACCTGACTAAGGTATGGGAAGAGGTAACGGCTTTACCTTCTTTGGGTCGAAGAGGCGGAATATCTTTTACAGATAGCACTTCGATATACTATACCACAGGTTTGACAGATAGCGGAAGGCGTTTTGTAGAAACATGGAAATTTGAAAACCCAACATCTCTCGCTGAAAATAAGCTGCAAAACCAATTGAAGATATACCCTAACCCTGCTCATCAAAACCTTAATGTTTCATCAGCTTTACCGATTCAAAGGGTTGTTATATACAACTTGAATGCTCAAATTATTATTGAACTTAAGCCTTTTAAGACCGATTTAGAAATTGAGGTTTCAGACTTCCCACCGGGCATTTATATAGCACAAATATATAGTGACTTTGTTCAAAGCACGGTAAAGTTTACAACTTACTAATTGATCGATTAGGTTTCACCATTTCGACATTGTTTTTAAAATACTGGTCTTGTAAATTCCAGGAAGCCCAAGTTCTTTCCTTTTGACGTTTGGAGTACTGGGCCGCTTTTTCTTTTAGCTTTTTTTGAAACAGGTTGATGTCTAAAACGTTGACCCATATTTGCTTATTTTGTCTATGTGCATTCATTTGAGCTTCTATGGTGTCGAGGTGATGGTATACCAAAGGAATTAGTCGGGGGTCAAGCTCTAGATAATGATCAGTATCGATTTCGGCAATATTCTCATGTTGAAGATTGTGCTTAATGATGACTCTGTGCCAGTTAAAACAAGACAAGAAAACCAAGGTGATGAAAACGAACCAAGTGTTTACACGCATCAAGTAAAAGGTAGATTTCTTTTTCGCCACTTTAATGAGTAGACTAATTAAACCAAATACACACATGCATAAAAAAGCAATCATTCCAATTCGTTTTGAAGCCAAACCATGGTAATCGATATAATGGTAATTTCTCATGAATACAGAAAGTGTTAAAAATGCGTTTTGTATGATCCATATTTTCCCAAGCAGAACTAATGCTTTATTTTTTTGATAAAAATTGAGACTGCCTCTAAAGAAATAAAGTACTAGCGCCATTGAAAGCAGGATGCTGAATATGAGTAAGTAGGTGCCTTCGTGGACAAACTGTTTTAGGTTAAAATTTTCCGGTACTTCAAATCCAAAATAAATCCAGTTAAGATCAATAAGATTAACCACAAACAAAAGCAAGTTGAGCATAATTAGAACAATCACACCGACCTTATATTCATTAAGTAGTTCTTTGAGCAGAGAGCCCCTAAGATGTCTGAATTTATTTTTGTAATTGGTTCTTTTTCGAGTCAGGTTATTTTCCGTTTCTATGCTTGGTTCAATTTGTAGAAGAAATTCATTAATGGCCAAACTGATAAAGCTGAACCCAAAGAGAAGAAAAATGATTCTCCCAAAGCTCAGGTCTTTAAAGAAGTCTCCAATCAGTTTTGAAAAATCGGCAGTCAAGGCTTCAAATTTCGGATTGGCTCCTTGGTATAATAAAAAGAAAACCATTACAATCAATAGAGGAATTAAAGCCAGTTTTAGGAATTTGAAGCTTAGCGATAAGGCCGGGTGACGTTCTGAATTTTTTTGCAGCTTTCTATACCATAAAACAGGTAAAGCAACATAAGATCTGATGAAACTGATAAGTCCATCGTAAACGGTCTTTAGGTCCTTAGACTTAAAAAGAGAAAGCGTAATGGCAAATGCGAAGAAGTGAATGACAACGCTTAGGTCAGAATTAATGAGTACCACCATGATTCCACTAAGTAAGAAACACCCGAGAGCAACCAGAGTTTCATAGCGTTTTAGTGATATGCCATTAAGTAATCCGTTTAACAAGAGTAATAAACTACTGAAAAGAAAAAGGTTGATTCCCATTTTTTCTCCCCAGAATAAAAGGTTAAAACATAAAAGTGCCAGAAGCGATAGTAGAATTTTGAGTAGTGACTTATTCATGATTGTAATTTTTGAAAAAACGTCACCAACCTAACATTATTGCTAAATGTTATACAATAGAGGCTAAAAAGTGTTAAAACAAAAAGGGCAGTCAATCGACTGCCCTTTCTATGTTTTAATCAGAGTTTACTGTTTTAAAATCTTCGAAGTCTTGATTCCATTATTGGTGTATACTTTTAAGATGTATAAGTTGTTTTCCAATTCTGAAATGTCAATGACCTCAAGTGCATTGGCTTGAGTGATTTCTTTCACTAGTTTCCCTTGAACATCAAACAACTGAATAGCATTGATATTAGAGATCTTAGAAGAAATAAAGAGTTGATGATTTGCAGGATTAGGATAAACCACTAGATCCGCTTGTTTCTCAAACTCCCTTACGGAAGTCAAGGTATCGACAATCTCCCATACAGTGACGGTTGAACTCACTTCATTGGCGGCAACCAACAAGTGAGTTCCTGTAGGACTATTCGTTTTTTCGATGAAGACCAACCCTTCAGGAGCAATGTCTCCATTTCCTGTTGCCGTATCTCTTGGAATATGAATGTCAACGAAAGAAGGAGAATTCGGATTAGTAATGTCATACACCATAACTCCACCTGTTCTTTCCATTCCTACAAAAGCATAGGTCATATTTTGTACTTCTCCAATAACTACCGCTTCCGGCTCTGGGCCTTTATCATCACTTCTGTTTTTAATTGTTGTTCCGTCTTCATTGGTATTGAACAATACACTGTACTCCGGATGATTAGAAATGATTTGCTCAAAATCATCACCGCTATCGTATACCAAAGCCCCGGTTGTTCCATTCCAAATTGAGAATGAACGAGCTCCGTATGTATAAACTTCATCGTAATCACCATCATTATCTGTATCACCGTTTGCCAAAGTCACTTTAATGTCTCCATAGACATCAAACAACACTTCCGGATCAGGGAAGGCGGTTGGATCTAAAGTCAAATCATCGAAACGATCTTCTTCCGAATATCCATTGTAATCTCGAGAATCACCTTCATTGGCTGAAACAACATAGGTTGTTCCTCCTATTTCATAAGAAGCGATGGCATCAGGCATATAAAACCCTTTAAATGGAGCAGTTGCAATATGAATTTCATCTGCTCTTCTATCTGAATCTATACCATTTCCAACTAAGCTATGGTCCTTTGTCCCTAGAGGCACAATAGAACTGATAGAGTTAGTCGTTAAGTTGACAATAACCAGAGCATTGTTTTCCTGACAAGCTACATACGCAGTGCTGTTGTCTGGAGAGACGGTAATGTACTCGGGCTCCATGTCCTGTGAAACGGTAGCATTTGGTCCAAAGATTCGAATGCCTTGACTTCTTAATGTTGCGATTTGAGAGTCAAAAGCGTTAAAGTTTAATAAAGTCACATTTGATTGCGTTACACTTGCAATACCTCCACTCACGTCAATGATTGCAATTGTTCCTTCAGGATCTGTTGTATAACTGTTATTTGGCTCACCCTCGCAGGCAACCAATACCTTGTTCCCATTAGGTGTGAACGTGACCATATCAGGCAATACACCTACAGTAACACTGCTCAATAAAACACCGGTAGTGTCATAAAAAGCAACCGTTCCGGCACTTGCAGTTGAGCTAGCCTCAATTGCAGTAGCAACCACACCATTATGTACGGATAAACTATTGATTGCTCCAAAACTAGATACATCGATTGAATCGATTTTTGCAATGTTTCTGGGATCGCTAAAATCCAGAATCTCAAATCTGTCTTTTTCAGCATTTGTTAAGAATAGTCTTTGAGATGTCTCATCGTAGTCTACAATTTCCATGCTGTTGTTATTGCCGGCAAGTCCGTTATAAGAAGTCACATAATCTAAGGTGATAGCTTGACTTGCAACAGGACCACTATTATCATTATCTCTAATGAATGCAATTAAATAGGCATTTCCATTGTCCGGAATAAAGTAAGCATTGGTATCAGATTCAATTTCTACGATGATGAATTCATCATCTTCAATTGCAGAATCATCATTGATATTAAAGCTCAGGTTAAAGCTTCCCGATTGATTAGCTCTGGCAGTATCAGTCAGATTTAAGGTATAATCCGATGAGTTTGCTGTACTCAAAGACATAATGTTAAAGCTGATCTCAACATCTGAAGAAGAGGCATTCTCATAGTCCACTTTTAAATTTACAGTTCCTGCAGCTTCATCAAAACTCAATTTATCATCGTCGAATTCAACGCTTACTCCAAATATGTCATCTGCTCTAAACACTAAGTTTTCAATTCTTTGGTCCTCATTTGATTCTGTATCTTCTTCATCAAATGGGGTTGAACTGAATGAGTTGTTCAAATATTCGGCTAAAGCATCTTGTTCAGTACCTGAATTGGCAAAAGCAGCTACACCTGCAGGTAGAGTAGAGACAGTATCAAGGTCAACTAGATTACTACCTAGACTTGGATAAGGGTAACTGTCGCCACCACCTGCTAAGAAATCAAGTGTTACGATCTTGATGGTTCTTGTAGGCGTGCCGAATAAGGTGCCTTCTTTAACGATGGTATCAATATTATTACCTGAGGCATCTACAATAACCATACTCTGAATTCTACTTCCTGCAGCAAGCATAGGATCAAAGCTGAACCTTAATCCACCTACTTGTGCAAATTGGCCTGGAGTAGCACCCGGTGCCCAAGCAGAGACGGCATGTTCAACGACTTGTTTTAATCCATCAGCAGTTAAATCCATAACAGTAAGGCCATTATTGAATCGTAAAGAGTTTTCAATATCCAATTGAGAGACCTCACCCGTTTGCTTACCTGAAAGCGGATTAGCTTGAGGCGGTAAAGTTTGATAGACTCCCGGAGAAGTTTCTCTCACTTCACCGATAGACGCTCTCATGCCACCACCATTTTTAATGGAGACGGCAACAGCAGGATCAAATTGCTTAGCAACCCAAAGGTTAGCATCAGCCGATAAGTTACCTAAGTTAGTTTCTTCCGTTCTCACAGAAGTTCTTTCACCATTTAAGTAGACATCAGTTTTACCAAAGACATTCCCATCTTTTGCAGTGACTACACTTTTTACAGCTGCAGTTAAAGAGTCTACCAAAGCTCCTTTACCATTAGGATCAGCAAAAGCATTAGCAGCACCCCAAGTATTAGCTACCATAGCAGAGTCAGCAATGTAAGGACCACTAACAGTAGAATCTATTGTTGCAGGAATCAAAACACCATTTGCATCAAAACCAATAACCAAACGACCAACATAACTGTATTCACCATCCGTACTAACAATTGCTAGAGGATCGTTGTCTGCATTGTTTGTTAAGATCGGATAAGGTTTGTAAGGTGTAGCACCTGCAGCTAAACGATCATTAGAATTGGCCAAGATGGCATCCGAACCACCTGCAATGATCACATCAACACCGCTCATCAAAGTGGCCAATTGCTCTTCCAATTGTACTTGTTGCAGGTGAGTGACTAAGATAATTTTATTGATGCCGTGGTTAGTTCTTAAAGAATCTACCCAAGGTTGAATTTCAGCAGCAAGAGCAACCAAGTCATTAGAAGTAGGCCCATTCAAAGTGACGTCACCTGGAGAAGAGATGGTTCCCAAAAGAGGAGTAGTAGCACCTACCACACCAATTTTCTCACCACCTCTATCAATATAAGTAGCAGCAGCAATCTTATTGAAAGAAGTATTACCTGTCATGGATTCAGCAGGTCCTGTAGCAAAATCTATATTTTCAAGGACAGAAGAAGTATAAAGATGACCAAGGTCATTGCTGGCCGAGAAATTCAAGTTAGCAGAAAGGTAAGGGAATTGAGCACCGACCCATCTGTCAGATGCAGGTCCGTTAGGTGATCTGAAATCTTCCTCAATGATTTGTTGAATTGCAGCAGGTCCTGCATCAAACTCATGATTACCGATAGCTGAAGCATCAAACCCGATAACATTCATGATAGAGATATCAACTCTACCGCCTTCCTCACGAAGTCCGTTATAAGTAGAAACTCCAAAATGTCTGTTGTAAACATTGTTAAATACACCGCCATCTCTAAACGTTGACCTATCGGCGGCTGCATTAAAGAAAGGCCCAGGGATATAATTATCACCTGCAGAAAGGGTGATGGAGTTAGGATAAGTATCTTCAAGTGTATCAACGAGAGCGGCAAAAAATTTAGCTCTGTCAATGGCTTCAACACCACCTTCTAGATCTGAAGCATGTAAGATTTGAAGAGTGTAGGCCGTAGGATTAGTTGTTGCACCATGTCCAGTAATGGTAATGTCATCCAAGGCAAACTCATCTCTGCTTCCTCCACCAAGTTCATCATCCGAAGACCACCTAATGTATAAAGAGGAATTGGCCGGGACAGATGCATTAAATGTAATAGACTTGTTAGTAATAGACCAAAGAACAGACCCCTGGCTTAGCTCAGTGGAAGTATCGTTTAATGTTGTAAGGTCCGTAAAAGAGATATTGTCAGTTGAATAGGAAGGGTTAAAAGTATTACCTCTGTCTGCATCATTATTGATCCATAAATCATAAGATAAAGTTATACTATCCAGACTTGAGCCTGTATTATTATCGATCTTCAGAGTAATGGTTCCGGGTGTGAAATCAGATCCTGTAGGTTGAAAACCAATGGCTGTGTCACCTGAATTGACCCAAGCATAAAGTCCACCACTGAAAACACCGCCACTAGAAACGCCTTTTGCGAAGTCACCGGTTACCGATGAGTCTCCAAAATTGTGCATGCCGGTTGATAAGCCTGAAATTTCCCAAGCATCCGCATCAAGAAATCCGGAGTTCGGATTTGACTTTAAACCTTGACCGGTATAATTGCCATTATTGACTCCGGCTATAGTATTTTCGAAGTCTATAGTAGCAGGGCTTCCGGTTGTTGTTAAACTCAACTGTGCTAGGCAATTGAGAGAAACTAGCGAAAGCGCTAGAACATAAATTTTTTTCATGATTAGGGTTTTAGATTTTAAAAGGCTAAGCTATTTTGAAGCCTTTAATTAAATCAACTTCTTACCTTATACTTCCCTTATAAAATATTTAGAAGAAGGTTAGAGGTTGGTTAAAATGGAATGAAGAAATCTTAATTTAAATTTAATGTGACAATGACTTTTTTGCTTTGATCCAATCTTCTTCATGATCATGAGCTTAAATCAAGATTTTAGAGGTTTATTTCTTACATAGCTTTTCGTAAATTCGCACGCCTTTATAATAGGTAGAAACGCGAGATAGCATGAGTAAATACAAAGAGTATAAAGCACTTAATTTACCTGAAATAGCAGATGAGGTATTAAGAAGATGGAAAGAGCAAAATACCTTTCAAGAAAGTATTGACTCTAGAGAAGGCCATACTCCTTTCGTATTCTATGAAGGGCCACCCTCAGCTAATGGCTTACCCGGTATACATCATGTTATGGCCAGAGCGATAAAAGACATTTTCTGCCGCTATAAAACGCAAAAAGGGTTTCAGGTCAAGCGAAAAGCAGGTTGGGATACACATGGCTTACCTGTGGAATTGGGTGTCGAAAAGGAATTGGGAATTACAAAAGAAGACATCGGTAAAAACATTTCGGTAGAAGAGTACAATCAAAAGTGTAAAGAGGCCGTCATGCGTTACACCGATGTATGGAATGATCTGACTGAGAAAATGGGCTATTGGGTAGATATGGATCATCCCTATGTTACTTATGAGAACAAGTACATTGAGTCAGTCTGGTACCTTCTTGGGCAATTGTATAAAAAGGGACTCATATATAAAGGTTATACCATTCAACCTTATTCTCCGGCTGCAGGAACAGGTCTAAGTTCTCATGAGTTAAACCAACCTGGAACCTATAAAGATGTTAAAGACACCTCAGTTATTGCCCAATTTAAAGTTGTTCAAAATGAACAATCTTCTGCTTTATTTGACGGAGTAGAGGGCGACTTATTTTTTATTGCATGGACTACAACACCATGGACTTTACCTTCAAATACTGCATTGGGTGTTGGCGAAAAGATCACTTATGTAAAGGTCAAAACTTTTAATAAGTACACCCACCAAACGATCACTGTTATTTTGGCTAAGGACCTTTTATCTAAATGGTTTAACCCAGACTTAGGTGAAATGTCTTTGTCGGATTATCAGAATGATCCAAAAAAAGTGCCCTTTGAATTGGTGGCGGAGTACTCCGGAAAAGATCTGGAAGGCATTCGCTATGAACAATTGTTGCCATACAAACAACCGGAAGAAGGCGATGCCTTTAAAGTGGTCTTGGGCGACTTTGTGACCACCGAAGACGGAACAGGAATAGTGCACTTGGCACCAAGCTATGGTGCAGATGACTTTAGAGTGACTAAAGCCAATGGCATAGGCGCTTTGCATCTGGTCGATAATCAAGGTCGATTTACTAATGAGGTGACTGATTTTGCAGGAGAATATGTCAAAGAGCAATATCTTAAAGATGAAGAGAAGCCGGCTGATTATAAGTCAGTAGATGTTCGAATTTCCATCAAACTGAAAGAAGCCAACAGAGCTTTTGATGTACAGAAATACGAGCACAGTTATCCGCATTGCTGGCGAACAGATAAACCGGTATTGTATTTTCCACTTGACTCATGGTTTATTAAAACAACAGCAGTTAAGGAACAGTTAATTTCCAATAATCAGAAGATCAACTGGAAACCGGAAAGCACTGGTAAAGGCCGCTTTGGCAATTGGTTAGAGAACTTACAAGATTGGAATTTATCCAGATCACGCTATTGGGGCATTCCAATACCGATATGGACAACGGAAGATAAGGAAGAGCAGATCTGCATCAGTTCGGCAGAAGAACTAAAAGCAGAATGTGAAAAAGCGGTTAATGCCGGATTAATGGATAAGAATCCATTAGCTGATTTTGAACCCGGCAATATGAGTGACGATAATTATAACACATTTGATTTTCACCGCCCATTTGTTGATGAAATCACCTTGGTTTCGCCTTCAGGTAAAGCCATGAAGAGAGAAGCTGATTTGATCGATGTATGGTTTGATTCTGGTTCTATGCCTTATGCTCAATGGCATTATCCTTTTGAGAATAAAGAACTCATTGAAAAAAATAAATTTTATCCGGCAGACTTTATTGCCGAGGGAGTAGATCAGACTCGCGGTTGGTTTTTTACCTTACATGCCATTGCTACTCTGTGCTTTGATACTATTGCCTATAAAAATGTTGTGTCCAATGGTTTGGTCTTAGACAAAAACGGACAGAAAATGTCCAAACGTCTAGGTAATGCTGTAGACCCTTTTGAAACACTCAAGAAATATGGTCCGGATGCTACACGTTGGTATATGGTGACCAATGCACAACCCTGGGATAACCTGAAGTTTGATCTGGAAGGAATTCAAGAAGTTCAACGTAAATTTTTCGGAACACTTTACAATACCTATAACTTCTTTGCACTATACGCCAATATTGATGGATTTAAATTTGAAGAAGAGGAAATAGTAATCGCTGATCGACCTGAGATCGATCGTTGGGTATTGTCGAAACTCAACTCGTTGATAAAGGTCGTGGATGCGGCTTATGCAGATTATGAACCAACTAGAGCAGGGCGTGCTATTCAAGAGTTTACAACAGACCATTTGAGTAACTGGTATGTTCGATTATGCAGAAGACGTTTCTGGAAAGGAGAATATTCTGAAGATAAGATTGCGGCTTATCAAACGCTTTACACTTGCTTGGAAACTATTGCAAAGTTAGCTGCACCCATAGCGCCATTTTTTATGGACAGATTGTTTACAGATTTGAATGGGGTGTCGGGAAGGGATAAAAATAGTTCTGTGCATCTGTCTGACTTGGGAGAGTTGAAAGAAGACCGGATCGATCAGGATTTGGAAGAAAGAATGGAAATTGCTCAGCAATTGTCTTCTATGGTTCTAGCCATTCGAAAGAAGGAAGCTTTAAAAGTAAGACAGCCTTTGCAAAAACTGATGGTACCTGTTTTAGATGAAACCTTTAAACGTCAATTAAAGGCAGTTTCTGATTTGATCTTGTCTGAGGTCAATGTTAAGGAGATCGAGTATTTAGAAGATACAGCCGGAGTTTTGGTCAAGAAGATTAAACCTGACTTTAAAAAATTGGGTCCAAAATTTGGCAAAAACATGAAAGTAGTGGCAGCAATCATATCACAAATGGATCAAGATGCCATTGCTGAATTTGAAAAAGAGGGAACTTTTATTATAGAAGTCGACGGTCAAAAAACAGACTTGGAATTGGATGATGTTCAGATTTCTTCTGAAGATATTCCTGGATGGGCGGTAGAGACCGAAGGAAAGTATACAGTGGCTTTAGACACTGGTTTATCGGAAGAGCTAATCCATGAAGGCATTGCAAGAGAGTTAGTTAACCGCATCCAAAACTTCAGAAAAGAGGCCGGATTTGAAGTGACGGACAAGATCAATCTTCAAATCAAATCCCATGATCAGATTGATGAAGCAATCAAAAGCAATAAAGATTATATTTGTTCTGAGACCTTAGCCAGCCAGCTAGAATTGGTCGATGAGTTAAATGAAAAAAATTATAAAATAGAACTGGATAATGCTGCCGAAACCTATGTTTCATTGGCCTTATCCTAAAACGAAATAAAATGGCAGAAAACAAAGAAAGATACAGTGATGCAGAACTGCAGGAGTTTAAGGATCTCATCAACTCTAAATTGAAAGAAGCAAGAATTGATTTGGAGGGTTTGAGAAATTCATTGTCTCATAAAGATGATCATGGAACAGATGATACTTCTCCTTCATTTAAAATGATGGAAGACGGATCAGAAACATTATCAAGAGAAGAAATGTCTCAGTTAGCCGCTCGACAAGAAAAGTTCATTACTCATTTAGAGAATGCACTCACCAGAATTCAGAATAAAACCTATGGTGTTTGTCGCGTTACCGGTAAACTAATTCCTAAGCAGAGATTAAGAGCTGTGCCTCATGCTACTTTATCTATAGAGGCTAAAGAAGCGATGAACTAAGATGAGTCTGAGTACATCAGAGAAATCTAGAATTTCTTATATAGCACCGTTAATTACCATATTTGCGGTGCTTTTTATTGATCAGGCGCTAAAAATTTGGGTGAAAACTCACATGGAGATTTCGGAAGAAATTCCCGTTTTTGGAGACTGGTTCATTTTGCATTTTACAGAAAATAATGGAATGGCCTTCGGCTTGGAGCTTCCGAGCCAATATGGGAAATTGGCTTTGAGTTTGTTTCGGGTTATCGCCATTAGTTTAATTGGCTGGTATCTGTTTTCTCTGCCCAAAAAGGGTGCGAGTACCGGTTTAATGATTTGTGGCGCATTGATTTTTGCAGGAGCAATAGGTAATATCATTGACTCTGCTTTTTACGGCCTGCTTTTTAACGATAGCCATTATCAAGTAGCAACACTTTTACCCGAAGAAGGGGGTTATGCCGGCTTCTTATTTGGTAAGGTAGTAGATATGCTCTATTTCCCCTTATGGGAAGGCTATTTACCCGATTGGTTAGGGGGAGATTATTTTATCTTTTTCCGACCTGTATTTAATATAGCAGATTCTGCCATCACCATTGGCGTAATTGCCATTCTCTTGTTTCACAGGAACTTCTTTAAAGATTAGGCCTTAAAGTTTTTATAGTTTTTCGATTAAATATTTACCATTGTTATCAATCTTTGTATTTGATGCGATAAGCTAGAGATAGGCCAAGTATAAAAAACAATATCATTAATGCAGTAATCCAAGTTTTGCTTGTTCTTTTCTGAGATTGAATTTCCTCACTTCTTAATTTGATTTTGTTTAGCTCAATTTCTTTTTCTTCTTTGCTAAGATCAGATAATTCAATAATGGTTGTATCCGTTTCATATTTATCGCTGACCATTAGATTCACAAATGAAAACAATTGAAGTACAACTAAAACAAATACGATTAGTATTGACACTTTAAGGAATAAATTCATTCGTGTATAGGAGATAAGCAGTTATATGTCACACCAAATAAGCATTCAAAAAGAAAGCCCTCGTAAGGAGGGCTTTTCTTAAAACTTAACCATTGTGCCGACAGATATACCCATGTAAGTAATCCGTTCAGAGAATAAGGCACTTTCTTTTGTAATGGAGTTCACACTTCTTCTGTAATAAGGTGAGATCACAAATGATGTTTTAATGCTGTGGTAATAGGTTAATCCGGCCGCCATGTGTAGATTGACTACTCCACTTGATTTAAATGGATTTTGATCATCTTGACTCAAATCCAACACCTCATTCGGATCTTGATTATGACTTAAGGAGTGATTGCTGCTAATAACATTTTTTACAGCGTCACCTGTTCTCATTCTATATTGAGCCCCATTATTAGTT
Source organism: uncultured Flavobacteriales bacterium (assembly GCA_964445815.1). Lineage (GTDB taxonomy): Bacteria > Bacteroidota > Bacteroidia > Flavobacteriales_E > Vicingaceae > CAYULW01. The sequence goes on from CAYULW010000001.1 coordinate 131,785, forward strand.
GTTGGTGCAGGTTCAAAATTGTTGTTGTATATTTTATAAATATAGCCATCGTAAGTATTCAATATTTGCAAACCAAAGCCACCTTTAACTTGAAAACCCCATTTTGCATTTCGATCTTCATATCCGATCAAAAATGGAATCTCTAAGAAATTGTATTGGTTAGAAAAAACCTTATCTCCACTGAAATGCATCTCTTCATAGATTTGAGTAAAGTTCAATCCTGATTCTATGAACTTGTGATTGTTCATCTCATAGTGCAGATTTGCTTCAAGAGTATAAGCCAATCGTGTTTGTTCTGAACTAGAGCGATGTCTCAAATAAGAAGAAGATAAATTGTATTCTGCAATCATGCGTTTTGTGATGCTCTGAGGCGTAAAGCTTAACAATAAGCTGGCTCTATCTTTAAAACGCTTCTTTTTGATGCCATCTTTCACATAATCGTACTCCAACTCAAGACCTGAAAGTGTTCTTTCCTGCAACTGATTTTCAAATTTTAGATCGGCAGGTTCTAGAGCTTTCATCTCAAAATAACGGCTAAAAGTTAATGGTTTAGCACTTTCCCATCCGTCTTGCTCTTGAATCAAAGTATTGAGCAACAGATTATCTTTTAAATATGGTCGTGTAAAGCCGGCTTGTTCTACTGATGCAATCAGCTCTAGGTCTGGCAAATGATTTGTATTGTCACTGGCAGGGTTAAAAGATTCCTCAACATTATCAGGTTTGACTTCGGTTTGGATTGTCTGATCTGCATCCAAATTTTGAGCCGGTTGAACATGCTGGTTATTTTCTATCTGATCTTGAATTTGAGCAGATTGCTCATAATCCTTTTTGACATCGAATAAGCTGGAAGCCTCATCGCTCCCAATTAAAATTGACCCTGTACCGCTTCCTAGCAGTAAGAGTAACATGGTGCCAAATATTCTCCAATTCACGGAGATTTTATTGGCAACGATATGACCAAAGCTACGCTTGGCTTGAATGTTTTCCCACACTATATCGGGAGGAGATACAGCGTGATCGCTCAGCTTGCTTCGGAACACCTCGTCATATGTATCAAATTGATCAGACATGTTTATTGATATTTTGTTCCGTTAATAATTTCTGCATATACTTTCTCGACTTTGCGAGTTGCGACCTTGAGGTACTTTCTGAAGTCCCCAACATTTCGCCAATTTCTTTATGGCTATATCCCTCTATTACATATAGATTAAAAACCATACGGTAACCGTCTGGCAATTGTTGTATTAATGTTAAAAGTTCTTGTTCTGAAAGGTTACTGATGGCTTTGGAAGACACCACCTTGTCTTGATAATCTTCAATTCCAATGTGCTCATTTTTAAAGGCGCTTTTTCTACAGTGGTTTAAACTGGTATTGACCATAATGCGTCTTATCCATCCTTCAAAAGAACCGTTGAATTGAAATCTAGAAATGTTATCAAAGACCTTAATAAACCCATCTTGTAACATGTCTTGAGCTTCTAATTCATGACGTGCATAGCGTAAGCAAACGAAATACATTTTTCCTGCATAGGTATCATACAAAGCCTTTTGCGCCGCTTTGTTTTCCCTTATACAGGCTTCTATGAGTGTCTTTTCGTCCATTATACAGCTATGGATTTATTCCCTTAATGTTGTAGACAACCTAACCTGAGCTTTTCGTTGCCTGATGTAATTAAAATTAATGAAAAATAATAAAAGAGAATTTATGTCCTAGACAATCAATGCATTATCGTTGAGATATTCTGCAATTTGTATGGCATTGGTAGCAGCACCCTTTCTTAGATTGTCTGACACCACCCATAAATTCAAACCATTTTTTTGGCTAATGTCTTTTCTAATTCTACCTACGAAAACTTCATCTTTTTCATGTGCATCTTTAGGCATCGGGTAAATATTCTCTGAAGGCTGGTCCTTAACGATAACTCCGGGAGTTTGATTTAGAATTCGAAGAACATGATCTAAGTCAAAAACTTTAGAAAAGCGAACACTTAAAGCTTCAGAATGACCACCCACTAATGGAACTCTAACAGCTGTTGCATTGATGCTGATACTCTGATCTTGAAGAATTTTTCTGGTTTCATTGACCATTTTCATCTCTTCTTTAGTGTATCCATTTTCTTCAAAGCTATCACATTGCGGGATACAATTTCTAAAGATCTGGTGTGGGTAGGCCATTTCTCCTTCTATTCCCTGTTCTTCATTTTCCAGCTGTCTTACGGCTTTTACACCTGTTCCCGTTATGGATTGATACGTGCAAACATTGATATGTTCAATTTGAAAAGCCTTATGTAAACCCGATAAGGCGAGAACCATTTGAATAGTTGAGCAATTAGGGTTAGCAATGATTTTATCATCTTTAGATAAGAGTTTGGCATTAATTTCAGGGACAATTAACTTTTTATCAGGATGCATGCGCCATGCACTTGAGTTGTCAATTACAGTAGTCCCAACAGCAGCGAATTGCTCCGCATAAGTTAAAGAGGTACTTCCTCCTGCCGAAAAAATAGCAAGATGAGGAGCCTTTTCTATGGCATCTCTCATGCCAATGACGGCATACTCTTGACCTTTGAAAAGGATTTTTTTACCAATGGATTTTTCTGATGCAACCAAGTAGAGCTCATTTATGGGAAAGTTTCTTGAAGCAAGAAGTTCTAGCATTTTGGTTCCTACTAATCCTGTTGCTCCAACCACGGCGAGATTTAGTCCTTTCATTCTTAATATTTGCTTTACTTTACGGCGAGCCTAAATTACTAATTTAGCTTTGCCTCAATGCCTATGAAGACAAGACTATTCTTCTCTTTATTTATACTTTTTCACTCCTCGTTGCTATATTCACAAGGGTTTAGCGATGATTTTTCAGATGGGAACTTTACCGCTAATCCTACTTGGTTAGGCGATGTGTCAAAATTTATTGTGAATGCAAATAATATGTTACAGTTGGATGATCCTTCACCAACAAGCAGTAACGAAGCTTATCTGATTACTAATTCCTCAGTCATTAACAAAGCATCTTGGGAGTTTCAATTGACATTAGACTTTGCACCATCTACAAGCAACTTTGCAAAAGTATATTTAGTGTCGTCTAATCAGGATTTAAGCGCTTCTTTGAATGGTTACTTTGTTAAAATAGGAGGTATAAGTGGTTCAGTGGATGACATTAGTCTCTATCGTCAGGATGGCAGTCAGGAAGTAGAGATTATTGATGGCAGAGATGGTTTGGCTGGTTTTGATCCGGTGAGTATGAAAATCAAAGTGACTAGAGATAGTATAGGAGAATGGGAATTGTTTACCGATACATCAACAGCACGAAACACTTATTTTTCAGAAGGAAAAGCGATTGACCTTGTTTATGATCAAAGCAGCTATTTTGGTGTCTATTGTAAGTACTCTTCAACACGATCGGATAAGTTTACCTTTGATGACTTTCAAGTTAGTGGAGAAGCCTTTCAGGATACGTCTAAGCCATTTATTTTAAATATTAGCTCAAGTTCAGCCAATAGCTTACAACTTAACTTTTCTGAAAGTGTAGAACCGATTTCTGCTTTAAATACGTCCAATTATAGCTTAGATCAAGGTATTGGAAGTCCTGTTTCTGCTAGTTACATTGGAACAGACAGTTCTAAATTGAGCTTGTCTTTCAGTTCAAGCTTCGTCAATGGGGAAACTCATAACTTGAACATTCAGAACGTTAGTGACCTGAACGGAAATACATTAACACAGGGAAACGCCAGTTTTTTCTTCTTTCAAGCTGTTCCTGCAGATTTTAGAGACATTACAATCAATGAATTACTTCCTGATCCATCACCTTCTCAGGGGCTACCAACTTTAGAGTTTATTGAGCTATTCAATGCCTCTGACAAGGTATTTGACTTAGATCAATGGGTCATCTCCGATGCATCGAGTTCTGCGAGTCTCACATCATACATATTTAAGCCCGGATCAAATTTGATTTTATGTGAGATTACCGACACAGCAGCTTTTTCATCATTTGGAGAAGTCTTAGGAGTACAAAGTTTACCAAGCTTAAATAATGGAGGGGATAGAGTTATTCTTGTAGATCCCAATGCCAATCTAATTGATCAGATTCAGTATGATTTGGATTGGTATAAAGATTTTAATAAACAAGATGGAGGTTATAGTCTTGAACAGATTAATCCATTTACAGGCTGTTTTGGAAAGCAAAACTTTAAAGCTTCTATTGCTTTAAGTGGGGGATCACCCGGACAGCAGAATAGTGTTTTTGATACCTTACCGGATTTAACACCTCCATTATTGACTGAGTTTTTTAGCTTGAGTCCTGATTCTATTGAACTGAGGTTTAATGAATTTATGGACTCAACGAGCTTAAAAACGACCTCTAACTATACATTCAATACAAATGCAAATGTGGTGGGCGTTATCCTCGACCGGATAGAATATGCTTCTGTCACATTGGTTTTAAGTCCACCATTGGATTCGGGAATCATTAACACCTTATCTATATCAGGTCTAAGTGATTGTGCGGGGAATTTGATACCCACAGCCATACAAAGAGAGTTTGTAATCCCTTCAAAGGCCGGTTTTAGAGACATTGTCATCAATGAATTTTTGGCAGATCCGTTTCCTAGTCAAGGACTTCCGGAATCGGAGTTCATTGAGTTGTATAATGTTTCGGATGAAATATTGGACATCAAAAACTGGAAGCTTGGTGACAAAAGTGTGCAAGCAACTTTATCTGCTCATTTAATTAAACCGGGAGAACATTTAATCATTTGTCCACAGGAAAGTGCTTCAGCCTTTTCAGGTTTTGGATCAACACAAGGACAAAATAGTTTTCCTTCATTGGGCAATAGCTCTGATGTTATACAGCTTTTTGATGATAATGGAGTCCTAATTGATGAGGTTAATTATACAATAGATTGGTTTCAAAATTCCTTCAAAGCAGAAGGGGGTTATTCCCTGGAGCAAATCAGGCCTAACAGGCCATGCACGGGAGTTGATAATTTTATTGGGTCTCATTCGTCAATCGGAGGAACTCCGGGTCAGCTGAACTCTGTCTTTGAATCAAGCTTGGATACTGTTGGCCCTCTTTTATTAAAGATAGAAGTACAATCAAAAGATAGCCTTGTTTTTCATTTTAATGAGGGATTATCCGCACTTGCCCCGGATTTAAATCAGATCACATTTTCAGTTACGAACATGGCGATTAATTATTCTATTATTAGTCAAGAATCATATGGTGTCAAATTACTTAACCCGTTGGATTCCGGAATCGAGGTTCAAATTACAATAGATAGTGTCATAGATTGCTCCGGGAATGTATCTGATTTACAGTTCTCAACAATTGTATTGCCACAAACAGCCTTGTTTAACGATTTAGTGATAAATGAGTTATTGTTTAATCCTAGATCGGATGGAGTTGATTTTGTTGAATTGTATAATCGAAGTGATAAAGTAATAAGTCTGAAAGGGTGGCAATTGGCCAATTTTGCTAACGATAGCATTTCTAACCTAAAAGAGATTAGTAGTGAACCTTTGATTCTTTATTCAGGAGATTATGCCGTGATTACCGAAGATCCTGTAAAAGTAAAGAAGAACTATCCCAATGCTATTGCAGACAATCTTTATGTTATAGCAGATTTACCATCTTATAATGATACCGAAGGACGTGTGTTCTTGTTTAATGCGCAAGAAAGCCTGATCGATGATTTTTTATATACCGATGAAATGCACTTCCCTTTGTTGAATGACGATGAAGGCGTTTCACTAGAAAGAGTAGACCCCTATCGTGCGACCAATGAAATGGGGAACTTTCAATCAGCTTCTGAGCAGGAAGGGTTTGCTACTCCGGGTTATATCAATTCTCAGTTTTTTGAGAGCACGGCTTTTAGTGGAGAATTTACAGTTGAACCAGAAGTATTTACACCGGATAATGATGGAGATAGAGACATTGTTAATTTTAACTATGTTGTTGATGGTCCGGGTTATGCTGCTGACATAAAGATTTATGACAGACAAGCAAGACTTATTCGACACTTGGTCAATAATGAATTGATCTCTACAAGAGGGGTCTTTACATGGGATGGTCTAAATGATGAGAATCAAAAAGCACGCATAGGCATTTACCTCATTGTTTTTGAAGTATACGATGCCAAAGGTAATCAGGAGGTGTATAAAGCCCCCTGTGTTTTAGGGGGGCGCTTATAAATTTAGTCTAGCTTTACCAGTTTCTGTATTTTTCCTCCGATTTCTATAAAATAGATTCCTTGATGAAATGCATTGAGGTTCAATTCTGTCCGTTCATTGATCAGTTTTTGTTGAAATAGGATTTTTCCTTGGATATCATGAATTCTCAATATCTCATTGTGATAGTCTTTCACTTGAATGTTCACTACATCTTTTGTCGGGTTAGGAAATACCATAAAAGAGTTGACGGTTTTTTCTTCGGTAATTCCAACAGCTACATTGCTTTGACCCGGTGAACCATATAAGGAATCTCCATTGATAATAATACCAGGAACGATTTGTGTGGACGCTTGCCAGTTTGAACCCATGTTATTGTCTAAGGCGATAGCAATCAGCTCAATTGATGAGCCTCCGCCATCAGGCTGACCGGTTGATGAACCTGATGGCCATGGTGAATTATCATCATAGTTAACAGAATCTACTGTCCTGCCAAACTGATCAACTAAAGTGATGTCTTCACCACCATTAGACAAACCTCCGGAAGTCCATTGTGCATTGGGGGATATCCCAAACACGTTTCTAAATGCCGAGCTATCTACTGCTATCACATAAAACTCGCCTGCTGCTAAAGATTCACTACCAAAAGTATAAGTAACACCTTCTCCAAAACTAAAGCCACTAAGTGTTATAGAAGTGCTTCCTGCATTTACAAATTCGATGTATTCCAAGGAATCAGTTCCCGACTCAGGAGGATTATACATGATTTCTGTAATGACCAAATTTGCTAAGGGGCCGGGATCAAAGACGGTATCACAGGAAGAAACGGTACACCCATTTACATCATTCACAGTTACACAATAATGTCCCGCTGCTAATTGAGTAGCAGGATTCCCTACCTGACCACTGGTCCAAACATATGTATATACTGGCACTCCTCCAGTAGCATTAGCTAAAATGCTTCCATCGCTGCAGCCTAAACAACTGGTAGGTGTTGAAATAGTACTAACAAGTAAGGGACTAGGCTGACTAATTGTAAAAATCATAATGCTGTCTAACGAATTGGCATCGAACACCGTTACGGCATATGTGCCAGTAGATAAATTACCTATACTATCTGTAGTCCCACCATTACTCCATGAGTAAGTATAAGGGGCTACTCCTCCACTAGTATTCAATGCAATGTATCCATTTGAATCGCCATGACAAAGTACATCAGATTGGTTAATACCAAATTGTAAAGTGGCAGGACTCAAAACAGTCGCACAGCCAGTTTCTGTGCAGCCTAATGCATCTGTTGTTGTGACACAGTATGTACCTGAAGCAAGGTTGGTTCTATTTTGAGTCGTTATACCATCACTCCAAATAAAAGTAAATGGAGATACTCCGCCATTAAGAGAAGTAGTAATAGATCCATCGTTGGCGGTTGAAGAGCTAGCATCAACAACAGTAAATATGATGTTGTATGAAGGAGAATTAATGATTGTAACTGTATCTACAATCGTGGAACCATTGGCATCTGTTGTTGTTACATTATAATTCCCGGCACATAAGTTAGTAAGATTTTGGGTTGTTGCTCCATTTGACCAGATATAAGTATAAGGACTTACACCACCAGTAGTATTAATGGATGCAGTAGCATCGCATCCTGGAACACAGCTCTCATCTGTTTTTGTTATCGTATTGTTCAGGGGTGAGGCACAAGTATTGGGTGATCCTGGACTAGCTAATACAGGAAGCCCATTGATACTAACACCTACACTATTGGAAGAAGCGGCCCAGTTAGAGCCATTATTATTATTTGAGTTTAATGAACATAATATAAGGGAAGCTCCGCCTCCATCGGGTTGTCCATTACCTGAGCCCGAAGGCCAAGGGGCATTGTCATCGTAATCAACAGTATCAATTGGATTAGCATTATTATCAATAATAATAATGTCTTCTCCACCGTTGCTTAGTCCGCCTGATGTCCACTCATCATCTGCTGAATAACCAAATACATTGTAAAAGGCGGATGTATCAACGGCAATGACAAAATAAGAGTTAGCAGGAATAGATAAGTTCCCAAAGGTGTGTGATACACCTTGAGCAAAACTATAACCGTTTAAATTGATGGTCGTATTACCTGAATTATACAATTCTATGTACTCTAAACTATCGGTTCCACTTTCCGGTGGGTTGTACATGATCTCTGTGATCATCAAATTAGATATTGGAGCAGGTTCAGTAACCGTATCACATGAAGCAACTGTACAACCATTCACATCACTAACCGTTACACAATAAACCCCTGCACTTAATTGGGTGGCAGGGTTTCCTACTAAACCACTGGACCAGACATAGGTATACGCAGGTGTACCACCATTTACTGTTGCTAGAATACTTCCATCGCTACAACCATTACAAGATGCAGGTGTACTTGTTGTTGAGACTGTTAAAACATTAGGTTGATTAATAGTGAAGGGCTGTACTTGGGAGAATCCGTTTGCATCTGTAACGGTAACCATATAGGATCCTCCGCATAGGTTGTTTACTGAAGAACCACCTACTGCACCAAAACTCCAATTATAGGTATATGGAGGAAACCCACTAGAGACAGTCATACTCGCTTGCCCATCGCAATTACCATTGCAACTTGCATCTATTGTAGTTAATGTAAAGGTGGTGAAAGTAGCACTCATTAGTGTGGGTTCGGAAGTACTATTTTCAAGATCAAGGCCAAATGATAGATTCATTAAAAGACCAAGAAGAAGAGAGGTAATTAGTTTTTTCATTGTAGTAGATTTTCAACGTAAAATTAAGACGATAGAATGGAAGTAATCGTTGTATGATATAATGAGAACATGCTATTTAGAAGACTTATAAGCTTCTCTAAAATACTTTAATGGCACGAGTAGCATGCCAAAGCATTCTCCATCTTCTTTGCCTAAATGCTTGTGATGTACCTTATGGGCTTTACGAATAGCTCTGAAATAAATGTTATCAGTACGTTTAAACCAACTCAATCGTTGATGGATAAACACATCGTGAACGGCAAAATAGGCCATGCCGTAAAACAATATTCCCAAACCCATGGCCAAACCATATTCAAAAAGATCTTCTGACCACAGTAAGAATAAACCCGTACTGATTATGGCATAAAAGACAAAAAAGGTATCGTTTCTTTCAAACCATCCTTTTGCCGGTTGATGATGATCCTTGTGTAATGTCCATAAAAAACCATGCATTACATATTTATGTGTAAACCAAGCCATAAACTCCATAAAGCAAAATGTTGTGATGCAAATGATTGAATGAAGGATTACAGACATGGTTCAAAATTAGATATTCCTGTAACAATCAATTGGGTGTTTTGTTAAGCCAATTCATTAAAAAGGAGATGATGTTTAGTCTTCCACATATACAATCTCATAATTGCTAAGATTATATTTATGTTTTACTTTTTCAAAACCTTCTAAATCGATTTTACTTATAATAGATTTAAAGCCTGGAGGAGCAAGGCTACTATGTCCGTTTATTGTTTTGATTTTTAATTCTTGAGCAGCTAACATACATGATACATTGAAATAATATGGTTCGTTATAATGAAGAGAGCTAAGGTCTTCTTTAATAAAGACATATGTTTTGTTTGGATCAAAATTGGTCGGCATGCTTGATTTTATTTGGGCTATCATTTTTTTTGAATGTTCAACAGAGAATCGGCTTAACTCCCAGTTCGCTCGAAATGAGTTATCAATGAATGTCACAAAAAGAATGGGGACAATTAAAAAATATCTTTTCTTTAAAAGTTGATCTAATGCAAAAACCAGAATAATTAAAAGAAGGACGTTAATTGGAATGACTATACGGTAAACTGCTCTTATCGAGGCTAAACCCGGAAGCTTGTTTAACCAATAGAATAGACTGAAGTCTCCAAACCTTAGAGTGAGAACTATTAGTAGCAACCAACTTACAAATACAAACATGAGAGGTTTGTATTTTTTAGGGTTTGAAACAAGAAGGTAAACGGTTGTTAAAAGTCCTAGATAGGGTATTATACCTATAAAGTGAGCATGATTCCAGTGGTGCTTAAAATCTCCTACAGCATGAGAAAATAGCAGGGGATTCCAGACTTCTGAAGTGTAGTGTGCAAAAAAGTAGCTTTGCGGTTTAGGGATATGATGAATGACTTTGTTATAGGTCCAATAGCCTAGCTCTGAGCTTTTGAGATAATAAGGATAACCTAATGCTAGTAAAATTATCAATCCAACGATCAAATAAGCAGCACTTTTAAGTCTGTTCTCTTTATTAAAGAGGATAAGTAAAGCATTAACATTTCTATTTAGAATAAGGTGGCTACATAATATGATACCAATGGTAAGTGTAAAGAAGAAGCCCAAATAGATACCACATAAAAATTGATAAACCAAGGCAAGAGAGGAAAGGTAAAAGTAGCTTGAATTCTTATTTTGAAAAAATTTTAAAAACCACACAATTCCGATAACCAATGGAAACTTTGGAAGTAATTGGAGGTGATTTATAAAGGTGAGATTGTAAAGTCCAAAGGCAAATATGTAAGCTCCGATAATGGCCCAGATCTTATTCTTTGTAAAGTGCTTAAAGGCAAAATAGCTAACAAAATAATTAAGTGAAAAAAGGCTTAGTATCCACAATTGGTATGACAGATAGATATCACACCCCATAGTTCTGAATAGAGCAAATACAGGTAATGTTCCTATTAAGTTATCAGATAAGGCGATTGGATTTTTATAGGGGTAAAAAAAATTGCTTTGCCAAAATGAATCGATATTGCCTATAAGCCATTGGTATCCGTTCTCAAGAAAAAACAAATTTAATCTTGCGTCCGTATAATCTCCCGGAATGACTAAAAAATCAAGCCCAATAATTCGTAAAGGCATATAGTATAATCCTAATAAAAAAGTCGACCATAGGACTACGATTGGAAATTTAAATGCAGGGAATTTAAAAAAAGAGTTCAAAAAAACGCGATTATCTGTTATGGATAAAAGTATCAATTATTAGGCATGAAATAATTAGTGGCTTCTATGGCATTTTTTGGATTCAAATCAAATTTTAAGAATCAGCCTATTAAGGCTTAAGCTCTTTATTCCCCAACTAAATAGTGCTTCCATTAAGCTTTAAATATGTTTATTTTTGCACGCCATGAAGAAAATCATTACAACTTTTTCAATTTTGGTTATCGCCTTATTCCTTTTGTCTGTATTTGGTTGGATGAGTGTGCATGTTTCTAAAGGGGATCAAGATTTTGGGATGTTGAATGAACCAGTAAAATTCATGTATTCTTTTATGGATCAATTTGACCAATCTGTTGAAGAAGTTAGAAAGTTGTCTCCAACATTTCTGACCTTATGGGTAGAGGTAGAACCAATAAATAAGTTAGAAAAAGACTTGAACGTTTTGATGTCTTACTCTAAATCAAATTATGATAGAGCAGTAGCTATTAGGAATCTAAAAAATGATTCGATTCTCTATGAATGGGATATACCAGAAAAGTACAATGAATGGGACAGGGTAGTGAATCCCTATGCTTTTTCAAATAAAGATTTGGTCTACTTTTTTGCCGATGTAACCGGATTACGAAGAATAGATTCTTTAGGAAACTTTAAGTGGAAACAAGACAGTATTCTTGCTCATCACGGAATGAATGTAGATAGTTCGGGTAATTTCTGGGTCTGTTCAAAAAATCCACCAAAAAACGAAGCAGGTGCATCCTATAAGATCGATAGTAGGACTGTTTATTATGACGATGACTATATAACACAAATTGATGCCGGTAACGGAGAAGTGTTATTTCATCAATCTATAACTGAAATACTAAAGTCAAACAACTTGGCCAATTACATTTTACAAGGGCATCCAGCCGTAGATCCATTGCATCTAAATGATGTTCAGCCTGCTTTGAAAACAACTCAATATTATAGTGAGGGCGATGTTTTTGTAAGTATTAAGCAACCATCCATTGTTCTGCATTATCGACCTTCAACAAATAAAGTACTGAAAGTAATTGAAGGACCATTTTCAGCCCAACATGATGTTGACTTTTTAAACGATACTGTTTTAACCCTGTTTAATAACAACTCTTATCCAAAGTACACTAAACATAGCAAGCCAGAGCCAAAGAAAAAGGATAAAATAGTTGATGCAGGGGACTTTTATTCAAATGTTGTCAGCTATGATTTTAGAACAGGAGGTATTTCATTTATAGGAGACTCTTTGTTTAGAGCGAATCGGCTTTTTAGTTCTACTGAAGGATTGCATGAGTTTATAAATGATTCTACCTACTTTATAGAGGAGCAGAATGTGGGTTACTTTTGGGTTATACAGAACGATGAAGTGATCTATAAAAATGTTTTTAAATCGCAATACGAAGGGTATTGCCATTTACCAAATTGGACAAGAATAATTAAACAATAAGTGATGGAGTTTTTATACATCGGCCCCGGAATGGGTCTAGGAACAATGATCTTGATTTTTTTAATCGCAGGCATTGTTCTCTTTGCCTTTGGTTATATCATCTGGCATAAGGTCAAGAACATTTTCAAAAAGAAGAAATAATAGTGTTTTTATACTCCACTATTGTATGTATAGGCTTTTTGCTAATGGCCTATTTCATTAAATTATTTCGAAGTCCTTTCTTTTCTCTTGCTGAAAATAGCTTAGCACTGGTCAATACCTTACTCTTAAAAATTGACGAAGACGAGAAAGTAAAACTTGTCCAGCAAAAGAACAATCGACTTTTGTTGTCATTATTTAAGGTTTTGCTGTCAATATTGATTGCCATGGGTATAGGGAGTTTACCCTTTATCATTTACCTTATCATTCAAAATCAAGCGTATGCCGATTTGGATTTTTCTTCCATTTCTTCAATAATTGCACTTTCTGTTGGCTCTACATTAGGCTTTATTATACCGGTCAAAAAAAGTAGTTCGGCAAGCTATTCCGAACTATCTCAGTTGTTGCACAGAATGGCATTGAACAATTATGCAATTGCATATAAGCTATTTAAAGTAGAAACTAAAAAACTGAAGAAAAAAGGAACTTCTAATCAATTGCAATTTGTGATTGTTTCAGGTCTTGCCAGATCAGGAACGACCAGCTTAATGAATCGATTGACAGAAAACAATTTGTTTGCTTCATTAAGCTATGCCAATATGCCTTTTTTAACTGCTCCCAATCTTTGGTCCAAGATATACAAACCGAAGAATAGTGAACAAAAAGAGCGTAGTCATAATGATGGAATTTTAATTGGTTTAGAGTCAAATGAGGCACTGGAAGAGTATTTTTTTAAAGTCGTATCCAATGATGCTTACATTAAAGAAGATACTTTGATTAAATATGATCTTACGCAAGAGCAATACCTAGATTATATAAAATATCAGGCTATTGTAAGAAAAGAAGATCAAAAAATCTATCTGGCAAAAAATAACAACTTCATTTTAAGATATGACTCAATAAGAACATTTAACAAGGACTTTAAAGTCGTTTTTATGTTCAGAGATCCCTTGAGCCACGCTGGATCATTGCTCGAAAAGCATAAAGAGTATAATGAGTTGCAAAAACAGGATGCTTTTGTATTGGAGTATATGAACTGGCTTGGACATCATGAGTTTGGTTTGAATCAAAAACGATTTCAATTTACTGAAGAAAGTCAAAGCTACTCAAGTGAAAAAAGTGGTTTAGATTATTGGTTGCAAGTTTGGATCAATTATTACAGTTACCTCTTGACAATTGACCGATCGGGTGTAATTTTTGTCGATTATGATTTTTACTGTCAGTATCCTGAAAAAGTCCTAGAGAGTATTTATGAAAAGCTTGGAGTTGTAGTTGATTTACCTAAAATTAAATCTTATCATAACAGTCGTGAGGTTAAATCCAATTGTTCTGATGACTTAAAGCAAAAAGCATATAAGATTTATGCTGAATTGAAGGCTTATAATTTATAAGATAAGAGTCTAAAAGAGTTTGATAAACCAACTCAATTTAGCTATTTTATTGACAAAAGAAACTATAACTCTTTCTTGATTTTGTACTTTGATAATTCCTTTATAAATCGTTTCAAGAAATTGGAGTTAAAGAGTAAGATCAAAAAGCCGAGGCTTATAATTGGAATAATTCTGCCCTGAATTGCTGCTGTCGCACTTTGATAATATGTAATGGTGAAAGCATTTAGAAAAAGGATTCCAAAAAGAGTTATAAAGTATTTCAAATATTTATGAGGCTCAGAAATGCTTTTGTATAAAAAAAGAATAAAGGAAATAAGAACAATCATTGATTCGATTAAATTGTCGAAACCAAAATCAACATGCTTTCTTGATTGAGAGGAGTGATTGTAAGACCTTGAATCATATATATAGTATTTTTCTATTATAGGCCCAATGTTAAGTTTATCTAGAGGTTCTTGTTCAAAGAAAAATAACTGTTTTACGGTTGAGGATAGCCAAGCTAGTCTCATTCGATCTAAGTATTTACGATTACTTTCAATGTTTTCTATTAGATAACCGAAATCTTTCCTTTTCGCTTCCCAACATTTTTTCCAGGCTTTTTTGCGACAATTACCAGAATAGAGAGGGCTTTTCTGGTTGTAAAGGAAAGTGTTTTGCTTAACATGTTTAAAGTATGCCTTGTTGTTACATAAATTATCCGACCTCATCAGAACTTGACCGTTTTGGCATTTCTCTTTTAAAAAATCAGTCACAATGTATCTTTCAAATGAGCGAGCAGTTTTCGTAATATTAGCATTTTTAATAAATAGATAATCACCTTCAAATGTCTTGTTGATAAAAGTGATTGAGACTATTGCAATTATTCCGATAATGATGCCAGTTATTGCTCTTGATAAATGGATATCCCACTTCAAAATAAATTTAAAAAGGATAGAGCAACAGCAAATCACTATTATTATTAATGCCTGAATAGGCGTCATTAGCAGACATGAAAGCAGGATTACAATATTGATTGCCAGATGTCCTGCTTTTTTAAATATCAAATACAAGTATAATAGTGCTAAGAAAGAAAAAATATGAGGTGAAACAAGAGAGATGTAATAATCAACACTAGAGATAGAGACAAAACAGATCAAACTAATTAATTTGATCATCTTGTTGGAGTTGAAATGTAGTTTGTAGAACTGATTGAAACCATATAGGAGAAGTAATCCTTGAGCGGCAATCACCAACCACAAAGACCAGGAAAGGCTAACGTGACGAACAAAAAATGGATATATGCCTTCTAGGTCATTCATTAAATTGTTTTCATGTCCATCAGATATAAGTCTGCCCGCAGAGTGTTCTAGAAGAGGGAAGCCATTTAGTAAGCCTTTGTTAAGAACAAATATCAAGGCGATAAAAGTGATTGCGAAATTGTTTTTTATTAATCGAAGCAACATAATTTATCGGATCCCTTTTAATGCTTTTTCACTATCTGGTTGATCTATACTCTCAAGATAGTCAATCGGAAATTTTGTTTTTAGAAAAATGGATTGATACGTTTCCTTAGTCATAGAGTTATAATGCAACAAAAGAATTTGGTATTGATAATTTTGAAACAAACTCAATGAGCAAAGAATACAAATGACAGATAAACTTGCCACTCTAAGAAATTTTCTTCTGAGTAAAACTTCATGCAATAATGCTGCTATAGGAATTGCTAATAGAGGGTAAAAATCGATCATGGGTCGCTGACCAAATGAACCCCCATACCACCAGCACCACCAGGAAAAAATCACATACAAGTTAATAATCAAAAAGATGAATATAACTATCCTATTTTTCGCCACTAATTGATTTTTTATGAAGAGCCCAATCAAAGAGAGAGCCATTAAGGGACTGTAGATTAACCACCCTTTTCTAAAACTTAATAAGCCTTCCAATATTTTGGGGTCATCCCAGAAAAAGGGCTCCTTATCGTAAGAATAAAAAAACCAGCTTCCGGTTAGTAATTTCCAATAAAGCAATTGTGGAATGATTGGAATGAGAAGAAATATAAAAGCAGATAAGTAATACTTAAATTTTTTAATAATGAAGTTAAATCTGTCTTTAACCGAATCAAAAGAAAATACATTATAAAATAAAAAGAATATGCCAAAGCTTGCATTGGTTGGCCTTATCAAAGCCAATAATCCTAAACAAAATGAGGCAATATATAAGTATTTAAGCTTTTCTTTAGAATACCAGTTATCAAGGCAATATAAGTAGATGCATACAGCAAAGAAGGTATAGGCATGACTCATGCCAGGTTCAAGTGTTAGGTAAGTAAAAAAGTTAGACCCCAGCACAATTATGATTAAGGTTAAATCCGTAGCAAATTTGTTATAAAACCTAAGCAGTAATTTTCTAAGAAAAAAGAGACCCACAATCAAATAGAAGTTAGCCGCTATAAGAATAGCAAGACGATATGGTGTGGAAAACCCATCGGTTTTGTATCCACGATACTTTGCAAATTGATGAGCAATAGTATAAAAGGGCAATTCAAAAAGAGCAACGCCATAGGTAGATTTAAAGTGCTGAGTGCCATCAGCTCTTTTCTTTAAGGCAAAATTCCTTCTTAATGTCGGATCAATATATTTTGTGAATTTAAAAGAAGCATCTTCATGCTGTAATACACTTGGTATTATACCATAATAAAAAATAGCATCGTGAACCAAAATTTTATTTTTCTTTTTCCAATAACCATGATAAAGAGAGTACGAGACAATAATGATTAAAACAAAAAAGATTCCGTTAAATTTCAAGGACGTTGACTTACTAAATGCATTACAAAGTAGATAAATTTATTTCTTTCTTTTGCACATTAATTTGTTTTTATGAACCGCAGAGGTTTTATCTTCTTTTTTCTTGCATGTGTTTTTTATTCATGCATTAATGAGATAAGTTATAAGGAACTTAGAAGTAAAGAAATTCTTCCTGATTTCGTCTATCTTGAAAATGATTCTTTCAAAATAAATAATCAGCCTTATTTCCCTAAGCTGATGAATTATAGTGTTCAGCCAAGAATGCTGGATAAACAATTGGTCTTATCCCCTTCCATAGAATATGATGAACCAAAAAAGTTTGATAGTCAATCAACAGAAGAGTCTATGGAACGCATGAGGGCTCATTTTAGAGCCATAAAAAAAATGGGTTTTAATGCCATACGTCTTGTGGGTTTAAGTAATGTGGAGTATGATGCGAAGTCAGCTAAAATCTCAATTGAAGTATTTGAAGGACCAAAAAGGAGACCCTTGAATTTGGATCAAAAGTCAATATCAAAATTGATGAAAACGCTTCAAAGCGTTGTCGACCTCGCAGGTGAAGAAGGCCTTAAGATTATGACAATTCTTCCAAGGCCGATGAAAGACATAGACTATACTCGGCAAAAGGATAAATACGTCAGCGCTATTTTAGACAGATTCAGAAACAATAATGTGATGTTTGCATATGATTTTTTTAATGAACCATTGTACTTTGATAATAGTGAGCAAACACACTGGAAAGAAATTCCAAGAGAAAAACTAAGCGCATATAAATTGGTAAGAAAATGGAAGTCTCAGATGGAACGAAATGCACCTTATCAATTATTTACAATTGGTCTGGCAGAACCTATAGAGGTATTTGAGTGGGATCCTGCTATCCTTCCTTTAGATTTTGTGTCCTTTCATACATACCATCCCTTAAGGGTGCCGAATGAAATTTACTGGTATGCCAAATACATTAAAAAGCCATGGATTGTCTCTGAAACTTCATTACCGGCTGATAATGATTCCATTCCTTATTCAGATCAAACGGTTTTTATGAAGGAAGTGCTTCAACGAATCGTAAATTGTGGTGGACAAGGAATTGGCTGGTGGCAGTATCAAGATGTTAAATGGGGTCCCTTTGAGCACAATTACACCCCCTTAATAAAGGTTGGCGGGAAGTCATATATAGATAGTAATACCTTTATTTTAGGAGAATTCAAAGATGCAGCATTTACATTACCGACTTTACCTCTTAAAAAAACAGGCGAATGTGATTGTCATGTCAATTATTATAACATGATGGGTTATCATAATTATAAGGTGAGCGGACTAATATTAGATCAAGATGGGAACCCCATTGAAGGAGCTGTTATCAGAGGTTGGAATAAGTATTGGAATATTGGGATGAACACATTTACAAATGCATTAGGCCAATTTGATCTCTATTCAAATGATGAGTGTGTACATTTTGAAATCTCTGCTCCAAAATATTCTAAAGTGAAGTTTGATAGAAAACTTGAATATAATCCAAGTCCCCAAAGTTTAGACTTAAGAAATAAAGATTTAGAGTATCATAAAAACCATTTTCAATGGTACATGGATTCTGCTTATGTAGGGAAGTCGGTATTTGAGTTTAAGAAAGGTATATTCGATAAGTTCAAAACTTCAGCTGTTATGGAGACCATAGAATTAGAGCATTTGGGTTTATAGGTTGTATTTTAGGATACAATATATGGCTCTAAAGCCATCTTTCCATCCAATTTTTTTCCCTTCTTCATAAGTTCGACCATAGTAAGAGATGCCTACTTCGTAGATTCTGATCTTGGGAATGCGAGATAGTTTAGCCGTTAATTCCGGTTCGAAGCCAAATCGTTTTTCTTTTAAATCTAAAGATTTAGCAATCTTAGAGTCCATCAACTTATAACAAGTTTCCATATCGGTTAAGTTCAGGTTAGTAAACATATTAGATAAGAAGGTTAAGAACTTATTTCCTATAGAGTGCCAAAAAAACAAGATGCGATGCGGATTTCCTCCGATAAACCTTGATCCGTACACAACATCCGCAAACCCACTAATAATAGGTTTTAGTAATCGATTATATTCAGCAGGATCATACTCTAAATCAGCATCTTGAATAATCAGGTAGTCACCAGTAGCCAGATCTATGGCTTTATGAATGGCAGCACCTTTTCCTTGATTTTTTTCTTGATTATATAATCGCAGATTCAATTCAGGGTTTTTGGAGCTATAGTTTTCAATTGCCTCAACTGTATTGTCTGATGAGCAGTCATTTACAATGATTATTTCTTTTTCAATTTGATTGACAAGATCAACAGCTTTAACCTTATCTAAGATAAGATGTATGGTCTTAGCTTCATTATATGCAGGTATTAATATCGAAAGTTTCATGCTTTAAAAGGGAAGATATTTGCGAAATAACACATTATTTATATTTCAGATATATTCTAATCAAATCTAAAGGGGCTTTTAAATAATAGCTCATCTTTATTTTCGAGCCGTCTTTGTCTTCCCATGAACTGACAGGATGCTCTATCAGTTCATGCTTTTCCTTTTTTAAGAGGCGTTTAGCCCTAAATAAAAGTTCTATATCGAATAACCATCTGGAGGAGAACTTATTTTGAAATATTACCTTGGCAATATCTGTTCGAATCAGTTTAGCACCACACTGCGTATCATAGATGGATAAATGAAGCATATTACTTACTATAGTTGCAAACACTCTCCCAATGTAGTGACGAGAAATTTTACGCCTAATTTCGTTTTGACCCAGAATACTAATTCTTGACCCTAGAACAATTTTGGGATTGAATTTAAGATACTTGCCAAAAGCATTAATCTCTTCTATAGGTGTTGCCAAGTCCGCATCAAAGTAACCGATGTAATCATAGTTTTTTTTCTCAATCGTCTTTAATACACCTTTTCTTATGGCTTCTGCCTTACCCATATTTTTATCCAGATTGATGTAATCAATTGTGGAATATGACTCAGAAAGCTGTTTGATAACTTCTAGAGTACCATCATTACTACCATCATTGACCAAAATAATGTCGATGGTCTGATTATCCGGGTCAGATGCGAACTGCTCAAAGGCCTTAATATCCAGTCTTTTCTCTTCATTATAGCAGGGGAAGATGGTCGCTATATTTTCTGAGATAACATGTTTTATTTGTTCTTGACCTACCATTTTCTCTCGTACCCTTCTACTTTAAAATTGTCAATGAATATGGGTTTATTATCGACGTATATATAGATGATAAAGTCATCAATAGCTTCTTGCAGTGGTTCGGGAGTCAAATAAAAAACTGAAAAATGATTCCATTCATTTACTTTGTAATCTTCGTTGGCAAGGTTCCAGCTTCTTCTCTTTTCAATGTACTGACCCTTATTGTGATTCATTTCAATGACTAATGTCGCATTCGAACCGTCTAAAGGAGTCTCTATTAAATAATCGAAGCTTAATTCTAGCCATGCATGCCTCTTCTTTGTGATTTTGGGAAAAGGTACTTTGAATGTAGGGCTATAGGTCCATGATGGGTCAATTTTGCAACTGTTAGGAGCACTTTTATATACATGCGAGTCAATCATGTATTCGGGTACTTTTATCGTATTAACATTTTCAAAATCTAGAAATTCTATGGTTCTATGTGTATAATTCTCTGGATCATTAAATGTATCGTAGGGCAAAAAATCTCTTGCCACTTCCTGATATTTTCTGTCTTCTCCTGTTACAGAAGTTTTTAAGAAAATTTTCCAATAATACTCCCTGGTCATAGTATAACCGTCAAAAAGGAAATTATTGAATTGCCAGATTTGAAAAAGGTTAAGAAAAATCAGAAAAGCGCATATTGGGATGAAAATCATTCTGATCCACTTTCTTAGTTCTAGCTCCTTGATAACAAAACCCACAGGGATAAACATAATGGCATAGGTTTCTACAAAGTACCTGGCCACATAACCGCCTCCACCCCACCACGTTCCCCATGAAGAGATGAAGTAGATGTAGAAAGCGGTAAATAAGGCAATAGGAAATGCAATTTTTTTATTGTGTTTAAATGCTAAAATAGATCCTATAAATGCTAGTGACATTAGCGGGACATATATGAGCCAACCTTTTTGAAAGCTGAAGAGTACCTTATCAAATTGCGGATGAAACCAGTTAAATCCAGGTGTAACCTGATAAGGGTTGAAAATAAACTTTCCGGTAAATAGTTTCCAATAAGTAATTTGGAGTAAAGGAAACACCGAAAGACCAATTAATCCAATAATGATTTGTTTGTAATTAGTCAATAGAAGGTTGATCTTTTGAATCAAAGATTCTTTGTTATACACATTCCAAAGGACAGGTAATATTGCAAAGAAAACAGTACTTGCTCTAGATAAAATAACCAGACCACTAATTAACCCAAACCAGAATGCTGTCTTTTTCGTTGGATTAAGATGCCATTTGTGGTTTAGATAAATCATAATGGCCAACCCCGTAAACAGTATAGAATGAGGGCCACATTCTCCTACAACTGCTTCATGAAAAAAGTTTGTGCCAAGTGCTAGAATGATTAAGGCGATCGCTGTAATTCGATCACTAAAAAATTGAAGCATTACTTTTCTGAAGGCGAATAAGCCTCCAAGTACATAAACCATGAGGCCATTTGAGATGGCAAAACGATAGGGATATGAAAAACCATCTGCGGGATAATCAGTTAAAAGTGCCCATACATGTCCTATAATAAAAAAAGGGAAATACAGAATTGCAAACCCAATAGAATACATGGGAGACCAATTGCCATTTGGTAAAGGATATGCTTGATAAAAGGTAGGAGAAAAGTTGTATGTGTCAAAAAGGTGCTTTACAATTGTTTGGTCAGATATGCCGGGATCTCCATATATAAATGTAAATGGTAGATAGATGTAATAGGCCAGGATGTCCCAACCTAAAATATTGTGAAAGTCAAGATAGTTGTACTTTCTGAAGATGAAATGAACGACAAATATTATCCCTGATAATAGAAAAGAAACATTTCTAGAAGTTAAGAGTTTATTCATGAAAATAAGAGTCGATCTTTATTTTGAAATTAATATTTCAAAATAGAAACATGGGGCTTATTCGTCTGGTAAACTTCTTTACCATTACATCCTAAATAACGTCTGTAAGGTCCCTCAACATAGGTTTTATCCTCAATTGAGACTAATCTAAAGTTAGTGGGCTTTTCATTTAAAGCATACAAGTAATAGTCCTTAATGACAACATTTAAGCCTTCTTCGGTTTTTAGTTCAAAAAAACCATTTTCTTTTTCAATAAAAATTAGAGGAGTAATGTTCTCATCGGAGCATTGAAAGCCACCGTCTGACCTTAATGCTAAGTTGTTTTCCTTCCTTAAAGTTAAATAGACCAAATCTCCATTTTCTATTTTGCTATCACAAGAGATGAAGCCCAACAATACAATTGCAATTATAAGTAACTTATTCATAGCTATTTAATTTAAAATTTCATTTCCGGAATATTTCCTTCTACAATTAAAGTTCCTTTTGTAGCTGCTTGAATATCTTCTACACTTATTCCTGGAGCTCTTTCTTTTAGAACAAAACCTCTTTCATCAATTTCTAGGACGGCTAAATTAGTGACAATTTTTTTCACACAGTTGACACCGGTTAGAGGTAAAGAGCATTTTTTCAAGAGTTTAGATTCTCCCGCTCTATTTGTATGCATCATGGCTACAATGATATTCTCGGCAGAGGCAACCAAATCCATTGCACCTCCCATTCCTTTAACCATTTTTCCGGGTATTTTCCAGTTGGCGATATCTCCATTCTCTGATACCTCCATTGCTCCTAAAACGGTAAGTTGCACTTTGCCCGCCCTAATCATGGCAAAACTATCTGCTGAGTTAAAGAAAACAGAACCGGGTAATGTGGTTATCGTTTGCTTTCCCGCATTAATCAAATCGGCATCTACCTTATCTTCAGTTGGGAAAGGTCCCATGCCTAAAAGTCCGTTTTCAGACTGCAAGGTGACATTAATGCCTTCGGGAATATAGTTGGCAACCAAAGTCGGTATACCAATACCCAAATTGACGTACCATCCGTCCTTTAATTCTTGAGCAATACGTTTTGCAATTTCCTCTTTTCCGATCATAATTTCTTATTTAGAAATGGTTCTCTGTTCAATTCTTTTCTCATAATTCTTTCCTTCAAAAATTCGGTGCACGAATATTCCCGGGGTATGAATTTGGTTAGGGTCTAACTCTCCCGGCTCAACCAGTTCTTCAACTTCAGCAATTGTCACTTTCCCTGCCATGGCCATGACTGGGTTAAAATTTCTTGCGGTTGCTTTGAAGATGAGATTACCATGTTTGTCACCTTTCCAGGCTTTTACAATTGAAAAGTCAGAAACAAGGGCGTTTTCTAAAACATACATTTTCCCGTTATACTCTCTTGTTTCCTTGCCTTCGGCTACTTCTGTACCATAACCTGCAGGTGTATAAAAAGCCGGTATACCAGCACCCCCGGCTCTGCATTTCTCGGCTAAAGTACCTTGAGGAGTTAATATAACCTCAAGTTCTCCGCTCAGCATTTGTCGTTCAAACTCAGCATTCTCTCCGACATAAGAAGAGATCATGGTTTTGATTTGCCTGTTTTTTAATAAAAAACCTAAGCCAAAGTCATCAACTCCGGCATTGTTTGAAATACAAGTCAATTCATTAATTTCCGGATGCTTGGCCAGGGCAGCTATGCACTTTTCAGGTATGCCACACAGGCCAAAACCTCCAAGCATAAGGGTCATTCCACTTGTAATACCTTTAATGGCTTCATCAGCATTTGCTACTACTTTATTCATAATTATTGATTAAAATCAGGATCAGAATTAAGATCAAAGTTATTTTGTTTTTGGAATTGGTTGCAATCTAATTCGATGCTTAAAGGGGCTTCCGGCTTTTCAAAGTCTTTTTTTGAAATATTCAGTGTGCTATCTGCATAAACTTTGTTCATGTAATAACCCCAAATGGGCAGACCGGTATTAGCCCCTTGACCATAATAGGTGTTAACAAATCTCACACTTCTATCTTCGGCTCCAACCCAAACTCCTGTTACCAAATCAGGCGTAAGTCCGATAAACCATCCATCTGAATTGTTTTGAGTAGTTCCTGTTTTTCCTGCTATTGGATAGTTTATGCCGGAATAAGGTCTGGTAGTTTTCGGAAAGGTGATTCTGATTCCTGTGCCTCCTACATTTTTTCCCTTCATTTTGTTGTAGTTGTAATTGACAACTCCCTTTAAAAGATCAAGCATAACATATGCTGTCTGTTCATTTAAGGCTTCCTTTGTTTCAGGAACATACTCAACAATAATATTACCTTCTTTGTCTTCAATGCGTGTTAAAAAAACAGGTTTAGTCCAAATTCCTTTGTTGGCAAAAGTGGAAAATGCGCCCACCATTTCATAAACAGAAACATCTGCAACACCCAAAGCGAGCGCAGGGACAGGCTCCAGTGGAGCGCTAACACCCATTGATCTTGCCATTTTAATTACTCTTTCAGGGCCAAATGTTTTCATGAGTTTAGCCGTTACTGTGTTAAGCGAATTGGCCAAGCCATATTTCAAAGAAACCGTTCCTCCATACTCTCCATCACTGTTTTTTGGTGCCCAGTCTTTTAATAAACCGTATTCTCCTTTTTTAAACACAACCGGTACATTGGGTACTTCATAGCATGGAGAATATCCCTCATCAACGGCAACGGCATAAACAAACGGCTTGAAAGTAGAACCAACCTGCCTTCTTCCTTGACGGACATGGTCATATGCAAAATGTTCGTAATCAATACCTCCAACCCAAGCTTTGATGTATCCGGTATGTGGATCCATAGACATTAATCCGGATTGCAAAAAGCTTTTGTAATAGCGAATAGAATCCATGGGACTTAAAACAGTATCGATCATGCCTTGCCATGAAAACACTTTCATTTTGGTAGGTTGTTCAAATTTCCACCATATTGAATCTTCCGGAATAATCCGAGTATCATGGCCACAGTCATCGGCATTACAATGCACAAAGTCTTTACCATCAATTGAAGTTTCTTCCAAGTAGTTCCCCCTTCGTCCACAATTACTACATTGTCTTCCACTCATTACTAAGTAACGCTCACTTCTTCTTACCGCCGCTTTCAAAATATTCTCTACTTCTTTATCCGTCAAATCTGAAGAAAAGGGATTGTTCCTTCTTTTTTTCAGACTGTTGAAAAAGTCTTCCTGCAATTCCGATTTTAAATGTTGTTTGACTGCATATTCTGCATATTCCTGCAATTTGTAATTGAGTGTAGTGTAAATTTTCAAACCATCCTTGTAGAGATCATAAGGCTCTCCATTGTCCTTTAATAGCTTAAAGTTCCCTTCTTCATCTTTTTCATTGAATATATTTTTAAGCTCAGCTCTTAAAACTTCTCTAAAATAGGGGGCAATACCTTCTCTATGATCTACTTTGGAATAACTTAATTCCAGATCGATTTGCTTTAAACTATCGTATTCATTTTGGCTAATTACTTCGTTTCTTTTCATTTGGAATAAGACCACGTTTCGTCTTTGCTGTGTTCTTTCTTTAAAACGAAGAGGGTTAAAGAGTGAAGGATTCTTTAGCATTCCCACCAAGGTTGCAGCTTCTTCTATATTCAGTTCCTTTGGTGTTTTATCAAAATATACATTCGCACCTGATTTAATTCCAACCGCATTATTGATAAAGTCGAAACGGTTAAAATACATGGCAATAATTTCGTTTTTAGTGTATCGCCTTTCTAACTGCGCAGCAATAATCCACTCTTGCATTTTTTGTTTTATCCTTTCCCAAGTGGATCGTGGTTGTTGGGAAAACAGCATCTTCGCCAGCTGTTGAGTAATTGTACTGGCACCTCCGCTTTTCCCAAAATTAAGAACAGCCCTTGCTAAACCTCTAAGGTCGATTCCGGAATGATCATAAAATCGCTCATCTTCAGTTGAGACTAGAGCATTAATTAAATGTGGAGAAAGTTCCGAGTAATCAACATTAACCCGATTCTGGTAAAAGTATTTACCTAGAATTTTTCCATCAGCTGTATACACTTCTGTGGCCAAATTGCTTTTTGGGTTCTCTAATTCTTCAAAACCAGGTAGAGGAGGAAATCCGGCCCACCCGTTTGCGGCAGCATACATAAACAAAACGAATACTCCTATGGGTATGAGAACCATTGCCCAGAACAAAAGAATAAACTTTTTATAACTCTTCTTATTTGACATCTTCTTCTTTTTCTATTCTAATGCCTAAATCCGTAATGTTAGGTAAGACTTTTTCGCGCATTCCATGCTCAATTTGAAATTGATAGCTTCCATTAAATGGAAATTTAACCTGCTCTTTAAATTTGAACTGATAATCATAAATGTCTCCAATGCCCTTCCCCATCCACCTTCCCTTGGTGTCTGCCAAAATCATCTGTGCTGTATCTATAGCTATTTGCCCTTTAGGGTTTTTGAGTTGAGTAAAAAGATATAGGTTGCGATATGGATAGTCGCCGGCATGACGGAAGTTAAAATAGATATGATAGATGGCAGAGCTATCCTGAATATCAAATTCAAAATTTAAATGATCACTCCTCATCCAATTGCTGTTTTCAATAGCATAATTTTTTTCATAGACCAGATCTTGGTCGCAAGCCATAAGACTTAAAACAAAAAGACTGAAAAGCAAAAAGTTACTTTTTTTCATTCTTTGAATGCTTTCTTGGTTTTTTATTTCGTCTTCTCTTTTTATTGCGATTTTGTCTATTGTCAAAACGGGTCAAGTCATCTTGCCCAACAACATTTGCATATTCTGGTTGCTTATTAACCGCACTTTTGCTTTGGTCGTTTAGCTCTTCAGGTTTTTGATCTTTTTTATTAAGAGAAATGATTTCTTCAACGCGTTCGATACTCATCTCAATAAATTCAAACGGGTCATCTTGATAGGAATACCACATCACATTTCTAAAGATATCCATTTTTTGAAAGAAGGCATTGCCCTTCTTCGTTTTGAGTTTTGTTTTGGTTTCAGGAAACTTTTTTAGCTCATCCAGATATACATCTAGCTCATAGTTCAAACAGCATTTTAATTTACCACATTGTCCGGCTAACTTACTTGGGTTTAATGAAAGTTGCTGGTATCTTGCAGCTGAGGTAGATACGGATCTGAAATCGGTCAACCATGTTGAGCAACACAACTCTCTACCGCAAGATCCTATTCCTCCCAAGCGACTTGCTTCTTGTCTCATGCCAATCTGCTTCATTTCAATGCGAACTTTAAAGCATTCGGCAAGTTTCTTAATCAGCTCTCTAAAATCAACACGTTCTTCAGCAGTGTAATAAAAAATGGCTTTACTTAAGTCGCCTTGGTACTCGACATCAGAAATTTTCATTTTCAAATCAAGATCAAGTGCTACTTTTCTGGCTTTTAGCATGGCTTCAGCTTCTTTTGCCCGACCCTCTTGCCATTTATCTATATCGTTTTGGTTGGCCTTGCGATATACTTTTTGAAGCTCTGCATTTTTTGGAAAGAGTCCTTTCTTTAGCATCTGCAGACGAACAAGTTCGCCTGAGAGGCAAACAATACCCACATCATGTCCCGGAGTGGCTTCAACAGCTACAACATCTCCATCTTGTAGGTTAAGGTTTTCTGTGTTTCTAAAGAAGACTTTACGTCCGTTTTTAAACCGAACTTCCACGCAATCAAAGACCTCCTGATTGGCAGGCAATTGCATGTTAGACAACCAATTAAAAGTAGTTAACTTATTACAACCACCATTACCGCAACTCCCATTGTTTCTGCACCCATTAGGAGTTCCATCTCCTTTGTTGGCACAGCTAGCACAACCCATATATCCTTTATTTTGAAGTAAGCTTGGCTTACTAAACGGTTAAACTTAAGTAGGATTACTCCCAAGCAAACAAATTTACGATTTGACGTGCAATAAATTGGCAAACTTCATCGACAAATCCATGAATACAATCTTAGCATAAGCATTGCGGCTAATGTCTTGGTGTGCTTCATTGAGAATCTCATTCATTTGAATAACATTTTTCCTGTGAACAAAGGGTTGGAAGCGCTCTATAAATTGATCTTGAGAACCGAACATTGATTGTAAATTTGAGTTGGTGTAAGACCTCATCAGAGCTTCTCGCATCAGGTTTAAAGCATATTGTAAAAAACGCTTTCTTTTCTCTCTTCCAACAGAACCTGAGGAAACGTCTTCCACCCATTTATGCATGCCTTGAATGTCTGCTTTGTAACAAACACGCATCCATATTTTAAACCATTCAAAAAAATCAGCTTCTTCTACTTGTGTATTGATTTTATTAAGAGCGCTTATATAATTTCCATTCACTTGCTTTGCAATTGAAATAGCTTGCTCTGAATTGGTTTGATGTGCTAGCGCGTGTATTAAAGCATCAGTAGAAATGGGTGGAGTTTGAATAATCTGTGTTCTGGAGGTAATGGTTTTCAATAAGAACTCGGGCCGGTCCGTAATTAATAGAATGATGGTTTTTTCCTGAGGCTCTTCAATTAATTTGAGGAGTTTGTTTGCAGCTTGTGTATTCATTTTATCCGCTCCCCATATCAACAAAAACTTAAACTCTGATTCATAGGGCTTCAGGCTTAACTTTTTAAGAATAGACTGACTCTCTTCAACATTGATTATACCTTGCTTATTTTCAATATTGATGTATCGCATCCAGTCGTCTATGCTAAAATAGACTTGGTTTAGATTAATGCTTCGCCACTCCTCCAGAAAGAGATCAGATGTAGGCTTTGATTTTTTGTTTTTTTCATTGGTATTAACAGGAAAAGAAAAATGAACATCAGGGTGTATCAGTTTTTCTATTTTTTTACAAGAAACACATTCTCCACATGAATCATTAGATTGTTTATTTGAACAACAGATGTATTGCACGTAAGCCAATGCTAAAGCAAATGTTCCAAATCCATATTGTCCTTGAAATAATTGAGCATGGCTAATTCTACCTTGGTTTACCGTATTGATAAGCTGCTCTTTTAGCTGGATTTGCCCAATAATATCTTTGAAAAGCATGTGTCAAATTTAGTTGAATTATAGACCTTATTCATTAGTGCTTTAATTATTTTTACGGTCTCAAAACAGAAGCATGGATACAATTAAAAACTATGATTTTCAAGGGAAAAAAGCCATAATTCGGGTAGATTTTAATGTGCCATTAGATGAAGCGTTTCAAGTGACAGACATGACGCGAATAGATGCTGCAATTCCTACGATAAAACAAGTGCTTAAGTCTGGGGGGGCTGTGATATTAATGTCTCACTTGGGTCGACCTAAAGGAGAACGACAAGACAAATATTCGTTAAAGCATATTGTTTCATCGCTTTCAGATCGTTTAGATCAAGAGGTGAAATTTATAGAAGATTGTATTGGTGAATTAGCATCCAATGCATCTGATGCACTTCAAATGGGTGAGGTATTGCTATTGGAAAATTTAAGATTTTATAAAGAAGAGACAGAAGGTGATGCTGTTTTTGCTAAGCATTTGGCTGATTTAGCAGATGTTTATGTTAATGATGCCTTTGGGACAGCACATAGGGCACATGCATCTACATCAATTATTGCTTCTTATTTTGAGGAGAAACTGTTTGGATATGTGATTGAAAGTGAGCTGGAAGCAGTTAATACTATTCTTAATAATAATCAGAGGCCATTTACAGCAATTATGGGAGGTGCAAAGATATCTGATAAGATTTTATTAATTGAAAAGATGTTAGATAAGGTTGATAATCTTATTATAGGAGGTGGGATGTCTTACACTTTTTTTAAAGCTATAGGTGGGGAAGTTGGTAATTCTTTAGTTGAAGAGGATAAGTTAAGCTTAGCCAGCACATTGATAGATTTAGCCAAGTCTAAAAATGTTAATTTATACTTGCCGGAAGATTCAGTTGTTGCTTCTGAGTTTAGCAATAATGCTGAAATTCAGGTTTCGGGCAATTTAGAAATTCCTCAGGGCTATATGGGTTTAGATATTGGCCCTAAAGCCATTGGTGACTTTACCAAAATCATAGAAAAGTCTAAAACAATTTTGTGGAATGGACCAATGGGTGTTTTTGAGATGAGTAAGTTCGAAAATGGGACAAGAAACATTGCGGATTCGATTAGTAAGGCAACTGAGAATGGCGCATATTCTCTAATTGGTGGCGGAGACTCTGCGGCGGCAATCAATAAGTTTAAATACAACGAGAAAGTCAGTTATATCTCAACCGGGGGAGGAGCTCTATTGGAGTTTTTAGAGGGGAAAACATTGCCGGGTATTAAGGCGATTCAGGATTAATGTCCTCAATTAGAGAGTCATACTGATTAAAGCTAACTTCAGATAGTAAAGATTTAAAAGGAAGCAAGCTCATTTGAATGGGTTCATAGAGATAGGATGATGCTTTTAAATCTGTTTTAGTTAGTTGGAATCGACTATTGAGGTTGTCAAAAAAGAATAGAAGGCAGCCCACTATCAAGCTATATTTGACAAGTCCAAAAAAGAGTCCCAGTAATCGATTGACAAGTCCAAGGGCAACAATTTTTAGCGTTTTATCAAGCAGTTTAGCTAAGAGATATATCGTAATTACAATCAATACAAATGTCAAAATAAAGCTGATTAGACCTATCCATTCGCTTTGAAATCCAAAGTCTTCTTTAAGAAAATTTGCCGTAACTCCTGAAAATTTTAGCGCACCATATATACCTAAGAATAACGCGACTAATGAAGCAAGCTCAAGAATAAGTCCTTTTTTAAAGCCCATTATAGCTCCCCAAACTAAAGGTAAAGCAAGAATAATATCAATGTATTTCATTTGTGAAGTAAAGCTATTGCAATGAAAAAAATTATCGAATGTCTTATGTAAAACTTTTCAACATCGAAGTCTTTCGTTTTTATAGCAGAATGGGCAATTTACTTAGCTTTGGCAATTAAATGCCGAGCATGGATATTGAATTTCAAAAACAATGGGACAACTTACAATTGAAGCTGCAAAAACGTTTTGATGAAGTTCCTGATTTTCAAGGAATGTTATTCTTGATTGGCTTGCAAGAATTGGGCTTAAAGTTTGATAAATTAAGTAAAGATCAAAAGCTGGATGTCATGCACATTGCAGTTTGTACACTTTTAGAACCTTATGGTTATTATGAATTTGAAGGACGAGATCGTGATGGTTGGCCTCATTGGAAAGCGACAAAGTCACTTCCTAATCTGAGAATAACGGATCAAGAATATCTGATGAAAGAAGCAATGTTATCTTATTTTGAAAAGACTATCTAAAAACAAGACGACGTTCATAAACATTGTCTTCGCCCCTTTTCTTTCTTTTTACTTCACATAAAGCTGATACAGAGTCTACAACAACATTCTTATTAAGAACCTCAATGTCTACCAGTATAGTATTGTCAAATTCAAAGTAAGCCTTTCCAAATTGATCAGTAAAAGAAGAATCAATAGCTCTTGGTATAACTACCCCATTATTTGCTCCATCTACATTTATTCTGACTTTAGCTCCATTCGCCGGAGTTCCAAGTGTATCCACAACAGTAACTTCCAGTTCAGGCGAAATGTCCCTCTTACATGAAATGGTTCCAATTATCATTGTGACAATCAAAACAAGGCTTAAATTTTTAATAATTTTGCTCATCTATCTAGAAAACGAATCATACAAACATAATTATATTTCATGAAAAGAATTGGATTACTATTGTGCCTTTTAATATTCCTTGTTCTATCCGTTAGTTCACAGCAAAAGGTAAGGATGGTAACTTCAATGGGGACAATTGACTTGATTCTCTATGATGAAACTCCAAAGCACAAATCGAACTTTATTAAGTTAGTTCAAGAAGGCTACTTTGACAGTTTACTTTTCCATAGAGTTATCCCAAGGTTTATGATTCAAGGTGGTGATCCTGATTCAAAGAATGCAAAACAGTCTAAATTGCTGGGTAATGGGGGGCCGGGATATTCTTTGCCAGCAGAAATAGATAAGCGGTTGATTCATAAAAAAGGAGCTTTGGCTGCGGCTCGTCAGCCAGATAATGTTAATCCCAATAGAAAAAGCAATGGCTCCCAATTTTATATTGTTCAAGGCTCCCAAACACCAAGAAAGCTCTTAACAAGATTCGAGGAGAAAAGAGGAGCAGAGTACACCGAAAAACAAAAAATCGCCTATGAGACATTAGGTGGAACACCTCACTTAGACGGTCAGTATACCGTTTTTGGAGAAGTGATTAGGGGTTTGGATGTTATTGAATTGATTTCAAATGTGAAAACAGGGAGAGCAGACCGACCAATAGAGAACGTATACATATTAAAAGTAGAGCTGGTAAACTAATGTTGGAAAGAGCAAAAAAACTTCTTGAGGAAACGAAAGCTTTTGTTGCAAAAACGGAGGCGGAAATCGAAGAATTTCGTATTCGAGTTCTTGGTAGTAAAGGAGAGTTAAAGCAATTGTTTGCTGAGTTCAGGTCAATTCCCGCTGAGCAAAAAAAAGAGTTTGGACTTGTATTAAATGAATTGAGAGAAAAAGCTCAGGAGAAGGTAGAGGAGCTTAAGGCCCAACTTCAGGGATCAAATGCCCCTGAAGAGAATTATGAAGATTATACGCGTCCGACTCATGAACGCCAATTGGGAGCAAGACATCCTATTTCGGTTATAAAGAATGAAATTATCTCAATTTTCAGTCGGATTGGCTTTACGGTTTCAGAAGGGCCTGAAATAGAAGATGACTGGCATAATTTTACTGCACTTAATTTCCCTGAAGAACATCCTGCAAGGGACATGCAGGATACTTTTTTTGTTGAAAAAAATCCTGATATTGCCCTTCGTACCCATACTTCATCCGTTCAGGTTCGAGTAATGGAAAATTCTGAACCGCCGATCCGAACAATTTCTCCCGGTAGGGTGTATAGAAATGAAGCGATTTCTGCACGTGCACATTGTTTTTTTCATCAAGTGGAAGGCTTGTATATTGACAAAGACGTCTCTTTTGCAGACCTTAAACAGACCCTACTTTTCTTTGCACGCGAAATGTTTGGAGAACAAACGGAGATTCGATTGCGTCCCTCTTACTTCCCTTTCACAGAGCCAAGTGCAGAAGTAGATGTATCCTGTAGCATTTGTTCTGGGAAAGGCTGTAATGTGTGTAAGTATACGGGTTACTTAGAGATATTAGGTTGCGGAATGGTTGATCCTAACGTCTTAGAAAATTGCGGTATAGATCCAAAAGTTTATACTGGCTTTGCATTTGGTATGGGAGTAGAACGCATTGCACAACTCAAATACAATGTCAACGACTTGCGTTTGTATTCTCAGAACGATAAGGCCTTTTTGGATCAATTTAAGTCGGCATATTAGGTGGGTCTATAGATTCCAATTATAATCATCTAAACCTTTTAGACATGCTTCTAACAAGTTAATAGAAGCCTCTATATCCTTTTTATGAGCCATTTCGATCACTTGGTGCAAATGGCGTGTTGGAATAGAGATGGCTCCTGATATGGCTCCACCGTCGTTCATTCGTTGAATACCTGCAGTGTCCGTTCCTCCTGCGGTTAATATTTCCGGCTGCCATTTGATTTGGTGTTTGTCTGCAGTTTGCTTCATAAAATCGATCATTCGATAATCACAAATGGCAGATGCATCCATAATTTTTATAGCCGTCCCTTCTCCCAATTTTGTAACATGCTCATGTTCCTGTGCTCCCGGTAAGTCGTATGCAATGGTAGTGTCCAAACCAAAACCAAAGTCCGGTTGAATATCCATGGCGGATACATTGGCTCCTCGCACACCGACTTCTTCCTGAACGGTAAATACACCATAAATATCATATGGCACTTCTTGATCTTTTAAACGCTTTAAGGTTTCAACAAGCACGAATACAGAAACACGGTTGTCTATTGATTTACAATTGACACATTCGCCCATTTCGATCAATGTTCCACAACGAGTAATGGGGTCTCCAACAGAAACTGTTTTCTCTACTTCTTCTTTGGGCATGCCTAAATCAATAAAATAGTCTGTGGTTTTTGGGTTCTTGGAGCGTTCTTCTGGCGTCATCACATGAATGGGTTTCGCACCCATAACACCGATAATATCTTTTTTGCCATGTATAATGACCCGTTGTGCCGTTAAGGTTTTAGGGTCAAAACCCCCAAGTGTATGAAAACGAACAAAACCTTTGCTGTCGATATGTGTAACGATAAAACCTATTTCATCCATATGAGCACCGATCATTACTCTCTTATCTGACGAATGACCGTGTTTAATAGCATAGACATTTCCCAGATTGTTCGTTTTAATCTCATCAACATAAGGACTAATTTCTTTAATGATAAAGTCTCTAATCCGTTTTTCATATCCAGGAGCTCCCGCAATTTCACAAATGGATTTCAATAGGCCTATATTCATATCTTGTTGATTTTGAGCTAAATTATGAAATATTTTGATGAACTATACTTTGACACCCATAACACAAATGTCATCTATTTGTTCTTGACTGCCCTGCCAGTCTTTAAGTGTATTTTTCAATATTTCACGTTGTTGTTTTGAGCTTAAAGTGCTGATTTTTAACAACAATTGCTTGAACCGTTTGGTCATGAACTTTTTATTCTTAGGCCCTCCAAATTGGTCAGGATAACCATCGGAAAAGATATAAAGATAGTCACCATTGTTTAGCTTTATTTCTTTAGATACTAGCTGTTCAGCTTCCAGTTGATTCATAGTTCCAATAGTTGCTTTTAAAGGCATGATTTCGCACAAGACTTTATCGTCTTGTTCAGTAATGCGATACTCATCATTATTTAGGCCAAAATCCATGTCTTTACCCTCTTTTTTGTGACGAATAATATAAAGAGGCCTACTAGCACCAACGAATGAAAGTCTTAGTTTTTTTCTATTTAGTTTGCAAAAAGCCAAATCCATACCATCTTTTACGCTTGATTTTTGAAAGTCATGGATATAGTATTTCATGGAGTTATAGACATAATTATTGGTTTCTTTAAGGATTAAGTGAGGCTCGATATTATTTTTCCTAAAGACAGCATCATTGATGGCATTAACCGCTAAAATGCTCATAAAAGCTCCCGGAACCCCATGACCTGTACAATCAATAACCGAAAATAGAATATCCTCACCTTTTGGAGAGTAGAAATTTCTTATCCAATAAATATCTCCACTTACAATATCTTTTGGAGAAAAATAGACAAAGCCATCACCAATAGTTTTGTTCAGTTTTTCTTCATTTGGAATTAATGCCCGTTGAATTCTCCAGCCATATTTCATGCCGTCAATTAGTTCTTTGTTTTGTTCTTGTGCCTTTTCTTTTTGCTTGGAAATTTGTTCATTTTGAGCTTTGATTTGGTCATTTTTTTCTCTTAGTTCACTGGTTTTATCATGTACCTTTTCTATAAAGTGATTGATATAATCATGGAGCTCTTCTTCCATTCTGATAATATTGCTCCACAATTGACCGACTTCGTCTTTTTTTGGTTGGTGCAGAACTTTTATTCGAGTTGAAAAGTTATGATCAACAACTTCTTGAATTTGCCGAGATAGGTAAGTGATTCTTCTAGTTAGCCGATTAGAAAGTGAAAAAATTAGATAAGTAAGTAGAAGGGCAATAATGATCCAAAAAATAATGATTGATCGGTTTAGTTTTTGGAGCATTTTTTCTTCGTGAACTTGAATGCGTATGCTTAAAAGGTCAAATTGATTAAAGATGAGATTTGCCTCTTTATTCAATAGGGCTTTAAAACCTTCATTCGTTTTGATTCCGATTATTCTTTCATAAACTGCTAATTCGTGGAAATAGTGATTGTAAGTGTTAATTAACTCCAAATTAATCGAGTCAGACTTAGTTTGCATATTGAGTAAGCCCTTGATCTTTTTAATTTGGAGTTCAAATTTTTCAATGTATTGTGTCTCTTGTCTAAGTATAAAGTCTTTTTCATGCCTTCTAAGCATAAGTAATATTGTTTTATCGATACTTGAAGAGTCTTCTAATTGATGAGCTGCAGCCCTCATTTTACCCTCTGTTCCCATATCTTTATACCCCCTTTTTAGCATGGTTTTTACCATTTTAAAAAAAAGTTGATTGTACTTGTTGAGTCGAAAGTGTATCAATTCGATTTCATGAGAAATTCCGTTGATCTCTTTAGCACAGCTATCAAGTTTATTGAGCCCACCTTTCAGGTCTACATAATGGGTTTGAAACTGATCTATAAATGGGCTTGATTCATTTTTGTAGAAGTTGATATTGGTGACTTCAAAGTTGATAAAGTTTTCTTGTTCTGTAAATGACTTATAAAGAAGAACTTCCACAGATTTAACCTTTTCTGCGAGTGTTTTAAAATCAGTTTTTTTATCTAAGTAAAGTGTTGTTACCCAAAGTGATATGCCACATAGTGAGACCAGAAGGAAGGAAATGAGTAAAATTTGATTCTTTAGACTTTTCAAAACATTGTAAAGCCCAAAAATTGATATTATTAATGTAGCTTATTATAAGCTGATCTTAAGCAATTGTTAACTTCTACAGATTGCCTTTCAGAGACATCAAAAGGGTCATACTTTTCGACCAATCATTCTACGTAGCTTAATTTAAGCATATTGGATTGGCCTTTTGAATTGATAGGCATACTAGCAATATTAATGATCAGATCCTTTTCATGTACAAGGTTTGCTTTTTTAAGCAAGTATTTAATATCCGCAATCGTATGGTCAGTGCTGACAAACTTATCGTAATAGAAGCCTTGTACCCCCCAAACCAAACTGAGTTTATTCAATAAAGAGTGATTCCCTGTAAAGGCAAAGATGAGTGCTTTGGGCCTGAAACTGGAAATTTTTGATGCTGTATATCCCGAGTGCGTCATGGTGACAATTGCTGCGGAATCTGTTCTTTGTGAGAGTCTGCAAGCATTGTAGCAGATGGAGTCAGAAATAAAACGGGTTTCGTTTAATTCAGGAGGAAATTCGTGATGATAAATTCGGTCATTTGATTCAATTTGGGTAATGATCTTTGTCATGGCCCTAATCACTTCTATTGGATATTTACCTACTGAGGTCTCGGCACTTAACATAACTGCATCTGCACCATCAAGTACCGCATTAGCTACGTCTGTGACTTCTGCTCGGGTCGGACTAATGTTAGTAATCATACTTTCCATCATTTGTGTAGCAATAATTACCGGCTTAGCATGCTTTAAACATTTGCCTACGATTTCCTTTTGCAATAGGGGAACTTGCTCCATTGGAATTTCTACCCCCAAATCTCCTCTGGCAACCATTATAGCATCTGTATGTTCAATGATTGCATCTATATCTGAAATGGCTTCAGGCTTTTCTATTTTACCAACAACCATTGAGGTTTTGCCCTTTGCTTGTATCATGTGTTTAAGCTCAATAATATCTCTTGCATTTCTAACAAAAGACAAGCCGATCCATTCAATATTGTGTTCTAGAGCAAACTCTAGGTCTTGTTTATCCTTCTCAGTTAGACTTGGGAGAGAAATTTTAGTATGAGGCAGATTGACTCCCTTATTTGAGCTTAAAATACCTTCATTCAGAAACTTTCCTTTCACCAAAGATTTTTTGTCAGTTTCAATAATTTCAACTTTTAGTTTGCCATCATCTATCAGTATAAATTCTCCAACTTTTACGTCTTTGGCAAAATGACTATAGCTCATAAAAACCTTCTTTGCATTACCCTCTATTTCTTCATCCGTAAAAATGATTTCTCCTCCTTCTTTGACCTCAACGGCATCTCCTTTTATTTTTCCAATCCTAATCTTAGGGCCTTGCAAATCACCCAGTATGGCGATATGCGTATTGAGTTCCTTGTTGAGTTCTCTTATTCGTTCAATGATGGTCTTATAGACTTCATGTTTGCCGTGTGAAAAGTTTAATCTAATCACATTTACACCTGAGTTAATCAGTTTTTTAAGCATCTCCTTACTTTCGGTAGCAGGACCTATGGTTGCAATGATTTTTGTTTTCTTAATTGGATTCATAGCTAAAACAATAAGTTTTCTTTTGATTTTAGATCTTCAACAACTATTTGTGAGGTAGCAAGAACGGGCTTCAACTCATGAATAGATTGTTTAATTGACTGGAAGTCATCTTCGCTAAAGTGACCTTTTAACATTAGCATATAATCGCATTTTTCTTCCGGAATTAACCAACCATCTTCACTGCGATTGGCAAGTAGATAATATTCCTTCAGATTTTCTTCATCATAGAATTTATGAAATGAGTGTTCTTGCGACCCACCTTTTAGATTGAGGATTAAGTTTTCAAATTTTTGCAAATCAATACCTAACTTTTGATTGAGGTACCAGCTTAATCTGTAATCCTTGACATGGCTAAATACTCCAATCAATAAAAAATCATAATCTTCTTCTAGCTCTAAGGTAAACTTGACCATATTCTTAATTGGTAAAATTAGAGAATGTATGTGGCTTAAAGATGAACAAACTGTTAAGACCTACGAAGAGCGGATTTCAAAAAACACTTTAGCTGCTGCTTGTTCCGCTTCTTTTTTTGATTTTCCTTCGGTTTTGCAGATAAACTCTTTGTCGACATAAAGTTCACATGTATAGTATTTTAGGTGATTGCTATCTAATTCTTTTAATTGATAGTCAAATTGATGTTTACCTTTTTGGCAGTACTCAACCAGTTTACTTTTAAAATCTTTCTCTTCTGAAACGAGTTGATCAATATCAATGTA
Organism: uncultured Flavobacteriales bacterium; assembly: GCA_964445815.1. Lineage (GTDB taxonomy): Bacteria > Bacteroidota > Bacteroidia > Flavobacteriales_E > Vicingaceae > CAYULW01. The sequence continues at coordinate 170,466 of CAYULW010000001.1, forward strand.
ATCTTTAATAATGCGTTTAATGATAAATTTTTTACAAATCCGATATCCGCGATCAAGATAAATGGCACCTATCAAAGCTTCAAATGCATCTCCGAAAATAGACTTGGATCGACTAGTATCAGCAGAAGTTTCAATAAAGGTATCTAGACCAATGTCTATAGCTAACTGATTAAGAAAAGACCTTCTAACAAGTCGGGATCGCATTTTGGTGAGAAAACCTTCTCCTTTGTAGGGATATTTATGAAAGAAATACTCTGCAACAACTGCACTTAATATTGCATCACCTAAGTATTCTAGACGTTCATTGCTTTCTTTCGACTTTTCTGACTGTAAAATAATAGACTTATGTCTGAAAGCCTGATCATACAAAGCTAAGTTCTTTGGGTAAAAACCTAGTATCATTTTCAAAGTGCGTATCTTATTATCTTCAGGAAGTAAAAAGAAACGAATGCCTTTGAATAAGCTCAAAGTTTACACTTTTTTAAAAATAACAGATGCATTATGTCCTCCGAAACCGAAGGTATTGCTCAATGCCGCTCTGACTTCTCTTTTTTGGGCTTTATTAAATGTAAAGTTCAAATTGGGGTCAAATTCCGGATCATCATTAAAATGATTAATCGTTGGAGGAACGATGTCATTTTTGACAGCCATTATGGCCGCAATGGCTTCAATGACACCTGCGGCACCTAACAAATGCCCGGTCATTGATTTTGTTGAACTAATATTAAGTTGGTAGGCTTTGTCTCCAAAAACTTCCTTTATAGCCTTTACCTCAGCTATATCACCAAGAGGCGTAGATGTACCATGTACATTAATATAATCAATTTCTGTAATGTCCAATCCACTATCATCAATTGCATTTTTCATCACATTTCTAGCTCCTAAACCCTCAGGGTGCGGAGCAGTCATATGATGTGCATCAGCAGATAGACCTGTTCCTACTATTTCGGCATAAATTTTTGCTCCACGCGCTTTTGCATGTTCATACTCTTCGAGAATCAAAGATCCTCCTCCATCTCCTAATACAAAACCATCTCTTTCTGCATCAAAAGGTCTGGATGCAGTCGAGGGGTCATCATTGCGCTTTGATAAAGCATGGAGAGCATTAAATCCACCAATGCCTGCCTCACTAACTGCCGCTTCAGAACCTCCTGCAACGCAGACGTCCATTTTACCTAATTGAATGTAGGTGTAAGCATCGATAATTGCATTTGTTGATGAGGCACATGCGGAAACTGTAGTAAAGTTTGGTCCTCTTAATCCGTATTTAATAGAGATGTGCCCCGGAGCAATATCTGCTATCATTTTAGGGATGAAAAATGGGTTAAATCGAGGCGTACCATCTCCTTGTCCAAAGGCAATACACTCTTCCTGGAAAGTTTTTAAGCCTCCAATTCCAGCACCCCATATGACTCCAAAACGATCTAGATTAACGCTTTCTAAATCAATGGAAGAGTCAGACATTGCCTCTTCAGCAGCTACTAGAGCATACTGAGCAAACAAATCGAGCTTTCTTACCTCCTTTCTGTCGAAATGCTCTTCAGGATTATAATTCTTTACCTCACAAGCAAATTGAGTTTTGAACTTTGAGGCATCGAATTGAGTAATTGGTGCAGCTCCGCTAACACCATTTACTAATCCGTTCCAATAATCTTGAAGGTTATTTCCTAAAGGAGTAATGGCTCCCAAGCCGGTTACAACTACTCTCTTTAACTCCATATATTATAGAGATTTATTTAGTATTCTCTTCGATATAACTGATTGCATCTCCAACAGTGCCTATTTTCTCAGCCTGATCGTCCGGAATAGCAATGTTAAATTCTTTTTCAAACTCCATAATTAATTCCACTGTATCTAATGAATCAGCACCTAAATCATTTGTGAAGCTTGCCTCTGGAGTAACCTCACTCTCTTCTACTCCTAGTTTATCAACAATAATTGCTTTTACTCTTGACGCTGTATCTGCCATGTTTTTTAGTTTAAATTTTGAACTGCAAAGAAAATTGATATTCCATCAATTTCAAAATTTATTTTTAATCAGTAGTAAACAAGAACTTCCTTAAGAGACTTTCTTTTTAAAATAGGCACAATAGCATCATCAGCAGGATATCCCACAGGAATTAGGAGGAAGGGTTTTTCATTCTCCGGCCTGTTTAAAATTTTAGAAAGGAAGTTTAGCGGACTTGGGGTATGTGTCAAAGAGACTAAACCAGCATTTTGAATAGCTGCAAGTAATAAGCCGGTTGCTATCCCTACCGATTCGTTGACATAGTAATTTTTCTTTCGATCACCCTCTTCAAAGGCATAGGTTTCTTTAAAAATGACAATAAGTGCAGGTGCAATTTCTAAAAAAGGTTTTTGCCAATCAGTATCAAATTTCTCTAGATCCTTTAACCACTCTTCGCTCATTCTGCCATTATAATTTTCATACTCTTCCTGTTCAGCAGCTTTTCTAATTTCCTTTTTTATTGTTTTAGACTGCACTATACAGAACTTCCAAGGTTGTTTGTGCGCTCCTGAAGGAGCAGTAGATGCCGTTCGTACGATATTTTCGAGTACTTCTTTTTTTATCGCGCGATCAGAAAAAAAACGTAGAGACCGACGTTCATTCATGAGTTGATAGAACTCTTGACTACGTTCAATCTGTTTTGTTTCATCAAATTGGAGAGGAGAATACCTTTTAAAATCTGCTTTTGTCATTATTTTGATTCTTGCTCAAATGAAATATGATAATTTTGAATTTTATGTCCAAAGTAGCCATTTTTGCATCGGGAGAGGGTAGCAATGCTGACCAAATCATGAGTTATTTTGCCAATCAAACAGATGGCATAGTTGTTTCTTTGTTGGTTTGCAATAAATCAGAAGCGCCTGTTGTTCAAAAGGCAAGGCAACATAAAGTAGATGTTTTATTGGTAACGAACAATCAGGTAGAAGATGATTACTTAATGTTGAAATTAACCGAGAGAAGGATACAATGGATAGTTCTTGCTGGTTTTCTTAGAAAGATACCCATCGCAATTATTAGGCAATATGAAAATAGAATTATAAATCTTCATCCTTCTTTACTTCCTAAATTTGGAGGCAAAGGGATGTATGGGCAAAGGGTTCATCGTGCCGTAATTGAACAATCAGAGAAAGAAAGTGGTATTACTATTCATTTTGTTAATGAAGAATATGATAAGGGAAAGATTATCGCTCAATTTTCATGTGCGTTAGAGACAAATGAATCTGTGACCAGCTTACAAGAAAAAATACATCGGTTAGAGCATTTGCATTTTTCTAAGGTTATTCACGAAACAATAAATAAAGTCAAACATCAAGGGGCAAATGAAGATTAAGTACGATAGTAGAGAAAAGCAATTAAGGTATGATAAAGCCTATTTAAAAATGGCTTTAGAATGGGGGAAGCTTTCACATTGTGAGAGAAAAAAGGTAGGTGCCCTGATTGTTAAGGATAGCATGATCATTTCGGACGGATATAATGGCACTCCGACAGGATTTGAAAATTGCTGTGAAGATGATGAAGGCAAAACAAAGTGGTACGTGCTTCATGCCGAAGCTAATGCCATTATGAAGGTAGCAAAATCTACTAATAACTCTAATGGGGCGACTTTATATATCACACTATCTCCATGTAAAGAGTGCAGTAAATTGGTTCTTCAGTCGGGAATTAAACGAATTGTATACATGAAGGCTTATAAAGATCAATCAGGAATAGAGTTTCTAAAGAAGGCAGGGTTGGAGATTGAACAAATTGAAAAACTAGATGATGAGAAATAATAGAGTAATCGTTGTAATTCCTGTAATCGTAGCCTTAGCGCTTATTATTGGTGTTTTTATAGGTAGAAAAATGACTTCTGCTTCGGCAGATTATATACTTAATTCAGGTTCATCTTCTCAGAGTCATAAACTCAATCAGGTGATAAATTACATTAGGAGTGATTATGTTGATACGGTTAAAGAAAACTGGATTGTGGAGAAAACCATCAATGGAATATTAGAGCAGCTAGACCCTCACTCGGCTTACATACCTGGTAGCAAATATCATGCTTATAACGATCCGTTAGAAGGAAATTTTGAGGGAATTGGGATTGAATTTAGAATTCAAGAAGATACAATAGTTGTCGCTAAACCGGTTTCAGGTGGTCCTTCGGAAAAAATTGGCTTATTAGCCGGAGATCGAATTGTGACTGTAGATGGGAAGGACATAACTGGGTCTACCTTAAATAACCACAAGGTCATGAAATTGCTAAAGGGCCCAAAAGGTAGTACAGTAAGCATTGGAATAAAAAGAAAGGCAATAAAAAAGTTAATTGATTTTGAAATTGAAAGAGATGAAATACCTATCTACTCTGTAGAGAGTGCTTATATGGTCAATAAAGACATTGGGTACATTAAAATCATTCGGTTTGCTAAAACAACGCATCAGGAGTTTTTAGACGCTGCTGGTAATATGAAGGCGCAGGGAATGAAAAAGCTAATCGTTGATTTGCGAGGTAATAGTGGTGGATTTATGCAAGCTGCAACAAATCTGGCTGATGAGTTCTTAAAGGCAGAGCATTTAATCGTATATACTCAGGGAAAGGCAAGACAAAGGCAGGATGTCGTTTCAACGAGCAAGGGCGAGTTCGAAGAAACAGAGCTATTGGTTTTGATTGATGAAGGCTCGGCATCAGCAAGTGAAATATTTGCTGGAGCAATACAAGACCAAGATAGAGGGATTATTGCAGGTAGGAGATCCTTTGGTAAAGGATTAGTGCAAGAACCTATGGAGTGGTCTGACGGCTCTCAAATTCGCCTAACCGTTGCGAGGTATTATACTCCTTCAGGAAGAAGTATACAAAAACCCTACGGAGCGACTATAGACAATTATGATGATGAATATTATAAAAGATATGAATCCGGAGAGCTATTTTTTGCCGATAGTATCCCGTATAATGATAGCCTGGTATATAAAACCAGAGGTGGAAGAGTAGTTTACGGAGGAGGAGGGATTAGCCCGGATTTTTTTATTCCTATGGATACCTCAGGTGGATCGAGTTTCTTTTCAACACTAAATTATATGGGAATCTTTTATCAGTTTGGTTTTGATTATGTAGATCAGAAAAGAGATGAGTTAAAGACTTCTTATTCCGATAAAGACTTTATTCAAGCTTTTAAGATAAATGAGGTCTTAAAAGAACAATTTTTTCAATTCGCTGAAAAAAAAGGAGTTGAATTTGACGAGAAAGGTGCTCATGAATCTGAGTATTTAATCGAGAATACCTTGAAGGCCACGATAGCGAGAAATTTATTTGGAGATAACTTGTTTTATCAGGTCTTAAATCAAAGAGATAAAGCAGTTAAAGAAAGTGTGAATTACTTAAAAACAAAAAATCCCGCTTAGAAGCGGGATTTTTATTCATATTCTAATTTTCAGAATTACATTGCTTCTTCTGAAACTTCTTCCATTACTTCTTCAGTCTTAGACTCTACTGAATCCGCAACTTCTTCCATCATTGTTTTTGCAGAGTCGGCCATCTCTTCAACTTCCTCAGCTGCTTCTTCCATTTCATTATTCATATCATCCATCATTTCAGCAGCCTCTTCTTCAACAGATTCTTCTGTTGATTTCTCCGCAGGCTGATTACAAGCAGTTGATAAGAATAAACCAGCTACAGCAATTGTTACAAATATTTTTTTCATGTTACAGGTGTTTTATGTTTTGCGACGCGAAAGTAGTGATTCTTTTTGGTTTTAAAAACAAGTTAAAATCTTATGTGTTACTTTAATGAAAGTATTAATAAAGTTAAATTTGAATTTTAATAAATAAAAACTATAAAAAAATGGCTTTTGAATTACCTCAACTCCCTTACGATTATAACGCTTTAGAACCTCATATTGATGCTAGAACTATGGAAATCCATCATTCTAAACATCATGCCGGATATACTTCTAAGTTGAATGCTGCAATAGAAGGAGCAGCAATGGAAGGGAAATCTATAGAAAACATTTTAGCAGGTGATTTAAGTCCTGCAGTTAGGAACAATGGGGGGGGATATTATAATCACTGCCTGTTTTGGGAAATAATGTCTGCAAACGGTGGAGGCCTTCCAACGGGTGAATTGGCAGACCTTATAGATGCGTCTTTTGGATCTTTTGATGAGTTTAAAACAGCATTTAGTAATGTAGCGGCAACACAGTTTGGTTCAGGATGGGCATGGTTATGTTATAAGGATGGTAAGTTAGAAGTATGCTCAACTCCGAACCAAGATAACCCCTTAATGAAAGGTGTTGGTTGTAATGGCACACCAATTCTTGGTTTGGATGTTTGGGAACATGCTTACTATTTGAATTATCAGAATAGAAGACCTGACTATATCAATGCATTTTTTAATGTTATTGATTGGAATAAAGTTTCAGAAAAACTGCAAAGCGCTAAATAGAGATAGTGCGTGCGTAAATGGTTACTTATCTTATTTCTGATTCCTGCTTCACTTTCATTTGGAAATGAAGCAGGAATTTATATTTCTCATGACTTTGAAGTACAAGAGGCTAATTTGTCAACGTTTAGTGATGAATTAGTTGATCAGCCAAAACATCAAAAGTTAAAAGCGGTCTTATTGACGATTTTTCTTGGCCACTTTGGAGTGCATCGTATTTATTTGGGAACCTCTCCAAATGTTCCTGTCGTTTATTCATTGACTTTGGGTGGTGGTTTAGGTTTACTCCCATTAGTAGACCTTGTTACAATTCTTGGTACGAAAGACTTGTCAAAGTTTCAAAACTCAGATAAGGTATTCATGTGGCAAGAATAGTTGAAAGAATTATTCGACAGTTACCGACTTAGCTAAATTTCTTGGTTGATCAACATTACACCCGCGCATAACAGCGATATGATAAGACAATAACTGAAGCGGAATCACGGTGATTAAAGGATCGATAAATTCTTCGGTCTCAGGAATTTCAATAACAAAATCTGCCATTTCTTTTACTGTATTATCGCCTTCAGTAACAATGGCTATTATATTGCCGTTTCGCGCCTTAACTTCTTGAATATTACTAACAACTTTTTGGTAGCTTCCCTTTCTGGTTGCAATAGCTACCACAGGCATATTTTCATCAATTAAGGCAATTGGACCGTGCTTCATTTCGGCAGCAGGGTATCCCTCAGCATGTATATATGATATCTCTTTTAGTTTTAAGGCTCCCTCCAATGCAACCGGAAAGTTGTAGCCTCTTCCAAGATATAAGAAGTTTTGAGCATCTTTATATAGTTCTGCAATGTATTTGATTTGTTCATTGGACTCCAATACTTTTTCAACCAACTGCGGTACATTGTTAAGCTGCTCAACAAGGGAATGATACCTTGTTTTTTTGATACTTCCTTTTTTCTTAGCAAGAGTGAGTGCCATTAAAGCAAGAATTGTAATTTGTGCCGTAAATGCTTTTGTAGAAGCAACACCTATCTCAGGTCCGGCATGGGTATAGGACCCTCCATCGGTTGCTCGAGCAATAGAAGACCCAACAACATTGCAGATTCCATAAATTGTAGCGCCTTTTTCTTTTGCTAGTTCCAGAGCAGCTAAAGTATCTGCAGTTTCTCCAGATTGACTGATTGCGATAATAATGTCTTTTTCTGAAATAATAGGATTTCTGTATCTAAACTCAGAAGCATATTCAACCTCAACCGGAATACGAGCAAGATCCTCTATCATGTATTCACCTACTAATGCTGAATGCCATGATGTTCCACAAGCAACAAAAATAATTCGATTAGCATTTAAAAATTTGTTCTCAAATTCCTCTATACCTCCAAGAGTTATTTTTCCTGTTCGAGGATTAAGGCGACCCAACATTGAATTTCTGATTGATTGAGGCTGCTCATAAATCTCTTTTAACATGAAATGCTCATATCCACCCTTTTCAATTGCTTCAAGATTCATTTCAAGTTCGTGGATGTATGGTGTTATTTCCTGATTAGAAATGTTGGTAATTCTTACTTCTTCACCTCTTTGAATTAATGCGACTTGCTCATCGTCTAAATAGATTACATTTTTGGTGTATTCAATTATAGGTGTCGCATCAGAGGCAACGAAAAACTCATCGTCTCCGATTCCAATTACTAAAGGAGAGCTATTTCTTGCAGCAACCAGCTGGTTCGGATTGTTTTTATTTAACACGACAATTGCATATGCTCCGATAACTTCATTTAGAGCCAATCGGACGGCTGTATCTAATTCGACCTCTTCATTCTTCCATATATCTTCTATTAGATGAATAAGGACTTCGGTATCTGTATCGCTATGGAAAGTATGTCCTCTCTTCTGCAGTTCTTTTTTTAATGAATCATAATTTTCAATAATACCATTATGAATAATGGCTAGTTCTGAATTTCCGCTAAGATGTGGGTGAGCATTCTCATCATTAGGAGGCCCGTGAGTTGCCCATCTTGTATGTCCGATACCAACTGTTGAAGAAGTATTTTTATCAGAAACAAATTCTTCTAACTTGCTTACTTTTCCTGCTTTCTTGTATAAGTTGAGTTGATCATTAATTAGGGCCACACCGGCACTATCATAACCACGATACTCCAATCTTTTAAGTCCCTTTATAATAATAGGGTAGGCCTGTTTTTCTCCCACATAAGCTACAATTCCACACATCTTTATTGAGTTTTAGAATAGTATAAATTTAGTTTTATTTTATTGGACGGGTTTTTAGGTCCATAAATGACAACACGTTCAGATTTAACACCACTTCCTGTGACGAGTAGTACTAATTCGTTATTACTAATACTTCCATTAATTAAGCCTTGAATATAGCGTGTAATGTTGAATTTATAAGTTTGGCTAATTGCATCAAAATTTCCACCAAAATAACTTGAGCCTTCAAAAAAATCAGGAATGAATTGTAAAGTACCACTTTCATCTTCGGTGACCACAATTAAACTACTAGCAAAGTCATTAACAAGGTACGAATCATTAACAGCAGGAATAAAAAGCTCCGCTTTATTTACAAGTACCCTTTCTCCATTGAAGAATTGATTTATATCTGAGAAACGAATGATTGTTTCTACTGAACTCATAGCCATTAAATGACTATACAAAGAATCTTGGCTGGAGTTCAATGCAAGTTCTACTGGTGTACCTGAATGATCATGTTCAAAGCTGTTGAATCTTACACTACTTGAATTAATAGGAAAATCAATTGACTTGGCAGTAGTATCATCGTGATAATAAACGGTCATTTTTGAATTACTCGCAGTTAACGCAAAATATAGTATTGCATTAGTATTGTCCATCGTTGGGGAGGAATTGGATTCTACTTTTAGCCCTTTAATGAATTGAGTAAAATTTTCATTATTCGATACTTCAGCTTGATCTGACTTGGATAAAATTTCATCACCTATGGCATTGTCTAAGCGGATTCTTAATTGAGGATTAACTTTTATAGAGTCAATCCCTCCAAAAGTATTTGGTTGCTTAATGCTGAGCATTGAATCAAGATTAGGAACAAATGTTGAATTACCAAGTATAGTACTTTGAGTTTGTACATTGCTATTTGAATAATAGCTTGTTTCTTCATTCAATTCTTCTTCAAGTCGGTATACTTCAAAAGTTTGACTTTGAGTCAAGTCGCCATAATAACCGTTGTACTCAAGACTTAAAACCACTGAATCAGTAGATAAGAGCTGAATATTTTCTCCAAATTTTAATGCATTAGAAGACAGCAAAACCTGAAAATAGCAAGAGGCCTTTGTGTTTCCGAAAACAGAGTCCTGAAACTCACCAATCAGAGCTGTAGACAAATTATCCGTCAGTATTGAGTCTGTTTTTACTGTTTTTGTAGTAATTGGAATCTCGTTGGTGAACAAAGCAATAGAAGAATTTTTAGCAAATTCTGGGTTAAGCTCACCGTCTTTTTTACACGAGCTAAAAAAGAGCAAAAAAGATGCGGAAAGTAAGCTTACTTTCCGCACCAATGGAGGTAATTGTATTTTATTCATTTAACTACTGCTCAACTAAAACTTCTTCTTCTAACAAAACCTGGTCATAAAAATTACTATAGGCTTCAACATAATCATCTCCTTGAAAGTCAAGAACCGGAACATCGAGACTTTCGGCTAGTTCAGAAGCACTTTCATTGCCTATGATTACACCATCAGACCATTCTGCTGCTGCACTGCACAAATTACTATGTGTTGGATTTCTAAACTTTTCCAAATCTTCATCACTTATTCCATCCATTTTTGCTTTTTTGGCAAAGTTTTCATCTAATCCACCCTTGAAGCAATCATTGTATATGGAAGTCACGACTTTTGAGTTTTCAAAAAGGGGTTCATTCTTGTACGAAGTTTTCAGATACAAAGGGATAAGACTTGTCATCCATCCATGACAATGGATTAAATCAGGAGCCCAACCAAGCTTTTTAACAGTTTCTAATACTCCCCGACAAAAGAATATTGCCCTTTCATCATTGTCTGAAAAGAAATTTCCATCATGATCACTTAAGACAGCCTTTCGTTGAAAAAAATCTTCATTATCTATAAAATAAACCTGCATTCTGGCAGGCTGTATAGAAGCTACCTTAATGATAAGTGGGTGATCATTATCATCTATAATTAAGTTCATTCCCGAAAGTCGAATTACCTCATGAAGTTGATTTCTTCGCTCATTGATACATCCGAACTTGGGCATAAAAGTTCTTATTTCTTTTCCTTTTTCTTGAATGCCTTGTGGTAGATGGCGGCCTATGTTTGCTATTTCTGATTCGGGTAGGTAAGGTGTAATTTCTTGAGAGATAAAGAGAATGCGTTTTTTACTCATACGGGAAAGTTTATCTGATAAGTAAACAAAATTAGGTTTTTTTTGCCAAGTTTGCAAGGTTAAAATTTATGAAACCCTTGTCATATAGGGATTTTTAGATTGATTTACAAGTGCTTTTTGGATATGATAAGAATAGAATCGATAGGAAAATTAGAACAAAGTTTGTTACAGGTTCGAAAGCAGAATTTAACTGTTGGTTTTGTTCCGACTATGGGAGCCTTACATCAAGGTCATTTAGACCTGATAAGAGTGGCGCAAGAAAATACGGACTTTGTAATTTGCTCTATATTTGTTAACCCTCTTCAATTCAATAATAAAGTAGACTTCGATACCTATCCGATTCAAATTGAAGAAGATATAAGTATGCTGGAATCAAGACAGTGTAATGCTGTTTTTATGCCCAAAGTCAAAGAGATGTTTCCCAAGGAAGAGACTCTTTCTTTCAATTATGGACAATTAGGCGAGGTTATGGAGGGGAAATATCGACCAGGTCACTTTAATGGAATGTTAACGGTCATAAAGCGGTTTTTTGAGTTGATACATCCTGATGTAGCCGTGTTTGGCGAAAAAGACTACCAACAATTGGCTTTAGTAAAATGGATGGTCAAAAAGCTTCAATTGAATGTTAAAGTTATTCCATGTCCAACGGTTCGAGAAGTTGATGGTTTGGCAATGAGTTCGAGAAATTTAAATTTGAATAGAGATGTTAGACAAAGGGCCTCTCTGCTCCATCAAGCATTAGATTATTGTCGAGAAAATAAGAATACAATTTCGCCTAGCAACCTGGTAAATGAATGTACTAAAATGCTAGAATCAGATTTTAAACTTGATTATTTTAGAATTGTAGACGAGAACACCTTTGCGAACATTGAAGAATGGTCACAATCACCCTCTCCGAGAGCCTTTGTAGCTGCCTTTTTATCGGGTGTTCGATTAATCGATAATCTTTCTTTAATTGATTAATTTTCACCTCTAAATTTGAACTGTGAAGTCTGTCATTTCCGTATTAAAAGTTGTTTTACCCCTACTTTTCGGTGTTTTTTTAATCTGGTATGTTTTTAAGGACTTAACCGATAAAGAGAAAACAGAGCTTTTTAAAGCATTTTCTGGTGCTAACTACTTCTGGATATTGATTTCTGTTGCATGTGGTATTCTAAGTCATGTTAGTAGGGCGATCAGGTGGAAGTATAGCATAGAACCTCTTGGAAAAACACCCGGGTTCTGGAATAGTTTTTATGCTGTAATGATTGGTTACGTAGCCAATTTAGCACTGCCCAGATTAGGAGAGGTTATGCGTCCGGGTTTACTTTCCAAATATGAAGGAATTTCATTTAACAAACTTTTTGGGACTATAGTTGCAGAGCGAGTTGCAGATTTAGTCATTTTGGCTGTTATTATGGTATCTATCATTTTATTAGAACTTGAAATGATTCGCGATGGCATAATGAAATATATTGAGTCAGGATCTGAAAAGCTTTCCACTCAAAATCTTGTGATATTAGCGTCTCTTGTGATTTTAGCCGGGATTATTTTTCTTGTGCTGTTGTTCTCTAAATCAAACAATAAGCTTCTAATCAAAATCAGAGATTTAATCAAAGGAGTTATTGAAGGGGTACAGTCCATTCTTAAAATGAAAAAGAAAGGTTATTTTCTATTGCATACGCTATTCATATGGTTGATGTATGTGGCTATGTTTTGGGTTTGTTTTTTAAGTCTGGATGAAACATTTAGTGCTCCAATAGGTGCTGTATTGGCCTCTTTTGTAATGGGAAGCTTAGCTATTGTTTTTGTACAAGGTGGCTTGGGAGTTTTTCCTATTGCAATTATGGAAACTCTTTTGCTTTATGGTTATTCCAAAACCTCTTCTTTGGCACTTGGTTGGATCATTTGGACTTCGCAGACTTTAATGGTAATCATAATAGGCATATTAAGTCTAATTTTGATTAGAATAGTGAATAAAGACAAAATAATTGACAGCTCTTCAGAACATAGTTCATAAGATACATACAAAAGATAAATTAGGCCTGCTTTTAAATAAGTGGAGATTTAAGGAGGAAAAACTTGTCTTTACCAATGGATGTTTTGACCTTCTTCATAGAGGACATATTGATTACCTTTCTAAGGCAAGAGATTTAGGCACAAAACTAATTGTAGGCCTTAATTCAGATAACTCTGTAAAACGATTGAATAAAGGAGACAACAGGCCGCTTCAAGACGAAGAGTCTAGAGCTTTAATTCTGGCGTCACTTCATTTTGTCGATATCGTTGTTGTTTTTGATGAAGAAACACCATACGAACTCATCCAACTTGTCAAACCGGATGTATTGGTAAAGGGAGCAGATTATGAAATAGAAGAAATAGTGGGCCATGATATCGTTTTAGAGAATGGAGGAGAGGTAAAAACGATTGCGTTTTTGGAGGGTTATTCAACAAGTTCAATTGTAAAAAAAGCAAGACAATGAAAAAGTCAGTTTTAATTTTAATCGGTTTGAGTTTATGCTTAATAGGAAAGGCACAAGACTCACTAAGCATTTATTTGGAACAAGCTAATGAAGCATATAAAAATGAAAACTTTGCAAAGTCTATGCACTTGTATAAACATGCCTTTTCCATTAATCACAAAAGCTTTGAGGCAATTATGGGTTTGGCAGACAGTAAACACAAATTAGATTTGTTTGCTCCTGCCATTAAGGATTATGATCTTGCGGAGAAGCTTAAGCCAAATGCGCCGTTGGTTTATTTCAATAGAGGAGCGGCAAAAATTTTTGTTCAAGAATATAAAAGTGCACTAAAGGATTTTGACAAAGCAATGGAACTGAATCCAAATCTTCCAAAAATTCATTACTACATTGGTTTTGCTAATGCAGAATTGGATCGCTTCAGAGAAGCCATTAATCATTACAATATTTGTATTGATAACAACCCTGATTATGCGGCTGCTTATTACAATAGGGGCGCTGCAAAGGCGGAACTAAAAAACTATGGAGAAGGGATGAAAGACTTTGAGTTGGCATTGACAAAGAACCCAAATTTGGACAATGGCAAAATTAATTTGGCACTCACTAAATTGGGACTGAAAAAATATAGAGAAGCTGCTGAGGATCTCAGTGTAATTATTGAGATGAAAGATAGCAACTTAGCAAAGGCATACTTTTATCGGGCCGAGGCCTATTATGAAATGAAGATGAAAGATGAAGCTTGTCAAGATTGGTTAAAAGCTTCTAATTTAGGGTATGAACAGGGTACTGAGAATGTAAATAACTTTTGCGGATCTAAATTGAGAAAGGAGAAGCGAGACATAGAAATAGTGTTCTAATATTGGCTAAACTAAAAAAAGCATATTTCTGCCAAAATTGTGGCAATCAGTCAAGCAAATGGATGGGACAGTGTTCGTCATGCAAAGAATGGAACACTTATGTTGAGGAAGTTATTCAAAAAGAATCTACTGATAAAACAACTAGCATAAGTCAAGCTAAGAAGCATCGTCCCATTCCTATACAAGAAATTAGCGAAACGCAAAACATTCGGTATAGGACACCAGATGATGAGTTTAATCGAGTACTTGGTGGGGGTTTGGTGCCTGGTTCACTTGTCCTTTTTGGAGGCGAGCCTGGAATAGGAAAATCCACACTGCTTTTGCAAATTGCTTTAAAATGGAATGGGCTGAAACTTCTTTATATCTCGGGAGAAGAAAGTGAACAACAAATTAAGATGAGGGCAGATAGGATTGGGATAGGCCATGATCAATGCTTGTTACTTGCAGAAACCAATTTACAAAGTATAGAACAACACTTATCTCAGATAGAAGCTGATGTAGTAATTATAGATAGCATTCAGACCCTGTACTCAGACTTTATAGAATCTTCGGCAGGAAGTATTTCTCAGATTCGTGAATGTTCAGGTCGATTAATGCGATTTGCGAAAGAAACCGGAACTCCCGTTTTTTTAATTGGCCACATTAATAAGGAGGGAAGTATAGCAGGACCTAAAGTTTTGGAACATATGGTTGACGTTGTATTGCAGTTTGAGGGGGATAGAAATCACATGTACCGTTTATTAAGATCTTCAAAGAACAGATTTGGCCCAACAAATGAAATTGGGATTTATGAAATGCAAAACATAGGTCTCAGGCAAGTGCCTAATCCATCTGAAATACTCATATCCAACCGAGAAGAGTTATTGAGCGGGTCTGCTATTTCAGCGAGTCTTGAAGGGTTACGTCCGATGTTGATTGAAATTCAGGCTTTAGTGAGTACTGCAGCATATGGAATGCCTCAAAGATCGGCAACAGGTTTTGATACTCGTCGGCTGAATATGCTTTTAGCGGTATTGGAGAAACGTTGTGGTTTCAAACTAAATGCAAAGGATGTCTTCTTAAATATTGCAGGAGGGATTAAAGTGACGGATCCTGCTATTGATTTGGCAATATTGTGTGCAATCTTATCATCAAGTACGGATTTAGCGATTAATCCCAAATATGCGTTTACGGCAGAAATTGGCTTGTCAGGCGAGATCAGACCTGTTAATAAAATAGATCAACGGATTTTAGAAGCGCAAAAGATGGGTTTTGAAAGGATATACATTTCCAAGTATAACCTTAAAGGGCTGCAAACGGACGAATTGATAATTTCTGTAAGAGGAGTGGCTAGAATTGAAGAAGTTTTTCAGGAACTGTTTGTATAATGTATTTGAGTCATCCACCTAAGTTTTTACAAAGAATATACAAGTCTTTGACTTGGAGACTCAACCCTGAAAACAAGACAATATATTTGACCTTTGATGATGGACCAACCAAAGGAGTAACAGATCAGGTACTGGATATGCTTAAAAACTATAATGCAAAAGCAACCTTTTTTTGTCTTGGTAAAAATGTTGAGTGGAATAAAGAATTATATGAAAGGATATTGAGAGAGGGACATCAAATAGGCAACCATACCTATAATCATCTTAATGGATGGAAAACCAATAATTCTGAATACCTAAGGGATGTTCATAGAGCAGATTTAGTGCTAAATACTAAACTGTTTAGACCTCCTTACGGTAAAATAAATTCCAAACAAATACAACGTTTAAGAAAAAACTATCGAATTATAATGTGGACAGTCTTAACCAGAGACTATAATCCCAGACTGACAAAAGAAGCTTGCTTAAAGTTAACCCTCAAGAAAGTGGATAATGGGTCTATTTTTGTCTTTCATGATAGCTTAAAAGCTAAAGAAAGGATGTTATATGCCTTAGAAGGCTTACTGGATTATGCTGAGAAACATCAGTTTAGATTTGGCTTAGTTTAAATGAGTATTAGCTCTGCCCTTGCGAAGTAAAACCCGAATTTACTCAGCTTTTTTTAATAAGTACTTAGACCTTAATCTCCTTCCACTTTCCTCTTTTAAAGAGAAACAAGGTAAAAAGCCCTACTAATGTTTCAGACACAAAAACAGCCCAAAAGACTCCTGAATGCTGCCAGTCTAATTTAAGAGCTAGCCAGTAGGATAATGGGATCTGAATTAACCAGAAAAATACCACATTGATTAAAGTAGGAGTTTTTGTATCTCCTGCACCGTTAAAAGCTTGAACGGATACCATCCACCAACCATAAACAAAGTAAGAATAAGAAAGTATTTGAATCCATTCTGCTCCAATCGAGATGACCATGCTATTGTTAGTAAAGATCATCATCAATTCCTCATTCAATAAAAAATAAAGAATAGATACGAACACTAGATAAAGCATATTATAAAATCCAATGATCCACACTGATTGTTCAGCACGTTGTGGATTTTCTGCTCCCAGATTTTGGCCTACTAAAGTGGCGGCGGCATTAGAAAGACCCCAAGCCGGCATCAGAGTGAACATCATCAAACGAATTACCGTTGTTGAAGCAGCGACTGCTTCACTTCCTATATCGGCTAAAATCCTCATCAAAAAGATCCATGAAGTCATGGCAATAATCATCTGGCCAATTCCACCTAATGAGGTGCGAATAATGTTCACCATGATTTTGGCATTCCAATATAACTGAGATAACCTCACTCTAATGTGTTTCCCTCCTTTAAACAAAGCATACAATTGAATTAAAACTCCAACTCCTCGACCTACATTGGTGGCAATTGCAGCTCCTTCCACTCCCATGGCAGAAAAAGGTCCCCACCCTAAAATTAACATAGGGTCTAGCACGATATTAATGCCATTAGAAATCCATAAAACTCTCATTGCTATGGCTGCATCTCCTGCTCCACGAAAAATGGCATTAATGACAAAGATCAACATGATCACAAGGTTTCCTCCGAGCATCCATTGGGTGTAATGAAAGCCTTCATTTAAAACCCATTGATCAGCTCCCATTAGAAGTAAGAGTTCTTTTGAATAGACAATACCAGCTATAGCAAAAGGAAGAGAGGCAAGTAGAGCTAGGATAATGGATTGTACGGCAACCTCCGCCGCTACGTCCTTCTTTTTTTCTCCTATTCTTCTGGCTACTATTGCTGTAACTGCCATGGATAAACCCATAGCAATTGAATACAGTAAAAAAAGATAAGTTTCGGTTAATCCGACTGCGGCAACTGCCGATGGACCCAATTGACTCACAAAGTAAATGTCAACAACTGCAAAAGTTGATTCCATTACCAACTCCAATATCATTGGAACTGCTAACAGAAGTATGGCTTTCTTAAGACTGATTTTTGTATAATCCTCCTCGGTTCCCTTAAGTGCTACTTTTAGCAAAGACCATATACTTTGCTTCTTTAACGAAGAATAATTTGTTTCGGTCATGATGCTACAAAATTAGTCCGTTTATTTTTTGAGTCCGGACCTTAGAGTTTAGTTTAAATGACTATTGGCAATATTAATGAGGTCTCTTGCTGACACAACTCCTGACTTTCTCCATACCGACTTCCCTTCTTTGAAAATCATTAAGGTAGGAACACCCTGAATCTGATATGCCTGAGCTAGCTTTGGATTTTTATCCACATCAATTTTAATGACCTTAATCTTATCTTTTAATGATGATTTTACCTCTTTTAAGATTGGAGGCATCATTTTACAAGGACCACACCATTCGGCAAAGAAATCGATCAAAACAGGGGTTTCAGATCGAATAATATCATTAAAATTTGCCATTTAATCTTCTACTGGTGTCTTTTTATTGTTGAATCGGATCGACAGCATAATCTCATGGGAGCCTGTACTGTAGTTACTAATATCTGACTGAATCAAGTCATAAGAATACCCAAAAGAGATATTATCTTGAAAGGTCAAACCACCCAATAGAACAACAGCATCTGATTCTCTATAAGAAACACCTAACCATGCC
This sequence comes from uncultured Flavobacteriales bacterium, assembly GCA_964445815.1. GTDB lineage: Bacteria > Bacteroidota > Bacteroidia > Flavobacteriales_E > Vicingaceae > CAYULW01. The sequence goes on from CAYULW010000001.1 coordinate 188,586, forward strand.
ATTTTTTGATAAATACCACGTAGAGTTACCTCACTTTGGAGTGGTAATGGTTTTACATATTTGAGTAAGAAGTTAGGCTCCAACTGAAACATATCATTCAAATCAAAAGTATAACCTCCTGTTACAAAGTAGTGGTTTACAAGTCGTCCGGTAGGGTCTTTTATGGAGCCTTCAAAGTCAAGTTGATTTTGAATCAGTTGTGGGGCAGAAGCTCCAAAATAAAACCGGGATCCGTATAAATAGAAACTAAATCCCGCATCCGGAAAGATGTTATTTTCAGGATTCCTGCTAAGTACATTGTCCGTTTGATCTTTAAAAGAAATTTCTGAACCATCAATGCCATAGCTTAAAACTCCTGCATTAATTGCCATAGAGAGTTTTACTTCAGTAGTGATATTAACATGATAAGCATAGCTTAAATTAAAACCATTTCGTCTTGTTGGTCCTGTTACATCGGCAAAGAGATAACCCCCTATGCCCATTTTCTGATTGGCAAGTGGACCATTTACACTTAAAATGTATGTCGTTGGGGCATCTTGAATACCCTGCCACTGAACTCTATAGTTCGTTTGACCAACAAAATAATTTTCAGATCCTGCTGATGCAGGATTAATCACATACCTATTTAAGAGATATTGACTGTATTGTGGTAACTGTTGTGCATTTGATGATAATACAGCAATTACAAAAAGACAAAGTATGAGGATTCTATTTTTCATTTTACTTAACAATTGTGATAGGTCCTGTCATTGGCTCAAACCTAGGACTACCTAAGTCAATCACATAATAATATGTCCCAATTGGAAGTGCTTTGCCTTCATAGGTGCCATCCCATTCTACATTATATCCATTTTTCTGCTCATAGATTAATTTACCCCATCTGTTGTATATATATACTTTGGCATTCGGGAATTCATCTAAGAACTCAATCTCCCAAGTATCATTAACTCCATCTGCGTTTGGAGAGATACCGGAAGGGATATCCAACTCTTTTTCATAGTCTAATAATATGGAGTCTATGTATTGACATCCATTAGTGTCTGTAACTACTAAAGTATAATATCTATCCTCTCTGGCTGAAGCTTGTGGCTCCGCTAATGAGCTGTCATTCAGGTCAATATTTGGTGACCATGCATACTGATAAGTAGGATCTTTACCTGTCAGTTTGAATATTGCAATCTCATTTTTGTATATCGTTACACTAGGTGCAAGTCCAACAGAAGGATTTTGTACTGTTGAAACCTTATATTCACTTGTATCACTACAAGAGCCATTACTCGCAATAAGATAGAAAGTATAATCTCCGAAAGGTCTACTAATTGTGGTATCCAGTGAATTCGTCAGCAAGTTACTTGTTGTTCCTTCATACCAACCGAAAGAAGTGATTGATGATCCCATTAACTCTCCGTCTAAGAAGATACTATCTCCACCACAGATAATATTATTGCTCGGTACAATGGCTACCACTGTATCAGTAGCAGAGATAAATACGGTATCCTCAACGGAACATCCTGTTGCATCAGTCAAAGTCACTATATTCGGCCCGAAACCTAAGTCCGTTGGGTTATCACCAATTTGGCCACCACTCCATGTAAATGTATAAGGCGTGGTTCCTCCATTACCGGAAACATTAGCAGTAGCATTGCGATTTGAACTACAAGTTAAATTCGTAGAACCATTAATGGTTAAGATTAATGCCGGAGGATCAACTAGAGTGACCGATGTTGAAGCTGTACATCCATTTGCATCAGTAGCAGTCACACCATAGGTTCCTGCACACAGGTCAACTACCGGAATACCATCTTGATTATTCGGATCATTCCAAGAATAATTATATAAAATATTTCCTCCTGAGGTTGAAATAAAGATTTCACCATCACACGCCCCATTGCAGCTAATGTTATTTACTATCGTTGAGTTCAATAAGATAGAATCAGGCTCTTCAACAGATACATTATAATAATTCTTACAACCATCTGGGAATTGAGTAATCTCCAAGAAGTAATCTCCGGCACAGGCTGCACCAATTAAGTCATTACCCTGGGGTGCTACAGCTTGCCCCTGATCGTTAAACCATTGGTAAGTTACTCCCACAATCTGAACAACATTACTAATCAATGAGCCATCACAACTGCCGTAACAACTAACATCTTGAACGGTAGGAGTAGTAGTTATAGTATTACCGGAATTGACAACACTATAATTTCTGATCAATCTACAGCCATTTGCGTCAGTAATTGTTACATTATAAATACCTGCACAAAGTCCATTTTGAACATTTGAATTAGGCAAGTTGAGTGGTCCCCAGTCAAAACTATATGGACGAGTACCTCCACTTACATCAACACGGATAGATCCGTCACAAGGATTGGACTGACAAGTCTGTGCAACAATTGTGGCTTTTGCTGTTAACTCTGCTGGAGCAGAAACATCAACATGAACTAATCGATTGCAACCCGATACATCGGTTACTTGAAGTGTATAAGAACCAGCGCACAGGTTACTCAAGCTGTTTGTTGTTGCACCATTATGTAGCCATAAGTATGTATACGGACTAGTTCCACCCCTTGGTATTACAGTTGCACTACCATCACATGAGCTTGCACAACTTGCAGCTGAAACGCTTACCGTTTCACCCGTTGGGCCTCCAGTATTGTTAATTGTAAAGTCAAACGTTTCACTACAACCATTTGCATCACTAACTACAGCAGTATATGCTCCCGCGCACAATCCGGAAGCTGTATCTGCAACAGAACCATTGCTCCAGAGGTAAGTGAATGGGGGAACTCCGCCACTAACATTCATACGTGCAATCCCATCGCAAGATCCGCAGTTGGCATTTTCACTCGTGATATTGGCAATAATCTGACTTGGTCCCTGAACTGACGCAGTATCATAAGTGATACAACCGAGTGCATCAGAAACACCAACAACATAGGTTCCTTCATTCAAATTAAAGATATCTTCAGTTGTTTGACCTTGACTTAACCAATTATAGGTAAATGGACTATTTGGCCCACTGGCTGTTATAAAAATAGCTCCTCCCTGATCTCCAAAACATTGAATATCTTTAGTTGAATCAACAACGACAGTTGGACCATCGGTATTACTAAGAGTTGTTAGGAAGGTGCGTTCACAGTTGTTGTCATCATTGACTACTAGATAATATGTTCCTTGACCAATATTAGATAGACTTGAACCGGTTGCTCCAATAATTGGGTTGCTTTGTCCATCAAGCCATTGGTAAGTATAATTACTACTTACTGTTCCACCGCTTACACTTGCACTGATTGATCCGTTGCTAACATCACAAGTTGGATCAACATTAGTGAAGGTAGCTTGTATTTCAGAAGGGGCATTAACATTGAATGTAAATACACTATCACAACCGCTATCGTCAATCAAAGTTAAATTATACATTCCGGCACTAAGAGCGGAAATATTTGATGTTCCCTGACCGGAGATTGGACCCGGAGCCCAAACGTAGGTGTAATTACCACTTCCACCGGAAACATTAACCGAGATGCTACCATCAAAGCCTCCGAAACAAGTAACATTAGAAACATTGCTCGACAATAGGAATCCACTAGGCGAACCGATTGTAACGGGCTCTAATGCAATACAACCACTATTATTAGTAACCTGAACAAAATAATCACCTGCACAAAGGTTAGAAGCAGTGTTTGATGTAACCCCCAATGGTACTCCGGTTGTACCATTAAACCATTCTACACTACAATTCGGATCAAGGCAGACATAATTCGCAGTTGCTGATCCGTCGCATTCTCCAAAACAACTTGCATCAATCTTAGTAACAGTGACAGATTCGGCCCCATTATCACTTACTCCTACACTAAATCGATCAGAACAACCGGTATTATCGGTAATATCTACAAAGTAAATACCTGCACAAATCCCTGATAAATTATCCGTTGTATTTCCCAATGGGTTCAATCCTGAATCATACCATTCATAAGTATAGGTTGACCCTACTCCGCCAGAAGCAGTAACCGTTACATCTCCATTGCAGATATTACAACTAGGATTATTAATGTTAAAACTTGCTCCAAGAGGTGGAGGTCCGTTAATGGTAAATGGTTCTATAACGGAACACCCACTAGCGTCTGTTATAGTCACATCATAATTACCCACACAAATGGAAGTTGCGGTATCAGGGTTAACTCCTGATACTGTACCTGCTCCCCATATATAAGTATAGGGAGCCAAGCCTCCACTCACTTGTGCATAAGCTTCACCATCACATACTGCCAGACTAGTACAACTTTGATCTTTAGTAGTTACATTAACAACAAGAGGACTATTGGAATTGATAGTAAAACTCATTGTTGTATCACAATTCCCACCATCCGAAATAGTAACCGTATAGGTTCCACCACATAAGTTGAGACGATCTTTTGAAGTCTCTCCGGTATCCCAGTTATAGGTATAGCTGCCGCTACCACCGGAAGGATTAAGTATAATAGACCCGTCACAAGCTCCTGAGCATGTCTCACTGCTTACTGTTTCATTTGGATTGATTTTGTTACCGGGAAGTATTGTAAATGGCTCAACAACACTACAATTGTTATCATCAATCACAGTTACGTCATAATTTCCTCCAACAAGTCCGGTAATAGGGTTTCCGGAGAATCCGTTAGACCAATTAAATGTATAATTGGCAGACACAGTACCCCCTGTAGCGGTTGCCAAGGCAGAGCCATCATTTCCGGGTGAGCAGGATTCATTCATTACAGATACCGTAGGTATGATAGGATCAGGTTCATTTACCGTATAGCTTTTAACTTCAGTACATCCGTTCCCTTGATCAGTAATCGTTACATTATAAGTGGCTCCAGAAAGGTTGGACTGCGAAGCTTGCGAAGGTAAACCATTATCCCATGCATAGGATATAGTCCCACTATTCCCGGTTACGGTCAAAGATATACTTCCATCAGAAAGGCCATTACAAGTAACATCGGAGACATTATCTGCCACTATAAACGGTGCAGAACTACCAATGGTAAATGTTTCCACAATAGAACATGATGAATCATCTGTGATGGTTAATGAATAATTTCCGGCTGCTAAGCTAAAAACTCGACTAGTATCTGTAACGTTTGGTCCACCACCACTTGACCATTCAAATGTATACCTTCCATTTGAGGATGAACCTCCGGTCGCCGTAGCTCTGACTCTTCCATCATTTCCGGGATTACAAGTGGCATCTACAGTTACTAATTGAGCCATAATTTGTGTTGGCTCTGTAATGGTATAGGTATTTGTTTCAGTACATCCATTCCCCTGATCTGTTATTGTAACAGTATAATTTCCTGCTGTTAAATTTGAACGATCTTCTGTTGTAATACCAGACCCCCAGTCATAAAGTAAACCACCTGTGGCTCCTGTAACTGTTAGGTCAATTGATCCATCATTGCCTCCATTACATGCTGTATTTTTTATATCTGCATTGACGTTAAATGGAGCAACGCTACCAACATTAAATGTTTCAGTATTTGAGCAGCCTAAATCGTCAAATACTGTTACAGTATATGTTCCTGCTGATAGACCGATAATAGGATTAACTGCATTTTGACCATTCGACCAATTATAAGTGTATGTGCTATTAGGTGCACCTCCAGTTGCATTGCCCAATGCGGTTCCATCATTACCTGGGACACAGGATTCTGGTGTTGTGAAAACATTGGGATCAATTAATGTTGGTTCATTGATAACAATGCTATCCACTTGTGTACAGCCTGTTCCGGGATCTGTAACCGTTACCTTATACTGTCCTGCTGCAAGGTTATTAAGAGGATTATCTGTAGTGTTACCCGTAGACCAATTGAAATTAAAATTAGTCAGTGAACTGCTGATGGTAATGCGTCCGTTATTTCCTCCGTTACAGTTTACATCTAAGGAATCTAAGTCTATGGTAAATGAAGCTGCTGTTCCAACAACAACATTTTCTACTTTAACACAAAGTGAATCGTCTGTCACGGAAACCCTATAGTTTCCGGCCGCTAAATTTGTAATGGTACTTATTGGTGCAATATCTCGAACCCCTGTAGACCAATCATAAGTATAATCTCCACTGCCTGAAGAGCCACCTATAGCACTGGCTGTTGCCTGCCCATTTCCACCTGGGATGCAGTCTTCAGGAGAGGTCACAATCGTTACATCAATGCGGTTAGGTTCAGGGACATTAAAGGATTGTGTTTCGGTACATCCTGTTCCTTGATCAGTTATAGTGACATCATAAGTCCCCGCAAATAAGCTGCTTCTGTTTTGAGTTGTTGCCGCATCATTCCAAGAGAATAATAAGGTACCTGAGGCTCCGGTAATGTTTAGAGTAATAGCTCCATCTCTTAAACCATTACATGATACTCCTTTTATAATCGAATTCACGTTAAACGGAGCAGTACTTCCAACCGTAAAATTATCTACCACGGTACAACTGTTGTCATCACTTATAGTCACCGTATAAGTTCCGGCACTTAAACCTGAAATTGAAGGACCGACACTTCCCACGGACCATGAGTAAACGTAATCACTTCCTGTACCAATTGTTCCTCCAGAGGCTCCACCCGTAGCTGTACCATCATTCCCCGGAACACAGGATTCAGGTGTTGTTGTTATATTGCCTACAATAAGACTAGGTTCATTAATACTAATGCTATCAATTGCAGTACAGCCGCTTGCTTGATCTGTAACAGTTACCAGATACTTGCCTTGAGACAAGTTACTAATAGTAGAAGAAGTAGAGATTCCGACCGACCATTGATAAGTAGGGTTTGTTGCGGTGGTTGTCACTGTTGCAGTTCCATCATTAGCTCCATTACATGTAATGTCAGTTGAATCTAAGTCAACGGTAAATGGAGCAGCCTGATTTATAGTAAAAGGAACAACAGCAGTACAGCCATTATCATCTTGAACTGTAACATTATAATTCCCTGCTGTTAAGCCTATCTCTACATTATTGTTCGTTTGTCCACTAATTGGCCAAGTGTAGGTATAGAGTCCGGGAGTACTTGTTGTTCCGCCGGAAGCAATCACAGTGGCAGAACCGTCTGATCCCGGAATGCACGACTCATCAGTAGGTGTGACATTCGCAACAATGGCAGTTGGTTCAGAAATAGATGCTGATGCAACTGCTGTACATCCTGTATTTCCGTCAGTAACAGTAACACTATAATTATTTGGCGCTAGGCCTCCTCTATTTCTGTTTCTCCTTCCGTCACTCCAAAGGTAAGTTGCGTTTGCAGTTACATCAGGATTTGTACTTAATGCAATAAACCCATTATTAGCTCCATTACATCTGATATCAGTTGCTGCCAATATAACAGTAAATCCAGGATTAAGAATTACATCAATTGTTGTATCAGAAGAACAACCTTTACTATCAAAAACGGTAACACTATATGTGTTTGCAACCAAACCTGTTTGGTTAGCAGATGCTGATAGACCACCGGACCATTGATAAGTATATTGACCCGCATTGCCACCTGAAGGAGTTAGTGTAATTGTTCCATCACTACCTGGGTTGCAGGATTCTTCTGTGGTGACAAAAGAGATCAAAATATCATCCGGTTGACCGACTATGTATTGAGCTGTTTCTGTACAGCCAGTTCCTTGATCAGTTACAGTTACACTATATGTTCCGGCTGCTAATCCTGTTCTCCCTGATTGACTGGATCCATCATCCCAATTATAAACTATTGTGCCTGATTGACCAGTCACGAGTTGAGAAATCTGACCATCTGCTAATCCGTGACAGGAAACAGAGTCAACAGTCCCACTAAGTGCAAATGGAGCATCACTATTGATTATGTAAGGGATAATTTCTGTACAGCCATTGTCATCACTTACTGTGACATCATAATTTCCTGCCGCTAAGCCTGTATTTGATGTTTGGTTTGTATTGCCAGCGCCCCAATCATATGTAAACGGTGCTGTTCCACCTGAAGTAATCGTAATAGTGGCGCTGCCATCATTCCCCGGATTACAACTTTCACCTGTTGTTACAAATGATGCTTGAATCTGCGCACCTTGTCCGACAGTAACCGTTTCTGTTGCGCTACAACCAAGACGATCATTTACAGTTACCGTATATGTGCCTGGACTTACAATGCCATTATTTGTGGCTCCTGATAAACCTCCTCCTGACCATATATAGGTTAAAGGATTAGCTCCTCCCATAACAGAAATTACAACAGATCCATCATTACCTCCAAAACAAGTTGCGTCAGTTACAGTAGAAGATAAAGTCGCAGGTTGAAAAGTACCGATTGTGAAATTCTTTGTTCCTGTGCACATGTTTGCATCAGTTATTGTAACAGTATAGTTTCCTGCAGAAAGACTAAATACATTTGTTCCAAATACAGTACCAGCGGGTGATGAAACAGTATAAGGTCCAGTACCGCCATTTGGTGTAAGGAAAGCCGAGCCATCTCCTCCGGGTACACAGGATTCGGGGCCTTCAACAAATGATGCACTAATCGGGCTTGGGCTAGAGACGCCGATATTTTCTACTTTGGTACAGGGTGGAATAGCTCCATCGGAAACGGTAACTCTATAATTACCTGCACTTAAGCCTGTTCTAAAGCTTTGAGTTGATCCATTATCCCACATGTACGAATATCCACTTCCGGAGCCACCTGTTGGTCTAAGATAAATTTCTCCATTTGAATCACCAAAGCATAAAGGATCTACAATGGAATCATTAAGATCAATGTCATCTCCCGGTTCAATGCGGAATGATTCGACTTCACTACAAGCATTGGCATCTTCAATAGTTACAGAATAAAAACCCGCAGAAAGATCTGCAATGGAGTCATTGAATTGATTACCCATACCGCTAAAGGTATAAGTATAGGGACCCATACCACCTGATACATAAACTTTCGCATTTCCATCATTTCCAGGAGAACAAGATTCATCATTGGTTGGTATAGAATCAACCGTAATCGGGGAATCTTCGTTGACACGAATGGCTTCTGTTATAGAACAACCAGTTCCATCTGTAATGGTAACAAAGTAATTGCCTTCTATTAAGCCTGTTTGGTTAGGACTTGCAGGTAAGCCACCTGCCCACTGATACGTTATTAGAGGTACAGCACCATTCAAAGTGATTTGAATTTCGCCATCCATGCCTCCATTACAACTAGCATCTGTAACTAGAACATTAGAAGTAAAACTGGAAGTATTGAATATGAAATAAGGTTCTATAGTTTGACACCCATTGGAGTCAACAACTGTTAAGTTATAAGCTCCTCCAGATAAGCCATTTACATTATTTGCGCTGGTATTTCCAGCTCCCCAGTCGTATGTATAAGGAGGAGTTCCTCCTGTAATGACTGCAGAAGCTGAGCCATCGTTACCTGGGGTGCAACTCTCATCTACTGTAGTTACAGCTGCTTCTAAAAGATTTGGTTGAGTAACTGATATTGAGGAAATTTCAGCACATCCTGCAGCATCCGTCACGGTAATACTATACGTACCAGGGGGTACATTTGTTGGATTAGCTCCAACTAAGAAACCAACAGACCAATTGTATGTAACCGGGTTAATTCCTCCTATATTGGTAATGAATATTTTACCATCATTATTGCCATTACAAGTGACATTAACAACAGAGTCATTTATACTTATTGTTGAGAAATTATTTATTGTAAAAGCAATTGTAGTATCGCAGCCCACATTATCTTCAACAGTTACAGTATAATTACCTGCGCTTAAATCCGTGGTCATATTGTTACTGGGTGTTCCCCCTGACCATCTGTAGGTATACGGAGGTGTACCTCCCGTAACTGACGGAACAACAGCACTTCCGACTGTCTGCAAACAAGTGTCGTCAATAGCGGTTACACTTGCGGTCAACGAAACAGGTGATGTAATATTGATTGAAGTAATTGTATCACAACCATTGGCATCTGATAAAGTCAATGTATACGTTCCCGCACCCAGATTCATTATAGAACTTGTTGCTATAGCAGTATCATTCTGACCGGTTGACCAATTAAACGTATAGTCTCCTGTACCCCCAGTTGGAGTAGATGTAATAGAACCAGTTCCACCACTACTACAATTTGAATTGGTACTGGTAATTACCGGATCAAGAAGATTAGGTTCAGTAATTACAAAAGTTTCTACCGTATCACAGCTTCCTGAAAAATCAGAGATAGTTAGAGTGTAGGTCCCCGCAAATAAGTTTTGTCTATTATTAATGCCGATACCAATATCACTCCAATTGAAAGTATAAGGAGGCGTTCCGCCACTTAAATTGCTAATTGCGATATCTCCTGTATTGTCTCCAAAACATTGAAGTGTCGCGTTTGAAGTAGAAGTAAAGTTTATTCCAGTTCCTGGTAAGATAGTAATATTGTCTACTGCACTGCAGCCACCGGACTCCGTTATTGTCACCGAATAAGTTCCTGCGGATAAACCGGTAATTGTACTAGAATTTCCAATCGTTTGAGGAAAACCATGCGACCAATCAAAGGTGTAAGGAGCAAGTCCTCCAAAAGGAGTAATAGTGATCTGTCCATTACTCAATGCACAAGTTTCATCTATTGAAGTGGTAATACTATTTATTGCTCTGCCCTGATTAATAGTAAATGATTGAATGGAGTCACATGCATTCGCATCTTGAATCGTCACAGTATATATGCCTGCAGAAAGTCCCGAAATAGATGTGCCTATCGAACCAGTTGACCAAGAATACGTAATTGGGGCAGTTCCACCACTAAGGTTTAAAATTTCTATATAACCATCATTGAAACCAAAACAGGATTCGTGAACTACGGAGTCTCTATATGTGTAATTGACAATTCCTCCATTTATTGTAAATGTGCTAATGGTATCACAGCCATTAGCATCTGAAAGCGTTAAGGTATATGTTCCTGCACTCAGATTTATTATTGAGCTTGTAGCCACAGCAGTATCATTCTGACCGGTTGACCAATTAAAGGTGTAATCTCCGGTACCTCCTGTAGGTGTTGAGGTGGCACTTCCATTAGACGATCCATTACAAGCCTCATCAACAGTAGTCAAAGCGGGATCTAATTGAGCAGGTTGACCAATTGTTGTAGATCGTTCTTCTGTGCATCCATTTCCATCACTTATGGTTACCGTATAGGTTCCTGCAAGAAGATTCTGCTGTAAGAATCCGCTTCGTCCATTAGACCAATTATAAGTCAATTGCCCAGTTCCTCCTCCGGCAAGGGCAATAGCTGTTCCTGATGCTTCTCCAAAGCAAACGGCATCAGCTCCAGTAACTCCGAAAACAAGAATTGGAGCAGAAGGGGTTAAGAGTTGGTTATCAACAGCAGTACAACCATTATTATCCGTAACCGTTACAATATAAAACCCGGATCCTAAATTGGTAACTGTCTTTGTTGTTTGTGCTGTGCCTGACCATGCATAAGTGTATGGCCCTGTTCCTCCCGTTTCATTCGCTGTTAATTCTCCGTCATTGGCTCCCGTACAAGGCTGTTTATCGACATTAATTGAAACGGTCAAAACCGTTGGCTCTGTAATTGTTGTGTCTAAAGTAGCAGTACAACCATTCCCATCTGTCACTGTTACTGTATATGAACCTATGCCCAAATTATCATTTAAACCGGTATTCCCTGCACCGGCAGACCATGCATAAGTATATGCGGGTGATCCTCCGTTTCCAATAACCTCAATTATTCCATCATTATTGCCATTACATTGTACATTCTGGAAGTTAACAAGATTAACGGTTAACAGGTTATCTTCAGTTATGGTTACAGATGAACTATCTGTACAACCATTATTATCCGTGACTGTGACGGTATAATTACCTGGAGCTAAGCTACTGATGTTGTCTCCTGTTGCAGGGGGTGTCCAGTTATAGGTATAAGGTGAAGTCCCTCCAATCGAAGAAGCAGTTGCTGTACCATCGTTTGCTCCATTGCAACTAACATTGGTGCTATTAATGGAAACAACAAGAGGGTTAGGCTCATTAATGATAATGCTTTCTACAATTGTACAACCATTTGCATCACTAATGGTGACATCGTAAGTGCCTCCATCTAAGTTAGATTCATTGTCAGAGCCTAAGCCAATTGGCGCAGGCCAGTTATAAGTGTAAGCGGGAGTACCTCCATTTACGGTAATCGTTGCAGTACCATCATCATCCCCATTACAAAGAATGTCTGTTGTTGTTGAGCTAGAGGATAAAGCCAGAGCAGGTTCTGTTATCGTAAAACTCTGTATCTCTTGACATCCATTATTGTCTTCAACAGTAACTGTATAAGTATTGGCCAAAAGGCTAGGGTTAACACTTACATTTCCTGCGGAATTAGACCAGGAATACGTATAAGGGATATTACCCCCGGTAACATCGAGACCGATATAACCATCATTTCCGCCATTGCATGACACGTTGGAAATGGAATCTACAGCAATCACAACTGAAGGGGGAGCTGTAAGAGTGACTTGGTCTACAGCTGTACAACCATTATTGTCAGTAACAGTAACGGTGTAAGTTCTAGAACCTTTTCCTGTAATGGATGAAGTAATTTCATTATCAGGAGCCCATAGATAAGTATAGTTTCCTGTACCGCCATTAGCAGTTACAGTTGCTGATCCGTCGTTGATGCCGTTACAAGTGGGATCTGTTGAACTTGTAATTGTTGCTGTAAGAGCTGAAGGCTCTGTTATGGTAACTGATGCTGTATTTGAACATCCATTATTATCGGTTACAGTTACTGTATATGTTTGAGCGGTTAAATTTTTTGCAGTATCACTTGTTGCACCACCTGGCATCCAAGCATAGGTATAAGGTTGTGTCCCTCCAGTTGCAGTTACAACCGCTTCTCCTGTTGCATCACCGTTACACAGAACATTGGTTTGAGAAGTAGTTAAAGAAATAGCTGTAGGCTGATTAATGACAACACTCTCTTCATCTGTACAACCATTATTATCCGTGACTGTGACGGTATAAGTTCCACCTGCCAGTCCAGTAATACCTGCAGACGTTTGGCTACCGGGAGGATTCCACAAGAATGTATAAGGAGCAGTACCACCTGTTCCGCTTGCCGTTGCAGTACCATCATTAACCCCTGCACAAGAAGCATCTGTACTCGAAATGTTGGCAACCAGAGTGATCGGTTGCCCAACAGTAGCTGTGGTTGAAACAGTACATCCATTATTATCTGTAACAGTAACCGTATATGTTCCAGCAGCAAGATTTGGATTTTCACGATTGGAAGGTCCTCCTTGCCAAGCATAGGTATATGGTATCGTTCCTCCTGCACCTAAGGCTCTGGCATATCCATCAGAAAGACCATTACATGATGCATCTTCAAGAGAGTCTATTGAGACACTCAGAGTGACCGGGTCAACTAGAGTCGTATCAAAAGTAACGGTGCAACTGTTGGCATCTGTTAAAGTAAGAGTATATGTTCCAGCAACAAGTCCTGTTCTGTCTTCATTAGAGTTTCCATCGTTCCACCCATAAGTGTAAGTTGGTGTGCCTCCGTTAACAGTTACATTGATTGTTCCGTTTGCATCTCCGTTGCACAAGGGGTCTGTCAAAGCATCAAAAGTGATTGTAAGTGGTGTAGGTTCATCAATGTCTATAGAATCTATTTTAGTACAACCTACTACATTAGTAACTGTAACATAATACCTTCCGGCACTTAATCCATTTAAACTGGATTCATAAGGAACAGTATTATCAGTTGTTTGAGTCATATTGATGTCTGACCAGTCAAAAATAGTTTGACCTGGTATTCCACCTGACTTAGTTACAGTGGCACTGCCATCATTTCCTCCGTTACATGAAACATCTGTTTTGGAAAATACCAAACTAATATCGGTTGGAGAAAATATGGTCTGCGAGTCCACGAAAGTACAGCCATTAGCATCAGTTACAGTGAAGGTATATGTAATACCTGCTGGACTTCCTAATAATCCAGTTCTATTTTGATCAGTGCTTGGCCCATCACTCCATGCATAGGTGTAAAATGGTGCAGATCCATTGGGTGTTCCTCCTGAGGGAGTAGTGGTAATTGACCCATTCGCTTCTCCAAAACAGAAAGCATCACTTTTTGAAGATGTAGCGGTAACAGCATTTGCAGGTTGACCAACAGCTATCGATCCCGTTACAGTACAACCATTGTTATCAGTAACTGTAACCGTGTAAGTTCCGGCTAAAAGATTTGATTCAGTATCAGATAGCGAACCATTTTCACTATTTCCTGTTGACCAACTAAATGAATATGGAGCGGCTCCGCCTGAAGGAGTGGAAGTTGCAGAACCTGAGGCCTCTCCAAAGCACAAAGCATCGATTGAGATCAATGCCGGATCAATTGCGGGAGGATTAGTCAGGGTAGTTGATAGAGTATTTGTACAACCATTACCATCAATAACGGTGACTGTATAGTTCCCTGCCATTAGACCACTAATTGATGTACTGTTATTCACACTATTTGACCAATTGAACGTATAGTTTGGCGTACCTCCGGATGCACTTGCTGTGATCGTTCCATCGCTCCCTCCATTACAGCTTGGAGAAGTTTCTACATCAAATGCAGGAACTAAAGGTGTGGGCTCATCTATTTCAACAGAGTCTACTTTAGAACATCCAACAACATTGGTCACTGTTACATAGTACTTTCCTTGAGCCAAATTCGTTTCATTTGATTCAAACGGTGCAGAGTTATCGAAAGTTGTATTTCCGGTAGACCAGGCAAAAGTCTTAATACCTGGTATACCACCACTAGCAGAAGCAGTTGCTGTTCCGTCAACTGATCCGTTACATAAAGCATCAGTTCCACTAACAGCAGTGCTAATATCAGTAGGAGAAAATATAGTTTCAGATCCAACAAAAGTACATCCGTTGGCATCCGTCACTGTAAAAGTATAAACTGTTCCTCCGGGACTTCCTTGTAGGTTTGTTCTATTCTCATCTGTACTTGAACCATCACTCCATGCATATGTATAACGTGGGTTAGGAGCAGAAAACTGAGTTCCTCCTGTTGGATTTGTACTGATTGATCCATTTGCTACATCAAAGCAAAAGGCATCACTTTTTGATGATGTGACTGAAAGTGCGGCAGCTGGTTGACCTACAATGAAGGTCTCTGTGTTGGTACATCCATCACTGTCAGTGACAGTGACAGTATATGTCCCTGCTACAAGACCTGTTTCTGTATTTGTTGTATTGCCGCTGCTATTCCACATATAGCCATTTGCGGGATAGCTTCCCGTTCCCCCTGTAGGATTTGCCATTGCAGAGCCCGTAGCATCTCCAAAGCAAGCCACATCAGTTACTACAACTCCAGGTTGTACCTGTGTAGGCTCATTAACTATCGCTGAATCTAAGGCTGTACAACCATTATTATCTGTTACAGTCACATAATACTTTCCATCACACAAACCAGTCGGGTTATTTACCGTTTGACCCGGAGGGCCGTCACTCCATAGGTAAGTATAAGGAGGCGTTCCATCAAAAGCAAAGACATTGGCTGTGCCATCGCAAACATCAAAACAACTTGTTGTTGAGCCCAAAGTTACCGTAACAAGCTGGAAAGGTTCATTAATCGAAAATGATCTAAAGGTGGGAGTATTGCCGTCTAATCCATCAAAGATGGTTATAGTATAGTTACCGTCCCCTAATGGAATGGTATCACCTACATTAAAAAACTGAGGAGGAGATGTATTAATACGGATGGTATAATTTCCGGAAGGAGCTGTGGTGTGCAAAGAGTCTATCGTTACATAACCATCTGTGGAACCAAAGCAACTAGGGTCTTGAGTGCTGATAAAAATAACATCAACTCTAGCATACAAGCTAAATGTTGAAAATAATGTTAACAGCAAAAAGAAATTTCTTAAGTGATTAGTCATCGATAGAATAATCTTTAAATTAAAAGTTTGAGTAACTAACAAATATAATAATTCTCAATTATTGAATTAAGCTCATTATTGCAATAAGGGAAGACGAAAAAAGATATGATTTGGTTGCTGTTAGTTATAAGCAGGGCAGTAAAATTTCTCTATTTTTTTTTCGGTTGTACAGCTTTTTATTGAAATAATTATTTCTTGTGTATTTGGAGAAACCCGATTAAGAGAATTAAAGGCATATTCATAAGAGTAACCTATATTATACAGCCTAAACAGCCTGACTTGAAAGTTGATATAACCAGAGTTTAAGTATTTACTGCCCATACCAAAGATTATTTTTTGGTCGTAATCAAATGTTAAGGTCATGTCCATTGTAGGGGAGGCAAAGGGTGACATATAGAAAAGGAATGAGGGGACATAATCCAATACTCTTCCTCTGATTCGATAACCTCCATTCAAAAAGTAATGGCTTGAAAGTCGATTTTCTTTGGTGCCAAAATTTTTTATTCTGGTAGGATACCCCTGCATTAGAGATGCTCCAACGAAAAAGTTTTTATTGTATAAAAAAGCACCGGGGCTTATTTCTGGATACACTAAAACCAAGGACTCATCATTTAATGCCGGATCTATCGCTTTATTAGCTATTCTTATGCTTCTATAATTTTGATTAAAGCTTTGGATGCCTGCATAAAGACCAAAACTAGCTCGATAATTTCTATCTAGTTTTAAATGAAATGCATAGCCGAGCTTGAAATAATTGTTGGTGGTAAAGCCATGCCGATCTGAAATAATGTTAAGACCCCATCCATGAAAATTTTTAGGATACTTATCTTCCTTATTCATGCGTGTGTTAAAAGACATGAAGTATGTAGTCGGTGAATTTTCGAAACCAATCCATTGGTCTCTATTGCCCATCACCAACTCTCCACACGGTTGTATTCCTGCTAAAGCAGGGTTTATCATATAACGATTAAGGACATATTGTGTATAACTCACATGTTGTTGCGACAAGCAAATACCAGACATTAAAAGAAAAAATATCAAAGCTTGCGTTCTCATCTTATGATTGTTACACTTCCATTCATATAGTCTTCATTGCATGGGTCGGAAACAGAAATTACATAATAATAAGTGCCTTCAGTCAATTCGCTTCCATTCTGAGTCCCATCCCAACCCATTGTATTGTCATATGGTTCATTCACATGTACTTCTTGCCCCCAACGATTGAATACCCTTACGTTTAACTGTTGAAAACTTCCTGCACCTGGGATACGCCAAGTATCATTAATTCCATCTCCATTTGGAGTAAACGCATTATCTGGTTTCACAAAGTCCTCTAGTTTGGTAAACACTAAGTCAATATAGCTGGTGTCTTTACAATTTCTCCCATCCTCAATAATTAACTCATATGTACCTAAAGCCAAGTCAAAAAAAGCTCCAAATGATGTTTTACCACCACCATTTAGCTGATAGGTGTATGGGGCAACCCCCCCACTTGAGTTTAGAACGACAATAGATCCATCGTCTTGATTGCATCTTGGCAGAACGGTTTCAACCAGAGGTGTTATTGAGACCATACTACAACTTTGGCTGTAGGCCATCCAATTACCGAGACCACATAAAAGAAGCAGCAATAATTTTATTTTCATCACTTTAGAGCAATAAAAGTAAAAATTTATTTAACCAATCAAACTGCCATCGGCAATCTTATCTATGGGAGACATTAACTTTAGTTCTCCTGCATTATTTTCTGCCATTAAGATCATACCATTGGATTCTATACCCATCATTTTTCTAGGCGGTAAATTGCATAGTACCTGGACTTGTTTTTCTTTTAATTGATCAGGAGAGTAGTGTTTTGCAATTCCCGATAGAATTATTCTGGTTTCTTCTCCTAGACTTACCTTAAGTTTTAATAGTTTATTGCTTTTAGGAACCAATTCGGCATTCAGAATGGTTCCCACTCTAATATCTAATTTTGTAAAATCATCAAAATCGATGTTTTTCTTATAAGGTTCAGGTTTCATCGTTTGTTTAGCTTCAGAATCTTTTTTTGATTTTAGTGCATTAATTTCTTTTTCGATAGTCTCGTCTTCTATTTTTGTAAAAAGATGTGAACCTTTTTTAATTGTGGAATTGCCGTCTAATAGATCAATTTCACCGAGACGGGTCCAGTCAATTTGATTTAAGCCAAGCATTTCTTGAAGTTTCTTCGCTGTATTTGGTAAAAAAGGATAAAATGCAATGCAAGCATTAGCTGCAATCTGTAAGCTTAAGTGAAGAATATCTTCAACTTGCTTTTGGTCAGTCTTGATCAATTTCCACGGCTCTGTATCCGCTAAAAATTTGTTTCCTAATCGAGCGATTGCCATTGCTTCATTTTGGGCATCTCTAAAATGAAGATTGTCAAGTTTTTGGTTAAGGCGTGAAGCAATTCCTATTAATTCTGCTTTTATTTCCTTTATAAAAACAGAGGTGTTATTTAAGGCAGGTATTTTGCCATTATAATATTTATGTGTCAACACTACTGCTCGATTGATAAAGTTCCCGAAAATGCCAACCAGTTCACTATTGTTTCGTGCTTGAAAATCTTTCCAAGTGAATTCACTGTCTTTTGTTTCCGGAGCGATAGCATTTAACGTATACCTTAATACATCTTGTTGATCGGGGAAACGTTCATTGTATTCATGAAGCCAAACCGCCCAGTTTCTGGATGTTGATATTTTTTTCCCTTCCAGATTCAAGAACTCATTTGCGGGCACATTAATGGGTAGATTAAACCCTCCGTGTCTTTTTAGTAGAATGGGAAAAATAATACAATGGAAAACAATATTGTCTTTACCAATAAAATGAATCAGTTCTGTCGAATCTTCTTTCCAGTAGTCTTCCCAATTTTTGTTGTTTTGTTCGGCCCAAGCTTTTGTTGCCGAAATGTATCCAATTGGAGCATCAAGCCAAACATAAAGCACTTTTCCATCAGCACCTTCAACAGGAACTTTTACACCCCAGTCCAGATCTCTTGTCATGGCTCTTTCATGCAAGCCTCCATCAATCCATGACTTACATTGACCAATGACTTGCTTTCTCCATTTCTTCGGATCATGATGCTCTTGACTTTCCAGGCTTCCTTTTTCTATCCATTCCTTTAACCAGGCTTCATCCTCCTGCATTGGTAAGTACCAATGATAGGTTTCTTTAAGGACTGGTTCTTTTTGGCTCAAAGTCGAAATGGGTCTAATTAATTCTTTGGGACTTAATGAAGACCCGCAGTTCTCACATTGATCGCCATAAGCTTCTTCAAAACTGCACTTGGGACATGTGCCTGTAATATAGCGATCGGCTAAAAATTGTTGATACTCTTCGTCAAAATATTGTTCACTGCTTCTTTTTATAAATACACCTTTCTGTTCAAGACTCATAAAAAAGTCAGCAGCAGTCTTATGATGTAAAACATCTGATGTTCGATGAAAGATGTCAAAGTCAATTCCAAAGTCTTCAAATGCTCCTTTATTAAGATGATGGTATTGGTCAACAATCTCTTGTGGTAATTTATTGTCTTTTTTTGCCCGTAGTGTTATAGCGGCTCCATGTTCGTCACTTCCGCAAATAAATAAAACCTCTCTGCCTTTAAGTTTTAAGAATCGTGCGTAAATGTCTGAAGGTAAGTAGGCTCCTGCTAAATGACCGATATGAATCGGTCCATTTGCGTAAGGTAGAGCAGCAGTAATTAAAACTCTTTTTTTCGAATCTGACATGGATTGTTTTTAGGCAAGCAAATATACTAAGCTTTCTTGCTTCAAAAGCCTTGCTCAAGTACGATCAGACCCCCGTTTTACTGTTTTTGAATTTCCAGTATTTGATAAAAACATTTAAAAAAATTGCAAGAAGAATACAAAAGGCTCCGATATAAAAACCCATTGACATGTGTTCAGAATCTTTGAATATAAAGTAGGCCATAATAATTCCATAGATCGGTTCAAGGTTTACACTTAAACTCACAGTAAAAGGACTCAGCTCTTTCATTACCTCAACGCTTGCAACAAAAGCGAATGCCGTACATATTATGGCTAAAATCAAGATCCATATGAGGTCAGTTGAGTGCAATAGAAAAGCATTAGCATCTCTCGTTCCAAAGATGAAAAGGTATAAACTTATGGCAATAAAACCTCCAAACAGTTCAATGGTTGAGATGTTTAGTGCTGGATATTTTTTAATCAGTTTCCCATTAAGTACAGTAAATAAAGAAGCTAAAAAGGCAGAACAAATACCCATTGTTAAACCAAGCCCTGCATCTAATTCAACTTTGTAAATAAAGGATAGTCCACTAATGACAATTAAACCGAGAAGGATTTCATAAAAAAATAGTTTTCGTTTGAAAATTAATGGTTCAAGGAAAGCGGTAAATATCGATGCTGAAGATAGAGCTGCAAGAGTGATAGAGACATTCGACTGTTTAATGGCTTCAAAGAATAATATCCAATGCAATGCAACAATGAATCCTGTAGCGAATGAAAGCCCTTTTCCTTTTTTGTCTATCTTGACCTTGTCTTTTTTTATTATTGTAAATAAATAAAGGCAGAAAGAAGCAATTCCCATTCTATACCAAACCAGAACATCTGAGCTTACAGTGATTAGCTTTCCTAAGATGGCTGTAAAGCCAAAAATGAGAACAACAAAATGCAGTAGGAGAAGATACCTATTCTTCAATGGAATAAAGAATAGGCTTACTTGGACTCGCATCATTTTCAAATGGAGCAAGTAATATGTTTAGTAAATAATCTCCGTCTGCAACCTCGTTATTAACGTAAACAAATTCAGTAATTGTTCTTTGCTTTTGAGTATTGTTTGGATACTCCCAAAAAGCATGATGAGCTCTTAAAACACCATTATCAAACTCTCTGTCAACTGAAGGAAGGTCAATTAAAAAGTGATTAATTCCATTTTGTATCAAGTGTTCCATAACGCCTTTCCCCAAATAAGCAGGGTTTGTGTTTGAATATTGTTTGGACTTTTTAAATTCATCATTGGGAAGGGTACGGAGTACAATCGCCTCTGTTTGCGGCTTGATTTCAAAGGCCTTAATTTGCTCCAATTCAATAATATGATCTTCATTCACTCTTCTAGGTTCGATACTTATTACCTGAGCCCAGAAAAAAAACTGCTCTAAACATTGATTGATGCTATAATCCTCTTTAGAAATATGCCCAACACACTCCGTGTGTGTTCCATTTCCATGAGGGTTAAACAAAATGTCTCTAAAGTTGACACTACCTCCTTCCTTTACTGAACCGATAAACCCATCTCCTCTAACCGGTTCAATTTTTACCGGCCCCACATACCAAGCGCTCGCATTGTTTTTATTACTTGATAGAGGCAATGAAATGTCAATCGGCTTACTCAAGTTTACATTAACATCTCTTTGATTAATCTTAAAACTTGCTTTCATTTTATAAAGATGAGAGTTTCAAATTAATTAGACTCCAATATAAAAAGAAAACGTTTGAGCAATATTTACATTTTAAACATTTGTATTCCAGTTGAGTGAAAAGTTCCTTTGAGGTGTTATTAGTCAATAGTTAACTGAATGGGTACGGTCATCAATAGTTTGACAGGTCGTCCTTTTTGAGTCGCTGGATACATTTGAGGAAGAGCTTCAACGGCTTTTTTAGACGCCTTGGACATGCTAGGATGGTTTGACCTGACCACCTCAACATTTGTGATGTTTCCTTTTTTATCTACAACAAACTGAACATAAGCAGATAAATTTCCCCCTTCTCGTTTTAAGTCGTTAGAAACAATGAAATTCTTGCGTATTCTCCTCATGATTTCTTGTGTCGCGCACGTATATGATTCGCTATCCATTAAGCCTTTGCAATTATCATAATGGGCGTAGACCTCTGCAGATACTACCGGAATTTCATCTTCGATAATGATCTCATCACCCATACCGTATTTGTTCAAATCGGGATTCGTTTCAATTATGGGCTCCGGGATTGGATCTATAACCAGCTCGTCTTCTTTTGTTATAGGGTCTGTGTTGTCTACAATTTCTATTTGATCGCTCTTCTTTTCTTCTTGTATCTGTTTTTCTACCTTATCCATTTGATATGTAATCGGAGGTAAGATCAAATCATCTTCACCAAACGGCACGATATTAAACTCCGGATTATCGTGTGTTGTAACTGTGGTGTATTCGAAGGCAGATAAGGTAAAAGTGAGTGTAATGACCATTCCAACTAAAAGTCGATTGGTATAATTTAATGTGTTTTTTAGAGAACTCTTTTGTGTTTTCATGATGTGGGATTTAGAGGGTTTCTTAAAAAACGTTAGAAAGTCTTTTAAAATTGTGTATCATCTTCATCTTTCTATGGCTAGCTTTGTTTTAAAGCAAATACTTTCAAGTTAATGGCCTCTAAGAAATCCAAGAAAAAATCTAAGCCAAAATCGATTCAACAAACAGTATTAGAGGTTTTTCGCTCTTCTCCTTCCACTTTTATGAACTATAAACAAGTGGCTAAACGCTTGGGCATAAAGCAAACGTCCAAGAAAAAACTAATTGCGAAAGTATTGTATGAGTTGGTAGCTATTGGCAGTTTGAAAGAGGAAGAGCGCGGGAAGTTCAGATTAAATCAAACGGATAAGAATCTGATCAACTTGATTGGTCGAATAGATATGAATGCTTCCGGTGCAGCTTATGTTTTGGTTGAGGGTTTACCGGATGATGTTTTTATCTCTGAGCAAAATCTTGGAACGGCTCTTCATGATGACCTAGTAGAATTGGGCATTGTTAAAGTAAAAAAGAGTGGAAAGCCGGTTGGGAAAGTTTTAAAAGTCATTGAGCGGCATAGTAAAGAATTTGTAGGCGTAGTAGAAAAATCGCTGAAGTATGCATTTTTAGTTCCCGATTCCAAAAAAATGTCAGTTGATATTTTTATCCCCCTCTCCAAATTGAATGGGGCTGAAAATGGGGATAAAGCAATTGCTAAAATGACAGATTGGCCTGATGATGCTGATAGTCCGTTTGGAGAAATTGTTACCGTCTTAGGTAAACCGGGAGAAAATGAGACAGAGATGCATTCTATTATGGCAGAATATGGTTTACCATATCACTTTCCTGATGCCGTTTTAAAAGAAGCGAAAGCACTTGATACTTCAATTCAAAGTTCCGAAGTTAAAAGAAGAAAAGACCTTCGAAAGGTAACTACCTTTACGATAGACCCTGCTGACGCCAAAGACTTTGATGATGCATTATCAATAGAAAAACTAAGTAATGGTAATTATGAAATAGGGGTGCACATAGCAGATGTCAGTCATTATCTTAGACCCGGAACTTTATTAGATGATGAAGCATTTAAACGGGCTACTTCCGTTTATTTAGTAGATCGTGTTGTACCCATGTTGCCTGAAGTGCTTTCTAATTTCGCGTGTAGCTTAAGGCCCAATGAAGATAAATATTGTTTTTCCGCACTTTTTGAAATGGATGAAAATGCACAGCTGAAAAGAGAATGGTTTGGGCGAACAGTTATTCATTCTAACAGGAGATTTACATATGAAGAAGCGCAGGAAATTATAGAAGGAAAGGAGGGAGACTTTAGAGAAGAAATATTGATTTTGGACAACTTGGCTAAAAAGCTAAGAACTGAGAGGTTTAAGAGTGGGTCGATTGATTTTCATTCTATAGAGGTGAAATTCAAATTAAATGAAAAGGGAGAACCTGAAGGAGTCTACCTTAAACAACAGAAAGATGCCAATCGCCTTATTGAAGATTTTATGTTATTGGCCAATAGAAGGGTAGCAGAGTTTATTGGTGCTAAACCCAAAGCAAAGCCTTTTGTTTACCGGGTGCATGATCATCCTGACCCGGAAAAAGTATCAACCTTCAGCAATTTCATTAAGAAGTTTGGTTACCGCATTGATACCACTTCTCCTAAAGGCTTGTCTAAAACGTTGAACCGTTTAATGAATGATGTTGAAGGGAAAGCTGAAGAGCAGTTAATTTCTCAATTGGCTATTAGAACAATGGCCAAGGCTGAGTATTCGACAGATAATGCTGGCCATTATGGCTTGTCCTTTAAGTATTATTCGCATTTTACCTCTCCGATTAGAAGGTATCCTGACGTGCTTGTACACAGGCTGCTACAACATTATTTAGATCAAGGAAGTGCGGTCAGTGGGGAAGAACTTCAAGAGCAATGCAAGCACTGTTCTGATCAAGAAAAGTTAGCCACTGAAGCTGAGCGGGCGTCCATTAAATTCATGCAAGTTAAGTTCATGCAAGACAAGATTGGTGAGGTTTTCGGAGGAGTAATTTCAGGAGTATCCGAGTTTGGCATTTTTGTAGAGTTAGAAGGAAACAAATGTGAGGGCATGATTCGTTTGCGAAGTCTTTCTGATGATTATTACAACTACAATGCAGATAATTATGCCATAGAAGGGCGACGAACAGGTAAAGTCTACCGTATTGGAGATGAGTTAACGGTAAGAGTAAAACGTGCGGACTTGGTAAAAAAACAGTTGGATTTTGAACTGATGGATGACTTTGATGTGTGATGAAAAGTTGGGTTTCCCTTTTTTATCTTTTTTTGATTGGTAGCAACAGCTTTGCTCAAAGGTTTGATATTCCGCAAACAAATTTATTAGTTGGAAGCAATTATAGCACATTGGTGGTCAATGATACGGCATTAAAGCCCGGTACATCACTTTCCTTGGGTACTCAGTTGCTTTTTTTTCAAAATCATAAACTTGGATTAAGCATTAACCTGTTTTATCAGGATAAACGTTCCTGGTACAGTTCTAACACGATCATTAGCCAAAGAAACTTTGATCTTCAGCCGGCAATAAAATGGAGCTTCGGAGATTTTGCTTTTTATTCGGGATTGAGTTTTTCCAGTCAGGGGTCTTTTGCAATACGAACAAAAGGAGATGGTCAACGTGCATTTATTTTAGACAAAGAACTGAAAGGTGAAAATGAATTCAATTACCTTTTAGGGTTAGATTTTAAGCTCAATGAAAAGGGAAGTGCTAAGCTGTTTATGAATTATACGGTTCCGAGTCGCCCGATTTATACGCGAAATGTGTCACTTGGTCTTTCCTTTCCAATAAACCAGAAAGACGAATCATGGAGTGAGCAGCATGTAAAAGTGAGTGAACGACAAGCAAGAGCATACCGCACGATAAAAGAAATCAAGCAGTTAAAAGAAGGGGTTTTGCTGATCCGTTTACAAACCTTAAAGCCTTCTATAGAAGCTCTAAGAAAAGCAGGCTTTGAAGAAGATGCACTGAAGCTTGAAAAACAACAACATGAATTCAATAAGAATTTAGTTTCAGCATTAAGGCAACTCTATCGTTTTAGTGAGATTCGTTTTTTCTATAGCTATCACTCTCAAAAGGTGATTGATGATGATTTTGAAGGCATTTTTCTGAATTCAAAATTAGAAGAAGACTCCAGTATAAAAATTGATGCATCGAAGCCAATGTTCACAGCTGCTTTTAAGCAAATAGAGAGAGATACAGCTGCACATATTGATTATATATCTTATACCTCCGGAGCTAGGTCAATAGAAGAGGTGCATTATCACGGAGGCCCTGACTTTAACTTTAATGCATTGGTGGTTATGGATCATGAATTCAATCAATTGTACAGACCCTTCCCATATTATACCAGATTCTGGACGTTGAATTTTAAGCGTCAAAAAACGGCTCGAATTCTCTTATTTCCCTTTCTGCCAAGATATGAAAAGACTTTTGAAAATGGTGTTAGCTTGTTTAATCGTAAGTTATTTCGCTATTATAATAAGTATTATTAAGCTCATCTAAATTCTAATTGTTTTCAATCCATCAAGTTCTTTTTCTGACTACTTTTGCGGCCGCAAATTTTTAGGGTATCGTTATGCAATTTGATATACGTGAGATTTTTACTGCAGGCATGGTTTTGTTTGCTGTAATAGATATTGTTGGGTCAGTGCCGATTATCATTGATCTAAGGCAAAAAGTAGGACACATCAAATCGGAGAAGGCCTCTGTTGTGGCAATGTTGTTATTAATTCTATTCTTATTTGTTGGGGAGTCCATTTTAGGTCTTATTGGTATTGATATCAGCTCATTTGCAATTGCGGGTTCCTTTGTTCTGTTTTTTATGGCCTTGGAAATGATTTTAGGCATTAAAATTTACAGAGATGAGATTCCTGAAACAGCTTCCATCGTACCCATTGCGTTTCCATTAATTGCGGGTGCAGGTACAATGACCTCATTATTAGCGTTAAGAGCAGAATATCAAGTTCAAAATATAATTGTAGCCATTGTGGCTAACATAATTGTGGTTTATGCTGTTTTAAAATCTTCGGTATTAATAGAGCGTATACTTGGACAGGCTGGAATAGCGGTTTTAAGAAAAGTGTTTGGAATTATTCTTTTAGCTATCGCTGTTAAACTGTTCAAGTCAAATCTTGGTGTTTAAAGTGCTAGTTCATTTCACTTTGCGTGCCGTCCTAATTACTTTTGTTGTTCAAAATTTAAGAAGTGCCTAATTTATTCAAGAATAAAGAAGACCAGGAGGTAAAAATTGGGAAACCGGATTGGTTAAAGACTAAAATATCTTCTGGTGCTGAATATAGAGCTGTAAAGAATACGGTTAAAGAGCATCAATTAAATACGATATGTGAGTCCGGGAAATGTCCAAATCAAGCGGAGTGTTGGTCTGCAGGTACTGCAACGGTTATGATTTTAGGAGACACCTGTACACGTTCTTGTCAATTTTGCAATGTTAATACCGGGAAACCTGAAGATGTTGATCCTTTTGAAGCTCTCAGAGTGGCAAAGTCAATTCAATTGATGGGCTTAAAACATGCGGTGATTACATCAGTTGATCGAGATGATTTGGAAGACGGTGGGGCAAGTGTCTGGAAAAGAACAGTTGAGCTAACCCGCAGACATAATCATGGTATTACTATAGAAACTTTAATCCCTGATTTTAAAGGAGAATGGGAAAATCTTCAATATATAATTGATGTGGCACCTGAGATTGTATCGCATAATATTGAAACCGTTAGGCGAATTACAAAAAAAGTAAGGATTCAAGCCAAGTACGACAGAAGTATGGAAGTATTGGATCGCTTAAAAAAGGGAGGAATTGCAAAAACGAAGTCAGGCCTAATGCTCGGCCTTGGAGAGTTTCGTGAGGAAGTATTGGAAACCATGAACGATTTACGCGCAGTTGATGTAGATATATTGACAATTGGCCAGTACATGCAGCCCACTAAAAAGCATCTTCCGGTAGCTGAGTTTATTCATCCGGATGCCTTTGCATATTACAAAGAAGAAGGTATGAAACGTGGCTTTTTGCATGTGGAGAGTGGTCCTTTAGTAAGATCATCTTACCATGCTGAAAGACATATCTAAAAGTATTTATTAAAGCTCTCGATTAATCGTTCTTCCACTTTAGAGATATTGACCTTTTCTCCAAGTTCTTTTTCAATCGAGGTCACGGCTTTGTCTTCAATTCCACATGGAATGATGTTTTCAAAGTAGCTCAAATCCGTATTGACATTAAAGGCAAATCCATGCATGGTAATGCCTCTACTTACTCGGATACCAATTGCAGCAATTTTTTTCGGATTGTCACGTTCCGAATCTAACCAAACACCACTTGCTCCTTCAACTCTTCCTCCTTTGATGTTGAATTCTTTCAAGCATTCAATGATGCACTCTTCAAGAAGTTCTACATATTTTTTGACACCGATATTAAAAGTATCAAGATTAAAAATGGGATACCCGGTAATTTGTCCCGGGCCATGATAAGTGATATCACCTCCACGATTGGTGCGAAAGAATTCAGCATCAGTTTGCTCAATGGGAATTTTTAAATTGTTGAGATCGCCGGACTTCCCAAGTGTATACACAGGTTGATGCTGTAAGAGAATCAAATAGTTTTCAGTTGCTTTTCCTTTTGCTTTTTTCTGCAGTTGGGCATTAAAAAGGCCTTCTTGTAGCATTAGTGCATCAAGATAATTTGTTTTTTCAAGCTGTAGTATGCTGAAATTCATGCTGCAAAACTAGTTAATATAATTAATGACATTTGCTCAAAGTGCGTACTTTCGTTTTAAACACATTAGTTTGAATCAGATCGAAATATACACCGATGGAGCGGCTAAAGGAAACCCGGGTAGAGGAGGTTATGGAGTTGTATTGTTATCTGGGAAATATCGAAAGGAGCTATCTGAAGGGTTTCGTTTAACGACCAATAACCGTATGGAATTGCTTAGTGTTATTGTAGCTTTAGAAAAACTGAAGGTGCAACCCTCAAATGTGACAGTATATTCTGATTCTAAATACGTGGTGGATGCGGTAGAAAAATCCTGGGTTTTTGAGTGGGAAAAGAAAGGTTTTGCAAAAAAAAAGAACATTGATTTATGGCAGCGTTTTCTTAGAATTTATAGAAAGCACAATGTCAAGTTTCAATGGGTAAAAGGGCATGCAGGTAATGAGTTGAACGAGCGTTGTGATCAGTTGGCCGTCAAAGCTGCAGAAAAAGAGGACTTAAAGGTTGATGAAGAGTATGAACAGATAAAAGATGACCTCTTTTCTAATCCCTGACAACGGAATTGATCATTCTTAAAATGTTCTCTTCACTTTCAACAGCTTTTATCTTCAATAAACTATTCTTGATTTCTTTGATCAGACCATTGATACGGATAGACCGTTTTTCTAATTTGAAAACTTCGGCTTGATCATTACTGGTTAAAATCTGATTGCGGATAGCAGCTATTAGTTCCTCTTGTTTTTCTTTGATATTAATCAAGGCATTTACAGCTCCCATTCTCACCCACCATAGGTTTTCTTTGATCCCCACCTCTTCAAAATCAGACAGCGATTGTGAAACAAGATCAATTTCTTGTTTAGCAATAAAATCTCCATAGTTGACCACAAAGCTATATTTGGAATAAGAATCGACACTTTTGATCTTTGATTGATAGAAGGAAAGTAGTTCCGGATTACCTTGTTCAGAGTATATGTAAGCCAAAGAAAGAAGGATATCTACATTGTCCAGATTCTCTAAGACTCGTGCCTCCTCTAGAGCTACTTGTTCATCTAAAAAGTATAAGCTTTCTAGAGCATAAGAAACAACCAGATAAGAAGAGTCCTTTAATCCCTTCTTTAAGAAGGGGATGTCTGTTTTGTCTTCATAATTTGAGGCAAGAGCTTCGTATGCTGCTGCTCTGACATCGCTTTTAGGGTCTGAACAAAGTGTTTTGATGATCGCTCTTGCATCAGGGTCAAAAACAGATAATTTTTCACTGCCTTCCAGTGCATGAACACGAATATCCCAGAAAGAATCATTTAAAGCTTCTTTAATAAGTATCATCGCATCCTCCGATTTGCCATTTTTTGCTTTTTTTACCGCCAACAGTCGATCGTAATAATTGTTGCTGCGATAAAATGCTTTTGCTTCCTGAATTGACAATGGCTGGTCAATCTCTGCGAGTAGAACGGCTTGTGCATCTAACTTTACATAGACAGGTGATTGTAGCAAATCAAATTCAAAAGTTTGCTTTCTTTTCATGATGTTAATCGGAAGAACTTTCCGACCATCAGGAGTCATCACCTCAATATCTGTGCTAAGCTGAAACACATCAGGAACAGCCTCTCCCTCTTGCGTTTGTTGTGTGGTTACACTAAGAGTATGATCAAGGGGAGAATAGTCATAATAAACCTTAATGACCGGATGTCCTGCTGCTAAAAACCACTGGTTAAAAAACCAGTTCAGGTCACGTCCGGTTACTTCTTCAAAAACCAGTCTTAAATGATGAATTTCCGTAGCTTGAAAAGCATATCTGTCCAAATAAAGAGCAAGCGCATCAAAAAAAGCAGCATCTCCGACTTCACGTCTCAACATGTGTAAGACATGTCCTCCTTTTTCATAGGAGTGACTGTCAAACATGTCTTCCCTTTTCTCATAATGAAAGCGAATCAACTTCTTGCGTTCAATTCGAGCCTCTTGCAAATAATTATTTAGTTGTTGGTCAAGGTGGTAGTCGGCTGCATCTTGACCATACTTGTGTTCTATCCAAAGGTATTCACCATAGGTGGCGAAGGCTTCATTTAACGGGATATTTGACCACGATTCACAGGTCACCAAATCACCAAACCAATGGTGAAAGAGTTCATGAGCCACCACATCTTCATATGAATTATCGATCAAGTATCGCGCATCACCTTGTACAAATTCACCATAGATGACCGCTGAGGTATTTTCCATGGCACCTGACACGTAATCTCTTACAACTACCTGATCATATTTGTACCATGGATAATCATAACCTAGTTTCATTGAAAAGAAATCCAGCATTTCAAGAGTGTTTGGGAAGATCTTTCTTGCCACCGATTTATATTGTGGTTCAACATAATAATTAACAGGCTTATCACGCCATTCATCAGATACAATGGCATATTTACCAATGGCCATCATACTCAGATATGGTGCATGTGGTAAAGTTTGTTCCCAATAATCGGTACGTGTACCATCGGCATTCTCTGTTTGAAAGAGGAGTTCACCATTA
The DNA here is from genome assembly GCA_964445815.1 of uncultured Flavobacteriales bacterium. Taxonomy (GTDB): domain Bacteria; phylum Bacteroidota; class Bacteroidia; order Flavobacteriales_E; family Vicingaceae; genus CAYULW01. The sequence continues at coordinate 219,017 of CAYULW010000001.1, forward strand.
GATAAGGTTGTGAAACTAGAGTCTACTGTAATGAAAAACTCTTGCGTCATTTTCTCGTTGGGCTGGTCTACGGTAGGAAACCAGCAGGAGTTGGCTTCCGTTTCTCCCTGAGTCCATATTTGTTTGGGTTTATTCTCATCCTTACCATCCGGATTAATGAAATACAAGCCAATATCGTTGGTGATGGCATCACTACCTCCACTTTCCAGTGCATTGGGTTTTGCCGTATACCTTATTTTAATTCTAAAAGTATCTTCTTTTGTTTTTTCTTTAGGCAGTTGAATGTTGATGATCTTACCATCATATTCATAGTTGAGCTCAGTGCGTTGATCAATAGAGTCCAATAAAAAAAGACCATGAATGTCAAAGCCCTTGGCATCAAGTTGAAAGTTGGATATTGGATAATAATATGGTTTCAGGCTCAACTCGGCATCACCAAAAAGAAAAGAGCTGTCCCAATCAAATCTTACATCGAGCTTGGTGTGGATTAAGTCGATGATTTTTGGTTCACTTGCGCGATAGATATCAAGCGGAGAATTCGCGGAAATAGTGATGGTATCCAGATCAACAAATTGATCGATATCAACGACCTCCCTGCTGGTTTTACAGCTTAATATCAGACCGAATAGAAAAAAGAATAGATAAATGGATTTTCGCATGTTGAATAACATTCAGAAATACAAGGAGAATTTATGCAGATGCCTTATATTTGTTCGACTGTGAGTGAGTTAAAAGTACATATAAAAGATCGTAAAGCATACGATGTAGAAGTGTTAAATGATCAGGAAGCTTTAATGAACAATAAGCCTTATGCATTTGACAAAGTTAAATTATCCGAAGGAAAATATCACATCATTAAGGATGGACGGTCCTATAATGTAGAACTGATCCAGGCAGATTATACTGAAAAGGCATTTCGTATAAAGGTCAATGAGCAAATAGTAGAGTTGAATGTAGAAGATCGCTTTGATCTTTTGCTCCAGCAATTGGGAATGGATAATCTGGCAGCTTCAGGTGTGAGTGAATTAAAGGCACCCATGCCGGGATTAGTTCTGGAAATTCCTGTCGAAAATGGTCAAACGATAAAAAAAGATGACCCTTTGTTAGTACTGGAGGCCATGAAAATGGAGAATGTATTGAAATCGCCTGCAGATTTAGTAATTAAGAACATTAGTGTAGAAAAAGGCCAAGCTGTAGAAAAAAATCAACTGTTAATTGAATTTGAAAATTAGAACAACATGAAAAAAAGGAATTTAAATTTGGCTTTGGCCTTTACAATTGCCATTTCTATGGCGGCCTGCGGTGGTCAGGGAGAGGCGTCTCAAGATCAAGAAGGGGCACATCAAGAAGAGGAAATGCATGATCACGGAGACAGTATGCATTCTCATGATGAAGGAACAGAAGACCATGATCATGAGGCCATGATGGAAGCGGCTGAGGGGAGTGATTTATTGGCCATTCCCGAAGGAGCAAAAGTCTTTTTTGCAAACCTTCAAGATGGTCAAAAGCTGAGTTCACCTGTGAAGGTAGAGTTTGGTATTGAAGGCATGGAAGTAGAACCTGCCGGAGAATTGAACGAGGGCAAAGGTCATCACCACATTATTATTGATGGCAATTTTATTGAGAGAGGGGTTATTGTTCCAGCAGACTCCATGAATATTCATTTTGGTAAAGGGCAAACAGAAACTGAATTGGAATTATCTGCCGGAAAACACACTTTAACCATGCAGTTTGCTGATGGGTATCACCAGAGCTATGGAGAGCAAATGAGTGCAACCATAACTGTGGAAATAGAGTAGTTGTAAAATAAGAAGAAGAATAAGCCGCCGGTATATTTGCCAGCGGCTTTTTTTTGTGTTATTGTCGATTGAATTTGTAAATGCTTCCATCGCCACTATCACCGCTACCCAAGCCTAATGAAGCATTTGGGTATACCGGCCAATTGACTACGCTAGGCTCCATATTTAGCAACAATCTGTTTTCATTGTCGAAAGTATAAATGCCCTGCCATCCGCCACCTACGGAAACCCCGTTTATTGTTTGAACCACAATACTAATATTCCAGATAGAGGCATCGGTGGTATGCTTGTACTCGGTCATATACTTAGAAACAAATCCCGCATAAATAGTGCTTGTTCCATCTTTTTTATGCCATGTCATGGTGTAATTGTTACTGGAGTCGGTACTAAATTCTATTGAACTGAAATTAGCAGATACATTCCCCAAATCTTCAACCGATCCGGTAAGCCATGTCCCCTCAATAGGTCCTTCAACAGCAAGTACAGGTTCGTTTGGTTGCGGTGTCGGACTTAGAGCCTCTGTGTCTTTATCTTTTTCACAGGCGTTTAAAATGAAGATGAACAATAGGATTGGCAGTAGTCTTTTTATTGAAGTAATTGTTTTCATGATTTTTTTCAGCAAAACGTGAAGCCAAATAAAGGGTTGCCCTTTTTCTGGGCAGAATAGGAATCCTTGTCACTAGATTGACAAAAGGTTCAAATTCTTGTACAACAAGGCAACCCTTTATTTTTTTGTATAAAAAAACCTGACTCATTTCCGAGTCAGGTTAATTCTTTTACTGATTGTATAGCTCACAAAAACATAAGAATAAGCAAAGTGAAATTATACCAATTGCAAGTGATTTAGAATGTCTTTGGCTTGATGCCATTCCAGTCTTGGACCAAACTGAGTCACCACTTTGGAAGAGGCCAAAGACGCAATTTTTCCTGCATCAGCATAACTTCTACCATTAGTGATGCCATAGAGGAAAGCACCGGCAAATAGATCTCCGGCTCCATTGGTATCAATGGCATTGACTTTATAAGGTTCGATGTCAATAAAGGTATCGCCATCATAAATCATGGCGCCATTGGCACCAAGTGTTACCACAAAGCGTTTGGCATCTTTCTTTAAGGCTTCTCGTGCTTCTTCTAAATTGTCTTTACCCGTATATAGCATGGCTTCTTCCTCATTACAAAAGAGCAGGTCTACGCTTGCGCCAACAACGGCCTCCATGGGTTCTCTAAAGTATTTGACCATAGAAGGATCTGAAAAAGTCAAAGCGGTTTTTACGCCATTTTCTTCTGCCATTTGCTTGGCATACTTCATGGCATCTTGTCCATTTTCAGATGTCACCAAATACCCTTCAATGTATAAGTATTGACTATCTTTAAGAGCACCTTCAGTAATCTCCGCTCTTGAATAGTTAGATGTAATACCCAAAAAGGTATTCATGGTTCTGGACGCATCGTCAGTAGTCATCACCAAACATTTTCCGGTAATACCTTCTTCCAGTTCATGGTGATCTAAATTGGTGTCTACTCCATTAGATTTGAGGTCTTTTCTGTAAAAATTACCCAATTCATCATTAGCTACTTTGCATGAATAATAGCAAGAACCGCCAAACTGTGCAACAGCAATTATGGAGTTGGCAGCAGAGCCGCCACATTGCATATTGCTTTCTTTCATGTGGATGGCTTCAGACAGTCTGGTTTGACTTTCTTCGTCAACTAAGGTCATGAAGCCCTTTTCAATATTATGATCGCTTAAAAACTGATCATCTACTTCGGTCACAATATCTACCAAGGCATTACCTATGCCATAAACATTATATTTTTTACTCATTTTATACGTTTTGGGATTTCTATTTTTTGCTGTCTTTTCAGCCTGATTTGAAGGGTCTAATTTTTATGCAAAGATATTGTTTAATTCAATTTTTTAGTAATATTGCAGCCCCAATCTAGGGAATTGTTCAAATAAATTCCTCCTTAGCTCAGTTGGTTAGAGCATCTGACTGTTAATCAGAGGGTCCTTGGTTCGAGCCCAAGAGGAGGAGCAAAAAGATCATACGAAAGTATGGTCTTTTTTTATGGCGGAACTTGGGCGAGAAGCCTGTCCTGAATGAGGCACGAATGAAGGAAGCCCAATATAATCCAACGAAATGAAATGGAGTTGGAGAGGAGGAGCAAAAACTCTCAACGAAAGTTGGGAGTTTTTTTATGGGGCAAGCCGAAGGGCGAGAAGTTTACCTTGAGTGAGTGAAGAATAAACGAATCGAAAGGAGCCCAAGAGGAGGAGCATAGAAAAGACGCTATTTATAGCGTCTTTCTTTTTTTAGAAAACTTTCCAAAAATCTTCCTTGCACCTTTTCGAGGTTGAGTTGACAGATTCAATCATGACCTAATGGGCTTCATGTACAAAGCTGTAGTGAAGAAGGGTAATGAAGAGCAGAGCAATATATGTTTTGCGAAGCAAGCAAAGTGTTACCGACCCGTCTAGGGTCATTTTTGACAACGTTTTGGCTAAAAAGTGTTGTGTTATGCTTTTAGCTGTTGTTGGTGCCCATTTTATTTTTTTATCAGCTTGATTACGCTTTGTCCATGAGGTGATTTGAGGTTTAGAAAGTATATTCCTGAAGGACTGTCTAAGTCAATTTGCACATCAGAAATAACATCAAACTGTTTTACATACAAAACCTTACCATGTATATCTGAAACCATAATGGCAACATTGTTAATTGGATTTTCGAATGATACTTTAATTAAACCTGTATTTGGATTTGGATAAGCTTTTGCTACCATATTCCATGAGCTTATTCTTTCTTCTAATACATCGGTTATCGTTACTTGACTCATTTTCTGGACAAAAATATCTTCTTGACCCAATGATGAAAGATTAGTAGTTCCTACTCCGGGGTCAAAATTGGCGATTTTATCGAATTTACCCGTGGTGTAAATATTGCCAGAGGCATCTACAAGAATTGATGACCCTAAATCAGTGGAATTACCCCCGAAAGATTTAGCCCAGAGGAAATTACCTGCTGAATCCATTTTCTGAACATAAATATCTTGGGAGCCAGCTGACGTTAGACTAGCAGTTCCTGATCCGGGGTCAAAGTCTGCAGTTCCATTGAAATATCCTGTTGTATATGAGTTACCTGAAGTATCTAAACTAATTGAGTTTCCAAAATCAGTAGAATTCCCTCCGAAAGATTTAGCCCAGAGGAAATTGCCTGCAGAATCCATTTTCTGAACAAAAATGTCTTCTGAACCAGCTGAAGTTAGATTAACAATTGCTGTATCCGGGTTGAAATCTACGGTTCCCTGAAATAATCCTGTGGTATACAAGTTTCCTGAAGCATCTATACTAATTGAGTTTGCTATATCGGCTGAAATGCCCCCGAATGTTCTTACCCATAGGAAGTTGCCTGTTGAATCCATTTTCTGAACATAAATGTCTTGAACTCCGGTCGATGTGTGATTAGTAGTTCCTGCTCCAGGGTCAAAATCTGCGGTTCCCCTGAAGTGTCCTACATTATAAACATTGCCTGAAGCATCAATACCAATTGAGTGACCAATATCGGCTGAATTACCTCCAAAAGATCTTGCCCATAGAAAATTACCTACACTATCCATTTTCTGGATAAAAATGTCTTCTTGACCTATAGATGTAAGATTAGTAATTCCCATCCCAGGATCAAAATCTACAGTTCCACTAAAATATCCTAGTGTATATACATTGCCTGAAGCATCTATACAAATTGAGCTTCCAAAATCACGGAAATTTCCTCCGAAAGATTTGGCCCAGAGGAAATTACCCGCGGTATCTAATTTTTGCACATAAATATCCCGAAGACCAACAGGTGTAAGATTAGCGGTTCCTGCCCCAGGATCAAAATCTACAGTTCCTTCAAAAAATCCAGTAGTATACAAGTTCCCTGAAGCATCAATACTAATTGAGTTTCCAAGATCACGGGAATTACCTCCGAAAGATTTAGCCCAGAGGAAATTGCCTGCAGAATCCATTTTCTGAATGAAAACGTCGTCCGAACCAACAGATGTAAGATTAACAGTTCCTGTATCGGGATCAAAATCTGCGGTTCCCTCGAAACGCCCTACGGTATAAACATTACCAAAAGCATCTGTTGTAATGGAGGTGCTCTCTTTAAATGATGTTCCCTCTATCGACCTGGCCCATTTGAAGCTTTGGGCGCTTAACGTTGTTGCGGAAATAATGCAGAATGTAATAGAAATTGTTTGTATATTCATTTTGTCTTTCTGATAATTTTTACTAATGCCAATAGTTAAGGCGAATTTTGAGGAGTGAAAATACGAAGTAAATTCTCAATCTAATTGAAGCCTATTTTCTGTTAATCAGAGGGTTCTTGGTTCGAGCCCAAGAGGAGGAGCAAAAAACTCTCAACGAAAGTTGGGAGTTTTTTATTGGGGCAAGCCGAAGGGTGAGAAGCGCTGTCCTGAGTTTATCTTGGGGAAGTGAAACTTGAACGCATAGAAATTCAATAAGAGAACAAAAATGTATTTATCGCTTTCTACTCCAATTAATTACTTTTAAAGGATGAGACAAAGACTACTATCCTTAATCGCCTTGCTGATATTATCTATTCAAGCATATTCACAAGCTGTATTGTGCCTAAGAGATGGCTCAACCAAATATAAAACAGACTGCATAGGGACGCTGTTTGATTCCGGTGGAGAATTCAATCCTTATTGGTTCAATGAAGATGGAAAAGTGGTGATATCGCCTACCAATGCTTCAAATGTTACCTTAAGCTTTACTTTTATTGATATCGAACCCGGGTTTGGAACAACCTGTAATTATGACATTCTGAGTATTTACGATGGCCCGACTGTTAGTAACAATGCATTAATCGGAGAGTATTGTAACAATGCTTTACCGCCAAGCACGATAACATCTACAGGCGGAAGCATCACCATTCGCTTTGAATCTGATGGAACAAATGTAGACGCTGGGTTTGAAATTCATTGGCAATGTGGTTCAGGCACATCCACTCCTGTTGTTGATTTTGATGTGAATAAAGATGAAAGTTGTGATGGGCAAATTGAATTCATCAACTTATCCTCCGTTCCGGTAGCAAACTGGCTTTGGGATTTCGGAGATGGCTCAACTTCTATTGCTAAAAATCCTATTCATACTTATGGGTCAAATGGGTTATATACCGTTAAGTTGTTCGCCACTAATGCAGCAGGCACCGATTCTTTGGTTAAATCGAATAGTGTTAACATTAATTTGCCGGATGTACCGGTAGTCACAAATGACACAGTTTGCATTGGAGATACTGCAGCTATAAGTGGTTCTGCTGCTGGAGGAATCACCTGGTACGATGATTCTACAGGTGGAAATCTGATCAGCTCCAACAATACACTTGTTATTTCAAATGTTGTTTCAGGCAAGCAATATTGGGCTGAAAGTTCTTCAACCGCACCATTAGAATCTGTTGGAGAAACGGATATTTATATAGGTGCAGGAGGCTATAACAGCAGTAGTGGTGGTATTTTTTTCGATGTTTTCGAGGAATTGGATTTGGTTTCAGTTGATGTCTATTCAAATCAAACCGGAAATCGAACCTTTCAATTAACAGATCAAAACGGAACGGTGCTACAAACTAAAGTCGTTTCCATGCCATCTTCCCCATTTGCTGTACGAGCAGTTTTAGATTTTAGAATACGGCCGGGGAATAACTATTATTTACGCGTAACCGGAACTAGCAACAACCTATGGAGAAATACAAGAGGTCCGGTTTTCCCTTATACTATACCGAATAAAATTTCTTTGAAGCAAAGCAATGGGGGCAGAACGAGATATAGCTATTTCTACAATTGGAGGATCAGAAGTTTGAACTGCACTAGTCAGCGCGTGCCATCAACCGTATCCATTGATACAACTTGTAATCTCACTTCTATCACAGAAAACGGATTATCGAATGATCAAGTATTCATTTTCCCCAACCCGACACGCGACTTTGTAATTATTAGCAATGGCATTGGGAAGCAGATTCAAGATGTGATTATTATTGATGGCAATGGAAAACAAGTTGCACAACAACTAGCCCTGTCCAATGAAAAAGTAGTGAAGGTAAATACGGAAGGATTATCTTCTGGTATATATTTTATGAAAGTTTTGATCGATTCTGAATGGGTAGTGAGGAAGATGATTAAACAATAGAGAATCGATAACAACGAATTTTTAAGAAATAGATCATCTCCCAATCAATTATTAAAAGGTTTCAACTAAGTTTAACTTTTAATAATCCATTACCGCATTAAGAATGAAAAAAATAATTTGTTCACTCATTTTGATTATTTCCTTTACTGCTTTTGCTCAGCAACCAAATTTTGAATGGGTAAAACAGATTAGTGGGCCTTTTACTCAATCCACCAGTTCTATTGTTAGCAATTCAAATGGCGAAATTTATATTGCGGGTCTTTTCTTTGGAGTTGCAAATTTGGATTCCAGTTGGTCTACTCCCGATCTTGTTTCAAATGGATCATATGATGTGTTTATTCAAAGATTGATGCCAATGGGAATCTTATATGGATAAAGCAAATTGGCGGACCAAATTTTGATGGGTGTACTGCAATTAATCTAGATCATAATGGAAACATTTTGGTTGCAGGGTCTTTTGCAGGAACAGTAGATTTTGATCCGGATACCGGGATTACAAACCTTACTTCTGTCGGCTCAGACGATGGTTATGTGCTTAAACTTGATCCTAATGGACACCTAATTTGGGTTCAACAGATCAAAGGAAGCGGTTCGGCGAATATTGCTTCTATTGCTATTGATCAAGACGATAATATTTATGGGACTGGTTCTTTTCAAGGGGTGGTAGATTTTGATCCGGATACCACTGTTCTATCATTGAGTTCAGCGGGTGGTTCAGATGTATTTGCCCTAAAGCTAGACTCAAGCGGTAATTTGGTTTGGGCAAAGCAAATAGCTGGAATTGATAACCAATATGGGCAATCTTTAGTTATTGATTCACTCGGGAACTCATTCATAACTGGGTATTTTTGGGGTACTGCCGATTTTGATCCGGGGTCAGGAATCTATAATCAAACATCTAATGGACATTATGATGTATTTCTTTTAAAATTAAGCAACAATGGAAATTTCGTCAGGGCGCAACAAATTGGCGGTTTAAGAGATGATTATGGCCAATCAATTACAATTGACTCCAGTGGTAGTTTATATGTAACTGGTAGCTTTTCAGGCAATGTTGATTTTAATCCGGGGCCGAATTCATTTAATCTTACATCAAATAAGCCCGAAGATTTGTTTGTTCTAAAGCTTAATGATAATGGGGTATTTAGATGGGCAAAACAAATCAGTGCCACTTATAATTCTAGTCCGCAGGTCATCAAAGTTGACTCAAGGGCTAATGTATATACAATTGGCGTCTTTTCCGGAGTCGTTGATTTTGACCCCAATTCAGGCATTAATATTTTAGTTTCGGTTCACCTGGAAGATATATTTATTCAAAAATTGGATAGTGCGGGCAATTATAATTGGGCAGTGCAAATGGGAAATGCTAATTATGCTACGGCTGTTTGTATTACAATAGACAATAATGATAATATATACACTGCCGGAGGTTTTGTTGGTATGGCTGATTTCGATCCGGGACCTAACAGTACGATACTAATAGCTCCGTCCAGTGCTTATACGGACATTTTTGTCCATAAATTAAGTCAAGCGACTACCGTAGGTTCTGTTAACAAAACTGATTTCCCCGAAAGCCTTGCACTCTATCCTAACCCAACAAATAGAGGAGTTAGTCTTAAGTTTTCTAGCAATCAAAAGCTTGTTAACATAAGATTATACTCTGCAAAAGGACAGCTTATCGAAACAAACTCATTTTCTAATACCAGTCAGGTTAATTTAGAGATTGATTATCCAAATGCCATTTACTTTCTAGAGGTTATTTTAGATAATAACCGACAAGTCTTCAAAGTGATTAAAAATAACTTAACCGATTAGCCGATATCATCCGATTGAACTTGGACTGCCCAAAGGCCTTTATTTCGTCATCATTGAAAATGGCGATATATCTACGTTAACATGCTAGTCAAATCCAACTGAAAGCCGGGTTAATTCAAAAGTTCATTACCCATCATTGCTAAAGCCACACAATCGTGTGGCTTTTCTCATTTTGTAAATTCTTGTCGCAAGAGGTTTTTGGTAAAAAATTAACAGAGATACAGTTGGTTGATTGAAATAAGTTTTTTGAGAAAAGGGAAGATTCTTAATTTAGTTACTAAGTTCAATTTTTTAAGTTTAAAATAAATTTAGTAGTGAAGTTGATAGGATTTTCAATCTTCTTTTGTCTAATAATAAATACGGTATTTGGTCAGAAGATTTATAAATCTGAAGTACTGAAAAAGGGAATTTATGCTTCAATAGATGAAATGCTAAATAATACTCCTTCAATTCCATTAGAGTTTAAAGTACAAGAGATTGTTTGGCAGACTAAGGGGCGAAAAAAAGATACGATTTTGTCGTATAGCCTGATTGTACCAAATAAGTCAGTAATGAACTTGGAAAATATCGTTGGTTTTTGTGATGGAAATGATGTGTATTTTAAGGGAGAAGGAATGCCATTTAACTATGTTATGGAGAAAAAAATTCGTAACTCGGATAGTTTAGAGGGACAATTTTTAAAGATTAAACATCTTAATCATTTAGCTTACTATATTGGATATAATTACTCTGATTTTAAAAATCCATTTTCGGGAAGAATACTTAATCTAGAAACAGGTGAGCTAACTTATGTGAGTGAAAAATCAATGCAATATCTTTTGCGTAACAATAAAGATCTCTTATTTAAATTCAATAATGAAGATAAAAAGAATCGAAGGGATCAACAAGTACTTGAGCGATATTATCTAAAACTTATTTCAAGTATAAAATAGATATAGTCTATGGTAAGCTATGCGAATTGATTTTTAATGAGCTTGTCCAAAGAATACCTAAGTCAGAAATTCTCATCAAAAGACTATCATCATTTCCCCTACACCTAAGTATTAAAGAGCAACTTGCAAAAAAACATTACCTTGCCCAGTAAAATCAAGATTAAGCATGTCCGGAACATCAAGGCGCAATTTTATCAAAGCTAAACTGCTGGGAGGTCTTTTTCTAGCGAGTGGAATTCCACTCTTTTCACTTGGCAATTTATCTCATAAAAAGAGAAAGTCACCTCCTTTAAAAACGCTTAATGACGAAGTTGATTGGAATGCCGTTCGCGAACAATTTCAAATTAAGGAAGGGAATTATTTTTTCAATACTGCAAGTTTGGGATCTTCACCTCAGGCGGTTATAGATCGAATTTGTGAAAGCCTACAGTTCAATGAATCTATACCAAGAGAAGGTTATCAGGATAGAAACGGAGTAAGAAAAAAGGTGGCAGAGTTTTTAAATGCAAAACCCTCAGAAATAGGAATTACTAGAAACGCTACTGAAGGCATGAACATTGTAGCCAGAAGTTTAAATCTTAAGGCAGGGGATGAGGTTGTTTTAACCAATCATGAGCACATTGGAGGATCAGCTCCCTGGCTGGCACTGCAAAAAGATGTCGGCATCACTATAAAACTAGTGGACTTAGATCTTGAGGGGGAAAATAATTTTCAGCGAATAAAGCATAGCATTAGTGCTAAAACCAAAGTAATTTCATTTTCTCATGTGACCTGCACTACAGGCATGCGGCTGCCGGCAAAAGAAATTATTGCTTTTTGTAGAGCAAATGGTATCTATTCTTGTGTCGATGGTGCCCAAGTTATTGGTATGCTGCCGCTTGATTTGGAGGTTTTGAACCCGGATTTTTATGTGGGCAGTGGCTACAAGTGGTTATTTGGACCAAAAGGCACAGGGATACTGTATATCAATGAAGAGGTGATAAAGGATTGTTCACCTCTTTTTGCAGGAGCATTCACCGATCGTCAATTTGAATTGAAGAAACTTAAGCTTGAGTATTTGCAAGAAGCATCTAGAGTAGAGTATGGTACAAGAAATACCTCACTTATGCTGGGCTTAGCTAGTGCAATAGATTTTGTCTCTTCTATTGGTATTGAACATATTGCAGTAAGAGGTTTTGAATTGGCCGACAGGTTTAGAAATGGTCTGGAATTGCTTCCTAATGTTACTGTATTGACTCCAAAGAACCAAGACCTAGCATCTCCAATGCTTACCTTTAGGATTAAAGGATACGATTATGAGCAAATGGTGAATAAGTTAAGAGCAGATAAGTCCATTCGATTAAGAGCAATCTATGAAAATGATTTGAAGGCAATACGTGCATCATTCGCCATTTTTAATTCTGAATCAGAAGTTGATTATTTATTGAGTTCTATTAAGGAATTATTGAAAAAATGAAGCGATTAAGCTGGTCTTTTTCGGTGGCATTAGTCGGTTTTCTATTTGGATTTGATACCATTGTTATTTCAGGAGCAGATCAAATTCTACAGGAGATTTGGCAGAGTAGTGATGTGTTTCATGGTTTTGTAGTCATGGGAATGGCTCTTTGGGGCACAGTATTGGGAGCAATCTTAGGAGGACTTCCAACAAATAAGTTGGGCAGAAAGAATACTCTGATTGGCATCGGTCTTCTTTTCTTTGTTTCTGCATTAGGGTCAGCCTTAGTTAATGACCCATATGCCTTTTCATTTTTTAGGTTTATTGGTGGTTTAGGTATCGGTATTTCTACTATTGCTGCACCTGCCTATATCACAGAAATTGCTTCAGCCAATCGAAGAGGGCAACTCGTTGCGATGTACCAATTGAGTATTGTTATGGGCATTCTGATAGCCATGCTGTCTAATTTTTTGCTCAGAGATTTTGGCGAAAATGCATGGAGATGGATGATGGGTGTTGAGGCGATTCCTGCTTTGATTTATACCTTGATAGTTTTAACTGTGCCTAAGAGTCCTAGGTGGTTATTAATGAAAGGAAAAGTGGATGAAGCAAAAGCACTGCTACAAGTGATTGCCCCGGAATTTGATTTTAATGCATTAGTTAACCGGATCGATTCAGAACCAAAATCAACTTCCGAAAGTATATTTAGTAGAAAATACAAAACGGTTTTACTGTTGGTCTTTTCAATTGCCTTTTTCAATCAATTCTCCGGAATCAATGCCCTTTTGTATTATGCGCCAAGAATATTTGAAGAAGCCGGTTTAGGAAGAAGTTCAGCATTGTTGAGCGGTGTAGGAATAGGGCTAGTCAATGTCATTTTTACAATTGTCGGAATGGGATTAATCGACCGTTTAGGTAGAAAACGCCTCATGTACATCGGGTCTTTCGGTTATATCGTATCACTTAGCTTGGTTGCTTTCTCATTTCTGTTTGATTGGGATGGATTTATTGTGCCTATACTCTTATTTGTTTTCATTGCCTCTCATGCGATAGGCCAAGGAACAGTTATATGGGTCTTTATTGCAGAATTATTCCCAACACACTTAAGGGCTTTAGGTCAAGCATTTGGTTCCTCAATACATTGGATATTGGCTGCTTTCATCCCCTCTTTCATTCCCATTTCATTTTCTACTGTAGGTGCTGCAAGTGTTTTTGGCTTTTTTGCCTTAATGATGCTTATGCAGTTGATATGGGTTTATCTTAAAATGCCAGAGACAAAGGGTGTCTCGTTAGAAGAATTGAGCAAACGCCTTTCCAATAATTGAGCTCGAAATCTATTCCGAGGTTTTCACTTTTTTAGTATCTCGGTATACAATTCTATTTTTCTTTTTGTCTCCTTTAATTTCAATTCCTTCTAAGTTTAATTTTTGGACATCATCAAATACAAAAGCAGGTCGATAATCCGGCTTTTTAATTTTTACCTTAATGTTTATTAGGTTTAGTCCATTCACATGACGCACATAAAACCCCCAAGCAGGCAACTCTCCAAACATAGAAAATTCGGGATATTCAGCCTCTTTCTCAGGAACATCTTTCAATCTGGATAAAGAAGAATAAGCGTAAGCTTTATTGCCTTTTCCAGGATAAGTTATTTTGATGTTTTCTAAAGTGATATTTTCTAGCGAATGACCTGGTATTCCCGTAATAGATGCAGGGAAAATGTTATGAAAGAATGGAAGTTCAGGGCCTCTGATTTCATATTTATAATCAGGACGTAAAAAAGGAACGCTAACCTTAACGTTTTTAATCCTGACATTCTTTATAGTTCCCGGACCTAAGCTTGGTGCCGCATTGCCAAGTCGGATAAATATGGCATTGCCTGTATTTACCGCTTTGATATTATATATGCTTACATTTTCTAAAAATCCACCTTGAACGACCTCTAATGCGATTGCAGATCGAAAGGTATTGTAAACTTTAATGTTTTCAATGCTTATGTTTTTAAAACCGGTATATGACCAGGTTCCGAATTTGATTGCACTTGCACTTGAACGGATAATGCAATTGGCAATATAGATGCTATCACAATAGGCGGTTTCATATCCCTTGTATGGGACAGACTTTAGACAGATTCCATCATCAGATGCATTGATAAAGCAATTGGTGATTCGTACATTTTTGCAATCAACGATATCTATGCCATCGTTATTCCAATAAGCATCGCTTTCTACTCGGATATTATCTATTGTTAATGCATTGCACATGTGATAGGTTTGCACCCAGCATGCGGCGTTTTTAAGAGTGACTCCCTTAATAGAAACATTTTTGCAATTTCTCAATTCGATGATTTGTGGTCTCATTGGAGCTTTTGGTCTTCTTTCCTTTAAAGAATACATTGAGCTATCTATCTGTCCGATGTAAAACAGACTATCAATATTCAATGCAAGTTGCGCTCCTTGCCCATCAATCGTCCCTTTTCCGCTGACAGTGATATTGTTGGCGCTATCCGCTAGTATTAATGCTTTCCAGAAATTCAGTTTGAAATAGTCGTTTGGATTTGTACTTCCATACAATATGGCCTTCTTTTCCAGATGCAATTCCACTCCCGATTTGAGAACAATACTGCCTGATAAAAATTGCCCTTTAGGAATGACAACCCGACCTCCTCCGTCACTGTGTGCTTGATTAATGGCCACTTGGATAGCTTCTGTACTATTGCTTTTTCCATCTGCTATTGCTCCATAAGAAAGAATATTATAGTCTTTTGAAAATAAAGATGTAACAAAAGTTAAGAGTAAGATTGTAATGAAGAGTTGCTTAAGTTTCATTCAATGATTTAAAATTTGATGTCGAATTTAATCATTTAGCTATTCGGCGAGCCTTCTGTACTCAAGAACCTAACTATAATACTTAGTGTTTTGTTAAATTTAAAGCCATGTCAAAGAGTTTTTTTTTAGTCTTATTAATGACGAGTTTGGTTTGTTGTCATAAAGAAAATGACGTTCATCTCTTAGCAAATGAGCAGTGCATAGAGCCTACAGAAAAGCAAGCCAATTATTATGGTCGAGGGGCTTTGTTAGCCAGCCGTTTTAAATCAATGGAAGAGCTACAATCAATAGTATCTATTGAATGGTATAAAGATGGAGACTTATCTGATGATGCTCATTTAGATAATAACATGGTCAGGTTAAAACATTGCAGTGAAGGACTTGCCGTGATTAGTACTTTAAAATCGGGAATAAGTCAGAACGACATAATGCAAGCTAAGGATGGCGTTTTTTCAGAAAAATTAGCTCTCGTTTTTAATGCACCTAAAGCGATAAGAAATAGACGTGAACTTAAGCAGGTATATATTTTATCAAGGCGTTTCAGTGATATTTTTAGTGTTGAAGATGTCGCCTTTTACTACCTGGCTGAAGCTGCAGTAAACAAGATTACAAATACTGAAAAGGCTTTTCTAATTGACGAAGATAGTGGAGAAAAAGGCTATATAAATACGTTCAATCACATTACTGCCCAAGCCATGATTACATCTATATTTTCAGAGGAGTTTGCAGATTTTATAGCGGATGTTCATGAATTAAAAAATATGCCGGAGTTGACAAGTGGCGTGTTCTCGGAAAAGCAGTTGAATGATCCTAATATTAATCCAATAGACAACTACATTGATATGATCAATAATGAGTGGGGGCAGAAATTAGGATTGAGGTTGAAAGAGAAGTACAATATCAATAGAAATACAATTTGGACTCCCGATCTCTTAGCAGATTATTTAAACGAACTTCAAGCTTATTATAGTTGGGCATTTCAAATTGATATGAATCCGTTTCGACCGGATGATGGCGTGATTGTTCGATTTAAAGACAAAATAAATCGTGCACTCGAAAGAGACGATTTAATTTAATGAGACTTTTTCTTAACTAAAAAATACTTTGCTCTTTCATATTTATTTGAACGACCCGCCATCAAACTATAATGTTCAAATATATCTTTGAATCCAATAGAATTTGAAGACTTTAGTTCTTCAAACCAGTTTTCTTCAACAATGGCCCTTACAAATTTTACTTGTGAAAAATTTGTTTTATCCAATTTGACAAGTCTCAAATTAACATCATGGAGATTTGCTAAATGGAAGCTCGTATTTGTTAAATGCGTGTGAGCTAAATCAGTGTCAGTCAAACTTGCTTCATCAAATTTCGCTCCTTTCAATTCTGCCCAACGCATGCTTGTCCCTTGTAAAGTTGCTTTATTGAGTTTAGAGTTGTTCAGTTTTACGCCATTCATAAAGGAGGAATCCAAAACAGTCTCATTGAGTTCAGCCCATTCCAAATTGGCACGAACCAGCCGTGTTTTAAAAAAGTGAGCCTGATTGAGTTGGGCACCCCAGAGGTTAGCCTGATACAAATTGGTTTGATTCCATTTGGTCTGGTTCAAATGGGCGTTGCTAAAACTTGCTTTTTCAAGTTTTGCAAAACTAAGGTCAGTTCCTGTTAGGTCTGCATCACTTAAATCAGCCATAGAAAAGTCCGCTGTTCTCTTTATTTTAGCAAAAGACAGGGAGTCAATATTCATACTACATAATGTCAAAAATAACTGACCTCTCTCAGGACTGAGAAGAAATTTAGATAAGCTATCTCCAACAATATATCTGTAGGGTTTTAAACCAAAGCATACTGTAGCAATTCGATTGATTAGGGTTTGACTCAAGGTGTCAGAATTTGGATGATTGAGTTCCTCATCTATCCTATTAAGTAGGTTTCCCAATTGAGAAGCATAAGCTTCTTTTTGAATAGACTGAACTAAGATTTCTTGTTTTTGAAGTAAATACTTTTGTTCTTTACTGAAATTTTTAGCCTTTTCCTGAATAAAATATTGAGAACAAAACCATCCGCTTAATGCGAGTAAGATTCCGATTATGAGATGTGATAAAAAACCGCTTTTTTGTATAGCATCAAATTGGCGCTTCTTTCTTTTCAAGGAAAGAAGCATCTGAGTTAATATTACAATTGTTAAAGCAAAAACAAATCCAACCCAAAAAGTATATTCATACTCAACCAATGGAATTCGCAAAAAACCTAAAGCCCAGCCTAAGATAATACCGATAATCAAGCCCAAAAGAAGAAGTCCAAGCCTTTTCATAGGGTGAAATTATCCTTTTTAAAGGGTTTATAAAATGGATTTGATGATAAGCACAACTTCTCAGTTGCTTTTGTTTTACTTATTTATTTTTATGAAATGAATAAGAAGGACTTTTCCAAGCTATTTCCAATACTACTAATCGCATTTCAATTGGCTTGTGGATCAAGTAAAAAGCAATCAATTGAAGAGGCGACAGTATCAACATTTTATCCAAGTTCAAAGCCTTGTACTCGATGGTGGTGGTTTGCAACTGAAATTAAAAAACCCGATGTCAGACACCAGTTAGACTGGTTAAAGGCAAATAATTTCGGAGGTGTGGAAATCGCCTGGGTGTACCCTTTGTATCGCTATCAAAAAATGTATGCTAAACGATACAACAGACATTATCCAAAAGATACTACTGCTCAAAAATGGCTGAGTCCTGAATGGTCTGAAATAGTAGCTTATACCAAATCATATGCTGATTCTATTGGTCTGGCTTGTGATTTTACTTTTGGAAGTGCCTGGCCTGTTGCAGGTTCAAACATTGATAAGAGACACGCTACCCAAATCTATGGTGATACTTCTTTTAGGCAGTATCTCACTTTTGCATGGACATACCCGGAGAATCAACTTGTGATTAATCATCTTGACAGTAATGCATTTCAACTTTTTTCCGAACCAATTGGCGAAGCCTTAAAGGGAGCGCTTATGGGGTCTAAATCAGCATTGTTTACTGACTCTTGGGAGATAAAATTGAACTCTAAAAACAAGATTTGGACTTCCGGATTTGATACGTCTTTTCAAAAGAAATTTGGCTATGATATCATTCCTTATATGGAGCAAGGTTTAGATTCTTTTCCGGATGTTCGTTATGATTATATGCTGCAACTTGAAGAGTACGTTGTCGATGGGTTCTTTAAACCTTATGTCAAAAAGTGCAAAGAATTGGGAGCATGGTCCAGAGTGCAATGTTTAGCTTCTCCAACTGATGTGATGACCACTTATTCATTAGTAGATATTCCCGAAACAGAGGCCATGTTAAACAATCCAAATTATTCTCGGATTGTCAGTTCATCTGCTTGTTTAGCCTCAAAAAAAATGGTTTCTTCTGAGACTTTTACCTGTATATATGGATTTCCGGCTACCTATCTAAGAAAAGAACAAACTGCAGATCTAAAAATGGTCGCTGATGCCATGTTTGCTAATGGGGTTAATCAGCATTTCTACCATGGAATGCCCTATAATCCTAAAGGCTCAGATTCTATAGATTTTTTTGCCACTACCTATTTTGGCCCGGGAGGAAGCTTGGAGGAAGAACTGCCTGAATTTAACTCCTATATGGAAAGGGTATCGGGGATTTTACAAAAAGGAAAAACCTATAGCAATCTAGCAGTTTACATTCCGTATGAAGATGGAGTAATGAAAGGAGCATATCCGCCTGAACGACAAAGGGTTTGGGTGTGGGGAGAATATGAACTTAGATATGTAGATCCTCCGGTAGAAACCGAAGGGTATCATCCTTTATGGATCAATAGGCACTTTTTAGAAGAGGCCGTGTTTAATAAGGGAAAACTTGAAGTGGGGGACGCATCACTTTCAGCGTTATACATAGATGTTAACTATATGGATATCCGTGCCCTGAGAAGAATATCTGATTTTGCTCAACTTGGCTTTCCAATATGTTTGAAGCAGGCTCCTAAACAACCGGGAAGAATAAAAGACGAAGTATACCAAAGTATTGTCAAAGAGTTGATGAACTTGCCTAATGTAAACTCTAATTTCTCTGAAGTTATACATGAGGCTCCAATCATCAAAGCAGACAGTTTACCGGCTTATTGGTGTAAGGTTGAAGAGGATGGGACACATTACCTTTTTATGGCTCAGCAATTCTCAAAAAATCTGAAATATCCCATTTATTCAGGTCAATCATTTATGGATGAATCCCAATTCAGAGATTTAGAGTTTAATGTAAATGGTAAAACGTTTAATAAAAGGGTGGAGTTTAAGCCATACCAATCTGTCATGTTAAGATTTTTACCAAATGGAACAGTTGAAGAAGTTGATATATCCTTTGTTCCAAAAGATCCAATCATCCGCCCAAGAGAGAAGCAAAAAATGAATTTTTAAATTTTCAAGACTAAAAAAACCACATGCATGTGGCTTTTTTATTTGAATTGAAGATATTTTCTATTTCAAATGCATCGCAAAGAATCCCATCATGCATTCGTAGAGTTCTATTCTATTTTCTTCTCTTCCAAACCCATGACCTTCATCGTATTTCACCATATAAGGAGTGTCAATTCCTCTTGATCTTAAGTTAGCAACAACTTGATCAGATTCATCGATATTCACTCGTGGGTCATTGGCTCCTTGCACAACAAATAATGGCTTTGTCATTTTATCCACATTCAGGGCAGGAGAAACTGCTTTCATGATTTCTTGATCTTCAGGATCATTTTCATCGTACCATTGCTCATAAACTTGCTCTAGATATGGCTTCCAATAAGGAGGAAAAGACTTGAAAAAAGTAAACAAGTTAGATACTCCAACATAATCGACTCCACAAGTATACAGGTCCGGGGTTTTGACCAAACTGCCAAGTGTAGCTAACCCCCCATAACTACCACCGTAAATGGCAATCTTTGACTCGTCTATTAAACCAAGTGTTTTGACATGGGCCACTGCATCTTCCAAATCATCAAGCATTTTTCTGCCGATTTGCTTGCATCCGGCCAAATAGAATTCCTTACCATAACCACCTGAACCTCTATAGTTCACCTGAAGTGTAGCATAACCTCTACTTGCAAAAAGCTGTGTTTCCGGATTATATCCCCAGCTGTCTCTTGGCCCATAGGGACCGCCATGAGGGTTGACGATCATAGGGACTTTTTTCCCATTTTTTGCCTCATTAGGAATGGTTAGGTATCCATAAACTATTAAACCATCCCTGGTTTTGAATTTGATGGATCGCATTTCTGCCATATCTTCCTCTTTCAGTTGAGGCATGAGATTAATCACCTCTTTAAACTGATCAGTACTTGTGTTATAGGTAAAGTACTTTCCATACAAACGGTCGCTGGTCACATAGATCAAGTATTTATCTTCATTATCTGTTTTACTGCTGATGTAAAAATCTTTTTCGCCAAATTGTGCTTTGAATTTATCATGTAGTTTTTTCGCGGTTTTACTAACAGGGATAATGTGATACTTTTCTCCATTGTAGTAATAGTAATCTACTTCAAAATTTCTTTTTCTTGAAAATCCAATTCCACCGGCATCAAACGTCTCATTTGAAAATACTTTCTTAATGGGTTGTCGTTTCTCAAAATCGTACAATATCACTTCATCTGTATTGCTTTCAAGATTTGAAATGACATAAGCATCATGAGGGTTTTCTGAAGTGTAATCAAAATCAATAATGTAGAAATTATCTTTCCAATTCGTTGTAATGACTTCCTCAAATGGGGCACCTTCTTCGGTGCGATAGTACAAGACATACTCTGTCCCATTCTGTTGTTTAGTATATCCTTTTAGCAGACCATCCTTGTCAAAATCATAGCTACTGATTGGGTTGTCGAGATCATCATTCGAAAACAATAGCTCGATTTCTGCAGTTTCGATGTTGATTTTGTATGGCTCAAAAATCTGAGGGTTGTTTTTGTTCATTGAAATGATCATGTGATCTTTATCATCCTTCAATGAGCTAATGATGCTGACCCTAACCCCATCAAATGGAGTCAACTCTACTTGGTTTTTGCCATCAATGTCCACGGCAAACAGGTGGTAGTTTTCATTGCCTCCCTTATCCATTGAATAGACCAATCTTGTGGCGTTGGCCCAGAAATAATTTCTAATCAATTCATCTTTCTCCTCAATGGCCATGGTAATTTCATCTGTTTCTGTGTTTTTGATGTAGACATGACTTTTTCCATCTTCATTTCTCTGTTTATAAGACACATATTCACCGTCAGGTGAAAACTTGAATGAAAATTGATTAGGTCGTTTAAAATAATCTTTAACACTGTATTTATAATCTGCGGTTTCTTTGGAAGCCAAAGCTTTTAATTCTTCATCTGATGATACGAGTTCCGGGTTTCCTTTTAATTGATCATCTTGTGCTTGAGTGAAATAAGTCATTGAAAAAATAGATATGAGTAATAGAATTTTTTTCATCTGTTTTAATTTAGATGGAACTAAGTTAAAACATGGGTCGAATTGGACAAAATAAAAGTGTTAAACAGAAAGAAGAGTGTTTGGATGGTGAAAACCCTTCTATAAATGGAGTGCTTAAATCTTTTTACAGTGATTCTTTTTGTCTATTTTCATGAATTTCTTCGTTTTCCAGCTCTTTCACCTTAGCTAAAGCATTCTCATGATTCGGATCTATTTCAAGCACCTTTTTATATTGAGCTAGTGCTTCTTCTTTTTGGCCTGCTATTTCCAGTGCTTCACCATAACTATCATATACATTGGGAATGTATCGATTGCAAAGCGTATTCATGTGGAAAACAAGGAGTGCCTTGTCAATTTCTCCTGCGCGCAAATACACATAACCTAAAGTATTGAGTTCACTGCTTTTTTTCTGAAGTCGATAAGCCTTGTTTACATGTAATCGGTAATCTTTTCTTACCTCTTCTACAGTGCTGGTATTAAAGGCATGCATGAGATAATTGGCTGCTTTGTAACTAGGCTCTGAAGGTACACCCAAAGCAATTTGTGCAACATCTCTTTCTAATCCGTTTTGTGGGTGCTCTACTATTCTGGCAACTTCTTGTCCATCTTCCTTAAAGATAAATGTAGGAACACGATGAATGTTTTTCCCCTTTTCTTCGCCGTTTGGTCCTTGCTTATACTTTTCATCACCATTGTATAAGGCAATAAAGTGTAGCTGTGCTCTGTCTAAGCCAAGCTCGTCCCATAGTTTAACAAATTGAGGAACCCAAGTTTTACTATCTCCACACCAGGTTCCCAGATAGATATCTACTTCAGTATTCTTAAGTTGCTTTTTCCATTTGGGTGCTTTTTTTGTTAACTCAAAAGCTTCATAATTTTTTTGGTACCAAGCATTGTATGTCGTATCAGACTCTAAAGTTGTAATATCAAATGGGCCACAGAGGTGGATGTTGCCTTTTTTATCGGTATAGCTTTTTTCGTTTGATTGAGACTGGACAGTAGAGCTCATCATGAGCAATGCTAGCCCAAATGGGAGTATTTTTTTTAGCATATCATTTGTTTTTTAAGTCCACAACAAAAAAATAGAGAAAGCCAAAGGCAAGGTGTTAAGGATTGGTAATTAGTGTTAATGAACTGTTAATGCTCTGATTATAAATAATGGGGTGCGTGCTTCTCACTATCCTCTTATTCAATTAAACTCTGGAATAGCAGCTAATGCTAAATCTAGTTGTTGTGTTTGTCAAATTTTAATTGAGTAGTCGTGTAACATTTTAGCACTTCTTGTATCTAACAGAAAAACAAAGACAAATGAAAACAATTATTTCAGTTTTAATATTAGCTATTTCACTAGGAACTTATGCGTATAGCACTTTACTCAACATTAACAAAATAGGAGATGGCAAACAAGCCGTTATTTTAATATCCGGCTTGGCCTGTAAAAATGAAGTATGGGATCAGACCATTCAATCGCTTCCGGGAAATACCAGCATTTACAGTATCGATTATTATGAAGATAAGGAAGATGCTTTACGGTCTATTCACGAGATTGCTGATGAGGCATTAGATTTGATTAAGGAGGAAGAACTCGAAACGCCTATAATTATCGGCCATAGTTTGGGTGGGGCAATTGCGCTTGATATTGCCTCTAGAAATGTTGTAAGGATCAAGCAATTGATAATCATTGATTCCTATCCATCGGCTTCTGCTTTGGCGAATCCTGACTTTAAGACGAACCCTGAAAATGATTGTACTCCTTTTATACAACAGTTTACCAATATGACAGATGAAGAATTCAGAGCTTTTCAACAGACCAATTACAGTCAGATGACAAAAGATGAGACAGCAAGAAAAAAGTTGGTAGATTGGGTGGTAGAATATGACAGAACGCATTATGCAGCTTTACTCTGCGATTATCTGAATATGGACTTGAGGGAAACAATAAAACAGATCGGTTGTCCTGTATTGATTTTGGCCAGTAGTGCCATGAAACCTTTTGAAGAACAGCTTAGCGAGCAATATAAAGGCTTAAAGGAGCATGAGCTTAGTTTTTCCGAAAGCGGGCTTCACTTTTTGATGATTGATGATTTTGACTGGTACAGCAAGGCCATTAATGAGCTGATGGAGAACTAGATTTATGGACTTTACAGAACTGTATACTATATATGTGAGCAAAATATTCAGGGTTTGTTTGGGTTTTGTGAACGACAAAGACATTGCCAACGATCTTACTCAGGATACTTTTATCTCGGTATGGCAAAACCTAAGTTCTTTTCGCAATGAATCTGCCATTGATACCTGGATTTTCAGGATAGCAACGAATAAGTGCCTGCGGTTTATTGAGAAAGAAAAGCGACAGCAAAAAGTGGATTTACCCTTTCAGATAGAAGATCAGCCGGAGGGGCAGGTGTCAGATGAAAAATTACACTTTCTGAGAAGCTGTATTGCTGATTTGGCTGAAATCGACCGGATTATCATTAGCTTGTTTATGGAAGAACTTTCTCAGGAAAAAATTGCAGAAGTTACTGGTTTAAGCCATGCAAATGTGAGAGTTAGAGTGCACAGAATAAAAAATAGGTTATCAAAAAAATTCAAAGAGAATGGAAAATTTTAATGAGATCACCTCCATTTGGCAGACCAATGCTCCGGCTTATAGTTATCCGGTGGATGAAGTTAAAAAGGTCATGCAACGATACAGTCAAAAGAAGAAATCGCAGAACATAGCGATGCTCTTATTGGCTGCACTGCTTTTAATTGCCTTGATCTATTTGATTCAGTCTGCTGAGTTTAAAATGTGGTCAAGCTATTTGGGGTTGTCCCTTTTTGCAGTTGTAGCATTGAAAGCCGTGCATGCGAAGATGAAAGGTCATGAAATGTTGACCCATCTGGAAGAGTTGTCTAATCAGGAATTTTTAAAGGAGTTGGAACAATCGGAACAACAAAGTTGTGTTGGTAAGGCAAGACGTCAAGCCATATTATTTGTAGTATGGGCATTGGGCTTTTCTTTTTACATCTACGAAATTGTATGGGCGACCAATTATCTGCTATGGAGTTATGTAGCCTTATCACTTTTTATTGCTTTTGTTTGGTGGGTTTACAGGCCATTTATTCAAAAAAGATATCAAAAAGCAAGTCATGACACCATCACACACATTCAACATTTAACATATCAGATTTATGAAAATGAATAGAAAAGACAGTATTAAACTGGCAATAGGACTCTTGGTTTTAAATAGTGACTTTGTCTTGAATCATTTTTTTATGCTCAATGATTTTTACACCGGACTGTTAAAAGGTATAGGGATTACCATAATATTCACTGTGTTGATTGTGTATGGTAAGCATAAAAGATTGAGGATAAAACAAAGACTTGATCTTAGTTGCTAGGTTTATTTCCAAGTGGTGTGATCTTGCGTAGCAACGTCATTTGTTAATTTACTCACATTGCTTCCGTCACTATCCATAATAAACAAGTCGTATACATCAGAATTATTATTTGTAATAAAAGCAATTTTACTACCATCCTTTGACCAAGAAGCTCCTCCCGTATATAAGAAGCGTGATGAAGTAGTATAATTTGTTAAGTTGATTAGATTGCTTCCATCAGCATTTAAAGTATATAAATTATAGATGTTAGAATTGCTTGTTGCAATGGCTTCAAACAAAATTTTTTGACCATCGGGTGAATACTTAACATTTTGCTCGTTCAGTCCATTGTCACCTGAAACTTCAGCTATTTTTAAGCTGTCAATGCTTAGGCTTGCAATTTTGATCTCTTCAGAGTCTACTTTATAAGTAAAAATGATATGGGCATTATCAGGAGACCAGCATGCGTTCCCGAGCACAATTTGAGATGGGCTAATAGTAAAATTGGTCAATGGCCTCTGGTTTGTACCATCTGAGTCGATGGTGAATATGTCGTAGTTAGGATTATTTTCTGATTTCGCTGTGTATAGAATTTTAGAACCGTCATTCGACCAAGTTGGGCCCTGCTCTTTTATCCCATTACTAGTAAGTTGAGTTATGTTCGAACCGTCAACGTCCATGGTGTAAATTTCTGTTTGACCGGAATTCAGGAAGTTGCTCGTGAAAACCAGCTTGTCTAGAACAGGTGAATAGTCTAAGTCTTCGACAAATACGCTAAAATTTTGATTGATGAAGTTGGTGAGTTGTATATTCGTTTCCTCATCTAAATACCTGGTGTAGATGTTAAAATTGTAAATTGAGTTCTCAGAATTTGCAGCATAAAATAATTGATCTCTATGGAAATTGTTGTTTCCTAAAAGAATAGTATCCTCTTCCTTATTGCATGCATATATAGAAAAAATCAGGATAAGTGAAAAAAGGTTGAATCTCATTGGAAGTTTATGATTTCAATTGACTAACTAATGGAAATGTTGATGGCTTATATGAAGACATTTCAAGTTTAATCGTACTATTTCTCTTCAAGTAAAGGTAATTAAATAGAACTGGCGAAAAAACTTGCGATTAGACTCTAGTTTTAATGGTGTAGAGTCTTATTGAATGTAAAGTTTCAGTAGTAGTTATTATTGTATAATATCATTTCAAATTGTATTTTTAAATCCTGAATCTTTACAATTCCAATTAAGAACAAATACATTTTCCCCTTAAATTATTTATATGAGATATCTTAAGCTATTGCTTGCTGTAGCAGTGTTTCAAGTTGCTATGGGTCAGGATCCAATTGCTGAACCTATAGATTCCAGAGTCTTGTTATATGCATACGATTCTTTAACTGCTGAAGAAAACCACAAGGAGGCCATTAAAAAACTTGATCTGATTCAGTATGGAGATTCTAATTATACTGATGCTTTATTGAAAAAATCAATTTGCCTGAATGATTTGGAGCGCTATGATGAGGCATTGAAGGTATGTGATGAAGGTTTGAGTTATACCAATACCTATTGGCCTCAGTTTTTACTGAATAAAGGGTTTACCTATTCCAATCAAGAAAAAACGGATGCGGCTATTCGCATTTATAAGGAAGTCAAACAAAAATATCCAGCCTATTCTACAGCGTACACCAATCTGGCTTATCAATTTATTCTAAAAAAAGAGTACGATAGTGCGTACGCAGAGTATAAGCGCATGGCTGAATTGTTTCCTTTTAAGGCATCTACTCATATCGAATTGGGTAAGATGGCCTTTCATCAAGGGCACATTACCGAAGCCTTTTTGGCACTTAATATGGCTTTACTTTTAGAGCCGGGAACACAGCGCGGACTTAACCTATTGAGCTACCTTAATGATTTATCAACAGATACAAAGAAAGACATTCAGCCTAAAAAAGGCTTTGATCTGGAATCAAAGGTTTTTAAAGATATCGATGATTTGGTGAACAATTACATTGCTCTGAATGATAAATATAAAGTCAAAACCAAAAGTCCGTTGTTTTTAGCAAAACAAAACCACTTGATTCTGAATCAGCTTTTGGAACTAGATGAAGACGATTATTTTTATTACCGGTATTATGCCCCATTTTATAAATCCTTAATGGAAGAAGGTTGGTTCGAGGCCATGCAAGTATACCAGTTGATACCGTCAAAGGCCGCCTCTCATCAAATGTTGGTCAATAAATCAATTAATGATCTGAAGAGTTTTAACTCTTGGTTAACCGATAAGTGGGCTGAGTTAAACCGACAGATTCAATTTCCAATAAATGGAAAGATGCAGGATTTTAAGGCATGGCATAAGCGACAGTCCGGAGATATAGAGGCCATAGGTCAATTGGATCAGAATGATAAATTGACCGATTCTGCCTATTATTTCTTTTACAATGGTATTCTGCAATCCAAGGGGCTGTTTAAAAATGGTTCAAAAGAAGGTTATTGGACCTATTACTATGAAAATGGCAATCCGAAAACTAAAGCAAGATTTAAAGATGATGTTGCTCATGATACTGTGTATTTGTATCATGATAATGGAGTTCTGAAAAGCAAGATTTTATACAGTGAAGATGGTCAAAGAGATGGCCCGTATATTGAGTTTTATGATCATGGAGTTCCATATGTAAGCGGAGCGTATAAGGATGGAAAATTTGAAGGGCCGCACATCTACAACTTTTCCAATGGAAGTAAGGAATATGACCTTAGCTATTTTGATAATAAGGTGAATGGTTCGGTAAAAGAATATTATGTAACGGGGGAATTGTACAGAGAAGATTATTTTACCGACGGTCTTTCAGATGGAAAGTACCTGACATATTGGATCAATGGAAAACCCAAAGAAATAGGCGCTAAATCGAATGGAGAATTTGTAGGAGCTTACAAAAGCTTTTGGGAGAATGGGAATCTTTATCAAGAAGGGCACTACAATAAAGGAGAATTAGATGGTGTGTGGAAAGAATATGATGTTGACGGGAACTTGTATAAAACAAGCAATTTTTCAAATGGGAAGGAAGAAGGCATTACCTCTTATTACGATTACGAAGGGAATAAGTATTTGGAGTATGAGTTAAAAAACGGCTTTATCATTTCATTTAAACATTTGGATGCTGAGGGTAACATTATAAAAGAGGGTGGAGATAAAAAGAAGAAATTTACACTTGAACACTATAACCGTTTAGGTGTATTGATTAGTACCAATGAATATAAACCCGGAGTTGGCAAAGATGGAAAGTTTACTTCCTTTGGTGAATATGGAGAGAAATATTCAGAAGGAGAGTATATCGATAATAAGATTGAAGGGGAGTTAATTGCTTATTTCCCTTGGGGTGATGAAAAACGCCGGGCTCTATTTAAGGATGGAGAGTTGGACGGTTATTGGTATGAGAACCATATTAATGGGAAAATGTATAAGCAAGGACATCATAAAGTTGGTTCTTCAGATGGCATATGGAAATTTTACTACTTGAATGGGAAACTGGAAAACGAGCGATTTTTTCAAAATGGGAAATACAATGGTTATAACATTGACTATGACCCTGATGGTAAACTTGTCAATAGAGATGTTTACAAAGATGGAAGAATTGAGCAGTCTGTCTATTATGATACTTCAGAGAGTGTGCTGATCTCAAACCAGCTGCCGAATGGAAACGGGCAAATACGGCGCAAGAGTTATGATGGTTCCAAATTATTTGAAGGAAACTACGTTAATGGAAAAGCAAATGGTAAGTTTATTTGGCATTATCCCTCAAAGCAGGTCTCTTTAAAGGGGCAGTATATCAATGATAATAAGGAAGCAATTTGGGAGAGCTATCACGAAAATGGGAAAGTGCATTACAAAGGGGAATATAAATATGGAGGAAAGACAGGTGAATGGAAATACTATGATGAAGACGGAGCACTATATGATGAGGAGCATTATGAATACGACATGAAAGTGGGACAATTCAAATCATTTAGTTCCTTAGGCCATTTAACAAATATTACTACCTATAAAAACGATAGAAGATATGGACCCAATCACTTTTTTAGTGATAAAGGGGAATATCAGATGAGTCGTTATTATATAGACGAGATACTTATTGCTTATGCTTATTTAGATGAAAATAAGGATACAGTAAGAGTGCCTATAAAGAATGGAAGTGCAAAGATAGAAGCCCGATTCCCCAATGGGAATTTGGCTAGAACTTATGAAATTAAACATGGCATATTTACAGGGAAATACAAGACCTATTATGCCAATGGGCAAATCAATATAGATTATGAATTAGTTAATGATGAGCGTCATGGGGCATACCGTATTTACTATGAAAATGGTCAATTGCATGTAGAAGCGAATTATTACTACGGACTCTATGATGGGTTAAGAAAAGAATATCATCCAAATGGGCAGCTTAAATCAATGTCTAATTATAAGCTTGGAGAAAGGCATGGCCTAACAGAGAAGTACGATGCTGAAGGGAATCAATTATACAGTAGAAATTATTATCATGGGGTTCGCTTGTAGAGGATTAGTTTCGTTTGTTTTTCTTTTACCTCTTTTTGTTCTTGCTCAGCCCAAGCCCACCAAACCTAGTGCAGCTTTATTAGAAGATTACATTAAGAGGTATCCTGATCAACAAATAGTTGTGACTGCTATTTTTACAAGAGACATACTTGATTTAGAAGATGGACAACCAACCGTCGTTTCTGAGACACATAAAACAATGGTGCACCTTTCCAAAGACATTTATGCTTTTCAAGAGCAGTCCATTCATCACAATGAGTTTGTTGATATTGCCGATATAAAGGCGATCAATTATTATCCGGATGGAACAAAATACAAAAAAGAGCAAGTCAAAGACTTTATAGATGAAGAGGTTATTTCAAACGGAATTAGCTTTTATGGTGGAGATCGCATGATGAAATTTCGCTACCAGAATCTCAGAAAGGGCTCTTTTACCAATTTGAGCTACAAAAGAGAGCTTAAAGAATACCGTCTGATGATTCCGAGGTTTTTTAGAAACTCTAACCTTATAGAAAGTCAAGAATATGTGTTGAAAGTACATAAGAGTATTGAGTTAGGTATTAAAACCTATAATTTCAGTGAACAAGTGGCGAGCTATGAAAAGCGTGAAGAAGGCAACTACATAATTCACCACTGGAAAAGAAAGCCTGACTTTAAGCAGACAGTTGAAGGTGATGATGATTTGTATTTATACTACGAGCCTCATATTGTAACCTACATCAAATCATACCAGAATAAAGACGGACAAACAGATGTATTTTCAGATGTTAATGGTTTGTACAATTGGTATTACTCACTTGTTGAACAAGTTGATCAAGACGCTGATGAAGACTTGAAAGCAGTAGCGGAAAGCATTGTAGATTCAAGCGATACAGAACTGGAAAAAGTACGTAAAGTCTATCGTTGGGTTCAAAGCAACATCAAATACATTGCCTTTGGTGATGGATATGGAGGCTTTGTACCTAGAAATCCCCATGAAATCAATGAGAAACGTTACGGTGATTGCAAAGACATGTCATGCTTAATGATCAATCTGCTAGATCACCTTGATATCAAAGCCTATTTTACTTGGATAGGAACAACAGACTTACCATACACCTATTTTGACTTGCCTACTCCGCAAACAGATAATCATATGATTGCGACCTATATCAATCAAGATGGAGTCAAATATTTTCTGGATGCAACTTCTAGTGTTGCAGAATTTGGTAGGCCGACTTATGGCATACAAGGTAAAGAGGCTCTAATCGGATTTTCAAAAGATAGCTTCGAGGTTTATACGGTTCCGGTTACAAGCGAAAGTATCAACTCGGAGCATGAAAGAAGTGAATTGAGTTTGAAAGGCGACACACTAAAAGGCGAAAGCAATATAATCTTTAGAGGGTATTTAGCAGAAGACATTATTTATGACATTAGTGATCAATCGGAAGAAGAACTGACTGAGTATGTCAAATTTGCTTTTGAAAAAGGCTCGAACAAATTCATCCCGGCAGATGTCAACTTTACTCGATTTGATGATTCTAACGATTCGCTAAAATTGGATTACAACTTTACACTGGCCAATTATGCTTCACGAATTGGCTCCAGCATATACATCAATCTGAACCTGACACAGCAGTTTAAAGATTTCGGTACCGATGAATTCTATAAGACTCCTTTGGATTTGATGTATAAAAACTCAATGCATAAAAATTATGTGTTTAATATTCCACAGGGATATAAAGTAGAGTTTTTACCTGACAATTCAAATTACAAGTCAGACCTGATGGAGTACTCTATTTCATATGAATTAAAAGAAAATCAGATTGACTACACATTTACATTCAACATGTTGACTCAGTTCGTAAAGACAGATCAGCTTGAGTTGTGGAATGAAGGCATAAAACATGTGAGTAAAGCATTAGATAACTCAATAAAATTGGTAAAAGATGAATAAAATATTTGGATTACTATTTCTTATTCTTGGCGCATTCTTGTCCTTACAATCTCAACAGCATAAGTCATATGCATGGGGCAATGAGTCAGAATTCAGAGCAAGTATAGAAAAGCTTGAAGGCGATGAAAATGAAGTAGTGTTAAAGCGTTTATATTCGGTTGAGTTTTTTCAAGACGGGGAAGAATCTAGCCAATATGTATTGATACATACGGTAAAATGGGTGAATGATGATGAGGCCATTAAAGCGAACAATAAAATTTACTTAAATGAACAAGAGGGTGCAGAGTACTTGATGCAAAAAGCCAGAGTTATAAAGCCCAATGGAGAAATTAAGGAGTTAAAAGAAAGTGATATCAAAGAAGGCGTTTATGAAAATGAAGAAAAATACCACTACTTCGCAGTTGAGGGCATTGAAAAGGGAAGTATAATCGAGACCATCAGCTATGAAAAATCTCGTCCCTTTTATTATGGTTCACTGGTTTATGCACAGGAAGATATTCCAAGATACAATCAAGAGTTTGAGTTAATTGCTCCTCCACATTTGGTTTTTGCTTTTAAATCACTGAATGCTTTTGATTCGATTCAATTCGATACAACATATGCAGAAGGTAACAGATGGTCTGTGTTTACAGAGTATACAGAGAAGTTAGAAGGGCAGCCTTTTATGTACACAATATCTAATCGAAAGGCCATTGTTTATAAGTTGGACAAGAATACCTACTCAGGAGTTTCTGATATTACTGCCTATGGTAATGCATCTCAAAATGTATTTCAAAACTTGCATCCTGAGTTGTCCAAATCAGAAAAAAAGCAATTGGATAAATTAATGAAAACCTTGAAATTATCAGTTATAGAAGGAGATGAGGGAAAAATAAAAACGATTGAGAATCATTTGAAGTCCAACTTTCAGATAGTTAATGCGAACCACCCGGATCTGGAGAATATTGATTTTATCTTTAACAATAAGATTACCAATTCAGACGGGATTATCATTTTAATGGGTTATCTTTTTGATCAGTTGGATATTGACTATCAACTGGTTTTAACGTGTGGAAGAGAGAGGAAGAAATTCCCTCAGGACTTTGAGAGCTACTTGTATTTAGAGAAATATCTGGTTTATTTTCCCAAGTTAGACCTCTATATGAATCCGGCAAGTAATTTTGATCGACTTGGTTATTTCCCAAGTAATTTATCACACAATTATGGATTGTTTATTAAGGAGATATCTGTTGGAGGGCTGAAAACTGCCTTAGGTAAAATTAAATTTATCGAGGCTTTACCGGAGGACAAAACGTATGATAAAATATATATTGATGTTCAGTTTGGGGAAGATGTCTCTACTCCTAATATTCAATTTAGGCGTGAGTTGTTTGGTTTTGCTGCAGAAGCTTATCAGCCATATATGTATTTACTCGACGAAGAAAGAGTAAAAGAGATAAAAACCTCACTGGTTGATATGATTGAAGAAGGTATCGAGTTTGATGAAGTCAAAATTGAGAATGACGATCAGAATGACTTTGGCTCAAAACCTTTTATCTATGAATTCTCTACTGTTCAACATCCATTTATTGAAAAAGCGGGAAATGACATTATTTTGAAACTTGGAAAACTAATCGGACCGCAATATGAAATGTATCAGGAAGAAGAAAGAAAGCACGATGTTGAACAAGATCATAACCGTTTCTACTACCGCGAAATAAAAGTTGAAAAACCGGAGGGCTATAGTATTGAAAATTTGGAAACATTAAATTACGCCTATTACTTTCCTAATGAAGAGAAACCTGACTATTACTTTTCTTCTCAATATGAAGATAAAGGAGATTTTATTTTAATCACTTCTTCAGAAGGCTACTCAACCATTACTGTTCCAAAGGAAGATTTTGAGGATTTTAGAAAGGTAATTAATGCAGCGGCAGACTTCAATAAAATCAGCTTGATTCTTGAAAAGAAGCAATAAAACTTCGTCATAATTGTTTGATTAGTATTTTTTTATCGATTCATTATAACTTTTTATCGATTCATTTTGATAATTAGCTTAAATATCTATATTTGAATAGAACTTAAACTCTAAAATGTACCCAATGGAAAATACTTATCGAGTAATGGTGCCTCATGATTTTACAGAACAAGCTAACGCTGCTGTTTCACACGCTGCTATGGTTGCAAAAAGTTTTGGAGGTGAAGTCCTGTTATTGCATGTCATATCTAGTGAAAAAGCACGTGGTGCTGCTGAGGAAAAATTAAAAGAGCTCTCAGAAGATGCATCAAACACCTATAGTGTTGATGTGAATTACGAAATTAGAAAAGGCAGCATTTTTGACCGGATTCCTGAAGTGGCAAAAGAAATGGATGCCATGCTTATTGTTATGGGAACACATGGAGTTAAGGGGATTCAACATTTAACGGGTAGTTATGCATTAAAGGTAATCGGACATTCCAAAGTTCCATTTATTGTTTGTCAGACTAAAAAGTCTCGAGGTGAAGTCAATGATATTGTTTTGCCGATTAAGTTCTCGCAAGAAACAAAATCTAAGCTATCCATAACGGCCAGCATAGCCAAGCACTTTAAAGCTGTAGTTCACATTTTTACTTCTAATGAAACGGATGAATTCATTAAAACCAAGGTAACTAGAGAGTTGACCTTTGCTAAGCATTTCTTTGATGAAAGAGGAGTAAAGTATGAGGTGGAAGTAGCTCCTGAGCACGGTCATTTTATTCCTCAAATGCTAGACTATGCAAATGATATAGATGCTGATATGGTCGCCATCGTCAATTCTTCAGGTGACGGTGGATTTTTACCTGATTTATTTAAAGGTAGTGGTGAATTAGAAGTTTTGAGCAATAAATACGAAATACCAACGATTGTGATGAATCCATCGCAGATTTTTGTGCCTGAACATTTTGGATAGAATAGAATTGTAATAAAAAGAAAGCCCATCCAATTTGGATGGGCTTTCTTTTTATTTAGGGTGATTTAAGAAGCTTGATCAAATGAAAGCGATTGAGCTGATTTAAGCATTTGTTCTATATCTCTCTTTTTGAAACTATTTTCAGCAGCACTTCTTAGCTCATATAGGTCTCCATTAAATTCCTTCACAAGAAAGAAGTGAAATTCAGGTTCGATGTCTGAATCTGCTATACTTTTCTGATACACAATGTACTCGGGAGTATCCTCAATGTATTCAATATTGTAGACCAAGTCGCTTTCTAGTTCTGCCTTAAATTCATCAATACTTAAACCGAAGGGAAGAATCTCGAGATTAAAGTTATTTCCTCTTTTGATGACAGTAGCCCCTGTACTGTTCATTGAGATCTGCATATTGTCACCGACAGGGATGTAGATTGTTCCAGGGACATCATAGTCATGAAGCTGAACTGCTTCCATACCGGAATAGTCGGCATTGGCTTCAGTTTGCGCTGTAGCTTCTGTAGAATTTTCTTCTTTTACCTTTCCATTGCCACCACAAGCAACAGATAACATAGAGATAGTGAGGCCAATTATTAAATAGTTGATTTTTTTCATGATAAGTGTTTATTTCAAACAAATATAAATTTTCTCTGCATATCGGCTCAGTCAATTTGCAGCCTTTCTCCTTGACTATGGCTGTTGAACTCAGGAGCATAAAAACACTGAAGTGTGCTAAAGCCATTTGAGAAGTCTCCTGAAATGTTGGCCTTTAAAGTGTACTCAAGCACATAAGTCCCTCGTTTTAAGTAATCAAAGAAAAAATTTGTGGAGGCGTCCTTATGACTTAAATAATAGCCTAAACCATCTTGAAATTGATATCCTGATAAGGTTTGTGCCGGCTCAAGACCTGAAGCTCTTAAATCTTTGAGGTGGACAAACTCCAAATCTCTATCACATTCTATCTTTAAGCGAACTCTTAACTTGTCTCCTTTTTGCAAAGGCGTTTCTTCAAGAGGAGTCAATACTTCTCCTTTTGAATTTAAGTCAACCTTAAAGACTTGTTTGTGAAGCTTTAAACCGGAATTACCGGCTGCTTCTACCTCATCGAGGTTTTGATAGTATTGCCAGTGTAAGGCTCCCCAGGCGATGCTCTCATTTGTATTTTCAGCGGCAATCTCTCCCATGTTACTATCTATTTCAGAAGCACTCCATTTTTTTATAAAATAACCACTTCCAGCTTCCTGCTGAATTTCGGCAGATGAAACAATTTGATTTCCAATCTGAATATGGGTCTCTTCATTTTGTTGCAATAAGTTGCTCCCTCTTTGGAGTAAAGCATAGCATGCAAGTGCGGTAGATCGAGTACTGGGCCATGCCTGTGTTTGTTTTTGTTTAAGTAACCAAATCTTTAACTCATCTATTATAGACAGGTCATTACCGATTTCTTCAAAAGCTTCAATGAGTAGGGCATGACTTTCTATTTTCGCATTATACCAATAGTAACCACCTTTATTTTCTTTCCAATACATGCCCATTTCTTCATCTAGAATGGCATGATCGGTTAATGAGAATAGAATGTCTTTAGGAGTACTTAACTCAGGATGGGAACGATGAAGTGCTAGAGCAATTAAACCTTTCATGTAATTGCTTTGTTCAGTCCAATAGCTTTGAGCTTGATTGAGATAATAATCAAATGCCGTTCTATCAGATGGGAGAGGTACTTCTGGGAAGAAACTCCTTGCGTATAGATAATAGATGTGAATGTATCCCAGGTGATTTAATTTTAGGTCTGCCTTTCTCTCTTTAAGTTTTTGATAATCCTTGATCATTTCTTGATCGAGATAATGAATGGCATTTTTTATCATCTCTGGTGCATCATTTATTCTTAGATGATGCAAGTGTCCAAAGCCACTAACCAAATATTGTGTTAAATAACGGTTGGGTCGCATACCCGTATACCATGCCCAAGCACCATTAGACAGTTGTAGTTCTTTTAATTTTTGAAGAGAGTTGTTTTTTTGCATGGCCATTTGGTTGTAATCAAAAAGAAGAGTAATGCGCTTTTTCTGTTCAGTTTCAGATTTTGCTGCTTGCAACCATGGCGTTTCCTCAATCAATATGGCTTTAAGGTCTTGATGTTTCTCAAGATTTGACTGTAAAGCACCCGAATGATTCACTTCCCATTGCTGAAAGATATCTTTTATATGGGGCTGGTCTTGGATAATGAATTCAGCGATGCTATTGGCAAAAAAGCGTGTAAATATCTGTTCAGTGCATTCCCCATTTTGCTCTGTCATATAGGGCAAAGCTTGTATCGCGTACCAGACCGGATTAGGGCTGAACTCCAAAGACAGGCTTTTATGTTCTAGATTTTGCTTGTTTCCGGCATTTATCAATGCTTCCCATTTCCACTCTTTAATCTCTTTTCCTCTTAACGATAGAGGAAAAGATTCTGTAATTAGAGTCCTGTTTGGTAAAACCGGAATTGCTCGTTCTTCACTGTCAATATGATTTTCTGACTCTGCCGATATTTTATAAGCGATCGCTTCTATGCCTTTAGGAATTTTTATTTTCCAATCGACACTTGTATTTCCTTTTGCTTTGATTTGAACACGTTGTGTGGGACTGGAATCGTCAATCAGATCAATTGCTCGGCCGGTAAGCGGGTTATAAAATTCTAAACGAACCATGACCTCGACCCACTGGTCGGTCATATTTGAAATACTTGAAGAGAAAAGCAATTGATCTCCCTCCCTGAAAAATCGGGGGGCATTTGGAAACAGCATGATTTCCTTTTGACTGACTATTGTTTTGCTAAAACTACCTAGAGCAAAATTCTGATCATGAGCAAATGCTCTAAACTTCCATGAAGTGAGGGCATCTGGCAATTTAAATTCAAAATTAAGTTCACCGTTTTTGGTCTTTTGTTGGGGATAGAAAAAAGCAGTTTCATTGAAGTTTTTTCGAGTGTAATTTTCAACTGTATTCACTTTTCTTACTCCTGCTACATCAGCTAAATCATCTGATTCTTTTTTGTTTGCATGTACCATAGATTCATTGTCTTCTACAGCTACTGCATCAAGAAGCATAAGAGGCTCAGCAAAGTTCGATTTAGCAAAGTACCTGTATCCGCCGCCAAGATAAAATCCGAACCAATTTAATTGTGGGACATAACGGTGAAAACTCTTTGTGCTTAATTTTTTACCATACTCATTTGAGAAAATAGATCCAAATGTCCCTTTATGCCAAGCCAGTCGACTCTTATATTGTTGATAAGGAAACCATTCCCAGTCTTGAGATCTAAACTGATCAAGAGAGGCATCATACATTGACACTAAAACTTCACTTTCTTTAGTCGACTCTCTGTTTTTTTCAACTTTTATGCTCCACTTTTCTTCGCTACCAGGGTTCAATTTATCTCTATGACTTAATAGTTTGATATTTAGGTTTTTGTTGCTAAACGGAACAGTTATATCATAAAGATAATGTAGTGATCTATTAGAATGTACAGCATTAAAGTGAACGCTAAATCCGCCACGATGCTCTTCTTTTATAGGAATACTTATTAACTGTTGCTGATCATTTATTTTAAGCCATTTTTGACGTATTATTTTGCCTCCATGTTCAAGTTCATACAGTACATTCAACCCCACTAAACTGCTCCCGATTAAGAACCTAGCCGGATCTCCCGGATCTCCCTCAGTAGTTAAAGCCTTGATACTTTCAAACTGTTTAACAGGTAGTTGAGATGAATGAAAGTCATTTAAAATAAAGTACTCATTGTAGTAGATTGACTCTCCATTTTGATCAGGAATAGATATCCGCAGTTCATATTGACCCGGCTTCAGATCTTTATACAAGTGGAGGGGTTCGTTTGCTGTAAAGTTTGTTGTATTAATTTGATAGTCTTCTATAACTTCTTCATTTCTGCCACTAACTCTTAGGCTTCGATAAGTCACTTCATCAAGACTCCAGATATCCGGTTTTTGCCAGAATCTCGTTTTAGTCGCCCAACTTTTGTCCTTTAAACGAACAAGCTCCAGACTTCCTTTCTTATCAATTCTTTTCCCCTGTACATTTTTGCAATTGATTTGAAGGTTTCTCAAATCTTCAATATTGACTTCTCCGTTTTTAAGATTTGTGGAAATGTAAAATGGGCGTTGACTTATACGAACATTATGCATTAAGCTTTGTGTTTCGCCATTTATCGCAATCACATCAATGATAATTTGGTAATTGTATATGGCTTGATAGCTTGAGTTTAGATTTTCGGCAAGAGCGTTGAATTCAATTTGATAGATTCCATCTGACCCTGTTTCTGCTTGCCCCTGAGCAATTTCTTTTTGTGAAATGTGGTAAGGAATATAATAGTCCCAATAGAATCCTCTTTTGAAGTGAAATTCTGTT
Organism: uncultured Flavobacteriales bacterium; assembly: GCA_964445815.1. Classification (GTDB taxonomy): domain Bacteria; phylum Bacteroidota; class Bacteroidia; order Flavobacteriales_E; family Vicingaceae; genus CAYULW01. The sequence goes on from CAYULW010000001.1 coordinate 257,635, forward strand.
TTGCGAATCACGCGATAATTAACCTTAGCTTGAGTAATCGGGTTACCTGCAAACCCTTTGGCTGAACCGCTCAAATGTATGTTCTGATTTAACCTCGCTTCACCATCCAGACTATCTAAACTGACTTTAAAAGTTGGGCGTTTGTATTCTTCAACCGCAAATTGGATAGACCCCGAAGGTCCTTGAATTCGATAAGTGCCATTTAAACCCGAAGCAGGCAAAATGAATGTGCCTTTTACAGAGCCATATGTATTGCTTTGCAATTGAATAGTATCAATTTTTTGACCATTTGCATCATAAAGTTCAATCAGCACATTTTCCTTTTCTATGGGCTTAAATTCATTGCCTTTTGAATTGTACAACAAGGCCTTAAAATGGACATGCTGTCCGGGTCTGTATATTGCTCTATCGGTAAAGAAATGCATGTTTTTTCTTGACTGGTGTTTTAAGTCATTGCTATGGTAAAAATGTCTCGAATGGAGCGTATCCTTACCGCTATATATCTTATAAGAGTATCGCTGATGCTTTTCAGTCATCATACTAACAAATCCTGTTTTGTCACTTTTATGAGAGCTGACAAGTTCAACACTTCGGTTAGGCTGATATTTTGTAATATAAAAATCAACCTGAATACCTTCCATGCCTTTTCCACTTTCCCGATCTAAAATATAAAGCTCAATCTGATTATTTCTTCTTCTGTCTAGCTTTGAAAGCTGGCTGACTTGAAATTCTTGATAAGCTAAATGACCATTCGTTAAATTAAAATTCGATTGCGTGGAGACCAAAAGATAATACTTACCAATATTAAGTTTAGGGATAAGAAGTTCTGTACTGTGCTTTTGATAATCACGATCAAGATTGACTTTCTTTGACCATGTTTCCAGAGCTGGCATTTTACACAGTTGCTTCATGAAATTGTCATGATTTATATGCCGCTTATTCTTGAATTCATAAACCTTTGAGGCTTCAAGTATTCTAAAGTGAAACTCATTCGCATTTCTAAAATGGAGTTTTAACAAATGCTTTTTGTTAGGAACATGAATGTTCTCCATTTCAAAAGAAATTGACTCTTGTTCGATTTCTTTTAAGAGATCAAAGCATTTAGCTAAAGCATAATCGTTCTCATCATATGGAAGGTCAGAAATCAAGTCGTGTGCTTTCTTTGTCATCCAACGTTTAGCACTATCGGCAGAATGAGCTTGATATTCCATCCCTTTTTCATAATAAAACCGGGCCAGCTCAAATCGTATCTCATAATTATCTTCAGCTTCACTCTTTAAATGAAGAAGAGCTGCTTCAAATAAACTGTCTTTCTTAGGAAGATTTGATGTAACATGATAATGAGAAAGGCGTTCTAAGTCAAAACTGATTTGTTTTTTTAATGGCTCATGCTGAAGAATTTGAAGTAAATTCTGATAGAGTTTAAAACTAAGATATTGAAGATCATTAGAGTCTGGATATTGCAAATTGTGTTGTGAAAACTCTTTTCTCGTGGAAAAAGGGTAGTAATCATCGGGATTGAAAGATGAAATACCTAAATCAACAATTGGCGAAGCTTTAAAATGATTAAGAGCACGATAGGCTAAAAAATCATATAGGGAGTTGTAAATAGTAGGTCTTGTCGAATCTGAGGTTTCTGTTAGAATTGGCTTTAGATGACTTATCGGAAATTGACTGGCTTCCTCACTAAGGTTTAGCGATTGTTTATAATGTGTGTTTATGGTTCGATGAATTTTATCAAGGCTCCATTCTCTGATGTCCTCTGTTCGATCATTGCTTATGCTTGTTCTGTTTTGATATCGCCACTGGTTGACGGATAGGTATTGGCTATACAGCTCTGCAATAGCAGAGTGCAATAGAAGGTTCAAAGGAAAATGGGCATCATTCAATTCTTTTTCAAAGTCAGTCAATATTTTCAGGTGTGCGTCCTCTTCGATTTGATTAATGTATCTAGAGCGATAACTCAGAGCTTTAAAAACCTGATGGTAATTCGCATCTTGTTTTGCTTTTTTTAGAATTTCGCCGGTTTTTTGAATGATCTGTTTTCCGGCTCCCTTTTTTTCTAACGAAGTCACTTCTTTCCAGTCCTCACTATAAGTTTCAGAAATAAGAGGATACTGCTTGTTTGACTGACTTTTGTGAACTTCTTTTTGGCAGGATAAAAGGATGCTAAGTGCAAAAAGGATATAAATAAGACAGTGTTTCATAAGAAGAGTTTGGAACCGATGAAGCAAACTTAATACCAAGTTCACTTATCTCTTAAAAACGGTATCCCTGATTGTTCATCTATTCCGGGTAAACCAATTTTATACTTAATTGCAAGTATGCGAATAACAATAATAGCCAGGATACTAAGTGCTACATTGAGCTCAAAGTTTGGCCAGTTGTTTTGAAGGAAAAGAAACAAACTTCCTCCAAAAATGCATGCCATTGCATAAATTTCTTTTCTAAAGATAAGTGGAATTTCATTGATTAATATATCTCTAATTACTCCTCCAAGCACAGCAGAAAACATACCCATAATAATGGCAATCAATGGAGCAACATCGAGCAACAATGCTTTTTCGATACCAAGAATGGTAAACACCCCTATTCCAATTGTGTCAAAAAGAAAAAGTGTTTTTCTGAGTTTTTTTACATACTTGTGAAATAGAAATGTAATGCTGACTCCTCCAAGTATGATAAATATATAGTTCACGTCTCTCATCCAACCTACCGGTGTTACTCCGATCAAGAGGTCTCTAATTGTTCCACCTCCAAGAGCCGTTACGAAAGCTATAAAAGCTGCTCCAAAAAGATCTAGTTTTTTATTTGAGGCAGCCATAGAGCCACTAATTGCAAAAACCAGAGTCCCAATAAGATCGAGGTAATTTAAGATTTCTTGAATACTCATTCTAATTACAAAAGTAATATACTTCATAAGCTTTGATACTTCTCTTTTTATTCTTTCCGACTTGCTTTTAAATTTCGATATTTGCCTTTCTGTCTTTTTTTAGGATTAGCTTGATATATGTGGGATAAATTTTCCAGCTTCATTTTGAGAAAGCGGTATTTCATTATCGCTATTCTCTTAGCTATGACTGCTTTTTTGGCATTTTGGTCCAGAACAGTAAAAATGAGCTATGAACTTGCACAAGTTCTTCCAGCTACAGATTCCACTTTAATAGCATTCAACAATTTTCAAGAACAATTTGGTCAGGATGGAAGCATCATGGTTATAGGAGTGCAAGACCCAAAACTATATGAGCTTGACCAATTTATTCAGTGGATATCACTTTCAGATCGCTTAAATCAGGTAGAAGGCATAGACAATGTGGTTTCTTTAGCCAATATTTTTCAGCTCGAAAAAAATACGGAGGAGCGGCAATTTGAGACAAAAAAAATAATTGAAAACATTCCGAAGAGTCAGTCAGAACTAGACTCCTTACTTGAGAAGATTTATAGCTTACCTTTTTATAAAGGGTTTATTTATACTGAAGATCGATCTTCTACTTTGATGGCTTTGACCCTAGATCGTCAACTCTTAGATTCAAAAGATCGTGCCACCTTAATGAACGATATTGTATCCGAAATTGAGCAATTTGAAAAAGAGAGTAATCTGACCATTCACTATTCGGGACTTCCTTATATCAGAGCCAATAATACCTCAAAGGTGGGTGCGGAGATCAAACTATTTATCCTTCTAGCAATACTAATTACTTCGGCCATTCTCTTTCTTTTCTTCAGATCGTTTACAGCGATGTTACAGTCAATGGTTGTTGTACTTATCGCTGTTGTCTGGGCAGTTGGAGTTCAGGGTATTCTTGGTTATGAAATCACAATTTTAACCGGTTTAATTCCTCCTCTTATTATTGTAATCGGAATTCCAAACTGCATTTTCATTTTTAATAAATACCATCAGGAATACAAACGGCATGGGAATCAAATATTAGCCCTAAGACGAGTAATTCATAAAATAGGAAATGCAATATTTCTGACAAATACAACGACCTCTCTTGGCTTTGCAACCTTCATGTTTACGGATAGCAATATTTTAATAGAATTTGGATTGATTGCTTCGTGTGGAATTGCTTCAGTCTTTTTGATTTCTATAACCTTACTGCCCATATTGCTTAGCTTCCAGAAGCCCCCAAAAGAAAAACATACAAAGCATTTGGAACGTCAATGGATGCATTTGGTCATAAATCAATTGGTCACCATAGTAACGGGACATCGTAAGGCCGTTTTTATTATCACAATGGTAATAGTAGCTCTGTCTATATATGGAACAACACTCATTAAAACTACCGGAAATATTGCTGATGATCTACCGCGCGATGATGAGGTGTTTTTGGATTTAAAGTTTTTTGAAAAAAACTTTAAAGGGGTCTTACCCTTTGAAGTGACCATTGAAACTAAGAAGAAAGGAACCGCAACCAAGCTTTCCACATTAAAACGAATAGACAAGCTCCAAAAACTATTAAATGAATACCCTGAGTTTTCCAAGCCATTATCTATTGTGGAAGGATTAAAATTTGCCAAACAAGGATTTTACAATGGACGAGAGAGCAAGTATGAGTTATACAATAGTCAAGAACTTAGTTTTATTGGTCCATACTTAAAGTCTTCTGACGGCCAGAATCAGCAATTATTAAAATCCTATCTTGATTCCACAGGATCAATAACAAGAGTAACTGCGCAAATGGCTGATGTGGGATCGAATCGGATGGAAACCATTTTAAGCGAACTAAGGCCGCAGGTGGATTCTATTTTTAATCCGGAAAAATATAGGGTTGAGTTTACAGGAACCAGCGTTGTCTGGCTAAAGGGTACAGATTATTTGGTTAAAAATTTATTCTTAAGTCTTGGAATTGCAATTGTGTTAATTGCCTTGATTATGGCAGTTTTATTTTCTTCATTAAGAATGGTCTTTGTAAGCTTGATTCCGAATCTTTTACCCTTGCTTTTTACGGCGGCAATTATGGGCTATTTTGGAATATCAATTAAGCCCTCAACAATTTTAATATTTAGTATTGCTTTTGGCATTTCGGTAGATGATACAATTCATTATCTGGCGAAGTACCGACAAGAATTAATGCAACATTCATTGAACTTAAGGGAAGCTTGTTTACTTGCATTAAAGGAAACAGGAGTAAGTATGATTTATACTTCTATTGTTTTGTTTTTTGGCTTTGGTGTATTCACTGCATCAGAATTTGGGGGAACGGTTGCACTAGGCTTACTTGTTTCAATTACTTTACTCATCGCAATGGCTTCCAATTTGATTTTATTGCCTTCACTGATTTTATCTTTTGATAAATGGTTGACGACAAAAGCATTTAAAACTGAAATGCTTTTAGAGATTATTGATGAAGAAGATGATATTGAGCTCAAAGAGTTAGAGGTAAAGCCAATACAAGTACGTAATCAGAATAAATAATATGAAAGGAATAGTTTTAGCAGGAGGTTCGGGAACAAGATTGCACCCACTTACCCTAGCGGTGAGTAAACAATTGATGCCCGTCTATGATAAACCGATGATATATTATCCTTTATCCGTTTTAATGAGCGCCGGAATAAGAGAAATATTAATCATTACCACACCGCATGATAACCCAAGCTTTAAAAAACTTTTGGGAGATGGCAGTCAGTTTGGTTGCCAATTTGAATATGAAATACAGGAAGTTCCCAATGGACTAGCTCAGGCTTTCGTAATAGGAGAAAAGTTTATTGGAAACGATAAAGTGGCATTAATACTTGGAGACAACATTTTTTACGGTTCTAGTATGCCAAACTTGCTTCAGGCGAATAATGACCCTCAAGGGGGTGTTGTTTATGCTTATCATGTCTCAGACCCTGAAAGATATGGGGTGGTTGAGTTTAATGATGAACAAAAAGCGATTTCAATAGAAGAAAAACCTAAACAACCAAAGTCTAATTACGCTGTTCCGGGGCTCTATTTTTATGATAATGAAGTCATTAAAATTGCCAAAGAATTAAAGCCAAGTGCTCGTGGGGAATACGAAATCACAGATGTTAATAAAGCATACTTAGAGAAAGGCAAACTTCAAGTTGCAATCTTAGATAGAGGTACTGCATGGCTTGATACCGGAACTTTTAAGTCCTTAATGCAAGCTGGACAATTTGTTCAGGTCATAGAAGAACGACAAGGCTTGAAGATTGGTTGTTTAGAAGAAATAGCTTATCGAATGGGTTTTATAAATAAAGAACAATTAAAAAAACTAGCTGAACCCCTCGTTAAAAGTGGTTATGGAAATTATCTTCTAAAATTAGTTTAAGATGAAGAGAAAGATATTAGTAACCGGAGGTGCCGGATTTATAGGTAGTGCATTGATTAATCATCTTGCAAGTGACCCTGAAAATGATATTGTAGCAGTTGATAACCTATTAACCGGGAATCTAAAACGAATACCAAAGAGAGAAAATGTAAAATTCATAAAAGCTGATGTCAATAAGTTTATTGACATTTCTAGCATCTTCTTTAATTTCAGGTTTGACTACGTGTTTCATTATGCTGCTGTTGTCGGAGTGAAGAGAACTCTGGAAAATCCGGTTATGGTTTTAGATGACTTAACTGGTCTGAGAAATATTTTGGACTTATGCAAAAACACAGGGGTCAAAAGAATCTTCTTTTCATCTTCCTCAGAAGTTTATGGAGAGCCGGTTGAGTTGCCTCAAAACGAACATACTACGCCTTTAAATTCAAGATTGCCCTATGCTATTGTAAAAAATGTAGGTGAAGCCTTTTTGAAATCATACAAGCAGGAATATGACTTGGATTATACCATATTTAGGTTTTTTAATACATATGGCCCCCTACAAAGTAAAGATTTTGTTATCAGCAGATTTGTAGCTGCCGCACTTAAGAACGAAAACATAACCATTTTTGGAGATGGCCAACAAACAAGGACATTCTGCTATGTTGATGATAATGTTAAAGCATGTATAAGTGCTTTCTATAATGACGAGTGCATTAACGATGTGGTGAACATTGGAAGTAATAGCGAAATTACAATACTGAACTTGGCTGAATTAGTTGTGAAAATAGCAAAGTCTAAATCTAGAATTGTTCATTTTCCCCCGCTTGAAGAGGGAGACATGACGAGGAGATTACCGGATAATCGAAAAATGCTGGACTTATTAAAAAATGAGCCTAAATCTCTCGAAGAGGGTTTAAAAGTGATTATTGAAAATCCCGAATTTATTATCTAAAAAAGTTGGGGATGAATCATAATATGCAGCCATACGTCAGCTTGGTTGAGAACCGAATATCTTCACTTGATTTCAATTCTCACCCAAAGGAGCTTTATGAACCAATTAGGTATTTTCTAAAGTTAGGAGGGAAGCGCATACGCCCCATTCTATGTATGATGGGTGCAGAGTTATTTGGTTCAAAGAGAGAAGATGTAATCAAAGCGGCATTATCTATTGAGGTGTTTCATAATTTCTCCTTAATACACGATGATATTATGGATGAAGCGCCAATTCGACGAGGTCAGGCAACTGTTCATGAAAAATGGAACAGAGATATTGCAATACTTTCCGGAGATGTGATGTTTGTTAAAGCTTTTGACTTGCTATGCGAACAAGGTGGGTCGAATCTTTTAGAAGTTTTGCGATTATTTAATGCAACTGCTATCGAAGTGTGTGAAGGGCAGCAAATGGATATGAACTTTGAGCGTAGCTCAGAAGTAAATATTGATGAATACATAGAAATGATTCGCCTTAAAACTTCTGTTCTTTTAGCATGTAGTTTAAAAATTGGAGCCTTATTGGCAGGAGCCCCTGATTCAGAAGCTCAGAAATTGTATGATTTTGGTCAGAATTTAGGGATTGCCTTTCAGATTCAGGACGATTATTTGGATGCTTATGCCAATCCCGATCAGTTTGGGAAACAACCCGGAGGAGATATTTTGGCCAATAAAAAAACCTTTTTATTACTAAAAGCATATGAAAAGGCAGACAAAAAAAGTAAAATGACTTTAGACGCCTGTCTTAAAAGTAGTCAACCTAATAAAGTTGAAAAGGTAATTGCCATTTATGATAAGTTGGGAATCCCTGAGGTTACCCGTTCAGAAATTGATCGCTATTATCAAATTGCCATGTCTAAACTGGATGCGATAGAAACATCATTCAGTAAAAGCGGGTTCATTCAGTTGGCCAAGTTTTTAATTTTGAGGCAACATTAAGAATACAAATCATCTAAGGCATCACTTAACTTTTTAAAACTTAAATTAAAGCCTATTTCTACTTGCTTTTCATGGGCTATTCGACTTCCTTCCAAAACCAATTGCGCACGTTTACCGAGCACTAATTTTAAAACGACTGCTGGAATATTGGGTAGCCAGAATGGCCTTTTTAATGTTTTGGCCAAAATAGACATGAACTTTCTGTTTGTTACTTGCTCTTTTGATACTCCATTAACTGTGATTGAGAGTTCTTTTTCCATACAATGGATAAATAATTTGCACAAGTCATCAATGTGTATCCATGGCATATATTGATTGCCGTTTCCAAGACCTGCTCCCAAACCTAGCTTTACTGGCTTTGCCATTTTTTCTAAAGCTCCTCCTTTATTACTTAAAACAATTCCGATTCTGATTTTACTAACAGGAATATTCAAGAGGTTTAACTGATCAATAGCTTTTTCCCAAAGAATGCACGATTCAGCTAAAAAGCCATCACCCGGGCTGTCTTTCTCACTATAAATATGTTCACTTGTCTTCATTCCATAATAACCAATGGCAGAAGCACAAATAACAGATCGAGGTTTGTTTTTAACCTGCTTTAGTTTATTAAATAACAGATTTGTACTATCAACCCGACTGCTTATAATCACTTTCTTCCTTTTATCTGTCCATGGTTCATCAACAATCCCTGCACCGGAAAGGTGCATAATCGAGTGAAAGCCCTCTAAATCGGTTGAATCTAATTTTTGATTTATTACATCCCACTGAAGAGTTGGGTAGCCGCCACTTTGTTGACTTCGACTTAAATGCCATACCTCATAACCCTTATCAGATAGTAAACTACTCATGCGAGTGCCTAGGAGACCACTACCTCCTGAAATTAGAACTTTTCTTTTCATCAATTAAGAAACAAATTTAAATTCGCCATGTTCAATGAAGCAGTTACCAGATTTAAAAAAGTTAGAAACATTCTATTCTAATAGAGAGTATTTAAGGTTAACAGTAGCTCAACTTAAGAAAGACTTTCAATTGGATGAAGATGAACTAGGAAGTATTGATTTTACTCAATTGAATTACGTTGAGTTAAAAGAAAAAATACAGCCTATTATAGCAAGAATGTTGGAACTAGACACACATCGTTTTTTCCAGTTGTTGTATATTATTGATGTTCCCGAGTCTCAGGTTAGACAATTGATTTTAGATTTAGAAAATGCTGAAGCACTTTGTCTTATAACAGAATTGATCATAAGAAGAGAGCTGCAAAAAGTAGTGATTAGAGAATACTTTAAAAACCAAGTTTGACACTATTTGTTTAGATAAGATAACAAAGTGTAATCACTATGAATTAATTAACTTTGACCTTTGTGAAGAATCACTTTAAAGAACTTTATGGATAAGTTTTCTTACCTCAGCAATGCAGATGTTTCTGCTATTGACCAGCTCTATCAAGATTATTTAAAAGATCCTCAGTCTGTTGAGGATGGATGGCATAGATTTTTTGAGGGCTTTGAATTTGCACGTAAAAACTACGAAGAAGAAGTCGCCTCCGTTACCAAGACAGCGGTATTCGATTCCACCATCAATTTTGATAAAGAATTTAAAGTTCTAAACTTAATTAATGGTTATCGAACACGAGGACATCTCTTTACAAAGACAAATCCAGTTCGTGAGCGTAGGAAATATAGCCCTACTCTTGCAATAGAAAATTTTGGTTTAGCTAAGTCCGATTTAAAAGTCAAATTTAAAGCGGCATCTGAAATAGGGCTACCTGAATGTACTCTAGAGGAAATTATTGACCATCTTGAAACAACATATTGCAATTCTATCGGGGTTGAATACAGATATATCAGAAAACCGGATAAGGTAGCTTGGCTTCAAGACAAAATGGAGAGCAATAAGAATCTTCCTGATTTCTCAGAAGAGGATAAAAAACACATGTTACATAAACTGAGTCAGGCAGTAGTCTTTGAACAGTTTTTGCATAAGAAATTTGTTGGCCAAAAGCGTTTCTCCTTAGAAGGTGGTGAAGCTCTTATCCCTGCGCTTGATGCAGTGATAGAGATGGGAGCAGATATGGGCATAGAAGAATTTGTAATGGGGATGGCTCATCGAGGAAGACTGAATGTCTTGGCCAATATTTTTAATAAAACTTACGATTCTATATTTAGCGAGTTTGAAGGTAAGGAATATGAAGATAATTTATTTGATGGTGATGTTAAGTATCACTTAGGTTACTCATGCGATGTAGAAACAGATAGTGGTAAGAAGGTCAAATTAACACTTTCGCCAAACCCTTCTCACTTAGAGGCGGTTGACCCCGTGGTTGAAGGTATTGCAAAATCTAAAGTTGATGAGTACTTAGGCTCGGTTGATAAGATTGCTCCAATCCTTATTCATGGTGATGCCTCGATTGCAGGACAAGGAATCATTTATGAAGTGGTTCAAATGGCCAACCTTGATGCTTATCATACCGGAGGTACAATTCATATCGTGATCAATAACCAGATTGGATTTACAACAAACTACCTTGACGGTAGATCAAGTACTTACTGTACCGATGTGGCAAAAGTGACATTGAGTCCTGTATTTCATGTTAATGGAGATGATGTTGAGGCAGTGGTTCATACCATTAAGATGGCTATGGAATACCGCAATAAGTTCAAAAAAGACGTTTTCGTTGATTTATTGTGCTATAGAAAATATGGACATAATGAAGGCGATGAGCCTAGATTTACACAACCCATTTTATATAAAGCCATCTCCAAACATCAAAACCCTAGAGAAATATACCTTGATGATTTGATTAAGGCAGGAGTAATTACGAAGACTCAGGCCAATGACAATAAGCAAGAGTTCAATCAAATGTTGCAGGATCGTTTGCATGATGCCAAGCAAATTGATAAAGCATTTATATCTCATTTCTTAGAAGAAAAATGGGAAGGTATACGTTCTTCCACTGAAGAGGACTTTCATGAATCTACCGATACAAGCTTTGATAAAAAACGATTACTTGAAATTAGCAATCAGATTACTAGCCTTTCAGATGAAAAGGCATTCTTTAAGAAATCACGAAAACTGATGCAAGATCGTCGAGATATGGTTGAAAAAGATGCCTTAGATTGGGGAATGGCTGAGTTATTGGCATATTCTACATTGTTAGACGAAGGGCATACTGTTCGCTTAACAGGACAAGATGTAGAACGAGGTACTTTTTCGCATAGGCATGCCGTATTGAAAATGGAGGATTCTGAAGAAGAGTACATTCCTTTAAAGCACATTAACAAAAATCAAGGCCAGTTTTTTATCTACAATTCTTTGCTTTCTGAATACGGAGTATTGGGATTTGAATATGGTTATTCAATGGCTAGCCCACATGCTTTGCCCATATGGGAGGCACAGTTTGGAGATTTTAATAATGGGGCACAAATCATTATTGATCAGTTTCTAAGTAGTGCGGAGGATAAGTGGAATAGTAAGAGCGGATTGGTGATGTTATTACCTCATGGATATGAAGGTCAAGGTGCAGAACACTCAAGTGCAAGACTAGAAAGGTTTCTAACACTTTGTGCAGACAGAAATATGCAAGTTGTTAATGCAACAACGCCTGCAAATTTCTATCATGCTTTACGCCGGCAACTGAAGCGAGAGTTTAGAACTCCTTTAATTGTATTTACGCCTAAAAGTTTATTGAGGCATCCTAAGGTGGTTTCTTCGGTTGATGATCTTTCCAAAGGCAAATTTCAAGAAATAATAAAAGATAACGCAACCAACTCCAAAGAAGTGAAAACCTTACTCTGCTGTTCAGGAAAGTTGTATTATGAGCTTCTTCAGGCTAGAGAGGAGCATGGGATAAAGGATATAGCCATTGTTAGAATTGAGCAACTATACCCGTTTGCTCAGAAGCAGTTTGATAAATTATTGAAATCCTATTCCGGGTTAGAAAACCTGGTTTGGGTTCAAGAAGAACCTGAAAATATGGGGGCATGGAGATATATAAAAACAGCCACAGACCAAGGCCCTCAATGGCAGCTTATAGCGAGACATTCAAGTGCTAGTCCTGCATCAGGTTCGGCTATAGTATTTGCAAAAAGACAAAAACACATTATTGATCAAGCCATGGCATTTTCCATGGTAGAATCTTAAAAACATGAAAATGGAAGAAGTAAAAGTTCCAAGTCCGGGGGAATCAATTTCAGAAGTTGACTTAGCTTCATGGTTAGTATCTGAAGGTGATTACGTTGAAATAGATGACGTAATTGCCGAGATAGACTCAGATAAGGCAACTTTGGAATTAACCGCTCCCAATAGTGGTATCATTAGCCTAAAGGCTGAAGAGGGTGATACTATTGAGGTCGGAAGTGTAGTAGCTTCAATTGATACATCGGCAAAAGCTCCTGAACAAGTCGCTAAGCCTAAAGAAAAAGAAGCAAAAGCTAAAGAAGATCCAAAAACAGAACAGCCTGTAACAAGTAAGGATGAAAAGATCGAATCTCATGCTAGTGGACACCCTTCACCAGCTGCAAAAAAAATGATGCTTGAGAATAAGTTGAATGCCAATCAAGTTTCAGCAACTGGTAAAGGAGGAAGAATCACAAAGCAGGATGTCTTAGCTGCATTGTCTTCCGGAATATCTGCTGATTCTACGCAAGGCTGGGGTGGTACCAGAGAGCAAAGACGTGAAAAGATGAGTTCTTTAAGACGTAAAGTAGCTGAGCGCCTGGTCTCTGTAAAGTCGGAAACAGCCATGTTAACTACTTTTAATGAAGTAGACATGAGTGCCGTAATGACTTTAAGGTCTAAGTACAAAGATAAATTCAAAGAACATCATCAAGTGGGCTTGGGGTTCATGTCTTTCTTTACGAAAGCAGTAACTGAAGCTCTGAACCTTTTTCCAGCTGTCAATGCAATGATTGATGGAAATGAAATTGTTTACCATGATTATGCAGATATTGGAATTGCGGTAAGCAGTCCTAAGGGCTTGATGGTTCCTGTTGTAAGAAATGCAGAACAGATGAGTTTAGCTGAAATAGAGGCTGACATAAAGCGCTTAGCCCTGAAGGCTCGTGAAGGTAAAATTTCTATCGATGAAATGACCGGTGGGACATTTACAATTACGAATGGGGGTGTGTTTGGCTCTATGTTAAGTACACCAATCATTAACCCACCTCAATCGGCTATTTTAGGAATGCATAATATTGTTGAACGTCCTATTGCCGTAAATGGTGAAGTTAAAATTAGGCCCGTTATGTATGTGGCATTATCTTATGATCACAGAATTATTGATGGTAAAGAGTCTGTTGGATTCTTATACAAGATTAAAGAAATGATTGAAAATCCATCGAAAATTATTTTTGGGAGTAAAGATCCTGAGGAGGTATTATTGGGACTATAAAAGCAAGCTATAATATGAGATTTATACTAAGTATCATTATTGTTCTTTCTCTTCAGAGTGCATATGCCCAAGATGGTTTCTTGCGCATGTATGGAAGAGTTGAAGAGGGATCTACAGTCTTGAAAGACGTTACTATTGAAGTGATAAAGGACAACAAAATGATCAAGGAATTTAAAAACAACGTTAAGGGGGCGTATGAAATTAGTTTTGATTTGGGAAGCATATACAATGTTAAGTTCTTAAAGGAAGGTTATGTTACAAAGTCCATAGATGTTATTGCCATGACCCCTGATCTTTCAATGTCAGGCAATTATTTTTTCCAACTGGATATAGACTTATTTAGATTAGGAGAGAATCCTGAAGATGAAGAAGAAGTTCTATTGCCCTCTGTTGCTAAAATTTACCTTAAGGATGCTAAAGAAGGCTTTATCTATGATCAAAAGTATGTCAGGTGGATTTCTGATGAGTATGACGAGCTCAAGGAAGAGGAATAATATCACTTATTAATTTCTGATGTAAAATGAACATTTTAATTCTTGGTTCCGGAGGTAGAGAGCATGCCATAGCTTGGAAAGTTGCTCAGAGTAAATATTGTGATCAATTGTATGTATCTCCGGGAAATGGAGGAACTAGTGCTATTGCTAAAAATGTAGTGCTTAATGACTTCCAATCTATTTCTCAGTTTGTTTTAAACAATAATGTAGAGTTGCTAGTTATTGGGCCTGAAGCACCTTTGGTTGAGGGAATAGTCGACTATCTTAAAGCAGATGAGCAGCATCAAGGTTTAGCCATTATCGGCCCCGATAAAAAAGGAGCCCAATTGGAAGGAAGTAAGGACTTTGCAAAAGAATTTATGAAAGAATTCGATGTTCCAACTGCTAAATATCGATCATTTACTAAAGCAACTATTGAAGAAGGATTTCAGTTTTTAGAAGAGCTTAAACCTCCTTATGTTCTTAAAGCAGATGGTTTAGCTGCGGGTAAAGGGGTTCTCATTATTGATGATTTAGAGTCTGCGAAAGAAGAACTTGGAAAAATGCTTATTGATTCTAAGTTTGGAAAGGCGAGTGAACAAGTAGTTATTGAAGAATATCTCGATGGGATTGAAATGTCGGTTTTTGTATTAACTGATGGTGAGGATTACTTGGTTCTGCCTGAGGCTAAAGATTATAAGCGAATCGGGGAAGGAGATACCGGCTTAAATACAGGAGGAATGGGAGCTATAAGCCCGGTCCCATTTGTTAATGTCGGCTTAAGAGAAAAGATTGAAGAGCGTATTATAAAGCCGACAATAAAAGGAATTAAAGAAAGGGGGTTTGACTATAAAGGCTTTGTATTTATTGGTTTAATGATAGTAGATCAAGATCCATTTGTTATTGAATACAATGTTAGAATGGGTGACCCGGAAACCGAAGTGGTGATGCCTAGAATAAAGTCAGATCTTTTGCAACATCTAATGGCTTGCACAAAAGGAAATTTAAGCAAAGAGAGGTTTGAAATAGATAAACGATTTGCAACAACAGTTATGCTTGTTTCGGGGGGATATCCTGAGTCTTATGAAAAAGGAAAGGTTGTATATGGTCTTGATAAAGTGAAAGAAGGACTTGCTTTTCATGCAGGAACTACAAATGATCAAGGAAAAACCTTAACTAATGGAGGGCGAGTATTGACACTGACTTCGCAGAATGTTTCTTTACAAGAAGCACTCAATCAATCATTCAATTTAGCCGAGCAGATTGAATTTGAAGGAAAATACTATCGAAAAGATATTGGGTTTGACTTATTAATATAGGGATTACTCTATACTTCCATCTATTTTAGACTGGGCTTTGTATTTTTTGAGTTGAATCATCCAATAAACCAAACCACCAAAAATGGTCAATGTGAATAAAACATTAGGAAGGTTCTCTAATAGAGGCAATATTTCGAAAGTAGCTTCAAACAAATCTCCTAATCCATAAACAAAATCATTCCAGCTCATTTTTGATTTTTTTAAATTCGCTACAAAGATAGCTATAATCTGAATTAATAGTTGACGAATTACTAAGAATGCCAAGTACTTTTTTGAATACGCTGACTGCTAGAATATTTTTCATTCTGTTACTAGCAACTTATTGCTTAACGGTAATTCAAAAAGTTGAATTTTTATCTTCTTTTCCGTTTAACGGTCAACTTGATTTTTCCATTATTGCGCGTAAATGGATGAGTTTAGTATTTCAATTGATCATAATGGCATCTGCGTTTGTATTTTTTATAAGAATACTGAAGAAAGCAAAATTGCTTAGAACCAAAGGAAGAGTGATGCTTTTCACGTTTATCTTATTTCTACCTTACTATGCTGATGTACTTATGTCTATTGAAATAGGGCTTATAAGTCTTTTCCTGATAATTCATCTAGCTTATTTTTTAAGGGTGTATAATCAAAGCAATATTTGGGCATTGGTGTTTAATGGATCATTTATTATTGGGATTCTTACCTTTCTTCATGTAGAATTGATTCTACTTCTACCAATCTATTGGTTTGGACTTATTATGATAAGGACGGTTGAATGGCGAAATTATCTTTTCTCAATTTTTGGTGTTCTCTTTCTATGGGTCTACTACCTATCTTATTTGTACATATTTGATAAGCCCTCTGCCATAAACATATTCCGAGAATGGCAAGGAATAGCATTTCAAATTATCGATGGCAATGAACAACTATTAGTTCATTTATCAATTCTTGTCATCATTAGTATTTTTTCTCTTGCAAAAAGAAGCGCTTTGGTTGTACATCAAAAAAATCAAAGTAACTATATTTTACTCCTTGCATTCTGCTGTCTTCTTTTAGGTGTATTTAATCATTCAGGACTACTTTTTACAACGTATTTACTTTTTGCCTACTTCACAGAGTGGCTGTATTTTAATTCTGAAAAAAAATGGCCATTTGAGTTTTTATTTATTTTGAGCATAGGCTCAAACATTATCTTCCATCTTATGGGATGATGATTTAAAATGAACTACTTTTGCAAAAACGCAATACATGAAATTTGGTGTCATTACTTTTCCCGGGTCTAACTGTGACCAAGATATGGTTTACGTTCTTGAAACAATCATGGGCTACAAGGTTGAAAGGCTTTGGCATAAGGAGCATAGCATAAAAGGGGTAGATTTCGTAGTCCTGCCGGGAGGTTTTTCGTATGGAGACTATTTGAGATCCGGAGCTATTGCAAACTATTCTCCCATTATGAAAGAAGTACATCAGCATGCAGAGAATGGTGGATATGTTTTAGGCATATGTAATGGATTTCAAATATTGTGTGAGTCAAAGCTCTTGCCAGGAACATTGTTACATAACGACCACCAGAAGTTTACCTGTAAAAATGCCTTTTTGAAAGCAGATAATAATGCTTCATTGATTAATCGGGGCGTTAATTTAGATGAAGTGTTAAAAATTCCTATTGCTCATGCAGAAGGAAGATTTTTTGCACCTGAAGATTTATTGAATCAGATTGAACAAAATAAGCAAGTCATCTATCGTTATTGTGATGAAAACGGAAATGTGACGGACGCGTCTAACCCTAACGGATCATTGAATAATATTGCCGGAGTATGCAATGAAGGTAGAAATGTATTTGGAATGATGCCTCACCCTGAACGCGCAGCAGATAATGAATTAGGCAATACCGATGGCTTAAGAATTCTAGAGTCTTTGGTTAAAGAGGTATTGGTTTAGCTACTTATAGAAATTCATTTCTTCTATGTACTGAGCAACATCAAAAGGCATGTAATGATTAACATTCTTTCCCTCTTTGATTGCTTGTCTTATAAATGATGAAGAGATTTTCATTACTGGAGCTTCCACATAATTCACCTTGTAATGATGTCTTAATTGACCTCCTTCATTAGAGTCCATACGTGGGTATACATATAGATCATGATGCTCTATGATGACATTGTGGTTTTTCCATTTGTGAAAATGGTTGAGGTTGTCTGCTCCCATAATCAAAGCAAAATTATCTTCAGGATATTTTTCCCTTAAATAGGCTAATGTATCAACAGTATAATTGGGTTGTGGAAGACTAAATTCAATATCAGAAGCTTTCATTCTTAAATCATCTCCTATGGCTAATCGAACCAGGTGAAGCCTGTCGTAATCTTTCAATAAGCTCTGTTTTTGTTTAAAAGGATTTTGGGGCGTAACCACCATCCATAACTGATCTAAATCAGTAAACTCAATCATGTAGTTAGCGATTACCATGTGTCCTACATGAACAGGATTATAGGTTCCGAAGAATAAACCTATTTTCATGATTCTATAAATTTAGCAACAAGAGTTTGAGCTTCTTTTTTTGCCAATTCCAGATCTCCGTTTAAAATGATATGGTCAAACTGATCTGCTGTGACCAGCTCTTTTTTTGCTTTGTTTAAGCGGTTGATGATTCGATCTTCCGAGTCAGTTCCTCTTCCTCTTAAACGGTCTTCCAGTGCCTTCATTGACGGTGGCATTACAAAAATAGCCAGAGCTTGATCTCCAAAGTATTTTTTCAGGTTCAACCCTCCGACAACATCAACATCAAAAATCACATTCATTCCCATATCCCATATTCTGGATATTTCCTTTTTCAAAGTACCATAAAAATGATCGGCATATACCTCTTCCCATTCAATAAAGGCATTTGATTCAATTTGAGCTTTGAAGTCTTCAATGCTAAAAAAGTAATAGTCTTTACCGTCTATCTCATTGCCTCTTTTGGCTCTTGTACATGCAGAAATTGAGAACGCCAGATTTAAGTCTTGTTCCAGTAAGTGCTTAACCAGTGTTGTCTTACCTGCACCTGATGGTGCTGAAAATATAATGCATTTGCCCATTACAAGACGTTCAAAATTTGTTCTTTTATTTTTTCTAACTCGTCTTTCATTTCTACAACCTTTTGCTGCATTTGAGCGTGATTAGCTTTAGATCCTAGTGTATTGATTTCTCTTCCCATTTCTTGACCAATAAAGCCAAGTTTTTTACCTTGACTGGTCTCTTCATCTAAAACCTGAAGGAAATAATTACAATGGGTTTTTAATCGAACTTTCTCTTCCGAAATATCATATTTTTCTAAATAGTAGATCAACTCTTGTTCAAATCGATCTTGATTTAGACTTCCATTTGCCTCAAACTCTTTGAGCTTATTCTCTAATCGTTCTTTTACGGTTTCTATTCTATCTCCCTCAAAAAGTAAAGCTTCCTCAAGCTTGTTTTCAATGTTCTTTACCCTTAATCTTAAATCTTCTTCAAGTGATTTACCCTCATCTCTTCTAAAACGCATTGCATTTTCGCAAGCTGTATAAACCAGCTTTTCAATTTCTTGCCACCCTTCTTCAGTATAATCTTCAGACTTGGATTTTAAGATCTCCGGGAAGCGACTGATTGTTTCTATTAAATTGGAGTTCTTCTCTCCAAGCTCTTTAGAAATCTTAGTCACTTGCTCATAATAAGTCTTAAACAAACTTTCGTCTAACTCATATCCGGAACTTCCTTCTAGAGTTTCGTAAGAAATACTAAGTTCAATTTTCCCTCTTATCAGTGATTTGCTGATTATCTTTCGATAAGTAAGCTCTTTATCTTTGAATAAGTTAGGCAGTTTAGTGCTAATATCTGCTTGTTTGCTGTTCAAAGATTTAATTTGAACGGCAATCTTTTTATTTCCTATCTCCGCTTCAGCTTTCCCAAAGCCTGTCATTGAATAAACCATAAAAATAAAATAGTAGGCGCAAAAGTAATTATACCGCAGCCTTTTTCTTACTTACAAGATAAACTCCCGAGAAAATGAACAATGCGGCGATAATTTTTATCAGATTCAATTCGTCCTTTTGTAAGAGCAATGCAACTATGCTTGCGATTAAAGGCTGTGAATAAATATAAGTGCTCACGGTACTTGGATTAAGGCGTTTAAGCCCATACATATTAAATAGATATGCAAGAAAAGTGGTGCCCACAACAACAAAAATAAAAGCACCCCATACTCCTATATTAAAGGTGTTCCATTCAATTTCCAAGAACTGATTCCAACCAAATGGAATAACAACAAGAAAACCAAAGAGAAACACCCACCTTATTACAGTTAATGGATGGTACTTTTTCATTATAGGTTTTACACTTACCAAATAAATGGCATAAGAGGTGGCATTTAAAAAGATAAATAAATCTCCGACCACATTGCTATCGGTGACCTCAACAGAATTCTTATTTAGAATCAAACCAACAGCACCTGCCAGCCCTAAAAAAATACCAAGTATCTTCTGAGTAGTAATCCGTTCTTTTATTAGTACTGATGCAAAGATCAAGACAAGTATCGGGTTGCAAGTCATGATAATGGAAGCATTGATAGGGCTTGTTAAATTCAATCCGTAGAAAAACATCAATTGATTACTTGCCACACCGAATAGACCGCAAACAAATAGGCGCAAATAGTCTTTACGGTCTATCTTTTCGGCTTTAAAGAAAGTACGGAACAACCAAAAGAGGAGTAATGCACCAAGTACTCTGCAAAAAATAAAGCCAAAAGGCTTTATGTAATTGGGCATAATATCTTTAGCAATGGTATAATTTATACCATAGATAATATTGGCTCCTAATATAGCCGTATGTGCTTTATACCTCGGATTCAAGAATTCAATTTAGAGCTTAAAGATGCAATAGTCTTTTTTGTATTTCCGATAAAAATTTCCTCTTCATAAATAATAACCGGGCGTTTTAAGAAAGTATACTCTTCTAAAATTAATCTCCTATAGTCATCCTCACTCAGCTTTTTATCTTTTAGATTCAAAGTTTTGTACTTAATTGCTCTTCTGCTAAAAAGTGCTTCATAGTTACCCGCCATATTTTTCATCTCATCCAACTGTTCAGGGGTGATTAAATTCACCTTTATATCCTGCATCTCAAATTTCGATTCAAGATGGAGTTCTTTGATAATCCTTTGACAGGTTGAACAAGAAGAGAGATAATAAACCTTTTTCATTAATTTCCGCTTTGAAAATCAAAATTACTGCTTAATCACAATTTTATTTTGACCGAAAAGCCAAGAGCATTAAAAATTTTTTCCCCTGTACGGATAAGCATTACCATTATAATTGGTCTTTTGGTTGCTAGTTATATGGTATACAGAAGTTTTGATATTGAAAGCTTCAAAGCGATTACCTGGACTTGGACCTCTACATTTTGGATCATTATAGCTTTGATAATGATGGCAACTCGCGATTTAGCTTACATGTACAGAATAAGAGTATTGACAGACTATAAAATTTCATGGCGACACAGTTTTGATACCATTATGCTTTGGGAGTTTGCATCGGCTATTAGTCCTTCCATTGTAGGAGGATCTAGTGTAGCTATATACATTGTAAACAAAGAGGGAGTTAAGGTAGGTCGAAGTACTGCAGTGGTAATGACATCAGCACTATTAGATGAGCTTTTCTATATTTTGACGGTACCCATCATTATTTTATCAGTAGGGTATTCAAAAATATTTGACATTGAATTACCTAGCGAATCGTTAAGCAATGCTGTCGAACAATATGGAATTCAAGGAGTATTTATAGCAGGGTATTTGTTTATTGTGCTGTTGACATCAATAATCACTTTTGCTGTCTTTTGGCGTCCTAGGGGATTTAAATGGATTCTATTACAGATATTTAGATTGCCTTTCTTGAGAAAATGGCGTCATGATGCCAGTGATACAGGTGATGATATCATGACAACTTCAAAAGAGTTAAAAGGGAAGCCAATTGTATTTTGGCTGAAAGCTTTTGGAGCAACTTTACTTTCTTGGACAGCGCGTTATTGGGTTGTCAATTTTCTGATTTTGGCTTTTGTCAATGTCAGTTTTCATAATCATTTGATGATTTATGCCCGTCAACTTGTTATGTGGGTCATCATGCTAATTAGTCCCACACCTGGAGGGACAGGAATTGCTGAGTTTGCATTCTCAGGCTTTTTAAAAGAGTTTATTCCACTTGGCTTAACAGCCTCTTTAGCTGTGCTGTGGCGTTTAATAAGCTACTACCCTTATCTATTTATTGGTGCGATTGTTTTGCCAAAATGGGTAAAGAGAACACACTCCTAATTTTGTTAAAAATTCAAATCCATTATGGATAAAAAAAACATGCGTTTTGGAACTAAAGTTATTCATGCAGGTATAGAGTCTGATCCAACAACAGGAGCTGTGATGACTCCAATTTATCAGACCTCTACATATCAGCAAAAAAGACCCGGTGAGCATAAGGGCTACGAATACTCGAGAACAGGAAATCCTACACGACATACCTTGGAGAAAAATCTGGCCGCTTTAGAAAATGGGAAGTATGGTATGTGTTTTAGTAGTGGTTTGGCAGCTATTGATGCCGTATTGAAGCTGTTGAAACCGGGAGATGAAGTCATTTCAACGAATGATCTTTATGGCGGTTCCTATAGATTATTTACTAAAATATATGCCTCATTTGGTATAAAGTTCAAGTTTGTATCAATGAAAACTCTATTAAACATCGAGTCTTCCATTTCGGATCAAACAAAATTAATTTGGGTGGAAAGTCCAACAAATCCAATGATGAATATCATTGACATCAGGGGGCTTGCTAAAATTGCAAAATCCAATAATATCTTGCTTGCGGTTGACAATACGTTTGCAACTCCATATTTGCAGAGACCGCTTGACCTGGGTGCAGATATTGTGATGCATTCCATTACAAAATATTTGGGAGGACATTCTGATGTTGTGATGGGTGCATTGCTTTGTAAAGATGAGAATCTGGCAGAGAACCTTTACTTTATACAAAACAGTAGTGGAGCTGTTTGTGGACCTCAAGACAGTTTTTTGGTTTTAAGGGGTATCAAGACATTGCATCTTAGAATGCAAAGACATTGCGAGAATGGCAAGGCAGTAGCTTATCAGCTATTAAAACACCCTAAGGTTGACAAAGTCTATTGGCCTGGTTTTGAAACACATCAAAATCATGATATAGCTAAACAGCAGATGGATGATTTTGGTGGAATGATTTCTTTCACGTTAAAAGGGGATAGTGTTGATGAAGCACATGAACTAATGTCCAATTTCAAAGTATTTACTCTTGCGGAGTCACTTGGAGGGGTTGAATCTCTGACCTGTCATCCGGCAACAATGACGCATGCGGCTATTCCAAAAAGAGAAAGAGAAGAATTGGGAATTTTGGATTCAATGATAAGATTGAGCGTTGGGGTAGAGGATGAAAGAGATTTGATCGAAGATCTCCAACAAGCACTCAATTTGATAAGTTAAATCGTCTAATGGGATACAAATTGTGTTTATGCTGTCATAGTTGCTTGACAGGAATAAGCCAGAGCAATTCTTTTAGTAACTTTACAAACTGCTTAAATTAATTTGAGAGATATGAGAAAAGGTATATTATCGCTAGTTTTTGTGTTGTTTGTTTTGTCTTTAAGCGCTCAGAAAGGATCTTGGTGTGGAGCGATGTCAGAGTTAGAAAAATTTCATAAGAACCATCCTGAGAAGGCGGAAGAGTTTCAACAAGATCTTCTAAACTCTGTAAAAAGCATTAAGAACATTCGGTATAACAAATCCGGTAATATGATTATTCCCGTTGTAGTTCATGTTATACATTTTAATGGGGCTGGTAATATTTCTAAAACTCAGATTGATGATGGAATGAGAATACTTAATGAAGATTTCAATAAGTTGAATTCAGACACAGCAGCCGTTAGAAATGTATTTAAACCATATATAGCAGATGTTGGTATTGAATTTAAATTGGCTAAGAAAGATCCGAATGGTTTACCAACTGAAGGAATTACACGACATAATTCTCATCTGACTTTTGAACCTTCAAATCGTAACGCTCCGAAAGGGATTATTCAATGGGATCCGTTTACTTATATGAATGTTTGGATTGTTAATTCAATTGTAAGCTCCGGTGGAGGAAGTATACTCGGATTTGCTCAGTTTCCTGCACCTAGTTCAGGATTAACTTCTACATATGGATTAGTTGTGAGAGCAGATGAATGGGGGTCTATTGAAGCTGCTTCAAGTACTGATGGAAGAACTGTGACTCATGAAATTGGACACTGCTTAAACTTACTCCATACTTTTCAGAGCGGATGCGGTTCATTTTGTCAAGGCTCGGGAGATTTTGTATGTGACACACCACCGCAATTTGATGACAATAATAATTCATGTTCGTTCAGTATTAATTCATGTTCAAATGATGCATCTGGAGGAATTACTGTGAACCCTAATCCTTACAGTTCTAATGTTAATGATCAGTTAGAAAATTATATGGGTTATGGCATCACCTGTTTAGGCATGTTTACTGAAGGTCAAAAAACAAGAATGCTATCGGCGATTAATACCTACCAGAAGCTTGATAGTATTACATCTCCATTTAATGAGATTCAAGCTGGAGTTAATGTGGGCCATGTTGCTCAAACTCCTGCACCTATTATAGAAGTATTTGACCAAGACAAATTTTTATGTGCAGGTAGTTCAGTTTCTTTTTCTGAAGATAGTTATGGTGGGCCATTAACGACTTATGAGTGGACCTTTAACGGAGGGACACCATCAACATCTAATTCAGCTACCCCAACAGTAACTTATAATGTACCCGGACATTATGATGTAAAGCTAAAAATATCGAATGCAGGTGGAGCTGATAGTGTATTACTTTCTAATTATGTACATGTTTCTCAACCTACACCGGTTTATTCAGGATTTAATTATAACGAAGGCTTTGAAAATGCAACAAGTTTTGCGAATGATTGGGTCATTTTGGATAATTATTTATCCCCAACGTTCTCCATATCTAACTTTACCGGATATAACAGTTCCAATTCGCTTTGGATTAATAACTTGTCTTCTGTTTATGAAACTTCAACTGATCAGGCCGTTTCTCCGGGAATAAGAATGTCTGATGTAATCAATCCATCAATTGCAATGGATGTTGCATACCGAAGAAAGAATACATCAAGTAATGACAAGATAAATCTCTATGCTTCTCTTGATTGTGGAGCCAATTGGATTAACATTCTAAGTATGACTCCACCTTTCTTTGCTTTTGATAACAATACACAGACCAGTAATTTTATTCCGACTCAATCTACGCAGTGGAAAACCGCTTCTATACCAAGTGCATTTATTAATAGTAGCATCAAGAATGGTACAAATGTGAAATTTAGAATAGAGGTTGAATATGGGAATGGGAATAATATTTTTATTGATAATTTCAGAATTTTAGGACAAACAACTTCTTTGGCAGAAGCTAATAAGCAAGTTAATGACTTTTTAATGTATCCAAATCCGGCGAATGATCAAGTACGATTAGAGTTTTCATTCGATGGTGAACATAAAAACGTATCCATCTATGTTCAGAATGTGTTAGGTGAAAAAGTAGCTGAAATTTACCAAGGGTCAGTTCAATCGCCCAGATATAGCTTCAACTTTAATACAACTGATTTAGAGGCAGGTATTTATCTCGTAACTACTCAAATAGAGGGAGTGCGAGTAACTAAAAAGCTTATTGTCAGATAATTTTTATCTACTCTTTAAATCCGATAAGGACAGTGATGCAACCTAACCTGATCATGCCTCCTGCATTTTCCTTTTCTGGCACGTTCAAATGAATAGAGTAATTAGCTGTTTCTTTAACTTTAAAATCAAGTACGGCTTTTCCGTTTTTTATTACCCCGGAACTAAAAACTCTTCCATGTTCATTTTCTAATTGGTACTCAGTTTCTTCTAAGTAGGCATCCTGACAAATAACTACACGATAACTTAAGCCTTGATTTAAGCTCATATTCACTTTTGCCTTTTCACCAGGTTGAAGTTGTGTATTATGCAACTGACCATTACTGAGATAGGGTTTAAGTTCAGGTAAGCATTTCTTTTTTGTAAATGTCTTACACTGACTATAAAGTGATGAATTAAAAATAAATAGGAAAGAAACAATAGCTATTTTAAAATGCGTTTTCATCGTGTTATTGATGTTCTAATTTCTTTCAC
Source organism: uncultured Flavobacteriales bacterium (assembly GCA_964445815.1). Lineage (GTDB taxonomy): Bacteria > Bacteroidota > Bacteroidia > Flavobacteriales_E > Vicingaceae > CAYULW01. Next base: position 283,230 of record CAYULW010000001.1, read on the forward strand.
AATATCATGAACCTTTGTAAAAGTTGAATCAGCCATTAGACCTGCTATACCTTCATTATGAATAACTAAGTTTGAATCTTCCAATGTTGCTAATGAGGAGTCTATTTCTTTAAAGATAATTTCATCATAATATGACCTTAAAAGCACCATGTCAGATCTCAGTTGTTCTAAATCATTACTCCTACCTGTGTTCTTCAATAAAATGAGTAGATTGTCAAGAGAATTTAATTGTCCGGTTATAATTTCTTTTATTCCGTTTGCATTTGTTTGATCAGTAATCATGCTGCTACCCAAGTACATTCCTTCAATCCATCCTCCTATTAATACATAGGTTGAGATTATTTGTTGATTATTGTCTTTTAGATAGCTGTCATTTTCCAGAAAGAAATCACTTATTACCTGTAATAAAGTGTCTTTGTTATTAGCATTTCTCTCAAGTCTCGTCACAAATTCCCGTTGAAAGGTTTGACCTATTCCCAAGTCTTCTGCTAGAATCTGACTTGCTGAAAAATATCTAATTGCATCTTCATACTTTGTGAATAGACCTGAATAGCTCAAATCGGCACCATAAATACCTAGATTTAATGCCTTCTTCACAGTTGTTACATACTGATCTACATTGGCAACCTTATGAAGCTCTTCAGATTGATATTCTACTCCTTCTTTTTTAAAAAGAAGTGTCAGTTCTAGTGGCGAAGGAAGAGAGAAAAAGATCTTTTTTATTTTATCTGCTTTCTCTTTACTTTTTAACTTTTGAAGTTCTGCTTCTTCTTCTGTTGACTTTTGATTTGTTGATTCTTTTTGATTGCAAGAAATAAAGGAAATAATAAGAAGAAAGGAGATAAAGCTAATAAATGGTCTTAAAGTCATAAATCAAAGATAAAAATTAAAATGGATCAATGGGCTTCAAGCCAATTTTGAGCAACATCCATTTCTACAATAAGCTCTACGTCAAGATCAATTGCATTTTCCATTTTGTCTTTAATAATTGGTTTAATGATTTCTAACTCCGAAATATGGGCATCAAAAACCAGTTCATCATGAACCTGAAGTAAGAGTTTAGATTTAAGCTTTCTTTCAATAAACGTCTTATGAATGTTAATCATGGCTAGTTTAATAATATCTGCAGCAGATCCCTGAATAGGAGCATTGATTGCGTTTCTTTCGGCAAAACCTCTGACAACAGCATTCCTTCCATTAATATCTTTTAAGTAGCGTCTTCTTTTCATAATTGTTTCTACATAGCCGTGTTGCCTCGCAAATGCAATACTATCATCCATATACTTTTTAATGCCGGGATACTTATTAAAGTAATTATCGATGATTTCTTTGGCTTCAGTTCTTTTAATGTTGAGCCGTTGAGACAAACCAAAAGCAGATATGCCATAAATGATTCCAAAATTGACCATCTTAGCTTTACTTCTCATTTCCCTATCGACTTTTTTAATGGGAACTTCAAAAACTTTGGCGGCTGTTGCTGAATGGATGTCGTCGCCATTTCTAAAGGCTTCTATCATGCCTTTATCTTTACTTAAGGCAGCAATAATTCTCAGCTCTATTTGAGAGTAATCTGCTGCTAATAATTGATATTCCTCTGACCTTGCAATGAAGGCCTTTCTTATTTCCCTGCCTTTTTCTGTCCGAATAGGAATGTTTTGGAGGTTGGGGTGATTAGAGCTTAAACGTCCTGTTGCAGCAACTGCTTGCATGTAATTGGTATGAATCTTTTGAGTGTCTTCATTAACGAGTTCCGGTAAACTATCTACATAGGTCGATTTCAGTTTCTTCAATGAGCGGTATTCTAAGACCTTAGGGATGATAGGATGTTTGTCTTTTATTTTACTCAAAGTGTCTTCAGAAGTAGAGTATTGACCTGTTCTTGTCTTTTTTGCTTTTTCATCAATCTTCAACACCTCAAAGAGGATGTCTCCCAATTGTTTTGGGGAGTCAATATTAAACGAAGTGCCTGCTAAATTTATAATGTCTGCATTTAATATTTCAATGTCTTTGCTTAATTCGGTAGAAAAACCAGCGAGTGCTTCTTTATCTAATCGGATACCCTCATTTTCCATCGCACTGAGTACCGGAATTAGAGGCATCTCTATGCGATCGAATAAACCTCTTATATCAAGTTGATCCAGCTCCTTTTCAAAGATGGATTTCAGTTGAAATGTAATGTCTGCATCTTCTCCGGCATATTCAGCCACTTTAGAAGGTTCAACATCTCTCATGTTTCCTTGATTTTTCCCTTTTTTTCCTATTAGTGTTTCAATAGATACAGGCCGATAATTGAGATAATTCTCAGCAAGTACATCCATATTATGTTTTGTGTCCGGATCAATTAGGTAATGGGCGATCATAGTGTCAAAGAAGTGCCCCTTTACCTGAACACCATATCTGCTGAGTACGCTGTAATCATACTTGAGGTTTTGTGCGATGACTTCTTTTGTCTCATTTTCAAAAATGTGACGATACTTTTCAAGTATGCTTTTAGTTTCATCAAAACTATCTGGGGTTGGAACATAATAGGCATTCCCTTTTTTCATAGCAAAAGCTAAACCCACTAATTCTGCAGTTTGAGCATTTAATCCTGTTGTTTCAGTGTCAAAACAATATGAGCTAGCTTGTTCTAATTCATTGATGAGCTGTTTCTCTTTCTCTTCCGAGTCTACAAGAACATAATGGTGATCTTCGCTTTCTATGGATTTAAATTCGCTCAATTCGATTTCTTCATTAGATTCCTTTTCTGAATCACTACTGTTAAAAAGATCCATTTGTGCACCGGAAGAGGTAATGCTTACTTCTTCTCCTAAGATGCGTTTACTTAAAGTTCTGAATTCAACTTCGGCAAAAACTTCTTCTAGAACTTTCTTGTCCATTGGATCCTTTTGAAGGCTTTTGGGATCAAAATCTATTGGAGCATCTGTAATGATCGTTGCTAACTTTTTAGACAATAGAGCTTGTTCTTTATTGTCTTCAACTTTTTCTTTCATCTTGCCTTTAAGATCTTCGGTATGATTAAGCAAGCCTTCAACACTGCCATACTGCTTAATAAACTTTTTTGCTGTTTTATCGCCTACTCCTGGTATACCAGGAATATTGTCTACAGCATCTCCACACATCCCCAGATAGTCAATCACTTGCAAAGGGTTTTCAATCTCAAATTTCTGGCAAACCTCGTCTATTCCCCAAACTTCAGCTTTATTGCCCATGCGTGCAGGTTTATATATAAATATCTTTTCACTTACCAATTGACCAAAATCCTTATCGGGGGTCATCATGTAGGTAGTGTAACCTTCTTGTTCAGCTTTTTTTGCCAGAGTACCTATGATGTCATCAGCTTCATATCCATCGGAGAATAGAATGGGAATGTTAAATCCCTCAATAATCCTTTTGATATAAGGGATAGCCAATTTGATATCATTGGGCATTTCATCGCGATTGGCTTTGTATTCCGAGTACTCGATATGTCTCTCTGTTGGTTTGTCTGTGTCAAATACTACAGCAATATGACTTGGTTTATGGTTCTCCAAAACGTCATAAAGAGTTGTTGTAAAACCGTAAATGGCTGAAGTGTTCAAGCCTCTTGAATTGATCATTTGATTTTGACTAAATGCAAAGTAGGCTCTATAAATAAGGGCATAGGCATCTAAAAGCCATAGTGTTTTATTCGTATCTGACATCGGAAAATGTATTCAAAAATGAGGCTTCAATTTATGAATTTCAATGCAGAAAACTGGTCAATTAAGTCGAGAAATTATTCTTGCAAAACAGTATATAAAACCGTTTCTCCTACAGCCTTAAGGGTATTTTTATCTATGATGTTCATATTGTCATCATGAGTGTGCCAATGTCTTCCAAAAGCTTGAGTTTGAGGATCGAATTGGATAATATCAATACTTGGAATTTGTCTCAACTGATTGACGTAAAGATGATCATCTTCTCCAACATGATTAGTTTCCTGAAATACAAAATGATGACCATGACCAAGCATTTGAGCATTTGACCATACTTTGTTGACTATATCTGCGGCAAAATATCTAGAAATACCTTCTTTGGTAAAATAGGCATCTTTTGCTCCCACCATGTCCAAGAGGATTCCGAATCGTGCCGTGTAATCAGGCACATGAGGCTTCTTGCCCCAATATTGACTACCCAAACACCAGGTTTTAGGCTTTCTTTGAGTCATTCCGGAAGATGGCTGACCATAATCTTCTCCGTCAAAAAAAATAACATCAAGTCCAATATTTGGTTTGACAATCTGTACTTGTCGTGCTACTTCTAAAAGCACACCAACTCCACTTCCTCCATCATTTGCTCCATCAATAGGTTTGTTTTTATCCTTAGAATCCTGATCAGCAAATGGTCTGGTATCCCAATGTGCGAATAGAAGTATGCGGTTGGGATTATTTAAATTGTATGAGCCAATAACATTTGTAAGGTTTAGTGTTTGACCATTAAATGCAGTCGAAGTAAAGTTCTGATTGTGGAGTTCGAATCCATAATTCTGAAGTTTTTGACTAAGATATTCTGCTGTTTTACGGTGGGCCTCAGTATTTGGAACTCGTGGGCCAAAACCAACTTGCTGAGCAATAAAATGATAAGCTGAGTCAGCATTAAAGGAAGGTCTTACAATTTGCGGTTTGCTCTTGGTTTGTGTATTTGCCGGTTTCTTTTTGACCTCTTCACCACAATGGATGAATAAAAGCATCAAAAGAGCAAAGGCACTAATTAAAAAACCATTCCGCCCCATCTTTGCCATCTTTTATTCCAATATTTAATTGAGCCAGACGATCTCTTATTTCATCGGCTGTTTTGAAATCTCTCTCCGATTTTGCCGCTGTTCTAAATTTTAAAATCATCTCCATCAATTCATTCGTCAGATCACCGGATTCAGCATCATTATTTTCTTGAACCAAGCCCAAGATGTCTGAATAAAATAGCTGATACAATCCTTTAAGTTTTAGCAAATCTTCCTTATTGAGACTTTCTTTTCCTTGCTCCATTGCAGAAACTAATTTCAAGCCATCAAACAGAGTAGAAATAACGATTGGCGAATTGAAATCATCATTCATTGCCGCATACAACTTTTGCTCAAAATCAGAGACAGAAAAACTAGACTGACCTTTGGCCTGTAATTTTTCGATTCTCAAAAGTCCTTTGCTTAATCTTTCGTATCCTTTAGAAGCAGCATTTAAAGCCTCATTTGAAAAATCAAGAGTGCTTCTGTAATGCGATTGCAATATAAAAAAACGTATGGTCATAGGAGAATATGCTCTTTCCAATTGGAAGTTATCTCCTGAAAAGAGCTCGTGACAAAAGACCCCATTCCCCAATGATTTCCCCATTTTCTGACCGTTAATAGTCACCATGTTGTTGTGTAACCAGTAGTTGGCAAATGCTTTTCCAGTATGTGCTTCAGCTTGAGCAATTTCACATTCATGATGAGGAAAAGTATTCTCCAAACCACCACCGTGAATATCAAAATTGTCTCCCAGGTATTTTTGACTCATTACCGTACATTCAATATGCCATCCAGGATAGCCTTTTCCCCATGGAGAGTTCCATTGCATCAGGTGAGACTCATCCGCTTTTTTCCATAGTGCAAAATCAAAACCGTTCTTTTTTTCTGATTGCGAAGCAAGAGCTCTGTTAGCAGCACCTTCCATCATTTCTTCTATTGATCGACCTGATAGCTTACCATAATCGTGAGACTCATCATATTTTGCAACATCAAAATAAACAGAGCCATTAACATGGTAGGCATATCCTTTTTCGATCAAGTCTTCTATGATTTCGATTTGTTCAGGAATATGTCCCGAAGGTCTGGGGTAGATATCCGCTCTCAAAACATTTAAGGCATCCATGTCCCTAAAATAGTTGAACATGTATTTTTCAACCACCGCCATCGGGTCTACCTTCTCTAAACGGGACTGTTTGGCAATTTTATCATCACCTGCATCTGCATCATCCGTCAAATGTCCAACATCAGTAATATTTTGAACGTACTTTACTTTGGGGAACTTATGTTTTAAATAGCGATAAATGAGGTCAAAGGATACATAAGATTTTGCATGTCCCAAATGTGCATCTCCATATACTGTTGGACCACAGACATACATTCCAATTGCTTGTTCATCAATAGGTTTAAATTGCTCTTTTTGGCGATTTAATGTGTTATAAACTTGCAGATTAGAATCCATGTTTTTTTGGAAATTTTTGGAAAGACAAAGAAACGAAATTCAAGGGATTTAGAAGGGATTGACTAAGATTAGTCTTCTTCGATTACACCGTCACCGATGTACTTCCCATCTTTAAAAATCATGATTTGCTTCAATAAGCCATTTTCATCGTAAACATATTGTTTACCATCCATAAGACGGTAATTTTTGAATGTGCCGTCTTTGGCAATTTGTTTGTTGGCATTAAAAAGCTGTTTGTACCCATTCCCATTGAAAGTGCCTTGATTTGGTGTTTCTGATTTTTCAACGGTAACTTTTATGTCTTTACCTTCTTCAACCACTTTTTTAACGGGGTCTTTGACAGGTGTCTTAGGAGCATAAGATTCAACACTGCTTTTATCCAAAACACCATTGCTAAAGTTCTTAACCGTCATTAAGTCTCCATTTTCATAGTACTCTTTCATTTCCCCTGATTCCATGCCCTCTGTCCAAGTGCCTTCAAGGCGTACATTCCCATTTTCGTAATAGTAAGTTTGCTTGCCGGTTCGCTTACCTGATTCTGTAAAAGTGAAGTCTTGGGCTACCTTGCCATTTGGGTGGTAACGTTTAAAACTTCCGGTATTCTTTGTTCTTGCCCAGTTGCCCTGTTCTTCAATATTACCATTATCATAATAAAGGGTGTACGGCCCCTTGGGGCGACTATTTACGTAAAAAATCTCACTCTTTAGTTGACCTCCAGGGTAGTACTTTTTCCAGACACCTTGCTTTCGATTATTTTTATACTCACCCTCTTCAATTAGCTCTCCTGATGCATACCCAACATCTATTTTAGGTCTGGCCGGTACTCGCCATTTCCCTTGTCGTTTTCTTTCTGCATCAATTTTATTAATCGTATCCCCTTCAAACAGTTGGAACGATTGTGCTTGAGTACTGAAACAAAAAAGAAAGTACGAGACTAAAATGAGGATTAAACGCATTTATTTAATTTGGGATTTAAATGTACAAAGAAATTAATACATTATTTACTTGGCTAATTGGTGTAACATTTCGGCCGTCATTTTTTCTAAATTATACTCTAATTCCCAGTTCCAGTCTTTCTTTGCAAAGTCATCATTGATACTTGAAGGCCATGTTTCTGCTATCTTTTGTCTAAAGTCAGGAGCATAACTAATACTAAAATCAGGAATATGCATTTTTATGGTATCAGCAATCTCTTTTGGTGAGAAAGATATTCCACCAAGATTATAACTTGATCGGATAGTGATTTTCTCTGTGGGGGCCTCCATGAGTTCTAGAGTTGCACGAATCGCATCATCCATAAACATCATCGGCAAATAAGAATCTTCACTCAAAAAACATTCATAATGCTTATCAGATAATGCTTTGTGATAAATATCAACCGCATAGTCAGTAGTGCCTCCTCCGGGCATAGATTTATACCCTATAAGTCCCGGATAACGAATACTTCTTACATCAACTCCGTAATTTTTGGCATAATACTCACACCATCTTTCTCCTGCTAACTTGCTAATTCCATATACGGTTGTAGGATCTGTAACGGTATGCTGTGGTGTATTTTGTCTTGGGGTATTGGGACCAAAAACAGCAATTGAGCTAGGCCAGAAAATTTGTTCTATCTTTTTTTCTTTTGCCAGATCGAGTACATGGAATAAACTGTTCATGTTCAATTCCCAACCAAATGCCGGATTCTTTTCTGCAGTAGCCGAAAGTAAAGCGGCTAAGTGGTAAATGGTTTTAACTTGATAACGGTCAACTATTGAGTGAAGTGCTTCTTTATCTAATGCATTTAATACCTCAAATGGGCCATTTTGATCACTTAATTCTCTAACATCAGAAGCAATGACTTTTTCATTGCCATGCTTTTCTCTTAGCTTATGAATAAGTTCTTGCCCAACTTGCCCACCTGCACCAATTACTAGAATCATAATATTATTGATTTGCAACAAATTTAAATTTTAAAATGAAGAAATGAAGCGTATTGTTTGATAATGGACACAGGTCTTTTAGACATGATATTTGTCATTTTTTAAGCTTTTGTCAATTGCCTAACTTTGCTCGGTTATTTAAATGATTTATGTTTTTATATAATAAGTACGATAAAAAAATCCTGAAGGAAAAGTTGATGCAGGAGAAATTTAAAAGGATTACGGTGTCTTTTTATCGATATGTTATTATAGATAATCCAAATGAATTGCGTGATGAACTCTATGAGGAGTGGTGGGGCTTAAATGTTTTTGGAAGAACTTATCTTGCTAAGGAAGGAATTAATGCTCAGATGAGCATTCCGGAACACAATTGGAATGAGTTTGTGGATAAACTACACGCGAGAACTGCATTTGCAAACATCCCTTTTAAGATAGCAGTAGAAGACGACGGAAAATCTTTTTATAAATTAAAAGTAAAAGTGCGTCATAAAATTGTGGCGGATGGTTTGGATGATGATGCATTTGATGTAACTAATGTCGGTAAGCATCTTACAGCTAAAGAGTTTAATGAAGCACTAGAAGACCCAAACTCGGTAGTAGTTGATATGCGTAACCATTATGAAAGCGAGGTTGGACATTTTGAAGGTGCCATTTGCCCGGATGCAGATACATTCCGTGATGAGCTACCACAAGTAGAAGAAATTTTAAAGGGGAAGGAAGATAAAAAGGTATTGCTTTATTGCACAGGAGGTATTCGCTGTGAAAAAGCAAGTGCTTATTTTAAGCACAAAGGGTATCATGATGTCAATCAGTTGCACGGTGGAATCATTGATTATGTTAGACAGATAAAAGCTGAAGGTCTAGAGAATAAGTTTGTGGGTAAGAACTTTGTCTTTGATGAGCGTTTAGGGGAGCGAATCTCTGATGAAATTATTTCTGAGTGCCATCAATGTGGTGAACCATGTGATAATCATACTAATTGTAGTAATGATGATTGTCACCTTTTATTTATCCAGTGTGACGAGTGTAAAGAAAAGTACGATGGTGCATGTACACCTGAATGTCAAACAATCGCTAATCTTCCCATTGAAGAGCAGCGTAAAATAAGAAAGGGTAAAGAAAAGCCGGATGCTCACTCCGTCTATAAAAGTCGACTGCGCCCTAATTTGAAAGAATTATTAAAGAAATAAACTATGCCATTTTACAGGAAATTAGGTAAAATCCCTCAAAAGAGACATACAACCTTTAAGAAGGATGATGGAAGTTTACATTACGAACAGCTTTTTGGAACGGTTGGATTTGATGGAATGTCAACTTTAATGTATCATCTAAAGCGCCCAACAATGGTTTTGGAACATTTAGGGTCTAAAGATGTAAGTCCTAAGATTGCTTTTGAAAAAAACTTTAAATCAAGACGCTTGATTGGTTTTGATGTGAAGCCACAAGAGGACTATCTGGATAGCCGTGAGCCAATGTTGTGTAATAGCGATGTTATTGTTGCTTTAGCGGCTCCTAAAAAATCGACTAAGGATTATTTTTATAAAAACACCGATGCAGATGAGATTATTTTTATACATAAAGGGTCAGGTCAACTCAGAACTTTTTTAGGAAATATTGATTTCAAATACGGAGATTACTTGGTCATCCCAAGAGGGATGATTTATAAGATGGAGTTTGACTCCGAAGACAATCGTCATTTTGTGGTCGAATCATATAGTCCAATATATACACCTAAAAGATACAGAAATTGGTTTGGCCAATTGCTTGAGCATTCGCCGTTTTGTGAGAGAGACTTCAGAACACCTTCAGAATTAGAAACTCATGATGAGGATGGCGAATTTCTGATTAAGATTAAAAAAGAAGGGGTTATTCATGATTACTTATACGCATCTCATCCTTTTGATGTCGTAGGATGGGATGGATTTAACTATCCGTATGCATTTTCAATACATGACTTTGAACCGATAACCGGAAGAGTACATCAGCCACCACCGGTTCATCAGACCTTTGAAGCGGCTGGCTTTGTCATTTGTTCCTTTGTTCCACGTCTTTATGATTATCATCCCGAGGCTATTCCTGCACCATACAATCATAGTAATATTGATTCCGATGAGGTGTTGTATTATGTAGATGGAGATTTTATGAGCCGAAACGATATAGCACAAGGACAGATTACCTTGCATCAGGCAGGAATCCCTCATGGTCCTCATCCAGGGGCATATGAGAGAAGCGTTGGACAAACCGCTACTGAAGAATTAGCGGTGATGGTCGATACTTTTAAACCACTTAAGGTGACTGAGAATGCGATAAAAATTGATGATGGAAAGTATTATAAAAGTTGGATAGAGAATAAATAAAAAATTACAAGTACAGATAAAAGATATAATATGGCAACAAAAGAAATAAAATCCGTCGATTATGGCTTAGAAAAAATTTTTGATGGAGCGCAAGACTTCCTTCCTTTATTAGGAACAGATTATGTTGAATTTTATGTTGGGAATGCAAAGCAGGCAGCTCACTTTTATAAGTCTGCATTTGGCTTTCAATCATATGCCTATAAAGGTTTGGAAACCGGAAGTAAGGACACGGTCTCTTATGTTGTAAAGCAGGATAAGATTAAGTTAGTATTGACTACCCCGCTTAATTCCAAACACCCCATTAACGAACATATTGTAAAACATGGTGATGGAGTTAAAGTTATCGCACTTTGGGTAGAAGATGCACGAAAGTCATGGGAAGAAACAATTTCGAGGGGAGCGAAATCTTACATGGAACCAACGGTAGAAAAGGATGAATTTGGAGAAGTAGTAAGAGCGGGTATTTATACCTATGGAGAAACAGTTCATCTGTTTGTTGAGCGTAAAAATTACAATGGGACATTTTTGCCCCAATTTGTTGAGTGGAAATCTGACTATAATCCGGAACCGGTTGGGTTAAAGTATATTGATCACATGGTGGGTAATGTAGGATGGAACCAGATGAATACATGGGTGAAGTTTTACGAGGACGTAATGGGTTTTGTCAACTTTTTGTCTTTTGATGATAAGCAAATTCATACAGAATACTCTGCGTTGATGAGTAAGGTGATGAGTAATGGCAATGGTAGGATCAAATTCCCTATCAACGAACCAGCTGAAGGAAAGAAAAAATCTCAAATAGAGGAATACTTAGATTTTTATGAAGGTTCAGGGGTTCAACACATTGCCGTGGCAACAGATGATATCATATCAACTGTGAGCGCATTGAGATCAAGAGGAGTTGAATTTTTGTCAACGCCACCTGATGAATATTACAAGGCTGTTCCCGGTCGTTTAGAAGAACATAGTCATGAGTTGAGAGAAGATATTGAGACGCTGAAAGGTTTAGGTATTATGATAGATGCAGACGATGAAGGTTATTTGTTGCAAATTTTTACCAAACCGGTTGAAGATCGTCCAACTCTATTTTTTGAGATCATTCAGAGAATGGGTGCAAGAGGGTTTGGTGCCGGCAACTTTAAAGCTTTGTTCGAATCGATAGAAAGAGAACAGGAGAAAAGAGGAACATTGTAACCGCATTTAATTTCAATAAGAAAGCCGACAGATCAATTTGATCTGTCGGCTTTCTTATTGTTGTTTATTTTGAGACTTTCTATTTTCTCATTCTAATGTTTCCTACAGCATCATAATTGTAAAAAACACCCCAAAACTCATTTTCTAAATCTAAATCAAAATTGAGTTCAATCAATGTGTCGCTATAAGTGCTCACATGAATAACTTGATTGCTGTCCTTTAGTGACATTCCTCTTGAATAGCCTAGTGAATCTGTATAGTTGACGTAAAAGTATTCTTGAACCAAAACATTATTTTCATTTAATACATAACTACCGGCTTTATCAACATTGTTGATGAAAAAAGAAAAGGATTGTCCTGTTTCAGAAATGTTTGCATATAAAGATTTTGCAAACTTGTCTAATGTATATGTGCCATAGGCAGGTCCGTTAAAATCAATATCAGTGGAACCAAAAATACTTAGGCTGTAGTTAGAATTATTGAAGTTAAAGTCGACGTTTAAAGATTTTACACTAAAGTTGAAAGTATTTTCATTTTTAGCATTGTCTCTTATTAAAATAAAATCATGAAGTGTATTGTTTCCACCACCAGTTAAAAAGGGATATAGAATTAACTGATCACCATTTATTCTAGCTTGAACATTGTCTGATTTTTGTGAAATGATGTAAGGTGGTAATCCATTTTTGATCGAAATGATAATTGAATCCGGATATTCTCTATAAAACCAGCTGGCAGATGAAGGCTCGAAGTTTAGTGTAGCCTTATCATTTGATTCAATGATATTGACAATAGTTTCTGAATCTTCTTCGTCTTTTTCACAGCTCCAAATCAATGCTAATGTGAAGGTCAAAGTGATAAATAGTTTGATGTTTTTCATTTAAATAATTGTTTAGTATAAGACGGACGACTTTTTCAGTCCAAATGTCTACTGACCGATTAATTTAATGTTTAATTCATTTAATTGTTCATCATCTATTCTTGAAGGGGCATCTATCATAACATCTCTCCCAGAATTATTTTTAGGGAAGGCTATATAGTCTCTAATAGATTCAGATCCTCCAAACAAAGCACACATTCTGTCAAATCCAAGTGCTATGCCACCATGAGGTGGAGCCCCATATTCAAAGGCATCCATTAGAAATCCAAATTGTGCTTTAGCTTCTTCCTCCGAAAAACCCAATAAGCTCAACATCTGTTTTTGCATGTTTCGGTCGTGAATACGAATAGAACCACCACCGATTTCAACGCCATTGATTACCATGTCGTAGGCATTTGCACGTACTTTTCCCGGATCAGATTCAAGAAGTTTTGTATCTTCTATTTTTGGGGAAGTGAAAGGGTGGTGCATAGCATGATAGCGTTTGCTTTCTTCATCCCATTCCAATAAAGGAAAATCAGTCACCCAAAGCGGAGCAAACTCATTTCTTTTTCTCAAACCCAACTGATCACCAAGGTATAAACGTAATTCATTCATTGCCGACCTGCTTTGTTCTTTTCCACCGGAAATGATTAAAATCAGGTCTCCTTTTTCAGCCTCCATTTTTTCAGCCCAAGCTTGTAAATCGTCCTGAGAATAAAATTTATCTACAGAGGATTTGATGCTACCATCTTCATTCAGCTTAGCATAGACTAGCCCTTTTGCGCCAATTTGAGGGCGTTTCACATACTCTGTTAGGGCATCTATTTGTTTCCTGCTGTAATTGGCAGCACCTTTTGCACAGATGCCGACAACTAGCTCAGCATCATCAAATACTTTAAATCCTTTATTTTGAGTAACTCCATTTAGCTCGACAAAAGGCATTCCAAATCGAATGTCAGGCTTGTCAGAACCGTATAGACGCATGGCATCTTCATAAGACATATGAGGAAACTCGCTTAACTCGACATTTAACACAGTTTTGAAAAGATGTCGCATCATCGACTCGAAGGTAGAAAGAACATCTCCCTGTTCCACAAAAGCCATTTCACAATCTATTTGAGTAAACTCAGGCTGACGATCGGCTCTTAAATCTTCATCTCTAAAACATTTGACGATTTGAAAATAGCGGTCGAAACCACCTACCATTAATAATTGTTTAAAGGTCTGCGGTGATTGAGGTAAAGCATAAAACTGTCCTTCATTCATTCTGGAAGGGACGACAAAATCTCTAGCACCTTCTGGTGTTGATTTTATCAATACGGGTGTCTCTACCTCTATAAATTGTTGAGCATCTAGGTAGTTTCGAATTTCTTTTGCCATTTGATGTCTCAAAAACAAACCTTTTTGAACAGGTTGTCTTCTCAAGTCCAAGTAGCGGTATTTCATTCTTAGCTCTTCACCACCATCCGTTTCATTTTCGATGGTGAAAGGAGGAGTTTGAGATGCATTTAAGATGCTTAATTCTTCTACTTTTATTTCAATCTCACCGGTGGGAATATTTTTATTCTTGCTACTTCTCTCGATGACCTTGCCTGTTGCCTGAATTACAAACTCACGACCCAATTCACGAGCTTCCTCACAGAGTTCTTTGTTTTCATCCATATTGAAATTAAGCTGAGTAATTCCATAACGGTCTCTTAAATCAATAAAAGTTAGACCTCCCAAATCGCGTGATTTTTGCACCCATCCGCTAAGTGTTACAGTTTGATTCAAATGGCCAATTCTCAGTTCTCCGCAATTGTGTGATCGTAGCATCTCAATAATTTTGCTGCGAAATTAGCAAAGCCACACAAAAATATAAGTGGAAAGGTGTGGATTAAATCCAAGCACAGTAATTTTGAAGAATGTCTATTCAACCCTTCGATGATCGTTATTTTATGAAGCAGGCCTTAAATGAGGCCAATCGTGCTTTTGATCAGGAAGAGGTTCCAATAGGTGCTGTTGTGGTTTTGAATCAAAAGATTGTGGCAAGAGCTCATAACCTAACAGAAACTTTAAATGATGTTACAGCTCATGCCGAAATGCAGGCTTTTACCGCTGCTGCAGATTATCTCGGAGGGAAATACCTCAATGAGTGTACTTTATATGTGACTCTGGAACCATGTGTTATGTGTGCGGGAGCTGCATATTGGGCGCAGTTGGGTAAGCTTGTTTTTGGTGCTTATGATGTATCCCGAAAAAAGCAGGACATCAAAGACTTGCTCCATCCTAAAACAGAAATCTTAGGAGGTATAATGGAAGATGACTGTAAAGACCTGATGCAACTGTTTTTTGAGGAGAAAAGAAAAAGTTTATGATTAGAAATATATCTATCTTTTTAATCTTAATGTTATGTTGTAAGGTGTCTTATTCCCAAGACACTTTAGAAGTAATAGAATATTGGGAGTCGGGTAAGATAAGAGTTGAAGGCTTTTTGGTAAATGGCGAACGTCATGGATTATGGAAAGAATACACTTCAGATGGGCAATTAGAAATGGAGGGTAACTACATACATGGCAAGAATGATGGGAAGTGGTTTTATTATTGTCCCCATGGAATTCGTGAGAAGATAGTATGGTGGGAAGAAGGAATATGTAAGCACATACAATATCACTTTCTAGATGAAGACCCCTTTGTTGATATTAAGTTTAAAGATGGAATTGGTGCTAAAGAATATTTAGATTTTCACAACAACCATAAAATAGCAAGGAGAACTCAATTAGATTTGTTCAATAAATCTATGAGCATTGATGGGAGAAATATCCATTATTTAAGTTCAAAGCGATTTGTATACCTTTGGTTTACCCCATCTTTATTGGTTAATGGGAGATATCATCTTTTGCCTGATGGATTATTGTACTCTATGTATAGAATTGATTCTCTTTTAATGAAAAACCTAAAAGAGCTATCTCTTAATTTTGATCAGGAGGTGAGTTTTAATGTATATACTTATGATGTTCTTCCACGTGAGAATATTTATAGGTCGAAAGACGGAAGAGTATTCCACGATTCAATTGTCTATTTTGAGATTTCTCCATATGGTCGGTTCGAAGAATGGAATTTTGTTGATAACAAGCTAGTTCAAAAAATAGAATACCATCCTGCAGTGGAATGGTATCACACATGCTCAAGATATTATGAAAATGGCCAGTTAGAATCTAGAGGAGACTATGAAAAAGGCTTAAGGAAAGGCAAGTGGAGGTATTACACGAATTATGGAGATCACTATAAGACGGTAAAGTATAAAAAGGATAAAGCAACAAAAGAGCAAACATTCGATTTAAATAAAGAAGAAATTAACGAATATTAGCCAAAACATTCTTTGGCTAACTTTGTCTCTCATTTAAGAATTTAAAACACAGAAATATGTACCCACCCGAATTAGTAGCTCCGATGAAAGAAGAATTGACATCGGTTGGATTTGATGAATTAACAACTCCTGATGCTGTAGATAAGGCCATTACCAATAAAGATGAAACAGTTTTAGTTATGGTTAATTCAGTATGCGGTTGTGCCGCGGCCAATGCAAGACCCGCGGTAATTATGGCTTCGAAGCACAATAAAAAACCAAGTCATTTAACAACTGTTTTTGCAGGAGTGGACACTGAAGCAGTGGCGCAAGCTAGAAAATACATGTTGCCTTATCCCCCTTCTTCTCCCTCTATAGCTTTGTTTAAAGGCGGCAAGTTGGTTCATTTTATAGAAAGACACCACATAGAAGGTCGGCCTGCTGAAATGATAGCTGAAAATTTAACTGCGGCTTTTGATGAGCATTGTTAAATAAATAATTGATCCTTGCAAGGAAGCCTTGAATTTCAAGGCTTCTTTCTTTTTTAAAAGCGGATAAAAATTAGGCGTATAAAAACTCCTTTTCAGTATTGTGTAATCGAAAAAATAGTTCTAAGTTTGCAGCCCCTTTTTTAGGGGAGATTTTGTTTATTCAAAAAAATTAAAGATAAATCGTGGATACTTTAAGTTATAAGACAGTTTCAGCAAACAAAGCGACAGTGAATAAAAACTGGGTTTTGGTCAATGCAGAGAATGAAACTTTGGGCCGTTTGTCATCAAAAGTGGCGAAGATGATTAGAGGTAAGCATAAGACTAATTATACACCTCATGTAGATTGCGGTGACAATGTGATTGTGATTAATGCTGAGAAGATCAGATTGTCAGGTAATAAGATGGCTGAGAAAACATACATTTCTTATTCAGAGTATCCCGGTGGACAGAAATCAATTACTGCTGAAGATTTATTGAGAAAAAAACCAACGGCACTTGTTGAAAAAGCAGTAAGAGGAATGTTACCTAAGAATAGATTAGGAAGAGCTTTGTTTAATAACTTGCATGTTGTTGAAGGAAGTGAGCATAAGTTTGAAGCTCAAAAGCCAAAAGAAGTTAAACTGAATTCAATTAAATAAGCATGGACGTAGTAAATACATTAGGAAGAAGAAAAAAGTCTATTGCAAGGGTATACCTTTCAAAAGGTAAGGGTAATATTACTGTAAACGGAAAAGATTATAAAGAATACTTTCCTACAGTAGCGTTACAATATAGAATTACACAAGCTTTTAGTTTGACTGAGACAGATGGTCAATATGATGTTAAAGCAAATTTAAATGGCGGTGGAATCACAGGTCAGGCAGAGGCTTTTAGAATGGCAGTTGCTCGAGCATTGGTTGAAGTTAATGCTGAGAACAAGCCAGCGTTGAAAGTGGAAGGTTTGATGACCAGAGATCCAAGAATGGTAGAAAGAAAGAAGCCGGGTCAAAAGAAAGCAAGAAAGAAATTCCAGTTCAGTAAACGTTAATCGTTTAGTGACAGAACAAAAAATATACTGTACAGCATTCACCACGTGTGGTGTTTAGTATCAAAATTGCAGAGACCGCCTTGCGCTACTCTGCAATTGTTTTTTAATCGAATGTAAACACAAAAAAATGGCAAACACAGATTACAAAGACCTATTAGAGGCAGGTGTACATTTTGGTCACCTTAAAAGAAAATGGCATCCTAAAATGGCTCCATATATTTTTATGGAGAAAAATGGCATCCACATTATTGATTTGCATAAATCAGCAGTTAAATTAGATCAGGCTGCTCAAGCAATGAAGCAAATCGCAAAATCAGGAAAGAAGATTTTGTTTGTTGCAACTAAGAAACAAGCAAAAGAAGTTATGGAGAATCGCGTAAAACCGACAACCATGCCTTATGTTACTGAAAGATGGCCGGGAGGAATGCTGACTAATTTTGCTACCATTAGAAAAGCTGTTCGTAAGATGTCTTCTATTGACAATATGATGAAGGATGGCACTTTTGATGTTTTATCAAAAAGGGAAAGATTGCAAATTACACGTCAAAGAGCAAAATTAGAGAGAGACTTGGGTAGTATTGCTGACCTGAATAGATTGCCTTCTGCATTATTTGTGGTCGACATTAAAAAAGAGGCTATAGCGGTAAATGAGGCTAAGAAATTGAACATCCCAACTTTCGCTATTGTTGATACCAATTCAAATCCTGAGTCTGTTGATTTTCCTATTCCTGCTAATGATGACGCGGCAAAGTCAATCGATAAAATCCTAGAAGTTGTTACCGGTGCTGTAAGTGAAGGATTAGAAGAACGCAAAACTGAAAGGGAAAAAAATAAAGCTGCCTCTGCTAAGGCAAATGTAGAAAAGAAAGAAACGGTAGAGGTTGAAGCTGAAACTGAAGAATCAAAATAATTTAAATCAAAAAATTTAATACAATGGCAACGATAACTGCTGCTGAAGTAAATAAATTAAGAAAGCATACCGGAGCTGGTATGATGGATTGCAAGAAAGCCTTAGTAGAAGCTGAAGGTGATTTTGACAAAGCAATTGAGATTTTAAGAAAGAAAGGTCAAAAAGTTGCTGAAAAAAGAAGTGATCGAGATGCAAATGAAGGAGTGATTTTGGCTGGTACCAAAGACAATTATGCTGCTTTAGTGACTTTAAACTGTGAAACGGACTTTGTTGCGAAAAATGCAGACTTTGTTGGTGTTGCAGAACGATTGCTGGATATTGCCTTGAATGAGAAACCTGCATCATTGGAAGAAATGAAAGCACTTAAATTCAACGATGACTTAACAGTTTCTGAAAAGATTACTGAAGAAGTAGGTAAAATTGGAGAGAAGATAGAATTATCTGAACTGGTTTCTTTATCTGCTGAAAACGTAATTGCTTATAACCATCCCGGTAATAAGACAGCAACTATTGTCGGGTTAAATCAAGCTTCAGAAGATGCCAATACAGCAGGTAAAAATGTTGCGATGCAAATTGCTGCAATGAACCCTGTTGCTTTAAATGCGGATTCGGTTAGTGATGAGATTAAGGCGCGTGAGTTAGAAATCGGAAGAGAGCAAGCAAGAAAAGAAGGTAAGCCAGAGCAAATAATTGAGAAAATTGCTGAAGGTAAACTTCACAAATATTATAAAGAGAACACTTTATTGAATCAGCAATATTTTGTTGATAATAAATTGAGTGTTGATCAATATCTGAAATCAGTTAACAAAGAACTAACGGTTACTGATTTTAAACGCAGTTCATTGGTTTAATTTTAAATAGAAGAGAGAATTTAATTCTCTCTTTTTTTTGTCCTAATATTTCTTAGTAATAAATATTTTTACAGAAACAAAACAGCATGTCATACAAAAGAATACTCCTCAAGCTCAGTGGTGAAGCTTTAATGGGTGAAAAACAGTTTGGTATAGATCACAATCGCTTAAATCAATATGCTAGTGAGATAAAAGAAGTGGTAGATGCCGGAGTAGAGGTTGCAATAGTAATCGGAGGAGGTAATATCTTTCGTGGAATTCAGGCAGTTGATGGTGGAATCGAACGAGTGCAAGGTGATTATATGGGAATGCTGGCGACTGTTATTAATAGTATGGCTTTGCAATCTGCCTTGGAAGATATTGGAGTATATACTCGATTACAAACCGCCATAAAGATGGAGCAAATTGCTGAACCTTATATCAGAAGAAAGGCAGTTCGGCATTTAGAAAAAGGTAGAGTAGTTATTTTTGGTGCCGGAACAGGTAATCCCTATTTTACTACTGATACAGCAGCTAGTTTAAGAGCCATTGAAGTTGAAGCAGATGTCATTCTTAAAGGAACTAGAGTAGATGGTATATATGATTCTGATCCTGAAAAGAACAAAGATGCGGTGAAGTTTGATAAAATCTCTTTCGCAGAAGTGTATGAGAAAGGTCTAAATGTGATGGATCTTACTGCATTTACACTGTGTAATGAGAACAAGCTACCAATTGTGGTCTTTGACATGAATACTCCGGGAAATTTGAAAAGAGTGGTGACCACGAATGAAGAAATTGGAACTTTAGTTGAGTTTTAATCTATTCAATTGATTAATTTCAACCTTCTAAATTTTTGTTATGGAAGAGGAAATTGAATTTATTTTAGATAGTGCAAAAGAAGCAATGGCCAAAGCCATTGAACACCTAGAGAAAAATTTGACAAAGATTAGAGCTGGTAAGGCTTCTCCTAGTATGTTGGATACCGTTTTTGTTGATTATTATGGGTCTCAAACACCCTTAAATCAAGTCGCGAATGTTGGAACGATGGATGCAAGAACACTAACTGTTCAGCCGTGGGAAAAGACTATGCTGGAACCAATAGAGAGAGCAATAATTAACTCGAACCTAGGCTTGAATCCACAGAATAATGGAGAGATGATTTTGATCAACATTCCGCAATTGACGGAGGAAAGAAGACGCGATCTCGTAAAACAGGCTAAAGCTGAGGTTGAAGATGCGAAAGTGAGCATCAGAAATGCCAGAAAGGAAGCTAATGATGAAGTGAAGAAGTTAGAAAAAGATGGCTTATCAGAGGATCGTGCGAAAGATTTAGAAGGAGAAATTCAGGATTTAACAGATAAGTTTGGAGCAAAGGCGGATAAAATACTAGATGCTAAAGAAGCGGATATCATGAAGGTTTAAAGCAGAACCTTTGATTCTTTAATTCCACAAGCTCTTCATCAATCATCCACTGTAAAACCAATTTTAGTTTTTCGGGATTTACTTTAAACCGACTTTCCATTTCAGAAGGCAATAGACTCTTTTTTTGTAGTTGATCGGTAATTAGATTTTTAATGTTTTCGAATTCTTTATGGTCAATCGATTTATTTTTTAAACTTAGACAGTGATCACATTTACCACAAGGTTTAGCGTTCTTTTCTCCAAAGTAGTTCAATAGAAAGCGACTTCTACATTCATCCGAAGAAATGTAATTGGCAACTTCTTCAAGCTGATTCTTGATTATTTCTCTACGTTGTTTATATGTTTTCTTATTAATGATTAGACTTCTCATGTCTATACGTTCGGTTAGAAATAAAACTACCGGATCACTACTTTTAGCTTGATATTCGATAAGACCTTGATTGGTTAAATCAACTAAGGAAGATTTTACTTTAGCAATTGGAATTCCGGAATTTTTGGCTATCTGCATTTCTTGAATAACAACCGTATCATCAAATAGTCCCCCATAAGTTCTTAGCAAAGTTTTGATTAAGTGGTCGTATGATTGATGTGCAACTTGAAATTTATATAAATCCCCTTTTTTTACCTTAATGAATAGTTTTGATTGGCTTGTCCCGTATTCTCTCAGTTCCAGATAGCCCTCCTTTTCTAAAAAACGAATGCACTCAAAAGCTTCTCGTTGATTGAAATCATATCGCTTAGAAAATAGCCCAATGTCAAGTTTGAAGTTTTCCAGCTTTCCACCACCTAAGGGAACTTGAAAGAAATTGCACAGGGCAGTATAGCAAGCCTTTATTCGTTCAATACTCGGGAATTTTTGATCGAGTTTATTGAGTAACTCATTTCCCATGTTTGGCCTGCGTACAAAAACAGCATAAGCCTTTTTGCCATCTCTTCCTGCTCTGCCAGCTTCCTGAAAGTAGGCTTCAAGAGATTCCGGAGCATCTAAATGAACAACAAAGCGCACATCCGGTTTGTCAATGCCCATTCCAAAGGCATTAGTGGCTGCAATTACTCTGCAGCTATTACTAATCCATGCATTCTGTGTTTGACTTCGTTCATCAAAATTTAATCCGGCATGATAATGAAGAGCCGAAATTCCTCTTGAATTAAGAAAATCGGCTATTTCTTTTGTCTTTTTCCGGCTACTCAAGTATACAATTCCGGAACCCTTTACACCCTTAATCACACTTAGCATCTTGTCTAATGGGTTCTCTGAGGCTTGTATAACGTAAGTTAGATTATTGCGTTCAAAACTCTTTTGTATGCTGTTTAAATCTTTAAACTTTAATTGCTCTTGTATATCTAAAACGACCTCAGGGGTGGCTGTTGCTGTTAGGGCAATAAAAGGTGTCTTTGGAATGAGTTTTCTCACCCTAGCAATGTTTAAATAAGAAGGCCTAAAGTCATAACCCCATTGTGAAATACAATGTGCTTCATCAATTGCAATCAAGTTGATATTCATTTTTCTTACTCGCACCTGAAACAACTCGGTTTCTAAGCGTTCAGGTGAAAGGTAAAGGAATTTATATTGACCATAAATGGCATTATCGAAGGCAATATCAATTTCTCTGGATGTCATGTTTGAATGAATAGCAAGCGCTTTTATGCCTTTTTCTTTAAGGTTCTTGACTTGGTCTTGCATTAATGCAATCAAGGGGGTAATAACGATACAAATTCCCTGCTGTGCTAATGCAGGAACTTGAAAACAAATGGATTTTCCGCCACCCGTAGGCAATAAGGCCAAGGTATCTTTCCCTTTTAAAACAGAGGAGATAATTTCCTCTTGTTTCTCTCTAAAGGATTTGTAACCCCAATATTTGGTTAAAATAGAGTGGATATTACTTTGAGGGCTGTCTTGCATGTCTTGTAAAGATAAATACGATTCAATAATAAAATGAACATTAAATCTATTCTGAAAGGCTAATTTTACGCGGATAATTTATGGTGACACAAGAACAAATAAAAGAATTAGGCAAAAGAGTTGAGGCCCTTAAGACTTATTTAAATGTGGAGGATAAGCTTATTGAAATAGCTGAAGATGAACAAAGAACTCAATTGCCTGAGTTTTGGGATAATCCAAAAGATGCGGAAAAACTTTTAAGACAGATTCGGAATAAGAAAGTATGGACGGATGGTTACAAATCAGTAAAAACGGCAGTGGATGACCTGGAAGTGCTATATGAGTTTTATAAAGAAGATGGCGCTTCGGAAGAAGAGGTGGTTCATGCATTTGAAATAGCCAAAGAGAAAATCGAAGACTTGGAATTTAAAAACATGCTGAGTGCAGAAGAAGATTCACTTAATGCCGTATTACAGATAACCGCAGGTGCAGGTGGAACGGAAAGTTGTGATTGGGCGTCAATGCTCATGCGCATGTATCTAATGTGGGGTGAGAAAAATGGCATGAAAATAAAAGAGCTGGATTTACAAGAAGGAGATGTTGCAGGAATAAAAACAGTGACATTAGAATTTGAAGGGGAGTTTGCTTTTGGTTATTTGAAAGGAGAGAATGGAGTTCATCGTTTGGTGCGCATTTCTCCTTTTGATTCTAATGCAAAACGTCATACTTCATTTGCCTCTGTTTATGTTTATCCTCTAGTGGATGACTCCATTGAGATAGAAATTAATCCATCAGACATTACATGGGATACATTTAGGTCAGGAGGAGCAGGAGGTCAAAATGTAAATAAAGTAGAAACGGGTGTCAGGCTGCATCATAAACCTTCAGGAATAGTTATTGATAATACAGAATCTAGGTCTCAGTTGGCGAATAAAGAGAAGGCGATGCAGTTGCTTAAATCTCAGTTATTTGAGATTGAGATGAGGAAGAAAGAAGAAAGGCGAGCGGAAATAGAAGCTGATAAAAAGAAGATAGAATGGGGTTCGCAAATAAGAAATTATGTGATGCATCCTTACAAAATGGTCAAAGATATAAGAACAAATCATGAGACCTCCAATGTAGATGCTGTGATGGATGGGTGGCTTGATGAGTTTATTAAGTCTTACCTTATGGAATTCGGATCTAAAAATTAACTGCTTCTACTTTTGCATTTTTTCCAACAAACTCTTGCAATAGTTTAGCATTAGAATTGGAATAGAAAATGTGCTGACCTTTATTGGACTCATTCGCTAGCAAGTTCCGTTGTTTTAAAACTGCGAAAGTCTGTTTTGCGACTGCCATACCTGAGTCAATGATGTTAACATGTTCAGGAATAATTCTTCTCAGTATTGGAATAAGATAAGGATAATGGGAACAGCCCAAAACCAGGTAATCCATATTTCTATCGAGCATAGGTTGAACATATCTCTTGAGAAGAGCTTTCATCTCTTCAGAGTAAAGTTTTCCGGTTTCTATGAGTTGTACGATGCCTTTACCCTCTCTTTCTATGATTTCAACACCATCACGATATAAAGATGAGGTTTCTTGAAACAAGCTGCTGCTAAGCGTTCCTTTTGTGGCTAAGATACCAACTACTTTAGTATTGCTTTTCAGACTTGCGGGTTTAATTGCCGGCTCAATTCCAATAAATGGAATCGTATAGTGATTTCTTAAATAGTCAATTGCATTGGTTGTTGCAGTATTGCATGCCACTACAATGATCTTACAATTTTTCTCAATAAGGAGCTCTGTGTTTTTTATGCAAAGTCGAATGATTTCTGATGAGTCTTTCTCTCCGTATGGTGCATTTAAGCTATCGGCCAGATAAAAGGTATCTTCATAAGGCATCAATTCAACAATCTCTTTCCAGATTGAAGTACCGCCAATTCCTGAGTCAAATACGCCAATTGATCGATTATCCATAAACAAAAAAAGCAGTTTGAATTCAAACTGCTTTTAAAGGTAAAGTTTTATTAATTACAAAAGCCCTAATTTCTTTTTTACTAAAGGCATAATATCGTCTGAGTCTTTTTGATATAATAACACACCCACACCGGAATCAAAGATGTACGTATAATTGTTTTCTTTGGCTACGTCTTCGATGGCTTTTTTTGCTTTGTCAATAATTGGTTTAAGAAGACTCTCTTCTTTATTTTGGAGATCCTGTTGAGCGGTTTTCTGAAATTCAGTAATTCTTGTTTCCAAGTTTGTAATTTCTTTGATTTTATCTTGCTTAATAGCATCTGTCATTGTCGCTTCTTTGGCTTGATAATCTTGCACCTTTGCTTGGTATTCATTTGACATGGTTGTCAATTGTGTTTCTAATTCCTGAGCATATTGTTTGATTTGTGTTTCCACAGAATTACGTTCAGGCATGGCCAATAACAATTCATTAGAATTGATATGTCCTAACTTTTGTGCACTTAAGCTAGTACTTAATGCTACAATAGCGATTAAAATTATGTTCTTAATTGTTTTCATCATTCTCATTTTTAGTTCTTATCTTAATTACTTGTCTATTTTTTCTGTTCCAGGCTTATACCCCATTCGCCTTAAAACATCATCACTTTTATTGTATTTAGGGTTAGTATATACCATTGAGAGGCTTCCCGCTTTATCAAATATGATGGAATACCTTCCTACATTGGCAGTTTGTTGAACTGCCTTGTATATCTTTTCTTGTATTGGTTTAATTAGTTCTTTTCTTTTTTTGAAAAGCTCTCCATCAACCCCAAACTTAGATTTTTTATATTCAATCAACTCTTGTTCTTTCTTCAGAATGTCTTCTCTTCTTTTGTTTTTCATTTGTTCAGTCAGAAGAATCTCTTCTGCTTGAAAGTCTTGGTACATTTTATCAATTTTATTCTGCATCGCTTCAATCTTTTTTTGCCATTGGTCTGAGAACCCATCTAGTTGTTTTTGTGCTTCCCGGTACTCGGGTATGTTTTTCAAGATGTATTCTGTATCCACATAGGCGAACTTCTGTGCTATGACAAGTTGCGTGCCAAGAATTAAAATAAGTGCTATAAAATATTTTCGTATCATCATTTTGAAACGGCAATTATACAAGTAAATTTTTACCAACCACCAATATTTCCTCCAATTGTGAAATGAAATTCTGTTTTTTGATTAGGATCTGAAACTCCCGGGATATCATCTAAGCGATATCCCCAATCAAGTCCTAACAAGCCAAAGAACGGCATGTAAATTCTAACCCCTAAACCTGCGGACCTCCTGACTTCAAATGGTGAGAATTCATCGAAATCGAACCATGAGTTGCCAGCTTCAAGAAATGCAAGTCCATAAATAGTAGCTGTCGGATTTAAAGAGAAGGGATAACGCATTTCCATGGTATACTTGCTGACAATTGAAGCTCCCACATTAGGTGATAGGTCACGATCTCCATAACCTCTTAAGGCTATGATTTCACTTCCATCCAAATTGAACCCGCTTAAGCCATCACCTCCTAAATAGAAACGCTCAAAAGGCGATTGACCAAGATCGTTATTGTATTCTCCTAAGTAACCGAATCCAATTTTAGAGTTGAGGACAAGTTTACCTGCAAGAGGAGTAAACCACGAAGAATTGAATTTCCACTTATGGAACTCGATAAATTTATACCTGTCTTGATTGGATAGTTCATCATAATTATCTCTGTTCTCAAAAAGGGAGTATGGAGGTGTAAATTGCAAGCTCAATGAAGTTTGAGAACCTGACTTAGGATAAATAGGAGCATCAATTGAGTTTCTGGAAAATGTTGTTCTAAAGCTTAGGTTATGAGCAAAGCCGGAGCGGAAGATAAAGTTGCCCCAGTTTTGGAGATCATAATATTGATAACTGACTTCATTATAAAGTGTGAAAAAGTCATCAGGCCAGGTTAATCGTCTCCCCAGACCTACAGATAGCCCCCATATGCCTAAGGCTTGTCGGTTAGGGTTGACAATACTATTCCCTTCAGAATTTGTTATTTTTTTTGGAGCCCCATTGGTTTGTTTAGAGAAATAGCCTGTCACACTTAAGCTGTTCGGTTTTCTGCCACCTAACCAAGGTTCGGTAAAGGAAATATTATACGATTGAAAAAACTGTCCATTGGTTTGAGCTCTTATACTAAGTCGTTGTCCATCTCCCGCAGGAAGTGGCTGCCATGCTCCCTTCTTAAAAAAACGTTTTGCAGAAAAGTTGTTAAATGATAAACCCAAGCTGCCAACAACGCGTCCACCTCCCCATCCGCCGGAGAGTTCTACCTGATCTGAAGGCTGTTCTTCAACAACATATTCAATATCAACGGTGCCACTTGCTTGGTCAGGAATAGGGTTTACTCCAAGTTTTTCTTGATTAAAATAACCCAACTGTAAAAGCTCTCTTTGAGTTCTTATTATATCGGCTCGGCTAAATAAATCTCCTGGATTAGTTCTTATTTCTCTTCGAATAACATGGTCATTTGTCTTCGTGTTTCCTATGATCGTGACCTTATTGATTCTTGCTTGCTGTCCTTCCCTTATCCTAATTTCAAAATCAATGGTATCTCCTCTAACTCCGGTTTCAACAACATTAGGCTGAAAAAATAAGTAGCCGTCGTCTAAGTATAGAGAGCTAATATCTCTTCCACTGGCGTCTTGATATACCCTTTGATCAAAAAGTTCTTGATTAAAAATGTCACCCTTTTCAATGCCCAGAATTCGATCTAGCTCTTCATTAGAATATTTTGTATTTCCAACCCATTTGATCTCTCCAAAGTAGTATTGCTTACCTTCTTCTAGTTTGAGGTCAATGACTACCCTCTTTTTTGAAACTTGATATACAGAGTCAAAACTGACCTTCATGTCTCGGTATCCTTTTGCATTGTATTTTGCAATTAGGCCCTTTAAGTCAGACTCATAATCGTTTCGGATGAATTTAGACCCTTTGAAGATTCTAATAAACTTTTTCCGTTTAGTGTTTTTCAGGGTTCTTCGTACTTTATTATCAGAAAGAGCCTCATTGCCTTTTACGTTGATGTCCTTAATCTTTACTCGCTCGTTTTTCTTAATCTGTATTGTTAATACTGTTGAGTTTTTGAGGGTGGAGTCTTCTGACTCGATGATGTCTACTTCAACATTAAAAAACCCCTTATCTATAAAGTAATTACGAACCTTATTTTTAGTAGTATTTATTAAGTTAGGTGTTATAACAGCTCCTCTCCTTAATTGAATATCATCTCTTATCGACTCTTGTGATCCTTTTCTAACACCTTTAAATCTGAACTTGGATAATCTTGGGCGTTCTTCAACTTTTATCGAAAGAAAGATAAGATCTCCTTGCACCCTTTCAGCATTAATCTGTATATCGGTAAAAAGAGCTTGTTTCCATAAATTGCTAATGGCATTTGATATGTCATCGCCTGGAATACTAATTTCTTGGCCAACTTCTAAGCCCGCAATGGCTTTTAGTGCTGTATGATCTAAGTTTTGAGTACCAATAATTGAAATGCCTCCAATCTCAAATGTTCTTGGGTTGGAATAATCTAGAACATCAAGGCTATTGCCTGAAGAGATTTGCCCAAATAGAAAGTGAGTGCAAAAAAGGAAAGATAGTGAAGTAAGGAAGATTTGCTTTATCATTCTATAGTAGGGTCTGCTAATTGTTCGCTGGTTTTTCCAAATCTTCTTTCTCTACCTTGGTAGTCTATTATTGCTGCCTTTAGGTCTTCTTTCGTAAACTCTGGCCATAACTTTTCAGAAAAATACAGTTCTGAATAAGCCAACTGCCACAATAAAAAATTACTTATTCGATATTCACCACTTGTTCTAATTAGAAGCTCGGGGTCGGGAATATTTTTGGTGCAAAGGTAGTTGCTGAATTCTCTTTCGGAAATAGCTCTTGAGTCTAAATGCCCTGATTTAACATCATTTAACAGCGAATTAACAGCATTTAATATTTCCCATCTTGAGCTATAGCTCAAAGCGAGGGTGAGTGTCATCC
The DNA here is from genome assembly GCA_964445815.1 of uncultured Flavobacteriales bacterium. Taxonomy (GTDB): domain Bacteria; phylum Bacteroidota; class Bacteroidia; order Flavobacteriales_E; family Vicingaceae; genus CAYULW01. The sequence continues at coordinate 311,658 of CAYULW010000001.1, forward strand.
CTGTATTGGTGCTTGTTTTTTTTATGGCTTTTTCAAGTTCTCTATGACAGTTTCCTGGCAAATTCTTTAGATCTCCTATAGCATTAAGCTTAATGTTGTTTTTACTCAATGTTTTAGTCTCTTTGCTTATGGTTGATACTAATAATTGCATCAAAGCAGTTACCTCGGCTTTTGGACGGTTCCAGTTTTCTGTTGAAAATGCATAAAGGGTTAAATAGTTTACGCCAAGTTCTGCAGCACCTTCAGTAACCTCTCTGACGGCTTTTACTCCATTTCTGTGACCAAAAACTCTTGCTTTACCATGTTTCTTTGCCCACCTGCCATTGCCATCCATAATGACCGCAATATGATTGGGTAAATTGACCTTATCTATATTTTTATCAGATAAATTCATCTTTAAATTAAGCGCACAAATATCTGATTATTCCTAGCATTTTAAAAGTGATATACCGGGCAAGAACCTATTTTCGTAAGCCTGTAGGTAAGCATAAAACCTGAGATCACATACCAGTCATTATCGTAATTTTTCCCAAATTCGTATAGTTCGTCAAATCGGTTTGGAATGCCATCAATAAAATCATTAGATGTTTTCCTAAAACCCCATTCAAATGCCAGACTTACTTTTTTACCAAGACTCAGTTTAAATCCCGGGCCAAAAGGATAAGAAATTTTAGTACCTCCATCGGTTTCCGTTAATGGAGTGGCCGCGCCTTCTAAAGCCACTTTAGGAGCATATTTGTATGCGGATATTCCAATAAAGAAATAGGGGCTAAAGAAAAAGTCCTTATTTCCTGTTTCATATGGTAAAAAGTTAAACTCAATTTGACCCGAAAATTCTGTCAATTTGCTCTCGAAACTGGCTTTTCTAAAATTTTGATTAAATTCAAAGGAGGTTAATTCATCTTCTGCTTTTAAAGATGTTTTTAATACACTGGCCTTAAGGCTGTATCTCTGATTCAAATTAAATCGAAATACTCCACCCCACATAAAAGATCCTATATCATTTCCAAGATGATTATTAGGATTTAGCTCTCCTAGATAATAAGATCTGCCCAGAAGTAAACCGAATTCTGATGTCTTTTGACCAACTGAAACAGATAAGATGGAAAAGGAAATTAAAAAAAAGAGTAGACCTTTTTTCATATTCATGCAAAGAAACGCAACGAATGCGAGAATAGTATTAGAATTTTGGACGACTCCTACGTCGCTTTACAATTTTACGAGAGATTGTAATCATACCTGTCATGAAAGCATCGTTGTCAGTAATATCCCCTCTGATGTTAACTTGATCTTCACGCCCTGCACTTTCATTTTCAATATTATCGGCACCGAAATCCGAGAAAGACAAATCTGAAGACCTGTAAAGTATATTAGGGTCTGAAAGGTAAGCCGCTCTTGTCGCTTCAGCATCACTAGCTCCTGCACTAATCTTGGCATCATACAATCTCTGACGTCCATAATAATTACCACTTACATCATCAATGTAATCGGTAAATGTCATTCTCATTGTAAACTCAATGTTAAAAGACCAGTAACGATCAATTGATTTACCTATACCTATACCATAAGGAACAGTAAAAGTAAATCTGCTGTATTTGTCCTCTTGTCCGGGTAGTCCTTGTCCTTCTGTACCAATAGGTTGAAGTGCAACCCATTGTCCTTGGTATTGTGCCTTCGGATTGAAATACATAAACCCGATTCCTCCAAAGACATAAACGTCCATCTTTAAGCCTCTTCGACCTCTTACACCTCTTAATCGATATAAGTTACCCCGTGCATTTTGAATCAAATAGAACTCAACTAAACCATTGACTTCTAAGAATCCAGATCTGAAATGCAGATTTCTTTTGCTTCTAAACTCTTCTTTAGTGTTCTTGTCATCAGCTGTTAATATGCCCCACTGTAAATTAGATCTTAGAAAAGCAAAAGTATTCAGCTGATAGCGATAACCTACAAATAGGGAAGGTCTTGTTGCTACAAAGTCAAGATCATAAAGGAAATCCCTTCCTATTTGATCAGCACCTCCCAAGTCACCAAGGAAATTGGTGACACCAATTCCACCCATAACCTGTCTTCTATATTGCTTCCATCTTTGCGCATCAGCTAAATTTGGAAGCAAACAAATGATCAATATGAAAATGACTTTTCTCATAAATTTCTACGAAATGCAAATATAATTAGATTAATCTTAATTATAAACTCCTAAACAACACTCTCATCCCTTCACTTGTTATATATTTCGCTTATCTAAACCCCAATTGAGTTTGTTTTTTAAACTGGTGATGAAACTGTTATTTTCAAATTGGATGACTTGAACATGATGTTTAGCTTTTTTAATCCGTATTGTTTGAAGATTCTCAATTTCTTTTGATCGTGAATCTAGAGCAATGAGATGCTGTTCGCTTCTGCCATTTATTGTTAGCTTCAATTCAGACTCATCATCGATAACTATTGGTCTTACATTAAGGTTGTGTGGAGCGATCGGAGTAATGACAAAATTTCCACTACCGGGCATTATAATCGGACCTCCACAGCTAAGAGAATAAGCTGTGGATCCTGTTGATGTTGAGATAATAAGGCCATCAGTCCAATAAGTATTTAAATGAATATCGTCAATAAATACCTCTACAGTTATCATTGAGGAGGTATCTTTTTTGAGAACACTAATTTCATTTAAAGCATAATTATCATTGCCAAACAATTGATGATCATCAATAAATTCTAACAATGATCTTTTTTCGATAATGTAGTTATCTTCTATTAAAGATTGAGCAACAAGATCAATCTGATCTATTGAAGTCGAGGATAAGAAACCTAGTCTTCCCGCATTTATTCCTAGTATTTTGATGTCCCAATCTTGAACTAAATGAATGGTATTTAGGAAGGTGCCATCACCACCAATACTGATTAAGATATCTACATTTTTAAGTTCTTCTTTTGATAGGAACAAGGGGAATTCGTCTATATCAACCATGGACTTTAACTGTTGCCAATAGTCATGATCTACAATAAGCTCACAATTGTAACTTTTTAAGGTGTTTATCAGTTTTACAACTGCCTCCGAAATGTCCTTTTCAGATGATTTACCGTAAATGGCAACTTTCATGGGTATTTAAATAGGAGCTACAAAGTGAAGAAATAATCCCGATTCTCCCAACTTATTGAATGAATATTCTGTGCGCAGAACAATATCGTAATATGAAACAAAATCCAGTCCAATACCATAACTATATAATGGTTTATTGGCAAGGCGATTTCTCTCATATCCTGTGTTATCCTCTACGTAAGCAAAATCTGAAAATACCCCAAGATAAAAAGCATAGTGGAATTTGCTAAATTTATCGTAGCCAATAAATTTAAAATTCACAGCACGAGGCTTGACAATCTGGTACTTTAACTGATTCTTGACAAGTCCGATATTCTGTCCATCAATGACATAATATTCATAAGCCCTTATAGCATAACTGGAGCTATAACCTAGACCATTCTGTAAATTATACGGTTGATTATTGTTAGCTGCTAATTCACCTCTTATACTGCTTGCCAAGAAAAGTCTTTCATCCAATTGAAAGAACTTTTTGACTTGAAGGTCTAAATTCAAAAGATCGACTCCTTCAGAAGTTATACCTACTCCTGACTTTTGAATAGAGAATCGAAAGAAGTCTCCGCTCAGCGGATAGTTTTTTGAATCTCTTTTATCATGAATAAAAGTATAGAAGAAAGAGAAATATGAATTCTTCAGACGGTTTTCCCCAAGATAGTTAGGGTTAAAAATTCGGACGGAATCTACAATTCTGTTTTGGTCATATTCTATTCCAACATAATGAGTGTTAAAGATGGCATTTCGGTAGCTGTAATTTATTCCTGCAGAGTAGTTTTTTATGGCATCTTCAGTATTGCTTTTAAATTGTAATCTTTCATTATTAGATGAGCTATAAGCGATTTGATCTCTTCTATTGTATGAGAATTTAAGCCCCAGTCCTCCCTTTTGATTTTTAGAGATATATGGGATATCATACCTTAACCGGATTCTTTCCGTGAAACCAAATTGAGCAGTCATTCTTAATCGTTCCTTACGACCTCTGAAGTTGTTTCTGATTAAATGAAACCCATAATTTATCCTTGAGAAATCCTTTTCCTCTAGCCAAGTGTTAAAATTATTGTCTTCAATTTCAAATATGGGTAAAGGAAGGGTATACCACCTTTCAGTGACAGAAACAATTATATATACATGAATACTATCAATTAAGGCCCATTCTATATTGGCGAAATTAAAAAGCGAGGTGTTGAGTATATTCTTTTTGGATTGTTCTAGTAAAAATACAAAGTCACTGCTCAATAAAGTATCTCCTGTTGAGAATTGCAGCTCTCTTAATATGACTTGTTCTTTTGTAATCGAATTACCGACCACTTGTATGCTTTGAATGATTTTATATGGGGTCGTATAAATGGAGGAATCTTCCTTTATCAAATCTACTTTATAGGCTTGAGCATTGGAAACAAAAAAAGTAAAGAGTAATAAGGTTGCCGAAAGGAGTTTCAACATGAATTACATGTTTAAGTAATTCAAAAATGAATTGTAGCGGCTTAACAAGTCATCATTATCTTGGCTATTTTGATAAGAACCAGATATGACATAGTTATAGCGTTCAAATGTTTGAATGATTGCATTAAGATCAGTTTGGTTGATTTTTAGTATAACATCCATCTTTGTTGAGTCTTCCCAGGTATAGATATAGGAACTTAATATTTTGGCTCCATTACTTTCAACTATTTGAGCAATTTGAGATAAAGAATAATCATTAATGTTTAGTTCCAACCTTAGAACCCCTCCCGGTTCTTTTACAGCACCTAAAAGTGATATTTTTTCAATCAGGATATCTAATGAGATCACGCCTAAATAATGATTTTTATCGTCTAAAACCGGCAGTGCACTTAGCTTTTGAGAAGCAATTTTACCTATTATTTCAAAAATATGTTCGTGTTGATAAACAAAGGCTTTCTCTAATGACAATGAATGATTTCCAACAGGCATTTCAGGTTTATTTAAGTCATAGATATCATCTTCTGAAATCAGTCCTAGAAATTCATTGTTATTGACAATTGGAAGTTCTCTCAACTTAAAGTCTTCCATAATTTGAAGAGCAACTCCTGCTGAATCGGAGGTCTTTATTGGTGGAATGTCGTCACTTATTAAATCGATGGCAATCATGCTGCTGGATATTTGCAGTAATTTTGTCGGTGCTCACAATATTAATCAATAAAGATGACTAGACTCAGTGTAAACATTAATAAAATTGCGACCCTCAGAAATGCACGTGGAGGCAATGTTCCAAATTTGATTCAAGTTGCCAAAGATTGTGAACGGTTTGGAGCGCATGGGATCACTGTTCATCCTAGACCTGATGAGCGTCATATACGTTATGATGACGTGTATGCATTAAAAGATTGCCTAACAACTGAGTTCAATATTGAAGGTTATCCAAGTCCGGCATTTATTGATCTGGTTATTGAAGTTAAACCAGACCAAGTGACCTTAGTCCCTGATCCACCTGAGGTACTAACTTCAAATGCTGGCTGGAATGTGACTAAAGAAATGAATTTTTTGAAACCAATAATAGCTCAATTTAAAGAGTTGGGTATTCGAACTTCTCTTTTTATGGAGACAGATATTAATCAAATAGAGGCTGCTAAATCTGCCGGAGTGGATAGAATTGAATTGTATACCGGACCCTACGCAGATCAATTTTTAGCTGATAAAAAAAAAGCTATTCAGCCATTTATTCAAGCTTCTGAAATGGCAAAAAAAATGAATCTGGGTTTAAATGCGGGTCATGATTTAAACTTGGATAACTTGTCCTATTTTAAAGACCATATGATTGATTTAAAGGAGGTGTCGATAGGTCACGCATTAATCACTGATGCCTTGTATTTAGGGATTGAAAATACTATTCAACAGTATCTAAAATCATTAAACTGGAGACCTTAAATGGAATTGAATTATAAAAAAATAGGAGAGGGCAAAGCATTAATTATATTGCACGGCTTGTTCGGTTCTTTAGATAATTGGATGACTTTGGCTAAGGCATGGTCAGAGACTTATGAGGTGTGGTTAGTGGATCAAAGAAATCATGGACAGTCACCTCATAGCGATGCATTTTCTTATCAATTGATGGCAGAAGATTTAAAGCAATTTATTCAACAACATCAGATTCATGACCCGATTATTTTAGGACATTCTATGGGAGGAAAAACAGCCATGGAGTTCGCGGTGAATAATGCAATAATGCTCTCCAAATTGATTGTTGTTGATATAGCTCCGGTTAAGTATGAGGTTCATCATTATGCTATTTTAGATGCCTTAGAACAAATTGATCTCGATAAAATCTCATCTAGGAAGGAAGCAGATCAATTATTGACTGAAAAAATCAAAGAAGTGGGAACCCGTCAGTTTCTGCTTAAAAATTTATATTGGAAAGAAAAAAATCAATTGGCATGGCGATTTAATCTCAATGTGCTAAGACGCGAGATTATTCCAATAAGTGAATGGAGCATAAGCGAGGGTCAGTATAATGGTTCTTGTTTGTTTGTGAAAGGTCAGCAGTCTAGTTATATATTACCTGAACATGGGGCAGAAATATCAGCTAAATTTCCAAATTATGAGCTTAGGGAAATTCAAGGTGCAGGTCATTGGGTTCATGCCGAATCTCCTAAAATGTTTTATGATGTAGTTTCTTCTTTTATGAAAGATTAAGTTTTATGGCTATTTCTTATGCCTTCTAATCCCTATTTTTATTCTTTTTTTCAATGTCGGGAAAACTAGTCATCATACCAACTTATAATGAGCTGGAAAACATCCAGAAGATGATAGACAAAGTGCTGTCTCTGGAGGGTGAATTTCATTTATTGATAGTTGATGATGGCTCTCCGGATGGTACTGCAGATATCGTCAAGAGCATGATTTCAAAATATCCGAATAAACTTTTTATAGAAGAGAGATCAGGCAAACAAGGATTAGGGACAGCGTATATTCACGGATTTAAATGGGCGTTGAGTAATGGTTATGATTACATTTTTGAAATGGATGCTGATTTTAGTCACAATCCTGATGATCTTATCCGACTTTATAAGGCTTGTAAAGAAGATGGTGCTGATTTGGCGATTGGATCTAGATATGTCAAAGGAGTGAATGTGGTGAATTGGCCGATGGGGCGTGTTTTGATGTCTTATTATGCTTCGGTTTATGTTAGGTTTGTCACAGGAATGTCAATTCATGACTCTACAGCAGGGTTTAAGTGTTATACAAGGAAAGTGTTGGAAAAGATTCCCTTAGATAAAATTCGCTTTAAGGGTTATGCATTCCAAATTGAGATGAAGTTCAAAGCTTGGAAATATGGATTTAAGATTGTTGAGGTTCCTATAATTTTCACAGATCGTCAAGAAGGTAGTAGTAAAATGAATTCCGGTATTTTTAAAGAGGCAGTTCTTGGTGTGATTTCATTGCGCCTATCTTCACTATTTAAATCATACAAATAGAAATGCTAATTAAAGGAGCAACACTTATTAATGAAAATCAGGAATTTGAAGCAGATCTGAGAATTGAGAAGGAGTATATTTCTGAAATAAACCGGTCTGGGCTAAGTCCAAAACCATCAGAAAAAGTTATAGAAGCTGAAGGGTTTTATCTTATTCCTGGGATGATAGATGATCAGGTTCATTTTCGTGAGCCGGGACTAACCCATAAAGCAGAAATTTATACCGAGTCTAAAGCGGCTGTTGCCGGTGGTATTACATCTTATATGGAGATGCCTAATACTATTCCCAATACATTGACGCAAGAACTTTTAGCTGAGAAATACGCTATAGCCCAACAAAAGTCTCTCGCTAATTATTCTTTTTTTATGGGTGCTTCCAATGATAACTTGGACGAAGTTCTAAAAACAGATGAGCAATCGGTTTGTGGAGTTAAAATATTTATGGGAAGTTCAACTGGCAATATGCTTGTTGATGAAGATAAAGTTTTGGAGCAGATATTTAAAAATTGTCCACTTCTTATTGCCACACATTGCGAAGATGAATCAACAATAAAGAGGAACATTGCGATTGCAAGAGAAAAGTACGGAGAGGCAATTCCTATTGAGCAACATCCCCTTATTCGAAGTGCGGAAGCATGTTATCTTTCTTCTTCTAAGGCAGTCGATCTGGCAAAAAAACACAATACCAGATTACACATACTCCATATTTCTACTGCTAAAGAGCTAGACTTGTTTAGAAATGATATATCCTTAGATAAAAAGCGGATCACAGCCGAGGCTTGCATTCATCATTTATGGTTTAGTGATCAAGATTATACTACAAAAGGGACTTTGATTAAATGGAATCCGGCTGTAAAAACCGAGAATGACAGAAAGGCGATTTTACAAGCAGTTAATGACAATAGGATAGATGTTATTGCGACAGATCATGCTCCACACACCTTATCAGAAAAGAGCAATTCATACTTCCAGGCACCAAGCGGAGGCCCTTTAGTCCAACATGCACTTAATGCTTTGTTTGAGCTTCATTTAGAAAATGCTCTTCCTCTTACAAAAATTGTAGAAAAAACAAGTCATGCAGTAGCAGATTGCTTCCAGATTAAAAAAAGAGGGTATTTAAGAGAAGGTTATTTTGCAGATTTAGTACTCATCAATCCAAAGTCGGAATGGAACGTGAATCGATCAAATGTTCTCTATAAATGCGGATGGTCACCATTTGAAGGACAAAAATTCAGATCAACCATTGAGAAAACATTTATAAGTGGTCATCTGGCTTATGATAATGGACATTTTGATGAAAGAAAAAAGGGCTTAAGATTGAGCTTTGACAGATGATGAAACATTCACTAATAATTATATTATTATCTGTTGCAGTCTTTGGTTGTGAAACCAAGCATGAAAAACCTGAAGAAATCTGGAGCAAAGAAAGGTTTGTTGAAGTATTGACTCAAATGCAGCTTGCCGAATCAGTTATTCGATTGGGATATCATCGCACGCCTGATAGTTTATACTCTAATGATAGTATATATTCTGCTGCTTTGCGATCAGTAAATACCAATCAAGAAGAGTATGAGCAAAACATGGATTATTATCTGGATCATCCAAAAGAGCTGGAGGAAATCTATGATGAGGTAATGGTGAATCTTAGTACAAAAAGTGCTGAACTGAAAGGGAAAAAAGCATCTGAGAAGGATAGCTCTGATTAATTATATCTTAGGAAGAGTTCGCAAGATTTTTTAACCACACTTTCAATAGGTTCAAATTCATAGTTCAGTTGATCTTTCACTTTTGATGAGTCAAAGTAGCTTTCTCGATAAGCACTTTGTACGCTTTCTTTGGTGAGAATCGCTTTTCTTCTCAGCAAATAACTAGACATCTGATCAAACAGGTAAGCTATCCAAGCTAGGTTTTTAGGGATGGCAATTTGCGGCTTCTTTTTATTAAACCCTGCTGCAATAAAGTCGAACAGTTGTTTAAAAAGCATGTTTTCAGATACAAGAACGAATCGTTCTTTTGTCACTTCTTTTTCCATTAGAGCAATCATGATCTTAACGACGTCTTTTACTCCCACAAACCCGTTTCTTCCACTGGAGTGGTATAGAAGACCATCTTTAACCCGTTTGAAGATTTGTAAGCTTGATTCATTCCAATCGCCATAACCAAGAATATATGCAGGGTTAACGATTACGACATTCAGGCCTTCCTCAGCTCCTCGCCATACTTCGTTCTCAGCGTAATACTTGCTGATTGAGTAATTGCTTGTTTCTGAGCTATTTGTCCAATCAGTTAATTCATTGATTGCTTCACCTTTGTGCTTGCTAACACCTAAAGCTGCAACGGAACTGACATAACATAGCTTTTTTACTCCACTCAATAAGCAGGCGTTAACAACATTGGCTGTCCCATCTATATTTGTATTCATCATTGCATCAGCATCCTTTTGATAAAATGAAACTAGAGCTGCAGCGTGATAAACGTGTGTTATTCCTTCAAAAATGTCTAATAAACCGTATTTATCGGTAATATCTCCACTTATCCATTCAATATTATTTAGCAAGTGATCAGACTCGTATGCTTTAAATAACTGATGAACCTTTCTTTTACTATTCTCACTTCTTACCAAAGCCATAACCTGATGCCCTTTCTGACATAACGATAATAGTAAATGACTCCCTACTAAGCCTGTTCCTCCTGTAACTAGAATTTTATCCAAATCAGTTACAAAAGTAGCTTCATTTCATATTGCATTTTCTTTTATGTAGAAAAACAATGGCTTTTATTAGAAGTGCTGCAGGCGGTTGAATTATTATCTTTGCGCCAAACTACATTTTTGATGGATTTTGTTAAGGAATTAGAGTGGAGAGGAATGTTGCATGATATTATGCCCGGCACTCAAGAACAGTTAAATAAGGAATTGACAACAGCATATGTTGGGTTCGACCCAACAGCTGATTCATTGCACATTGGGAATTTAGTACCCATTATGTTATTGACTCACTTTCAGAATGCAGGCCATAAACCTATTGCTTTGGTTGGAGGTGCGACCGGAATGATTGGAGACCCTTCCGGAAAATCGGAAGAGCGAAAACTTTTATCTGAAGAGCTTCTTAAGCATAATTTGGAGTGTCAAAAAAAGCAATTGGAGAAATTTCTTGATTTTAGTTCAGGTGCTAAAAACCAAGCGGAAATGGTCAATAATTACGATTGGTTTAAAGAATTCAGTTTTCTGGGCTTTCTGAGAGAGGTCGGTAAGCACATTACAGTGAGTTATATGCTTGCAAAAGATTCCGTAAAGAACAGAATGGAGTCGGGAATTTCATTTACAGAGTTCTCGTATCAGCTTGTACAGGGATATGACTTTTTCCACCTGAACCAGAACATGAATTGTAAGGTTCAAATGGGTGGATCAGATCAATGGGGGAATATGGTCACAGGCACCGAACTCATTAGAAGAATGTCGGATAATGAAGCATATGCAATTACCTGCCCGCTAATTACTAAAGCAGATGGAAGTAAGTTTGGTAAGTCAGAAGGTGGAAATGTTTGGTTGGACAGAGAGAAAACCTCGCCTTATAAATTTTACCAATTCTGGTTGAATCAGACAGATGAAGATGCTGCAAAATACATTCGGATTTTTACTTTAAAGTCACAAAAGGAGATAGAGGCGATAGAGTCTCAGCATGCTGAAGCGCCTCATCATAGAGTATTACAAAAAGCTTTAGCTGAAGACATTACAGAGAGAGTACACTCTAAGCTTGACTTGGAGAATGCAATAGAGGCATCGAATATTTTATTTGGTAAGTCGACTAAAGAAAGCTTGGCCAAGTTAAGTGAGAGTGACCTTTTGAGCATCTTTGATGGAGTCCCTCAAGCAGGCATTTCAAAAGCTGAGCTGAAAAGCGGCATAGGTATTGTTGACTTTTCTGCCGGTATGGTAAAGGCGTTTAGTTCAAATGGTGAGGCACGTAAAATGATTCAGGGAAATGGCGTTAGTATCAACAAGGAAAAAGTGACTTTAGAAAAACGCATTGACGGTTCAGATTTAATTCTGGATAGGTACATACTGCTTCAGAAAGGACGAAAAAACTATTATTTGATTAGCGTTGATTAAATACGTTTTATTTTTTTTCACCTCTTTTGGTTTATTGGCCTATGCTCAAGATAGGCCTAAGGTTCTTATAGTTCCTTTTCAGGAAATAAGTGTAGTGACCGAATTTGACATGGAGGAGTTATTGGAAATAAACAAACTTTCTCAGCAACAATTTAGCAGAGCCATTTGTGATAGCTTGATACATACATTGAAATATGAGACAAAGCACATTGATTATACGGTTTTGCCAACTAACGAATTTGAAGGGATAAAGCATCTTTTGTATCCAATTCACACCTATGATCCTGTCCCTCATTTTGGCGTAAACATAAAAGCCCTAAATAATGTTGGTCTTATTAAACAAATGGCCAATAATTACAATGTAGATTATATTTTGTTTCTAACCAGTTACAGGATGACTCAACGATTGCTGTTAGCCAATCAGTCATTTGATGGTTCTTTCTTTTTGCCTTGGTCCAATCATTTAGTCGATTACGAGTTGGTTGATGAAAAAGGTGAATTGATAGCCTTGGCAAGCAAATTAAATTTAGAGCCCAACACACCCAATCAAAGCAATTACACACTCAAGGGTCTGGCATTAAAAGAAATGGATCAGGGTCATCGAATACTGCACCGAGATATCAGGTCGAAAATTCTCTTGCACAAAAAAAAGAAAGGAGGGGTTATTTATCGACTGTCAAAAAAAGACCTGAAATTAATTAAAGGGTCATAAGATTGCATCCTCTGATTTCAGACTGATCATACCTTCCGATAATTTCAAAGGATTCATCATCGTATACCTTGCCCAAATCATCCGTCTGAATGAATGAACAGGAATGGATATTGGCAAGGTCAATAACATTGACACCTCCTGTTTTATTAATGACAAAACTAAATGGGTCATCTGTTTCTCTTATTAAGACTTTCATCCAAGGGGGACACTTAAACCTGCCCTTACCCTTTGAGTAAGCTTGACTTAAGAGTTCTGTCATACCATATTCCGAGTGGATGTACTTTTGATTAAAGCCTTGTGATAGCAAATGATGTAGATCTTTGCGTATTATCTCCTCTTTCCTTCCTTTCATTCCTCCGGTTTCCATAACAATTAATTCAGGGAATTCAGGAATATTAAACCGAGAGCTAAAGTCCAAAAGGGCAAAGGAAACTCCAATTAATAGAGTCTTTTGCTTATTACGACGCAAATCCAACAGGGTCTCATAAAGTTGTTGATGCTCATAAAGATAAAAGCCACTCTGAGGATGTTGACTTAGCTCAATTAACTTTTGAGTCATGTATACAAGAGAAGAGTTGCTTCTCTCAAGATAAGAAGGCAATAAAGCTAAAATGCAATACTGTTCGATTTTACCATAGAAGTATTCAAAAGCAGACATAAAGCTGGCTTCATAAAGCTGGCAACTTTTGACAAGATGTTGGCTTGAATTATGGGATTGACTTGTGCCACTACTCTCAAATGTAATTTCAGCCTCAAAATCACCTGTCTTGATTGCTTCTTTTTTAAATTGTTGAATAGGTAAAAAAGGAATATCATTAACTGTCTCAACTTTTGCAGGGGTTTTATTCAGGTGATTACAATAATTGTGATAAGAACTATTGTTTTGGTATTGATAGTGGAATACCTGCATACAATACCCTTCAAACTCTTCCGAACGAATTGCTGTAAGCTTCTTTTCCAGATGTTGGACAATATCAGGAAGCAATTTTCTGTTTAATTTTAGATTGTGAATTTAAGGCTCAAATTTCCGGTATTTATTTTTATTGGATGTCTATTTCTGCTTTCATGTGAGCAGGACAAAGACTTTCCTGATACTCCATCAATTACTCTAAAAGAGTTTAGAAAATTGAGTGACACAGATGCCATTTGGACAATGAAGTTTACGGATGGAGATGGCGATGTCGGAACACGTACAGACGCAGATGCGGATAATTTTTTTACAACAATTTTTGCGAAGCCAATTGGTAAGGATTCTATTGTGGAGCTTGAAGGGCAGCCCTATCGTATTCCTGCGATTAAGGGCATCAGAACCTCAGCAGGTGTTGAAGGAGAAATAGAGCTAAGAATTCAGGGACTAGACGGCTTTAAGATAGAAAACAAATACGATTCGATTTACTATAAAGGGTATTTAGTTGACCGTTCCGGTAAGCAGAGTAATGTGATCACAACTCCTAAAATAGACGTTTAGTTAATCTTATTTGCAGTTGCTTCACTTATACTTACAACATAATCACCTACACTTTCAATTGCTGTAAAAAGGTCGGTGTAGATCATTCCACTTTCAAATTTGTATTCCCCTTTTTCAATACTCTTCAAGTGACTTTTCTTAAGCTGGTTTCGCATCTTGTTGATCCCTTTTTCTACTTCATAAGCGCGTTCCAACTCTATTTCTTTATCAATGTTCTCAATATTCAAGTACATCAACTCCATAGCCTCCTCTAATAGTCTAAACATTTCAAGTATCTTATCTCTTTGCTTGGGAATAAAATAAATCTTGTTCTCAGACTTTCTCTTAATGATTCGGGACATATTGTAATTAATGTCTCCAATGGTTTCTAAATCTCCTGCAATACTCATAATTGCTCTAACCTGAATAGAGGATTGCTCACTCAATTCAGATTCAGACACCTTGGCAAGGTAGGTTACAATCTCGGATTCAATATTATCTGTAATCTCTTCATAATGCTTAATCCTTTCGAGTTGTTTTTTGAACTTCTTAGCGTCGGTCTCAACCAAAAGATCAGAAACAAACCCCGTCATTTTATTGACCAACTTAGCAAATTTTAGAATTTCTTTTTTTGCTTCTAAAATTGATGCCTCTGCGTTAACCATCATTCCATTGCTAATGAACTCTAAACGTATTGCCTCATCTTCTTCTCCTTTAGAAGGTACCATTCTTATTACAAGTTTTGCAATAAAAGCGACAAATCCAATCATCAATAAGGTATTGATGATATTGAAGATGGTATGAAATAAGGAAAGTTGTAACTCCGATTGTGATTTATTAATATCATTTACATTACCCGATATAAAGCTTTGAAAGGGTTCCCATAAATAGGCAATAAAGTCGAGAAAATAGGGGAAAAGCAAGACCATCCATATGACTCCAAACACGTTAAAAATAAAGTGCGCCCTCGCGGCTCTTTTGGCATGAACATTTGCCACAATAGCAGCAAGATTCGCTGTAATTGTAGTTCCGATATTCTCTCCAAGCACCATAGCTGCGGCCATTTCAAAGGTGATGACATCATTAAATAAAAGCGTTAATGTTAATGCCATTGCTGCAGAAGAAGATTGGACTATAATGGTAATGACAGTACCTACCGCAACAAAAATAATAGTTGAGAGTATGCCATAATCGGTAAAACTTCTTAGAAATTCGAGAATCTCCGGATTCTGATTTAAGTCGGGAACAGAATTCTTTAATGCATCAAGTCCTAAAAACAAAAGCGCAAAACCAATCAGAACTTCTGAGATAGATCTAATGGTTGTTTTCTTAGCAAACATCATAGGTAGGCCAATAGCTATGATTGGCAGAGCAAAAGCTGAAATTTTTACTTTAAAACCAAAAATTGCAATTAACCATGCAGTAATTGTAGTCCCGATGTTAGCTCCCATTATAACTCCAATGGATTCAACTAAACTTAAGAGACCTGCATTGGCAAAACTAACAACCATTACTGTAGTTGCACTGCTAGACTGGATAAGACATGTGATCAAGAAACCTGTAAAAACGCCCAAGTAGCGGTTTCTTGTCATGCTACTAAGAATATCCCTCAACTTTGATCCGGCTGTTTTTTGAATGCCCTCACTCATTACCTTCATTCCATAAATAAAGAAACCTAAAGCACCGAATAAAGTCAGAAAATCGATAATCCCAAAACTCATGTCACATTCTAAAATAAGCTCGCAAAGCTAAGTACTCTTAAATGTGCCAATGTTAACCGAATATTAAGAAAGTGCCTTGTGATTTGACTTGAATTACCGTCTGGAAATTAATATAATGTTAATCCTTGAATAAAAATAAAATACTTGATTCATAGAATCTTAATATCGGCATAACTTCAGTAAACGATTGAAAAAAGATGTTTGTTTTTTAAACTTGAGAAGCAATGCATAAATATTCAATAGGTATCGTTCATGAGAATAATGCTCAGATGGCTCAATTTAGCGAATACCTGATTGGAGAGGGGTTTAATGTTATTGACATAAAAAGCGGATCAGGTCTAGAGAGAGTCATTGGCCAATCAGCACCCGATATACTTTTGCTTCCGATTGAAATGGGCTCAACTAATGGGATAGACCTATGTTATCAGCTTAAAAATCGATCTGATACGGCTAATGTTTTTGTCATTTTGCTCAGTGATAGAAAGGAAGAGTTTACTCAGATTGCAGGACTTGAATCAGGCGCCGATGATTTTCTTTATGTGACCATCCAAGAGCGAGTACTTTTGAGTAGAATCAAGGCCTTACTAAAGAGAAAGAAATGGAAAAAAGCAGATATTTCTGATCAAACTATTGTTATAGATGAAGAAAGGTATTTGATACTAAAAGAAGGCATGGAAGTGTATTTACCAAAAAAAGAATTTGAAATATTGAACCTTTTATATTCCAAGCCCAACAAGGTATTCTCCAGAGAAGAAATAAAGTACAAAATCTGGAACAATATGGAAGAAGTGAGGGGAAGAACAGTTGATGTCCATGTGAGAAATATAAGAGAGAAAATAGGAGCGCAATTTATAAAGACTGTAAAAGGTGTGGGCTATAGCCTAGAAATGTAGCGGTGAAATACAAACTTCATCTACAGAACTACTTTTCCCCAAGCTTAGAATAGAAATAATTAGCTTAGCAATATCTTCAGGCTGAATCATCGCTTTTTTATCAACATCAACACCATCCCACGAACTGGTATTAATTGCGCCCGGATAAAGCGCGGTAAGTGAAACGGATTTCGTTCTTAATGATTCTCTTAGCGTATCGCTCCACGCTTTTAGAGCCTGTTTTGAAATGGCATAGATGTTTGCATGAGGTAAAGGATTAATGGACATAACAGAACCAATATTAAAAATGTGTCCCTTGCTTTTTATCAATTCGGGTAAAACCAATTGAGTCAGCTCTATGGATGCATATAAGTTAAGTTCAAGGAAGCTTTGAAGCTCCTTAGTTTGGATTGCGGTCGGGTTATTTTCTTTATAGATGCCAACATTATTTACAAGTATGCTAGTCCCCTGAAATTCTTTTTTAAAATCAATCAATCGATTTCTGTCCAAGTCACTTGAAAGATCAACTGAAATACAAGTCACCCTTGAAGAGCCTGTTTTTATTAGCTCTTTTTTTGCATCAGTCAAGCGTTCTTTGCTTTTTGCGATTAAAATGACTTCCCATTTTTCTCCACAGAATGCTTTTGCAATTTCAAATCCTAAACCTCTGCTTGCCCCTGTAATGATGGCTTTCATGATTGCTAAAATAGTTAACTTTGATGGGCATGATGCAAAAGAAGAGAATTTTAGTTGCTCCGCTTGATTGGGGAATAGGTCATGCAACACGTTGCATCCCGGTCATTAAAAGATTGATTGATCATGGTTATGAAGTCGTAATTGGGGCGGCAAATAAACCTTTGTCTCTGCTAAAAAAGGAATTTCCCGAATTGGAATTTATCTTACTGCCGGGAATGAATGTTGCTTATCCAAGGCACTTGCCAATGAGTGTTTTTATGGTGCTTAGAGCACCTAAGTTTTTTAAGTGGATCAAGTTGGAACATGAGATGCTTAAGTCTGTGGTTAAGAATTACGGAATTGATGCTGTGATTTCTGATAATCGATATGGATTAACTCATCCTGAAATTCCTACAATTATTATTACTCATCAGTTATTTATCAGGGCAGGACTATTCTCATGGGTGATAAAAAAAATTACGGAAAAACACCTTTTGCGATTCAATTATTGCTGGATTCCTGATTATGCCGGAGAAATTAATCTTAGTGGAGCATTGAGTCATGGTAAGACAAGATTAAATAATATAAGATACATAGGCCCCCTTTCCCGTTTTAGCATACCCAAATATCATCGACCTGAAATTCGCTATGATTTGTTGGTTGTACTTTCCGGTCCAGAACCAAGTCGATCAATCTTGGAAGAGAACATAATGAAACAACTAAGGGGCTCAGAATTAAAAGTTTTGCTTGTGAGAGGACTCGTTGATGCAGAGAAGTTTGTAGAGGAAAATATCGGCAATATAACACGCTTAAATTATTTGAATAGCAAAGACTTGCAAAAAGCGGTTTTGATTTCAAAAATGGTATTGTGTCGTTCCGGTTATTCATCAATTATGGACCTTTCTGTCTTAAAAGCCAGAGCTTTCTTTGTGCCGACAAAAGGTCAGACAGAACAGGTTTATCTGGCAAAAGCCTTAAAGAAGAAAGGCATGGCTTTTTACACTTCTCGGAAGAGTTTAGATATTAATAAGTACTATAATAAAGCACTATCTTATAAAGGTCTAGACATTGAAGTTAATACAAAGGACTTGGATGATGCATTACAGGAGTTATCATCTCTTTTATTATATCAGAATTCGCTCAACCCGCTCACCAAGGTTAGTTAGTGCCTCATAAGTTATAGTATTTTGAGCATGAGCAAAATCAAAAATATTTTGCTTATTGCCAAATACGATTACCCGATCATTAGCAGATAGGTTATCTTTATTTTCTCCAAGTGAGATGAGCGTATAATCCATACACACATTCCCTATGGTTGGGTAGAGTTGACCATTTATTTCTACTTTCCACCTCCCATTCCCAAGAGATCTTGGAAAGCCATCGGCATAACCTATGGAAATCACTCCAATGTGGTCCTCCTTGTCGGTTCTTCCACTTCTTGCATAAGATAAACTGTCGCCTTTTTTTACCTTTCTGATTTGGGCTAACCTTGTAAAGAGTGTAGTTGTTGGCTTTAGTTTTTGTTTGGCTTCGTTTATTTCACTTGCACCAAAAATCCCAATTCCGGCTCTTACCATGTTATAGGCATATTGAGGAAATCTGAGAATGCCATTTGTATTAAGTATATGAAAATCGATAGAATAGTTTATTGCGGTAGTGAATTGGGATTTAATTTTCTCAAACTGCTTGATTTGAGCCAAAGTAAATTTATCCTCTTCGGGCATATCGCTGCAACTCAAATGACTCATTACAGATTTTAAATTAAATGAGGTGTTTTGACAAATTTCTATTGCTTGTTCAATGTCTTCAAGATTAAACCCAAATCGATTCATTCCTGTATTGAACTTGATATGCACAGGATAGTTTTGAATCTTTTTTTCTTTTAGGAAAAGACTAAAATCACTAGCATGCTTCATGTGATGCAGTGTTGGTTCAAGTTTATAGCGAATGAGTTGTTCAAAAAGAGGACGGACGGGGTGAGTGACCATTATAGGGAGTGTAATTCCCTTTTCCCTCAATTCTATACCTCTGCCAATAGAAGCAACGGCTAAATAATCTGCTAGATGATTGTCTTCAATAAATTTGGAAATTTCATAAGCTCCATGGCCATAAGCAAAGGCTTTAACCATGGCCATAAACTTCGTTTCTTTTGATACCTGAGATTTGAGGGCTAAGATATTTGACCTTAATTTCTCAGTAGAAACTTCTATCACAGCATTCGCATATGGATTGTAGGGTTTATTCATTTTGAAGCATCGATAAAACAATTTCTACAAAGCGGCTCATAACTTTCAGTTTCACCAAGCATTACCAGTTTGTCGTTTTCGGATATTCGATGAGAATGGTTGGCTAGATTGCCACATTTAACACAAATAGCGTGTACCTTGGTAACATATTCTGCAGTTGCCAATAAAGCAGGTATCGGACCAAAGGGTTTGCCGGTATAGTCCATGTCTAAACCTGCAATTATAACTCGTATTCCTCTATTGGCAAGATCATTACACACACTAACAAGCTCCATGTCAAAAAACTGAGCTTCATCAATGCCTACAACTTGCTCATCATTTATAAGTAAAGGGATATTTGCGGAAGAGGGTACCGGAGTAGAATGAATTTGATTTTCATCATGCGAAACAACATCTGTTTCGTCATATCTAATGTCAATAGCCGGTTTAAAGATTTCAACCTTTTGTTTAGCTATTTTGGCTCGTTTAAGTCTTCTGATAAGTTCCTCTGTTTTACCGGAAAACATCGAACCGCAAATCACCTCAATCCACCCCTTGCTTTTATTTGAATTAATTGTATTTTCGAGAAACATTATATCCTTCTGAAATAGTAAATTTGAATAGAGCAAAGATATTATTTAACCTAAGAGTTTTAGTATCATATGACAAGTGAAAGTAAAAGAAAAGAAGTAAAAGCACTTATTGATAACATTAAAAAGCATTCAGATCAATTGGCAAAGAGTCCAACAATTCCAATGCTTGAGTTGAGTATGATATTGTCAAAGATTAATCGTTTGCACGAGAGTACTGTCATTTTAAAATACTTAGTTGCTAAGGAACAGCATCATGAAGAGGAAGAATTCGGATTGGATACGCTTTCGATTCCTAGTGTGATGTCAAATAAGGACAATAAAGAGAGTATTTCTGATCTAGAAAAGGAGATTGATCAACCAGCAATTATTGCAGAAGAGTCTTCTACTGATTTGGAAGAAGGAGAAGAAGTGATTGTGGAAATGGAATATGAGGTTGATGAAGAAGCCGAAACACAGGATATAGAAAGTGAACAAGAGCATAACGAAGAAAAAGAACTAACTCTTTCAGATCAACTAGAAGAAGGCGCAAATGTTGAGGAGATTATCAACCGTCTTGAGGAAGAAGAAGTTATTTCTAAACCTGACTTAAATGAACAATATTCTGAGAGTGAAGACACGAGCGTAAGCAAACAGTTACAGAAGCAACCAATTACGGACTTAGTTTCCGCGATCGGTTTAAATGAACGCTACCTTTACGCTAATGAATTGTTTGACGGAGAAATAGAAGTATTCAAAGAAGAACTCAATCAGCTAAATGACTTTGCTTCATTGAGTGAAGCGACAAATTATTTTCATAACCAATTAAAGAATAGATTCAATTGGGAAGATGAGAATGAATTAGCAGACGCTCTCTATAATTTAGTTGAAAGAAGGTATTTGTAGTTGTGTATAATAGAGACCACTGATTTGATAAATTTACCACCTATCCAATGAAATTCATGACTAGAAGTGTAAACTTTACTTTCGTGGTTTAAATTAAAAGCAGCATGAGTTTTATTCATAATTTATTCAGATTCAAAACAATTTTACTTCTTCTGGTTAGCTTCTCAATTGCCCAGCATGGATTGGCTCAAAAAAAAGAATGGTCGTTAGAAGAATGCATTAACTATGCTATAGAAAACAACATACAGGTTCAACAAAGTGGTTTGAATGTTCAGATAGCTGAACAAAATTTTGCTCAATCAAAATACAACACTTTACCCAGTTTAAATGGTTCTGCAAGCAATGTGTATAATTTTGGACAGACCATTGACCCTTTTACAAATTCCTTTGCAACTACTCAGGTACGTTCAAACCAGTTTGGCTTGTCTTCAAGTTTCAATTTGTTTAATGGTTTTCAAACCATTAATACGATAAAAAGAAATCAGGCCAACCTTGAAGCTAGAAGATATGACTTGGAAAAGATGCAAAATGACATCGCTTTGAATATTGCAAATTTTTATTTGCAAATCTTGTTTAGTCATGAATTGGTAAAAAATGCAGATAACCAGATTAGGGTAACCCAAGGTCAAGTAGAGCGCATAAAGAAGATCGTTGATGCAGGGAATATGCCTGAGGGAAACCTGAGAGAGATTGAAGCTCAATTGGCATCGGAAGAACTTCAAAAGGTGAATGCTGAAAATCAATTAAGCATAACAACTTTAAACCTTGCTCAGGTATTGAGATTAGAAGATGCATCTGATTTTGATGTTGCCATTCCTGATTTATCGAACTTCAGTGGGGTCTCTGAACTCATAACACCCGGGGCATTGTATTTAACTGCCCTAGAAACGATGCCCGAGATTAAAAGTGCCGAATACAACTATTACAGTGCGGAAAAGGCAAAAGATTTGGCACAGGGGAGTTATTCTCCATCTTTGAGTGTGACCGGATCAATTGGTTCAGGTTATTCGGGAGCAAATACCGAAATCGTAGATGTGGTTGCATTGGGCTTATTGCCCAATGGAGATGTTACAGCAGGCGGAGATCAGGTTTTAAGCCCTGCATTTAACTTCGTTAGAGAAGATAAAGCTTTTGTAGATCAGCTTGATGATAATTTCAATAAGTCGGTTGGTTTTAGGATGAACATTCCAATATTCAATGGCATGAATGCCAGATCTAATGTTCAGAGAGCAAAGTTGAATATGCAGATTGCTGAGTTAGATTTAGATAATGCCAAGATACAATTAAGGCAAAATATAGAAACAGCACATAATGAAGCTGTTGCCGCATTAAAAAGATATAAAGCAGCAGAGAAATCCGTTGAGGCATTGACTTTATCGTTTAATTATGCACAACAGAGATATGATGTTGGGATGTTAAATTCTTTTGAGTTTAATAATGAAAAAAATCGCCTGAATAATGCAAAATCTGAGTTGCTTCAAGCTAAATACGAGTACATTTTCAAAACCAAAGTGTTGGATTTTTATCAGGGCAAAGCTTTAAACTTTAAATAGGCGTAATGAAATCAAAAAAGCTATACATTATATTAGGAGCTCTTATTCTCGTACTGATTATAATTGGTATTGCAAAGGGAGGCTCGTCTGGTAAAGCCATTAAAGTTATCTCGGAGAAATCAGCAAGACGAACGATAGTAGAGACTGTGGCTGCAAGTGGAAAAATCCAACCGGAAACAGAAGTTGTGATTAGCTCAGACGTTTCAGGAGAAATCATAGATATGCCAGTTCATGAAGGCGACATTGTCGAAAAAGGAGATCTTCTTCTGAAAATAGATCCTGATTTAGTTGAATCTGCGTTAAATAGAGCAGAGGCTGCTTTAAATACAGCTAGAGCCAACTTGGCTGGATCAAAGGCGCGTTTGGCTCAATCAGAGTCACAATTTATTAATGCCAAAGCTACTTTTGGGAGGAATGAAAAATTGTATAAGGATAAAGTTATATCAGATGCCGAGTTCGATAATGCTAAGGCCAATTTTGAGGTAGCTAGGTCGGAAGTTGAGGCTGCGAAAGAAAGCGTACAAGCAGCGGCTTATAATATAAAGAGTAGCGAAGCCACATTAAAAGAAGCGCAAGAGAACTTAGGAAGAACTTCAATCTATTCACCCATGGATGGAACAATTACAAAGTTGAGTAAAGAAAAAGGAGAACGGGTAGTAGGAACAGCTCAAATGGCAGGAACTGAGATCATGACTGTTGCGGATTTGTCTCTAATGGAAGTGGCAGTTGAGGTAAATGAAAATGATATAGTTAGGGTGAGCATTGGAGATACATCTGATATTGAGGTTGATGCCTACTTGGATCGTAAGTTTAAGGGAATAGTTACAGAAATAGCCAACTCTGCCAATATAATGGGAACAAGTGCTGATCAAGTAACAAACTTTGATGTTAAAATCAGAATTCTAGCAGGTTCATATAAGGACTTATTGAGCGAATCAAAGCATTCCCCTTTCAGACCTGGTATGTCAGCTACAGTTGACATACGAACTACAGAAGTCAATAATGTAATTACGGTTCCGATTCAAGCTGTTACAACAAGAGCCCCAAAAGATTCAACTAAAGGGAAAAGACGAAAACGATTTTCGCGTATTGCAAATGAAGAAGCAGAAGACGAGGAGCTAGAAGAATGTTTATTTGTAATAGAAGACGGTAAAGCAAGGCGAGTAAATGTTAAGACTGGTATTCAAAATACTCAATACATTGAAATATTAGAAGGGATTAGTGACAGTACTGAAGTGGTTTCGGGGCCTTATATGGCCATATCAAAAAAGCTTGAAGATGAGGATGAGCTTAAAGTAGTATCCAAGGATGAGCTTTTCTCAGACGCTGATGATTAATTTCTAATGGGCCTTATTTTAGCAATAGAAAGTGCGACAAAAATATGCTCGGTAGCACTATATAAGAACGATCTCTGCATTGATTGGGAAGAAATAGGTGGAGCTTATTCTCATGCTGAAAACCTTGCACCATTCTGTAAATTAGTATTAGGTAGAAACCAAATTGATATTTCTGAGTTGGATGCCATAGCCGTTAGTAAAGGTCCCGGATCCTATACTGGTTTGAGGATAGGTGTTGCTTTCGCTAAAGGGCTCTGCTTTTCAAATAACATTCCTCTCATATCAATAGATACTCTAGAGGCTTTGGCACATCATGCAATTCAAAAAATGCATAAAAAGAAGGCTTTTTATGCTCCAATGATTGATGCACGAAGAATGGAGATTTATACTGCTATCTTTGATCAAGAATCAAATCGAATAGAGTCCACTTCTGCTAAGATAATAACAAAAGACTCCTTTTTAGATGAACTCGAGAAGCAGGAATTAATTTGTGTTGGAGATGGAGCTTCAAAAATTAAGGGTGTCATTAACCATCCTAATCTTACCATTGAGTCAGGTATTGAGCCGACTGCGCGCTCTTGGTCACCCCTTCTACAAAAAGCATTTCAAGAACGGAATTTTGAAAATATAGCTTATTTCGAGCCTTATTATTTGAAAGAATTTATTGCAACTAAGTCAAAACCATTACTTTAATTCACAATAAATACTTTATTATATTTGAATAATGAAGAGAAACGCAATTCTCATTGGCCTTTCCATACTCCTGTTTTTTTCAACTTCAGCTCAAGAAATAGAGGACAGCGACCGTATATTTTGGGAAGAGAACTATAATCTTAAGTGGAGTGACTTTCAAAGCGAAGAGGCACCTGATGGTACGGGTGTAGCCGCAGAGTCCAGTATTGCCTTGCCTTATCGTTATCGATCGGATGGAGAGGGCACATTAGATGTATTTCTGAATGTTTGTTTTGTAAAAAGTCAATCGTGGTCAAATAAAGAAAAACAAAATGAAGTTTTACTCCAGCATGAAAAACTGCATTTTGATATTGCCGAGCTACACAGAAGAATGATTGTTAAGAAGTTGTTAGAGACCAAATTTGAAAAGCAAACGTATAAAGAACAACTCGAAAGCATCATCAATGAGATATGGATCAAAAAGTACCCTGCGATGCAGGATAAATATGACGAGGAGACCAGTTTTTCAAGAATAATAAGGGAACAGGTTAATTGGAATGCTTTTGTTGAGAAGCAAATGGAAGCTTATAGTGACTACACAGCAAAGGAAGTAAATATCAACTTAATCCACTTTGACTAATAGAACTGATAATCGAAGTTGAAAATCTTTACCAACTTCATATCGTAATCTCTCATTACTATGTTGTTCAGAAGTCCTTCATTACTATAAACAAACCCCCATCTTTTGGATTTTCTTCCTCCGCTAAATTCAATAACATCAGTAAGAAGTCCGTTGTTATAAATAAAGTCTTTGCTCCGTCTCTTTGACTTTCCATAATGACTTTCTGTAGAAACACTTTGTAGGAGAGGGCGGTAATAAAATGTTTGTTTAGTAAAGTTTGAATTACGAACAAATTGAGTAGTAATTATTTTAGAGCTATCAGATACTTCTATTGTTTCAGTTTTAAATGCTTGACCGTTAGAATTTAGATAACTTATTGTTTGTCTATCGGGAAGCTTGTCATAAACATATTCTCTGATAAATGCAGTGTCTCCGGTTTTGGGATTGAGTTTTAGCTTTTTGACCAAATCGCTGTTATCGTTATAAGTATTTTGATATTGGAAGGTATAGTATCCATAATCTTGAGTCTCAGAAGTAATTTGCATGTTAAAATTATACTGCACTGTACGTATTGAAGTGTCTCGTCTTTTATGAATATTAGAATAAATAAAAGACTTGAAAAGATAACCTTTAGAGTCAAAAACATATTTATAGCTGTTTCCTCCGCTTTTTATCATCTCTCCATCTTTTTTTAACTCTTCCTTTATTTCAATTTGATGAATACCATGATTTTTGACAATAGATTCTAAAAAAAAGTCATCTAGTCCAAACCACTCGACTTCAGGGTCTATAAACTGAGCAGCGCCAAAAAGAGGAAAACCTAAGAATAAGAAAACAGCAAAAAACTTTACCAATGAATTTGTTTTAGAGCGATTTCAGAACTCGATGTCGGCAATTGGCAGGTTTTATTTTCACACACGTAAATCAATGTCTCGGTCTCTCCGGTTTTATCTTCGAGTAGTTTGAGTTGACTTTCTGATTCACACCCAATAAAAAAAGCATTTGGAAGATAATGACCTTGCAACTCAGATCTTTTCGTCTGATAATTTTCTCCAACAATGGCGACTTCATAATAAGGTAAACTATAATAGTTATAAAGTATGCCCCAATTGCTGTAATAGGGTAAATAGCTATTCATCTGTGGCATGATATTCTGAAGCATTTGCTTGCTCAGTTTCAAGTAGGAATCATTATAAAATATACTACCAAGTTTAAAAAGTGCCTTAGCCAAGCTGCTATTAGAAGCTGGAATAACATTGTCACTATATTCTATTTTTCGTGCAATCAAGGGAGCATCTAAGTCGCTTGTAAAAAAGAACAGGTCATTCTTTTCATTATGAAAGTGTGCAATGGTAAAATCCATTAGTTTTTTTGCCCTTTGAAGATAACCTTCATCGAAAGTAACTTCATATAGGGCAATGAGCGCTTCTGTTAAAAAACAATAATCTTCTAGGTATCCATTTATACTTGATTTGCCCTTTTTATAGCTATGCCATAAAGAACCGTCCTCTTTGAGTTGATGCTTGAGGATAAATGCTGTATTCCGGATGGCCAAGTCAAGAAATTCCTGTTCCTTGAAAGTTTTGTAAGCTTCTACTAGACCACTAATCATCAGAGCATTCCATGAGGTTAATGATTTATCATCAAGACCCGGTTTTACTCTTTTTTCCCGAGCACCTAACAATACTTTCTTGATACGTTGTAATGATTGCTTCCAATCTTCGGGATTTAAATCATTTTGAACAGCAAAGTCATAATCAGAGAGTGTTCTTACAAAAATGTATTTATCATTTTCCCAATAGCCGATTGAGTTGATGTTGTAGTATTCACTGATAAGTTGAAAGTCTTCTCTAAGAATGTGCTTGAGTTCTTCCTTTTCCCAGACATAATATTTGCCTTCTTCTCCTTCAGAATCTGCATCCAAAGCAGAATAAAATGCACCCGATTGATCTAAAAGCTCGCGTTTCACAAAGTCTACACTTTCGTAAACCACATTTTTATATGTTTCCTTGGGGTTTAGTCGAAAAGCTTTGGCATACAGGCTGATCAACTGTGCGTTATCGTACAGCATTTTTTCGAAATGGGGTGCTTTCCATTCCATGTCTGTTGAATATCTGGCAAAACCTCCGCCTATCTGATCATAAATGCCGCCATAAGCCATTTTATCTAAGGTAAGGTAAACATGATCTAGAATTGTTTGATCTTGGTGAAAAAAGCCGACTTGCAGAAGAAATTCATAATTATTGGGCATTGGGAATTTAGGAGCCTGATTATTTCCACCTAATTCCACATCAAATATTTTTTGCCAATTCTCAAGGCCCTTCTTTAAGAAAGCGGAATCGAAATACTCAGAAAGCTCTTGTCTGTCAATAATTTCATTTTGGCGAATTCCCTGAGTTAACTTATTGGCATAGTCCAATATTTTTTCAGGCTCATTTTGATAGAGTTCCGCCAATTGAAGCAATATAGATTTCCATTTTTCTTTAGGGAAATAGGTCCCGCCATAAAAGGGCTTGCCATCAGGTGTGATAAAGCAGTTTAATGGCCACCCTCCTCTATTGGTCATCAATTGAACGGCGTCCATATAAACTTGATCTATATCGGGCCTTTCTTCTCGATCTACCTTGATACAGACAAAGTGTTCATTCATAATTTGGGCTACACTGCTGTCTTCAAAAGATTCATGTTCCATCACATGACACCAATGACATGCGGAGTAGCCAATACTTACGATTATGGGTTTATTTTCCTTTTTTGCCAGATCCAGTGCGGTTTTGCCCCAGGGAAGCCAATTAATCGGGTTATATGCATGTTGCAGTAAGTAAGGACTGCTTTCATGAATCAGGGAATTGGCTTTTCTTTGATTTTCAGGCATCTTATCTTGCATCGTTTTCGTCTGACAATGGAGAAATACCAAACACATGACAAATAGAAATGCTGGCAGAGATTTTCTCATTCAACAATCAAATGTCGGTATTATTCCATTTTTTTAAGTGGGCTTTTTTGAAGTATGGCTAATTTTATTTTTATGAAGCAAAGTTTAAAATGCTTTATTGTACTGCTCTTCGCATTGATCATGCATCAGGGTCTTAATGCAACCCACATTATTGGTGGGTACTGGGATTATAAATGCCTAGGTTTAAGAGGGGGACAAGTAGAATATGAAATTAAGCTATTCTTATATAAGGATTGTGGTCCCAATGCAAACAATATTAATGAAGATGCACGCTGTGTACTTTTCGATCAATTCAATAATCTGGTAGATTCATTGATATTACCAAGGTTATCTATAGATACCATTCCATCAACTATAAATAACCCCTGCTTAGTTTCCGGGCCAAACTTATGTGTAGCAGAAGAAATCTATATAGGATTGATTTCGTTGGATACCTCTTCTCAGTTTACTTTAACTTATCAGCGGTGTTGTCGAAATGGAGCGACAATCAATAATCTATTTGGTGCCAGCAATCAAGGTATAACTCTAACAACTACCTTCCCAAGATTCTCAGATGTTGGCTGTAATGATTCTCCAGTTTTTAACAGCTTTCCTCCAATTAGTTTATGTTTCGATTTTGATCTTCAACTGGATCTGTCTGCCTCTGACAATGATGGGGATTCAATTGTGTATTCATTGTGTGAACCTTTCCAAGGTGGAAGTCCAACCGACCCCATACCTTCTTTTAGAAACGTCCCTCCTCCTCCTTATGTGCCCGTTTCTTACTCAGCAGGGTTTTCGTCACAAAATCCAATGCCGGCCAATCCTGCTTTAAGTATAAATTCACAAACAGGAGTATTAAGTGGGGTACCCAATCAATTAGGCCAATTCGTTGTAGGTTTTTGTTTGGAAGAATATAGAAATGGAACATTGATTAATGTGACTAGACGCGATATTCAAGTGAATACTGGGAATTGTAATCCGGTCATTGTATCCGCTGTTCAAGATCAACAGCTATTCTGTGATGGTTTAACGGTTCAGTTTACTAATCAAAGTACAGCTAATGTTAATATCCAAAATTTCAAATGGGATTTTGGAGACCCTAGTACTTTAGCTGATACCTCAAGGCAGACTAACCCTTCTTATACGTATCCTGATACGGGACTTTATACCATTACGTTAATTTCTAACCCGGGTTTGCCATGTAACGATACTTCAACAAAAGACTTTCTGGTGTATAGACGCTTATCTCCCATTTTAACTCAGGAGGGTAGAGCCTGTCAGAATGGGAACTTACTTAACTTTGTCGCCCGTGGTGAGTATGAGCCCCATGCTTCCTTCGAGTGGGATTTTGGGTCAGATGCAAATATTCAGACGAGTACATTAGATAGTGTAGGAGGTGTTGTTTTCAGCAATGGTAATAATAATTTCCCGGTTCAATTAATTGTGTCTCAAGATGGTTGCTCTGATACGATCAATCAAATAGTGCAATTATTTGAGAACCCCATAGCTAATTTTATTTATAATGATAGTGCAGGCTGTTATCCGCTTCCTGTACAATTTATTAATCGCTCCTCCTTTACAGGAAGTGCCGATTTTTTGTGGAATTTCGGAGACGGGGGGACATCAGCTCAGTTCAATCCCTCACACACCTATACAGCAAATGGGTATTATGACGTGCAGTTAGAATTACGGACCACCAGTAACTGTATTGATACTTCGATCTTGACGATTGATAGTGCCATTCATGTTTCTTTGGATTCCAGTCAAAATGACATTAAGTTTGGTGTGACGCCTCGAGAAATTTGTCCCGGCGATACAGTTCGTTTTCTAGACTCTTCTTTTTATGAAGGGAGGGCGAGTTATTTCTGGGACTTTGGCGATAATAACTTATCTACACTAAGAAATCCAGCATACATCTATACAGATACCGGTTACTATGACGTTGGACTGTTACTGATTACAATAGATAAGTGTATAGATACCCTACAGTTTTCGATTGATAGTGCTCTCAGAGTACTTCCTGCTCCAGTTTCCCGATTTACATCAGATGCCCCGTCTAAATCATTAAAAGAAGCGAAATTTCTTTTTGATGCCAGTTCAAGCGAGTTTGCTACTGCTTCTAACTTTTTTATTAACTCTGTTTTTATTGAGAACAATGATAGTTTGTACTATACATTTACGGATACCGGAACCTTTACGATTAGCCATATTGCTGAAAACAAGTTTGGTTGTCAAGATACCAGTCAACAATCTGTAAATGTGTTTGATGAATTTTTATTCATCATCCCAAATATTTTTACACCTAATGGCGATCTAATTAATGATGAGTTTGCGGTGAGAGCCTGTGGAGTTTATGAATATGAGATTAGCATCTTTAACCGTTATGGATATAATGTATTCAATAGTGAGTCTATGAATATTAATTGGGATGGTCGTATCAACGGTAATCTTGCTCCGGACGGGATTTATTATTATAAGATCAGAATTAAGGACTTCAGAGGCGAGTACCTTAATTATACCGGTAATCTCACTTTAGTAAGAAATTAGCTTAGAATTCAATCGGCACTTTGTCCTCATATTCGAGCTCTACTTTTTTGGTAATAAAAAAAGCTTTTCCCTTTACATATCCTTTTAGTTTGAATGGAACTCCTCCACTGTTAAAAAGGGCAGCACTCATTAAAGACATCAGTACATCTTTATTCAAATCCTCAAAGCTGCTTTCAAACTGGACAGCATGATAATCCTCTGAGTTTTTTTTCAATTTAAAACTCTTATCCATGCTTCCGCTTCCAACTAATTTGTCTTTCACAAAAATGTCAAAAGCCGATTCTTGAACATCTATGGCAAATGCATTTGGATTAGCAATTTGAACTTTTGCAGAAACAACAACTTCATTTGTATTGGCTTGTTTAATGGAAACCTCTTTGACATCTTTTATTTCTATCGCTTCATAGTTAACACATGAAACAAGTGTACATAAAAGAAGAATGAAGGCAATGGTATTTTTAAGCATGATAACTCTACGCCTTTACTGCTGTATAAGTTTCATAAAAGTAGCTAATGGTTTCAATTCCTTTCAGGAAGTTTTCAATACCAAAGGATTCATTGGGAGAATGAATGGCATCAGTATCTAAACCAAAACCCAACAGTATGGATTTTAGACCCAAGACATCTTCAAAAAGAGCTACAATAGGAATACTTCCACCAGCTCTTACCGGAACAGCTTCTTTCCCGAAGCACTTAAGAATGGCATCATTTGCCGCTTTATATTCTACCGTATCAATCGGGGTCACATAAGGTTCGCCACCGTGGTGTGGAGTAACTTTTACCTTAACTGAATCCGGAGCAATTGAGTTGAAGTGATCTGTGAACAATTGCGTGATTTCTTCATCTGTTTGGTTGGGAACCAATCGCATAGAAATTTTTGCATGTGCTTTAGAAGGTAGTACGGTTTTTGCTCCTTCTCCGATATAGCCACCCCAAATTCCGTTTACATCAAGAGTAGGCCGTATTCCTGTTCTTTCAATGGTTGTGTATCCATGTTCACCGTAAACAGCATCTATACCTAATTTGGATTTATAGAGGTCTAAGTCAAACGGAGTTTTTGCCATTAATGCTCTTTCTTCATCACTGGCCTCTATGACTTTATCATAAAATCCGGGAATTGTGATGTGGTTGTTCTCATCATGCATTGATGCGATCATCTTCGATAGGATGTTTATAGGGTTAGCAACAGCACCTCCATACACTCCTGAATGTAAGTCTCTATTTGGTCCTGTAACTTCAACTTCTAAATAACTAAGTCCTTTTAACCCTGTAGTAATTGAAGGGTTCTCCAATGAAAGCATAGAAGTATCAGAGATGAGAATCGTATCGGCTTTAAGTTTTTCTTTGTTAGCAGTGATAAATGCTTCCAGATTTGCAGAACCAACTTCCTCCTCTCCTTCAATTATAAATTTAACATTGCAAGGAAGTATATCCAACTCCATCATCAACTCAAAAGCCTTCACATGCATGTACATTTGACCTTTGTCATCGGCAGCACCTCTTGCATAAATTTTTTCATCCTTAATTACTGGTTCAAAAGGAGGAGAATCCCATAAATCTAAAGGGTCAGCTGGTTGCACATCATAATGTCCATAGAC
This sequence comes from uncultured Flavobacteriales bacterium, assembly GCA_964445815.1. Taxonomy (GTDB): domain Bacteria; phylum Bacteroidota; class Bacteroidia; order Flavobacteriales_E; family Vicingaceae; genus CAYULW01. The sequence goes on from CAYULW010000001.1 coordinate 343,698, forward strand.
CAATACAGTCGGTTTTGACGGATCAATGATCTTTTCTCCATAGACGACCGGAAAGCCTTCTGTTTCACATAACTCCGTATTATCAGCACCTGCTTTTTCCAGGGTTTGTCTCACCGCTTCTGCTGCATCAAATACATGGCTTTTGTATGCAGAATCTGCACTTATTGAAGGAATCTTTAACAAGTCGATCAATTCACTTAAAAAGCGCTCTTTGTGATTTTCTATATAAGATTGGATCGCATTCATATTTTTTTAATTTAATAAGCTTTTACCTGTCATTTCTTTTGGAACATCTAGATTTAACAATTCTAGAATTGTTGGAGCTACATCTGCTAAAATACCATTGTTTATTTGATGCACAGGCTCTTTTTCTACGAGAATAACCGGAACAGGATTAGTAGTATGAGCCGTATTCGGACTGCCATCCTTGTTGATGACGAAATCTGCATTTCCGTGATCAGCGATGATTAAGAAAGCATAATCTTGCTTTAAACCTTCTAAAACAATATCTTTCAATTGCTGGTCAACCGTTTCGACTGCTTTAACAATAGCATCAAACACACCGGTATGACCAACCATATCAGGATTTGCAAAGTTCAGGCAAATGAATTCAGCACTCTGGTTTTGTATCTCTTTAATAATTTTTTCTTTGACCTCTTTCGCACTCATTTCAGGTTGGAGGTCATATGTAGCAACTTTTGGTGAAGGAACCATTAGGCGACTTTCTCCTCTAAAGGGCTCTTCTCTGCCACCGGAGAAGAAAAACGTCACATGAGGATACTTCTCTGTTTCTGCAATTCTGATCTGCTTCAATTGATTTTGGCTGACAACTTCACCAAGTGTATTGTTAAGATTGTCTTTTTGAAACATGACCCTGACATTTTTGAATGTATTGTCATAGTTGGTCATTGTCACATAGAAATAGTTTTCTTTCTTCATGTTAAACTCAGGAAAGTCTTCCTGACTTAAGGCACGTGTAATCTCTCGACATCGGTCGGTTCTAAAATTGAAACAGATTACAACGTCCCCCTTTTCTAATCTTCCGATTGCTTGTCCACTCTCGTTAACATGAACTATTGGTTTTATAAATTCATCAGTAACACCTTGTTCATAAGATAGCCTTACACTTCTGAGCAGATCTTCACTCAACTCTCCTTTTCCATGTTTTATGGCATCATAGGTCAACTTTACTCTTTCCCACCTAAGATCACGATCCATCGCATAATACCGACCACTGATACTTGCTACCTGACAATTTGTATGCTCAATTTCTGAAATTAGCTCATCAATAAAACCAATTCCGCTTTTCGGGTCTGTATCTCTACCGTCTGTAAAAGCATGTATGTATGCCTTTACCTTAGCTCTTTTTTTTATGGCTTTACAAAGTGCTAATAAGTGGTTTTGATGAGAGTGAATTCCTCCATCCGAAACCAGACCAAGTAAATGAATCGATTTGTTATTTTTTTCAGCATAATCTAGTGCTGCAACGAGTTCTTTATTATTAAAGAAACTTTGGTCTTCTATTGCACGGTTTATTTTAACAAGGTCTTGATATACAATTCTCCCTGCTCCAATATTGAGATGCCCAACCTCAGAGTTTCCCATTTGTCCTTTTGGAAGTCCAACATTTTCTCCATCAGTAAGAAGAATTGCATCAGAGTAAGTTTGCTTCAGAGAGTCAAAAAAGGGTGTTTTTGCTTTTGAAATTGCATCAGACTCGTCTTTTTTACCATAGCCCCAACCATCCAGTATTACGAGTGCTAGTTTTTTTTTCATTGGTAAATCTTATTCTGAGTCTTCTAAGGCTCCTCTTTCAGACATTTTAGCTTCTTCCAACAATTGAAAGTATTTCTTTTTTATCTTTTTGGTGTAGGCTTTGTCTCTGAGAAAGACCTTCTTTTTAGTATGATATTTCACTAAACCTGCAGGGAAGTCTAAAATAGATGGGTTGACATTAGCAAGTTCTTTTTCACTGAAAATATCCATATCAAACTTATATCCGGGCAGTCGCTTAAGGTCTGAAGGGACATGGCTATCAAAGAAAAACCGTTTAGTATGAAAGTCAGGAGCTGTAATCTCTATAGTCAGAAAATGATCTTTTGGAAGGTACGTTTTGAAAAAGTTAGAAGATTTAACCTTGACCGATTTAATCAGATCATTTTCAGCATAAATATTGATGACTACATCATGTACTCTTTCATCATTGTTGAACACTTTGCCTTGAAGTAAAATGCTATCTCTCTTATTAGCATAACTTGATAAGGAGAGGGTTAAAGCAAGGAGTGAAACTATTAAAGTTAGGGTTGATTTCATGAGTACAATATCGCTTTAATTTCTCAAAATCTATCTGTTTTGTACAGGAACTCGACCAAACATCGGATTTAATCGATCTCTTAACTGTTGGCCAAATTCTCCTTGTGGATAAAGCTGATTGGTCATCACAACTAATCGGTTTAAAATTGCTGTTGCTTGTTGCTGTTCTCTGGTCACAGTTTTGGCATACTTCGGTTTGAGACTTTGATAATAAAGTACCTCTTTTTCATAAATGTCTGCGAGTCTTGCTACCAGTTGATTTCCTTTCTCTGCATCTCCTGCCTGATAATAGTTTTCAGCCAAATACATAACGAACAAATCATATGGGACATTTTTTTCAGGCATAACCTCAAAGGCTTTATCCAGAACCTCAAGAGCTTTCTCATTCTCATTCTCATTGATCAATTGCTGTGCTAATCTGGAGAAAGTAATTCGTAAACTCATGGTCATTCTACGATTGGTCTCATCCATGTATATGTCGTTGACATCCATTCCGCCCCAATGAAAATCTTCCATAAGACGAGAATACAAAATGTCTGAGTTAACATATCCTGGATTACCATCAGGACTTTTCGGTTTTTTAATCGGAACAAGACGATAAGCCATTCCTTCTGCTCTAAAGTAATCTTCTAAGCCAATATAACTATCTATACCTGTAGTACTTGCAAAGTAAATTGGCCTCTCCCAGTTGTTTGAAGCGAGTATATCTAGAATGGTCAAATCATTCTTAAATAAGTAATTCTTTTTAACATTCCATCGGATAGCATCTACCACTTCATCAGCTTCGTCTGCGGTTACAGTGCCATTGGCAATCACCTTTTGCTTGTCAACTGAAATTTTCAATTTTTTGCTAGGGAGGTAGTCCACTTTATCGCCAGAACCCACCGGCACCTTAGTTTGAGGATTATTGCTGTTAATGAAACTAATCAGATCCTTAAGGTCGATATAACCTTTAATTTCTTTTCTTTCAAAGACTGGTAAATAGTCATTTGTTCCTTGTCTGATCTTTTTCTCCGGTAAACTCAATGGAACAGGGTCTGATTCATATGCCTTCATTCTCATTTGATTGATGTACCAGTCTGTATTTAATAAACTTAAATTAATGACACGAACATCTGTTCGATATTCTTCAACCTCTTGAACATACCAAAGCGGGAAAGTATCATTATCTCCATTCGTAAATAGAATGGCATTCGGTTCACAGGAATCCAGATAATTTTTTGCAAAATCCCTGCCCGTATACCTTTCTGCCCTGCTATGATCGTCCCAGTTTTCAGAAGCCAAAATGCCGGGAACTAAAATCAGGCAAGTGGCGGTTATGCCAATAGCACCTATTTTTTCAGGTAATTTTTTCCCCAACCATTCAAATAGAGCATAAACGCCAAGTCCTATCCAAATAGCGAAAGCATAAAATGATGCCGCATAGGCATAATCTCGCTCTCTTGGTTGAAGCGGATATTGATTCAGGTAGATTACGATAGCTAATCCTGTAAAGAAGAATAGTAGTAAAACTATAGTTCCGTCTCTATTGCTTTTGCTAAATTGAAAAACTAAACCAATTATCCCCAAGATGAAGGGAAGCATGTAGTACTTATTATTGGCGGGATTCTCAGAAATAAACTCCGGAAGGTTGTCTTGACTACCTAATCGCATTTCATCAACAAATGGAATACCTGAAATCCAGTTTCCATGAACCGTGTTTCCATGCCCTTGAATGTCATTTTGTCGACCGGCAAAATTCCACATGAAATACCTCACATACATCCAATTGACCTGATAGCGGAAAAAATAGGTCATGTTCTCCATGAAAGTTGGAGTATTTATAGTTTTGACTTGTCCGTCAGGACCCTGATATCGTATGGGTTTACCTTTAAAATTAGACCAATTTTTATAATGTGATTTGTGCCTTGCTTCACCACTCCACATTCTCGGAATAACACTTAGGAATCGTTCATCATAATTAGGAACTGAATTCTTACCATCATTCGTAATTATGTATTTCCCTGATTCCTTATCTTGGAAATACGTGGGCTTACCGTCTACATAAGGTTCGCGAGTGTCAAGTGGCGTATTAAATGAATGACCGTTAAACAAGGGACGATCTCCATACTGCTCACGATTTAAGTAAGATAGAAAAGTAAATACATTCTCAGGATTGTTTTCATCCATTGGTGTATTGGCATTTGAACGAATCAAAATGACGGCAAATGAAGAATAACCTAATAAAATGGCTAATACGCATAATATAGCGGTATTTAAAACGACTTTTCCCTGTTGATGTGTTTTGTATACTCCGAAAACAAGAAGACCGATTAAAAGTGCGATATAAACCAAAAATCCGGTATTAAAAGGTAAACCAAAGCTATTGGTAAACAAAAGTTCAAATTTTGAAGCGAGTGTAATCACTCCGGGTATAATACCATATTGAATAAAACCTAAGATGCCAATTGACAATGCCAGGGCAATAACAATTCCCTTTGGAGTAGGCTTAAACTTCTTGAAATAATAAACAAGTACAATGGCAGGAACAGCCAATAAGTTCAAAAGGTGTACACCAATAGAAAGTCCCATGAGGTAGGCAATGAGAACAATCCATCTTAAATTGTGTGTTTTTTCGGCATCACTTTCCCATTTTATAATGGCCCAAAATACAGCTGCCGTAAACAATGAAGAAAGAGCATAAACCTCTCCTTCAACAGCTGAAAACCAGAATGATTCCGTAAAAGTATAAGCGAGGGCTCCTACCAAGCCGGAGCCAATAACAGCCCAAATTTTTCCCTGATTAAGCTCTCCCGATTGGCGAGCAATCTTTAAGCCAAATGCTGTTACAGTCCAAAATAAAAAAAGGATGGTGAATGAACTGGCCAATGCAGATAAAACGTTAATCATCATGGCTGAATTTTCAGGGCCTGCGAAGAGAGTAAAAAATCTGGCCAACATCATAAAAAGTGGGGCGCCAGGAGGGTGGCCAACTTCTAGTTTATAAGCAGTTGCTATAAATTCACCGCAATCCCAAAAACTTGTTGTGGGTTCTATTGTAAGCAGATAAACAATAGTGGCAATTAACCAGGTGATCCATCCAAAGGTTAAATTCAGTTTTTTAAATTCACTCATCCTACTAAATCTGATTCTTAATTAAAGACAAGCTGCGAATTTAAAGATATTAAACTAATATGGTAGGCTGCATTTTTGTTAAGATTTAATAATTGGGTTTGAAAAAAATATTATTTTTGCCTCCCTTTTTGGGAAGATTGTCCGATGGTGTAACTGGCAACACGTCTGGTTTTGGTCCAGAAGAGTCTAGGTTCGAGCCCTAGTCGGACAACGGAGTTTTAACTAAGCCCTGAATACATGAAATGTTCAGGGCTTTTTTATTTGTAAAGGCATTAAGGGCGAGAAGTTTATGCCGAGCGACGAAGGAGTTGAAGTAAGCCCTAGTCGGACAACGGAGTTTTAACTAAGCCCTGAATATTATTCAGAGCTTTAAATTTTTACTCCGAATACACATACATCATCGATTTGCTCAAGGTCGCCTTTCCATTCTTCAAAGGCCTTTAGGAGGTTTTCATGTTGGGCTTTTGCATTTAGTTCAGAAAATTGGGTCAATAAACGCTTAAAAGGTTTGTACATGAATTTCTTTCCTCTTGGCCCTCCAAATTGATCTGCAAAGCCATCTGAAAAAATGTAAATGCTATCTCCTTTTTCTAGTTGTACAATATGGTTGGTGAATTGAGTACGGTAATCGAACTTTCCGATAGGTTGCTTATCTGCTTTATACTCTATAAGTTCTTTATTTCGAATTAAATACAAAGGATTGTTTGCTCCGGCAAAGTTGAGGACGTTTGTTTTGGGATTATAGCTGCACAAGCCTAAATCCATTCCATCCTTGACTGTTTCATCCGATTTTGAAAAAGTCTGTTCAACCAACTCATTTAGCTTGTCTAACATTTGCGCAGGTTGAGTCAGGCCAAACTCATGCAAAACGCGGTTAAGTCCATTATAACCAACTACACTTACCATGGCTCCGGGAACTCCATGTCCCGTGCAATCAACTGCTGCAAAAAAGATGAGCTCTTCTTTTTGATCTACCCAATAAAAGTCGCCACTGACTATATCTTTAGGTTTGAAGAAAACAAAGGACTCAGGGAGCATGGTCTTCATGTTTTCATTTGATGGAAGAATGGCCCCTTGTATTCTTTTCGCATATGTAATGCTGTCTACAATCTCTCTATTCTTTTCTTCTATGATCTCTTTCTGCTCCTCAACGGCATATTTTTGTTCTTCTACTAGATTTTTTTGAGCAGTGATAATCTCATTGGCCTTTTGTTTGTTTTTGTATCCTCTGAATAAAACAAATGCCAGACCAAGCATCAATATAAAACCTACACCACCGGCTGTTGTGTATACACGTTGACGCTGTATTTCAGCCTCTTTTTTTAAATCTTTTTCTCTTTGCTCAAGCGCCTTTCTTTTTTCTACCTCAGCACGTTGTAAACTATCTTGGTATTGTATCTTGTCAAATTCATATTGCATGGCCTTTTGGGTAATGGCTTTTGTATTTTCTTGGTTTGATAGACTGTCTTTATAGTTTACAAATAATTTAAAATAATCAAAGGCCTTTTTGTTCAAATCCAATTGATCATATCCGTCAGCAAGACAATTGCAGGCATTCATTTTTATTTCGAGCAGCTCTAATTTTTTAGCCATCTCAAAACTTTCCAGACACTTTTCAACTCCTTCTCTGGCTTCTCCGTTTTCAACCTGTAAGTTGCCAATAAAGAACAAAGAGTTAGCAACGCCTTTTTTATCTCCAATATTTGTTTGTATCTCTTGAGCTCTCTTGTAATAAGTGAGTGCTTGTGAGGTTTTACCTTGCTTTTCTTTTATTAGACCAATGTTACTTAAAGAGCTTGCCATACCCAAGGATTGCTTTCCCATGCCTTCTTGCATTTTAAGCGCTTCTTCATAATACTCTAATGCTAAATCTACTTGATTTTGCAAGAGATGAACAATGCCAATATTATTAAGTGTATTTGCGAGACCTACAGAATGTTCTGAAATGTTTTCAAATGCTGTTTTTGCTTTCTTATAATAAGACAAAGCTTTTCCATATTCCTTTTGCTCTTTGTAAATAATTCCTATGTTATTTAGAGTGTTGGCATAACCATCTGATTGATCTTCTATCGTTTCAAAAATTCGTAGTGCCTTTAAGTAATAATCTAGGGAAGAAGGCAGGTTTCCCCTTTCTTTATAGATGATGCCAATATTGTTATAGGTATTGGCAACACCTCTATTCTTGGTCTCCAAGGAGTCAAAAATGCTAAGTGCCATCTTATAATGGTATATGGCGCTATCTAATTCTCCCTGATCGTTGAAAATCAAGCCAAGATTGTTATGTGTATTGGCAGAACCAACTTTTAACTCGTCTAAGCGGTTAAAATTTTGAAGTGCCTTTGAGTATGAAAGGATAGCAGAATCCAAATGTCCCTGATTCCAATGTACCAGTCCAATGTTGTTTTCTATCATCGCCAGATTAGCGGCAGCATCATCTTTCATTGCAATTCTTTCGGCAGCTTTGAAATAATCCAGAGCAGTTTTAAAATTGCCCTGAACGGCAAATGCGGTAGCTAAATTATTGGTAGCATTGGCCAAAAGGTTGAGGTCATTAATCTTGTTTGCGATACCTTGTGAAGTTTGGGCTATTATTTTAGTAGTATCCGGGTTAGAAAACATAAATTTCCAAGCTAGCGCATTGAGTGTACTCGATTTGACACTATCATTCTCTGAAGTGTTGATAACCGATATTAAGGAATCTATTTCATCTTGTTGTGCAAATAGATTTGAGAAGGAGAGAGAAAGAAAGAGAAATACGATATGCTTCATTCTAATCAAAAATAAAGATTTGTAATCATACCAACATATTTACTTTCATGATAAGAATAGAGAAATTTTTTGGCTCGATTTTTTTAGTTTTGAGATACGATAAACCCTATTCAATACAATAATTATGAGAAAGCCATTAATTGTTTGTTTCATACTATTCACTAATTTATTTGCCTGGGCTGGTCAATCCGTATCGCATCAAAAATGGGATGATTTACTTCAAAAATATGTTTCCCCAGCCGGAAAGGTAGACTATAGTGGGTTTGCTAAAGATAAACTTCAACTTCAAAACTACCTCAATGCTTTATCCAAGTCTACACCTGATGATTCCTGGTCGCGAAATGAATCGATGGCTTATTGGATCAACGCTTATAATGCCTTTACCATTGATTTAATTCTTAAGAATTACCCTTTGAAATCAATTATGGAAATCAATGGAGGAAAAGCATGGGATTTGAAGTTTATCAAACTATCTGGCCGGACTTATTCGTTAAATGATATTGAGCATGAGATTCTGAGAAAGAAGTATAAAGATGCGCGTATACATTTTGCGGTTAACTGTGCATCTATTTCATGCCCTCGTTTAAGCAATAAAGCATTTGTTGCCGGTAATTTAGAAGACCAGTTAAATAAAATGGCGATCTCTTTTATTAATAACAAGGCCAAAAATAGTCTATCAAATGCAGAAGTCAGAATATCGAAATTGTTTGATTGGTATAAAGACGACTTTACTCAAAAAGGATCTTTAATTGTTTTCCTTAATCAATATAGTCATACGCAAATAAAGTCTGATGCTAAGGTCTCATTTATGGAGTACAATTGGAATTTAAACTCGAATTAAAAAATGGAAAGAAGTTATTACAACCCTAAAGACCTTAAGAAATTTGGAGATATTGCTGAATATGAACCGGATTTGGCAAAGAAATTTTTTGATTGGTATGGAGATGTTTTTAAGGAAGGTGCTTTAACTCAAAGAGAGAAGTCATTAATTGCATTGGCAGTATCACATGCAGTAAAATGTCCTTATTGTATTGATGCATATACCGAAGATGCGTTACAGAAAGGAGCCAGCGAGCAGATGATGATGGAAGCTGTGCATGTGGCAGGAGCCATTGCCGGAGGTGCTGTTCTGGTGCATGGTGTGCAAATGATGAATAAGGCAAAAAAGTTAACGATGTAATGGCAGAAACCAAATCATTGCGCGCGCGTGGCAGTGAATTGGCTAAGATAGAAAGTCAATTAAAGATTCTTAAAGCTTATCCCTTTACTGAAGAGTTGCCAACATTTCGAGAAAAGATTTCATCCGTTGGTCGCTTTCCGCTCCAACCAACGAAAATTGAGATTTTTCAAATTAATGTTGGTTATATGTGTAATCAGGTATGCAAGCATTGTCATGTTGATGCAGGACCTGATCGTAAGGAAATCATGTCCAGAAAGCATCTTGAAAGGTGTCTTGAGATTCTGAAGAAACACCAGATTCCAACAGTGGATTTAACAGGTGGAGCGCCGGAAATGAATCCACATTTTCGATGGTTTGTTGTGGAAGCCAAAAAAGCCGGAGTCCAAGAAATCATCATTCGCTCTAATCTGACGATCATCCGAGCGAATAAAAGGTATCATGATTTACCTTTGTTTTTTAAGGAAAATGGGGTTCATGTCATTTCCTCTTTGCCATTTTATCAGGCAAACAAAACAGACGCTCAAAGGGGGAAAGGCGTTTTTAATGACTCCATAGAAGCGCTTAAAATGCTCAATGCGGTTGGATATGGAAAAGAAAACTCCGGTTTAACACTTGATCTTGTTTATAATCCGGTTGGGGCATTTTTGCCGGGAGATCAGAGTCAGTTGGAGTTAGAATTCAAGTCCAACCTGAAAAAGAACTTTAATATTGACTTTAATCAATTGTTTACGATTACCAATATCCCGATCAGTCGCTTTTTAGACTATTTGATAGCAAGTGACAATTACGAGGATTATATGGAAAAACTGGTCATGGCTTTTAACCCGGCAGCTGTCGACGGTGTCATGTGCCGCAATACCATATCAGTCGACTGGGATGGTTACATGTACGATTGTGATTTCAATCAAATGTTGGCTATGAAAGTGGCAATACCAAAAGGACAGCACATTGCCGATTTTGATTTGGAAAAACTTGAAAACCGCAATATTATTGTTAATCAACATTGTTATGGTTGTACGGCTGGTGCAGGTTCAAGTTGTCAAGGAACAGTTGCTTAGGTGAAAAAGAACCTGATTATTTTTATAAAAAATCCTGTTTTAGGAAAAGTTAAAACGCGTCTGGCGGAGGCTGTTGGTGATCAGCAGGCATTAGAAATTTATATTGCATTGTTGGAAAAAACCAGAGAGGAAGCACTTCAGGTAAAAGCAAAGCGATTTTTGTACTATTCAGATCGTGTACAAAGAGATGAATGGTTGGAAAATGATTTTAAAAAGAAACCGCAATCCAAGGGTGATCTGGGACAAAAGATGCAAGCTGCTTTTCAACATGTTATGGAGCAGCAACAGAAAAAATGCATCATTATAGGAAGCGATTGCTATGATTTAAGTGCTGATATCATTGAAAGGGCCTTTTTTCTTTTGGATGATTCAGATGTAGTTATTGGACCTGCAAATGATGGCGGGTATTATTTGTTAGGTATGAAAAGCTTTCACCCCGCATTATTTATGAATGTAGAATGGAGCACTGAAAAAGTGCTAGACCAGACTTTGGCTCATGCCAAAAATTTGAATTTAAGAGTCGCTTTGCTTGAGGAGTTAATAGATTTAGATACCTTTGACGACCTCTTAAAATCGGGATTTCCAAAAGAACGAATCGAACATGTTAGAAAAAATTAAAAAAGCAAGTCAGTTTATACAAAATCAAGGAGTTGATGCTCCCTATGTTGGTATTGTTTTGGGTACAGGTTTAGGCAATCTGGCCACGAAAATTGATGCAGAGGTGGAAATTGATTATGAAAAAATTCCTCATTTTCCAGTATCTACTGTCGAGTCGCATTCAGGAAAATTGATTTATGGCAACCTTAGTGGGAAAAAAGTATTGGCCATGCAAGGGCGCTTTCACTACTATGAAGGCTATTCCGCAGCTGAGATTACTTTCCCCATACGAGTCATGAAAGACCTTGGAGTGAAAAAATTACTCATTTCAAATGCTGCAGGTACGGTAAATCCAGAATTCAAAAAAGGCACCCTGATGTTGATCGATGATCACATCAACATGATTCCGGATAACCCTTTGCGCGGACAAAATTTTGAAGAATTGGGTCCACGTTTTCCGGACATGAGTCAGCCTTACGATAAGGTTATGAATGATCTTCTAAAACAAATTGCCAAGGAAAAAGAAATTACTTTGCACCAAGGTGTTTATACTCCTGTTGCCGGCCCAAACTTAGAAACCAGAGCCGAATATAGATACCTAAGAAGAATAGGTTCGGATGCAGTTGGTATGTCTACAGTGCCGGAAGTCATTGTAGCAAATCACATGGGTTTGCCTTGTGTTGCGATTTCGGTACTAACAGATGAATGTGACCCTGATAATTTACAACCCGTTTCAATCGCAGAAATTTTGGAAATTGCCGGAAGAGCAGAAAAGGATTTGACTGCGCTTTATGTGGAATTAGTTTCTAGAATCTAGACCGTAATATTTTCGAATGATTGCTTCAACGGGTTTGTTCTGAGGTGTGAATCCGTTATTGTTTTTACCTCCTGATTGTAGATGGTTCGGAAACCATTTCCAAATGAACCCTCCAACAACAAAATCCTTAGACCATACTTGACTATACAAGGCTTCATACATTTTGATTTGTAAATTTAGATCTATTGCTCCATAGGGGTTTGAATCCCATGGTTCAATGGCGCTTCCTTCTTTGCTTCGATAGCCATATTCGGTCAATAAAATGAGCTTATCATTCTGTTCAGAGAAGTTTTCGAGTTGAATGGCCAATGCCTTCCATGTTTCTTTGAGTTCTATTTCTGAAGGTTGATTGTTTTTGCTCATGGGGAAATATGCATCTATACCGATATAATCTAATTCTCTCCAAAAAGGAACTCTTTTATATTCGTCCCAATTAGAAGCATAAGTCAGCTGTCCGGAGTAGATGCTTCGAATACGTTTGATTAACTTTTGCCAGTAGAGAGGCCTGCCTTGGGTAAAGGCTTCTAGTTCAGTGCCTATGCAAAACAATTCCACATGGTGTTTTTCGGCGACTTCTGCATAATCTAAGATAAACTGAGAGTATGATGCTTCAAAAGCTGACCAATCTGATTCAATGTCATATTTATGGTGTCCGGTAAACGCTCCATGACGGATCCAGATTTGAGGTTTCAGCATCAATTGATATCCTTCTTTTTTTGCCATTTTGATCATGGCTTCTATTCCTGCTTTCTTTTCGCCCCACCATTGCCATTCACCATTATAAGTCACTTGATTGGAACTGCTACCGATGAATCCGAAAGGCATCAGGCAAAGCCAATTGGCTTTGATTTTTTGCTTGGGAAAGCGAATCAATGAATCATCAAAAGCTTTAGGAGGAGAAACAAAACTAACGCCATTGATTTTCGTAAGACTCCTGTCTTTTATCGCTTGACAAAAAAGCAAACAGCAAAAAATCAAAAGAGAAAGGGTTTTCAGAATGAGCTTCATGAATCAAATGTACATCAATTGAATAATTAGTACGGAGATGATGTTAGCAGTTTGCCCTCACTGGAACTTCCCTCGATTCCTCAGGATAAACCCTTCAGTACATTCAGGGCACCGCTTTTCGTCCTGATTTGTAGCCTCACCAGGACTTCCCTCGATTCCTCGGGATAAACTTCTCATCCTGTTTCGTAGCCTCACCAGGACTCGAACCTGGATCTAGAGTTTAGGAAACTCCTATTCTATCCCTTGAACTATGAGGCCATATTTTAATTTTACTCGTCAAAGCTGATTTCGGCCTTCACGATAAACGCACTTTGAAAATCAATTTTGTAGAGTGCTAAAAACTTGGCCGCAATAGCCCGATCGCGGTAATTGCCTACTCTGATCTTAAAATTAGGTTGCTGGTAGATCAGTTCAGGGCGCTCCTCTTCATACTTGTTGATAAAATCTGATCTGACTTGTGCAGCTTCCATTCGGCTGGAACCGGAATACAATTGAATGCGATAACCTTTAACCTTCTTCTGTTCATTATAATGTTCTACAAAAGCACCAAGTCGCTCATCTTGAATGAGGTTTAATTCAGAAGACATAGAGTCAAGTGCCTGATCATGAAAAGGGATGTCTGTCTTTGATTTAAGTTCAATCGCTTCGGGAAGATGCTGTGCATCGGTAGATTCTATTTGACCAAAGGCCAAGCAAGCAATCAGCATAGAAAACAGCGAGCATAAAGATTTCATAAAATGTTCATTTAGGCCTGCAAAAATACACAAGCCATGCCAAAATTAGAGTTTAGCTAAATATAGCTTAGGCATTCCGATAAAGTTAATTTTAACGTCTCTTAACATTATTTAGAACCATTCTAAATTACACACTAGGTCTTCAAAATTCTCCGAAATAGGATTTAAAAAATGAATCCATGGTTAAATTTGCAACCATAAAAAAAAGGTTTATCATTGTACTGTTTAACAGTAACGACCTAATTAGCTAAGTATGAAATATTTACTATTTGGAAAGTCCAGAGTCTTATTGAGCGCTCTAAGCTTATTTTTCTTCATAACCGGTTTCTCTACGCAACATCTAATGGCGCAAGAAGATGGCGAAAAGCTATTTAAAAGTTACTGTGCCTCTTGTCATAGCCCCGGTTCAAATCAATTGGTTGGGCCCGGATTGGCAGGTGTATATGACAAGTATGAGCGCGAGTGGTTGTATGCCTGGATTAAAAACTCACAGGAATTAATTGGCAGCGGAGATGCTGATGCAGTAGCCGTTTATGAGCAATACAATAAGATATTGATGCCTGCACAGCCAGTGAACAATGAGCAAATCGATGCCATTTTGGATTATGTTAAAGTCTACAATGAATCGGCTCCTGAACCTGATGATAATACGGCTGGTGTGACCACTACAGGTGATAATGAGCCAGAGGCCTCAGATTCAGGCATGTTTGTGATCATCGGGTTAATCATTTTGTTTTTGATTGTGATTTCCATTTTGCGTGGTGTTCAGCACTCCATGCAATCGGTAAGGGCTAAACAAGAAGGTGAAGAAGAACCGGAAGAGGTAAGCATGTTTGGTGCTTTAGGGCTTTGGGTCAATAAGAATAAAACCATTGTCGGTTTAATTGGTATTGTATTGTTGGTAATGGTTGCTAAATCGGGTTGGGATGCAGCTGTAGATATAGGAGTGTATACCGGTTATGAGCCTGAACAACCCATTAAATTCTCTCATAAATTGCATGCTGGTGATAATGGTATAGATTGTCAATATTGTCACAATAGTGCGTCGTACAGTAAGTCGGCGGGAATACCTTCGCCAAACTTGTGCATGAACTGTCACACATACATTCAAGAAGGACCACAATACGGAAAAGAAGAAATTGCCAAGATTTATGCGGCTTTGGATTTCGATCCGGTCACGAAGACCTATGGTCCGAACCAAAAGCCAATCAAATGGGTGAAGGTGCATAATTTGCCGGATCACGTTTATTTTAATCACTCTCAGCACGTTACTGTGGGTAAAATTGCTTGTCAGAAATGTCATGGACCGGTAGAAACCTATACTGTGGGTAGACAACACGAATCTTTAACGATGGGATGGTGTATCAACTGTCATAGAGAGACAAAAGTTCAAATGGCAGATAATGGCTATTACGATGAAATTCATGCAAGACTTCCGGAAGATCTTAAGAAAGAGTATCTGGAAGATGGAACGATCACCGTTTCAGAGCTTGGAGGAATTGAATGTGCAAAATGTCACTATTAAAAATTATTTAGATTAGCTGAAGCTTATGTCAAATAATACGAAATATTGGAAAGGAGTTGAAGAGTTACATGATACTTCGTCTTTCCAAGAAACAAAAAATAAAGAGTTTAACGAACTACTTCCGGTAGAAGATTTTTTAGGCGATAAAGGCCTTTTAGAAAATTCGCAAACCTCTCGTAGAGATTTCTTGAAATATTTGGGCTTTGGTGTCACAGCTGCTTCATTAGCAGCCTGTGAAACGCCGGTCAATAAAGTCATACCTTACGTGGTAAAGTCTGACAAGACTAACCCCGGGGTGGCGAATTATTTTGCGGCTGCTTTTAATGATGGGAACGATTACTGTGACATCTTGGTCAAGACAAGAGAAGGTCGTCCAATAAAAATAGAAGGCAATAAACAGTCTCCTGTTACCATGGGTGGGGTAAATGCCAGAGTCAATTCTTCGGTATTGTCATTATACGATGGTAATCGTTATAAAGGCCCTCAAATGAATGGCGCAAATTCTACTTGGGCTGAACTGGATGCTGAAATTAAACAGCAATTGTCTGCTGTACTTTCTAAAGGGGGATCTGTCCGTTTATTAACGAATACGATACATAGCCCCTCAACTTTGCGACTAATTGAAGAGTTCAAAGCGGCTTACCCTAATGCGGATATACAACACGTAACATATGATACAGTATCATATAGTGGCATGTTGGAAGCCAACAATATGAGTTTTGGTCAAGCCGTTTTACCGTCTTATGATTTCTCAAAAGCCAAGTCGATCGTTAGTGTCGCGGCTGATTTCTTAGCGAACTTTCCGAATTCTATTGGAATTTCTAAGCAATATGCGAAAGGTAGAAATCCTGAAAACGCATGGATGTCTAAGCATTTTCAGTTTGAATCTTCAATGTCTTTAAGTGGTTCAAATGCAGATGTACGCGTGCCTGTTAAGCCTTCACAGCATGGAGCGGTTGTCGCTAACTTGTACAATTACATTGCTTCTAAAACCGGTTCTTCAAGTGTGAAGGCCGCCTCTTTAGAGATTTCAGAGCAGATTGCTAAAGCCGGTGATCACTTATTGGCTAATAAAGGGAACTCCATTGTAGTTTGTGGTTCAAATGACAAGAGCATTCAGTTATTGGTCAATGGCATTAATAATATGTTGGGTAATTATGGTACTACCATAAATGTTTCAAAGCCACTCAATCTATACAAAGGAATAGATAGCAATGTCAAAACTTTAGTGAAGGATATGGCTTCCGGTAAGGTGGATGCCTTAATGATTAGTGGTGTAAATCCCGCCTACTCATTACCAAAAGCTTATAATTTTGAGGAAGCTATAGCTAAAGTAGGTTTAACCGTTTCTTTTGCCAGTCGTCCTGATGCAACAAGTGCTTTGTGTAATTATGTTGCAGCTACACCTCATCAATTAGAATCATGGGGAGATGCAAATCCTGTTGGAAATGTATACACGACCATTCAACCTTCAATAACACCATTATTTGACACGCGTCAGATGGAAGATAGCTTGTTGGATTGGTCGGGAAAAGAAGAAACGTATTACGATTATATACGTGCCACTTGGGAAGCAACTGCATTTACAATGCAGTCTAAAAGCCTTTTGTTTGATGACTTCTGGAATCAAGTGCTGCACGATGGCTATTTTACAGCTTCAACTTCAAATGAAATGGAAAGCCCTTCATTTGGGGGAGATGTCAATGCAGCAGCCTCAGCCGTAGCTAAGGCTCAAAGTACGGAATGGGAATTGGAGTTTTATCAAAAAGTCGGTATTGGAAACGGAAGTCAAGCGCATAATCCTTGGTTACAAGAATTGCCGGATCCGATTTCTAAAATGACTTGGGATAATTACTTAACCATGAATCCTGCAGATGCTGAAGCACAAGGTTTTGCAACGGCTTATGGTGAGCAAAAAGACGCCAATACAGTCAACTTGACTATAAACGGGCTAAGCTTTGAAAACGTGCCTGTAATAGCGCAGCCGGGCCAAACAAGAGGGACACTTGGTGTAGCTCTGGGTTATGGTCAAGGTATTGGAAAGAAAAACGAGATCATTGGAACTAACTTTTATCCTGCAGTTGCAGACATGAATGGTTCTGATGCGAGATATTCGACAGAAGTTCGTTTTGAGTCTACCGGTAATACATATCAAGTCGCAACAACACAGACACATCACACGGTGATGGGCAGAACTTCAGTTGTTCGTGAGACCTCTCTGAATACCTTCAAAAATGGGTCTAAGGATGATTATAATCCCGCACATTTATTGGCGACCCATGATGGACCTAAAAATGTCAATGATATTGACCTTTGGGCGAAACATCCGATCAAAGAGGTGGGTCATCATTGGGGCATGAGCATTGACTTGAATGCCTGTATTGGTTGTGGATCGTGTATTACCTCATGTAATTCTGAAAACAATGTGCCTGTTGTTGGAAAAGATGAAGTGCGGCGTTCAAGAGAAATGCATTGGATCAGGATTGACCGTTATTTCAGTAGTGCTGAAGAGCGTGTAGATAAGAGTGAGCGTTCTTACGGTGCAATGGAGAGTCCAGAGGATAACCCTAAAGTGGTGCATCAACCCATGATGTGTCAGCATTGTAATCATGCACCCTGTGAAACAGTTTGCCCTGTAGCTGCAACAACTCATAGCAACGAAGGCTTAAATCAGATGACCTATAACAGATGTATTGGAACAAGATATTGTGCCAATAACTGTCCTTACAAAGTGCGTCGTTTCAACTGGTTTAACTACATGGGCTTGGATAAGTTTGCAGATCTTAATCCATCTCAGGATGATCTGGGTAGAATGGTATTGAATCCTGATGTGACGGTAAGAGCAAGAGGGGTTATGGAAAAATGTAGCATGTGTGTTCAGCGAATTCAGACAGGGAAATTAAATGCGAAGAAAGAAGGGCGTAAAGTTCTGGATGGAGAAATAGAAACGGCATGTGCATCAGCTTGTCCTACCAATGCGATTACGTTTGGGGATTTGAATGATCAGAATAGTTTAGTGCGAAGAGCAGCCGATAATAACAGAGCCTATAGAGTGATAGAAGAAGTGGGAACACAGGCTAATGTCTACTATCAGGTGAAGGTT
Organism: uncultured Flavobacteriales bacterium; assembly: GCA_964445815.1. GTDB lineage: Bacteria > Bacteroidota > Bacteroidia > Flavobacteriales_E > Vicingaceae > CAYULW01. Next base: position 361,916 of record CAYULW010000001.1, read on the forward strand.
AGAAATACAGAATCAAATATTGCTTAAAACAGATATAGAATGCATCAAGAAGCAGCGATAAGAGAACCACTTATTTTAGGAGAAAAGACCTATGGTCAGATTACTGATGATGTCATGGCTCCTGTGGTGGGAAAAGCAAATAAATCATGGTGGATCGTTTTTGGAATCTCAGCAGTTATGGCCCTATGGGGAATAGGATGTATCCTTTACCTGTTGGGAACAGGTGTTGGAACTTGGGGATTGAATAAAACGGTCGGTTGGGCATGGGACATTACCAACTTCGTTTGGTGGGTAGGAATCGGTCACGCCGGAACATTAATTTCTGCTGTACTCTTATTATTCAGACAAAAATGGAGAATGGCGATTAACCGTTCTGCAGAGGCAATGACCATTTTTGCTGTAATGATGGCCGCAGTTTGGCCTGGCATTCACATGGGAAGAATCTGGTTGGCCTACTTTGTGTTTCCATTGCCCAATCAATTTGGGTCATTATGGGTGAACTTTAACTCGCCTTTATTGTGGGATGTGTTTGCGATTTCTACGTACTTCTCCGTATCATTGGTTTTCTGGTACATTGGTTTAATTCCTGATTTTGCGACCATCAGAGACAAAGTCACCCAAAACGTGCCGAAACGAATTTACAGTCTATTAAGTTTTGGATGGACCGGAAACGCAAAAGCATGGAATCGATTTGAAGAAATTTCTTTGGTATTGGCTGGATTAGCTACACCACTTGTATTCTCAGTTCACTCTATTGTATCCATGGACTTTGCCACTTCGGTTATTCCCGGATGGCACACCACGATCTTCCCTCCGTATTTCGTATCAGGTGCCGTATTCTCAGGTTTTGCTATGGTGCAAACCTTATTAATTATCATGAGAAAGGTGATGAATCTGGAGAATTACATTACCGTAAAGCACATTGAATACATGAACATTGTGATTATCGTAACAGGATCAATTGTTGGTGTTGCTTATTTGACAGAGTTATTTATTTCTTGGTATTCAGGTGTGGAGTATGAGGCTTATGCCTTTATCAATAGAGCAACCGGTCCTTATTGGTGGTCGTATTGGGCCATGATGACCTGTAATGTGATTTCACCTCAGGTATTCTGGTTTAAGAAGCTAAGAACCAACATCATGTTTACTTTCTTTATGTCTATTGTTGTAAATATTGGTATGTGGTTTGAGCGGTTTGTGATCATTGTGACCTCGCTTCATAGGGATTACTTGCCTTCAAGTTGGACCATGTTTCACCCGACATTTGTTGATATAGGTTGTTTTATTGGCACAATTGGAATTTTCTTCGTCCTGTTCCTCTTGTTTGCAAGATTCTTCCCTGTATTACCATTGAATGAATTGAAGACCATTTTAAAATCTTCAGGCGAGCAGTATAAATCAAAATCTCAAGAGCATTAATAGTAGCAAAATGGCAGATAAAGTAATATATGCAATGTACGATGACGACCAAGTGCTTTTAGAAGGTGCAAAGAACTTGGTTGCAAAGGGAATACATATTCGAGATGTTTTCTCACCTTTTCCAATTCATGGAATAGACCCTGTAATTGGAATTAAACAAACACGACTGGCCATTTGTGCTTTTCTTTATGGACTAATTGGAACAAGCTTGGCTTTATTCGGGATGTACTATTTCATGGTTGCCGATTGGCCGATGAATATTGGAGGTAAACCAAATTTTCAGTTCTATCAGAACATTCCGGCTTTTGTTCCGATTACTTTTGAGTTTACGGTTCTATTGGCTGCGCACGGTATGGCACTCACTTTTTTCATTCGTAACTGGACTTTGCCGGGTATAAAGGCTAGAAACCCTTATCCGGAAACGACGAATGATCGATTTGTAATGGAAATCCATACACATGATAATAACATGAGTTCTGATGAATTGGCAAAACACATCAGTGAAACCGGAAGTATCAATATTGAAGAAAGATAATTAGTTTATTCATGAAAAGATTAAATAAAATATTCACATTTATTGTTCCGTCAGCATTTCTTGCTTTAGTGGGGTGTAATGATCCACAAAGTCCTGGTGTAGAATACATGCCTGATATGTATCGCTCACCTGCCATAGAAGTGTATGTAGATTATGAAAATAACGATACCATAAGTGCTCGAATGGCTCCTGAGAATGCAATTCCAAGAGGATATAAGCCCTATGCCTATAACAATACCCCGGAAGATTATGAATTAGCGGGACAGAATTTAAAAAATCCTCTTGAATTAGACGACAAAGTTTTAGCTCAAGGCAAACAATTGTATACTTCTTTTTGTGCACATTGTCATGGGAAAAAAGGAAAGGGTGAAGGATCAATTCAAAATCCGATTTATGGAGCAGTGCCTTCTTATGTAGATGAGACACCTAATCGAAGAGGAAATAGAGCAATGATTGATTTGAAAGAAGGACACATTTACCATACCATTATGTATGGTCTAAATGCAATGGGCCCGCATTCGAGTTTAATAAGAGAAGAGGATAGATGGAAGATTGTAGCCTATGTTCAAACCCTTCAGGGAAAAGACGTTTTGGCAAAAGAAATGCCAATGGCCGCTAATGATACAGTTAATAACGAATTGAAATAAGGATTTAAGAAATGGATTTTATTTTCAGTAAAAAATCAAAAATGATCTTCACCATTATGATGTTGGTGGGTGTCATTGCAATGGTATATGGTTTTCTGCATGGCGGAGATCATGGACACGATCGTTTTTGGGCGAATATATTTGTGAACGGCTTTTTCTTTTTTGCCATTAGTCTAGGAGCTTTGTTCTTTTTGGCTCTGCAGTATGCTACGGAGGCAAGTTATATGGTGGTGATGAAAAGAGTAATAGAAGGCATTACTCAGTTCATTTTTGTTGGCGCAGGTATACTTGTGATTTTCTTTTTAGCAGGCTCACTTCACTGGCACCACATTTACCATTGGATGGATCCTATGGTTTATATTGAATTTTTAGAAGATGGAACACCCAATCCGGAGTACGATGAAATTATAGCTGGAAAAGCGGCTTATCTAAATTTACCTTTCTTCTGGATAAGAACACTTGCTTACTTAGGTGTGTGGTGTTTTTTCGCCTATTTATTCAGAAAAAGATCTTTGCAAGAAGATATGGAAGGCGGAACGAAGTTGCATTTCAAAAACATGACTTCAGCAGCCATCTTCTTGGTCTTTTTTGCCTTTACTTCATCTACAGCATCTTGGGATTGGATCATGTCAATTGATACGCATTGGTTCAGTACGCTATTTGGCTGGTATGTCTTTTCCGGTATATGGGTAAGTGCAATGATATTCTTGGTATTGGTGTCGATTTACTTAAAGGGTAAGGGCTTCTTACCAAATATGAATCATAGCCACATGCATGATATCGGAAAGTGGGTATTTGCCATTAGCTTTTTATGGACTTACTTATGGTTTTCTCAATTCATGTTGATTTGGTATTCAAATATTCCTGAAGAAGTGACTTATTACATTACGAGAATTCATGATTATAAAGGTTTATTCTTTGGTGTATTCTTTACAAACTTCTTATTCCCAATGATCATCTTAATGTCAAGAGATACAAAACGCTCTATTGGTTATTTGATTGTAGTTGGCTGTATCATCTTCATTGGCCACTGGTTAGACGTTTTCTTGATGGTTACACCAGGAAGTTTGGGACATCTAGAATTCGGATTTATGGAAATAGGAATGTTTATCGGGTTTTTAGGCTTGTTTTTATTTATAGTATTTAATGCGTTTACCAAAGCTCCATTGACGGTGAAAAATCACCCATTCCTTGAAGAAAGTAAACATTTACATATCTAAAATTAGAAGAAAGAAATGTTGGATTTGTTAATTATAGTAGCCGTTGTATTAGGAATTATTGCAATTTCTAAAGTGATTAATGTTTTGGAGTTGGCAAATAATGTCAAAGGTTCCGAAAGCTATGAAGTCACTGATAAAGATAATCGTACTCAATCTAGGTTGATGCCGCTATTTCTGATTGCCTACTTTGCATTTATTATCTGGCAGCTGGTTAAATGGGGAGACTACGTTTTGCCTGAATCAGCTTCAGAGCATGGTGTAGTAATAGATGAGTTAATGAGCATCACTTGGATGATTATCATTCCTGTGTTTATTGTGACTCATGTTTTACTTTTCTATTTCGCATGGAAATATGCATACGATAAAAACAGAAAGGCTCAATTTTTTGCCCATAATAATAAATTAGAAGCTGCTTGGACAGGAGTTCCTGCTTTAGTGCTTTTAATTTTGATTCTTTATGGCTTAAACATTTGGAATGAGGTGATGACTCCTTTAACGGAGGAAGATGATAAGATAGAAATAGAACTGTATGCACGTCAGTTTGACTGGACAGCCAGATATCCCGGTGAAGATGGGCAATTTGGAGCAGCTGATGTTCGATTTATAGAAGGAGTAAATATGCTGGGAATAGATTCCTCAGATCAAAAAGCTTGGGATGATAAATACGTTAAAGCAGAATTTCATTTACCGGTTAATAAGCATGTTCAATTCTATTTTAGAGCGCAGGATGTGATTCATAGTGCTTATATGCCCCATTTTAGAGCTCAAATGAACTGTGTACCCGGTATGGTGACTCGATTCAACTTTAAGCCGACGAAAACAACTGAAGAAATGCGTGAATTGACAGGTAATCCGGAATTCACATATTATCTGTTATGCAATAAGATTTGTGGTGCGGCACATTACAACATGAAAATGGAAATTATTGTTGAAAGTGAGGAAGACTATAACACTTGGCTAAGTGAACAAAATGAGTTTTTAGCAGTTGAAGAGAATACAGATGATTCTGATCAAGATTCTATTGAGGAATCGGATGAAGAAGCATCAGAAGAAGAAAATGAGAACAGCGAGCAAACCGCTTCATTATAATAAATTGTAAACAAACAAGGATAATGGCAGGAACAGCACATCATCATCAAGATAACGACTTTTTATTCAAGTACATTTTCAGTACGGATCATAAAATGATCGCTAAGCAATTCTTTATCACAGGTTCTTTCATGGGACTTGTCGGAATGCTCATGTCAACAATATTTAGATTGCAGTTAGGCTATCAGGGAGAAAGCTTTCCGATTTTGGAATCTTTCATGCCAAACTGGGCGCCTGATGGTATTTTATCTCCAGATAAATACTTGGCTTTGGTTACATTGCATGGTACCATCATGGTTTTCTTTTTGCTAACAGCGGGTTTGAGTGGAACGTTTAGTAACCTCTTAATTCCATTGCAATTAGGAGCACGGGATATGGCTTCAGGCTTTATGAACCTATTATCTTATTGGTTTTTCTTCTTGTCTTCATGCATAATGATCGCCTCTATATTTGTGGAAGGTGGTCCTGCATCCGGAGGTTGGACGATATATCCACCTTTGAGTGCTTTGCCTCAAGCAATACCAGGTTCCGGTTTAGGGATGACCTTGTGGATTGTTTCAATGGCTCTATTTATCGTCTCTTCTTTATTGGGAAGTTTGAATTATATCGTGACAGTATTTAATCTGAGAACAAAAGGAATGACCATGACAAGAATGCCATTAACCATTTGGGCTTTCTTGATCACAGCTGTCCTTGGTGTATTGTCTTTCCCCGTTTTATTCGCTGCAGTACTTCTATTATTATTTGATAGAAGTTTTGGGACTAGTTTTTACTTGTCTGATATTTATATTGCAGGAAAGGCATTAGAAGTAGACGGAGGTAGTCCAATATTGTTTGAACATTTATTCTGGTTCTTGGGGCACCCGGAAGTATACATTATCTTACTTCCTGCATTAGGGATTACTTCTGAGGTTGTAGCGACCAACTCTAGAAAACCGATCTTTGGATATAGAGCGATGATTGGTTCAATTTTGGCCATCGCATTCATCTCTTTCTTAGTATGGGGTCATCACATGTTTGTGACAGGGATGAACCCATTTTTAGGTGCGGTATTTACATTCACAACTTTATTGGTTGCAATTCCTTCAGCGGTTAAAGTATTCAACTACCTAACAACACTTTGGAAAGGAAATATTCGATTTACACCAGCTATGTTGTTTGCAATAGGTTTGGTTTCAACATTTATTACGGGTGGTTTAACGGGACTGATTTTAGGAGACTCTGCTCTGGATATTAATGTTCATGATACCTATTTTGTAGTGGGTCACTTCCATATTGTTATGGGACTATCAGGGACTTTTGGAATGATTTGTGGAATCTACCATTGGTTCCCAAGGATGTTTGGAAGAATGATGAATAAGAACTTAGGGTATGCCCATTTTTGGTTAACCATTATTTCAGCATATGGAGTCTTCTTTCCAATGCATTTCCTTGGCTTGGCTGGTGTGCCAAGACGTTACTACACTAATTCGGAGTTTCCAATGTTTGACAACATGGTAGACATTAATGAAGTAGTTACAATTTGTGCTATAATTGCTGCAGCTGCACAGGCTTTATTCTTATATAATGTAATATACAGTATTTTCAAAGGGCCAAAAGCACCTCAAAATCCCTGGAATTCAAACACTTTGGAATGGACAGCACCTGTTGAGCATTTACACGGTAATTGGCCTGGTGAAATTCCTGAAGTGCATAGATGGGCATACGACTATAGTAAGGTAGACGAGAATGGAGATTATATCGGCGGCAAAGATTTTATTCCTCAAACTGTGCCTTTGGCAGAAGGTGAAGTTGACGAAGGAGGACATTAATTTCTAACAATTAACACTTGAATGTCCTTAACTTTGGTTAGGGACATTTTTTATGCGTTTAATTTTCAATTTTTTATTCTTTGCGCTTTTGTGTTTTGAGTTGAATGCACAAAATTTTGAAAGAGAGATTAAATCGGCTCTGAAAGAAAAGCCACGCTTGGAAATTAAACTCGATTCAAGAAATTCATTTATTAGTTCATCTAGAGTTCGTGTATTTGGATTAAAGATGGGTGTGGTATATGATGAAAAAATCTCCTTTGGCATAGGCTATAACTTTCTTTTTCCTTCTCTTGATGATCGTATCGTTAACTATAAAAATAGTGGAGTAAGAGCAGAACTGTTTTATCGTTACTGGTCTCCATATCTTGAATATGTGTTTTATGAAGATAAGAGGTGGCAATTATCAATTCCTGTTCAATTTGGTATAGGTAGTTCATTTTACAAAACGGATACTCCCGGTGCGTCAGAAGTGATCTTAAAAAAGACAGTAATGAGTTATGAGCCGGCAATTACTTTTCAATACCGCTTTTTAGATTATTTTGGTGCAGGTATGGGGATAGGATACCGCTTGATGATTGTTCCGAATAATACTATTGAAGAACGATTCACCTCACCTGTATTCCTGTTTAAGTTTAAAATTTATTTTCAGGATTTCTACCATGATTTAATTCAACGATGATTGCTTAGATTTGACTTATGAATGAAAATCTCGACCCTTATAATGAAGAGTTGAATCGCGAAGAGAAGGATTTGGAAAAGGTATTACGGCCTTTGTCATTTGATGACTTTACCGGACAAAAGAAGGTTGTCGAAAACTTGAAGGTTTTTGTGACTGCCGCAAATCAAAGGGGTGAGTCTTTAGATCATGTCTTGCTTCATGGGCCACCGGGATTAGGAAAAACGACATTGGCCAATATTATTGCTAATGAATTAAATGTTGGATTTAGAGTCACATCCGGCCCTGTCTTGGAAAAGCCCGCTGATCTAGCGGGTTTATTAACAAATCTTGAAGAGGGAGATGTTTTATTTATAGATGAGATTCATCGTTTAAGTCCGGTGGTTGAGGAATACCTCTACTCAGCAATGGAGGATTATAAAATAGACATCATGATTGACTCTGGTCCGAATGCCAGAAGCGTCCAAATTACACTCAACCCTTTTACACTTATAGGAGCAACAACCAGAGCAGGCTTGCTTACAGCTCCTCTACGTGCTCGATTTGGAATCAATTCAAGATTAGAATACTATGATAAATCTTTGTTGTCACAGATAGTTCATCGTTCTGCCGGGATTTTAAGCATAGAGATTGATAATGAAGCTGCTGATGAGATTGCGGGAAGAAGCAGAGGTACACCTAGAATAGTAAATGCTCTTCTAAGACGCGTCAGAGACTTTGCTCAGGTTAAAGGGGATGGCAAGATTAATCAGGATATTACATTAATAGGCTTGAATGCACTTAATGTCGATAAGTTTGGCTTAGATGAAATGGACAATAGAGTGCTTCTAACGATTATAGACAAATTTAACGGAGGACCTGTTGGAATAACGACGATAGCAACTGCTGTAGGAGAGCAGGCAGGAACCATAGAGGAGGTGTATGAACCATTTTTGATAAAGGAGGGCTTTATTTCTCGTACTCCCAGAGGAAGGCAAGCTACGGAGAGGGCCTATAAACATTTGGGGCGATTAAACCAAAAAGACGAAGGGACATTGTTTAGTCATGACTAAAGAAGAGCGTACCCATTTGATTAAAAATAAAGCCCTTGAAATGGGCTTTTCTTTTGTTGGAATATCGAAGGCAAGCTATCTTGATAAAGATGCAGAGCGTTTAGAAAAATGGCTCAATTCAGGTTATCACGGTAAGATGTCTTATATGGAGAATCACTTTGATAAGCGGGTAGATCCAAGAAAGTTGGTTGAGGGAGCAAAAAGCATTATCTCATTATTGTATAATTACCACCCCAAGTCTAATCCAAAACAACAAGCATATAAGGTATCCAAATATGCGTATGGAGAAGACTACCACGTAGTAATTAAGGATAAACTAAAACAGTTGATGGCATTTATTACCACTGAGATTGGAGAAGTGAATGGTCGATCTTTTGTTGATTCTGCGCCTGTTTTAGATCGAGCCTGGGCCAGAGAGTCGGGTTTGGGATGGATAGGAAAGAATGGGATGCTAATTACAAAAGAAAAGGGATCTGAATTTTTTATTGCTGAGCTAATTATCGATCTTGAACTGGACTATGACGGACCGATAAAGGATTATTGTGGAACTTGCACAAAATGCATAGACGATTGCCCAACCGAAGCGATTCTTCCGGATAAACAATTGGATGCTAGGAAATGTATTTCTTATTTAACGATAGAATTGAGAGATGAAGTATTACCCAATGAGTTCAAAGACCGGATGGAAGATTGGGTGTTTGGTTGTGACATCTGTCAGGATGTATGTCCGTGGAACAGATTTTCAAGTCCTCATAATGAAAGAAGATTTGATCCGGTAAAAGATCTTTTGGAAATGACCAAAGAAGACTGGGAAGATTTATCTCAATCTACTTTCAACGCCTTGTTTAAAAAGTCTGCACTTAAACGAACCAAGTACACAGGTCTAAAAAGAAATATCTCTTTTATTAAGAGATAGACTCGAATACTTCCAAAATAATCTCCCTATGCATATGACCAAATGTAGCCAAGCACCATGCTTTTAGCATTAAAGACTCTTTTGGTTTTAACCACTTACGTGATTTGATAAGTTCTTTCTTAAAAAGAGATCGATCGAAACTTACGCGAGTAAGTACTTTTTTGCTCAACTCAAACATATTCCCCTTTTGAAATTCAAGTATGAATTTAAGCAAAAAAATAGTACCTGTTTTGAATGTCAGCAGATATCTTTTACACCTTTAAGTGTTGGAGAAATGTTAATCACTACCCCATCTGTAGGTAGTCTGTTCAATGTCAAGTAGATCAATAATTCTTGAAGTGACGGTTTTGGCTAAATCTTCTATACTGTCGGGTTTAGAATAGTACGAAGGTATAGCCGGACAGATTATTCCACCGGCTTCCGTTACTTGAACCATGTTTTTCAAGTGAATAAGGTTCAAGGGGGTTTCGCGAGCCACTAAGATGAGCTTTCTTCGTTCCTTTAAAATGACATCTGCTGATCTGGTAATCAAATCATTGGATGTTCCGCTAGCAATCCGACTTAAAGTTCCCATCGAGCATGGAGCAACCACCATATCGGTATATTTTGCCGACCCACTGGCAAATGGAGCCATAAAGTTGCTTTTATCGTAGAATTTGAAAGCATAATTAGAATAAGATTCATCACCAAGCTCGAACTTCCAGACTTGTTTGGCATTATCAGACATCACAACACCGATTTCTTTGAAAGTAGATTTTGTTTCTTTCAAAAAGTCAAGCAGTTGTTTGGCATAGATGGCTCCTGATGCCCCAGTAATTGCAATGATAATTTTTCTATCCATTTGCACCTATAAATTCATATCGAAACGAGAAACTAAAGTAATGGTGAAACATGCCGTTATCAAAAATAAAAGAACCACCACTGTCGTATTCTCGAATTGTAGTGATGGAATTGTTTAGCCTCCAGTTCATGATTAAATGCTCAGTAAAATTGTAATTAAGGCCTATTAATCCACCAAAATCCGTTTGTGAAAACTGATTGAGATTAGGATCTAGTTCGAAGACACCATTCTCATCTTCTAAATGATCGCCAACCAATTGACCAAGATACAATCCCGCTTCATAAGTGAAATTTTTTTTCTTCCATCGTAACATGACAGGTACCTCAATGTAATTCATCCTTAACAGAAAAAAATCGGTATCCGTTTCATCAGACTTTGGATTTTTTCGGCTTCCTTTTTGTGAATAATTGATCTCAAATTGTAGATTGAGGTTGTTCTTAACGTCAATGTCAGAGTATACTCCAATCAATAGGCCGGCCTTGTTGAATCCACCGTATGTGTCACCACTTACTTGTGAGGCATTTATGCCTGCTAATATTCCGGCATTGAAGTTTTGTGCAGATAATATTAAAACAGAAAGAGATATACTTAAGAAAAGTAAATATTTCACGATGTAAAGACAGTTTGAAACAAATTTAGTTCAAACTACTTAACATACTCAGCATTTGCTTGAATAATGTCGTAAGAGCTTTGATCACTGTCAAATATAAAAGCGATAACCTCTAAGTCATCAAGTTTCCAGTTTTGATCATAATCAAATATGTACTGTATAGCAATCGTATTATCTTTAATGGCAGCACCAAGTGACTTGCCAAAGGTATCATTAACCACTTTTCTTAATACATGCCTATGATCATAATCTGGTTTCTCTACACCATTATCTACTTGCCAATCTATAATGTGATCCTCTACTAGAAACAATTGAAGATTGTAACTTTCTGGTAAAGTTTGTTGCCATGTAATTTTGATATTAGATCGTATTGCCCTTTGATTTGAAGAAGAATAGTTGGTCATACTTAATGTAGCGAGCACTGGTTTGTTTTTATTGGAAACAATGTCTGGCTCCCAAGTATTTAATCCACTTGCATTTTGATTTATTCTAGAAACAATTCCACTTGGATAACCAGAAACATTAAAGGTCTGTAAATATGTTTCTCCATCTCCATTAGCCACCCTAAAATTTGTTGTGTATTTGGTGCCGGTCGGATTTGGAACAGCAAAGTTGCCTGCATGAATACCTATCGGAATGAGAGTATCTTTATACTTTGCATCAAGCCTCACAATTTCTCTCGTTCCATTCGGACAGAATGTACATTTATGCCCTGTAAATTCTTCTAAAACTACAAAACGCTGATTTGAATTATCAGGTGCAACTGCAGTATCCCAGTTATTGTTGTTTAAAAAATTGAATAAATCTAAAGCACTATTAATATTGAAGGTTGGGTCACTTATGTATTGAACATTAGTATCTACAACTGTATTAAACAAAGAGTCTTTTAATAATGAATCGTTACCTGATAAGTTAACAGATTGGCCTAGGTCTTCTGGGAAAGGATCATCTATATTGTCACATGATAAGATAAATACTCCAAGAAGAAACAAAAAAATAGAAAAAAACTTAATCACTTTCATAGAATTAAAAACTACTTGTTACAGAAAGATAAACACCATTTGAAGCAGGAACTACTCGACATACTCCACCGACACAGAAGATGCCTGCCCTTTGCCTACCATAACTTATTGAAATTCGATTGCCTTTATTGACATAACCTCCTGAAACATTGTAATAATGGACTTGCAGATCAGAGTCTTTATTGCCGTAATTATACTGATCTAAAAATGCAACAAACCAATGAGGAGAGTATGAATATTCTAATAATAAAGTGGCCCATTCACCCTGATCTTGCTCGGTGAGTAAAACTTGAGCTTCAGTACGCAATGATTTTCTTAAGCTAAACTTATAGGTAACGTCAGCTATACCAATATTGGCATATACTTTGGGTTTTCCCGGCTTTCCTTCTATAACATCTTGATTATAAACGAGATTGGCATAAGTGAATCGCCCCTTTACCTTTTTCGAGAACTTTTTATCGACCTGGACATTGAAGTCTTTAAAATAGACCTCACCAATTTTTAGAAAATCACTTTTATACCCCTGTCTTAATGTCAGTTCATCATTCAAATGTGTAGTGTCAATATTATTAGCGGTCGAATAATTCAATTGAATATCCATTCCACTTTTACCTCCTAAAAATGTACCCTTTTTAAACTTATAGATTAGATCAGCTTGAAAAGCAATTTCACCATTCAATTGTGTGGCATAAGGATAAAGAGTAGCCAATAAGTTATATGTATGTTGCTTTGTTAATGCCGGTAAGTAGTTAATCAATAAATTTTGTTGAGCTTCATTTCGATTTGATCTGAAGCTGAAATTATCGTTTCGTTTTGCCGCTAGGACTAATCCAAATCCTTTTTGGGAGTAGGACGTTTGAAGAAACATGGCCTCTCCTTGTCTATATATAAATCCATTATCAGCGGACGGGTCATTATTTTTGTAGGCATATTCTGCATTAATGTTAATTTTACCTCTGTTCACATTAATTCTACTAGCTACGGTAGCCACATTTTCAGGCAAAACATATCGAGAATCTTGGTCAGCTTGATATTTACTTACAGCACTACCACCAACAATGATCTTTGTCTTGTTTTCTTTAAAAGAAGGGATCAATTGATTAAGGTTAATGTCCGCATCAAAGCCTCTAACAATACCATCCCCGTATTCAAAGAAAATTCTTTGCTTTCCGGTCATGGCTGTCAGGTTAATTCCTTCTAGAGGTTCATATTTGATTCGCACACCATCCATTACGTTGTCATAGCCTAAGCCTCTTTCTTCATAAGCTCTAAATGCTAGACCATTTCCAAACTGTTCATAGAAATTTCCTGCTGTAACAGACAATTCATCTTTAGTAAAAGTTGCAAAACGATAAGTTATGCCATTACCCTGATATCCTTCAGGAAACCCAAGAAGTGCATTCTGATAACTTTCATATCTAAATCCGGTAGAAAAATTCCCATTAGAATAAACAAGGTTGAGGAAGCCATTAGACAATATTTCTTCATTTGGTTGTTGAGCACCAATAACCGTATCCTCTTGATAGTATTGGCCATCAAACTGAAAATTACCTCTTATCTGACCTTTATTTAAAGTTTGTTCTATATTTCCTTGTCCAAAATGTAGAATAGGTATAGAAAGCAATAATCCAAATATCGCTTTTTGGAGAATAAATTTCATTGGAGAAAGATTAGTTAATCGATTTGCCCTCAGAGAGTTTTTGAACTAATTCATATAGCTCATATTCATCTCCTTCATTATATGAATTGTGTTGCCATACAATTTTTCCGTTGCCATCGACAAGAAAAGTATGAGGTACATTATTTACACCCAAAGCACGTTTAAAATCTCCATTGGGATCAATTAAAACTTCATATTCCCAGCCTTTTCCATTTACATAAGGTGCCACTTTAGCCATATTTCTTGTATCGTCTATTGACACGGCAACTAGTTTAACTCCAGTTTCTTCCACCCATTCTTCATACATGTCGGCAATGTTGTTTAATTCCCTTTTACAAGGGCTACACCAAGTTGCCCAGAAGTTAATAATCATGGGCTTACCATCGTTCTTAAGCTCACTTGTATTAAACGCAGTGCCATCTAGTTTTTGAACCATTGCAGCAGGAATAGCATTCTTTTCTTGTGCAGAGGCTTGAAATACAAAACAAACTATGGTAAGAGTAAGTGCTGATTTAAGATAGTTTTTCATCATAAAAAATTTAGGATGGCTAAGTTACAAAATCAGTACCAATCTCAATTGTGAAAGATAATATCTTTCTCGTATCTTTGTTAATGCTTTAAATTAAAATGATAAGCTTATGAAAAAATCTATACTTTTTTTATCTTTTATTTTAACATTAGGATTTGTGAAAGCACAAATCGGTTTGTTTGATAAACATGGAAATAATATTGAGGGTGACACCCTTGTGTTTGACCACTTATTAGATACCTCTACTTTCAATTTGGATTTTGAGCATAAAGAACTTGTGACTCCAATTAATTTTTCTACTGATACTATGGTAGTTGATGTCATTAGAGAGGAGATAATGGCGATATCAGGAACAGGAGATTATTATTGTTGGGGTACACAATGTTTTGGAGAGGTTTCTGCTGGTTCTCGACAAATTTGGAAAGCAAATGATGCCGTCATAACAGCACCTGATTCATCTGCAGGAGGAATTGGATTCGCTATTTATTTAGCTCATCATAACAAATTGGGAGAAGCACTTTATAAATATACTTTCATAAATGATTTAGATCAACAGGAGAAAGCCTCTCTCTATGTAAAGTACAATGTATATGCAGAAGAGTTATCATTAACAGATAATAATGGCTCATCTCTCAAAAATCAGATATATCCAGTTTGGAGAGCAATTGACACAACTAACAGAGTTGATTACTTTGAGTTTAAAGACTTTGTAAATCTTAAAAACAATACTGGTCAATTGATGAAATTAACATTGAGTAGAGATGAAATAAATGTTCTTAGCAATGTTGCAGATTCAATTGTATGGAATAATGTTAATTATTCTAAAACTGCTTCTGGTCAGATGACAAGCCGAAGCTTTAATGATACTTTATTTTTAATGCCCAATCAATCTACTACAACCTCCAGTTTAAAAGTATATTATTTTGCTAATGATAAAGTCGGAGAGTCATTATATCGTTTTAACTTAAAAATTGATGGTGGCAGTATGGCACCTTCCAGTATTCCCTTTGAGTTTAAGATAGGGACTAGCTATTTAACAGGTATAGATGAATCAAAGTTTCAGAATGGTTTTGAGTTGTATCCCAATCCTGCTGAAAATGTTGTTTCGGCTTCATTTGGTGAGCAGTTTGCAGATGCAGACAACCAAATTCAGGTGTATGATCTCTTAGGAAAAAGAGTATTTGGGCATAACTTGAATGTTGGTGAAAACAAGATAGATATTGAAACAAGTGATTTCGATTCAGGTGTTTATTTTGTCAATATCTTATCTAATGGTAAAGTAATAGGAAGCAAGAAGTTGATCGTTAACAATTAATCTCAACATAACTTTAGATTAAAGGCGACGGAGGTCGCCTTTTTTTATGCGTTCATATAAAATGTGCATTCCTTGTTCCGCTGTGCAGTTTAATATTTTCCAATCATTACCGGGATTAAGTTCGTTTGCATTAGGGTCAATTAGAAATTTTTGGCATTTATCTGAAACATCATGAACAAGAGCTGCAGCAGGATAAACATTCAAAGAAGTGCCTATTACCACCAAATAATCTGCTTTTGACATGATTTGTGAAGCTAGCGGAATAAGAGGGACAGCTTCTCCAAACCATACAACGTCAGGCCTTAACTGATGGCCTTTTTCGCAGTAATCTCCAATATTGAGAAATACTTGATCAAGTTGTTTGACAAAGTGATTACAATAAGAGCATTTTGCTTTCATGAGCTCTCCATGCAAATGAATCACTTTAGAACTTCCGGCCTGTTCATGTAAATTATCAATGTTTTGCGTAATTACGGTTACGTCATAGTATTTCTCCAGCTCATTGATTAGTATATGTGCTTCATTCGGTTTAGCTTTAAGAAGTTGTTGTCTCCTTTGGTTATAAAAGTCTAATACCAATTGTGGATTGCGTTGCCAAGCTTCAGGAGTGGCGACTTCACTAACCTTATAATTTTCCCAAAGCCCACCATTGTCCCTAAATGTTTTAAGTCCACTTTCTGCACTCATTCCTGCACCACTGAAAAGGATTAGTTTTTCCATGTAATTCGTCTATATTTTAGGTAATAATGCTTATCCGAATGCTTACTTTTATCGACCCTAATTTATAAAATATGCCTGACAAGCGAAAGCAAATTGAAGCGCTCGAGTATCATTCTGAAGGGAAACCTGGAAAAATTGAGGTAAGGCCAACAAAGCCTTATAGTTCTCAGAGAGATTTGTCATTGGCATATTCTCCCGGAGTTGCTGAACCATGTAAGAAGATTGCTGCCAATAAAGATGAGGTCTATCGTTATACAGCAAAGGGAAACTTGGTTGCCGTTATTTCAAATGGAACTGCTGTATTGGGTTTAGGAGATATTGGTCCGGAAGCTTCTAAACCTGTTATGGAAGGTAAGGGACTTTTGTTTAAAATCTTTGCAGATATTGATGTTTTTGATATTGAGTTAGACTGCACGAGTATTGACCATTTTATATCAACAGTGAAAGCCATATCCCCAACATTTGGTGGCATTAACCTGGAAGATATTAAAGCCCCTGAGTGTTTTGAAATAGAAAATCGCTTAAAAGAAGAGTTGGATATTCCTATTATGCATGATGACCAACATGGTACTGCAATTATTTCGTCAGCCGCTTTGATTAATGCATTAGAAATAGCGAAAAAGAAAATAGAAAAAGTTCGTATTGTCGTTAATGGTGCAGGTGCCTCTGCAATGGCTTGTATTCGATTATATGAGGCCTTGGGAGCCAAAAAAGAAAACATCGTAATGCTCGACAGTAAGGGCGTAATTAGAAAAGATCGAAAGGACCTTAATCGATACAAAAAAGAGTTTGCGACAGATCAAGACTTTTATAAATTAGGTGATGCATTGGTTGATGCAGATGTTTTTTTAGGCTTATCAAAGGGGAATATATTATCCAAAGCGATGATTAAAACTATGGCCGAAAATCCTATTGTTTTTGCTTTGGCTAACCCAGATCCTGAAATTGCATATAAAGATGCGATAAGCTCGAGAAAAGACATCATTGTTGCAACGGGTCGTTCTGATCATCCCAATCAGGTGAATAATGTTCTTGGTTTTCCATTTATTTTTAGAGGAGCTCTGGATGTAAGAGCCACCGCAATTAATGAAGCGATGAAATTAGCCGCAGTCAAGGCAATCGCAGATATTGCAAAAGAACCTGTTCCTGAAGAAGTAAATGAAGCATACGATAGCCGAAATTTAAGTTTTGGCAGGGACTTCATAATCCCAAAGCCTTTAGATCCAAGACTATTGTTAGCCATTGCACCTGCTGTAGCTAAAGCTGCTATGGAGTCCGGGGTTGCACAAGAGCCTATTACCGATTGGCCGGCTTATCGAATTGAATTAAGCAGAAGGCTTGGTCTTGATAATAAGTTGATTAAGAACATGACTACAAGAGCTCAGCGTAAACCTCAGCGTGTCGTATTTGCAGAGGCGGATAACTATCGAGTTCTGAAGGCAGCTCAAATTGTAAAAGATGAAAACATTGCAATTCCAATATTACTTGGTAATCAAAGCCGCATTAATGCATTGATTGAAGAAAATAGCTTAGAATTGGAAGGGATAGAGATTATTGATCCCAAAGAAGAAGAGTTAAAAGAAACAAGAGTTAAATATGGTAAGGTGCTTTTCAATAAAAGACAGAGAAGGGGCTTTACTGAATTTGAGGCCGTACGAAAAATGAGGGATCGTAATTATTTCGGCTCAATGATGGTTGAAATGGGGGATGCCGATGCACTCATTAGTGGGATAACCCGCAATTACCCAGAGGCCATTAGACCCGGCTTGCAAGTTATTGGAACTCAGAAGGGCGTTAATAAAATAGCCGGGATGTATATCCTGATGACTAAAAACGGACCTTTGTTTTTTGCCGATACTACAGTTAATGTTAATCCTTCTGCTCAAGACCTCGCAGATATTGCATTTTTGACGGCAAAATCGGTTGAGCGTTTGAAAATGAAACCTAGAATTGCTATGCTCTCTTTTGCCAATTTTGGTTCAACCGATTTTGAAGAGTCTAGAAAGGTTGCCGAAGCAGTTAAGATTTTGCATGAAAAGCATCCTGAATTGGTCGTGGATGGTGAGCTTCAAGCCAATTTTGCAATGAGCAAGGATCTTATGAAAGAAAAATTTCCCTTTTCAAAATTGGTCAATAAAAAAGTAAATGTTTTAATATTTCCCAACCTTTCTTCGGGAAATATCGCCTATAAACTGGTTCAGGAGTTAGCCGAACAGGAAGCCATAGGTCCAATTTTGCTGGGCTTAAATAAACCATTGCACATATTACAGCTAGGCAGTAATGTTAGGGAAATTGTAAATATGGTTACAATTGCAGCTGTAGATGCTCAAACAAGAAAAGAAGTTAGATGATTGCATTTATCAAAGGAAGATTAATCGAAAAAACACCAACTTATGTGGTCATAGAGGCAAACGGAGTTGGATATCATATTCAGATTTCTCTTAATACCTATTCAGCAATTGGTGCAGAAGAAGCTCTAAAGTTGCACACCCAGCTAATTGTAAGAGAAGATGCGCATTTATTATACGGATTTCATTCTCTGGCAGAAAAAAGGTTATTTCAATTGCTGATTTCAGTTTCTGGAGTTGGAGCGTCGACAGCTTTAATGGTATTGTCTGCAGGCAATGAGAGTGAGGTTCAAGAAGCCTTACTAAGTGGGAATGTGGCCTGGTTTAAAGCAGTTAAAGGAATAGGGCCTAAATCTGCGCAAAGAATAATTATAGACCTTAAGGACAAAATAGCAAAGGAAAATATTGAAGCAAATATTTCAGGTGGAATAGACAATACCATGAAAGAAGAAGCGTTATCTGCATTGGTTCTTCTTGGGTTTAATAGAAATTTAGCAGACAAAACAATAACTAATATTTTAAAGTCGAATCCTGATATTGAAGTAGAAGACCTTATAAAGCAAGCTTTGAAGGCACGATAAGTACTACCAGTTTGATTTTTTTAAAGCGAAATATAAGTCGGTTTATATTGCCCGTAAGCCTAGTAGGAACCTTTTTTGGTTCCTTACTTGCTTTTTCACCACCTAGTATCTCAAGTGAAGAAGGGTGGTTAAACATGCTATTTTTAGATTCGACAGAAACGGATTCCGGTGATATTGAATTGATTTATCCATTTGATGATGAAAGCTACAATGGTTATGATAACAATGAAAGTCCTCTTTATCTATCTGATCCGAATAATGTTAAGAAAGAGTTTATCTATGATCCAATAACCGGAGAATACAATTACTATCAAAAATTAGGGGAGGATGATTTCAGAGCTCCGAATCAAATGTCTCTAGAGGAATATTTAGAGTATGATATGGAGAAAAGCAAAAGAGATTTTTGGAGGCAAAAATCAGCCAATGAGTCTTTAAATGAATCACAGGGCTTTAGACCTCAGTTGAATGTGAAAGGCGAGCTTTTTGATCGAATATTTGGTGGCAATATCATTGATATTCGTCCTCAGGGTTCTGCTGAGTTATCTTTCGGAATAAACATAGCAAAGAGAGATAATCCCATATTGCCCGAAAGACAAAGGCGAACCAGTACTTTTGATTTTAATCAAAAAATTCAACTTAACCTCATTGGGAATATTGGTGAGAAACTAAGATTACAAACAAGCTACAATACGGAAGCTACATTTGATTTTGAAAATCAGATGAAGTTAGAATATACGGGTTATGAAGATGAGATTATACAAAAAATAGAAGCGGGTAATGTCGCTTTGCCATTACAGAGCTCATTGATAACCGGCAGCCAGACATTATTTGGAATAAAGACAGAGTTGCAATTTGGTCGCCTGAGAGTGACCACTCTTTTCTCTCAGGAGCGAGGAGAAAAGAAAGAGATTAACATTAGCGGAGGTGCGCAGGTTCAGGAGTTTGAGAAATCTGCAGCTGAGTATGAAGAAAATAAGCACTATTTTTTATCGCATCTGATGCGAGAGAGCTATGAATCTAATCTCTCTAATCCGCCACGAATTACCTCTCGAATTAACATTACGGCTATAGAGGTCTATATTACTAATACGCAGGCTAGCTTTAACAACACGAGGAATATTCTCGCCTTTACTGATCTTGGTTCAGATAGAAGAATCTATAACTCTTCAGTAGTCAGTAGGACAAATAGCCAGAATTTTTCTGATAATTCATCCAATGACTTATACAGTAATTTGACAGGTGGATTTGCTAATGCTACCGATATAAGAAGTTTTAATAATGCTGATGCTGTCCTTCAAAATGAGGGTTTAGTAAGTGGCTCTGACTATGAGCGCTTGGAAAACGCAGTGTTACTACAACCCAATGAATATACACTAAACCCTGAATTGGGATACATCTCTTTAAACAGAACTTTAAACCCTCAAGATGTTTTAGCAGTAGCCTTTAGGTATACCTATAACGGACAGGTTTATCAAGTTGGAGAATTGTCAACTGATGGAGTTGATGGTCAGCAGGCCTTATACCTGAAACTTCTTAAGGGAACGATTATCAACCCCAGCTTACCAAGTTGGGATCTGATGATGAAAAACGTGTATTCACTAGATGCATTTAATATCAGTTCTGAAAATTTCAACTTTGAGATTTGGTATTTGAATCAAGAAACCGGGGTTGAAATCCCTTATTTTCCTGAAGGCAAACCCGAGGCAAAACCATTAATTAATACATTAGGACTGGATAGGATTTCCGTTGTCAATGACCCGCAACCTGATGGTTTGTTTGATTTTATTCAAAACGTGACCATTAACCCTCAGAATGGACGTGTGTATTTCCCGGTATTGGAACCCTTTGGTGATTACCTAAAACGACAGTTCAATGACCCGAATCTGGGAGCAAAATATGCCTATGATTCGCTGTATACAACAACAAGAATACTTGCTCAACAGGATGTTGATCATAATCGATATACCTTTAGGGGACGTTATCAATCCAGCTCAGGGTCAGAAATTTCACTGAATGCCTTTAATATTCCGCAAGGTTCGGTAACAGTTACTGCCGGAGGGGCAACGTTGACCGAAAATGTCGATTATACGGTAGATTATAATCTTGGCCGAGTGCGAATCCTGAATGAAGGCATTCTTGCCTCGGGGCAGCCTATAAAAGTATCTTTGGGTAGTAACTCATTATTTAACATTCAGACCAAAACACTCATAGGTTCACGTTTTGATTATAGAGTATCGGAAGATATAAACATCGGGGGAACGATTCTAAACTTAACTGAACGTCCACTTACGCAAAAGATCAATATTGGTGATGAGCCCATTTCAAATACGGTAGTTGGTATAGATGGTTCTTTTAGAACAGATGCCCCTTTTATTACCAAGACTGTGGACATGTTGCCATTTTACTCGACAAAAGAAAAATCAACTTTAACCATTACGGCTGAGGCGGCTCGACTTTTTCCGGGAAACTCGAAGGCAATAACCAAAGATGGTATTGCCTATATTGACGACTTTGAAGGCAGCCAAACGGTCATTGACATTCGTACCGCAAATAGCTGGTTTTTGGCCAGTACACCGCAAGGGCAGGATGATTTGTTTCCGGAAGGCAATTTAAATTCAGATTTAGCCTATGGCTTTAACAGGGCAAAGCTGGCTTGGTATACAATTGATCCTTTGTTTTTTCGAAATGATAACCGAACACCTGGTCACATTAGAAATTCTGCAAGTCAAGCCAATAACTATTCTAGAGAGGTTCTAGAAACTGAAGTCTTTCCAAATAAAGATCCTGATCCCGGCCTGATCAATAATTTGCCTACGCTTGATTTAGCATTTTATCCTAGAGAAAGAGGCCCATATAATTATGAAACTAAAGCTTCGCAGTTTTCTGCAGGATTGAATAGAGATGGAAGTTTAGCAGCTCCGAGAACAAGATGGGGTGGCATTATGCGAGAAATTCAGTCCAGTGATTTTGAGGCTTCAAATGTTGAGTTTATTCAATTTTGGATCATGGATCCATTTAATGACCAGGATGGCAATCCTAACCATTCAGGTGGGGACTTGTACTTTAATATCGGATCGATTTCTGAAGACATTTTAAAGGACGGTCGTAAGGCTTTTGAGAATGGGTATCCAATTGATGGTTCAAGTAACAATACGGATTTTGTTGTTTGGGGAAGGATTCCTACAATACAATCTGTAGTTAATGCATTTGATAATGTTCCGTCTACACGTCCTAATCAGGATATAGGACTAGACGGATTAACAAATGGAGCAGAGCAGTCTTACTTTGCAGGATATCTGGATACATTGAGAAATATACTTGATCCGGCTGCATTTACAGAGTTTTTTAATGACCCATCAAAAGACAATTACCATTATTACCGAGGAGGTGATTATGATGCGCTTCAGCTTTCCATCTTAGAACGATATAAACGGTTTAATGGTCATGAAGGGAACTCTCCATCAGCAGAACAATCGCCTGAATCTTATCCTACTGCCGCAACAACATTGCCTGACCTAGAGGACATTAACCGCAACTTTAACTTGGATAGAACTGAAAGCTACTACCAATATAAGGTGGCTTTAACACCCCAACTTTTAAGACCTGAAAATGTAGGTTCTAATTATATAACAGATGTGGTTAGTGCTACAAAAAATGTAAATGGACAAACAAAGCAGGTCAATTGGTACCAATTTAAAATTCCCATCCGCCAACCCGAAAAAGTAATAGGAGATATTCGAGACTTCAAATCCATTCGATTCATGAGGATGTTTTTAAAAGACTTTGATGAAAATGTAGTGGTACGATTTGCTCGCCTTGGTTTGGTGCGTGGAGAATGGAGAACCTATAATAGGGAAGAGGTTCCTCCCGGGGATACGCATGGTAGTGAACCGGGGTCTACATCCTTTACAATTGGAGCGGTAAACGTTGAGGAAAATTCAAATCGAATTCCGATTAATTATGCAATACCACCGGACATTACGCGTGAAATAGACTTTGGAACGACCAATCTGAGACAGTTGAACGAGCAATCGTTGGTGTTAGATGTTTGTGATTTACAAGATGGATATTCAAAATTTGCCTTTAGATATCTAGATCTTGATGTTAGGCAATACAACCGTTTGAAAATGTTTGCTCATGCAGAGGCCGGAGATCCCGACTTACCGCTCAATGATGGTGATGTGTCTATTGTATTGCGCTTAGGAACTGATTTTCAGAATAACTATTATGAATATGAGGTGCCTCTAAAAGTAACCCAACCTGGACAGAATAGCCCTGAGCTGATTTGGCCTGATGTGAATGAGATTGACTTACAGTTTGATAAGTTAATCAATGCCAAGCAGAATAGAAATCGCCAATCCCTAGGATCAGGAGGGGTGAGTGTTACAAATACTTTTGAGATTCAGGATGGGAATAACATTATAAGAATTAAAGGGAATCCGAATCTTGCCGAGGTTAGAGTAGTAATGATTGGAGTCAAAAACCCGCGTGTAAACATTAATAATTTAAATGACGATGGTTTGGCAAAATGTGCTGAGGTTTGGGCAAATGAATTGCGACTGTCTGACTTTAATAATGATGGAGGCTGGGCTGCGCAGGCACGCGTTAATGCAAAAGTAGCTGACTTAGGAACAGTTAACTTGTCAGGTAGTATGAGTACTCCCGGATGGGGAAGCTTGGAACAAAAATTGAATGAAAGACAAAGGGAGACGCGACAACAGTATGATTTATCCGCTAATGTTGATCTGGCTAAGTTTTTGCCTGAGGGGTCAAACCTTAGTATCCCGCTCTACTACTCAGTATCTGAAAGCATAATTCGTCCTGAGTATAACCCTTTAGATCCGGATGTAAAGATGAATGATCTACTGAGGTCTCCTGAATTGACTCAAGACTATAAAGATTCAATTAGAAAGATTACTGACGATTATACCAGAAGGCGAAGTTTTAACTTCACAAATGTTAGAAAGCTGCCCGGACCGAACAAGAAAAGAAGTAATTTATATGATGTTGAAAATTTCTCGTTCACCTATGCTTATACCGAAATATTTAGACGAGATATCAATACAAAGTTTGATAAACAAAAAACCTATCGGGGCGCGATTAATTATACATTTTCAGGAAAGGTGAAAGAATTTGAACCATTTAAAAACAGCGAATACCTGAAGAAGAGAAAAGGCTTAAAAATCATTAAAGACATCAATTTCAATTTTGTTCCTAGTCAAATAAGTATACAATCGTTATTTGATCGAAACTATCAGGAGCGACAAGCACGGACAATTACAAATTCTTCAACCTCATCTTTTATCTTTGAATCTCCAGCTTTTTATCAGAAATCATTTAATTGGTCAAGAATATATACCCTTCGGCATAATTTTACAAAGTCGCTTACTTTCAACTTTAATGCAACAAACAGAGCTTTAATAGGCGAACCACCCGGTCAGGTTGATAGAAGAAACAAGGAGCAGTATGAACAATTCAAAACTGAAGTCTGGGATAACATCCAAAAATTTGGAGATAACACCAATTACAATCACAATTTTAATCTCAATTATTCCTTGCCAATAAATAAGATTCCCGGCTTGGATTTTATTTCAGCCAATGCAAGTTATTCAGCTACATATAGCTGGGATTTGGTTGGTAACCCTGACGACTCAGTTAAGCTGGGGAGTACAATTAGAAACTCTACAACCAGAGGTTTTCAGAGTACATTGCAAATGGAAACCTTCTACAACAAGTTTGAATATATCAGACAGCTGAAAAATCCTGATATCAAACAGAGTCTGGTGATTAAAGAAAATAAGAAAAAAAGAAAGGCTTACGATAAAGCGGTAAAAGACATTGAAAAAGGCATAGCTAAAGGCATTTATCCTGCTGACTCATTAGAAACATTTAATAAAGAGTTACCTGAAAGTGAGAAACCCGATACCATAGAAGATGAGAAACCCCTAGTACAGCGTTATTTGTTTGATAATGCTTTACATACTGTGATGAGTCTCAAGACAGTTTCTTTTACATACAATGAAACAGAAGGGACAATTTTGCCAAACTATGGACAGCAAACTAGCATATTGGGTATGGGACCTGATTGGTCGGCACCCGGATTTGGGTTTATAGCAGGATTTCAAGAGTCAGGTACAAGCTTCTTAGAGAGGGCTTATGATGAAGAGTGGTTAGTTTCAGATGGAGCGTTTGTGAGTGGAGATTTCTCACGTACTTCTGCGAAACAATATAGCATTCGCGCAACCTTAAGGCCGATTGATGGGTTAAGAATACAGCTAGAGGCGAATAAAAGTGTAACTGAAAATGTCAATCAATACTTTTTCTTTGATGACTCAGTTGCCATCAATCTAGATCGATCGAGATATATAGAAGCATATAACTTTGGAGCGGCTCCTATTGTAACAGGAACATATAGCATGTCATTTTTAAGTTATAAAACGGCATTCATTTCCGATGATGATAAAACATTTGCTAATGAAACATTTGATCAACTTAGAGCAAACCGATCAATAATTTCTCAACGATTAGGAGCACGAAATGACAGTGTTAGATTTATAGATGAATATGCTGATGGATATGGCGCTTCATCTCAGGAAGTATTGCTCTATTCTTTTTTAGCTGCATACTCTGACGAAAACCCTAACTCAATAGATATTGGTGATTTTACCAAATTAATGCCCATGCCCAATTGGAATGTGACTTATGATGGTCTGTCAAAGCTTCCGTTTTTTAAGAAGTACTTTAGGGCATTTACTATTAATCATCGTTACCGCTCTACCTTTACCGTTGGATCATACACAAGGAATCAGAATTTTCAGGAAGAAGCGGGCAATCCATATGTTCGAGATGTAAATGAAAACTTTATTGTATCAAGGCAACTTTCTACTGCAAGTATTAGCGAAAGTTTTAGCCCTCTTATTAATGTTGACATGACATGGAACAATAGCCTTTTAACAAGATTAGAGTTAAGGCAAGACCGAAATGTATCTATGAGTTTCTCTAATAATCAAGTTACAGAGGTCAAAGGAAAGGAGTATATTCTTGGTTTGGGGTATAAGGTAGCAAACCTAAAATTGCCTTTCAAAGTTGGAAAAATTGAGCGCTCTTCCGACCTGGATTTAAGAGCTGACCTTTCCATAAGGGATAATAGAACAATTATTAGAAGAATTGTAGAAAATAGAAATGAGTTGACTGCAGGTCAAAGGATCTTTTCAATCAAGTTTACCGCAGATTATAAATTTAGTAATAAATTGAATTTGAGACTCTTCTACGATAGAGTAGCCAATACACCACTAATTTCATCTACCTTCCCAACGGCGAATACGAATGCCGGAATAAGTTTAAGGTTTACACTTTCACAATAAATATTGAAATATTAAATTTGGAAAAAATTAAACGCATGAATATTCCTTCAGAATTAAAGTATACTTCAGATCATGAATGGTTAAAGGTTGATGGAGATGTAGCTATAATAGGTATAACGGACTTTGCTCAAGGAGAGTTGGGTGATATTGTTTATGTTGAAATAGAGACTGAAGGAGAAACACTTGACAAAGGTGAAGTGTTCGGGACGGTAGAAGCTGTAAAAACGGTTTCTGATCTCTTTATGCCAATATCCGGAGAAGTAATAGAAATCAATGAGGCCATAGAGTCGGAGCCGGAGTTGGTAAACAGTGACCCTTATGGCAAGGGGTGGATGATCAAGGTAAAAGTAAAAGATACTTCGGATTTAGAAGCGTTGTTAAGTGCCGAAGACTACTCATCTGAAATCGGGTAAGCGTATACTGCGGTGGCTCCCTGCTCTTTTTTGGGGATTTTTAATTGCTTATTTAAGCTTTGATTCTTTAGAACACATCAAAGTTCCTCGCTTTTTTAGCGCTGATAAGATTGCCCATGTGGTGATGTATTTTATATTAAGTGCATTGTTGTTTAGACCTAGTCATTTATCGATACAGATATTTCGTCTAAGCTTGTTCTGTGCTTTATTCTTTTCTGCTTTGATTGAGGTGATTCAGCATTATTGTATAGTCAATAGGTTTGGTGATATAGGGGATTTTTTGGCCAATGCCTTAGGCTTATTTATTGGTTATGTGTTGTTTCGTAAAAGAATAAAAGCTTAATAAATTCGTTACATTAGAATCAATAAATGAAGGTGAGAATTTCTTACTTTAGCATTTGCTTATAAAAATGCAGAATTAAAAATGGAACCAAAGAAAAATCCGGGAAAGGATCTTGATGAGAGACGAGGAATATTTTTTATGATAGGCCTTGTTCTAACCCTTGGGATCACACTTTTCGCATTCGAGTATAAAAGTTACGAAGATGGGCCAGGCTCTCTTGGGGTACTTCAGGTTGAAGATATTGAGGAAGAGATAATACCCATTACCCAGCAAAACCAGCCGCCTCCACCTCCACCTCCACCTCCGCCTCCACCACAGGAGATATTAGAGATTGTGGAAGATGATGAAGAAATTGAAAATGAAGTAGAGATAGAAGATTCTGAAGCAGATATGGAAACGGAAATTTTCGAGCAACCTGAAGAGGTTATTGAGGAAGCTGAAATCTTTACAGTTGTTGAGGATATGCCGATTTTCCCGGGTTGTGAAGGTGCCGGAAGTAAAGCGGAAATTCAAAATTGCACGAATGCAGAGATGTATAAGTATATTGCTAAGAATTCAAAGTATCCTGCAATGGCTAAAGATGCCGGTATTTCAGGTACGGTGTATATTCAATTCGTTGTTAATGCGAAAGGGAAGGTAAGTGATGTAAAAGTAGTTAGAGGTGTACCGGGAGGGGCTTCTTTAGATAAAGAAGCTATTCGTGTGATTGAAAGTATGCCTAATATGAAGCCCGGTAAGCAAAGAGGAAAAGCTGTTCAAGTGCAGTACACCGTTCCTGTTAGATTTACTTTAAGCTAATAACAAACGTTCACAACGAAGTATAAATATTTTCTCAGTAAGAGCCTAATTTTAAAATTAGGCTCTTTTTGATTTCTTCATTTATTATGTTTTAACTCTTAGAGCTGTGACTCTATAAGTGAAAAGGTGTTTATGAAAGTCATACGAAGATTTAAGTCTAGTAAAGAATATTGCCTTATGCTTTATCTAATGTGCATCTGTATCAATATGGAAGCCCAAGGACTAGACTCTGCACATTCCGATATTCTTGCTGAGTATGATAGCAATTATTTAGCTGTTTTTCCGAACAAATTGACTGCTAGGGTTTATTTGTCAAGAAAGTTTACCAACCTTGTCATTGAAGATGAGCCGATCAATAGTGAGTTAAGATATGAACCAAATAGTACAGTAAACCTTGGAATTGGAGCAACATATAAAGGATTCACTTTAAATCTGGCATATGGATTTGCATTCCTGAACCAAAATGAATCGAAAGGAGAAACCTCATATTTGGATCTCCAATCTCACATATATAAGCGCAGATATGCATTAGATATTTTTGCTCAGTTTTATCAGGGCCTATACTTGGAGAATACGAAAAACTTGTTTAGTGCTTTTCCAGATCGATATTATCGTAGGCCTGATATAAACATTTCTATAATTGGAGCAGGTTACAATAGAGTTTTTAATAGCCAAAAATTTTCATATGCAGCCGCCTATTTGCAGAATGAATATCAAAAAAAGTCAGCAGGTTCACTCCTTTTGGGAGGTAAAATCTTACTATTATCTGAACGATCGGATAGCAGCATTATTCCATATTGGGAGGCAGAGAATGATTTTAGATCTTTTCACAATACCAAATCGATTGGAGGAGTCTTAATCGGTCCGGGTGGTGGTTACGCTCATACTCTTGTTTTTGATCAGCATTTGTTTTTGACTTTATCTCTTGAACTTAATCTTTTATTCGGTCATTTGACTTTCTTAAGTGATGATGACACTAACGTGGCGTATTGGCAGCTTAGTCCCTCAACCGATTTACGTATAGCAACCGGATATAACTCAAGGCGAACGTATATCGGATTAAATCTCGTTTTAGATCAAAGTGTAATCTACAGACAAAATCGTGAACTTATTGCCACATTTGGGATTGGCAACATTCGTTTGAATTACGCTAAGCGCTTTGACATCAGTAAAAAATGGATCAAAAGACTTTCAAAAGTTGGACTGTAACAATTCAAGTCATTCCAACTCTACATATTTAATAATCTCAGGTCCTAGATGTTTATCTAGAATACTATGGTATTCTTTTGTAGCTGTAAATCCAAAGCCTTTTTCAAAAAATTCATTTAGCGGAATGTTCCAATCTGACCCAGGCTGCATGATAAATGCAAAGTACTCTTCATTTTTATTTAGTAGCTTATGCATTTTAATGAAATGGTCTTTGTTTTGTTTAACGTATGACCAAAATGTGATAACGTCAACGTAGCCATAGTAGCGCGAATTGGATTTTAACTTTGCAAACAGTTCACTTGGACTCTCTACATATTCGGGTACAACGTTAAGTTGGTATTTTTTGAGAAATTCGATCAAGTATTTTTCATGTATGCTGCCTTTTATTGTGACGGGTACAAGTCCTGAAAAATGCATGGGGAATTCTTCTTCCTTCATCACAGTTGGAACTTTACCATGAGAGACTAATACAGAAGTATTTTTTAGATACGGTGATGAAAATTGAAAGTGCTCTTGTCTGTCTTTATTGATCGTTACAGCTCCCGATCCAATTACATTTGGATGCGTTAGTTCCAGTTGATTTAAAAACTTATCGTAATCGTTAAAAGGGAAAAATTGAAGTTGAATATCAACTCCTTTTGTTTTGTATAGCCAATGTCTAAAATATTTGAGGATGTCTAACTCTATTCCAGAGTATAACTTTTCATTTGAAGTTTGTTGTGCAAATGGAGGATTAGTATAAAAATAGATTTGTAAAATGCCATGTTTTTGTTTTTCGACTTCAGCCCAAGTCTTTGGTTGGGCATTCCCAAAGTGTCCGATCAAAACAACTCCGATAATAAATAGAAAGAGTTTATGCTTCATGATTTTTTTTGCAAATTTACATTGAATTAAATCAATAGTTATGAAAAATCCGATTTGGAAGAATCTCATGTTGTTTACTGCCTTTTTAGGTTTGGTTTTATCCTGTAATCAGGAAAAGGTCAATGAGCTGGAAGAAGAGTCAGGAGTTCTAAAACAGCAGAATCAAGAATTAGAAGCGTCAATTAATGAGATGCTTTCAAGTTTCAATAAGATTCAGGAAAACTTAGGTGAAATCACAAAGCGTGAAGGATATATTAAATATAACAGTTTGGCTGAGCTAGAAGGCGGCATGGAAGAATCAATTAATTCAGATATTAGATTAATCAGTGAATTGATGAGAGAAAATGAGGCTGAAATCAAAAGATTAAACGCTGCATTAGAAAGTTCGGGGATAAAAATGAAGGAGTTTAGAAAACTGATTGAAAATCTAAATGTTCAAATTGCTGACAAAAATCTTGAAATTGCTAAACTCAATGATGCCCTTGAGGCTAAAGATTTTAAAATCGCAGAATTGTATTTCTCAATCGACTCTTTTAGGTATGCAAATAGTCTGAAAGATCAAGAGATTCAAGGAAAGATAGATGCATTAAATGAAGCATACTATGCTATAGGAACCTTTAAAGAATTAAAAGAAAAAAATGTCCTGACTAAAGAAGGAGGGGTTCTTGGGGTTGGAAGAACAGAAGCACTAAAGGATAATTTTAACAAGGAATATTTTACACGCATTGATATTAAGAAACAACGTGCTTTTTTAATTTATGCGAAAGATGCACAGTTGGTGACAACGCATCCAACAGGGTCTTATGAGTTTGCAGGTTCAGGAGATTTAATAGATAGTCTTGTGATCACTCAGGTGGAAGATTTCTGGAGAGCTTCTAAGTATCTAGTCATCGTTACCGAGTAAGGTGTCTTATAGTTAGATAAGAAAGTAGGCCAACACCTGTTTGAAGTGCGTTGGCATCAATATCAAAGCGCGGATGATGGACACTGTGAGTTATGCCCAGTTTCTCGTTTCCTACACCTAAGCGATAAAAACAGACTTTGGTTTTTTGTGAGAAATAGGCAAAATCTTCTGCAGTCATTCTTAAGGGGAGTTCAATAACATGTTCTTTATCAAGGTATTCCTGAGCCATTAAAGTACTTTCTTTGGTTGCTTCTTCATCATTACAAAGAAAGGGATAGCCGACTTTAACCTCACAAACACTTGACCCTCCCAGCGCCTCAGAAGTGTGTTCAACTGTAGTTTTTATTTTTTCATGAAAGATCTTTCTCCAATGTTCATCCATTGTTCTTAGAGTTCCTTCTATTTTAACTTCAGAAGGGATAACATTGGTAGCTCCTAAACCTTCAATTTTTCCAAAAGATAATACAGTAGGTACTGTTGGAGGAGCACTTCTACTGACAAGCTGCTGAAGACTTAAAATAACGGAAGATGCAATTACAATAGGGTCAATATTATTGTGTGGGAGTGCAGCATGTCCTCCTTTGCCTTTGATAGTGATATAAATTTCGTCTGCAGATGCCATATACATGCCTGGACGAAACCCGACTTCCCCGTGTTCTAGCTCTGGATATACGTGCTGGGCAAGAATGAGATCAAAATTATATGCCTCTAACAAGCCTTCATTAATCATTTGAGAAGCTCCTCCCGGTAACTTTTCTTCACCGGGTTGAAAGATTAAAACAGCTTTACCTTTAAATTCGGTTTTCAGATGGCTAAGTACTCTGGCTAAACCCATCAAACAACTTGCATGTACATCATGTCCACAAGCATGCATGATCCCTTTATTAACAGAGGCATAGGGGACTTCATTTAACTCTTCAATTGGTAGAGCATCTAAGTCGGCTCGAATGCCGACAGTCGGCCCCTTTTGACCGGAATCGATGACGACTGTAAACCCGGTATTTACCCATTCTCTATCTACTTTCAAACCCCACTCTTCCAGTTTTGATTTCAAGAACTTAGAAGTTTTAAGCTCTTGAAAGGAAAGTTCAGGATGCTGATGTAAGTGCTCCCTTATCTGCTTTATTTCATGAAATATGTCCCGAGAAAAGCTATGGATCTTTTGTGCTAAAGAATTCATTTTGAAAAGAAAACCATTTTAATTGCGGCAATCAGCATGATGACACCAAACAATTTTTTCATTAAGGATTCGCTAATAAGCTCTATCGAAATTTTTGATCCGAAATAACCACCAATTATGAAAGAAGCAGCTATAACCATGGCATATTTAATATTGAGCTCTCCCGCTTTATAATAATTCATTGCTGCAAGAATTCCAATTGGAGGAAGCATAAGTGCTAAGCTGGTACCTTGTGCTGAATGTTGAGATAGACCAAGCAAATAAACAAGAGCCGGAACGACAATAATTCCTCCCCCAACACCAACAAAGCCACTTAAAATGCCTGCCAGTAAACCAATAACAATAAGAATCAATAAAGTTGAAATGCTCATAATTTAGATATCCAAACTTAGTGAAAACATAAATAATGGCTTATCACTAATTACACCGTTTTCAACACCCCAACCCCAGTCGGCTCTAACAAAATAGCCCAACAATGTGGTCCTCAGTCCACCTCCAAAGCCACCCACAATGGGATCGTTTATATCTTCATAAGTCACTGTTATAGGACCAATTACTGTCACAGCATCATTAAAGGGATTTTCGTTATCAAAAGGAGAGTCACCTACCCAGGCTGTTCCAATATCTCCAAATCCGACAATTTGAAAATTGCGAACAAAGTCAGACTGTATCGGACGATTAATTAGATAAGTAAATAGAGGAATTCTAATTTCTTGATTGATGACGACAAAATTGTTTCCATTTCTAACATTTTGCAAAAATCCTCTCATGTTTGCTGCTAAAGCCTGAAAACCATAATTCTGAGTAGGGTCTATAGGAGTATTGTTGTCAAACAGATCAGATTTCCACCATTCGTCCACTCCACCTAAATAATAAATAAGTGGATTACTGCCTAGTGACTTGCTTCCGGCTACACGCCCAACATAAATGATCTCTTTATGCAGTTTTTGATAATGACGAAAGTCAAAACCAAATACGCTAAGATCAGAGCTTGAAGTGTTTGGATCTTCTGCATAAATCAATTGATATTGTTCGGCAAACACCTTGTACCGGGTACCATACCGTATGTTCATCGATACATTCCTTGTGTTGTCAAAAACATAAGCAAGTTTAGCTGATGTCCAATACTCATTAAGGATGTTAAGTTCTAGCGCAGCCCTATCCGTAGCAAGTGGTATAATTTTATCATTTCTTGCTAAAAAGGCTCCTCTTAAACTCGCCACTTCATTGAACGGCCATTTTAAACTGACTGTCGCCTGTAATGTTTTGATATCAAAGGCACTAAAGTCTCCCGATAAACGCTCTTTTCTTCTAGTGAAACTGTATTCTTTATCCAATCTTTTTTTAAGATTCTGATAGTTAAGAGAGTATTCTGTTATGTCACCGGATAAGCGAAATCCTCCGTAAATACGATGATCCTCCATAAGATCTACGATTCCAATCTTAGAGTTAACACCTAATCCGGGATTAGTAAATGGACCACCGTTAAAGATTTGGTATTGCCCGTTGATAAAAGCATTGTTTAATTGAAGTATGGAGTTGTCAGGTTTAAAATTGAGTCGGTAAATACGTTGAGTAGGAAATTTGAGGTCAATATCAAACTCTTCATCCATTGGCGTTATCTGCGAAGTCTTGCTTAAGTTTTGATCAGTGTCAGTTTCTCCAATGAATTCGTAATCATTAATGTTGACCTCTTTGCTAAATAATCTAGTCTCAAAAGCCTTTAAGCGTTTGGCTCCTTCTATTATTTTAGGTGTGTAAGACCCGGCTCTATCAGTGCCTTTGGTGTCGGAAGAGTCGACTAGCACTTTCCATTCATTTAGAGAATTGATATTTAGATGGTAGCGATCTTTTCTATAGATTAACTCACTAACTTCAGGGTCATTAATTGATCCCGAATATTCTAAAACATTGATAGGAGTTGTGCCCAGTTCCTTTGAGTTGAAGTAGTAATCATAATGAATAGTCGTGTCAATATGAGTGATTAGGGAATCGAAATCGGCCATATAGAAGTGAACTTTTCCTCTCTTATTTGCAGAATAATAAAGTTGAGAGTCCATTACTTTTGCCTCAATTTCATTTAATTCATCTGAGTCTGTAACAGATAAAATGGGTTTGTCTTCTTCATTGAGGCGATAAATAAAAATGTCATTTTCTTTTTGAAAACTTGAGACCTGATGAGGGAGATTCAGGCTATCATTTTGTCGGTTGGAAGTAAAGACAATAGAATGACTGCGTTGATCGTAATGTGGTTGGGTGTCATCATAAAGGTCGTTTGTTAGCTGCTTTTGGGTGTTTCCAACTACATTATACAAATACAAATCAGATTGCCCATTAGCAACTGCAGAGAAAACAATCTCTTTGGTATTGATATAGTCAAACCCCAATACTTTTTCTAGTTTGAAAATGTTTTTTGCATAAAGCTCTTCTTGAGAAAGAGAGTAGGTGTGAAAGATTAAGTCTCCCTTCTTCTCTGTGATAAAACTAAAGGCCTTTGAATTGGGTGTCCATGCAATTATCGGATAGCTATAGTCTTGAATTCTTTCTAACTTGTTTCCGGTCGAATAAATCTTTTCCTTCTTCTTATTTGTTCGGTCATATAAGAAGAGCTTGATTTTGCCTAATTTATTCTCTGTAAAGGTGATGAATCTACCGTCGGGAGAAAGAGAATAGTTAGCATAAAGTTTTTGTTTTCTCGTCTTGATTTCGATTTTTTCACCTTGTTTTAGCTGTGAGTTTTCCTCTATGGTTTTATATCTGGTTTGATAATACTGTAACCAATCTTTATATAAATCCTCAAAAGAGATTCCCAAAGCATACAGAAAGCCATCATCAATGTTTCTGCTTACTCTTGTCATATAAATGATATTTGACACAACATTCTGTCCATAAGTAGCTGCAACATAACTCCACATGGAATGCCCGGCAACATATGCATCCTGTGAAGATAGTGCATTGAAACGCTTGAATTTATTGCTTGTTATTCCTGCTTTAATCTTACTTTCGATAAGCGGACTATTAGAGTTGGTTAAATAAGAAATAAGACCATCAATATACCATTCGGGAAGGTGAAGAAGAGCTGAGTTTCGCAACACCTGTCTCCAGTTACCACCATAGAGCAGTTGATAGATCATTACTTTGTATATTCCGGCTTCTATTTGTCGATCAAACGAGACGTAATCTCCCTCAAAATAGATAAATACCTTATTGCCGACAATATTGGTAACTCCACCTATATTAAAGGCTTCGTTTGTTGAAAGACCAATATTACTCTGTTGGAAATGACTTTGCTTGTTGTATACGATAAACTGAAGGCGCTCTTGATTATAGAAATCAAGGAATTTTTCAATTTTAGGAATCTTCTGATGAACAAATTTTGCTGTATGGACAGCAAGCTCCTTACCACCTGTGTAAAAGTAGACTTCGAAATTTTGGAATCGATAGAATTGCCATTCAAATGCATCATACTGCACTCTGTTTTTACCAAAATCCGTTTGAGTCCCATTGTAAAACTGTCCAAAAAGGAGAGTTGAACTGAGAAGAAGGAGGCAAGCCAATGAAGATTTTGAAATAATGTTCAAACTAGGATTTTAAAAGCGGTCAATAAAATTAATAATTAATTGGGCTTTGACTTAACTTTGGCATTCTAATTCATGTCGAGTATGTATATCAAATCCTTTACGTTTAATCCATTTCAAGAAAATACGTATGTACTTTATGATGACACCAAAGAGTGTCTAATTGTTGATCCCGGTTGTTATGATTCAAATGAGCAAGGTGTTTTGAATGGCTTTATTCAATCTAAAGGTCTTAGACCGGTTCGTTTGTTGAATACGCATGCACATATTGATCACATTTTTGGAAATGCATTTATAGCTACAAAGTACAGTTTAGAAGTAGAACTTAATCGCCTTGATTTTCCAACTTTTAATTTAGCGAAACGCTCAGCGGATTTATATCAATTGAATTATACGCCATCTCCTCAGCCGATTGAATCCTTGAATGATGGGTCTATGCTGAAGTTTGGCAATACACAACTAGAAGTCATTTTGATTCCCGGGCATGCTCCCGGGCATGTCGTCTTTTATAACGAACATGATGCTACAATTATTGGTGGAGATGTGTTGTTTCAAAATAGTATAGGGCGAACCGATTTGCCTGGAGGAAATCACCAAGACTTAATTACCAACATACAAGAGAGGTTGTTTGTCTTACCTGATGAGGTTAAAGTTTATCCGGGACATGGTTCGAATACAACAATCGGCCATGAGAAACGCCACAATCCTTTTTTCTAATGCACTTTATATTCCGGTTGGGCCTTGATAAGTAGGTGCGTTACAGTTTACAGGGTCTTTTTGGAAAATATATATTCTGAGTTTAAGGTAGAAGGGTTGGTATTTTAAATTAAAGTAGTTGAAACCGGTATTAATTCCGTCAAACTCATAAGCTGTCAATAGAGGTGTTTCTATTGAAGGAGATAGAACAACGAAGCGGCTTACCCTGTATGCAAATCCAATCTGATAATGCAATTGAGCAGAGGGGTTACTTGTAAATTTTTCATCAACTGTTGGATAACTTGAAGAGCGCTTGTAGTCTTCAGAAATGGCATAATTGAGATTAATTCCTATTGAATTCATTAACATGCTGTATCTTCTTAATTGAGTTACATGGGTTGCTCGAATAGAAAGATGAACGATCTCTATAGCCGATGTATTTATGGACTGAAATTGATTCATGGTGTCCCTAACAGTTAAAACTCCATTATGATTAGTTGAGCTGGATAATTTTCGATAGCCAAGCCCTGCCTCAAGAAAATGAAAAATAGATGGTTGTTTAAAAGTATAGAAAGCTCCAAGCTCTATTCCATATCCTAACTTCCCTTTACCTTCAAGAGAATAGTCATAGTTTGAGGAATCGTTTAAAATGACATTTTCTTTATAGTTTGAAAAGGGCACTTGCACATTAAGTTCAGGACTTAAAATCAAACCCCATTGTTTATATTCTCTGCTCAACGGAAAGAAGTCCCGATCAAGTTGCGCTTGAACATTAAAACAAAAAATAGAAAGAAAAATTAGTGCTAAAATCTTTTGAATAACTAGAACGGAGAACAAATTAGGCAAGTAAAACCTATTACTTTCTAAGCTCATCTATCGCTTCTTTTAAATAAACTCCAAATCGATAAACATCTTCAAAGGAATTATAGATGGGTACAGGGGCAATTCTAATCACATTGGGTTCACGCCAATCTGCAACAACTCCTTTTTCTGATATCCTGTTAAATAATTCTTTCCCTATTCCGGAAGTAAGGATACTCAATTGAGAGCCTCTTTGTTGAGGTGTAATGATTTTAAAAGAGATGTCTTTAGATGAATTGCTAATGTCATTAAGTATAAAATCTAAAAAAGCAGTTAAGGCTTTTTGTTTTTGGATCAAATTAGTCATTCCTGCTTCATTGTGTAATTCTAAAGCCACCTTATGAATAGCCATAGAAAGGACAGGGGCATTAGAGAGTTGCCATGCATCAGCACCTTCTGCCGGTTTGAAACCTTTCTGCATCATGAAACGATTCTCGGAAGGGGTTCCCCACCAACCTGCAAATCGAGGTAGTTCAGTTTTTCTACTGTGCTTTTCGTGTACAAAAATACCTGCTACACTTCCGGGGCCCGAATTCAGATATTTGTAAGAGCACCAAGCTGCGAAGTCAACGCCCCAATCATGAAGAGCCAGAGAAATGTTACCAAAAGCATGGGCCAAATCAAACCCTACAGTTATTCCATATTGGTGCCCTAGCTCGGTGATCTCTTTCATTGGCATCACTTGCCCGGTGTAGTAGTTCACTCCTCCAATCATAATTAGAGCCAGACTATCTTTATGTTGCTTTATTGCTTCAAATATGTCAGATTCATCAATATAGTTTAGTCCCTCTCTTGGTTCAACTTCAACGATTGCTTCATCTGGATCAAACCCGTGAAAAGCAACCTGAGTTTCTAAGGCATATTGATCAGAAGGGAAGGCCTTGGCTTCACATAAAATTTTAAAGCGGTCTTTTTTAGGACGATAAAAAGATGCCATTAAAAAATGAAGATTGCTGGTAAGTCCGCCCATTGGAGTAACTTCTAAAGGCTTTGCACCAACTAAATTGGCTAACAGTGGTTTAAAGGATTCATGATAACTAAACCAAGGGTGTTTTGCCTCAAAGTGCCCATCTACTCCCAAGTTTGCCCAATCATTCAGCTCCTGTAAAATGGCTTGTTTTCCTTTTTTAGGCATTAGACCCAATGAATTTCCTGTAAAATAGACCTTCTTTTGATCATTAATCTTGGGAAATTCAAACTCTTTTCTGAAATGATTTAAAGCATCTTTTTGATCGAGATCTTGAGCATGGCTCAAAGTGTTTTCATGTTTCATGCAGTCAAAATTAAAAGGTCAATCTACAATTTCAAAAAGTAATTCGAGAAAAAGAGAAAGATAAAAGGAAAGGCTAAAGTTAGCTCTAAAATAAAATAGAAATAGAGCGATTTCTTTTGGCTTCCAATTTTATGAACAGTCAGATAAAAGGCAATGAAACTCAATAGCAGAACAATTGTCAGAATAGGGTCTCGAAAAAAGAAGCTAATTGATAAAGCAACAGATAGGCATATGTATATGAGTGCTTTTACTCTTTTTTCTTCAAACGAATTTGCAAATGTGATCAAGCCTTCTTTTAAATCCTCATGCACATCCTTAAAATCAAAAAGAATAACCTGTGCAAAGACATAAAGAAAGAGGATAAGACAAAATTTGTAATGGAGAACATCTTGTTCTCCATTTGAATAAATGATCATCGGCAGTATACCCATGCTAACCATCCAGCAAAAGGAAATAATGAAAGGTTTGGCATAGGGGATTAAGCGCAGTGGTTTGATGTGCTCATGAGGTAGATAAAGAACATAAAGCAAGCAGATTATGCTGACCGGTAAAAGCAGGAGAAAAGCAGTAAAAGGTATAAATAAAAGTAGAAGAAAAGAAATGATAAAGGAGGAAAATAAAAAAGCATTTTGGGTTTTTTTGTTCTTTTTGGACCACCTGTCGTAGGCGATATTTTCATTTAATCCAAAATGAAAATGTCCAAGCCTTCTATGAAAAGTGTATACAAACATGGTAGAGCTAAACACAAAGAGACTCAGTTGCCAACTGGGGGGATGATCAAAAAGGTAGTGAACTGTAAAATACAATAGAGACCATGCGCAAGTTGCTACAACTATATTGCTGTATGATAGCCATTTAATTGGCTTGATAAGCTCTCTTTTGAACTCCCTCAAAACAATGTAATAAAATGTGTGTTAAAGCTGCTAAATTCGATGACTTAAAGTAAATTAAAAAATCGCTAAAAATGATGCTTTCAACTATATTTGCAGACCCAAAAAAATAAAAAATTATGACCTCAGCGCCTTTCAGTTCTAGACATATTGGACTTTCTGATGAAGACATCAAAAAAATGCTTGCTGTAATCGGAGAGTCAACAGTTGATGACTTGATTAATAAAACAATTCCTTCTTCTATTCGCTTGAAAGAAAAGCTCAAGCTTGAAGCTCCTTTGAGTGAATACCAGTATATACAGCACCTCAAAAAGCTTGCTCAAAAAAATAGGGTCTTTAGGAGCTATATAGGCCAGGGGTATTACAATACAAAAGTTCCTGCTGTTATTCAGCGTAACATATTGGAAAATCCAGGTTGGTATACAGCTTACACCCCTTACCAAGCTGAAATAGCCCAAGGCCGTTTGGAGGCATTGTTAAACTTTCAGACAATGGTTTGTGATTTAACCGGAATGGAGATTGCAAATGCATCATTGCTTGATGAAGGTACTGCTGCTGCTGAAGCTATGATTTTAATGTACAATGCACGGTCAAGACAAGCAAAGAAAGATGGTGTTTCCCGATTTTTTGTTGATGAGAATTGCTTCATACAGACAATAGATGTACTTAAAACAAGGAGTGAGCCCTTAGGAATAGAATTAGTTATTGGAAAATTTTCGGAGTTTGATTTTGACAAATCTTTTTTCGGTTCATTACTTCAATATCCTGATAAGATTGGTGAAGTTCATGACTATAAAGGTTTTGTAGAACAGGCACATGAAATGGAAATATTAGTTGGTGTTGCTGCTGACTTATTGAGCCTGGCTATCCTTGTTCCTCCGGGAGAGTGGGGTGCTGATTTTGTTTTTGGAACAACTCAAAGATTCGGTATTCCATTAGGTTATGGAGGACCTCATGCTGCCTATTTTGCCACGCATGAACACTATAAGAGAAATATGCCGGGAAGAATTATTGGACTCTCTGTCGATGCAGATAATCAACCAGCTCTTAGGATGGCGCTTCAGACAAGAGAGCAACACATTAAACGAGATAAAGCCACGTCAAACATCTGTACCGCACAGGTCCTTCTGGCAGTTATGGCCGGAATGTATGCTGTTTATCATGGTAAAGAAGGTATACGTCAGATCGCATCGGGAATACACTCGTACACCAATGCATTAAAAATGGCTTTGCTCAATTATGGTTATCAAGTTCTTACTGTAAACTTCTTTGATACATTGAGCTTAAAAATGAGCACTCAGGAAGCAGATAAACTGGTTGACTTTCTGGCTCAAAATGAAATCAACGTTTTTAGGGCGAATAAAGATATAATTTCAATCAGTTTGAATGAAACGGTTGAGTGGCATGAGCTTGTTGCTTTAATGGAACTTTTAGCTTCTTTTAAGGAGCAGACATCCGAACGTTTTGATAACGTGAACATGGGATTCTTTAATGACTCACGTTTTGAAAGAACAAGTTCATTTCTGGATCATGAGGTGTTTAATAAGTATCATTCTGAAACGGAGATGATGAGATACATTAAGCGCCTTGAGAACAAAGATTTCTCATTGGTTCATGGCATGATTCCTTTAGGTTCATGCACCATGAAACTCAATGCAGCAACTCAACTTCTGCCTTTGACATGGCCTGAATTTGCAAATATTCATCCATTCGCGCCTGCAAATCAAACAGAAGGGTATCAATCAATGCTTTCGGACTTAGAGAAAGATTTGTCTAAAATTACTGGCTTTTATAAAACCTCATTGCAGCCAAATTCAGGTGCTCAAGGTGAATATGCCGGGTTAATGGTGATCCGAGCTTACCATAAGGCCAATGGGGACCACCAAAGAGATGTGGCTTTAATTCCTAGCAGTGCTCATGGTACTAACCCGGCTAGTGCTGTAATGGCGGGCATGAGAGTAGTTGTAGTAAAATGCGATGAACAAGGAAATATAGATTTTGATGATTTAAGGGAGAAAGTAGAGCAATATACTAATGAGCTTGCAGCATTAATGATAACTTACCCTTCAACCCATGGCGTTTATGAAGAGTCAGTCAAGGAAATTACTCATCTTATTCATGAGCATGGTGGACAGGTATATATGGACGGAGCGAATATGAATGCTCAGGTGGGCTTAACAAACCCTGCTAACATAGGAGCAGATGTTTGTCACTTAAATTTGCATAAGACTTTTGCTATCCCTCATGGAGGAGGTGGTCCCGGAATGGGCCCTATTGGAGTAGTAGAGCACTTAGCTCCCTTTCTTCCCGGTAATCCGTTGGCATCAGTTGGAGGCGAAAACGCAATAACCGCAATTTCTGCTGCTCCTTATGGTAGTGCTCTGGTTCTTCTAATTTCGTATGCTTACATAAAAATGCTGGGAGAAGAAGGCTTAACAGCTTCAACAAAAGCAGCTATTTTATCGGCTAATTATTTAAAAGTTAAGCTACAGGAAAAATATGATGTCTTATACCAAGGGAAAAACAATACAGTGGCACATGAAATGATTTTAGATTGTCGGAATTATAAATCGACATCCGGTGTAGAGGTTGTGGATATTGCTAAGCGATTGATGGACTATGGCTTCCATGCACCTACTGTTTCTTTTCCGGTGAATGGGACACTGATGATTGAACCAACTGAAAGTGAAAGCTTAGAAGAATTGGATCGCTTTATTGAGGCAATGTCAGCTATACGCGACGAAATCAAAGAAGTTGAGGTTGATCCTTATCTTAGAGAAAATAATATTCTGAAGAATGCACCGCATACGCAAGCAATGGCTTTAACGGATAACTGGAAGATGTCGTACTCAAGACAGAGAGCAGTTTACCCAATAGAATCAATTAAGCAGAATAAATTTTGGCCTTCAGTGAGGAGAGTTGACGATGCATATGGCGATCGTAATTTGATATGCAGCTGTTCACCTATAGAAGATTATGCAATATAAATGAACTCAAAAGACCTATTTATGAAAATTTGCGAATGTTGATTTGAAGTAATAGATAAAAAATGGTTAACTTTATGTTTCGAATTAAAATTGTTTAACAAAAACTATTAAAGATGAAAAAAAATTACATTTTGTTATCGGGCATAGTTTTGATGGCATCTATGAGTTTTGCTCAAAATTTAAGAGTGAACAGATCAAATGATGCAGTTTCAAAATTAGAGTCCCAAACTGTATTTCCAAAGGTTCAGAATGCGCATGGAAAGGCCTTTTTAGATACGTTATTTTATGAGGATTTCGATACTCAGATTCCTGCTGGATGGACTACTGCAAATAATGCAGGAAATGCTAATAATTGGATTTGGTCGAATACAGCTCCAGGTGGGCAGTTTTCAACGACGGTTACGGCATTAAATTCTACATCAGGAGCTAACGGTTATATGCTTATTCCTGCAGATTTATACAATACTCCTATTCCTACAGGAGGAGCAATTAATATGGATGCAAGTTTTACTTCTCCTATGATTTCTCCTACAGGAGGTTTTCCTGCTTCTGTATTGGTGAGATGGCAACATGCTCAAAGGTACTGTTGTTCTTCTGTAAGTAGTGAAATGATATTAGAAGTGTCTACGGATAACATTACTTACACCACTTTTGATGCCACTGATGGTAAAGGTGTTAATACAGCTTCAGGAAATGCTGATGAGGTAGAAGTGAATGTTTCTTCAGTTTTAGGTAATGCTACTACAGGTTATTTAAGGTTCAGAATGTCAGGGGCTTCTCATTATTATTGGATGGTTGATGATGTTACTATATTAGAAGGGCCTAAAAATAGTGTGATTCTAAATCAAATGGTGCTTTCATATGAGGATACTTTAGGATATGTTCCATCATATGATTATGAACCTCCATTTTATATGTACCCACAAGCCATGGCGATCTCAATGTTTTATGCAGGAGACGTGACGAATTATGGATCAAATACGCAAACAGGCGTAACGATTAATTATCAAATTGAGCATGACAGTACTGACGCGGGTAATCCTGGTTTAGGTTATGTTGCAGGTCATGGTGTTACAAGAGCGAATTCTCTTACTCCAACATCAGGTTATTCTGAGTACGTAACACCTGGTTTTATCTCTACAGTAGATGGTTATTTCAGAGCTACAGTATTTGTGACTTCAGATTCAGTAAATCAAAATGGAGGTGCTCCAATGCCTGTAACTTCTAGAGAATATGATTTCCGTATCACTGATACTATAATGGGAGCAACAGCTGGTTCTTATTTAGGAGATGCCGGTCCAGGAAACTATGTAGGTGGTGGAGCAGATGGAGACAGATGGTGTAACTTATTTACAATGGGGCATACCGGAGCGGTAGCTACTTCTGTTTCTTACTTTGTGTATACAGGTTCTTTAGTTCCTGGATCTCAAATTCAACCAAGAGTATATGAGTGGCTTGGAGATACATCAACAGCTTTCCTTAATTCATTTGGTGCTCAAGTGGGTGGTTCACCTTTTACAGTAACTATAGATACTTCTATGCAAGGTGACTGGTTGACTATTCCTTTG
This sequence comes from uncultured Flavobacteriales bacterium, assembly GCA_964445815.1. Classification (GTDB taxonomy): domain Bacteria; phylum Bacteroidota; class Bacteroidia; order Flavobacteriales_E; family Vicingaceae; genus CAYULW01. The sequence goes on from CAYULW010000001.1 coordinate 405,835, forward strand.
TTTCCTCCTGTAGCATTAAGTCCTAATAGAAAATATTTAGCAGGATGGGAGCAAATCGGTGGAGCAACTTCTATGGGTGCAGAGTTTTCAGTATTCCGTAACAGAGAAAGAGAGCAATTTTATGATCCTGTTTCTCCTGCCGGATTCATGTATATTACTCAAGATTCTCGTTGGTATACTTCTCCTCAATTGGGAGGAATTCGATTGAATTTTGGAAACCTTACGATTGGTGTTGAAGAGAATGAAGCAGAACTTGATTTTGCAGTTTCTCCAAACCCAACAACAGGAGAATTAAATATTCAATTGGAATCTAATACCGCAAAAACATACAGATTGAATGTAAGAAACATGTTAGGTCAAGTTGTACACAATGACAATGTTTCTGTTAATGGTAAGAAAAGAATCAATTTAGATCTTTCAGGAAATGAGAAAGGAGTTTATTTTGTAACTCTTGAAAATGGACAAGAGAGATTAGTTAGAAAAGTAGTTCTAAAATAATTTGATCTTTTATTTCATAAAAAAAGCCCTCTCATTTGAGAGGGCTTTTTTTATGAAATAAATTCAAGCAGTTATGAAGTTATAATGCAAGTTGACTGGCGTCTATATCTATTGATAAATACCTTTAGGTAAATATTAAAATTTATAGCCATGAAAAAAAATTACATTTTATTATTGGGTACAGTTTCGATTGCATTTATGAGTTTTTCTCAAAACCGAAAAGTGAATCAAATGAACGATGCGCTACCAAAACTCGAGTCTCAAACTGTATTTCCAAAGGTGAAAACAGCTCAAACAAAAGCCTTTTTAGATATATTGTTTTATGAGGATTTTGATTCTCAGATTCCTGCTGGATGGACTACTTCAAATAATGCAGGGAATACGAATAATTGGATTTGGTCGAATACAGCACCAGGTGGTCAGTTTTCAACGACGGTTACGGCATTAAATTCTACAACAGGAGCCAATGGCTACATGTTGATGCCGGCGGGTTTGTATAATACTCCAACTCCTTCAGGAGGAGCAATTGATATGGATGCAAGTTTCACCTCTCCCATGATTGCTCCTGCCGGAGGTTTTCCCGCTTCTGTACTAGTGAGATGGCAACATGCTCAAAGGTACTGTTGCTCCTCGGTGAGTAGCGAATTGGTATTGGAAGTTTCTACTGATAACATAACCTATACTACTTTTGATGCCACGGATGGCAAGGCCATTAATACGGCTTCAGGAAATGCCGATGAGATAGAAGTGAATGTTTCTTCAGTTTTAGGAAATGCAACCACAGGCTACTTAAGGTTTAGAATGTCGGGAGCTTCTCATTATTATTGGATGATTGATGATGTGACTATATTAGAAGGGCCTGAAAATAGTGTGATACTGAATCAGATTGTACTATCGTATTCGGATACCTTAGGTTACGTGCCTTTGTATGATTACGAGCCTCCATTTTATTTATATCCTCAAGCCATGTCTCCAACCTTGTTTTTTGCAGGAAATGTTTCAAATTATGGTTCTAACACACAAACCGGTGTAACGCTCAATTATGAAGTTTGGCATGATAGTACCGAATCTGGTGGTCCCGGTGCGGGTTATGTCGCTAATCATGGTGTAACAAGACCAGCTCCTCTTGCTCCGGACTCAAGTTATTCTGATTGGGTAACTCCAGGTTTTATAGCTACAATAGATGGATACTTCAGATCCAGCGTCTATGTAACTTCAGATTCGCTAAATCAGAATGGTGGCGCTCCAATGCCTGTGACTTCTAGAGAATATAATTTTCGTATTTCGGACACTATTATGGGAGCAACAGCAGGTGCTTATTTAGGAGATGCTGGTCCTGGAAATTATGTAGGTGGTGGAGCAGATGGAGATAGATGGTGTAATTTATTTACAATGGGACATACTGGAGCAGTAGCTACTTCTGTTTCTTACTTTGTCTATACAGATCCGGTAGTAGTTGGATCTCAAATTCAACCTGTGGTATATGAGTGGAATGGAAGTACGGCAACAACTTTTCTAAATGCATTTGGGAGCAAAGTGGGAGGGTCTCCTTTTACGGTAACCGTAAGCGCTGCGATGCAAGGCGACTGGTTGACTATTCCATTATTCCCTCCTGTGGCTTTAAATGCGAATCAGAAGTATCTGGCAGGATGGGAACAAATCGGAGGAGCAACCTCTATGGGTGCACAGTTTTCAGTATTCCGCAATAGAGTGAGAGAACAATTTTATGCTCCTGTTTCTCCTGCAGGATTTTTATATCTTACAGCACAATCCCGTTGGTATACTTCTCCTCAATTGGGTGGAATTCGTCTGAACTTTGGTAATCTTACGATTGGTGTTGTAGAGAATGAAGTAGAGCTTGATTTTGCAGTTTCTCCAAATCCAACAGCGGGAGAATTAAATATCCAATTGGAATCTAATGCTGCAAAAACATATAGATTAAATGTAAGAAACATGTTAGGCCAAGTAGTATACAATGACAATGTTTCTGTTAACGGTAAGAAAAGAATCAACTTGGATCTTTCAGAAAATGAGAAAGGCGTTTATTTTGTAACTCTTGAAAAAGGGACTGATCGATTAACGAAAAAAGTCGTTTTACAATAATTATGAAGGAGTAGGGAATACAAGCTCTCTACTCCTTTATTTTTTTCATCATAGAAGAAGCAAAAACCAAGTCGTTTAGTTCCTTATTATTTGAGGATAGGATAGAATGTTTATCACCTTCCCAGTGCTTGCTCCCTTTATGTATAAAAATCACTTTATCTCCGATTTCTAAAACAGAGTTCATGTCATGCGTGACTACGATAGTAGTGATTTCATACTCGACCGTAATTTCCTTAATCAAATTATCTATCAATATAGATGTTGAGGGATCTAAGCCTGAGTTGGGTTCATCACAAAACAGATATTTAGGCTGTAAGCTAATTGCTCTGGCTATTCCAACTCTTTTCTGCATTCCACCGCTAATCTCGGCCGGATATTTTTGATTGATTCCTGTCATATTTACTCTTTCCAGACAAAAATTGACACGATTATTCATTTCTTTCTCACTCATTTTTGTGTGCATGCGCAGTGGAAACTTGATATTTTCTTCTACACTTAATGAGTCAAAAAGAGCACTGCCTTGAAACAGCATGCCTATTTCCTTTCTGACTTCTTTCTTTTCATCAATTTTCATTGATGAAAAGTCTTTTCCGTCATAATATACATTGCCTTCATCAGGGTCAATTAAGCCTACTGTACACTTGGTCAGTACACTTTTCCCTGAACCGCTTGCTCCTATAATGAGATTGGTCTTTCCCTTTTCAAAACTTGCATTAATGCCTTTGAGTACTTCAACACCGTTAAATGATTTCTTTATGTTCTTTAATTCAATCATTAGATCAATAAGAGATAGGTCAGAATGTAATTTATGATCAATATGGCTATACTGCTTGAAACTACTCCTTTAGTGCTTGCATTACCCACTTCTACCGCTCCTCCTCTAACATAGTAGCCATAGTAGGATGGGATCGAGGTGATTGCAAAGGCAAAACAGACTGTTTTTATCAAGGCATAAGTAATTCCAAAAGATTTAAAATCATACTGTATGCCATAAATATAAGCTTCTGATGTTACTACACCAGAAACCTGAGCGACCAAATAGCCTCCCGTCAATCCAATAAACATACTCCAAATCACCAAAAAAGGATTGATAAATACGGCCGCAATAATTTTGGGAAGAATCAGGTAGGAAGCAGAATTAACGCCCATTATTTCTAAAGCGTCAATTTGTTCACTCACTCGCATGGTGCCAATCTCCGACGCAATATTTGAGCCTACTTTACCAGCAAGAATTAATGCAATTATCGTAGGAGAAAATTCCAAAATCATAGACTGTCTCGCAGTAAAGCCAACTGTATAGGCGGGTATAAGAGCACTATCAATATTAGACGCAGTTTGCAGGGTAATGACTGCGCCCATGAAGGCAGAAATAATGGAAATGATGCCAAAAGAACCTAAACCTAAGGAATTGACTTCATAGACAATTTGCTTAACGTAGATTTTAATTTTACTTGGCCACTGAAAGGTTCTTGCCATTAGCAGGCAATAGTTTCCGATATGGTACAAGAGCATTCTCACGATAGCTAAAATAAATATTATATGGCTTTGGAACTTTCTGCTTTTAAAACTTCATAAACAAAGTTTTCAATAAAACGAAAGGAAAATTTTGCAATAGCTTTTCAATTAGTTGTATATTTGCTGTCCGAAAATAGTGCGGGGTGGAGCAGTTGGTAGCTCGTCGGGCTCATAACCCGAAGGTCATCGGTTCGAGTCCGGTCCCCGCTACCAAGAAAGACCGGTGTTTTAGCCGGTCTTTTTCTTTTTAAATACTTAGTAGGGCAAACAATGGGGAAACAATCTTCATTTAATTAAATTCTAGACATTGAGGATACATGCTACGAATGACGCATTATTCATTATTACTTGGAAGTACTTCTTGTCAAATTTCATTTAGAACTTTCACCAGTAAATCCCTGTCTTCATGAGGTGGAATTAAGGTGCTTGGATCAAAGTCTTCAAGGTTTATTTCAAAAAGCTTCTGTTTAAAGTATCTCAAATTTTGCGGCTACACATTTTTTTATATTTTAGCAAAAAATTACCAAACCATGAGACTGCTACTTTGCCTGTTTTTGTTAATTCAAAACCCGTTATTTTCCCAAGATCATTTTTACTATCTATCTGATGGAACGAAAGTGTCATTGCCTGTTATTGAAAATCTCCATCTCGTACACTTTAAGAACGGACTTGGTGAGCAAGGATTCATTTTAGAAGGCTTTCAGTTTGCAGGAAATTATTATGTGGTTTTCGACACCACCGAAATAGATGAATATTATTCTGATTATGTGATTTCCAAATCCTATAATAGAAGAGGTGATACACTCTATGAATCCGATGAGATATTGCTTCAATTCAAGGCTTCAACAAGCCAATCTCAAAAGAACAACCTTATAGAACTATATAACCTTGAACTTTTGCATACTTCACCCGCCTATGAACGCTATGCTTGCTCTAATCCCACAATCACCGCACAATCAATTTTTGAAAGCAATTTGGTAAAGTATTGTCACCCCAATCTGTTCTTTAGGCCAAAAGCGACCTATATCCCCAATGATATTTATTTTAACAAGCAATTCTATATTCACAACACAGGGCAACAAATCAACGATGGCAATTCCGGCACAGCGGATGCCGATATGGACGTGGTTGAGGCTTGGGATATCACGAAAGGCGATAGTAACATCGTTATTGCGGTTATGGATCGTGGCATTACCTCAAATCACATTGACCTTCCAAATACAAGACAGGTGCGATTGGCAGGCGGTAACTTAGGGGCATCTGTCAGTGGAAGCAATCCGAATGATCTGACACCGGAAGCCAATTTTTATCATGGTGATCCTTGTGCGGGAGTGATAGCCGCTACGCAGGACAATGCCATTGGCATAAGTGGTATTGCACCACTTTCTAAAATTATGCCTGTAAAGTTTGAACTTGGTGCTTCTTTTGCAATTATAGCCGACTGTATCACATTTGCAGATACGAACGGAGCGCAAATATTATCGGGTAGCTTTATAGGCCCCGATACTATTGTTTCTGCCATAGAAACAGCAATCTTAAATGCCCAAAATAATAATATGTTGATGTTCTTTGCCGCAGGTAACACAAGGTATGACTTGCTTGCATCAGGATCGTACCCAAATTACAATCCATCAATCGGATATGTCGGTACACCTGCAAATTCCAATTACTCAAGTGTGGTTACAGTTGGCGCGGGTGATAGGAATGACCAATTAGCCATTTACAGCCCCATTAATGAAAAAATAGATGTCGTTGCCCCAAGTTCATCAACGGTTTGGGATGCCCTGTATTCATTTACCAATACAGAAGGCTCAGATGTTTGGAGTATAGATATTCCAAATACAGCAGGGGCAAATACATTTAAATATGGCGATAGCTTTATTCAACAAAATGAAATGCTACCAAGTACGGGCTTAAACCATCTTGATTTTACAGGGCGTTTTGGAGGAACATCGGCAGCAACACCGATGGTTGCAGGGGTGGCGGCTTTGGTTATGTCTGTCAATAATTGTATCAGCAATCTACAGGTCAAAGACATATTGCTTAATACGGCAGATAAGGTTGGCGGTTATGATTATAATTGGAGTAGTACCAAACCCGGGCATTCAAAGCAATTTGGCTATGGAAGGGTGAATGCTCATAAAGCTGTTCTTGCCGCACAGGCCATGCAATCATCTAGCTTGGATTTAATGATCAAGGATGTGCCAAATGATTTTGGCGCAGAACCCGACACGATTGCTCAATATTTATATTTAAGCGAGGATATTTGGTTGAGAAACCAGCCTGATGGCTTAATCAATCAATATCATGAGAATCCTGAATATGATCCGGTTGTTCCCGTCTATGTCTATATCAGAGTAAAAAACAAAAGCTGTAGTGACGCGACAATTTCCGACAGCCTGACTTTGTATTGGGCAAAAGCCTCTACAGCTTTATCATGGCCTAATCATTGGAATGGAAGCATAACCAGTCCGGCCTTGATGGGAGATTCAGTATCAACACTTTCCATCGGTAATCTGAAAGCGGGAACGGACACAATTTTTGAAATTCCTTGGCTTATCCCAAATCCGACATTATATAACGGCATTAATCCTGATCCTTGGCATTTTTGTTTACTTGCAAGGATTAAGTCTCAAACTGATACAATGACGGTTGCCGAGACTTCTACGCTTTGGCTGAATGTTAAAAACAATAATAATATCGCTTGGAAAAATGTGACAGTCGTGAATATGCACATGATCGGTCAAACCCCAACCCAAGTGGAACATGGCTTGGGTGCGGTGATCGGAATTGGCAATGATATCGGTTCAGAAAAAAGCATAAAACTTGTCTTTAAACCACCAACCCAATTTTTTGGTTCTTCAATCACCACTGATGCAGAAGTTACGATTAAGCTTGATTCAACGTCCTTACAAAAATTCCAAAATGGAGGGGAAACATTTACAGGTATGGATTATATGGGAGAAGGTGTATTCAAAGTTACGGCCGATTATGCCACGATTGAAGGACTGACATATGATGAATGGGAAACTTCAACGCTGTATGTCGGATTTAATTTTCTGACGGAAGAAGTCGAAGACAAGGTTGTCTATAAATATTACGTTGAAGAATATGACACAGAGAATAATTTTATTGGTGGCGAAGAATATTTTATCCATCGCGATGAACGCCCTTTATTCTTAGCCGAAGCCGGTGCAAATCAAAATCTAATACAGGGGCAATCAGCCATACTACAAGCTCAGGATATCGGAGAGCCTGCCTTGTATCGTTGGTATGATGAAAACGGCATCTTATTTTATGAAGGAAAAGATACTAGTTTTGTCCCTTCCGGAAACCAGAATTTTCTCTTGGAAATTATTGCCTTGCGTGATGGTTTTAAAGATTACGATTCAAAGGAAATCCACATAAGGGATAATTATATCTCATCTCTTTCTCCCAACCCCATTTTAAATTCTCAAAATTTGTACGTAACTTGCGTGCTATTGAACAGTGTATCAGCACAGTTAGTACTGTCCAATACACTTGGAACAATAAATAGAATTTATAATGTATCGGCAACAAACCCTACAGCAATGATACCTGTGCATAATCTAACGCCCGACAATTACACTTTAAGACTCATCGTAAATGGTAATATTATTGACACTAGACCAGTGGTAATTAACTGATATACTTGAGTTATGAAACACAGCTTGACCCTCTTGTTTAATTTGCTCTTGGTTTCCCAGATAGAAGCCCAGCAAATCACGAATACCTTTCCTGATACGATTGCTCAAAATACGCCGTTGTTATTTGAAACCAGTACGATTGTGCGTGACAATGGATCTCCGCCAAGCTTTTGTAGTCCTTTAGTAGATCAAACGGATTCCATTAACGGGAATGATATTTTCTTTGACCTTACCTATGATATTACAGGATTTTGGACAACGGGTTGCGTAAGAAAAGATACATTCAGTTATCAACCATTACCCGCGGGTGATTACCGCCTGATTTGTCATTGGAGATTAACCGATACCATGCATAACCCACCTTTTCATGCGCAGAGTTATAGATACGATACATTAAATATCCATGTTCAAAACCTGACATCACTTGAAGAGTTCAATCAGGCTTCCTTTCATTTATTTCCCAATCCTACGAATCATACCCTCAATATCGAGGGTACCGACCTTTCCAAAATTGTGAACTATGAAATTTGGGATATCAATGGACGGAAAATTCGTAGCACTACTCTAGATGATACTCAAAAAATTGATGTCTCGGACTTCCCCAAAGGAACGTATATGCTTAGAATGCAAACGACCGATCAATCCCATCAGGAGAAATTTGTGATTTTTTAATGCTTTTAGAATTCTAAAAGTAGCTTGTAACTTCTCTCTTCAACTCATTTCATGAAAACAAAAGCCCCGATCAGATCGGGGCTTTTCTAACTTAACAAGCTTTGGACACTTGCGCCCATTGATTTGGACTCAATGGGCTGATCAGAAAATCCAAAGTACAGAAAGAAAACCAAGTGTAAAAATATTTATACAACAATTTGCATTAAATTTAATGTATGGCTGAGTATTGTGAAAAATGCGCCAAGAAATACGGCTTTGAGCCGGATTATGATGCCGCCCCCTGTGAAGGCTGCGGGGAGGTTTATATTAGGGAAAAGAAAGATTGGACTACACTTTTAAAGGTGATTGGCCTTATTCTTTTGGCTTCTATAGTTATTGATCTGATTTTAAATAGTCTATTTTGATGGAAGAAAAAATTTCTCAATCTGCATCACCTTCATTGATAAATTCCAAAAGCCCTATGGCAAAATCAGTCACTTCTAAAAAACTGTATTTACCTGCTGTCGGCACAGAGATCAATTCCTGCATAATGCCTTTTGTAACCAAATCTTGTTTATAGTAATAAAATTCTCCCTCTGAAATGCCGTAATAAGAGTGATCTCTATACCCTTCAGTTACCTCTATTGCCTCATCAAACTTCTTTAGTTCATGCTCTGCTTCAGCCAACTCTTTATTTATCATCATTCTAGTAGCGCTCTCCAACCCTTGAGCACCTAAAACCATTTCGTCTTTTAGCTTTGTATTTAATTGCTCAACATTTAGTAAAAGTTTCATCCTTTTTTTTCGGAGTGTTTCATAATCCGTCTTGTTACTATAATGCGCTGCAAGGATTTTAATTTGCATATCATTCAGTTTTGCAATCACATCAATATAGACTTCAACAAAATCAGTTTTAATAGGGTTCAATAATTGGTTGGCCAATATCAACTTAAATCGTTTCTTTTTTTCATCGCTGCTTGTCTCAGCAACTTCCTTAATAATTGCTTCAAATATATCTCCAAACTGATCGGATGAAATTTGCTCAAAACTATGGTCTTCTATACTCCTACCCTTCATGTAGGCTGCAAGATCCTCTACAAATTTATTTACCCTATTTTGCTTTACTCTCGCTCTATGCTCGAAAATGGCTTCATTCAAAGCCGTCCCGATTGTTGGTATCGCACCAATTAAGCCCTTTAGTGTGCTTACAAATATTTCATTTCTCTTTTCACTCATAACTGAACACAAATAACGGACAAATACGCAATCATGCTATTGAGAGCATACATTTCATTTTTCTTGACAACCAACCAAAATAGGATTATACTCCTATGAGATACTCCCAAAATTTCAATCACATTTAGACAAAAGAAAGGAAGGCCGATGCCAAATGTCAGCCTTGTGCAAACCTTTGAAGAGGTCAAATTGGTTTATCATAATAAAGTAAAAGCCGAAGACCGACCAAAGATCACAATGCCCAATCATGCCTATGACATCCTGATAAAAACATGGGACAAAGACCAAATAAGCCTTTTGGAAGAATTTAAAATTGCTCTGCTTGATCGCAGTAATAGATTGATGTCCATTGCCCCAATCTCAAAAGGTGGTACAGCCGGAACATATGTTGATGCCAAAATTGTGTTTGCTCTTGCTCTGAAAAGGCGAGCAAACGCCATGATTTTGGCGCATAACCATCCATCAGGAAACCTTAAGCCAAGCAGCTCCGATATTCAGCTTACCAAAAAGCTTTCAAAAGCCGGAGAGGTATTAGACCTCAAAATCCTAGACCACCTGATTATAACCCCCGATGGATATTATTCCATGAGTGATGAAGGGTTGATACCATAGATTGAAAGATTAGGACAAGTCATGCAACAAAGTCCCTCTGAAACTTCATACAAATGGAACGCAAACAAAGTTTTAGAACAATGGTTAGCAAAAGCCTATAAAGGCAATACTTATGAAAGACCGATTTTTAAACATCCTTACGAGTGCAATCATACCTTTACAATATCCGAGCTTAAGCGCTTAAAGCTCATTGCTGCGCATTTGGTTCAGGAGTTAGGCGAACAGTACTTAGAATACTACCAATTCATTGAAAAGCATTTAAAGACAAAGAAAGCACAACAAAGAGATTTACAGGACATTCAAAGGTTATTGTCGTCTGATAATATCCTTAATGGGAAAAGCAATCTTTTCAAGCCATGATTGTTTTTGCTCTAAAGAGGGTCCGTGACCGTACCGTTCACGGACATACTTATGTCCCATAAGTATAGCCTGAACCTTCTCAGGAGGCTCTACAGCCGTTAAGCGATCTTCAAAGCTATGTCGAAGTGAATACAGACTATGATTTTCAGATGGTAGAATATTGTTTGTCCTGAAATATTTATTGATCGTATTAGACAATAAATCCCTTCTTCCCAGATAGCGGTCAAAACCGCCGTTTAATTGCTGAAAAGCGTATAATGAAACACCGACAAGCGGAATATCCCTCTCGCTTTGTGGTGTTTTAAGGGTGCGGATTTCGTTTGGTCTGATTTTGATATGTGGCACAGGATGATCCAAAACAACATCGCCGTTTTGGTCATCCAAACCGACAAGCTCAGAAATACGTGCGCCAGTTTCGATCATGGCATAAATAAATAGCCGGGCTTCATCGTTCAGACCATCAAGAGCCTGACCCAATAGTTTTTCGCTGATGAAGTCATTGGGTAAAGGATAGCGGGGTGTCTTTTCTTTTTCTTTTAAGCGAATGCCTATAAAAAGATCGTGAACTGACATAGAAAACTGATAACTATTATTCACATGATTGAGTATTTGCTTAATAAATCCAAAGTCTTTATTGGCTGAGTTTGCTGACAGATCATGTTCTTGAATACGGTCAATCCACCATTGGCGGAATTTTAAAATGTCTTGTCTTTTGATCACTTCGACATTTTTAAGGCCAATGGCCTGAATAAAGTTCGTAACAGCTCGTTTTCGGGGATTTTCCCATTTGCGTATCTGATTATCGGAATACCCTTGAAGATTGCCCTTTTCAAAGTCCAAGAACTCTTTCAGGGCTTCTTTTACGGTTATTTGGGGCTTCAATATGCCGCCCAAGACGGCTTCTTTAACGTATGGGGCAGGGTGGGCATGAGCGACTTCTAGGCGGTTGGCAATGTCTATCAAAGAGCCGTTTCTTAAAAGTTGCTCTTGGGGCAAATACATAAACCTATACTGACGAGCTGTTTCAATGATCTGTTTATAATGTCCTTTGATGTAATCGTTGGAATAATTGGGTGTGATACTGTCCCAAAACTCGTTTAATAGAGCATTTAAATTTTGAGAACGCTGCATAGCTTTTGCACGGCATTCCGTTTTAAGACTGATTTGCAAACTTTTTTGAGCAAACAAATGCTCGAACTCTTTGGGTATTCGTTTTTGAAAATAGAACTTATGACCTCGTTTTTTTAGATATAAAGACAATAAAATACTCCAACTAACACAGATTAATTTCACTAATTGTAGTACAGAAAGTAGTACAAAATCAAGCACAATTTGACTTTGATTGAGGTCAGAAGGGACAATGAAAGGGGTGTATAAATGAATTAATACAACAACTTAATTGAAAAGATTGGAGACATTATTAAGTGAAAAATGGCGGACAGACAGATAGCAGCCTGATTCTATAGAATATTGTAACGACTTGATTTTATTGCCTTTTTACTATTTCTATAATTTTTAACAGTAAAGTTGAAGTACAAAATGTATGTAATTTGTAGTACATTTTTCCATTGCTATATATTATACATTCTCTAACCACGCTAGTCTACATCTTTCCAAAGTTGTCTTTAGTAAGGAATGCCAAAAAACACTATTGTCGTGGTTTACTACTTGGCACATTTATAAAACTCTAATGCTATTCACCTTTTTTCTGAGTGAATAGTAGACGCAAAATCCCCTTGCGTCTTTCTACTGTGATTCTTGCACCTTGTTCGGTTTTGGCAATGACGTATTTTCCCCTCATGCCTACGCCATGATTCCTCGCGGGTCAAAATACTATGCAAAAACCTCTTCTGCGGTGCTGATACGAATACACATAAAGACTGCAAGGCAGCTTTTACTTAACCACTCAACAAAAGGAGAATATCATGAGTAAAAAAGTAAGTAAAAAACCACGACAATAGTGTTTTTAATGTCATAGACCGAAAGGATAAAGACACACTTTGGAAAGATGTAGGCGGCGCATTTTTCTTTGAGACAAAAGACGGCCGCAAAGGGATTAATATCCCGAATTTCAATTTGGTTCTTCTAGAACCAAAATAGAAAAACTTTCAGCTTTTCCATTCAGAGCCTGAGCAAATGCTCAGGCTCTTTTTGCTGTTCCAGTATGAAGGGTCATATCAGTTCACATGAACCAAACATGACCAGTTAAGGCCGAAGACGACCAGCCTTAAATCAAGGCGATACATTCACACTTACTTTTAAGATCGGAGCTAAAAAGCCTGATAGCAAGATATTCCATTGTATATACGCTGTATATAAAAATGGAATCTTGGCAAGGGGGAGAAATCCCCCGTTGCATCCCCCTTTGAGCTTCGCATCAAAAACTAGAATTGAACCATTAAAAGGAGCTTATCATGAAAAAGACCATTAACAAAAAAGCAGACAAGCTAAATGCTGTTTTACCACCCATCAGATGCACCGAAGATGAGAAACTGAGCATCAAAAAGAAAGCGAAAGATGCTCATCTTTCTTTAAGTGCCTATATCCGAAAAGTTGCTTTATCGGGTCAGGTGATTAGAGTTCAAAATGACCTGACTTATGATGCCATTGACCAGCTCCGGCGCATAGGCATTAACCTCAATCAACAAACCAGAAGATTGAACGCAACAGGCAATATGCCTTTGCAACTGCAATATGTATGGGAACGCCTAGAGCTTGCACTTGACCAATTATTGGAGGGTAAATAATGGTTCCCCACGTTGCACAAAGAGGGTCTAGCTTTAAAGGAGCAGCAGCTTATTATCTACATGATAAGAAAGCCAATACAAATGAGCGCGTAGCATGGACATACACCCATAATCTACCAACAATGAGCGCTTATAAAGGCTTTGGCTATATGGCTTCAACAGCCATGCAAGCCGAAGTCTTAAAGCATAGATCGGGTGGTTCAAAGGCCGGTAAAAAATCACACAAGAAGCCAGTTTATAGTTTTTCTCTGTCTTGGCATCCAGAACAAAGTCCAGATCAAAGTACAATGCAACGAGCAGCAATGCATGTTCTTGAAAAATTAGGGCTTGCAGATCACGAAGCCGTTTTTGTCGCTCATAACGATGAGCCTCATTCTCATGTTCATGTCATTGCCAACCTTGTTCATCCAGAAACAGGCAAAACAGCTTCTATGTCCTATGACCAGCTTACAATGTCCACATGGGCGGAAGAATTTGAGCGCAAAGACGGTAAAATATACTGTGAACAAAGGGTTGAGAATAATAAAGAACGCCGTGAGAATGCAAACGACAATCGCCAGCTTAAAATGGTCAAGCACCGTGAAAAACGCCTTGAACGTGCTACTCTTATTCAGTCTCTTTACAAGCAAGCGGATAATACAAAAGCCTTTCAAGCAGCTTTGGAACATAACGGCTATACGCTTGCAATGGGACATAAAGGGCGTGTTGTTTTGGTTGACCGTGAAGGAAGCATATTTGCTCTTGCTCGGCAGCTAGAAGGACAAAGAGCCAAAGACATTAGGGAGAGGTTAGATAATCTTAACGCTCTTCCTGAAGCTCAGCCAATAGCAGATAATCGCAAACACTTTATGCGTGATGATTACGAAACGAAACGTCAAAAATTGATTGTTGATGCTGCTATTGAAAAGGAAGAACAAACAAAAGAGATTTTAAGACAGTCATTTAAAAAACAAAACAGCCAAAAGTCAGTTTTTCATTATGATTTTAAACAACATTCTCAGGACAAAAAGGTACAAGCCCCCAAAGAGCCAAAGACAACACAAAAGCAAATCCATAAAGTAACCAAAAGCTATGCAGATGAAATGGATGAAACCCTTGCAAAAGAACGAGCAGAAATCAGGAAAAAGTTAATTAAAGAAGAAAAAGTCAGAGCCTATTACAATCGAGAAAGCTATACCAAACAATTAGATGATCTTAAACAGCAACGTAGTAACGCAATCCTACCTAATCGAAAAAAACAACTAACGCAACAAATTGTGAATACTGAAAAGAGTTTAACGAATGTAGATCAACGCATGAGTGAACAAGGTATCAACCCTCATTATATTTTTACAAATGAAACTAAAACACAAGATCAAACTCCAAAGACAACAACAAATACGAATGACAAGAATTACGATTTAAATAAGACTGAAACCAATTTAACAGCAAAAATCGAATTCAATAATGCGACAGTAAATAAGAAACAGCTATTGAGGGAACAAATCAAAAATAGGAGCAAAAATATTCAGTATGCGAATAGGTCAATTTAAATAATGTCGGGCTTCTTCTTCATGCAAAATCATATCTTTATAAGATGTTAATCCTTTTTAATTTTTTGAGTGGCACTTGATAAAGAAACATATGAATTTCTTGTCAATAGTTTCAAAAAACAAACACAAGCAGAAAAAAGAAGATTATCGGAACTGCTTGAAAAGAAGCTAAGAGACAAAGAGCCACATATTGTTGGCGATCAAAAGATGAAGCAAGAGGCGAGAGATGGTATGGTCAGAAACTTTTGGATAGAACATAAACCTAAACTCAATGATTTTGGTAATCGTTTAGAAAAACAACTTTTTCAAGATTTTGGCGGCTCAATGAAAAGTGCTGAGCAAATGATTACTCCTAATAAAACTGATATAGAAAACTCAAATTCAAAGCACTTATCGTCAGAAAAAATAAAATCTGCGAATGATAATACTCAAAGAAAACAACAACTTCGCCAATCTTTTAAGCATACTTCTCAATCCAGAGAAAGAGGAAAAAATCGTTAGAAATTTCTTTACATAAATATTGTTGTCTGATATAATTCTACTCGTTACATAGTCGAGAAAGGATCGTCAATATGAGCTTGACAGCACAATTTGATACCGCAGGTATTATTAAGAGAAGTCTATTTGCAGAAAATGTTGAAAGATACTTTATAGATGAAATTAACCACTACAAATTTGTTAGCCCTAACGGTCTGCGACATCGTTTTTATCGTGCCTTATATGCTTTTTTTATTGACAAGGCAGAGTGGGAACGTCAAGACCGAGAATATTCAATTCGCTCTGATGCCTATTGGGCATTAGATTGGATAGGAAATAGAACATTCGAAAATCGTGAAGACATGAAAGCTTATTTAGAAGATCACCAAGGGTATGCTTACACATCACTCATGAATATTACTTTGGATGAAATTCTTGATTATATGGAAGAGAACAGGGAGAATTTGAAGAACGATGAGTATTTGAAGATGATGCGTTAGAAATTTACCAGTCTTCAAAATGCCCCTTTAAATCAAAGGGTACAAGATTATAACCCGGTATAGGTTTATATGTAACTCTCTCTAATCTCATCGGCTTCCCTTCAGGGGAAAATACAATCATTGTTTTTTTATTTTTCTTAAGCATATTTTCTACTTCATCAACAGATAATAACGGATCAATTCTTTCAACATACCTCTTTTGTTTCTTTCCTTTATTATCGAATGTTGCAGGTTGTTCGATTCGATTAACCCTTTTTCCTAATCTCTCACTAACCCATTTAGCAGTATCTAGGTCATTGATGCCAAATATCTGTAAGGTAGATGCACCTACAATATCGTTGTATCTTTCACCAAAACTTGTTTTTAGCTGAGAAAGGTTTTGAACGATTAACCAGAGTTTTATATTATATCCCCTAAGAATCGGGAATCCATTGGTGATAACTTCTAAATTCCCTCCTAGCTGTGCAAACTCGTCAAAAATAAACAAGGTCTTTTCTACTGAAGGCTGCTTACCTCTTTCTGACCTGCTAACCTCTTCTTGCTCCATGACAAGAAAGCAACCCATTACCACTCTTACCCATCTAGCTTGTGGTGCGATCATATCGGCAGGTAAAACTACATAAAGAGTATTCTGCACATAAAAAGTATCACATCCAGATAATTGTTCTCTCATAGTGGGCTCTCCCACCCATTTTAAACTCCTATAGGTTGTTGAAAGTACTGATCCCCTTTCTTCGTATCCCATACTTAAAAGTTGAGTTGCAACCTGCATCGGAAGACCACCAAATGCGTCATTTAGCTTCATGTCAATCAATAGTTCATTAAAGCTATCAAGCTTATCGCTAACATCATCCTCATCAAATGGTATTGTCTCCTTACCTGTTAACAAATCAAGTATAAAAGGTAAATTATGGTTCACTCTAGGGAACTTGCTCAATACATGCACTATCATGGCTTCAATGATGTTTTTTGCCCATTCAGTCCAATGTATGTCTTTTTCATTAGAACTTTTCATTACACATCCATCAGATATGGCGTTCAGTAAAGCAATAGCCCTTTTATCATTTAAATCTATTTCTAACAGTGGATTAAACTTCTCATACTCAAGTTTATTTCTAGTTTCATTGTATGGATCCAAAACGATAGATCGACCAACCGGCAAAGTTTTCTTAATTCTACTATATGATCGATTGTTATGGTTTCCTGAAAATCTAGTACGATATCTTCTCCAGAAAGTATTCATAGCAAGTTCACCTTTGGGGTCGAACACAATTATCTTATGCTTGTACATAGCAAGATTTGTGTATAGCACGGTAGTTGATTTTCCTGATCCGGTAATTCCTGTTGTAATCAAATGAGTATCATCCTTCTGTACAATAGCTCTTGGATATGGATCATCATCTATCAACGATTTTCCTAAAAAAGGATAATTTAATATTGTACCATATTCATTGTATTCATCCCTTACATCTGCATGACCTCCTTGCATTTTTTCAAATTGACCAAAATTTGCCCAGCTTGCTGACCCTCCATACCCTTGCTTGAAAAAACTTTGATACCAGCCTTTTCCCTGAACCATCAATTTTAATTTGTAAATCGGAGGCAGACCATTCACAATTGATACGGTAATAGTCATGATTAAAAATGAAGCAACAGAAACCCAAAAACTGAACCAAAATCGTTCGTCTCTATATGGATGAGAAAATTCTAAATTAGCATATTTACCACCAAATAGTACTCTTCCATGAAATCCTCCAATAAACTCATCCACTACCAGATACCATCCTTTCATAAAACCAAAATAGACAGACGGAATTGCAAGTAGAATTAAGATAAGTATTTGGTAATGGTATCGTCTTTGGTATTCTTTAAATAAAGACATACCTACTAAGACAAAACCCATTCTATGTAAGGCCATAAAAATTAAATACATTAAGAACAAAAAATACCAAGAGTTTGCCCATAAAGCGTCCCATAGATTTACAAGCTCGTCATGAGAAATATAATGCTTATCCTTAACGGCCTTAAATGGTATCGGATCAGGTAAATACTTAAAGAAATATTGTGCAACTCTTTTTAAGACAAGAAGTATCAGGAAATAGAAGGGTATTGAATATATTTTCCACTTAACTGCAAGAAACCCAATATGCCTGTTTGCCATCTTTTACTTTTAAGCTTTTCTCCCTCTATGCTTTGTATTTTGGGATTGACCTCTTATCTGATCTCTTAAATTTTCTTTTTTTTCCGAAGTTAAATTATGTTCTTTGACAAACTGCATACGACCATCATCAAACCCCTTACTATAATCGTCTTTTTTAATTCCAGGTACTTGTAACCCTTTAAAAACTTGGGGCATTTCCTCACTTAATCGCCATGCTGCGTTGTAACCTTTTTTATAGTCCGTTGATAATTCTAGTTGTTCTTTTTCCATTGCTAAAAGGTTTCTCGAGCATTTTTTTCAAGATATTCTTCTATTGAGTAGCGGTCATAGACAATGATACGGCGGCTAGGTTGGCTAAATCTAATCTTACCCTCATCTCTATATTTTTGCAGAGTAGTTGTTGAAGAAATACGAAGCATTTTCATTGCCTCATGTCCATCAATCCAACGATCCTTCGCCTTATCCGATTGTTCTTCTTTAAGGCGTGCAACAACTTTTTCAATTAAGGCATAAAAGGCTTCGTCTTGAAGGCAGATGACTTCCATTTGAGGTTTGATTCAAATTAACGTGATTCAATGATAGGACATATAAATCATAGATATATCATGGAGAATGAGTATTTATTGAACATATTTTTTCTTCAAGGAAATGAGCAAAAAAGGGCGCAAGACTAAGTGAAAGCCCATCAAACCTACAAGGGTAAAATGCACTCCGCTTTGCTTCGCCCTTGATAGGTTTGTGTTCTTCCCCTTTGCTTTGATGGCTTTCTTTTTTGTCCTTTTTTCTTTTGGAAAATAATTATTGGGGGAGTGAAGAGAATAGGTTAAGAGATATCTATCTCGTTCGGCACGTATTGACATCTATCGTCATGATCTTTTCTTGTGCGTTTAAATTGCCTATCAGTTCAATTTGATCTCCATTTAGCTCCATCATCAAATAACGTTCGCTAATTGTTTCTTTCAAAAATTGATTGATTGTTGACACCTCTAATTCTTTTGGCTTAACAGGGATTAAAGCACGAAAAAACTTCTTTTCTTTCATGGCTTGTGCTTCTTCTTCGCTCAGTTTTATCAAACACTCTAAAGAGCTTCCGTGATTTTTATTTATTGTTTCAGGAAATTTTATATATCTCAGATTTTGGATAAAGAACTGTAACTCTTTTGTGTTAAAGTCATAGTTTCCGATTGCTCCATAACCCAAATAAAGCAAGTCATCAGGCATTTCAAAAGACCGCAAATCTTTCTGTATGTTCTCTAATGTCTTTGAGCTCAAAAAATCTGAATAGGCTTTTTTGATTGCAAATTGGTCATTAGAGCCACCCCATGCTGCAAAACGTTGGAGTAAATCAGGGCTAAAATTTACAGTAAGAAAACGTCTAAGCTGTTGATCGAATTCATAGCCAATTATCAACTCTTTTTCTCTTTCAGTTTCTCCGTTTGCCTGTCGTCTACGTGTTCCCATATACCAGTTTTGCTTGTTTGCAATATCATTTGAACCAAGCAAACTATCTACGGTCATAAACTCTTGCTGAAATATATGGTGCATAAAATGGAGATCGACATATAGGGGCTTAATGTTGTGAGCAATCACAGGCTTATCTCCAAAATATGCGATTTCATATTCTCTAAGACTTTCTGAGGGATTGACTTTTTTGTAGGTTACGCCGTCCTCTTGCGCGCTTATTGAAAAACTAAATAATAAAAGGATTGCAATGAAGAATGATGTTTTTTTCATGAGGATAGTTTTATGGATTAGATACTCATGACAAAGGAATAAAAAAATCAAATAGGTGTAACAAAATACGCCATTTATTTTTTAAGGATTTCATTTATTGCATGGATGGCAACCCTTGAAACTTCAAATTTTATAACGGTGGGAGAGAGGCTAAAAAGTCTTAGAAAAGAGCGAACAAAACTTGGTTATAGAAAGTTCAGCCACGAATTAGGGGTTGAACCAAAACACTATTGGAACCTTGAAAATGACAAAACCAATTGGAGCAAATCCAGTATTAAAATGATATTGGATTATTATGAAATTTCAGCAGAAGAGTTTTTTAAAGGGGTTCAGCTATAAACCTGAAATTTTAGTTTAATACAGCTTCCAGAGCTTCGTCCGCATCTTTATGAATGAAATTCGCTTGATAATTGATAGTGGTTTTTAAATCACTATGACGATATAATTTTTGCAACATTAGCGGGTTGATCTTATCGCCTGCAATGTTTCCAAAAGTATGTCTCGCAATATGATTGGATAGATTTTTATCAATCTTACACAATTCAGCTATTTTTTTCAGGTAGGAATTTAGCAAGCTTGTTGCGTTACGTGACTTTACAAAAATGTCTCTTTCATTGGAAAGGTCAGCGTTATCCAAATAAGGGAAAACAAAAACACTATTGCGGCCTTTATATAAATTCAAAATATCATTTGCCTGATCGGGCACTTTTAATGACACAGGCTTATCATTCTTATTCATGACATACAATAAACGCCCATCCTTGAAATCTTTCCATTTCATTTGTACGACATCCGAAATTCTTACCCCTGCAAAATAAAAAGCAAACAACCATACATTTTTTGTGTGCCAAATCTGAGAACCTTTTTGGAACTCTTGTCTTTCAATACAGCCAACCTCTTCTTTAGTTAGTCCTATTTTATGACCGCTTGTTAACCTAATTTTTTCACCTTCTCCGGCAAAAGGGTAGTATTTAGGATCAACAGCCCCTTTTTTAATAGCTTCATTAAATAGTGTTCGAATAAAAATGAGTTGGTTGGTTATGGTGCGCTTACTATGTTCAAGATAAGCAGAACAAAATACTTGAAATTGGTCTAAAAAGCTTTGATCAATTTGCTCAAAGGCAAGGTTGGTTGAGCTTGCAAGACCCTTTAAATCATCCAAAAAATTATGTTCTTTCTGACGTCCTTCACTTACCCTCTTTTTTCTTCGTGCTTTAATGTCCTCTTTGGTGGTTGAATTTGTCATGTTCAAAAACTCTTGGATATTATACAAGATTGATTTTTCTGCCCCAGCAACAGAAAATACGCCAGCAGCATATTTCTGAGTAATGCGCTCTGCTGCAACAGCAAAAAAATCACTTCCAGAACCAGAAGCTTTTATCTTTTGTTTCAAGCTTTCAGCCGTAAAATGTTGATTGCTAACTTCGACTTCTAGGAGCTTGTCGTCTGCTTCTGCTATTCTCTTCTTTATAAGATTGTTCAATCTTATTGAATTCGGATGAGATTTTTTGACAATTTTATTTTTCTCATTCCAGTCCTTTTCGTGTATGGCATGACCAATCGGAATGCGTTTTGTTTTTCTGTCCTTGATGATCTGAATGACAAGAGGGCAAGAACCGTCTTTTTTCCTCTTGTCTTTTCTTAGAATTACATTGATTGAAGCCATAATTGATTTGCTTTAGATGCTATATAAAGATACGAAAAAAGGGGCAAACAATGGGGAAACATTTGCTGTTTTTTAGTGGTTTTTATTGGACTTTATTGAGATCGAATTTCGACTAAAATCATTAATAGACAGCACTTTGCCGGATGTTGCTATCAAATATCGTCAGGCTCATAACCCGAAGGTCATCAGTTCGAGTCTGGTCCCCGCTACCTAGAAGGACCGATGATTTCATCGGTCTTTTTTTTTACAATTGATACAGTGGGATTCAAATCTCTTTCAAATTATAAGCCTAATTCCACTAGCTTAAATTTGATTCCTATGAGTTAGGATCAAAATATACAATGTTGACTTTAATGCTTTTTAAAGGCATCTCTTTCGTTTTAAAGTGATAATGCATTAGATTTATTAACTTAGAACAAACTCATTCTTTAGGATTCAAATAATGTTAAATGAAAAAGAGGTTTCAAGTTAGCTGTTTTGTGGTTATTAGTTTGATATTTCTTCCCTTCACTATCTATTCTCAAAGAGAATTTAAGGTAAATGATTCTACTTTTCACTATTTAAATGTAGATACAACACTTGTTGTTGGAAGAACAAGACTTTATTCTTCTTCTCCTATTTCTGGATTAAATCAAATTCATGATTTTACGACAACCGATACCAATATATACATACGGGACTTTGATATAGTTTCAGACAGTATATGGTACTCACTAATAGGTAGTAGGTATGTTGGAGATTCAACTCATCTTTATAAAACGATTAATAAGGGACAAAGTTGGTTCATAGATACTTCCTATTACGCCTCTACTAGAGCTGCTCAGCAGGTAGGAGGATTAAGCCTTCATAATTCGTTAAATCAAATACAACAGCTTTCAGGAGATACACTCTTATTGTTTGCGGGTTATTATCAATCTGGGGTGTTTTACTCATTAGATAAAGGGATAACATGGAATATATGGTTTACCAATCTGCAGTCACACTACCATGGCTTGATAGAATGCAATCTTGATTATATACTTATATGGATTAAATGGCGACCCTTTTCCGGCAATGATGTTTAGAATACCGAAAAATCTGCTATTTTCTCCTGACACTAATAATGTTTGGATGCAAGGGGTAAATTATCATCCTCTGTGTTCTAATGGTGGGACTATAAGCTGCATTTATCCACCCAATTCGATAAGCAGATATAATCAGTATTTGTTTTTTAAAAATTATACAGATAGTATCTGTCAAGCTATAACATCTTTAAATAAGTATGAATATTTAGCTAATGACGTTGTTGTATTTCCAAACCCATCAGATGGTTCTGCAGTTACTATTCAATCAGATCGGATTGACAGAAATGGGACAAGATGTCAAGTGACTGACTTAAATGGTAAACGTATTGAGGCTGATATAAATTACCATGACCATAAACTTGTTATTAAATTTCTTTCAAAAAATAGAGGCGTGTTTATTGTTCGCATCTATAATGACAACCTTTTTTTAGCAAAAAAAATTATTATTCAATAAATGAGTTTAACATGCTAAATTATCGGATGTCTAATTTCGGACATTATCATGACCATTATACTTTTATGTATAATGGTTCGCTTTGAGATAATTAAGAAACCTATGTTATTTAGTTGATCGGTTAAAAGTGATTAATGGAATTAAGAATAGCAATCCATTCACAAAGGCAAGTCCCAATAAAACAACCCCTATCCATTTTAGGTTTTCAGGTAAAGGCATTGGATAGATAATCTGATAAAAAAAGCTATATCCCCAAAACAATAATGTGATGAGAGTAAGTGCTTTGATGGTTTCTTTTTGCTCCCGCCGTTTAAATAGATAAAAGCTCAAGACCAATGAAAGTACTAAAACATTAAAGCTGAAATAGCTATTCAATGAAAACAATGACCAATTGATGGTGGGACTCTTTTGTTCTAAATAGCCCTCCCAATGAAATTGATAAGGCAGATAAAAATGATAAATGGCCATAATTATCGTTTGCAATACTCCTGCCTTTAATAATGAGATAGAGTTGATTCTCATATAGTTATTGCTTGATGAGCTTAAGTTTAAAAGATTCATTTCCCACCTCTAAATACATAAAATAGGCGCCTTTTTTGAGTTGACTTATCCTTTGATCAACTAAAGTCAGACGATTCATGCCCTTATTAAGATTATTTTCTTGGATGCTCATTAATTTTCTTCCATTAACATCAAACAATTGCATATTCACAATTCCTGCTTTTTGCAGATTAAGTTCAAGATGAATTTCTTCTGAGAACGGATTGGGAAAGCTAGTTAATGCAGAAGAAATAATGCTCTGTTCATCAATTGCAGTTGTGCTTTGTTGAATCAGTCTTATCCGATATTTGTTGTACTCAGCAACATACACTTTTGTTTCGTTACGATTAACCCCAATGCCATTGGGTTCACTAAATTGAGCTAAGGAAGCAGGCCCGTTTACTGCGCCACGACTACCTGTGCCGGCATAAGTACTAACATTCCCATTTTTGTCAATTTGATGAATTTTATTATCACCATTTGTGATTAACAAATCCCCGTTTTTGTAGGTCATGAAGCCACATGCCCAATTCTGAATTAAGCCGTTGACATGTGCAAACCATTGAACGGTCGGAGAGGGAGATGTAGGAAGTACCATATAGATATTACCGTCATGAGCACTAGAAACAAATAATGTGTCTCCCGGAGTCCAGACAATACCTATTGGGGTATTGAAAAGAGGACTGGATACATAATTTGAGGAGTTCCCATTTGGAAGTACTTTCTTAATCACATTGTTAAATTGTGTAACGTAATAATTTCCAGATCCATCAAAGCTTATATCTCCTGGAAAATATAAGTTGGAAGCATGAATACTGCTACTACCATTGGGAGCCACTTTAGTTACCCATCCCTGTCCATTTAAGGGTCTATTGGTAACATATAGTGTATCTCCTGAATTATCAAAACAAAGTCCTGAGGCTCGAGAGAAATTATTGCCAATTGCAAAAGGAGAAGTATTTAAAACGCCCGAAGAGTCAAACTTAAAAATTGAATTGCCCTCTGAAGAAACATAAATATTGCCTTGAGCATCTACGGCAACATCTCCATTGGAAGGCGCTGAACCCAAAGTACTGACCAATTGAGCATTTCCAACAAAACAATTAATGAATCCTAAGAGAAATAGAATGGAATACTTTTTCATACTTTTTTTATCAAAGCTATCTTTCTTGAATGGCAGTAAAAAGCGGAGCAAGTTTATCTGAGCTTAAATGAACTTTATTGTGTGTAAGTCATTGTTAATTATGAGATTAATGATTGCAACAATCTCCTTTTTACCGTTTCTAAAGAGTTTGTTTGGGTAGATGTTGACTCAATATCTATTATTGGAACTAAACTAATGAGGCTTCTTAAGTTAAATTTGATTCTATTTTTAGTATATGAACCTTAGCATTTCTGTTTGGTCTTTAGCACTTATTTTGGGATCGTTTCAAGCTATTTTCTTGAGTATTGTATTCTTTTCTAGAGTTAAACGATTTGGAAAGGCGAATCTGTTTCTTGGATTTTTGCTTCTTATTTTCTCGATTATTCTATTTGATCACAGTCTTCGATTATCAGAGCTTTATAAGGCCTTCCCGTCTTGCTTATACATTAGTGATGCACTTTGGTATCTAATAGCACCATTGTTATGGATGTATTTTAAGTTTAGGTATAATGACAAAAGAATGGACTTCAGATGGTTTCATGTATTTCATTTAATTCCTTTCTTTTATTTTTTATATGAGTATCGAAGATTACCTTTCTTTTCGGCAGATATAAAAGTGGGCATTTTGGAAAGTCACATTGCTAATGGGTCGGAGTTTCCATTCATTGTTAGAATTTATATTCTGATCATGATGATACAAATCCTCACTTATCTTTTTATCATTTATTTTTCATTTCATCATTTTACAAAAAAGTATAAAGCACAATTTTCCAGCAACGATATAGTAGGCTTGCAATTTAGTAAGCGAATCATTCAGTTTTTTCTTTTCTACTTTCTTGCAGAGTTTTCATATACCAATGGCCGTTATTTGTTTCATTATCAGAGTGATTTTATAGAAAATTGGTCACTGGTCATGTGGACTATATTTCTGTTGCTGCTCTCCTACTCAATAATCATTTATGATCCAAAGAGAATATTTAATGCTATTGATAAAACAGGTGAAAAAGGAAAAGAGGTAGCACTTCGGAAAATAGCGGATCAATTGAATGAAAAAATGCTCAATGAGCGATTGTTTTTAAACCAAGAACTTAGCCTAACGGATTTAGCAAGAAAGTTAGATGTAAGTCCAAACCAGCTGTCTCAAGTTTTAAATAATCATTTGAATGAAACTTTCTATGAATACATCAATCGGTTTAGAATCAAACATGCCGTTGAATGTATTGATAAGGGTTTGCAAAAGAAGATGTCATTGTTTGGTATAGCTCAAATGAGTGGGTTTAAGAACAAGACATCATTTTACCAATATTTTAAGAAAGTATACGATACTACTCCGAAAAAATATTTGGAGAATAAGCTTAATCAATAATTATTGCAGTGTATCGGAATCAAATTGAGGGGGTTTAATTGCACTATGAATCTGTCTGCCTAATCTTTTAGCAAGACCATAATTGCTATAGGTTTCAGGTGATTTTTATTCGTTTCTTTGCAGTATGTCTAATCAGGAGCATCGGGCGGGTTATGTCAACATTATCGGACACCCTAATGTGGGAAAGTCAACATTGATGAATCAATTGGTGGGAGAGCAATTGTCTATTATTAGTCCCAAAGCTCAGACTACAAGACATCGTATATTAGGCATTGTAAACACAGACACTACTCAGGTTATTTATTCAGACACTCCGGGAATTATTAATCCGGCTTACAAGCTACAGGAAGGCATGATGAACTTTGTCTATAGCTCTTTCCAAGATGCAGACATCTTAATTTTAATGATTGAGAATGGGCAAAAGGACTTGAAGGATGAAAAGTTGATTGCTTTTATTGAAAATACAGAACTTCCGGTTTTGGCCTTGATCAATAAAGTTGACTTATCAGACCAAGAAGGAGTAACAGCACAAATAGAGCTATGGCAATCTAAATTGCCTAAGGCTAAGGTCGTACCTATTTCAGCACTTCATGGCTTTAATTTAGATGCAGTGAGCAGTTTTATCGATGAGCATTTACCGCTTCATCCACCTTATTATGCTAAGGATGAATTAACGGATAAATCAGAACGTTTTATTGTAGAAGAGAAGGTTCGTGAAAAGATATTATTACAGTATAAGCAAGAGATACCATATTCTGTAGAAGTAAAATGTGAGCAGTTTAAGGAGTCTGACGAGATCATCAGGATTATGGCAAATATTTTTGTTGCTCGTGATTCGCAAAAAGCCATCATAATAGGTAAGGGAGGGCAAAAGATAAAATATGTCGGTGCTGATGCAAGAAAAGATTTAGAAGCTTTTTTTGGAAAAAAAATATATCTAGAGTTGTTTGTTAAGATTAATAAAGACTGGAGAGATAATGAGCAACAGCTAAAACGATTTGGCTATTTATAGCAATAAAGAGAAATGGGAAATATTGTAGCAATAGTAGGACGTCCTAATGTTGGGAAATCGACCTTGTTTAACCGTTTGACGGAAAGCAGACAGGCAATAGTAGATGAAGCAAGTGGTGTGACGCGTGACCGTCAGTATGGTAAAGTACACTGGGGCGGTAAAGAATTTACCTTAATAGATACCGGAGGCTATGTAAAAGGCTCCGAAGATGAGTTTGAGGGAGAAATTCGTAAACAAGTCATTATTGCTTTGGATGAAGCAGATGTGATTTTATTTGTTGTTGATGTAACGGTCGGCATAACTGACTTAGATCAGGCTGTAGCGGACTTACTAAGGAAAACTAAAAAGACCGTATTTATCGTGGCAAATAAGGTAGACAACCACGAGCGGATTGCAGAGACTGCTGAGTTTTATAGCTTTGGTTTTGGAGAACTTTACCCTATCTCAAGTATTAATGGTAGTGGAACAGGTGAACTTTTGGATGAAGTAGCCAAACACCTGGGCGTTGAAGAAGAGGAAGCTTCTGATATCCCGCGTATTGCTATAGTGGGTCGTCCAAATGTTGGAAAATCGTCTTTTGTTAACACACTGATCGGTGAAGACAGAAACATAGTCACTCCAGTAGCCGGTACTACTCGTGATGCAGTGGGTACAAGATATAATTCTTTTGGCTTTGACTTTATGCTCACGGATACCGCGGGACTGCGCAAAAAAGCGAAGGTTGAAGAAGACATTGAGTTTTATTCAGTAATGAGAACGGTCAGAGCAATTGAAAATGCGGATGTATGTATTCTACTGATTGAAGCCAATGAAGGCGTTTTGGCGCAGGACATGAATATTCTTAATCTGGCGATTAAGAACAAGAAGGGTTTAGTAGTCATGGTGAACAAATGGGATCTGGTAGAGAATAAATCGGCCAATACCATGAAAGAGTTTAAGAAGCACATCTTAGACCGTATTGCACCTTTTACGGATGTTCCTGTCATATTTACTTCAGTGCTTGAAAAACAAAGAATTCATGATGTTTTGAAACAAGCCGTTCAGGTCTATGAGAACAGGATCAAAAAGATTCCTACTTCTCAGTTGAATAAAGTCATGCTGCCCATTATTGAAAGTTCTCCTCCACCTTCCGTAAAGGGCAAGTTTATTAAAGTAAAGTTTATTTCCATGCTGCCTACTTACAAGCCTACCTTCGTCTTTTACTGCAACCATCCCCAATATGTGAAAGAACAGTACAAACGTTTTATTGAGAATCGTTTGCGAGAGCATTTTGATTATACAGGAGTACCCATTCAAATCTTTTTTAGGAAAAAATAAAAAAGGCCGGAATTTCCGGCCTTTTTACTTTATGAGATCAGTTCTCTAATTAAAAAGCAGCTTTAATCTTATCCACATAGTTTAATTCTTCCCAAGGGAACAATTTCACTTCCATGCTCACTGTTTCACCATTGGGAGAAGTAAAGGTCTTATTAACCACCTGACAATCTCTTCCCATATGGCCATAAGCGGCTGTCTCTGTGTAGATGGGAGATCTAAGATTAAATCTTGTTTCAATAGCATAAGGTCGCATATCAAATATTTCCATCAGCTTAGCTGCAATCTCACCATCCGTAAGGTCGACTTTTGATGTGCCATAAGTGTTCACATACAGTCCCATCGGTTCAGCTACTCCAATGGCATAAGCGACCTGAACTAAAGCTTCGTCAGCAATCCCTGCAGCAACAAGGTTCTTAGCAATGTGACGTGTAGCATAAGCCGCAGATCGATCCACTTTACTAGGATCTTTTCCTGAAAATGCTCCACCTCCGTGTGCACCTTTTCCTCCGTATGTGTCAACGATGATCTTCCTACCTGTAAGACCAGTATCACCATGAGGACCTCCAATTACAAATATGCCTGTTGGATTGATGTGGTATTTGATATGATCGTTGAAAAGTCCTTGAATGTGTGAAGGAAGTTTAGCTTTAACTCTTGGAATCAAAATATTGATTACATCTTCCTTAATCTTTTTCAACATGTTTTCTTCCGAGTCGAAATCATCATGTTGGGTAGAAACAACAATTGCATCAATTCTAATTGGCTTATTGTTTTCATCATACTCAATAGTCACCTGCGATTTTGAGTCAGGTCTCAAATAAGTAATCTCATTATTTTCTCTTCTTAATTCAGCCAATTCTTTCAATAAAAGATGTGAAATCTCAAGTGGTAATGGCATATAGCTCGCTGTCTCGTTCGTAGCATAACCAAACATCATTCCTTGGTCTCCCGCACCCTGATCTTCTTTATTTGCTCTCTCTACACCTTGATTAATATCGGGAGACTGCTCATGAATTGCTGAAAAAACACCACAGCTGTTCCCATCGAACATGTACTCTCCTTTGTTATATCCGATTCTGTTAATGACTTCTCTTGCAATAACCTGAACGTCTAAGTAAGCATTTGATTTTACCTCACCGGCCAATACTACCTGCCCCGTTGTTACTAAAGTTTCGCAAGCAACTTTAGACTCTTTATCAAATGCCAAAAAGTTGTCAATCAAAGCATCTGAAATTTGATCGGCCACTTTATCAGGATGGCCCTCAGAAACAGATTCTGATGTAAATAAATAAGACATAATTCTTCTTTTTAAATGGTGCGCTAAATTACTAATCCCTAAAAGATTCTGAAACCTTAATTCTTATTTGTTAATTCTTTGAAGATATCTTCTAACTTGACATTCGGTTTTTGTAGATTAAGTATGGTATTTTCCTCTTTTAGAGCAAGCTGAAGAATGGCATTACGGATATCTTTCTCTTTGGAATGAATAATCTTGAACTGGTTCTTACTTTGTTCCATAATTGATTCAATGCCATCTAATTGTTTTAGAGTATCAATTTGAATGTCTTGTTCAAATTCAACCAAGAGGATGTTTTCGCTTGAGATCTTAGAACTCAGATCGCTGGTCGTTTCGTTGGCAATAATTTCTCCTTTATTGATTATAATAACTCGATCACAAATGGCTTCAACCTCCTGCATAATATGTGTAGAAAGCATAACTGTTTTTTTATTGCCAATCTTTTTGATGAGTTCGCGAATTTCTGAAAGTTGATTAGGGTCTAAACCGGTTGTTGGCTCATCTAAGATTAATACTTCAGGATCGTGTAAAAGTACATGAGCCAGACCAACTCTTTGTTTGTAACCTTTTGACAATTCACCGATTTTTTTATTTTGTTCTAACTCTAAGCCAACTTGCTTTATCACTTCATCGATTCGTTGCTTGGCTTGTTTTAACTTAAATACTCCTGCCATGAAATGGAGGTATTCTCGAACATACATGTCATAATAGAGCGGGTTCTGTTCAGCCAGGTATCCTATTTTTTCTTTAATCTTAATCGCTTCTTCTTTCACGTCCAAGCCACACACATTGACCTTCCCCTCAGTAGCAGGTAAAAAACCGGTAATGATTTTCATCATGGTAGACTTGCCGGCACCATTTGGTCCCAGAAAACCTAGAATTTCTCCCGGTTTAGCTTCAAAACTTACTTTTTTGAGAGCTTCTTGTGTCCCATAAACCTTTGTAACTTCTTCTACTTTTATCGACATAAACGCTTCCTGAAATTGAACACGAATTTACTAATTTTAGTGCTCTGATATGGAAGCAGTAAAGAGAGCTAGGGTGGTCAAATCCACAGGGAGTTGGTATGAAATAGAAACCGAAGACAATAAGCGTCTTAAGGCGAGATTACGTGGTAAAATCAGATTGAAAGGCTTGAAGAGTACGAACCCTGTAGCTGTTGGCGATTGGGTAACTTATTCTACGGAAGAAGAGCAAGCATTGATCCATGCTATAGCGGAACGTAAGAATTATATCATTAGGCGATCGATTAACTTGTCAAAACAGGTTCAGATCATAGCTGCGAATGTAGATCGTTTGTTTTTAATGATCACTCTACATAGTCCTACAACAACAAGGGGATTCGTAGATCGTTTTTTAGTCGGGGCTGAGGCTTATCGTATACCGGTAACCCTTATTTTCAACAAAATGGATTTGTATGGAAAGAAAGAATTAGAAGAGTTGGAAGTCTGGAAAAGAGACTATGCTTTGGCCAATTACGATATGATAAGCATCTCTTCTATAAAACAGAGTGGGTTTGAAGAATTAAAGGAGCGCATGAAAGATAAGATCAGCATCTTTTCGGGGCACTCTGGTGTAGGGAAGAGTACACTTATCAATCGCTTAGATAAAAAGTTGGATCTTCGTGTAAATCCGATTTCAGAGTATCATCAATCGGGACAACATACGACCACTTTTGCAGAGCTGTTTCATTTGAATTTTGGTGGAAGTATTATTGATACTCCGGGAATCAAAGGTTTTGGAAATGTTGAGCTTGAAAAATCAGAATTGGGCCATTTTTTCCCGGAGATAAGGGTAAGAATGAATGATTGTAAATTCAATAACTGTGTTCATATTAATGAACCGGATTGTGCTGTGAAATTTGCTGTGGCAAACGGAGAAATAGCGGAGTCTCGTTATTTGAATTATCTATCAATATATGAAGAGGATGAAACGGAAACTTTTAGATTGAAAGGATATTGATTGCAATAAAATGAGATTAGTCATCCAGAGAGTTAGTGAAGCAAGTGTTAGTGTCGATCAAAAAGTGGTTGGACAGGTTGGATGTGGTTTACTTCTATTGTTAGGGATTGAGTCTGAAGACGGAGAGGAAGACATAGACTGGTTATGTCGAAAGGTATTGAACATGAGAATATTTAGTGATGATCATAAAGGCATGAATCTGTCTATTCAGGATGTAAAAGGGGATTTACTTTTGGTCAGTCAATTTACTTTACATGCAAGTACCAAGAAAGGAAACCGTCCTTCTTTTGTAAAAGCTGCAAAACCAGAGATAGCGATTCCCATGTATGAGCAATTCAAATCGAGACTTGAAAAAGAGCTTGGTCGGAGCATTGCTGCCGGTATTTTTGGAGCCGATATGAAAGTGAGTCTGCTAAATGACGGGCCTGTTACAATTATCTTAGATTCAAAAAACAAAGAATGAGAGCATTAGTTTTAATTCTTTGCCTATTTATTCACTCCATTAGCAATGCACAGAATAAAAGTCAGTACGGAGTTGATCTGATTGATGAACCTGAATTTTATCAATCACAATTAAATGACAATCCGGATTTTGAAATGATCGACCTGAAAAAAGTAGAAGGTTTGCGATTTGATATTCGTTATGCCACCGCAAATAATTTTACAGGAGAAATGGTTTACGAACAAGCAGAAGCATTCTTAAGAAAACCTGCTGTCCTTGCTTTGAGTGCTGCGATTGCTGAATTTAAAGAGATGGGTTATGTCATCAAAGTGTTTGATGCTTATCGACCTTATGATGCAACCGTTAAGTTTTATGAACTGGTTAAGGACACACAATATGTAGCGTCTCCTTATTCCGGTTCTCGGCATAATAGAGGGTGTGCTATCGACATAACATTGATAGATATTAGTAGTGGTGAAGAATTAAAAATGCCAACTGATTATGATGATTTTACTGAGAGAGCTCATCCTGATTATTCGGGGTTAGATGTCGAAACTTTGACAAATCGAACCCTGCTTATTGAAGTGATGCTTAAACATGGATTTAAAGTGTATCCTTATGAATGGTGGCACTTTGACTTTATAGGATGGGAAGATTATCCGCTTATGAACCTTTCTTTTGAACAGTTAAAACAATTACAATGACAATACAAGAAGCACAACAGCAAGTCGATAACTGGATTAAAGCTTATGGAGTCAGATATTTTAATGAATTGACCAATATGGCTCAATTGACTGAAGAGGTGGGGGAGGTAGCAAGAATAATTGCACGGCGATATGGTGAGCAGTCAGAAAAGGAGAGGGATAAAGATAAAAATCTGGGTGATGAATTGGCTGATGTACTTTTTGTCTTGATTTGTCTCGCAAATCAAACAGGAGTGGATTTAGAGAGCGCTTTAAAAAATAATCTTGAAAAGAAAACCGACAGAGATGCCAAACGGCATCAAGAGAATGAAAAGTTAGCTTAAATCTTGCGGTAGTTCTATAATACTATTTTCTTGATTTACAATATATTTCCGAATTCTCAACTGATTTAAGGGCTTTTAACTCTACATCATTATAGCTGCGCTCTTTTCCCCAATTGAACATTTTTTCAAAAAATGGTAAGAGTTTGTTGCCTTTGATTTTGGAAAGAAAATAATCTTCATGTTCTTTTTCTTTAACTCCCATATTGTAAAGAATTTGATCATGATCTTTGATCCCCAATTCATGAAAGTAATGCATCATAACAAAATATTCACAAACATTTCCACTTTCTAATCTGCCCGCAAAGAAGAATGGCATGAACCAGCCAATAACATAACAACTTGCGGAAATAATTTTTCCGATCAAGTAAAATTTAATTTCATAATACTTTGAGATTGGTATTTGGTAGTGATGCATGATCTTAAGTACCTCTTTGCGATGTTCCCATTCATCATCTTCAATTTGTTTAATTGCCACCTTTTCCTCTTCAGATTTTACAGATCCCGCATGGCCGATATAAGCAAATGCGGCAGCTTTTTCAGCTGAATAAGCCTTTTGAAGTAGCTTTACAAGCCTAGGGTGTTCAATTTTCATTACTCTGCTTCTCCAAGTGTATTAATTTCATTATAACAAAAAAGGCAATGAATTTAAATTCATTGCCTTTTCTAATTTTTGATCGATTACCATTATTCAGCAAGAACGATAATCTTATTATGATTGACCTCAACTACACCTCCATTTACATCAAAGAATTGCTCCTTATTTGAAGAATCAATGATTTTAATTTGGCCTTCTTTCAAAGTGGCCACTAGAGGGGCATGATTTTCTTGAACACCAAAACTTCCATCAGAACCGGGGAAAACTGCAGAGGAAATATCTCCACTAAAAATATTCTGATCCGGTGTTACGATATCAATTAACATAACTCACTAATTATTTATTTTCAGCTAACATTTTTTCTCCAGCCTCAATTGCTTCTTCAATTGTTCCTTTCAGGTTAAAGGCTGCTTCTGGATATTGATCCACTTCACCATCCATGATCATATTAAACCCTTTAATCGTATCTTGAATATCAACGAGCACACCTTTCAATCCTGTAAATTGCTCTGCAACGTGGAAAGGTTGAGATAAGAAACGTTGAACACGTCTTGCTCTGTGTACAACCAATTTATCTTCTTCAGATAATTCGTCCATACCTAGGATGGCAATAATATCTTGAAGTTCTTTATAGCGTTGTAAGATTTCTTTAACTCTTTGAGCAGTATCATAATGCTCTTTCCCAACAATCTCGGGAGTTAAAATTCTGGAAGTTGAATCTAATGGGTCAACCGCAGGGTAAATCCCTAACTCAGCAATCTTTCTAGACAATACTGTTGTAGCATCTAAGTGAGCAAAAGTAGTTGCAGGAGCGGGGTCAGTCAAGTCATCCGCAGGAACATAAACAGCCTGTACAGATGTAATAGATCCAGATTTGGTAGAAGTAATTCTTTCTTGCATGGCACCCATTTCTGTAGCCAATGTAGGTTGATAACCTACCGCAGAAGGCATACGACCTAACAATGCAGATACCTCGGATCCTGCTTGGGTAAATCTAAAGATGTTGTCAATAAAGAATAAGATATCCTTTCCTTGTCCGTCACCGCTATCTTTATCTCCATCACGGAAGTATTCAGCTAAGGTTAATCCTGAAAGCGCCACTCTAGCTCTCGCACCCGGAGGTTCGTTCATCTGGCCAAATACAAATGATGCTTTAGATTCTTTTAATTCTTCTTTATCGATAGATGATAAATCCCATCCACCTTTTTCCATAGACTCGATGAACTTCTCACCGTATTTTACAATACCTGCTTCGATCATTTCACGCATCAAGTCATTTCCTTCTCTTGTTCTTTCACCAACACCTGCAAAAACAGATAAACCACCATGTCCCTTTGCAATGTTGTTAATCAACTCCTGAATCAATACGGTTTTACCAACACCTGCACCACCGAATAATCCGATCTTTCCACCTTTTGCATATGGCTCAATCAAGTCAATAACTTTGATTCCAGTAAAAAGGACTTCAGTTGCAGTTGATAAGTCTTCAAACTTTGGAGGCTCCCTGTGAATGGCAGAACCATTGTCTTTAGGAAGGTCTCCAATACCATCAATAGCATCTCCAACGACGTTAAATAAGCGACCTTTAATTTCTTCACCAATAGGCATCTTAATAGGTGATCCCATTGCAATGACATCAGCACCTCTTCTTAACCCTTCTGTAGAGTCCATTGAGATGGTTCTTACTGTGCTTTCTCCAATGTGTGTTTGTGTTTCTAGAATAACTTTTTCACCACTTGGCTTTGTTACCTCAAGTGCATCCAAGATATTAGGTAAAGCAGCACCTTCTGCGTCAAAACTAACATCTACAACCGGTCCGATGATTTGGGTAATTTTTCCAGAGTTTGTCGACATTTCTTTTAATTTATAGAATATAAAACGGTATCCAAATTTTAGGCTGCAAAAGTAGTTCTTTTTTATTGGTAAAAGAAAGCTTTTACGGTATTTTTATTTTACTAAATTTGAGCCTTATCTATTTTATTTTTTAGCGCATCAAACAGGCATTATTTAAAGTATAAGGTGAAGGTATATCAGGGGATAGAAAAATTTCATACTATCAAAAATGCTGTAGTCACAACCGGAACATTTGATGGTGTGCATGTAGGACATCAGAAAATCTTAGATCGGGTATGTCAGTTGGCCAAAAAGACTGGCGGAGAATCAGTAATGATTACCTTTTTTCCACATCCTAGAATGGTGCTTCAACCCGATTCGGATTTACGATTGATTAATACCATTGAGGAGAAGATTGATTTGATTGAAAAGGCCGGAATAGAACATCTAATAATACATCCATTTACAAAAGCATTTTCTCGCACTAGCTCTTTGGAGTTTGTTAGAGATCTTTTGGTCAATACCATAGGCACTAAGAAGTTAGTGATCGGATATGATCATCATTTTGGACGGAATCGAGAAGGGAGTTTTGAGCATCTTAAAGAATTTGGCCCTTTGTATGGATTTGATGTCGAGGAAATTACGGCTCAAGAAGTGGATGATGTGAATGTCAGTTCTACAAAAATTAGGAAGGCAATTTTAGAAGGTGATATTCCTACTGCTAATCAATATTTAGGGCATCATTTCTCTTTGAATGGTAAGGTGGTTGGGGGAGATCAACTTGGTCGACAACTGGGATTTCCTACAGCCAATATAAAAGTGAAAGAAAGCTATAAGCTCTTGCCTAAAAACGGGGTTTATGCGGTTAAAGCTTCTATTAAAGGGCACATTTATTCAGGGATGATGAACATTGGTGTTCGTCCTACTTTAGACCATAGTTCTGAAGAGTTGAAGATAGAGGTTCACTTATTTGACTTTAATGAGCAGATATATGGTTCTGACATGACAATCTTCCTTTATAACAGATTAAGGGATGAAGTTCGGTTTGAGTCTATCGAACTTCTTATGGATGCAATGCATAGAGATATGTCTAGGGCCAAAGCAGTATTAGGAGAAGAATGAAGGCCGTTTTGTTTCTAGTACTCGTTCTCTTTATGTGTTTTGTTCAATTAGATGCACAAGTGCCCGGTGACTTTGACTATACTTTCCATCATCTTGATTCGGCAAAAGCTAACCCTGAATGGGTCTATCGACTCGATTTGTCTAAACAAAAGTTGAGAGAAATTCCACCTGCTGTTTTTAATTTCCCCAATTTGGAGTATTTGAATCTCTCCAAAAATAGAATCTCTTTGATTCCTTCTCAAATCTCAAAACTCGGAGAGTTGAAGCAACTGGATTTATCCAAAAATCAAATCTCTATTTTGCCTCCCAAATTGGGAATGCTTTTAAGCTTGGAAAAGTTATTGCTAAGTAAAAATACAATTGAATCGATACCCGATGAAATTGGAAGATTACAACAATTAGAACATTTAGATCTCTGGCAAAATGAGCTACGTCAATTTTCGGATAGCCTTGGCAATTGTGCTTCATTAAGAATATTAGACCTAAGAGGAATGATTATTTCAGATGCCGATCAATTGCGATTAGCAAAATTGCTTCCCGAAACGACCATCCATTTCTCTAATGCTTGCGATTGTAAAAATTAAAAGCGCAGATTAAGTCCCACCAAATAGTTTCTTGTGGCTTGAGGGTAAAGAAAATTCTCGGTAATAATACCTTTGTATGTATAGGAGTATGTGTAGCCATTAGCACTATACTCTGCATTAAATGCATTGTTAATTCGCCCTAGAATTCTTACTTCTTCAAATAGCTTGGATTTGATTTTATATTCTAACCTCAGATCGGACACAAAGTAGGCATCTAACTTTTTGTATTCTCTTTCTGCATTGTCCAGGTACTGCTTGCCAACATATCTCGATTGTAAACCAACCTCAATCTGTTTTGTCGGATTAAGGATTAACTCACCATTTGCAATAATATCTGGAGAAAAAGCAATTCTAGTATCTGCACGTCTAAAAGTTGTAATAAAGTCCCCATTTGCATCCTCATATTGGAATGACTCTTCAAAATCGATGATTCTGTTTTGACTGTAAGTGAAGTTAAGTTGATATTGTATATACTTGGTAAAAGCATAGGCTGCAGATAATTCTACACCTCTTCTAAAACTTTTACCTGTATTTTGGCGAATTGGTGCACCTACGTCATCTAACTCCCCTGTATTGATCAATTGGTTTTTGTAATCCATCAAATAAAAGTTAATGCCCCAATAGTAGTTTTCCTTATTGGTATTTACACCCAGCTCAATATTGGTCATTTGTTCAGCTTTGTTGGCTAACTCTCCTTGATCAATTATATCAGATCTAGTAGGCTCTCTGTTTCCAATGGCTGCCAGAAATGAAGCAGAGGTGGAGTTATTTATCTTATAGTTGGCACCAATTTTTGGATTAAAAAAACTAAAGTCAGTATCAATGTCAATTGTATTCTGATCATTATCAGTACCTGCAGCTTCATAGTTAATGTAACGGTATTGTAAGTCAACAAATAAGTTGAGTTTCTCAGTTGCCTGATATTTTGTTTTGAGGTAAGTGTTAGCGTCTATTTTCTCACCAGAATTAAAGTAATAAGGTCTTCCGGGAAAACTACTTGAAGCAAATCTTGCCCAGATGACTTCTCCAAAATGATCCCCTTCATAACGATTAGCACCTCCCCCCAAATTAAACTTTAACTTTTTATTGGCTTCATGCAATATAGAATAGGTGAAACCGTAAAAATGGTTATCTAGCCATCGTCGTCTAATCAAGTCAGTTGATCTTATCGTATCCGAACCAAGTCGAATTGGAGGAATTCTATAATCGATCAAATCTTGATTTAAACGATGCTCTTCGTAATAGCCTTTTCCTCGAGTATAGTGAAGTGAGAGGTTGGCGGTAGTTTTGATATTGAACTCATGTGAAAAATGAAGTTGATAATGGTATTGTTCATAATTGTCAACTTGGTTGTCATACAAGTAGTGATTATATCGCCGATCGGAGTTGCGCAAGTTATTAGCTATTGGGTGAGGATATCCCTCATTAGAGATATGAGTTTCTAATGCCTCAATGTCATTATTAACTCTAGCCTCAGGTGTGCCATACCACGATTGATATGTGATTTCTTTTCCTCCAAATGACAAGGCTTTAATGATTGTTTTCTCTCCGACATAAGAACCGGAGATATAGTACGAACTGAGGTCTGAGCTTGCTCTGTCAATATATCCATCCGAATGAATAGATGATAGTCTGGCTTCAAAGTTGAAGTGATTATTGATTAAGCCGCTTCCTGCCATAGCGGTGTGTTTACGGGTATTAAAAGAACCAAACGAATTGTTGATTTCACCGAACGCCTTTTGCTTAAAATTTGAGGTTTGGAGATTGATAGACGCTCCAAAAGCACCCGCACCATTGGTAGAAGTACCAAGTCCTCTTTGAATCTCAATATTCTCTAAAGAGGATGTTAAGTCGGGCATATTTACCCAAAAAACACCATGTGACTCAGAATCATTGATGGGGATACCATTTACAGTTACATTTATTCTGCTGGGATCGCTCCCTCTTATTCTTATTCCCGTGTAACCGATACCTGCTCCGGCATCTGATGTAGATACGACAGAAGGACTTTGTTGCAATAGAAACGGAATGTCTTGTCCCAGATTATTTTCTACAAGTTCTTCCTTTGAAACAATTGTTGAAGTAGAAGGACTTTCGTTGCCGGCTCTGGTAGATTGAACAATGACCTCATCAGTATGATAAGAGAGTCGTTGCAAATAAATCACAACATCTTGGTTCTTGCTCAAATCAATGGATAGAGTGTCGGTTTGATAACCAATGTAAGAAATAATGAGTCGAATATTTTGACTCCGTATGTGAGTAAAACTAAATTCACCTTCGGCATCGGTATAAGCACCGTAGAATGAATGGTCAATTAATACATTCGCTCCCGTTAGAGGAACGTTCGATGTTTTATCAAATACTTTCCCGTCCAATTGGTTTTGTGCAAAAACACATAGAGG
Source organism: uncultured Flavobacteriales bacterium (assembly GCA_964445815.1). GTDB lineage: Bacteria > Bacteroidota > Bacteroidia > Flavobacteriales_E > Vicingaceae > CAYULW01. The sequence goes on from CAYULW010000001.1 coordinate 445,456, forward strand.
CATGAGATAGAATATAAATAGCAGCTTTTTCATTACAAATAGTAATCAATGTAAATTGCAGAAAAACTGAGGCTATTTTTCCTTAAAATCTTATTTATCCTCCCTGCGCCCGCATTACCGGTATCAGGTTCAAAGGGTATAATCTCAGCCTTTATTTCATACCGAAATCGGTAAAGGCACCCCAAAGAGACTTTGCAAATTTATAAACTAAAATGACTTTTCAATAGGTTGAAAGCATTTTTAAATCTGGAAGTGTCATTGCCTTCTATAACTCCAATGAAATATGCGCTATTTCTCAGGTGATTATGAAAGGCATTAAAAATTCGATTTCTTTTGCCGACCTCAGGGCTTTCCCTTAATTCGTCAGGTTCATATTCCAAGTCAGGAGAAGTAAGTAAATAGTAGCATGCCGGTTCTTCAAGTGTTAGTTGACGGAGTGAATTTGAGACTTGTCCGTATTTAATTTCTGACCATATCAAAATATCAAGAATACTTGTATCCACTATTATGAAATCAGGTGATGCAGATAGTTCATTATTCAGGATTTTTAGATACAATTCTCCAATTTTGACCAAATCAGTCTTCTTGTAATCCTTTCCTATTTCTTTAAGGTATGGTCTTGACTGTTCTTCAATTAAAGGTGCTTTTAGCCTTGAGGCTAACTGAATAGCTAAGGTTGTCTTTCCGCTTGATTCCGGCCCTGAAATTGAAATGATCTTACTCATATTATTGCCTTCTTTTTCCATGAAGAAAAACCATAAATGGCGAGAACGGTATAAATGATAAATAGACCTGCGGTAAGCGTTAAGCCTTTTACAAAATACATGTACGTGGCAACACTATCAATTGCGATCCAGAATAGCCAGTTTTCAATTTGTCGTTTGATTAACATCCATGAAGCAATTAAAGAAAAGACTGTGGTGAAAGCATCTAAATAGGGGAGTTCCGCATTAGAAAAGCGCTCGGCAAAATGAGCGAGTGAGAAGGTCAAAATTAAACCGATTCCGATAAATAAGATTAGTACATTTTTATTGGCTTTTGTGACAAACTCTTCTTCTGTTTTTTTGGTTCCCCAATTTAACCATCCGGCTATCGAAACAATCACATAGAACAAATTGATAAGAGCGTCAAAATAAAAGTGCAGGTTTAGGCAGATGTATATGTATATAGCTGAAGAGATAAAACCAAATATAAAACAACTCCGATTTGCTTTTGCAGCTAATATGACATAAAATAAAGCAGTAAGAACTGCGATGATCTCAACTGGAGAGTCAAGCATTAACTTGTTTTAGATAAGCTCCTAAATCAATTGAAAATGACTCACCTTCTTCAAAAGCATTTCCAATAACAATAATATCAGCCCCTGCTTCAAAGGCATTTTTAGCTTTTTCTAAAGAATTGATTCCTCCGCCTATGATAATTGGAATATCAATGTATTCTTTTACTTTTTTAATCATATTGGCCGGAACAGGATATTGGGCACCACTGCCACCATCCAAATAAACCAATTTCATACCCATGTATTGACCGGCAAGAGCAGTACAAGCCGCAATTTCAGACTTATCAGATGGAATAGGTGTGGAATTACTCATGTAGCTTGCTGTAGTTTGAACTCCGGAATCAATTAACAGATAAGCAGTAGAAAGGATTTCTATATTTAATTTTCTCAAATAAGGTGCTGCAACAACTTGTTGCCCAATAAGCATCTCAGGGTTACGGCTTGAAAGTAGTGAAAGAAATAAAAGGCCATCAGCAGATGAACTTAGTTGAGAAGAACTGCCCGGAAATATAATCACAGGGAGTTGGGTGTGATTTTTCAAATGGCAAATACTTGTCTCTAGGTCTCCATCAGTTAACAAGCTGCCTCCGACAAAAAAATAATGAGCACCAATAGCTTCAGCTTTTGTACAGAGTTGCTTCAAATGCTCTTCACTCGCATTGTCAGGGTCAATGAGAATAGCGAGTTGCTTCACGCCTTTTGAAGACCGATCTGATATGTTATTTAAAATCGTTTGATCCACTTTAATTGCACGCACAATATTAAGAATTCACAATGTAAGCCAATGAATAATTATCAACCAAATCAAACTCAAGATGGAAAATAGCATTGTAAAATTGATGGTGAACTTTGCAGGTGGCAGTCTTTGAATTCAGATCAAACTTCAGAATATCGATATTATCCTTTAAAAAAATATCATTAATGCCATACGCCTTGAAAGCTGCTTCTTTTATTGACCAGTATAATGTTAAAAGTGCAATGTCTTCAGTATTTAACATAATTATTTCTTCGTCGGAAAGGAACTTATTCTTTATTCGATCCACTTTTGGAGTTAGCTTTTGGATATCAATTCCAACGGGTTCTTCTTCTTTAAAATAGATGGCCACCTTTTCAAAAGAGTGAGATAAGGATAAGGCATGGTTAGATCCAACCAAGAAAGGTCTGTCTTGATCATTATAGGTGATATCTACAGACCGCTTAAAATAGTCAATAAGCAATGCTCTGATACTTAACCATTCTACTTTCCTTTTTTCATTTGTAATGGCTTTATATCTGTCTAAATTACAAGCATGTTCTTGAACTTTTGCAAACAATTCTTGAGTTCGATCGTATTGAACATCATGAAGGAGAATTTTTGAAGTATCAGACGGCTGAATTACTGTAAAGTCCATATGCGATTAATGATTGATTCCTCCTTTATTATTGGTAAATTTGCCGTCCCAAAATTAAAATTAAATAAAATGAGTACAACGTCTGTTGAATACTTACCTTACAAAGTAAAAGACATCTCACTTGCAGAGTGGGGTAGAAGAGAAATTGAATTGGCTGAAGCGGAAATGCCAGGTTTAATGTCGCTAAGAGAAGAATATGGAAGTTCTAAGCCATTAAGTGGAGCGAGAATTGCGGGATGCTTGCACATGACTATCCAAACGGCAGTATTAATTGAAACTTTAGTTGAATTGGGAGCTGATGTTACTTGGTCTTCTTGTAATATTTTCTCCACTCAAGATCACGCTGCTGCTGCAATTGCTGCTGCGGGTATACCTGTTTATGCTTGGAAAGGCATGACTGAAGAAGAATTTGACTGGTGTATAGAGCAAACCCTTTTCTTTGGAAAAGATAGACAGCCATTAAACATGATCTTGGATGATGGTGGTGATTTAACTAATATGGTGTTTGACAGATACCCTGAATTGGTTGATGGTATAAAGGGCCTTTCTGAAGAAACAACAACAGGTGTTCATAGATTATACGAAAGAGAGAAGAATGGGACTTTGGTCTTACCAGCTATTAATGTTAATGACTCGGTTACTAAATCGAAATTCGATAACAAGTATGGTTGTAAAGAATCATTGGTTGATTCTATAAGAAGAGCAACCGATGTGATGATTGCAGGTAAAGTGGCAGTGGTTGCCGGATACGGAGATGTAGGTAAAGGCTCAGCTTTATCATTGAGAGGAGCCGGAGCAAGAGTAATTGTCACTGAGATTGACCCGATTTGTGCTTTACAAGCTGCAATGGATGGTTTTGAAGTGAAAAAGATGGTCAACGCTATTCCTGAAGTAGATATTGTTGTTACAGCAACGGGAAATAAGGACATTGTAAAGCCTGAGCATTTTAAGGCCATGAAAGACAAAACAATCGTTTGTAATATTGGCCATTTTGACAATGAAATAGATGTAGCTTTCTTAGAGGATAACTACGGAAACACTAAAGTAGAGATTAAACCACAAGTAGATAAGTATACTGTAGATGGTAACGATATTATCTTATTGGCTCAAGGAAGATTGGTCAACCTTGGTTGCGCTACTGGACATCCCTCTTTTGTAATGTCGAACTCTTTTACAAATCAGACTTTAGCACAATTGGAACTTTGGACCAATAGCGCTAATTATGAGAATAAAGTTTATATGCTTCCAAAGCATTTAGATGAAAAGGTAGCGAAGTTACATTTGGCTAAAATCGGTGTTGAATTGGAAGAACTAAGTAAAGATCAGGCAGATTATATAGGAGTAACCGTAGAAGGACCCTATAAACCTGAATACTATAGATATTAATCTGTTAAGACGATCAAAAAGGAGTTGAATTTCAACTCCTTTTTTTATGCCTTGATTTAAACCATCAATTCTTCCATTAGATTTTGAAATTCGACTACTTTTATAAAATAATTTAAAGCCATGTCAAGAGTTAGAATTATTAACGAAGCTAACCATAGTGTTTTCAATCAGTTTTTAACAGAGATTAGGGATCATAAAATTCAAAAAGATCGAATGAGGTTTCGCAGGAATCTTGAAAGGTGTGGAGAAGTGTTTGCCTATGAACTCTCAAAAGAGTTTAGTTATCAGAAATCTGAAATCACAACTCCATTGGGAGTAGCTGAAGAGAATGTATTTGATGAGCAGCCTGTTTTAATTACAATTTTAAGAGCCGGTTTACCTCTTCATCAGGGCTTGTTGAACTATTTTGATCAGGCTGATAATGGATATATCTCGGCCTATCGAAAACATCACAAAGATGGTAGCTTTGATATAGAATTGGAATATTTGGCCTGTCCGTCATTAGAAGGCAGAACGGTAATCTTATCTGATCCAATGTTAGCAACAGGATCTTCTATGGTATTATCATATCAGGCGATATTGGCAAAGGGTAGGCCTAAACATTGCCATTTGGTGTCTCTAATAGGAAGTTCCGAAGGCCTGGAATACACAAAAAAACATACCCCTGAAAATGTGACCATCTGGTTAGGTGCCTTGGATCAGGAAATGACGGCTCAATCCTATATTGTACCGGGCTTGGGTGATGCAGGAGATCTGGCATTTGGTACAAAAGAGTAATAGATGGAGCAGGTCTGGGAAATAGCAGTTCTCATCCTATTTAGCGCTACTAAGTTTTTTCTTGCTCCTCCAGCTGCGGTATTAGCAGGATATAACTATTGGCAGAGTGTCCTCATCTGTGGCATTGGAGGAAGTTTTGGTTTTGTGTTCTTCTTTTTTACAGCATCATGGTTGGTGCGACTTTGGTCAAGACTCCGAAAAAAGAAAGCCAAATTGTTTAGTCGAAAAAACAAACTTATTGTCAAAACAAGAGCTTCTTTTGGATTGTTAGGTATAGCATTGTTAACACCTTGTTTATTGAGTATCCCTTTAGGCGGAATATTGGCTGCAAATTATTATCGAAAAAACAAGTTAACAATTCCAATTTTTATCACTTTTGTTTGGCTTTGGGCATTTGTACTTACTTATGTCACCTTATTTATTAAATTCACTTGAAAAGCTATAAGCACCTTTTTTTTGATCTCGACAGAACCCTATGGGATTTTGAACGCAACTCTTCGGAAACGATAAAGGATTTGCATACGCACTTTGAATTGCAGGATCGTAAAGCTCACAACCCTAATGAGTTTATAGAAGTATATAAAAAGAAAAATGCTGAGCTATGGAAAGAATACAGACATGGAAAAATTACCAAAGATGAGTTAAGAGCAGAACGATTTCATCAGGCCTTCTTACACTTTGAGATCAATGACCCTCAACTGGCCTTGAAATTTAATGATCATTATGTTGAAATGTGTTCTTCTAAACCTCACCTATTGCCTAATACATTGGAAATACTGGAGTACTTAGACGATAAGTATTTTTTGCATATCATCACCAATGGGTTTATTGAAGCTCAATCCGTTAAAATGAAAAGCAGTGGATTAGAGAACTATTTTAAGGAGGTCATTGTTTCAGATGGGCTAGGTTATCGTAAGCCAGATAAGCGCATATTTCATCATGCCATGAAACTAGCTGATGCTAATCAGCGGAATAGCATTATGATTGGAGATGATTATGAGGCTGATATTTTGGGCGCAAAAGCAATTGGGATGGATCAGATATATATTACTAATGATAGATCAACGGAGCAGACAGCAACACATATAATTACGGATTTGATAGAGTTGAAAGCAATTTTGTAAATGGTACAAGAATTTATAGCAGAAGAGAGAACACATTGGCTAGGCAGTAAAAAGCCATACTTCTTTTTTGGTCCCTGCAGTGCTGAAACAGAAAAGCAGATTATGAGGACGGCTGAAGGAGTCGCAGCTTACTTTGATGATGTCATTTTTAGAGCTGGAATATGGAAGCCGCGAACTCGTCCCGGTAGTTTTGAGGGAATTGGTAATGAAGGATTGCAATGGTTGAAAAAAGTCAAAGATGAGTTTGGCTTTAAAACAACAACAGAAGTAGCTAGTGCCAAACATGTTGAGGCTGCACTTAAAGCTCAAGTCGACATTTTATGGATAGGTGCTCGAACTACAGTTAATCCATTTTCGGTACAGGAAATAGCTGATGCACTTGTGGGAGTTGATGTTCCGGTTTTTGTCAAGAACCCAATTTATCCGGAGCTATCACTTTGGCTGGGAGCTGTTGAGCGTATACAGAAATCAGGAATAACTAAATTAGGAGCGATACATCGGGGCTTTCAATTGATGGATAACGGCCCCTATCGCAATAACCCTTATTGGGATTTAGCCATTCGATTCCGTTCAAAATATCCTGAAATGCCTTTGATTTGCGATGCCAGTCACATTGCAGGCACGCCTGATTTAATTGAACATGTTGCCCAAAAGGCAATTGATCTGGATATGGATGGCTTAATGGTAGAAACACATTGTAATCCTAAAAATGCATTGAGTGATCCGCAACAGCAAGTCACTCCTGACTTCTTAAATACACTCATTAAAAGCCTTACACCAAAGAATAAAGATTCGTTCAATTCAGACTTCAAATCGAACTTACAACGCTTAAGAGAGCTCATTGATAAAGTGGATGATGAGATTCTGGAAAAGTTAGCGGTTAGAATGGAGTTGGCTAAGGAAATCGGGAAAGATAAAAGAGAAAACAATGTAACCATTCTTCAAGTGGAACGGTGGAGAAAAACATTAGAAAGGAGTTTAGAAAATGGCACATCTTTGGGTTTAAGTACTCAATTTATTGAAGGGATGTTGCATCTAATTCATGATGAATCAATACGAAAACAAACAGACAGTCTAGAATGAACTTATTTGCCCAAACACCGGAGCCTCCATATTATGCCGTTATTTTTTCTTCGACTCTAGAAGAGAATACGGAAGAATATCAAAAAGTATCAACTGATCTTGAAGAATTGGCGAAAAGTATACCCGGGTTTTTAGGTTATGAAGGTGCTAGAAATGAGCTAGGAATTTTTATCTCTTATTGGAAAGATTTGGAGTCAATTAAACAATGGAAGTCAGTAAATGAGCATCAGGCGGCCCAAAAACGTGGTTATAGAGAATGGTATAGGGAATTTAAAATAAGAATTGCTAAGGTGGAAAAAGAGTATGGTTTTGCACATGTATAGCTTTTAAACGTTATTGCCAGAAAATAGAAAAGGCCTCATGTCGAAATTCCAACATGGGGCCTTTTCTATATTATTGAATGATTAATTTTTGTGTAAAAGGTTTTTTCTCTTTATCAATAATACGAATTAAGTATACGCCAGATTGTAAGCCAAGTTCTGAACCGATAGAAACTTTATTTTCCAATGCTCTTAGTTCATATATGACCTGAGCATTACTATTCATTATTAATACTTGAGGTTGAGTATACTCTTCACCGAATTCAATGTTGAATTCTCCTGCGCTTGGATTTGGATAAATGTTAATATCAAATAACTTATCTATTTCATCTGCAATTTCAGGATTACCTCTTTCTATCTTTCTGAATGTTTGACTGCATACGAGTTGTGGAACATTGAACCAATTGTATGGGCCAACAATACCATTGTCTATAAAAGCTCCGCCACTTCTTATATCTGCCATAAGGTCGATTCTAAAAGGCGCATCTTTAGAAAAAGCACCATTGTTTATTTGCAATGGATTGGGGTAAAATACATGTGATGTCAATTGGCCAGGGTAGTCGTAATACATATTTTCTCTTCTTCCACCTATGAATACATACTCTGCTTGAAGTATTGGGTGCATAGTATTATGAGAATGCCAGTTGTCCATCCACATCTCTTCTTCTCCTACTTCTCTGTTAATCATATACTGATTTAAACCATTTGCTAATGGAATATTTACATCATGATTAAAAACTCTTGTATGATGAGAATTCTCTGGTGAGCCATTTGGGAAACCTCCAATACCATTATATTCTCCCATAATTACATCAAATGGGGTTCCAGCTAATTTGATATTAATGGGCTCAAAGAAAATGTCATGGTCTAATCTATTTGCAGCTCCTGAATAATCTAATGCTGATTGTACGGGAACGAAATTAAAGGTTAAACCGTCCGAAACAACATTCCAGTCTAAATTTAAGCCAACAGCTTGGAAACCGGGAATTGTCAATACAGTTCCGGGAACTCTGATCGGGTCAACAGTCCAATCAATTACGTCCATTTGCCCACTCAACGTCCCACCATCAATAGCATCATCAAAAGAGAGCAGACCACCAGGCATAACGTCCATCGGGGGTAGGTTTCCGTTAGCAGCAGAATAAGACGATATGGTGTTTGACGTCATGGTAAGCGAAAATCCTGTTGGGATGTTAAGGTTAACGCAGAAAGGGCACCAACCAAGAGTAATAGTTGTCCAATTGATCGTTATTGTCCAGTGATTCAGGGTCACATTTCTGTCATAGAAAGTATTACCTATGGCCGGCATTGCTCGTAAGTTCATTGAACCTGAAATCCCCAATATTGGAAATCCAAGAATACTTAACATGGTATTTGCGCTGGCATCTAAATAGTTATCACCGGGATCCATAGTGTTGTTAAGTGTAATGTCTAGTTGATGCTCTCCGGTTAACAATCCATCGGAAATGGCAACTTTCTTGACGTGATCTGGATATCCATCGCCATTGTCAAGGCTAAGCATATCATTCATAAAAATTACTCTATCTATATGAGGGAAATATGAATTTCCCGCTTTGCTTGACACATGGTTAGCTAAAAGCTGTCTTGGGGCTTTACTGTTTAGATAATTACGTATCCATATTCCTTTGACTTGCATATTGATCGGTAAATGGTAAAAAGGTCCTAATAGATCTTTATATGCTTCCTGAAATGCCATTGGAACATTGGCACCTTGATGCGGTGCATCTATTGAGACATAAAGTCGTGTATTATGTAAGATATTAGGAAGACATCCAGAAGGAGTCATATTCTCCATTTTTGTTAATGCATAGCGAGCAATTACTCCGCCCATACTTTCGCCCATAACAACAAAAGGGTGTTGTGGTTCAATGTCATTATTGCCGGTTGCAATTTGGCATTTAAGCCAGTTAATGAGGCTAATCAGCGAGTTGGCATTATCTCGCATGTCTCTAGCACTATTTTGCCAATCTACAACGACAAAAGTGTAGCCATGATTCCTTAACTCAGCAAGTCTGGAATTTTTAATTCTGTTCCATATATCTGAGACATCTACACTTTCAAATATGTCAAACCCTTCTGCGTAAATAATGTACTTTTTTTCCATTGGAGGTTGCTGAGGGTCAACACAGCCTTCATAAATGCCAATATTCATTCCGTTCATTGAAAATTGGGCATCGCCCAAATCGGGTTGTTGACTGGATGGGATGACTTTAAATGAAGACTGTGAGAATTTTAATGTATTACCCGAAGAATTAATCACCCTTGCTCTAAGAAGCCTATCTTCTGGGCCATTTGTATATACAACAGGGAAATGTGAAACAGAAGTATGACTAACCGTTTGCCATCCACTTCCATCATCGAGATCAATTTGTAATTGCCATCTTTCTTTGTCGAAATCGTTTAAGTTGTAAGAATCGATAAACAGATAGTCTGGATCTACTCGGAATGTAATATGATTTGTTAAAACACCTGCTTCCATTGGAGCAAATGAAAAAAGTGTTTTGTGTAAATAAGGTTCATCTACCCTATTGCCGTAATCGAGCAACTGACCTGTTATTGTATCTACAGTAAAGTAAATGGTATCCATAGAATTAAGTGCCGAATCTTTAAATTGATTATAATGTCTAAATAACAAGCTTAACGCAATAGTATCACCACTAAAATTTAAATGGTTCATGTAAATATCTTCAGTTGGATCTAGGTTAGTAGTATCATAGAGCATGTAACGGAATTCATCATACATCATAGAAAAGTTGTTGGTGCTACTTGTATCAATTGTAGAATCTTTCCAATAGCGTGTATCGGTCATATGAGCAGCCATGTCATATAATGCATCAGCAGGAGGATTTGTTGGGGGAGTCAACTGGCTAAATAAATAACGGAGCTGATCATTTACGGTTTGAGATTGTGCTGATTTATGGCAAAAGCTTATTAAAAGGGAAATTATGACCAGATTTCGAAAGAAGAAATGTGTTTTCATCGTTTATAATTTTAAAGGTTTGTCCTTTAAAATTATTACCACATTAAAAGAGTCTTGGTTTATTATTTATTATTTGGCAGGTTTAAATTATTAATTGGGTATAATTTTTTAGTATTTGGAATAAAGATTACTTAAACTGCTTAATATTAGTTATGTTAAGATAAGGTCAAATACTTCTTACCATTCAGCAATTACGGTTTTCCCACCCATGACTTTTTGTTCAAGATTAACGACTACTTTAGCTTTGGAGGCAATTAAACAACGGAAGTCAGTAAGTGAACATGTTTGGGCACAGAAAAAAGGCAGGAAAGAATGGTATCAGGCCTTTAAAGTGAGAGTTGCAAAAGTAGAACGGGATTATGAGTTTGAGAGAATTTCTCTTAACGGCAATAAGTAATACTAAAGTTTCCGTTAACAAAGTGCCCATCATCGTAATAGGCATCCATTCTTCCGGTTACAATGTTGTTTGAAGTATCTACAGATAGAATTTCATACGCACCTTTATCCATTATTGTATTTACTGGTGTAGTTCCATTGTAATGCACCAGTGTTACGGTACGATTACCTGCAGTATTTTGAAAATCTAATTTCAATGGGTATTCTCCCACAGGAAGGACTTGACTATTGTCTTCCAATGAAAATATGATTCTGGATTTTCTATTGAAAGGTTGAATACATGGATCTGAACCTACTGTATCTACCAGACTAAAAGAGAAATTAGAAAACTTAGATACTTTCCCTCCAACGATCGTCCAATCTATACCGTTAATTTTTCCTGAGAGAGTTTGATTCTTATAAGAAACAGTATAAGTAGCGCCAGTGTTGTTATCATTCATGTCCGGCTCATCATCTTCATCGACTGTACATTGAAAAAATGAAGAGATAAATAAAAGGCATAATAATCGAATTGTCAATTTCATATTTTTGAAGTTTTTGATTGATTAACTGTTTTACCATTCGGCAATTACGGTTTCTCCGCCAACTACCTTTTGTTCAAGGTTAACGACTATTTTAGCCTCTAGAGGAAGCATTAAATCGACTCTTGATCCAAATTTGATAAAGCCACACTCCTCACCTTGTTTCACATCCCATCTCTCTTTTCCATAGAAAACAATTCTCCTTGCCAATGCTCCTGCTATCTGTCTGAATAAAACAGATCGGCCCTTTTGGTCTTCAACCACTACTGTAGTTCGCTCATTGTCTGTAGAAGATTTTGGATGCCAAGCCACCAAGTATTTACCGGGATGGTACTTATAGTATTTTAAAATACCACCAATCGGATATAGATTGTTGTGGACATTGATTGGAGACATAAAAATGGAAATCTGTCTTCTTTTTTCTTGAATGTACTCTGTTTCTTCCGTTTCTTCAATGACCACCACTTTTCCATCACAGGGCGAAATGATCTTGTTTTCGTCTAAAGTCAAATTTTTCTTAGGACTTCTAAAGAATTGAAGAATGACAATAATGAAAAAAGCAGAAATCAAATAGCCCAAATAAATGATCCATGTGTATTCGGAGAATACGCCATGGGTAAATAGATTTAGAAAAAGTGAAAAAACAATCACTAAAACCAGACTTGCTCTACCTTCCTTGTGAAACGTCATGCCTTTGTGTTATAATTAATTGTAATAATAAGACAAAATTTTAAGGTAGGTAAACACCATTGGTGCAGAAATAAATATACCATCGAAACGATCTAAAACTCCTCCATGACCGGGTAAGAGTTTTCCGGAATCTTTTAGATCCATACTGCGTTTAAACAACGATTCAACCAAATCGCCCAATGAACCAAATACAACAATAATCAAAGCCATGCCCATCCATGTCAATGTATTCATTTGAGGAAACAATAGGGCATTTATATACCCCATGATTAATCCGAATGCGGCTCCTCCGAAGGAACCTTCCCAAGTTTTTTTTGGTGAAATGCGCTCGAATAATTTGTGTTTGCCGAACGTTTTACCAATAAAATAAGCCCCGGTATCGTTGGCCCAAAGCACAAAAAAGTAACCCATCAATAGTCCATAATTATAGTTGGCATCGAATTGAAACTGATCGTAGTATGAAATTTCGTGTAGTAGTGTAAATGGAATAGCGATATAAATAATCCCAAGTATGGTATACGCAATATTTGGAATTGGTTGAGGTCGTTTTCTATAAAGTTCGATGACAAATAAAGAAAAGATGACAGGGATAATGAGAAATAGAGTATTGATATGCAGTTTTGCTTGCGAGGCTAAAACCGAGATGGTAAAGTAACCCAGACCTCCAATAATTCCAATTGTTTTTTGAGGTTTAATGTCTGTAGGCCTAAAGAAGTTATAAAACTCCTTTTGACTAAGTAGAATAATAACAAAGAATAGAATTGATGAAGCAAATTCACTAAAGTAAATGGAACCCAATAGCGTGATGACAAAAAAAATGCTTGTAAGTGTACGTTCTTGAAGGTTTGTCACAGTTTGCTTTTTGAAATAAGATGTTTAGCTCGTATTACATCTTCAGGCTGAACATAAACCTCAACTTCTCCATTGACTAAATGGATATTCATAGAATCCATTTTATTGACGATAAAGGTTTTGATGTTTTCTTCTTCAAAAAGACCCTTGGCCAATTCCCCGATGTATACAATTGGTGTGCTAAAAACTTTAACCCATTTTTTAGACATGAGTTAAAGATAAAAACTATTTAGCTTTCTTTATTTTCAGAAGAAGCTAAATTTTCATTTTTATCTGTATTGTCTGAAGTAATAGATTCACTAGTATCTAGCTTTTCTGGATTTTCTGACTCTTTATCGTCATCCTTCTTCTCTCTTTTTAAGTTTTTTGCTTTGCCATTTTTATTGGCTTCAATGGTTTCTTCAGGTTCAAAAGCACGTTTGCCAAAAATTTGTTCCACATCTTCTTTAAAAATAACTTCTTTCTCTAACAAAAGCTCCGCAAGTTTAGTGAGCTCTTCTTTATGATCGGATAGTATATTTTTTGTTCTGGCATAAGCTTCCTCAATCATCTTACTGACTTCTTCATCAATAAGTTGACCTGTACGCTCGCTATATGGTTTCTGAAAATTGTACTCGCTTTGGCCACTTGAATCATAAAAAGAGATGTTACCGACTTTGTCATTTAGGCCATATACGGAAACCATGGCATAAGCTTGCTTTGTCACTTTTTCTAAATCACTAAGTGCTCCCGTTGATACTTTCCCAAACATGATTTCTTCAGCAGCTCGGCCTCCTAAAGCAGCACACATTTCATCCAACATTTGCTCCTTGGTTGTAATTTGTCTTTCTTCAGGAAGATACCAAGCGGCTCCAAGAGAACGACCTCTTGGTACAATAGTCACTTTGACCAAAGGTGAAGCATATTTAACTAACCAACTTACAGAGGCATGTCCTGCTTCGTGATAAGCAATGACCTTTTTCTCGTTAGCTGTGATAATCTTGTTTTTCTTTTCAAGACCACCAATCACGCGGTCAACAGCATCTAAAAAGTCTTGCTGAGAAATGCTTTTTTTCTTTTTTCTAGCTGCAATTAAAGCGGCCTCATTACAAATATTTGCAATGTCAGCACCTGAAAAGCCAGGGGTTTGCTTGCCTAAAAACTCAATGTCAACACTATTGTCCAATTTTAGTGGCTTGATATGCACTTTGAAAATTTCTATTCTTTCAGTTAAATCTGGTAGATCAACATGAATTTGTCGATCGAATCGTCCCGGACGAAGAAGTGCTCGGTCTAAAATTTCAGCACGGTTGGTTGCGGCGAGGAGAATGACTCCACTATTGGTTCCAAAACCGTCCATTTCTGTCAACAATTGGTTGAGTGTATTTTCTCTTTCGTCATTTCCACCTTGTATGGCACCCTTGCCTCTTGCTCTTCCAATGGCATCTATTTCATCAATAAATACAATAGCAGGTGCTTTTTCTTTGGCCTGCTTAAATAAATCACGTACCCTAGATGCACCAACACCGACAAACATTTCAACGAAATCGGAGCCGGATAAACTAAAGAAAGGAACCTGAGCTTCACCTGCCACAGCCTTTGCTAACAATGTTTTTCCTGTCCCCGGAGGGCCTACAAGTAATGCTCCTTTTGGAATCTTTGCACCAAGTTCGGTATAGCGTTTTGGATTTTTTAGGAACTCTACGATTTCTTCTATTTCCACCTTAGCTTCTTCCAATCCGGCAACATCATTAAATGAAATGTTGACATTTTTTTCTTTATCAAATAAGGTCGCCTTCGATTTCCCAATATTGAATAGCTGTCCACCTGCGCCACCTGCACCACCGGTCATGCGCCTCATAATAAACAACCAGAAAGCAATAATAATGGCAATTGGCAATAGCCAAGAAAGCAATTCCCCTATATAGTTGTTTCTTGTTTCGTATTCAGGATGAATTCGATTTTCTTCTGAAAAATCTTTTTGTACACGGTTCAAATCATCATTAAACTGATCTATCGTTCCAATTTTTAAGAAATAATGAGGGCCGTAATTATTTGTTCCCCCAAAACCGTCTTTTTTGACATCATTGTATTTCTCTTGTTGCAGAGCTTCAGGTTTAATATAAATCTCTGCAACGGACTCGTTGTTCATGGTTACAACAACCAGACGTTTAACTTCATTTGTTTTAAGCATTTCAGAAACAAACTTGTTCCAAGTTGTTTTCTTCTCTCCACCACCAATTTGAAAAAGTTGCGTCCCTATAAGTAAAACACCAATTATTGCATATATCCAATAAAAGTTAAACTGTTTTTTGCCTCCTTTTTTCGGCGATTTATTATTTCCCTTTTTTTCTGCCATTTTAGACTAATATTCTGCTTCTATATCATTTCTTTCTGCATCAGCCCAAAGTTCTTCCAAGTTGAAAAATAACCTTTTCTCAGGTTGAAAAATATGAGCTACAACATTCACGTAATCTAGCAATACCCACTCGCCATTTTGTGTCCCTTCTACATGCCAAGGCTTTTCTCCAAGTCCCTTTCTTACTTCTTCTTCTATTGAGTCTTTTATCGCAAGAATTTGAGTAGAAGAGTTAGCTTCGCATATAATAAAGTAGTCACTTACTGCACCGTCAACTCCACGCAAATTAAGTTGTGTGATGTTTTCTCCTTTTTTTTCTTGTATGCCGTAAATTACTTTAGCTGCCAAATCGTCTGAATCTACAGCTTTTGAAGTTTTTGTCATGAGTTTGTGCAATAATTTTACAAAAGTACTGAAATTAGATTCCTTTTTTTGTGACTTTTATAGCTTCTAATGCCTTTATTTTAAATGATTTCAAGCCAATTTAATTGTTCATTAATTCGATTATCTGAAACTACATCTACCAATAGTTATGCCTTAGAACTTATTCGACAAAAGAAAGCGAATGAAGGTACACTTGTACTAAGCGAATATCAGAGTCAAGGGAAAGGGCAGCAAGGTAATTTATGGGAGTCGGAGAAAGCTAAGAATCTGCTAATGAGCTTAATAATTCATCCTAAGCTTAAGGTAGAGAACCGTTTTTTTATAAGTCAATGTGTAGCATTAGGCATAAAATCTTATTTAGACAGTTTGTCAGTTGGTATTGTGCAGATCAAATGGCCCAATGATATACTTGTTAATAAAGATAAAATTGCCGGAATATTGATCGAAAATTTTATAGAGAAAGATGAGATTCATACTTCTATAATTGGCATTGGCTTAAACGTAAATCAATTGAAATTTAAAGAATACGATCGTACAGCGATTTCACTGTGTCAACTACAGAGTGTTTTATTTGATTTAGACGAAGTAAGAAAACAATTAGTTAATCATTTAGTAGAAGCATTCAGGGCGTTTGACTTACATGGTAAATCATATATCCAGACTCATTATCTACAATACCTTTATGGGTATCATGAAACACTTGATTTCGAAGATATCCAAGGGAGGTTTAAAGGAAAAATAGCACACATCGACCGCAATGGCATGATACAAGTTTGGCGTAATGGCAGGTTGTGCTCTTATGACATGAAAGAATTAAAGTTTATAGCTTGAGGGTGGTAGCTTTATCAACGAGAAGATTAAAGAAGTTTGTTAGCGGCTTTTCAACCATCATTTTCATAAAAGGATTAATATCTCCCTTAAAAATCATGTATGCCTCAGTATCTGATTCTTTTGACTTAATATGAATATCCAGAGTAAATGAAAATGGTACTTTCCCAAATGAACTGATATTAATATACTCATGCGGTGTGGTGCCTTCTTTTTTTAAACCAATACGAGCCATTCCTTTTATTGTAAATTCACATTGATCTTCATCCGAACTCCATTTCTCAATTTTGTCTTCCGGCATTAATTGCTCAAAATTATTTAAGTCAGATAGAAAGTTGAATAATTTCTCTTGTGAAGACTCAGTTGTTTTATGGTGTGTTTCTATTGTTGTCATGCGTAAGTATTCCAATGTGCCGGATCTTCTCTCCATGCTTTGAGTGAAGACACATCTTCTGAGCTAATATACCCTTTTTCTACGGCAGTTTCTATTAAATAATTGTAATTGCTAAGAGCAATTAATGGACATTTATAAGTCTCAAAATTGTCTTTTGCAACTTGAAAATCATAGGTAAAAATGGCTAGCATGCCAACAACGTTACATCCATAAGCTCTTAAAGCATCGACAGCTTTAAGACTGCTCATTCCAGTTGAAACGAGGTCTTCAATGACAATCACTCGCTGTCCTGAGGTCAAGTCTCCTTCAATTTGATTTTGCAGACCATGACCTTTGGAAGAAGAACGAACATATCCAAAAGGCAGCTCAAGTTCTTGTGCAATCAGAGCACCTTGAGCGATGCCTCCGGTTGCCACACCAACTATGGCATCTACTTGACCAAAGTGGTCTTGTATGGCTTCCACGAATTTTTGACGAATGAAGGTTCTTACTTTAGGGTATGACAGGGTTTTTCTATTGTCACAATAAATAGGAGAATACCACCCTGAAGCCCATTGAAATGGTTGCTCTTTGTTCAATCTGATGGCTTTGATTTGGAGTAAAAACTCGGCTACTTTTTCTGCCGTTTCTTGGTTAATTTTCATGCGTGCAAAAGTATCAAGTTTTTATCAACGAGCATTCAATAAGCTTTCAGTCAATATCCAAAAATGTAGAGATTGTTGATAATTTTTTCGGTTGTGTTTACCCGAATGAACACGAAATAGAGGTCTTACTTGATTATTTAGTTTGTGAGGAAAAACCCAGACGCATATACCTATTTGATAATGAGCCCGAACTACTGTGGCAGAAATTTAAGAGTCAATTCAAAATTATAGAAGCTGCCGGAGGTGTTGTTAAAAATGAGAAGCATCAGTTTCTTGTCATTCATCGCCTGGGGAAATGGGATTTGCCAAAAGGTAAGATTGAATTAGGTGAGCGGGCTCCAATTGCCGCTGTAAGGGAAGTAAAAGAAGAATGTGGTCTTCAAGATGTAGAGATAAGCCGCCCTCTGACGACTTCCTATCACATGTATAAGATAGATAATGATTGGATTTTAAAACCTACGTTTTGGTTTGAGATGTTTAGCTCAGATCATTCTTCACTTCATCCTCAGGTTGAAGAAGACATTGATCAGGTGCTTTGGTGTGATCGTCAAGATTTTCTCTTAAAGATGGAAATTACTTATGCCAGCTTACGGGAAGTGCTTAAGCAATACAAAGAGATTTAGTTTCTTAGTAGTTTATAAATTCTTTCTTCTATTTCTACTGGATTAGCTGTATGAGCCTGAATCATTTTTCCTTTGGTGTCGATCAAAAAATAGCTCGGGATTGTTCTTAAGTCAAACTCTTCAATAACTTTTAAACTCTCATTAATGTGGAATACATTCCAATCAAACTTATAATCTTTTATTGCTGAACGAAAAGTAGAGGCATCATCAATACTAATGCTAACAAAATGCATTTGGTCTCCATATTTGTCTTGAAGTTTACGAATGATTTGCATTTCCTTCAAGCTTGGAATGGAATTCATCGACCAGAAGTTCAGGTAAATCAATTGACCTTTAAAATCATAAAATTGTTGTGCCTGATTTTGTGGATTCCAGATTTTAAAATTAGTTACTATTTTGTTTGGCGAGTTGCGCTTTAGGTTTTGAATAATGTTTCTTGCAATTTTTTCATTCTCTTCATTCTCAGCTTTTTCAGCTATCTGATTGAGCAGAGTGATGATTTTTTCCTGATCTAATCGTTTGATAAAATAAACTTCAAAAAGACCCTGCAGTAAGTACAATTCAGCTTGTTCATCAGAACTTATTTGCTTTGCGATCTTAATCTTTTGCACTGCTGCCCTCGTGTCTTGATCTAAACTTAAAGCTCTCATTATGTCTAGTCCTTTTTTGCTTAGTGTTAATTGATCAAAGTCATTTTGATAAAACTGTGTCCAAAAGTTCATGAACTCCTTATGATGGTAGAGAGTGGGTTTATCCTTGAGGTATTTCTTATAGAGCTCTTCTTTTGAACTGTAACTAATGTCTTCCAGGTTAGCTAGAGCGTAACGATAATATTCACGGGCAAAAACATTGGACTCTTTTTGAATAAGAGGTTGTTTTTTTTGCATATAATCGGCAACGTCTTTATCGGCTTTTTTTATGGCAAACTTTTGATAATTGGCAGCCATGAATTTTTGATAATCCCGATTAAAGTCTTTGATTTTGGTGTTTAGTTCCTGTGGTTTAGGCAGTATAAAAATGAGATTTAAGACTTTATTAAAAGCTCTGCCTTCATTAATCGTTGGATCGTATTCCAGGCTAATGTCATAATGATTATGCGGTTCTACATAAAGGCTGGTTGATTTATTTCCAATCTGAAGAATGACTTGTCTTGTGTTTTTTAAACTAAAATTGAGTTCAAACTGGCCGGAATGTATTTGTGTCTCAACGAGCTTTTGCTTTTTGTATGTGATGTAATCTTCGTAAATGAATGCTTGAATGGTTTTATTGTCAAAGCCTTTGATGCCCCCTTTGATAGAAGCAGCATGTATAAAGAAAGCGGAAAAAAAGAAAAGTAATAAAACAAATGGCTTAATCATAATTTGATATTTGGCGGCAAGAATTGTGAAGCATCTCCACCGTTGCGAATGATATCACGAACGATGGAAGAATTTATTGCGGCATACTCCAATTCTGTAAACAGAAAAACAGTTTCTATTTCATCATTTAATTGACGATTCATTTGCGCAATGGAACGTTCAAATTCAAAATCTTGCTGATTCCTTAGCCCTCTAAGCAAAAATTTGGCCTTTTTCTTTTCGCAGTAATTCACGGTAAGCCCTTGATAGACATCGGTGCTTACTTTAGGCTCATTTCTAAATGCATTTTTTATCCATTCTAGTCGCTGATTGAGGTCAAACATGTATTTCTTCTGAGAATTACTGCCAATGGCAACAATAACCTCATCAAAGATGGGAATAGCTCTTTTCACAATGGATACATGTCCAAGTGTAATAGGGTCAAAAGAACCTGGAAAAACGGCAATTCTTTTCATGTTTTGAATCCTCTAAAGAAAGTAAAGTTAACATTTCCATATTTTTTGCATTCTTCAAATTGAGCATGCTGGTTAAAGCTCGAATGTTTACTATGTTCAAGAATGAAAAGTCCGTCTTCTTTGAGGAGTTCTAAGTCAAATATCAATTCAGGTAGTGTTTCTAGACTATCTAAATTGTAAGGAGGGTCTGCAAAAATGAGATCATACTTTGCATTTAACTGCCTCAAAACATGAAAGGCATTACCCTTTCTGATTTGCCAATTCGTGAGTTCATGTTCATGCTTGAGTTTGTTCATGAATTTAATACAGCCATAGTGCTGATCAATAGAGGTGCAGCATTTAGCTCCTCTTGATAGGAATTCTAAACTGATATTAGCAGTACCTGCAAATAAATCTAAGACATTTAGCCGATCGAATTCAAGTCGATGATTGAGAACATTAAAGAGGGCTTCTTTGGCAAAATCTGTTGTTGGTCTTACCGGAAGCTGTTTAGGGGCATTAATTTTTCTACCCTTGAGCCGACCACCAATTACTCGCACAAATAGAGATTGTAAAGTGAAAAATAGTAATGATTGGCTATGGGAGACAGTATGCTACTGTATTTAAGCTGTGATGGTTTCTTCATCCATTCGGTATGTCTGATGTATTGATACAGTAATTGAAAAATAGAACCTTCCTCTTCCAATTGGCCTGCAACACTTAGCTTGACCTTTTCTCTATCTAAACCAACTTGCTCCCAAACAAAAAGAAGATAATACATTAAATCTTCAGCTGCTTTAAACTCGAATGAGTTATACAGCTGAAGGTTGTTCTTTTTGTAGATGGCAATATCAAAGCGATCATCATTGATTTCAATAAAACACTCATCATTTTCCGATTTGAGCAGATGAGTAGCCTCTATAAATGGTTTGGCTATCGGTAGAACCTTTAAGCCTTCGAAGGCTGACCTTAGTTCTCTTTCAATGTCTTGGTGAATACCAAAAATGCAATTTGACTTTAAACTTTCAATCGATGCTGAGTAGATGTTGACTTTCGATCTGTCAAATGTTTGGTTAAAACTCAGATAGTCTGAATGAGCATTTTCAGAATACAAATCAATAGGAACAAGAGTGTGAAATTGATTTGCTATAATTAAGCTTTTGCTCTTGCATAATGCATTGCTTTTTGCAAAGTTATGCACTGTTTCTTTGAATGAACCGATGCTATTAAATGGAAGAATTTCCAGTCCGACATACTTTTGATTCTCAATATCTAGCCAAGCAGCAATCAGGGAATGTGCACTCAGTTGCATGCTTAGATGCAATTGATGCAAACGATTAATATAGAATTGATCGAAGTACCGCTTTTCCAAAATATCAGCGGAATTTGATGATCTCAATTACCAGTTTCCTGTTGTTATAGGTTCAGTAAGTGAGCCTACTTTCAACACATCTTTGAGATCTATGTTTTCATTTTTAGTATCTAAGCCATTGTATACATCTTCAAACTTTGCAGAAGCTTCAAACACATTAACATTGACCTTATTCTTTTCAATAATATCCGCTTTCATCTTAAACTCGTTTCCTTCTGAAAAAGGAATAATGCGTAACGAATCTACAGGATAATCGTCGGGAAAAATAGTTCTAGCAGGAACTAAAGCTGTATCTCTGATAACAATTCCCAATTCAACCGCCTCAACTTCAGTAAGCGTATCAGGTACATTTCCAATTGCTTTAATAATGGTTAACGAATCGCTTGTGAGAAAATGAATGAGTTCATCAAAGTTTGCGGCATAGCGTCCCTTTTCTGTTTTAAATTCTTTTTGAGCAGTTACTACGTCCATTAAACGCTCTTGAACAACTAATCTTCTTTGTTCAGCTTTTTCCTGAAAAATAATTTTGTCCTGAATGCCGGAATAAATGAAGTATGCTAAAACAATTGCAACAACTGCAAGAACTAACTGTATGGCGATTTTCATAGTTTTCTCAATTTATCGAATGGACACAAATCTACAATTTTTTTGTAGGTTTTGTAATGCTTTATTGCATTAGATTTAGGTTAAATTTGGACACAACTCAAGGTATGCTTTCCGAATTTCAACAACAGTTTTATGCGCATTTGCCAGATCATCCAACCGGTGATCAACGCGACTTTATAGAGCGTACTGAACGTTTCCTGTTTCAAAACAGAGAACGGGCGGGATTTATTGTCCGCGGATATGCCGGAACTGGTAAAACAACCTGTTTGGCTGCTTTGGTAAAAACTCTGCCAAGATTTAGACTAAAGACAGTGTTAATGGCTCCAACAGGCAGAGCGGCTAAAGTCATGAGTAAGTATGCCAAGCGACCGGCTTTAACCGTTCATAAAAAAATATATCAAAGCAAGCGAAAATCAAATGGCCAGATGAGTTTTCATTTGGCAGATAATAGGCATACTAACACCTTGTTTATAGTTGATGAGGCTTCTATGATTTCTGATGGTGGAGGCTTAAACGCACAGCATTATTTTCATCAAAGAAGTTTGTTAGATGATTTGGTTCGTTATGTGTATTCGGGAAAAAACTGTCGATTGATGTTTATTGGAGACATTGCCCAATTGCCTCCGGTAGGAAGGGAAATAAGCCCTGCATTGGATTCAAGATTTTTAAAAACAAACTATCAGCTCAATCTTAAAGGGGTTGAGTTAAAGGAAGTGCTTCGTCAGGCAAAGGGTTCGGGTATTTTGGAAAATGCAACTCAATTGAGGAATCAGACTCAAATTCAGGAGCCCAATATTAGATTTCGTCTTGGTGGGTTTGACGATATTCATTCTATTAATGGAATGGAGTTAGAAGAGAGATTGGAAGAATCAATTGGTCAAGATGGAACGGAAAATACGATCGTAATAACCCGGTCGAACAAACGGGCGAATATCTTTAATCAGCAGGTGCGACTCAGAATAATGGGTTTGGACGAAGAAATAGCGGCCGGGGATTTTGTCATGGTCGTGAAGAATAATTATTTCTGGTTAGATGAGCAATCGCCAATTGGCTTCATTGCCAATGGAGATATTGCAGAGATTTTAAGTTTGGGCTCAATAGAAGAATTGTATGGTTTGAGATTTATAAATGCAAGCATTCGTTTAGTTGATTATCCAAGTGAAATCGCTCTGGAGGTAAAGCTCATGTTAGACTCTATTTATTCAGAAACACCTGCTTTAGAACCCGAGAAGAGTAAACGGTTTTTTGACACAGTAATGGAAGATTACGAACACATTGCTGATAGAGCAAAAAAATATCAGGAGTTGAAAAAGAACCCTTATTTCAATGCTTTACAAATTAAGTTTGCCTATGCGGTGACTTGCCATAAATCTCAGGGAGGGCAATGGAAAAATGTGTTTGTAGATCAAGGTTACCTGACGGAAGAGATGGTTGATCAAACCTATGCACGTTGGTTATATACCGCAGTGACTAGGGCAAGTGAAAGACTCTATCTTGTGAATTTCAATGAACATTTTATTGAGAGTGATGGTCTTTAGGCACATTAACGGTTGTTTGAGAATACTCTTTTCTTACATTTTCGGGCAGTAGCTTCAAGTCTAAAATAATGAGGCCATCTAATGCATTATTGAATTTGGGGTCCAAATGGAAACCGATAATTTTTGCATTTTTTTTAAGGTATTGCTTCACAAGTACAGGTATTGGCATATGATTAGGTTCGCAATCTGCAATGATTTGATCTGCCTTTTTGAAGTCGGCTCTTGAATAGGAAATTAATTCTTCATTACCTGTCTTCTTGAACTGAACTTTAAAATTTTTTCTTGGAACAATCCATTGTGCAATATGAGCATCAAAGTAAAAGGTTTTAATAAACTGAACGATCAACATGCGAGAGAGCTTTGTGTAGCTGTTACTTATACTAACCGGTCCGATAAGGTATCTGTAATTCGGGTTTGCATTTAAAAAATGCATAATCCCTTTCCACAATAGAAAAAGAGGAAGCCGCTTTTGCTGGTATTCTTTTATGACAAAAGATCGCCCCATTTCTAATGATTGCTTTAAGATAGGTAAAAATGCATCTTTGATTTTAAAGAGACTGTGAATGTAAAACCCTTTTTTACCAAATGCTTTATATATCTCATCTCCTTTTCCTAAACGGTAGGCTCCGGCAATTTTTAATTCTTCTTTATCCCACAAGAAGAGATGAGAGTAATAAAGATCAAACTCATCCAGATCTTCACAACGATTGGTTCCTTCGCCAACAGCCCGAAAGGTGACTTCTCTTAATCTTCCAATCTCCTTTAAACAATTGGGAATGTCCTTTGCATGTGCTAAATAAACTTCAAAATCTGCTTGTTCAAACAGTTTTAGATGCTCAATCTGTTTGATTTCCTTTTGCAAAAGCGTAGGGGATAAGGGATAATTAGTTGGTTCTACTTTTTTAAGCCTTAATCTCGAACGATTGAAATAGGATTTTACAGTAATTGAAGAGTTGAGAGAATAGGTTTTAGCTCTTAAAAAGCGACCAAATTGATCAATATCTGTCCATTCCTTTTGTGTTTCTATATCAATAGGGTGACCAATTCTGAGTTGTACCTGAGCATGAGACTTCTTAAATATTTCTCTTGGGATGCATGCGGTTCTGAGATCAGGATGAATTAAACCCAACAGGTGAAACAGCAAACTGTTTTTTCCTTTGAAATAGATGGGAATAATCGGAACGTTGGCCTTTTTTATAAACTTAATAATGGATTTGTTCCACTTCTTATCTTCGATTTGTTTACTAGTTGTTTGAAAGCTGGAGACTTCACCTGCGGGAAAAATTCCCAATGGGTTTCCTTGATTGAGATGAGATAGGCCTGATTTAAGGCCGGCTATGCTAGAGTATAGTTCTTTTTTTTTCTCAAACGGGTTTACACTAATAAAATGAGATTCCAGGGGTTTTATGTAGTTTAAGAGAAAATTGGCCATTACCTTATAGTCCGGACGTATTTGACTGATTATGTATATCAGCAATAAGCCATCTAAAGCTCCAAAGGGATGATTTGAAACGGTAATAAACGGCCCCTCTTTAGGTATTCGGTTTAATTGACTTTCATCTAATAGATGGCTAAAATCCAGTTGTTCAAATATACTTTCAATAAAATGGAGGTGCGTTGTTTTATCGGCCTTGGCATAAAGTTGATTCAATCGTTCGATCTTGGTCAGTTTCATTAAAGAGTCGACCGCAAACTGAAAACGTTCAAGTTGAGTGGCTTTTGCAAAAACTGCTTTGGAGATGAGATCTTCTTTCATTTCTAATAAGTGACCACAAAGTTGTTGTGTTGTTGTAACCTGAAGGTTAAGTTATTCTTAAAGAACGGGTTCTTTCTTTAGTCGATTGTCAATCTGATTCGCTAATAAGGTTTAATTTCGGACATTTAAAACTTAATCGAAACAAGACTGTTTTAGATACATATAATTCAAAGACAATGAGCGATATTAAATTTAATGGTAATCCAATATCAGTTAGTGGTTCAATTCCGAGTGTAGGAGATACTTTCGAGGATTTTACTTTTGTAAAAGATGATTTAAGTGAGGCGAATTTGGCTGATTATGCTGATACAGTTAAAGTGATAATGGCAGTACCGAGTTTGGATACGGGGATTTGTCAAAAAGAGGCAAGGGCTTTTAATGAGAAGATCGGAAAGGCAGAAGGGGTCATTGGTTTGACGGTTTCTAAAGATTTGCCTTTTGCTATGAAGCGGTTTTGCGAATCAGAAGGAATTGCCGATATCATTAATGCTTCGGATTACAGATACAATGATTTTGGAAGCCAGAATGGAATAGAGATGACTTCAGGTCCGCTCAAAGGTTTATTTGCCAGAGTCGTATTTGTTTTAGACAAGAACAATAAAATCATTTATAAAGAAGAGGTGGATGATATTACTCATGAACCGAACTACGAAGCCGCTGTTGAAGCAGTAAAAGGACTACTCAATTAGATTAGTTTTTAGGTACGATTAAATCGTTTGCATAAGCAAATTTGACCAGACCAATGATGCCTTTGACCTCTGTTTTTTGCATGATTCGTTTACGGTGTGTATCAACAGTTTGTTTACTGATGTTTAATTGCTCTGCAATCTCTTTGCTCGTTTTTTCCTGGATAATCAACTTGAGAACGTCAATTTCTCTTTCTGTAAGTACAGATAAGTCTCTTTGATTCTTTCTATCTTTTACTTCACTCAAAATTCGTTTGAGAACATTTGAATCATATGCCGGTTTTCCTTCAACAATTCTCTGAATTGCTTCTATGAACTTCTTTTTCGGACTATTTTTAAGAAGGTAGCCCTCAACACCAATAAAGTAAAGCTCTTTGGCATACTGAGTCTCTTCATGCATCGTAAGTGCCAGTAATTTTTGCTCGGGATTCAGTTCCTTAAACTTTCTCATCAAATCAATACCTGAAATCATTGGCATACTAATGTCACAAATGATTAAGTCCATGAGTTTTTTCTTATTACTAATTGCTTCCAAGGCAAGTAAAGGGTCAGTAAATTCTTGAACAACTTTAAATTGAATCTCACTCTTTAGCATTCTTTTTATGCCATCAATAATAAACTGATGATCCTCTATAATGCAAATGCTTATCGTCTCATTCATTTTGATGTTAGGTTGGGATATTGATTTTTATTTTGCTTCCTGTTTCAACCGGTTGGATTTTTAAGGAGCCTTTGATTAGCTCAAGACGTGCGAGTATATTTCTCCAACCAATGCCACTAGATAGTTCCAGCACCTTCTGACTTATTCCTTTCCCATCATCTGTATACAATAGGCTGATCACTTTCTCCTGCTCCATAAGTTTTAGACTAATATGGCTAGCCTGACTATGCTTTATACCATTGCTCAGAAGTTCTTGCGAAATTCGATAAAGGTGCTTTTTTATGCTTGCGTCAAGCTGTGAAGAGACCGACGCTTCAAAAGCAACTTTAACCTTTGAGATTTCATTTAGTTTTGAACTTAATCTGCTTAATGCTTTATCCAAGTGCTGATTTTTTAACTCTTCGGGTAATAAATCATGGCTTATGCTTCTGACCTCATCAATGGATCTGTCTAATAGATCAATTAAACTTTCATCTTCAATGTTTAGAGCATTCATGTTCATTTTTACTCCTGCAAGTAATTGCCCCACGCCATCATGTAATTCTCTTGAAAGGCGCTCCCGCTCATGCTCTTCTCCTTCAATGATTGCTTGTGTTCTTTCAAGTTGTCTGGCTTTTTCTTGCTTTGCTCTTGTAATTTTTCTTTGTTGATACATCAAAAATATAAGTATCAATAAAATGAGGCTGATTAAGGCACCAATGATTAGGCTCAATTTTAAATTATTTTGGGTGACGGCAAGCTCAAGGCTTTTGTTTTTAGCTTCTTGTTCTGCAAGTAATTTTTCGGATTTATGACGTTCTGTTTCTAATTGAACTTCAAGCTTTGAAATATTATCAGCCATTTGCTTTGAATAGATGCTATTTTGCAGTTCTGAGCGTTTTAAAGAGTAGTAATAGGCCGAGTCAAAATTTTTCAGTAAAGCATACCTTACATGCAGATGGCTGTAATTTAGCATTAAGCCATCATTGTTTTCAGCTTCTTTTAGAATTGGAACAGCCTTTTTAGAATAACTAATGCTCTTTAGTAATTCATTTTCTTCCAGTAAGATATCAGACATGTAAATCAATGCGGCAGCATATTGAACACGTTCTCCAAGTTCTTCAGATTGTGTTAAGACTTCTTGCATCAATTCTTTCGCTTTATCTATATTCCCATCGCGATGATAAGTTGTGGCTAGCAGTCTTTTCGTTTGCAATATAAATCCGGTCGTTTGCTTCTCATTTTGCTCTCGTATTCCTATTGCTTTTTCAAGGTAAAATTGGGCTGAATCATACTCTTTTTGGTCAGCATAAATACCACCTATGTTATTGCAAAGTGCAGCAACATTTGCATAGTCATGATGAGGCTTGGCCATTTTGATGGCTGTTTTAAAGGTCTCTAATGCTTTATCTCGCTGTTGCGTATAATAATAAACGGTTCCTAAAAATCGACGAAACGAGATAATTTCATTTGTGTCTTTCAGGTCAACGGCTTTTTGGAGTCCTTTTTCGGCATAATATAAAGCACTGTCGTATTGGTTCAGATAGGTAAGATTCCAACCGTGTTCATAAATCCAAAGCAGTTGGTATCGATCTTTTCTGCTCAAATCTTTCAGTTCCATAAGCACCGAGTCGAAACTTTTCGTTCCGAGTTCTCTGTGTTTATTGATAAGGCGGCGTAAGCTATCAATATCCTGACCTTCTGTAATCGAGTGGCAGAGAAAAAAGACGAATAGGAAAACGACTTTCAATCTAAATGCTGGCAAAATGAAAATTTTTAGAAAGATAAAAAGAAAAGGGAGTTTAACCCCCTTTTCACTATTCCGGATATCCTGCTAGAAACCAATCCGTTTTTTTGTACTTCTTAAAAAGCTCCTCGATCGAATCGTGTCCAATAAGTTTTGCGAATTTTTTAGGATTAATCATGGCCTGATTGCTGCAGTTGGTGCACTTAACACCATCTAAAACGGCTGTTTTTCCTAACATTAAACACTTACCGTTAGACAGAACTGTTAGTGGTTGGGAGCCTGAAAACTTCTTTGATATGAGTAAGAGCTTTACGATTTCTGCATTGTTTCTGTCTATGGCCAGATAAAGAGCAGTAACTGCCTGAATTTTCTTTCCTGTGCAATGACTGTATGACATGGATTTCGGAATTATTATAGCACCCGCCTTTTCACTATTTGTCATTTTGTTTGCTTTTGCACCTTTTTTTAACAGGTGAAGAGTCGCTTCATAATGGTTATTCATTACGGCAAACATAAGTGGCGTCACTTTATTGCCATCGGTAATGCCAAATGAATTTTCCCAAATTATAGGTGCTTCGTAAGCATTATCGATATCTGCCCCAGCAGCAATGGCTGCATCGATTCCTTCTATATTGTTTTCTTTAATTGCATTCCATAAGTCGGTGTCTGCTCCGTCTTGCCCTAAAAGGTTGATACTAAAAAGAGCAATTGCAATTAATAAGTTTAAAGTTTTCATGATTTTATTGTTTTATTAATTTAGTTTTAAACGTTTTACTTCCAATAAGGTATAGGCCATTTGGAAGGTGACTAATCCTGACTATTTTGCTATTTTCAGGTATAGTGAGCATAACTCTCCCTTGCAAATTGAAGATATAGAGAGGATTCTCTGTGGGTAAATTGAATCTTATCAGCTCTTGCGTGGGATTGGGAAAGAAATCAAATATTTGTTTTGCATTAGTATTTAATCCGACAGATAGGCTGGTACCTGAATCTACATTTGAATAGGAACTGTTACCAACAGCATTATAAGCCAATACCCTATAATAATATTTTGTACTTGCCAGTACAGTTGTGTCATCATAAGTTGAAATGTTAGCAGCAGTCGAATCGATAGGCACCCAAATGCTGCTGTCTAAACTCCTTTCTATGGTAAAGCCAATTTCATTAGATGAATTGTCAGACCAAGTCAAACCCATTTTAAGAGTGCTTTTTGTCCCGGCAATGACCATTAGGTTACTTGGTGCTAATGGTGCTTGGGCACTTGCTCCACCTGACGGGAAAGGAGTATAGCGGTAGATTTCTTTTTCTTCGAAAAGTAATGGTCGATTGGGATCATGATGATATCTGCTTTGCCAAACCG
Source organism: uncultured Flavobacteriales bacterium (assembly GCA_964445815.1). Lineage (GTDB taxonomy): Bacteria > Bacteroidota > Bacteroidia > Flavobacteriales_E > Vicingaceae > CAYULW01. The sequence continues at coordinate 474,984 of CAYULW010000001.1, forward strand.
CACTGTCTCTTTGCATACTTCCATTATAATAATAATTGGCTTCCGAGAATAGATAGGTCGTACTATTGCTAATGGCAAAATCTCTTTCTTGAAGGTGATCTCCAAACGATGTATAGCTTTCAGTTTTGATTCGATTTAGCTCCCATGTCGTTGTGTGCGCGTAACTGCTATCGGAAATTTGATTGCCTTGGGAATCATATTGGTAGTTATTCTTGCTGCTATTAATATACCCTAGGGTAATATCATAGGTTTGCAAAATCTCTTCACGAACTTCATTTGAAGAAGTATAGGCGTAGGTGATCTTTTCTTTAGGTGCCCATGCACTTCCATTCCATTCGTAAACATCATCAAGAGTTCTGTAACCTGCACCATTCACCGTCACTACAGCAGAGTCTTGATTCACTAAGCCTATGCCAAACTGTAATTCTTTTGTGACGTAGTAAGCGAGCTGATTTTGAGCATTGTAAAAAAAGTCTGCTCTTGCAAAAGCTTGCATACCTGGAATAGGCACTCCAAGGGCTTGCAGATTTATGAATGTTTCATAGCTGGTGACATCTTTGTTTGAATTAATGGTCATCCTGTACTCTAGAAATGGAATCCAAGACGCATTGGCCGAATCCCATGCGAAGGTTTTTAAAGTATCAAAAATGCCATAAGCACCGGGAACTTTGTATCTATTTACAGTGGTGTCCACAATCCCAAATGCACTATCCGACTTGATCCAAAACTGTCCGTTATGATTTTCAGTTAAAGTTGAAAAAGCACCTTTAGTTGGAAATGCATTTAAGGGGTCAGTGTATTCACTTGTTCGACTTGTGCTGTCCCACCTTGTATTGGCTGTGTCATAATTTAAGGTATAATAAGCTCTATCAAAGCTCAATGCCTTATGTTGAATAAATTGTTTTTTTGAGTTTAACCATTGATTTAAAGCTCTAGAACTTAGTATTGCTTTATTAGATTGATCAATGGCTTTGTGTTGTCCAAGACAATAGAATGTGCTTAGAATTAAAAAGAGGGTAGTTGCTTTTTTCATGAGTTTTTAAATTAAAGTCATGAGCAAAGCTCGGAGAACGACTCTCTCTCTACAATACGCGAATCACAGGAATTAGTATACCTACTAATAGGTACACTAACTTTTCTTTAGAGCCATGATTTGATCAAAACGCTCTTCAAACGTCTTTGCTTTAGTTCCTACGAAAGCGTTCTTAAACAATTCCATTAAATTTTCTTCATGTTCAGTGAGTCTCTGACTCTTAACATCTACATACATGAATCTGATCCAAAGCAATGCTTTTAATTCTGTTTTTGCTTTGTTCCACATCTTCATTTCCACACGGATCGATCGTTTATCATATTCGATTAATTCGCTGGTTATGATAACCTCTTCTAATACATTTGCCGGTTTTAGATAAACAATTTGGTTAGAACCGACTACCCAAGATTTTCCGGTTTCATGCATGTGTTTGTAATAATGCAAATCGTATGCGGCTTCAATTTGATCTTCACGTGCATGAATAAAATAGTCCAGATATCTGGCATTATTGAGATGGCTAAATGGATCACAGTCTGCGAACCGAATTTTAGTTGTTGATTCTAATATTTTTTCCATGATTAAATTTTCAAGTTTTGATAAATCTGTTCTTCTATATGTTCAAGTATATTTTCTAAATAACTGTCATCATTAATGGTGCTGGCAGTAAAAATTCCACCTTCGATCATCGAGTAGATTTGTTTAGCTGTTTTTTTTGCATCAACGCTAGGATTAAAAAGACCTTTCTCTTGTCCGCTTATGATGATTTGCTCGATATTGCCAACTAGTTTTTCTACAATTTGTTTTACTGCTTTATAAAGCTTTGGATGAATGTTTTTAGAATCCGTCGCCACATTAATGATTGGACATCCTCCCATTTTCCCTGTCTTCTTAAAGTAGGCTCTGTAATAGTTTGTAATTAAGTATAGCTGTTGATGAGGATCTTCTATGGCATTGATTTGATCTGAGAGAGGGAAAATGATTTGCCTTACATTATACTTAAAGGCTTGAATCGCAAGATCGTCTTTGTTTTCAAAATTACCATAGATGGCCCCTTTAGTCAATTTAGTAGCTGAAGTAATGTCGGACATGCTCGTCCCTATATAGCCTTTTCGATTAAATATAGAGGAGACCTGCTCCAGAATAAATTGCTTGGTAGCTTCAGCTTTTCCCATGGTTCAAAAATACAAAAATATACCAATTGGTATATTTTTGTATTAAAAAAACTCCTCTATAAAATGAGGAGCTTTTAATTAATCAATTAGTGCGTTCAAAGTTTCACTTGGCCGCATAGCTTGAGAAGTCAGACTTTCATTGGGATAATAATAACCGCCAATGTCCATAGCCTGGCCTTGCACCTTGTTGAGTTCATCAACAATTTTACCCTCATTTTCTTTTAATGCTTCGGCCAATTCTTTGAAATCAGAAGCCAACTCCACATCTTCTTGTTGCTGACTTATGGCTTCAGCCCAGTATAATGCTAGGTAAAAGTGGCTTCCTCGATTATCCAATTCGTTGACTTTACGAGAAGGAGATTTACCACTCATAAGTAGTTTTTCAGTTGCTTGATCTAGACAGTTGGCTAAAACCTTTGCCTTTGAATTGGAATTTGTTTCTGCCAAATGCTCAAGAGAAACGGCCAAAGCCAAAAACTCTCCTAAGGAATCCCATCTTAGGTGATTTTCTTTATTAAACTGTTGCACATGTTTAGGTGCTGAACCACCCGCACCGGTTTCGAACAAGCCTCCGCCATTCATTAATGGAACGATAGATAACATCTTAGCTGATGTACCCAGTTCAAGAATAGGGAAAAGGTCAGTCAGATAATCTCTCAACACATTACCGGTAACAGAAATCGTATTGTCACCTTTTTTAAGTCTTCCTAAAGTAAATCTGGTGGCTTCTGCAGGAGACATAATATGAATCTCTAATCCATTGGTATTGTGATTCGTTAAATATTGATTTACCTTTTTAATCAGCTCTCTATCATGAGCTCTAGCGTCATTCAACCAGAATACCGCAGGCCATCCTGTTGCTTTTGCTCTACTGACTGCCAGTGATACCCAGTTTTCGATAGGAGCATCTTTTACTTGGCACATTCTCCAAATGTCTCCTGCTTCAACCTCATGTTCCAAGATAACGGTTCCTTCCTGATCGATGACCTTGACCTTCCCGCTTTCTGAAACTTCAAACGTTTTATCATGTGACCCATACTCTTCAGCCTTTTGAGCCATTAGTCCTACGTTTGGAACCGTACCCATGGTAGTGGGGTCAAAAGCACCGTTCGCTTTGCAGAATTGTATTGTTTCTTCATATATATCTGCATAACTGCTATCCGGTATAACTGCTTTTGTATCTTGCTGTTTGCCTTCAGCATTCCACATCTGACCTGATGTTCTGATCATTGCGGGCATAGATGCATCGATGATGACATCACTTGGTACATGAAGATTTGTGATGCCTTTGTCTGAATTCACATAAGCCATGTCAGGTCCATTAGAAATGCAATCCTCTATTGCTTTAAGAATTTCGTTTTTGTGACTTAAATCTGAACCTTCAAGCTTCAGGATAACATTTCCTAAGCCATCATTTGGGTTGGCACCAATAGAGTCTAAATCTGAACCATACTTGTTAAATACAGGTGCAAAGAAAGCTTTAACAGCATGACCAAAAATAATGGGGTCAGAGACCTTCATCATCGTAGCTTTCATGTGCAATGAGAATAAGACACCTTTATTCTTCGCATCTTCAATTTCTTGTGCTAGAAAAGCTTTAAGTGCTTTAACGTTTAAATAGGTTGCATCGATGACTTCTCCGGCCAAAACATTTATACCTTCCTTTAATGTGGAAACAGTTCCTTCATGACTGTGCAATTCAATCTTTAAAGTATTGGCTTTTTCAAAGGTGTATGACTTTTCGTTAGATCTGAAATCATTTTTACCCATAGTAGAGACATGTGATTTAGATGAACTTGACCAAGCACCCATTGAATGAGGATTTTTCTTCGCAAATTCTTTTACCGCTTTTGGTGCCCTTCTGTCAGAATTGCCTTCTCTTAATACGGGGTTCACAGCACTACCTTTTACTTTATCGTACCTTGACTTGATGGATTCTTCTTTATCATCTCTGGGTTCGGTTGGGTAATCCGGAATTGCAAAACCCTGCGCCTGTAATTCTTTAATAGTAGCCAAAAGTTGAGGGACAGATGCACTAATATTTGGAAGTTTAATAATGTTTGCATCAGGGGTTTTTGCCAATTCTCCAAGCTCTGATAAGGCATCATTTACCTTTTGTGCATCAGTGAGGTAGTCAGGAAATACAGATAAAATCCTTCCTGCAAGCGAAATGTCTCTGGTTTCTACACTAATTCCCGCTTTGCTTGTAAATTTTTGGACAATCGGAAGCAATGAGTATGTAGCTAAAGCAGGTGCTTCATCAGTTTTAGTGTAGATTATTTTTTGGCTCATCTTTGTAATGTTATCGGTGTTAAAAATGCGGCTGCAAAGGTAATTTTTTAAATACTTTAAAAAAATTGCAGCATATTGATATTTCTTTGGTCATTAATACAGGCTAACAAATTTGGAAGAAGCAGAAAAACATATTCATCATCACCTGATAGAAAGAGCAAAACGCTTTGACAGAAAAGCACAAGCAGAATTGTATAAGGTGTATTTCAAGGCGATGTATAATACAAGCTTAAGGATTGTGAAGGATGAATATGTAGCAGAAGACATTATGCAAGATGCATTCATAGAGACCTTTAAAAAGATCAATGAGTTGAGAGATAATATAACATTTGGGGCATGGTTAAAAAAAATAGTGGTTAATCGAAGCATTAGCTTTATTAATAGGGCAGGGAGAATCAGTGAGCATTTAAAAGAAATATCAGTTGAGGCAGAAGAGGAAAATGATATTGACTCGGAAATAAATGAAATAAAAGAGGCATTAAGTGAGATTGGAAGAGCTTATGAACTTGTATTTAATCTTTATTATATAGAAGGCTTTGACCATGAAGAGATGGCATCAATTCTGAACGTTGCTCCAAGCACAACTCGATCTCAATTAACTAGAGCGAAGCAAAAGATAAGAAAGGTAATTCAAGAAAAAAGAGAACAAAAAAGACAAAACTATGCAGTGGGATGATTTAAAAAATAGGAAGACTGATTTTGATGAAATGGAACCTGAGAAAGGACATCTAAACCGGTTTGAAGATCGCCTTAAAGAAACATTTTCAAGTCATGAAAAAAAGAATTTTTTATGGCTTCGGATAGCGGCAATTTTTGTTTTGTCTTTTGGGATACTATGGTTTTTAAATAATGGGGAAAAGCCAATTGAAATAGCTGAAAACACGACAGAGCAAAACGATGAATCTATTCCTATTGAGGAGGCGGAGTATTATTATAAAAATGCTTTCTCTAAGAAAATTGAATTGTTAGCAAAGGAGAATACCAGTCCTGAAAGCAAAACACTTATCGAAGAGAGCAATCAGATGATACTAGATCTGGACAATGAATATTTAAAATTAGTAGAAGAATTAGAAAGAACCGGTGATCAGAGAGTGGCTGTGGCCATGATCAATAATTATAAAAGCAGAATCAAAATACTCGAGGCTTTGATTCTGAAAATCAAATACATTAATCAATTAAAAAAAGAAAATGATGAAAACATTTCAGCTTAAATTATCGAGTACTCTTTTTGTACTCATATACTTCCTGATATTTACTACTGAAGCTAAGAAAGCAGATGTAGAGAAAACGAAACAAATTTCTAAAAATTATAGTGTGAATTCAGAGCATGTAATGAACATTGAAAACAAGTTTGGTGAGGTAAAGATAACTACATGGGAGAAAAACGAGGTTTCGGTTAACATTACAATAAAAGTTGATGCAAAAAACGATGAGAAGGCTCAAGAGTTTTTAGATGATATTGTCGTTGAAATTGAAGAAGGTAAATCAAACTCTTCTTATCGGACTATGATTGGTTCAAAAAAGGGTAAAATAAAGATCAATAATAATGAAAGTAAAGGATTTGAAGTTAATTATGATGTAAAAATGCCCCGAACAAATAACTTAAATTTAAAAAACGAGTTTGGTCCGTTTATCATTAATGATCTAGATGGGAAAGCAGATATTGAAGTCAAGTTTGGTAGTGCTAATATTGGAAAACTGACTCATGCGGAAAACAAGTTAGCGTTTGAATTTTCGGATCAGGTGCTTATCCAACATTTAGATAAGGGGCATCTCACAGTTAAGTTTTCCAAATGTGAATTGGGGGCTGCAACTGATATAAAAGTGGCATCTGAATTTTCCGATATTGAAATTGATGGAGTAGGTAATCTAGTTCTTGCATTGAAATTTGGCTCTGTAAATATTGATCAGGTTATTGACGCCGAGATAGCTTCAAATATGTCTAAAATAAACATCGATTACCTCAAAGGGAAAGGCGTTTTTAAGCCAAAATATGGTAAGCTGAATATAGACAAAGTTTCAAAGGAAATGACAGGACTAGACATTAACGGAGAGTTTACTCCAATAGATGTCACGATAGAGGAGGGTGCCAGTTTTGAGGCGGATTTTTACGTCTCTATGTCCGGAATAAATGTGCCTAATGTTAAATGGACCACAAAAGATACTGAGGGTAATAGTAAGAGTTATAAAGGTATTATTGGAGGTTCGTCCAAAAATAAAGTCTCCATTCATTCTTCTTTTGGCAAGGTGAATGTTGATTTCTAGATTTTTTCTAGGATGTTAAACAATTGAAAAGCCCACGAATTTTCGTGGGCTTTTTTAGTTAATTGTTTATAACACTTATTTTTCGGCTGATGCGTTTATCTCCTATTGCGATTTCTACAAAATAAATTCCTTCAGGAACATCGCCCAAATTAAACTGTGCCTTTTGATGTGAAAGGTTAGAAACTGAATACTCAATTGTTTTACCAATAATATCAAAAACTCTGATTTGAAGATTTTTATTCATTTCTATACCTTCAATAATGAATTGTCCATTGTTTGGATTCGGATATAAATCAACAGTGAGAAACTCAGAGTTTTCTGTAATACCAATCACTTGAGCAGTATCTTGAATTACCCTTACAATTTGAGGTACCAATGGAGGAGACGACACAATAATAGAATCTGATCTCACATTTCCTGTGTTATTACTATCAATGGCTGTTACAGTAATTCGTTGAGTAAATTGCCCCATTGTTGTTGAAGTAGTCATCCAGGCAGAATTTTCAGTGATTGTCCAAGCAATAAGGTTAGAGCTAATGTTAAAATGAGCCTCATCCAGAGAATCACTTCCAAGAACGATAATGCTTGGAGCAACTTGAAATAATGGTGTAGTTTCTCTTTGAGCAACAATCAATGTATCGTCAGGGAATCCCGGAGCACTACCTATAATTTCTGCATATCTTGGATTTCCAAAATTATTACGTGTTGCAGCAAGCACTGTAATGGTCTCTGTATTGTTTCCACTTGTTGGATTAACCAATATCCAAGAAGTCGTTTCAGATAAAGACCAGCCCTGTATGTTAGATTGTACAAAGAAAGTCCCGGTACTACCTTGTGGATTATTGACCCAAAGTGTATCTTCAGATAATGAGAAATTCGGTGTTGAGCCATCAACTTGAGTAACGGTTACCAATTCGCTTAATCCTCCACTACCTGAGAAATCAAGGGTGGCGGTTCTAGCTGCACCTGTTAAGTTATCACTATTTGCGGTGACATTTACAGTTCCATTATTCGTTCCAGAGTTTGGCGTTACATTAAGCCAAGTGACAGGATTACTTACGGTCCAGGTTATATTTGAATTGACATTCAAAATACCACTACTGCCTGAAGTTGAACCTAAGCTTAAGCTGCTAGGGCTAATTGTAATAGAAGGACTAAAGCCTCTTTGAATAACGACAACCGTATCAGGTATTGGTAAGCTAGCACCTGATGTGATGGCATAGGTTATCCGATTATTCGGACTAGGATTAGCAGAATTTGCGGTTATGATAACAGTACCGTTTCCTGTACCATTATTATTTGTTAAGCTTATCCAATTATCAACAGCCGTTGCAGACCAATTTACATTAGAGCCTGCTATTACATTATAGGAACCTGTTGAATTAGATGTAGAGTTCAAGTATACGGTATCCGGGTTTGTTGTTAACATTCCCGAGGTCATAAAATCTTGAATAACCACTAAAGTGTCCCTTCCTATGAGTGTTGTAAAAGCTACAAAAGATATCTTTTCTGAGCCTGATGTATTTGCAGACTGCGCTGTAACAGTTATGTTGGTATTCCCTGCCGTCCCTGAATTCGGACTAGATTGTAACCATGAAGCTCCATCCACAGAGCTCCAGTTGGAGTTTGATACTGCATTGGCATTTGCAGTAGATCCATTCGTTGCAGCTAATCTTATCGTATCCGGGCTGACATCAATAACAGGAGATACTCCTAATTGAGTCACAAAAACAGTATCAAACACTGTACCTCCTAAGTCTTGTATTGCAATATATCCGTTTCTAGGAGCTAAAGAGCCATTTGCCGAATTCGAAATTATTGTTATGCCTCCAGTATCAACAGGTGGACCATTAAATGAAAAATTCAACCAATTAACACTTGAAGATACCTGCCAGGTCACGTTTGAATTTACGGTGATAATTCCTGTACTGCCGATTAAGTTACTTAAGGTAATAAATCTAGGGTTTGCATTTAAAAATGAAGCTGTAGGCAAGGCGTTTTGAATTACCACAACAGTATCAAATAAATTGTTTGCTGCATCTTCATAAGAAACAAAAGAAACTCTTTGTGCTCCTGTATTATTATCACTATTTGCGGTAAAAGTTAGATTATCATTTCCCGTTCCCGATATCGGAGTAGCATCAAACCAGTTAGCTCCTTTTGCAATAGTCCAATTTGTATTCGCCACAATATTGCCGCTAGCCGAAGAACCTAATGTTGCAGCAAGCATAACCGTATCCGGATTGGTAACAATGCTTAGAGTATTCCCTAATTGTGTGACGAAAACAGTATCGAATAATGTCCCACCAATATCCTGTACCGCAACATAAGTCATCCTCGGTGTCGGACTCATGTTTGCAGAACCTGTAGAAATCATTACAGTATTGGTATCAAAAGTATTTGTAGGGTTGGTTACCTGTAACCAAGAAGCACCAGAGCTTGTTTGCCATTGAACCGTTGAATTAACTGTGAAAATGTCTGAACTTCCTGCCGAATTACTAAGTGTGATTGATTGTGGACTAACAGATAAGCTTGGAGGCGGAGGGGGTGTCCCTGTTTGTTTGATATAGACAGTGTCATTGCTTACTCCACCAGTTCCGGATATGACGATAAATCCTAGTCGATCATTAATGGAAGAGTTAATACTTGGGGAAACATTTGGATTGCCATTTGTCGAACCGGATAAAGGATTAACAGTAATCCATGTAGAAGAAGGTGTTATTGTCCATGCTACACTTGAGGAAATACTTATTTGTTGAGCTGAACTAGGTTGAGCTGCAAAGTATAAAGTATCCGGTGTAACATCTAAGTAGTTTCCTGATCCACGTTGAATAACAATAACGGTATCTTTTATAGTCGTTCTTGTTGAGCTTATATACACTTCAGCACTTCTTGGAGGACCAATATTAGGTTGTAAGGCCAAGAGGTTAACCGTGGCATTTAAGTTGCCATTAAATGGTGAAGAAATTAGCCATATGGCATTATCACTTGTTGACCAACTTGTATTTGAGTTAAGAGTGAACGATGTTTGACTGCCAGATGCAGCATTAATGTATACTGTGTCTTCAATAGCATCTAAAATGGCTGTGTTACTGGAATTGTAACTGGCCTCCCATCCCGTTTCTTGTATAAAATTATCACTTGTAAACACAACTAGCATACTTCCACTTGTTGCGGTAACTTGACTTGGGATTGAGTTGCCTGAAAAGGTTCCGAGTAAAGTGCCAGCGGTCGAAGTTCCGTCATAGACACTTACAAAGTCAAAGTTGGTTTCCGTATCAAATCGATTAAAGTTTAAGTCAATGGTAAATGCTCCCGGAGGTTGAATCAACCATTCGCAATTTGAATTTGAAACATAATTTGCGCTTACTGCACTTCCATCATCAAATGTTCCTGAAGCTGCAGTAAATGTTGTTCTTCCTGAGCAAGCAGGTCTTGGTCGAGTAGTATAAACTGCACGCCATCCATTGTCAGTAATGGAATTATCCGATTCAAAGGTAATAAGCATCGAGCCTCCGCTTGAGGTGAGGATACCTGGTAATGACCCTCCTGAGAAGGTGCCTAATTTGGGGTCATTCGTAGAGGATCCATCATATATACTAACCGTGTCATTTCCACTTTGAGTGCTGAATCGAGTAAAACTAAGGTCTATGATTACATTAGTTGCTGCAGGCTGAATGAGCCATTCGCAATCTGTGTTATTCGCATAGTTTTGACCAACAGGAGAACCATCTGTTATGGCTCCTGTATTGGCAGTATAAGTGGTTGTTGGTGAACAAAAAGTAGCTGATGAAGTGTACGTCCCGTCCCATCCCTGAGCCTGATTGGTATTATCTGTCATGAATCGAATAAACATTGCACCACTATAAGCAGTTATTGGAAATCTTGTATTATTTCCCAGATAGGTCATTAATAGAGTGCCGGAACTATTGGTGCCATCATAGACTTCAACTCGATCTCCAAAATTGGCAAGGTTAAGGTTGTTCATGGTGAAGGTAATGGTCGCAGGATTACCCGGAGGTTGAATGAGCCATTCACAGTTCAAATTTGGATCGTAATTAGATGTACCACTCCCATCAGATACAGTGCCGGAAGAGGCAGTTAGATTAACAGTTCCTGAACACGTTATAGAAGAAGAAGTCGTATAGGTTGCATCCCATCCCTGATCTACTACAGAGCCATTGGTTCTAAACTCAAGATAAAGCGCGTTAGAAGTTGAAGTTACACTTGCAGGGATACTCGTTCCACTATAATTGGCAATTTGAGGCGCCGTGTTATCTGTTCCATCAAAAATGAGTACTCTGTCTGCACCTGCTTCTGTACTAAAGGCTGTAAAGTTTAAAGTTATGGTTCCTGAAGGTGGCTGGATTAACCACGAACAAAATTGGTTGTTGTCGTAATTATTAACCCCACTGCCATCTGAAAATGATCCGTTTGTTGCTGTCAAAGTTGTTGATCCACTACAACCGGGTCCCGAAATCGAAGTAGTGTATACCGCATCCCATCCTGCATCGGTTATGCTACCATTAGTTATAAACTCTACAAACATCACTCCTCCTGTAGAGGTGATTGTGTTTAAATTATTTGTACCGGAATATGATCCTAAAAGTGGGGCTGAATTATTAATGCCGTCATATATTCTAATGACATCATTGTTAATTTCAGTTGCTAACGAAGTAAATCTCAATGTGATGGTTGATACTCCGGTAGGTTGGATCAGCCATGAGCAACTCAAGTTATTCGCATAATTGGAAGCTCCGCTTCCATCTGAGAAGCTTCCTGTAGTACCGGTTAAAGTAGTTGTGCCACCTGAGCAGTTGGCCGAACTTGGCTGAGGACCAAAGTCAAAAAATATCTTCCCGCTATTTTCAGAAATATTTCTGATTTGTAGGCTTGTTGCAGCAAGATTATAGTTTCTGGCATTAGGATTGGAATTGTCATCGAAAGTGGTATTGTTAGTCGATCCGGGAAATAGATCACCATTATCACCACGATTAACTTCATTGTCTAAATCATTGTTGCCATCAGCTTCTTCTAAGTCAACTCCTTTCAGGTTCTCGTCAGCATTTACACTATTCCCTGAGGTATTTGTTTTTGTTGTATTAATGTGCCAGATAGCTAATCCCGTTCCCGGAAGTTCTAAATCCAATCCGGTTTTTTGTCTGTTTTCTAGAAGGAAATATTCGTTTGAAATCGGAGTGTTAACTCTGATTATTTCATTGTTACTCGTGCTTGCAACATCTAAACTGTCTGCAGAACTACTTCCAATTGTGAGTACTCTAGGTGTATCCCAACCATTTTCAACTCTACACCATGCTGAAAAGTTTACTGGTCTGTGTTCTCCACCCATCCAGCCTCCTCCGGCCATCAGACACCAGTTGCCTATTCCTTCAGAATCACCATTGGAAGCATCTGTGTCATATAAATCAGGCAGACCTAGATTATGCCCAAACTCATGACAAAAAACCCCAATTCCGACCATGTTTTGATTGGCACCTGCAATACGAGTTTCCGGGTTCATCATATAATCATTGATGAATTTTCCATCAAGGCTTATAGCACCTTGATTGGCGCCTGCAAGAACCCATCGATGTGACCAGATGTATTGAGTTCTGCTTCCTTGTTCTGCTCCAGGTCCTGCATGTACCACCAAGATTCCATCTACATCTCCATCATTATCATTATCGTAATTGGCAAAGTTTGCTCCTGCAACATCAGCAGCAACAACTGCTTCTCTGGCTAAATCTGCAGCTCTTGAATAACCACTGTCACGGCCATAGTAGAGGTAGCCATTAGCTGCCCTGTACCAGCCCATCACATCCACATTTATGGTGACACTTCCATTTGAAGCGGTTTCGTAAAAAGTTTTAAAACTTCCGTCACCACTTCTATAATTGGCTCCATAGAGTAGACTATCAAAATTACTCTTGTTATAAGTGCTTTGTAAGTCAGGATAATCAATGAGTATGGCAAGTATTCTTAGATTTCCGCTGGTCGGGTAGGTTTTATTACTCAAGTGAGAATTAACTTGATCTAGAATAGAGTTTTTAAGAGGGTTAAAGTCAGGTTGTATCGATTTCTGAATATTTGCTAAATAATTGATTTCATTTGCAGTTCTATTGAGAGGATCATGTACAGATATGCCTGTAGGTTGTAAATCCCCATTTATTTTTTGAGCATATTCATAATTACCATTAACAGGGATGATTGTATAACCATCAATGGTCTCAGTCCATGAATTGTTCATATTTCCCTTTCCAACTATGGTAATACTTTGCCCGTTGGCCTGAGTAATTTGCAAAGGTTCAGGTGCAGCCGGACAGTTAGAAGGGGCTTGAATTTCTTTTTTTAGATTCGCATAATGAGATTCGTATTCTTGATTAAAAGAGTTGAACCAAGCGATACTTAAGATAGAAAATCCAAGGAGGATCAATGTCGAAATATATTTCATTGTATACGTTTTGACGTCAGCTTTAAGACGCATAAAGATACACAATGGTTTGTTTTTAGAAGCGAATCCTATTTTTGGTTCTCAGGGCGCAAGGTGTTTTTGATTTCTCGAATCTCTTTTTGCATATTTAGTAAAGAACTGCTTAGCTTATCTCTGCTTAAATTAGGCTCGGGAATTTCATTACTGATATAATTAACGAACTTCCAAACTTCAAGTACTTCATTGATATTAACCTCATAAGGTTCATAGATCGGATTGGTTGAGCATAAGAGTAAAGTCTGGTTTTTTTCGAATTGCTTATAAACCACCTTGAAAACCACTCCGTCATTTTCAGTCACAATGATGTATGGATATCCATTTTTTATTGTATGCCAGTTCTGAAGAAACTCTCCGGTCACCCACGATTGATCAGAAACAGGAGGCATAGAGTCCCCGTTAATTTGGAAAGTCCGGAATTTTTTATTCCGATCCAAAAAAGGAAGATTAAAAGTGGGTAAGACTTTTATAAAATCTGGATCTCCATATCCGGCTGTATATCCTGCCTTTGCTTTTACAGGCACCAATTCAATGTTTTCTTCATTCTCAGAATCAACAGTTGTAGCCAGTACTCTTAACTTTCCACCGGTAATGTCAATGTCAATGCCTTGCTCTAGTTGACTGAGATAAATCTCCGAAACTTGCTTCAAATTCAGTTTTAATAACTTGTCGATTGAAATTCTGAAAAATTCTGAAAAGCGCAATAGAGTCTCAAAGTTAGGTTCTGAGTTTCCGAGTTCATAACCACTTAAAGAACTGCGTTTAATTTTGAGTTCTCGAGATAAATCTTCTTGAGAAATTCTTTTTCGTTTACGTAACAATTGAATATTTGATCCGAAATGCATTGACGATAATTTTGGCAAAAATTAGACAAATATAATAGCAAAAAATAATTTATAATCCAACCTAAGGATAAAATTTATCCAATTTCTCCTAAAGAAACCTCCTGAGCTGCGAGAGCAAGAATTGTGGTAGGCAGCTCTTTAATTCGCTTTTGAACCGATGAAAAGTAATCTGTGTAATTTTTGTTGGGTTTGGCTAAACCCATAAAAATTAGATCAGAATCCTGCGAATTTTCATGTAAGATTTCATCAAAGGGCCTTTGGTTAGCAATAATAATATCGGCTTTGGCATCTATTCTGATTTCATGTAAGATATGTTGAATGTTCCCTTCGGCATTTGATTTAGCAGCTTCATCTTGAATAACCATTTTGATATGGATCTGGGCTTGTCGCCATTCAATGCTGGTGTTGATCAGATGAGCAAGTATAATCATTAGGCTGCCATTGCCTTTTAACCCACCCCACCAAACATCAATTCTTCTTTTTGCTCCAAAAGTTTCTTCTCCTTTTCCCTTATGAACTATAAGAACATTTTTGTTCAATTCATAAAAGCGATTAATCATGTAGCAATAATCATTTTCAGAACCTGGAGTTTCGCTTTCACCTACAATTACAGTATTGGGTTGCAAAACACCTAAGCCATAAGATTCGGCTAAATTGGTTACACCGATAAATGGATTTTTAGCGGCAATCACCTTCACAAGTCCTTCAATACCTTGTTTAAGTAAAAAGGTTTGAACATTATTTTTCATTCTGAATATCTGATCACTGCTCATTGTGTTTTCAGGAATAACACTTGCAACACTCAGAATGCCTCGTTTGTGAGTAAATATGTCTGCTAACTCAATTAAATGCCACCTTCGCTTTGGTGCACCTACTAAAACCAAAGGGTTTGGTCTCCAATTTTTTGGATCATGGTCTTCGGTGATCTTCATGAGGCTTGATTTAATAATTGCCATCCTTATTCCTCGACCAATATTTCCGAAAGTCGATTGAAGGTTTCGCCCTTTTAACCAAAGGTAGATGAGTGTAATGAAAGCCAAGGCCATAATGGTTGCACCTGAATTAATGAGAAACATAACCCATAAGCAGGATAAAGCCCCTAGTAAAGAAAAAAACCAATGCACTTTAAATTTTGGCCTGAATGATGGACTTTTTAAAAAGAGCTCAGTTCCGGCGGCTATATTTAAAACACTATAAGTCGTCAAAAAGAACATGGTTAGAATTGGAGCGATAAAGTTTAAGTCTCCTAGCCAAACAGCCAATAAAACAATAACAAGAGTAAGTAGGGTGCCTAATCTGGGGGAATCATCTTTCGGAGCTCCTTTTCCGGTCCATTTGAGAACAGGAGGTAGAATATTATCGCGAGCTAAAGCTTGAAGTATTCTGGGTGCACCTAATATACTGCCCAAGGCACTTGAGAGGGTAGCTCCCCAAACCCCAATAATAATAGCATCTCCCCAAAAAGAGATTTTACGCATGATCATAGGATCTCCAATTAGTGTAGGGACATCAACACGACTATTCAAAATAATAGGAAGTACCATATAGATAAGATATCCTACACCTACGGCTAAAAACGTACCTTTTGGAATAGATCGACTTGGGGATTTTAAGTCTCCAGACATGTTTACACCGGCCATAATGCCCGTCACAGCAGGGAAGAAAACAGCGAAGACCGTCCAAAAGCCACTTGTTTCTGTTGCGGTTAGTTCTTTTTTCACCTCATAATCATCTAAAGGGCTTCCAAAGGCAAGAGACAGTAAAGAAAGTCCAATGCCTATCATGATAACATATTGAGCTCTTATGGCTGTTTTGGCTGAGGTTAGAGCCAAAATCGCAACGCCTATACTTGTTAAAATACCTACCATCTTTTCGCTTACTTGCGGAAAGACTTCGGCTACACTTTCTGCAAAACCAACTGTGTAAAGCGCAATAGAAAGTGCTTGTGCAAAATAGAGGGAAATACCAATTGCTCCACCGGATTCGATACCTAGCGATCGACTGATCATATAATAAGCACCTCCCGTTTTGACTTTTTGATCAGTGGCAATCGAAGCAATAGAAAGACTTGTCAGGAATGTGATGCTGGTAGAGAGTGTCACGATGAGCAGAGTGCCTGCTAAACCCACATTCCCAAGGACCCAGCCAAATCGCAGGTACATAATCACACCCAAAATAGTAAGGATAGAGGGCGTGAATACACCACCAAAAGTGCCTAGTCCACTTTGCTTATTTAACTTCTTATCGGTTATGAGGTTTTTCACAAGTCAAAATCAAAGAAAAGTAAATATTTGATTTTCTACTTATTATTTTAGTACAAATATTTATGATTAGACTTTTAAAACTATTATTTATACTTAGCTGTCTCTTTGCTACTAAGGAGCTTCATGCCCAGAATAAGCGATTTGGAATAGAGCTGTCCTATTTTCAAATCTACGAGTTGAGTTTACAGCCGCTTGAAGGCTCTGAGGTGCTTGATCTGGGATTCAATTTTAATGCAAGTAAATCCGGTCAGTTGGGATTTTCATTGTCTGCTAACGCAGCTTATTTATCCGGTAAGGGTAAAGATGGTTTATTAAATGAAACTTATATTGTACAGCCCAGATGTAATGTATTCTATAAAAAAGAAGAGAATTCAAAGTTGCTTCCTTCATTTGGTCTTGGTTATGCTGTAGTTCGAGTCATTAGTGAATACCGAATTCAAGCAGTTCCTGATTTGAGTTTGTATACAATTGAACATTCAGGTGCTTTAAATTTAAACTTCTCATTGCGATACACTCTTTCAGAGTCTTTTTATACGATTTTGGGATATGATCTTTTGTTAGTCATTAACAAGGGAAATACTGTCATGAAGCATGGAAATAACTCAATATTAAAATTGGGTTTGGGTCTCACATTATGAAGGCAAGAGATAGTTTAATATCTTGATAATTGACCTTGCCATTTAGTTCTTCGTAGATTGCCTTTAGGCTCACCCCCTCCGAACTTTTATTTTTTAGATAAGCAGCTTCTACCTTGTTTACAATTGTAGATTTTGGTTTGTAATAACTTAAATTGGCTTCGGGATAATCTTTTTTGATTTTTATAAAATGATTGCAAATGGTTCCAACTGTCATGCCTCTCTCTGTGGCAATGTCAGATAAGGGTAAATTTTGACTTAAAAGCTGGTACGTGAGTTCATAGGTATTGCTTTTTTCTGTGGAGGTTTTCTCTTTAAGTCGAGCTTTGTGTTTCTTTAATTGTTTAAAGTCTGTGATTCCTCCGCACTTTTTGATGAAAGGAAGTGCCTCTTTTTCTAAATCAGTCATCTGTAAAGTTGCATCTGTTTCGTTGGATAAGGTTTGAAAACGTTGATCGGCTTTAAAAGCTAGTGAATCAATTTTAAGGGCTTTTTCATTAAAGCCGATGAGACGAAGATTTTTAAGAGACTTTAGTCGGGAGAGAGCAACATAACCTTGCCCCGTTTCAAAGGTTTTGCTTAAATCCACTTCAGCAGCTTCTAATGTCATGCCCTGACTTTTATGCACTGTAATGGCCCATGCAAGTCGTAGAGGAATTTGTTCAAAACTGGCGAGTGTGCTTCCCTTATCATCTATGATTGGCCACCTTTCAGGCTCAGCAATCACAATGTCTCCATTGGTCAATTGCACAAATGGAAAGCCTTCCTCTTCATCAAAATCAACCACTTCTCCCAAAGAACCATTGACATACCCCTTCTCATTATTGTTTTTTACAAACATAACTTTTGCACCAATCTTTAAACTAAGTTCACTTGGAGCAAGCACGGAATTTTTCAAGGTCTCAATGAGTTTTTCATTGCCTTTTGTTTGAGCGCTGCTTTCTTGACTTTTACCTGGCAACCTGTTGAGAAACTTTCGATTGACTTCATCGACATCGATATTATGAGTGTATAATTGTGTCGGTTCAGAATTATAAGGTAAGGCATTACTTTTACAATCTTGGAGTTTCAATAGTGCATCCTCACCAATAAAACCTTGTCTGATTTGGTTGAGAATCAAGTTTAATTCATTATCCTCTTGACGAAATTGTTCCGTTAAATAACAGACTTTTAAATCGGCCTGAACCCATGAGGGCGCCATGAATGCAAACTTGTCTTTGCTTTTTTCTCCTGATTTCCCAATCGGGGGCAATTGAAAAAAATCACCTGATAGTATTACTTGGATTCCACCAAAAGGCAATTCATTTTCTTTAAAGTAGCGCAATACAAGGTCTACCAATTGCAGCTGATTTTGATGTAGCATTGAAACTTCATCAATAATAAGAACAGCTGCTTTTTCTAAATGATTTTTTAGATACTTCTTTGTTTTTAGTTCCTTTAATTGACGACTGGTTAGAGTTTCTTTAATGCCAATCCCAGCCCATGAGTGAATGGTCATGCCATTCATATGCGTTGCGGCAATACCTGTTGAAGCCGTTACGGCTACTCTTACCTTATGTTCTTTGAGGTATTGAATGTATTGATTTAAAACGTGAGTTTTACCTGTTCCTGCTGACCCGGTTAGAAAAACATTTCTGCCTGACTTTAATATGGCAAGAGCTTTACTTTGCTTCATGTTTGTTCAATTTGCGCTCTTTTAGGTTTTAGGTGATCTCTTAAATCGAACATGTCGCTTTCATCGCAGATATAATAGGCTATGCTTTGGGAATCGTTCAAAATATCAGCACTTATGCCATAATTATTGACTTTGTTTTTTTCAGAATATTCTTTTAAGTGAACAGCGTGATGCTTAGCAATTTCGTGGTGATCAGATCCAAAAAAATCCCAGATCAATTTTATCTTTCGATTCATGTCGCCAAATTAGAAATTCTATTGCAGGCCTTAAGGGTTCTGTTAGAAAAGATATTTGTTTTTTGACCTAAAATAACTACCTTAGAAGAGTTGTTATTTTAAATTGCCTATGCGATAAAACTATTCTCTTTAAAAGGTATTTGTTTTGCAAGTGCTTCAAATAATCAAGTCAATAATAAATTTAGATACACTGTTCTTCATGCTTTTTTGAAGTGACTCATGTGTTTTTTGAATAATAGATATGAAAAAGCTATTAAAACTGTTTGTTGTATTTATTCTGTTAACCAATGCAGGGGATGTATGGACTCAGCAGAATACATCTATCCTTCATCCAAAGCCGATAGACTTTCCGCAATTTTATCCAACAAAAAATGCCAAACCGCAAGTCAGAAATTACAAATCTTTCGGAGATACTTTATATTACGAAGACTTTGATTCAAGTGGTACCGGAGGCTTGCCTTTAGGTTGGACAACCGTTTCAAACAATGGTCATGGAAACCATGTTTGGATATGGAGCGATACTGCTCCGGGAGGACAGTTTTCTACAGGTATAGGTCCATTGCAGTCTGTCACCTCATCTAATGGCTATCTGTTATTACCTTCAGATTTATACAATACACATACAAGTTCCGGGTCGGTTGCTATGGACGCTATAGTGACTTCTCCAGTTATTCCCATACAGTCAAATCCTTCAGTCTTTATGGAATTCGATTATTACTATCGTTATTGTTGTGGTATGTCTGTTAGTTTATTGGTTGTAGAGGTCAGCTCAGACAGTGTAAATTGGTTGACTTTTGACATTACTCAAGGTCGACCACAGAGTGCCGTAACACCAAATCCGGAACACTTTCGGGTAGATGTCTCTTCAGCATTAGCCAATCAGGATACAGCATATATCCGTTTTAAACAACGAGGAGCGACGCACTATTTTTATATGGTTGATGATTTGATGTTAGTAGATGGTCATGAGGATGATCTTTTACTCAATTACTCCGAAATGACTTTCCCAACGGGAAATATATTCGAGCCAAAATATACGATTGTGCCATGTTTTACCCACTTTGATATCAATGTCAAGTTTTCGGGAAAGAATTTAAGTCCGAATCAAAGAACAGGGGTGATGGGCGAAATTCAAGTTGAGCATGATTCATTATTAACAGGTGGAATGGGAAGAGGTCTTACGTTCCAAAATCAACAACTGAATAGTAGGCCACTTTTATTCAATGATCAGTCGGATACCTTTAGTTTTAATCTGAACCAATTGAGTTTAAATTATTACGGTTACTTTAAGTTCGGACTTTCCATAAGTTCAGATTCCATACATGCTGACCCTAGGCAGGCTCAAGAGGAACTTTTTTTAACATACAGTGATAGTCTTTTTGCAAAAGATAACAATCAGTTTGATGATAAAATCAGTACTGCCGATTTTGGAACAGGTGGGATTAATGGAGATTGTTTCGCCTCTTTATATAATGTTAAGACATTTTCTTTTACCGGATCTGCTACTGGTATTTCAATATTCATTGCAAACGATACCAATAACATTGGGTTAAGTTTAGTGCCTAAAATTTGGCGTTTTGATGAATCACAGCCTTCTTTAAACGCTTCTGTATTGAACCTTGTGGCAAGTTCACCCTTTGTTACCACTTTAAGTGCATCTGACCTGGGGCAATGGAAGACTTTGCCTCTTTTTCCTCTTGTACTATTAATGGATACTACCCAGTATCTGGTTGGTGTTGAACAAATTTCTACAGTAAACTCTAATCACTCATTGACTTTAGGTGTTGATTTGACTGCAAAACAGAATGTTACACCAGTTTCTAATTTAGTTTACTTGAGTGCTGTATCTAATTGGGGTTGGTTTAATGAGATGTTAGGAATAAGGCTTGTAGATAAATGGGCATGTCATGTAGGAGTGAGTGAGGAAGACAACAAGTACAACCAAATGAGTATTTCTCCTAATCCTTCAAGAGGTCAATTTGCGATTAAGAAGAACAGTTCTATATCAGAAGGTTCACTTCTTCAAATTCGAAATAGTTTAGGTCAAGTTGTATTCCAAAAACAGATGCTGAAGGATCAAGTAAAAGTGGATTTAAGCGATCAGCAAGCCGGTTTGTATTTTGTCAGCATAGGGGAAGGAAAAAATCGAAAAGTAAAAAAACTTGTAATTCAGTAGAATAAATATATAGAAAAGAAAAAGCGGCAAAATTTGCCGCTTTTTTTGAGGCTTTATTTTCTTTTTGATTAAATTATTGGCAAATTTTTGACAAAAAATATGTCAATTTGTGTATCTGATCTTGATAAAAGTATTGTCCACATGGACCTGGACTCCTTTTTTGTATCGGTAGAGTGCTTAAGAGAGCCAAAACTGATAGGTATTCCTTTATTGATTGGTGGCAATGGCAACAGGGGAGTGGTAGCTGCTTGTAGCTATGAAGCACGAACATATGGAATACATTCAGCCATGCCCATGAAAACAGCTAAGCGTTTATGTCCGCACGCTATGGTTATTGGTGGCGATACAGAGCAGTATAGCAAATACTCTAATATGGTAACAGAGATCATTGCTGAACAGGTACCTGTATACGAAAAATCATCCATTGATGAATTTTATATTGATTTAAGTGGCATGGAGCGTTTTTACAGCTCTTACCTTTTAGCTCAAAAAATTAAAAACGATGTGAAGCGTGAATGTGGCTTGAACATTTCATTTGGCCATTCCATCAATAAAACGGTTTCTAAAGTAGCCACCAACGAATCTAAGCCAAATGGTTACTGTAAAGTTGATCGGGGAGCAGAAAAAGGCTTTTTATCACCATTAACGATCAATAAGATTCCTCAGGTCGGGGAGCGCACCTATCATACTTTAAGGAGTATGGGGGTCAATAAGGTAAAGACCTTGCAACAAATGCCTGTAGAGTTGATCGAAAATGCTTTAGGTAAGAATGGCAGAGGAATATGGCTAAAAGCACAAGGTGTAGATAATAGTCCGGTGCGGGCGTATAGTGAGCAAAAGTCAATGTCTAGTGAGAGAACTTTTAATCACGATACGACAGATGTAAAACAACTCAAGCGCATCTTAATAGCCATGACAGAGCGTTTGGCTTTTAAGCTACGTAAGCAGCAGAAGTTAACAGCTTGCATCACCGTAAAAATTCGTTATTCGGATTTTGATACCCAGACTTTACAATGCAAGATGGCTTATACTTCATGCGATCATCTTTTGATTACTAAGGTTAAAGAATTGTTTGATCGCTTGTATCAACGACGTATGATGATTCGCCTGATTGGCATCAAATTTAGTCATTTGGTCGGTGGGGCTTATCAGATCAATCTCTTTGATGATACTGAAGAGATGATCAACCTATACCAGGCCATGGATGCCGTTCGCCTGAAATATGGAGGCGAGAAGCTAAAGCGAGCCATTGCAATGGGGGTCAAGCACCGAAGCATGAATCCATTTAACGGTGTTGCTACTTAAAACGAGGAAAAGAAAGATTAAACCAATCGTAAAATATATACTGTTTTTAAATTAAAGAATTAGTAATTAACACATTAGTTATTTAAAGAGGTGTATTTAAATTGTCACAGTGCCTTTAGTTTTCGTTATGGAACGCTTAAAGTAGATCACTTGCTTGAGTTAGCCAATAAAAACGGCTGTGAGGCTTTAGCTTTAACGGACATTAACAATACTTCTGCCTGTCTCAACTTTATAAGACAAGCCAAAAAAGTAGGCATTAAACCCATTGTGGGGATAGATTTTAGAAACGGTGTTCATCAGCAATACATAGGCCTGGCAAAAAACAATGAGGGCTTTATGAGACTCAATCGTCACCTGTCTGATTATTTAGAAACCAAACAATTATTCAAGCCAAGAGCGCCGGAGCTTAAAGATTGTTATGTGATTTACCCATTTTCTACTTGCCGGAATCGTTTTTTTCAACTGGGTGTCAATGAATATATTGGCATCACATTAGCTCAATTAAAATCCTTGCCTTTTTCAATATGGAAGTCCAGACTGGATGCTTTGGTTTTGCTACAACCGGTTACAGTTGATTCCAAAAAAGGCTATAACATACATCGTCTTTTAAGAGCCATTGATCAAAATACCCTGTTGAGTAAATTAAGTCCAACAGAATGTTGTGAGCCTTCTGATTTTATGGTGGATGTTGAAGGGCTAAAGCAGAAGTTGTCAGATTATCCGGAGATATTGGCTAATACTAAAAAAATACTCGACACTTGTTCGATTAATTTTATCTATAAGGAGAATCAGAAAAGTGGAGTTGTAAATCAAAATAAGCAATACTATAGGCTAAGTAAAGAAGAAGATCGCCAGCGTTTACGTAGTTTATGTTATCAATACCTACCATACAGATATCCCGACAAAAAAGATCAACAGGCAAATATTGAGCGGCTGGAAAAGGAATTAGACTTGATCGAAAAGCAGGGTTTTGCATCTTATTTTTTGATCAATTGGGACATGTTGGAATATGCCAGGCGGTGTGGTTTTTTTTATGTTGGTAGAGGCAGCGGAGCAAATAGTATCGTAGCTTATTTGTTACAGATCACAGATGTCGATCCAGTGAAATTGGATTTATATTTTGAACGTTTCATTAACCCTTATCGCGAAAATCCGCCGGATTTTGACATTGACTTTTCGTGGAAAGATCGAGACAAAGTGGTTGATTATTTATTCGACAAATATGGATCTAATGATCAAATCGCCTTATTGGCAACTTACAATACTTTTAGTCGCCGTTCTTTGGTAAGAGAATTAGGCAAAGTATTTGGCCTTCCGAATATGGAGATTGAGAATATATTAAAGAGTACTAAGAAATTCAAAAGAGAGGATGATGAGTATGCTTACTTGGTAGATACATATGCTAAATATATGGAAGGGCTACCCAGTCATTTGAGCATTCATGCAGGAGGAGTTTTAATTTCCGAAAGGCCCATTTACTATTTTTCAGCGACAAGTATGCCTCCTAAGAACTATCGTTTAGTACATTTTGATATGGTGCATGCGGAAGATGTAGGTCTTTATAAATTTGACATACTAAGTCAGAGGGGTTTGGGAAAGGTGAAAGATACCTTAGAACTTGTAAAAAAGAAAAAAGATCCGGAGTTAGACATTCACCGTGCAGAACCTTTTTTTGAAGATGAGAAAGTAAAATCTCTTCTTAGAAATGGAGAAACCATGGGCTGTTTTTATGTGGAATCTCCGGCCATGCGAATGTTACTTAAAAAGTTAAAAGCGGATCACTATCTGGGCTTGGTGGCTGCAAGTTCAATTATTCGACCAGGAGTAGCGAAGTCCGGCATGATGCGAGAGTACATATTGCGTTCTCAAGATCAAGATCCTAATGCCTGGCGAAAGAAAACGCCTGAAGTGATGCAGGATTTGATGAAGGAGACCTATGGAGTAATGGTTTACCAAGAAGATGTTATTAAAGTAGCACATTGTTTTGCGAAGATGACTTTAGCAGAGGCAGATGTTTTACGCCGGGGGATGTCGGGTAAATTCAGATCCAGAGATGAATTTGCTAAAGCCAAAGACACTTTTTTTGCAAATTGTAGAAAAGAGGGTTATGGTGAAGCAGTTATTCAAGACGTGTGGCGACAGACCGAAAGCTTTGCCGGTTATGCCTTCTCTAAAGGACATTCGGCATCTTACGCAGTAGAAAGTTATCAAAGTTTGTACCTAAAGGCCCATTACCCTATGGAGTTTATTGTCGGAGTCATTAATAACGGAGGTGGGTTTTATTCGGTTGAATTTTACTTGCATGAAGCAAGAAAGTTAGGTGCTACTGTTCATGCACCTTGCATCAATAAAAGTAATTATTTGACATTATTGTATGGCGAAGTGGACTTGTATATGGGGCTCCAATTTATAGCCGATTTAGAGACAAATGTAATAGGGTCTATTGTTAAGGATAAGCAGCTTAACGGACCTTATAAAGATTTGGATGATTTTGTAAATCGTTGTGAAATTTCAAGAGAACAATTGGCTTTATTGATTAAGGCAGGGTGTTTCCGTTTTACCGGCAAAACCAGAGAGCAATTAATGTGGAAAATGCATGCCGTTTTTGGTGCTTCCAATAAGAGTGCTAAGCATTCAAATTCTCTTTTTTCTCCTGAATCAAAATCTTTTGATTTACCGACTTTGGATGACTATGAGTATAGACAAGCATTTGATCAAATGGACTTGTTCGGTTTTCCTTTATGTTCACCTTTCACTTTGTTAAAGGTTCAGGATTATCCTCGAACATTAGTGATTGATTTACCGGATTATCTTGATAAAGGGCAAATTGAAATTGTAGGATACTTGGTCAAAACCAAACAGACGAAAACAAATTCTGATCAAGCAATGTGTTTTGGAACTTTTTTAGACTTGGAAGGGGATTGGATTGACTCTGTTCATTTTCCCCTAGTGCTAAAGCAGTACCCTTTTAAAGGGAAAGGCTGTTATTTAATCAGGGGGAGAGTGGTTGAAGAGTTTGGGTATTTTACCATTGAGGTAAGTAGTATGGAACTGTTGCCTTATGTAGATTGGGATGAAAATAATGTGCCACAAAAGCGAAGAACGGTCAATCGAAAAAAGACGATTAGCCTTAATTAGTTTGTTTTTCCACGATCGATAGTCGAGCCTCTAAATCAGTCATACGTTCATAAATGTCTGTATTTTCGGCCAACTGTCCTGTTAATCTACGTTGTACATACCACAACTCTAAAATATCTTCAAGGTCAAATACAATGTCTTCATAGCCTTGATGGTGATTGTCACTTTTAGCGATCAATTTATTGTATTTAAGTAAACAGCGCTTCACAAGAAGGTCTTCTTTGGTGATAATAACATACACGCGATCATTTCTGATGTGCTTGATGTCCTCTACAAATTCACCAATCACAATATCGTTAGGATGCAGTGTAGGTAGCATGCTATTTCCATTGACCTCAAACATTCTGAAGGTTGCATTATCCAAGCCCGGAAGTCTATAAGTAGGGAGTTGAGCAACAAATTCCGGTTGAGTAAAGCCACCGATGTACCCTGCTGCCACTTTGCTCTGCACCAGAGGGATGTTCTCGTTGCCTGCCTCATCCACAGTGATCACTTGAGGCAAATGAAGTGTCGATTTTTTTTCAGGAGATTGAATCATGTCTCCTTGATCAAAAATCAACCATTCAAGACTTAGGTCATGATAATTATCTATAATTACTTTTAAATTATCTACTCCAAAGGATTTCCCGCTGTCGAGAAAGCCAACCGAAAAACCTGTTTTTTGATAAAATGAATTTTTTGAATAGCCTTTAAGTTCAAGATATTTCTGTATTTTCTCCTTGTGCGTCATAAAAAATAAATTTTATTGATAAATATCATCAAATATAAAGATAATTATCTATATTTGCTTTGAAATTGATTCGTAAAGATGCTCAAAAAACAAATCAAGCCAAATAACTTGTGCAATCAAATGTCTGCAGTATCTGATAAAGCAAGTGTTCGCTCAGCAAAAAGACAACTTTAACGAATACATTTTCCTGACAGTTCTTCTTCCGATTAAGAGAAAATTAGCATTCTTCTCATCTAATAAATGGCTCAATTTATAAAGAGCCTTCGGTGCCGTGTTATGTTTTTATTTCAAGGACGCTGATGCTTTTTTAATCTGGAAGACGACTGTTAAGCTAATTATAAGTAATTGTTAAATAGCAAGTTGTGATTTATTTTCAACCTGGTGTAACTCAGATGTATAAAAGATTAAAAACTGTTAAGAATTGCATCAGCAAGAAAAAAAGCACAATAAGAACAAGAAACAAGAAGTTTTAAAAGAAAGATTTTTATTAACAACCTAAAATTTTAAATTATGTCAAATTGGTCAACCTATCAACAAAAAATATCGCCTGCATTCCGAAATGTTGCACAGGCCATACAAAATCATTACACAGCTAATGATATCTCATTCGAGATCTTCGATGCCAAGTCGGCAGAAGATATTGAAAGCGATTTACAATCCATTACAGCTGATTCTCCCATTTATTTGGAGTATGCCAGAAGCATATTGAGTTATGCCATTTTAACGCCGGCAGAATATGGTTCAGCTGAAGGGCTTAAATTTAGTATGCTCACCAGAGATCAGGAACACTATGATGAGATTGAATCACATTTAAGCTCTGTTTATACCGACTTTACCGTGCTTCAAAGTGAAGTAGCAGAAGACCTAGCTGCTCAAATCTATACCGCAGCTGCTTCTTCTGATTTCTTGTTAGAGTTGGGAGAAATGCTGGTTGCCGTCAAAAGCCTTACTATATGGGAGCGTTTTAAACTCAGTTTTAGTATGCTTGAAGATAAAGAAGCAGAGCATTTGGTGAACATGCTCAATGATTCTGAAGAGGCGAACATTAATAGCTTCAGAGTACTCAGCCAGCTTTCCTCTTCCGGCTTAGCTGCCGTTATTGAAGCTTTCTCTGCGAGCAATATCTACTTGAATTCAGTCGCTTCTGGCATACAAAGCAGAGCAAAAGTCATTTATACACTACATGGAGAGAGCGACCCCAATGCCGATCTATGGAACGAGTATTATGAATCCTTGCCGGCAGCAAAAAAATCACCCATAGAGTTGCTTAAAGAAACCGGTTCAATATCTACGGTCTATGAATTGGCCAACATGGAATTCAGTTCTTTGGTTGCTTTGCTGTCAGTTGATGTTTTTAATCTTCTGGCGCCTTATTATTTAAGTGCCAGTAATTCAGCATTGCTCGATTTTTCTTTCACCTATCGTTTTATTGGTCGCTTAATGAATGATGAAACGGAACCTCAGCCTTTATACGATTGGAAAGTAAGTACTACAGATGAAAACGACACGGAATTCGGATCGATTGGTTTGGGTACAACCAGAAGTAATGCTAATGGTTATTTTGAAGTTTATTTTAATACGCTTTCTGAATTATCATCAACATATGCCTTGGAATTTGAAATTACAGATTCCGATGCGGGAACGGTCTCCAACCAGACCAAAAATTTTGATCCAACTCAGCCTGAAGAAGTAGTTGAATTTCAGCTCACGGATGTAGAGCCAATAGATTCTGCATTGATAGAATCTACAGATCCCGAAATAGTTACGGTAAGCTCAGAAGATGAAAATCTAAGCATTCCGACGGCACTATCAACTTATCTGAGTACAAACGCAGTCAACTATCTGGCAGATATTCGCAAAATAGGTGGTCTGTTACCTCAAGGCGATCTTCCTCAAGATCAGGATGTATTAGATGCGGCAGCCATTTTAGATGCCCATGCCAACTTGGAATTGGTAAAAGGAGAAAAAGATGAAGCGACTTATATAGCTGAGAACAAGCAATTGATTCAAGCCGGCTATAATTCAATTTTAGACATTGCTGAGAAAGACCGTTATTCCTTTGTAGCAGATACGAAGACTGTTTTTAGTACTGGTCAGTATGGAGCAGGTCAATTGCACGAGCAAGCCAAAACGGTCAAAAGCTTTACGAGCGAATTGATTAATGGAGGGTTGGGTAATGGCTTTAAGAACATTGATGAAGAAGAAGTGAAAGCCTCTTTGAATGCCTTAAAATCTAAATCATGTGCCTGCGATGATTGTCAATCAGGAGTGAGTCCTTTGGCCTATTTGGCAGATTTGACAAATTACGCCTTAAGGGTGGTAAAAAATAATGACACGGATATTTCATTAACAGACCTTCAGGATTTATTTCTTCACCCGTTCGACAAATTGCCGGCCGATTGTTCTTCTGTAAAAAAGCACATCTGTCAGGTAAGAGCTAGCATAGAGGTCTTATGGACCTTTATTCAGAAACAGACCGCTTCAAATACCCACAGCAGCAGCCAGTTGACAACAGCAGCAGACTTAAAAGCCTTGCGTTTGAAAACCTATGAGTATTTACTTGATGAGTTAGGAACAAGTCACGAAGAACTAAGAACAGTGATCTATGCTGATACTGTCGAAAAAGAAAAGTTTGCGGAGCGATTGGGCATTCCGGTTGATGAGATTGAAAACATCAGTTTAGAATACAGTTCAAATGAAGCCGCTGACGAAATCACTGATGAAAAGCTGGAAGAGCTCTTTGGTTTCAGAGATACCACAAGAAACTTCAAAGAATTAGATGGAACAAGTGGAAAGTTAACAGCATTAGACAGTATTGCCACACCGGAATTACAGACCATTAAAGAAGCCAAATTAAGAGCTGATTTTGCGGAAGAAGACTTTGAAGAATTGCCTTATACTTTATTGGGCCTGCCCATTATCGATCCGGATGTGATCACTCCCAATGATTTCAGAAAGACGAGTACGAGTGTCTTCGATTTGTGGCAGAAGCGTTTTAATTGGTTAGGCGAAACAATAGAAAGTTTAAAAGAATCGACGATACAACGTGCTACTTTTCCTGAAGAACGTGCTTTTATTGTGGATGCGGCTTTAAGCATGTCTGAAAATGATTCAGTCACTTTAACTGGAGCAGATCAAACAGATCATATTGTAACCGTAGTAAAATCGGAATCTTTGAAGAATGGCCAAACTAAAGTGTATACCATAGAGGCTTTGCCTTTAAATCTGGATTCAACAGATTCTATAGAATACAATAGCCAGACGTATCAACCCGGTGGAGTAGAAGTGCCTAATGTTTCTGATGATTCCATCAATGCAACTCCTAAAGACAGTGTATTTAAAAAAATGATTAATGCAATCTCTTATCCTAAGGATGGGGGTGATGTTAATGAAACCCCTTGGACTGGAATAGTAGGAACGGATCATGAAACGTATTTTGAGTTGTTTCACAGCAATCTCAAAACCAAGTCACTTTATGCTCAAACCGTTCAAGCCATTAAGGACGATCTTGGTTTAACTGAAAAGGAATTTTTGAGATTATATTCCTTGTATCAAAAAAATACCTTGGCTCGCGGTACGAGCATTCAATCCGGGCTAAGTGATGAAGAATGGAATGACTTGATCAATATTCTGATGATTTCAGTAAAGAACAGATTTATTCAAGATTGGATAGAGGAGGAAACAGCTTTAGGTTTAAGTATCACTTCAGATCATTTCTGGAGAGCTCTGTCGCGACCTTTAATGGTTGAGCAATCACCTTTGATTAATTCTTCAGGTCAATATGATTTGGGAGACAGCAAGCCTTTGGTAGATCCACAACTGATCAATGCATCCAGTTTGCCGGACATAGTGATTGGAAGTGCGGCTAAAACCCTCTACGAAGATCGAACGACTGAGTTGGATCAGTCCCTAAAAACACTGCGTTCAACAAGAGAAGCTGAAGCTACTTCCAATGAGGGTTTTGATGAACTGATGATCCATGTCTTTGGTTCCACTTTGGGAGCAAGCACAGAGATTGACGATACCGCAGCAGATTTAGCTGATCAAGACGAAACCATAAGTTTTGCTGCTCAGCAAAAGGTAATAAACAGTTATAAAATGCGGCTAGAAGATTTTTCTTTCTTGATAGGCCTGAAAGCAAAGGCAGCCAAAAATCTGGTCGCCGAGCAGCCGAGTGCTGAAGAATGGACCAGTTTGTATAACCTGTTACTAAGTCCTTATAAGATCATCAATCTTTATGGGACTTGGAAAAGCCATGAACAAAGCAATTATTTTGTAGTGAATGGCAGTGTGACTGACAACTTAACTTGGAAGTTACACAAAGTGGGCATGCCGAAATGGAGAGCCACTGAAGAACGTCGAAGAGCCTTTGAAAAAGAGTTGGAGATCAAATCCAAGCCGGTCATTATTGATCCTTATGTGATTGAGCCGGTAAACATTAAAGGGCTAACGGCTGCAAATTTAGATACCCACCCGATTTATCAGGTATGGAAAACAAGAAGAGAGGAGTTGGATGCCTATAGAGACTTAACCATTAGTTCTTTAGATGGAACCAGTGATTTTCAAATCATGAATTCTAGAATAAGCACACACCTTGGAGTTTCCATTTCGTATACAGGAACACCCGGAAACTGGGAAAAGCAGACAGATGATTTGGCGGATATTCAAGATTTGCAAAATGCCGGAGAAAGTATTGCTGATCGCTTGGATAGAATTGGTTTAACGAGAGATGGATTTAAGCGTTTGATGGAATTAAGAGACTTAGTTATGCCTGCCGATCCTCCTGCTTTAACAGAACAGGAGAAGGAAGATGTTGCCAACATTTTGGTCAATGGGTACAAACCTTATAAATTTTCTGAATGGCATGAAGATGAAGAAGACTTGGCCATCGACTTGTCTCCCATCGACGCGAATGCACCATTTGCTTTGAGTCCTGAGTACTTTCAGGAAGAACCACTTCCGGCCTTTTCTTTTCCACCGGAACCTCCAGTAGAGAAAGAAGAATTTCAATTCGATGCCAGAGCCTTTAAAACCTGGATGCGCAAACTTGAAAAGCGCCAAAGGCAATGGCAAGCAGTTGAAGAGGACTTGAAAGAAGTAGTGAAAAATGCGGAAAAATTGGTCTTGATCGATGTGAGAAATGCCATTATCCAGCACCTGATCAATGCCTCTCCGACCATAGGCATGCCGGAGGTGGATGTACCTGCTGAGGGGAGCAATCCGGCAACAACAAGAAAGATGACCCTGGATGAAGCTCAAGAATGGATTTCAAGACATTTATTGATCGATGCCAAGATGAATTGTTGCTCACCAACCACTCGGGCAACACAGGCCATTGAAGCATTACAGGTCTTATTATGGGGCATGAACAATGAGTTGATTTTAGACGAGATCAACAGCAGAACAGGTTATGACCTCAATTTAAATGCTGAAGATTTTGAAGCCGAATGGAAATGGATCGGTTCCTATGCCACATGGCGGGCGGCCATGTTTGTGCAACTCTATCCAGAGAACATATTAATGCCAGAACTTCTTCCTAATCCATCATTGCTAATGAGTGAATCTGTTACTGATCTCCGTCAGGTAAAAGATCAAGATAGTATTAAAAAAGTATATAAAAATCATTTTGATAGGTTAAGGCAATTTACAGACTTAAATGTGAAAGCAAGCTGTAGACTTATCAGTGAGGGGGATTTAATTAGTGAAAATACTCCATTTAATATCAATGATTTAGGGACTGTTATAGATGATGAGAGCACTTTTATAATTGCACAAAGTGCTGGCTCTGATAAATATTGCTTTCAAGAGATCAAGTCATATACATCGACAAATGACATTTTAGAAAGTGATTGGGTAGGCATACCTGAAGTAGTTGGTCAAGATTTTATTGGTATTTCTAGTTATCATGATGCGTATGAGACAAGTGTATTTCTTTTTACAAGTGAGAGTATAAAAGAAGATACACAAGTTAATTATTATCGGTATGATGTATTGCTAAAAAGATGGGGTGCTAAGGAGATATTATTGAATATTAGCGATGTAGATAATATTCAATGTTTTGTCGATCAATCTAATAAGGCCGACGTAAAGCCCTCAATTTTAATTTGTGGAGTAAATATCGACCAAAGCTATTACATGCAGGCTTTTGTATTTGATAAAAAGAATAAACCACGCATTTTAGAACAAGTAACTGAAACAGTAGATAATTGGAAAGATGTTGTTCAAAGTTATACGGAAGATAGTCGATGGGAACCGGGTAATGGCACTATTACTTTTCATAATATAGGTGATCCTGTGGTAAAACGTCCTGTTATACCTAAGTATTTTTATTATGATCATTATGAGGATGAATACATATTGGTCGGTTATTCAAGGAAGTTTAGAGCGCATTACTACAGAACTGAGAATAGTGTTTTAGAGCCTAAGTTTGAGAAATTTGACAACAAGTGGGTTAAATGGACTCTATCGGGTAAAACTTTAACTAGAAGGCCTGGAGGGATTTCTGCTCAAACCCAAAATTGGAAAGAGGAAAGAAAATATGAGATTGAGAAATTTAGTTCTACTCTAGATGATAGTGTAAACCTAATTCCAGTACTTATTGATGACAATCAAATTATCAACCTTCTTTTTGACCAAGATAATAATGGGGTTCAAGAACTAGAGGATACATTATTCTATAATGCAACTTTTAACTTAAAAGCCTCTGGAACTAATATTGTGCCATCTTACCACTTGTATAATATTTCTGTAGATGATAAAATTTTCGTTGGACAGTCAGATACAGGAACTATGGTATTTCAGTTTGAAGCGAATAAGAATAATACATCTCACAAAATAGCTCAAGTCACGCAATTTGCTTTCAATATCTATTCTATATCAGCTCTAAATTTTAATAACCTTTCTTTCGGTGAAAGTCAATCACAAATTTTTGATAAAGAAGAATTAGAGCTCTGGTTTTCTGCTAATTCTAATCAATTAACATCAGAATTAGCTAGTGAGAAAGTTATAAAGATGGTAAAAGAAATGTTTTATGATTTACCTCAATATATCTCTAATAAACTAATTAAATTAAATGAGTTTGAGGAATCAAAAAAGTATCTATCTGCGATTTATGATTTTGAAGTAAATGATCCAATCTATTATATGCTTCTTGATCAATTAGGAGATCTGATTATTAATGATAACTGGAAAGATCAACCCCTAAATCCACATGATATAGCGGCCTCCAGATCAGGCACCTTAAAACGCTCTTTTTATTTACAATTGGTTAACTATTTTTTGACTTATGCGAACCATGAGTTTACGCAAGATACTATAGAGAGCATTGCCAAGGCCAAGCAATTGTATTTGGAAGCTTTGGAGCTGATTCAGGAAATTAAAGGAGATGAGACGAATTGTAATGAGCAAATCAGACAGTTCAGTATTGACATTGAAAGCACAGGAGATCAATACTGGATATCTTACTGGAAAAAGATCAAAGAGCGATTATTTGTCTTCAATGATTTGGATGAGTTACCTGTTTTACTTGAAGATATAGGCGATGCATGGGATGCCGGAGGAGACATTGGTGGCCGGATCATGCAGATTGAAGGTTTGGTCGATGCGGCTTTTGATGCTTTGCCAGGTGCGGTTGATTTGGGTACTGAAATGAGTAACCAAAAAGCGAAAGTGCTTCAGGCCATGAATCACTTGCAGCAAAGCTCTGCAGTTCGGAAAACCACTGTGAAAAAAACAGCAGCAAATGCAAAAGCCTTTGAATCGGCTATTTTGAGTGTAACAGGATTTAAACCGGAAACGATAGAAAGTAATAGTATTGTAATGCCTTGGTTAGAAACCAAAGGGAGTGCTATGCCGGACCAATTGGGTAGAGAAGCATTTTACGATGAATTGTATGCCTATGATCCGGTAAATCCTGATGTTGATGGAGAGCAAGGGATAAAAGCAGCTGAAGAACCGGAAATTGTCTTTAGAACATATTATCGACGGGTTAACATCTTGACCAATAATCCTACTTTTCAATTTGACGTCTGTCCCAATCCGGTCATTCGCTCTTTTGAATTGATTGCCCAGTTAAATCTATACAAGATTCGAAACTGTCTCAACATTTCCGGTATAGAAAGACCACTAGAGGCTTTTGCTGCACCGACTGATGCCACTTCTGGGGTCACTTTTACAGGTGCGAGTGGTTTGGCAATTGGCGGAACTCAGCGTATTTATCAAGCCAGTCCTTACCGTTTTGATTTTTTAATTCAGAGAACTAAAGAGCTCAACAACATTGCACAGCAAATTGAAGGCAGCTTCTTGGCGGCATTAGAAAAACTGGACGATGAAAACTATAATGTGCTTCGCGCGAAACAGGATCTGCAAACGGCGAAGTCTAACATCAAACTGCAGGAACTCAAAATTGATGAAGCAGAAAGTGGTATAGAGTTGGCGGAATTACAAACGGATCGTTCAAATCTTCAAATAGCGGAGCTAAACAAGATGATAGGTCAGGGTCTTTTGTCTTCAGAGCAAGCTCTTATTGGATTATATGATACTTTAAGGGAGGCTGAAAAATGGAATGCAACAGGTTCTAATTTATTAAGCACTGCAAATCTTGGTTTTTCAGTAAAAAATGCCATTAACAATGCATCAAATATTTTTACCGGATTTTCTGATGTAGCTGCATTAGCAATTTTAGGTGGGTCAGGCATAGCAATGCAGTCCATTGCCCAGATGACCATGGCGAATCTCAGAAGAAATATAGGTGTTAGATCTTTATGGGCTTCCTACGAACGTAATGTGCAAAGATGGAACTATGAAATTGCAACGGCCAAGCATGATGTAAAAATTGGCAAACAGCAAGAGCAAATTGCCAAAGACCGTTTGGAAATCGTCAAACAGGAAAAAGTCATTGCAGAATTACAGCAAAGCCATAATGAGGCTACCATTGATTATCTGTTGAATCAACAATTTACGAATGCGGCTCTTTACGAGTATATGGTGGGTGTGTTAGAGAAGGTATATAGCTACTTCCTGCAAGAAGCTACAGCTATGGCCAAACTCGCCAAAGCCCAATTGACTTTCGAACGCCAGCAAAATGTGCCGGACTTCATTAAAGGCGATTACTGGGTGGTAAGCAATAATTATGGCTCCAATGCAGAAGAAGAGCAAGACTTTAAGGGAATTACCGGCAGTGCGCGCCTATTGCAGGACGTCTATCGCTTGGAGCAACATGCACAACAGACGGATCAGCGTAAACAACAATTGCGTAAGACCCTCTCTTTAGCAAGCATGAGTCCGATGGAGTTTCAGCAATTCCGTGAAACGGGAGAGTTGAACTTCTTGACCACTAATGAGCTGTTCGATCGGGATTTTCCCGGGCATTACTTGCGACTGATTAAAAAGGTAAGTACAACGGTAGTGGCCTTAGTCCCTCCGGTAGATGGCATTAAAGCGACCCTCTCAAGTGTTGGTTTATCCAGAGTAGTAGCCGGTGGTCCCATATATCAGACCTTAGACATCAGACGTTTACCGGAAACGGTGTCTTTAACTAGTCCGGTGAACGATACAGGTCTGCTTGAATTGGAACCGGAGAATAAAATGCTCAAACCATTTGAAGGTACGGGGGTGGAAACCTTCTGGCGCTTCCAGATGGAAAAAGCAGCCAATGCTGGCATAGACTATAGCAGCATTGCTGATGTCTTAATTACCATAGACTATGAAGCTTTGAACAGTTTTGATTATAAAGCACAGGTAGCCCAAAAACTCAATCGGGAGAATTCATACGAGTTCTTATTACCCATCAGCTTGAGGACCAATTTACCCGATCAGTGGTTCGATTTGGCTAATCCTGAAGATGGACAAGCCAGAACGGAGATCAGCTTTGAACTGGACGAGCGCATTCTCCCGGCCAATGTGAGCAATGCCAGCATTACCAACTTCATGCTGTATTTCTCTCAAGACAAAGAAGAGAAAGACGTGTTTACCAATGTAGACATTTCTCATACAGATGAGAATGAAGCAGTTATTGAAGCTACTGGGGTGCAAAGTAGTGATGGCAAGATCAGTTCAAAAACAGCTTCAGCCTTAAGCGAACTGGATCAAATTAAGGGCACTTGGAAATTGAGCTTAAACTCAGACGTTCAACAGAAGATCGAAAATGGTGAGTTAAATGACATTTTATTTGTCTTTACCATTGAAGGAGAAACTCCTGAGTACCATTTAAGCTAAAGCAAAACAGAGCAAAGAATAACGGATGCCGCATGACATGGATGCGGTGCACAACCGAACCAGGCATTCGTTATTCACCACTCTGTGAATGAATAAGATACATGAACAACCAAAAACAAAAAAAATGAGTAATAAATCAGGTACAGGAGATAATGTGATTGCACTGCCAAAAGGCGGTGGAGCACAGCAAGGTCTGGGCGAAACATTTAGCCCTGACCTTTTTACCGGAACGGGCAATTTTTCAGTTCCCATTGCCGTTCCCGCCGGTCGAAACGGATTCCAACCAAACCTTTCGCTAGGCTATTCCACAGGAAATGGAAACAGTCCCTTTGGCATGGGCTGGGGCCTTAGTGTCCCGGGCATCCAAAGAAAGACAAACAAAGGCATTCCGACTTATAACGATACGTCGGATACCTTTGTGCTTTCAGGAGCTGAAGATCTGGTCTTGGTAGAAGAGATACCAAATAATGACGGTAGTGTTACTCTGCGCTACCAACCCAGAACAGAGGGCTTATTTGCCAAAATTTTGCATCACCAATACGAGGATGGTAGAGACTATTGGGAAGTCAAATCCAAAGATGGATTGACATCTTTCTATGGATCGGAGACTGAGGCACCCCAAGTGTCCGAACCCTATACCTTATCCGACCCTTCCGATAGAGACCACATCTTTGCATGGAAGCTGTCAAAGACCGAAGATCCCTTAGGAAACACCATTCTTTATCATTATCAGAAAGTGGCCATGCAAAACGATGAACACGATGCCGTTCAATTGTATTTGGCACAGATCGAGTACATGAATTATGAAGATGAGGGTACCAAATATTTATGTAGTGTACAGCTCAATTACGAAGACCGTCCTGATCCTTTTTCAGAAGGTCGGGCTGGTTTTGAAGTGCGCAGTACTTTGCGATGCACAACCATAGAGACCTTTACCCACCCCAAAGATGCAGACTTGCCGGATGGTTATACGGCAGATCCTGCTGGCAATTCTATTTTGGTGAAACGCTACGATCTGGTCTATCAAGATGAGCTAAATGCAGCACCTTTGAATGGGGCTTCCATGTTAGCGGAATTGCAAGCGAGCGGCTATGATGCCAATACCGATGAATGGGAAAGCATGCCCCCTTTGCATTTCGGCTATACTGAATTTGAACCTCAAAGCCGTGATTTTTTTCCTTTAAAAGGGCGAAACCTGCCAAGTGCTGCTTTATCTCAGCCCGAACTGGAAATGGCTGATTTGGATGGCAATGGCTTGCCGGACTTTGTCTGGCTCGACGGCCAATCGGCTTTGTATTGGAAAAACTTAGGCAATGGTGCTTTTGCTCGACCACGTCCAATGAAACAAGCCCCTCAATTGAGTTTGGCCGACCCTGAAGTGCAATTGATGGATGCCGATGGCGATGGCCGCATCGATTTGGTGGTGGCTAAAGCCGGAATGAACGGCTATTTCCCTTTGAACCATAACGGCCAATGGGACAGCCAAGGCATGAAGCGCTACAAAACGGCTCCATCGTTTAGCTTTGCCGATCCCGAAGTCAAATTACTTGACCTAAGTGGAGACGGCATTACCGATGTTTTGCGAGGTGGCAGTCGCTTCGAGCAATATTATCAGCTCTCTAAAATAAGTGATGGCCACACTGAGCGAAGTCGAAGTGTGAAGGCCGAAGGCTGGGGGCAATTGAAAGTGACCCACAGGTCACAATTGGAAAGCTTTCCCAATGTGAACTTTTCCAATCCTAAGGTGAAGTTGGCTGATATGAATGGCGATGGCCTGCAAGATATTGTCTATGTTCAAAACGGCAGCATCTGGTATTGGCCCAATCTGGGACATGGCAAATGGGGCAAGCGTCGCATCATGAAAAAGCTTAGTTCGGCCACCGAGTTTCTGTCTTCTGGCGGAAGTGCCGAAGTTAAGACAACAAATGCCTTCATGTTTCCGCAGAATTGGGATCCCAAGCAGGTTATTTTAGGCGATGTGGTAGGCAATGGCACCGCAGATCTGCTCTACGTTGAAAATGGTACGGTTCATCTCTGGATCAATCAAAGTGGAAACAAGTGGAGTGAGAAAATCAGCATCAAAGGCACACCTTCGGTGGTCAATACCGATGCCATCAGATTAGTTGATATACTCGGCACTGGAGTAGCCGGATTGCTGTACACTTACAATGCCGGAGAAGGTGGCTTGAGTAATCAACAACACTATTTCCTTGACTTCACCGCAGGCACCAAACCCTATGTCATGAATAGCATGAACAACAACATGGGGGCCATCACTAAAGTGACCTACGAAAGCTCCGTAAAAAGCTGGATAAGAGACAATGTAAAGACGGGCTTCGAGTTTTCGCCAAATGGCGAAAGTATCGAGAAGCCCGATTTCAGACCTTGGAAAACCACTCTGCCCTTTCCGGTACAAGTGGTGGCGAAAACCGAAGTCATTGATGAGATATCTAAAGGAAAACTGGTGACCGAATACCAGTATTCGCATGGCTATTGGGATGGTTACGAACGAGAATTCAGAGGGTTTGCCCGTGTAGAGCAAAAAGACACGGAAACTTTTGAGCGTTACAACGATGCGACCGATAACCGTTTTCTAGATGTCAACCTGGTACACTATTCACCCCCCACCAAATCTGTGAATTGGTTTCATTTGGGTGGTATTAATAATCCTGATCCTAAAGATCGGCAGCACTTTTTCGAATTGGACCTTTCGACGGAATACTGGGCCAATGATCCTTCCATCTTAACACGTTCTGCAGCGACACAAAACCTTCTAGCTAGTCTGGAGGCACACGATCGTCGGGATGCTTATAGAGCTTGGCGCGGTTCACAACTCAGAACAGAATTGTATGCCGCTGATGCCAATGGCAGCTTCAGTTCAGCCTTGGCCAAAATCCCCTTTACTGTAAGCGAAAACCAATATGGCATTCGCTTAGAAATAGAGAGTGGGTCTTTTGGCTCACAAAATAATGTCACTTCGAGCGAAGTCGAGAAGGACATGGAAGTGCACCAAAAAGCTGTGTTTTTCTCTTTCTCCGAAGCCTCCCGAACCACCAATTGGGAAAGGGGCACAGAACCCAAAAGCAGTTTTTCCTTTACAGCAGATTTTGATGCTTACGGACAAGCCCAAAAGCAGATCAGCATGGCTGTGCCAAGAGGCAAGAACCCCTTGACGGGGCAAACTATTGTAGGTGCAGCGGCCATACACAGCGGTGGTTATTTATGTACTTACAGCACAAGCGACTTCATTCACAAAGACGAATCTAACACCTATATCTGTGATCGGGCGAGTGAACAAAAAAGCTTTGAGATCAGCAATGACGGCACGGACTCTGTTTTTGAACTAAGAGATAAAATTTTAGCAGATACAGCCACTAAAACCTGCATCGGACACGTCTTAAATTACTACGACGGCAATGCTTATACCGGACTCAGTCTGGGCAACATAGGCAGTTACGGCCTGCCCGTTAAAGTAGAGCAATTTTACACTTCTGTAAACGACCTGGATGCTGCTTATGCAACCCGACCTGAAATTTTCGCAACAACGGCTCCACCAAACCTGAGCAGCTATCCTACAGAATACGATGACCAATGGAACAATGACCGGGCAGGTTTTGAATACCGGACAGGTGCTTCTTACGAAGATGGCTTTTACCGCATCATCGAGCAGCGGCAATACGACTTTCAAGCCGCCATTAGCAATTATGGTTTAGTAACAGCCATGCGCGATGTCTTCGAGAATGAAGCCACGGTTGACTTTGATGACTATGGCTTTTTGCCGCTTTTGGTGACCAATCCAATGGAGATGGAAACCGCAGCAGAATACGATTACCGTGTCTTTCAGGCCAATTTGGTGACGGATGCCAACGACAATCAATCTGCTTTTGCTTTTTCACCCTTGGGTTTATTGAAAGCCACGGCCATCATGGGCAAAGACGGGGATGATGAGGGCGATACCTTAGCCGATCCCGGCACGACGATGGTTTATGACTTTCATGCCTTTTATACCTCCGGGCAACCGATATGGGTAAAAACCATTCGTCGTGCTTTTCACATCAACGATGCGGCAGATACCGGAGAAACCTATACGACTATCGAGTATTCCGATGGCTTCGGGCGCCTGCTCCAAAGTCGTGTACAGGCTGAAGATGTGCTGTACACCTCTTCTGGTTTACCCGCCGATCAAACGGCGCAAAATGCCAATCTGGTCGGGCAAATTAAAGGCAGTAGTGATCCGGATAATGTGGTGGTGAACGGCTTTAAAATTTATAACAACAAAGGCAAAGTCGTAGAACAATACGAACCCTATTTTGATAGTGATTACGATTATACTACTCCTCAACAAGTCGGGCAAAAGATCCAATTGTTTTACGATGCCTTGGGCCGCCCCGTGCAAACACTAAATCCTGATGGTACGGCTCAACTCAATGTCTATGGTATACCAGATGATACAAATCTGAATTTGACTCAACAAAACAGCGGACGGATTACCTTAAACTATACTTCTACACCCTGGGAGTCTTATGCTTTTGATGCGAACGATTTAGGAGGTGTTACCCATCCTATGGAAAGTGTGACCTATATGGACCATTGGAATACACCTGAAAGCTCTGAAATAGATGCCCTAGGCAGAGTGATTCAAACCACTCAGCGTTTGGAAAGTGACACCATTATCATGAAGTATGCTTATGATATTCAAGGCCGCTTAACCCAAGTTACCGACCCACTAGATCGCATCAACTTTGAGTACAAGTACCCAAGTGTCAGGTCGAGCAATGTCTCGCTGAGCGGAGTCGAAGCGGGAGGCGAGACCGACACACCACCCGAAGCTGAAGCTTTGAAAATAGATCATGTTCTGGATAGCGGTGTAAAAACTCAGGTCTTTGATGCCAGAGGAGCGGTGATTGAACGCATCGACAATAAAGCCACACAGATTTGTCTGACTTACAATAAAATTGGGCAGCCTTACAAGATATGGGCTTTAGAGGAAGGAGGCAGCAGAAGACTCATTGAACGCTATTATTACGGAAACGACACCAAGAAAAGTGTCAATGCTTTCGGGCGGCTCACTTCTCAATCAGATGGTACGGGATTGACCAGACCGACGCATTATGATTTTAAAGGCAACATGACCCGTAAGGTGTTCCAAGCCATTAAAGACGATGAATTGGCAGATGCAGAGCGCTACCTTTTGGATTGGGGCAATGGTGACATTTACGATGAAGCTTCCTTTGTGTCACAATGGGAGTTTGATGCTCTGAACCGCCCGACCAAGATCAAATTGCCAAAAAATGTAGATAACAACTGGGCGGAGATCATTCCTGCTTATAACAGAGCAGGCGCTTTAATGAAAGTCTCCATGTATGGCAGCGATTATGTTGAAGAGATTGCCTACGATGCCAAAGGTCAACGCCAGTTCATTGCCTTTGGCAATGGAGTGATGAACCGCTATGCCTATGATACCCAAAACTTCAGACTCTTGCGCATGAAGGCGGAAAAATATACAGTTTCAGAAACTGCTACGGAGCGCACTTATGCCTATCAAAGTGGGACCACTCGGCAAGATCTGGCCTTTGAATACGACCTAAACGGCAACATTCTGAAAAAGAAAAACCGCACGCCCGACTGTGGCATAGAAGGGACCACTTTAGGAGTTGATGCCATAGACCATAGCTATACCTACGATGCCATTAGTCGCTTATTGTCAGCTACGGGCAGAGAAAGTACATCACATGCCGAAAGTTTTCGTTGGGCAGATGCTCCTGTAGCAGGTAGTCCGAACGCTGAGAGTGCACAGGCTT
This sequence comes from uncultured Flavobacteriales bacterium, assembly GCA_964445815.1. GTDB lineage: Bacteria > Bacteroidota > Bacteroidia > Flavobacteriales_E > Vicingaceae > CAYULW01. Next base: position 517,253 of record CAYULW010000001.1, read on the forward strand.
ATATCCGGCAATACACTTACGATAAAGTGGGCAACATTCAGACACTGCAACAAACAGGTGAAAATGCCTTTACCAGAACATTTGACTATACGGACAATCGACTGGACGACATTAGCGTGAGTGATGTGGAAACAACTTTCGATTACGATGACAATGGCAACCTGACCCAAAGTGGAGAGAGCCGTTTTTACGAATGGAATGAAAAAGACCAATTGACCTTTTTTAAGATACAAGCCGGAGAAGAACCTTCTGTGTATGCCCATTATCTCTACGATGCCGGAGGACAACGCCTCAAAAAGATCGTTTGGGATCAGCAAGGCAATAAAGAAGTGACCGTATACATTGACGGGGTCTTTGAATACCGCTTAAAGCAAGAAGACAGTGAAGACAAAGAGCAAAACATCGTGCATTTCATGGACGATTCTACACGTATTGCTCAGGTGAGAATCGGTGCATCTTTTAATGATGACATAGAAGACGAGATCCATTATATATTGGACGACCATTTGGGCAGTTCAACAGCCAGACTCAATACGAGCGGAGGGATCATTGACCGTCAGGAGTTTTATCCTTTTGGGGATGCTTCTTTGCGCACCTATTCTTACAAACGTTACCAATACGTGGGTAAAGAAAAAGACCAAGAAAGTGGATTGATCTATTATGGAGCACGGTATTATGCCGCTTGGACGTGTCGGTTTACTTCAGTTGACCCCTTAGCCTTAAAATATAGCTTTCAGTCTCCTTACGCTTATGCGGATAATAACCCCATCATGAAAAGTGACCCAACAGGAATGGGTACAGAAGAAGGTGGAGGAGGTGGAGGCTCCGGTGGTGGAGAATTACAAACTCATACAACAAAAAAAGGAGATACTTATTCCGGATTAAGTGAGCAGTATGGTGTTTCTGTTGAGAACTTACGAGCATGGAATGGTTATGAGGATACTAAGATTCCTATTGGAGTAGACTTGATTGTTTCTGATCCTTTCCAAAAAAGAGGTGGAGGTGATACTTCAGATACAATTTCAATTACAGGAATTAAAGAAACGCCATTTAAATTGACAGGGGCACACCCATTGCCTGTTACTCCGCCTGAATGGGAAATATATAGGAACCCAAATACTCCTAAAACACCAAGACCTTCACCGGGAATTGGTGTTGGTGGAACATTATTAAGGATTGTTGGAACGATAGGACTTGTTCTGTTACCTACACCAACTGGCATGGGAGATACTAATCCTTATGCAGGCCCAATACCTGATAGTTTTAGGGATGGTGATGAAGATAATGACCCTGATAGAGTATTATATAGAACTATGAGACCTAATGTACTAGGAAGTTTCCCAATGCTTGGAGAATCAGCAAGAACTTTGGGTGTAAGACCTGGCCCTGGAAGTAATACTGATATACCTGTTACCGGTGGATTAGTTTTCCCAATTACAGGTGGTATGTCGGTAGCTCCTGATACACCAATGAATCTAATTGATTTTAGAAAGCCAAAAGATCTTGGAGGAAAGAGTAATGACCCATTATGGAGTATTAAGGTTAGTGAGCTACCTGTAGGATTAAGATTTAGGCAAGATTCTTCTAGTCATGGGGTAATAGAACCTGCTGCTCCAATGCCATATAAATTGTATAAGGCATTATTAGAGTCTACAATGAGTTCATGGATTAAAAATTAATTTGATAACTTAGTTATATGGAACAAAAAGAGTTGTCTTTGGAAATAAAGAGGTTGGTTGAGACCAATGGTTCTTTTGATCAAGTTTATAATTTAATAATTGCTTTCAGAGATCAAGGGGGAACTCAAAAGGAAGCAGAATCTTTTCTCTCAGAGATATATGATGACTTAGAAGAGAGGAATATAGATGATGAAAAGTTAGATATTATAAGAGATGTTGGAGATTATGTCAGTGGCTGGTGCTCTCCTGAGAAGCAGATTTGGAAATGAGACTGATAATACCAACTGAAGTTCTTAGCTTCGGTTGGTATTTCGAATAAGCACCACTAAGCCCACCACTCATTGCGTACCTGTTAATGTCACCCGTTTGTCCTCCAAAAAAGCATAACATAGTTTACGCTTTTTATTTCTTGATGATTAATTTAGAGTGTTGAATATGAAAGTGGAGTTGCACCTGACCGCCCTACAGCGGAAACTACGCTTAGCGGAGGTCTTAAATTGACAGGTAGCCATAGTTGGAATGCGACCCGAAAGTATTATTTGAAAAAAGGATTTGCTAAACCTAATCAACCACTACATCATTGGGCTTTACACAGAAATCAAGGTATTGGTAAATATGCTCCTGATTGGTTAAAAAATCAAATGTGGAATCTAAAGTCCTTCAGTACACAATCAATGCACATGAGAGCAGGATATGGATTTAATTTTGGTAGAAAAAAGGATTTGGTACATTCGGAAGGCTTATATACGGAACTCCTACTTGGTTTAAAACAGGAAGCTTTTCAATAGGAGGCAGAGCGATTAACCAAATAATAGATTAACATGAAAACCCCAGTTTATCCGATACTTACAATAGAAAATGAAGAGAATAGAATTTATTCGTTTCGAAATGAGAAAGACTTTTCAATTGCAGATGAAGAATTAGTTGAAAAACTTGGTTTTAGTAGTTTAAGAGTAATTGATGCAAATGGAGTAGAATTTAAAATCAACTCTTATAAAAAAATCGGATGGGGGACTATTTTTGGTGGTTATAGCTTATTAAGCAAGGGAAGGCAGATAAAGTTAGAATTTGACTTTGATATAGTTGGCGAATATGATTTAACTGATTTAAAAAAGATTATAGTTGAAATTGTAAATAATGGCAAGGAAAGAGTAGAACTCCCCGAAGGGAACAAAGGGCTAATTCATGCCATTGAAAATGCTAAAAATATTAAAGACTTAATTAGTCTATTTTACTAAGACAGTAATTTTAATCAAAGCCCAAGTTCACAGCTTGGGCCTTTTTATTTCATGAAACATTAATTTAGAGTTTTAGATAAAAGCGTAATTGCACCTGTCCGCCCTACGGCGGAAATTACGATAAGGGTGGCACACAATTTATAGATGATGAGAAAGTATAAGAAAAACCTAATTGGACTGTTATTAATGTTTTTAATGGGTGCTTGCCATTCACAAACAGAATCAAAGGAAGTTAAATTTTTAAAAGAGTTTTATCGCTCTTATATTATTGAAAACTCTAAGGATGACTTTGATCTGACGAAAGTTGAATCAATTAAGAAAAAGTATTGTACACAGAGATTTCTTAATGAATTGAAAAGTTTGGACTTGGAAGCAGATCCGTTTTTGGATGTTCAAGATTATAAAGAGAAATGGATTAATACTCTTGAAATAAATAAAATAGATAATGTTGGTCCAACTTTTCAAGTTTGCGTCTTTTTTGAATATAATAAAACTACCCATTGTGTAGAAGTGACTGTGATTAAACAAGGTGAAGATTTGAAAATTGATATGGTAAAGGTTTCTGATTCATAATGTATATTGAATAAGCTACACTAAATCCACCACTAATTGCGCACCTGTTTATGTCACCCGTTTGTCCTCCCCAAAAGGATAAAATAGTTTATGCTTTTTTATTTCTTGGAATATTAATTTAGAGTTTTAGATAAAAGCGTAATTGCACCTGACCGTCCTACGGTGGAAACTCGACTTAAGATGTCTTGTCAATAAATATCTATCTTTCAACTCTGAAAATCAGATTGCTCTTTGCTCTGCTCCTTTGTATGTCTCTTTTACCTGCTTGCGAAAAGACGATGACAAGAACAGTGGCAGTAATCCGGCTGCTTCAGGTTCAGACAACCAATTGCTGATGTCTAAAACATGGACCAGTACACAAATCTTTAACTCCGGCATGGATCTCACCTCTCAGGTGTCACCCATTAGCTACGACTTTAATTCCGGCAATACCTACATTTCCTCTTCATCAACCGGCACCACAACCGGTACTTGGTTTTTGAATGGAAGCATATTGACTCTGGACGGTAACAATTGGTCGGTATTGGAATTAAATGCCAATGCCCTGAAGATCGATGACAATGTGGCGGTAGTGATCTATTTTCAATAGACATTAAAAAGTTAAAAGAAAAAGTCCACTCAAACCATTTGTCAATTTGCTCATCTCTTTATATCTTCGTCTGTACAACCATGAAATAGAAACCTTATGCCACTTCAAAATGTCATCACCAGATTAAAACAGCCACTTCAAAAAAAGCGCAGATTATATGCTCTGGTCATTATCCTTCTGTTGGCCATTACAGGAATGGCTGCAGCCTATTATTTTCATTTGGAAGCTTCCAGAGAGAAGGCGGTGCAGTACAAATTCCGATTATTAGACAGCTACTTTGATAAACTGAGCAGACGCTTAGACAATGATGTCTTAAAAAAGAATGCAACAGGGCAGATTATCAAAGAAAAGGGGAGTTCTGCGAGCCAATGCAATTTTGTACTCGACCTGCAAAAGGACTGTCTAGATGCCTTTGTAGAGAAACAATTGGACTATCAAGCAGAGTTTGATCATTACCTGATTGTTTTTCATACTGCCGATTCTGCCAATGGGAAGAAAGATGTTCGGGCTTCTTCTTTGCGGGGCATGGATAAATCAGTTCTGGAGCAGATGATTTCTTCTCCGGATAGTTTATGGTTTGCCAGCCAAAAAACAGTTCAGTTGGATAAAGTAGACTACCTGATGTTGGGAAAAAGATACCGTTACGAATTGAAAGGCTTTACCGATGATGTCAGCATATCGATTATCGGTTTGATCACTCATCAGCGATTCAAAGTCTCTTCGGAAAAACTCAATCCCTGGCTGGTATCTCTGCTTGTGGCTATGCTCTTGATCATGCTGGTCGGGATTCCATTTTTCAAAATGATCTTTATCTCAGAAGATGAGCGCTTGTACAGTTACGATGTCATTTTTGCCGGCATTTCAATGATTATCGGAGCACCGCTATTGATGATACTGGTGCTCACAACCTCTCACTTTTTTGAAGAGTACTATCGTGGTGTTCCGGGACAACTGGAGCAGTTGAACCGACAGTTGCTTCAAAATTTTCAGGATGAGAATACGGAGATTCTCAGGCAAATGAAGCAATTTGACATCTCAAAGTACAGGGAAAGGGCAGACCATACTGTCTCTACGAGAGATAAAGACGAGGCTAAGTTTCTGCATGTAGACGAAAACATAGAATTGACCAGGACTTTTAAATACATTTCTCAAGTTGGTCAGGATGGGGTGGCTGATTTTCATATCAATTTTATCCGGGAGCCTGAAGATGGCAAAGCTGCAGGCAACTTGAGTCAGCGCAGCTATTTTAAGGACATGAAAGGCGGCCAAAATGTGTGGAATTACGATAGTATGCCGTATGTGATGCGACCTGTGGTTTCCATAGAAAATAACTCAGAAGAGGCGGTCTACATTAAACGTTTAAGCCAAGGTGAAAAAGATTCGACTTACGGGGTCTTTAGCGTTCAGCTCAAATCATTGCACAATGCGATTTTGCCAGTTGGTTTTCGTTTTGCCGTGATCGATGAGAATGGGGAAGTCTGGTTTCATTCGGAGAGCGGTAAATCGACATTGGAAAATTTTTATACCATTAGCGATCATCAGAAAGAATTAAAAGCGGCAATCAATGGACGGGTTGCCGTAAAAGGAGAATTCGATTATCACGGAGAGGAGCACCTCTACCACTGCTTGCCCATCCAATCAACCAATTTGAGTATCGTTTGCTTTTACGATCTTTCGCTAATTGGTATTCGCCTTTCCGAGACCCTAAGCATTTGCAGTTTGATGTTTCTTGCTGTAGTGCTTTTTATGGTCATTGTCATTTTAAGTTCGGTGTTCTTAAAGAATCCTAAATGGAGAATTTATAAATACCATCCTTTCTTGTTTCGCTTTCTCTTGCCCAAAAAAGAGCAGTTACCGGTCTATATCTTTTTAACAGTATGCTTTCTTGCCGGTTTGTTGAGCTACTTGGTTTTACCCATTCAAAAGTTGCCTTCATTCCTACCATTGGCTATGGGGGGATTGACCGTCTTTTGGTCTTATGTTCTGGTCTTTTTTATCTTGAAAGACAAAAGTGGAAAAGAGCTATTGATCGACTACAGGAGTGTGGCCATAATCGTGATTGCTCTGGCTCTGAACGGCTTTCTGTATAAAGAAGCCATGGCCATCGGTTTGTCTTGGTGGATATTGTGTCCCTTGGCATTGCAATTGGCTTTTGTGGCATTGATCTTTATCGGTCGTTCCAGATTGATCAGTAGAATTCGTTCTTGGATCAGCGATGATCGTCAAGTTGAGAGTCACTCCATTGCATACAAATATTGGTACGTGGCTTTCATGTACAGTTGGCTTATTTCTTCGTCTCTATTTCCGGCTTATGTGTTATACGAAAAAGCCAAGTCCATTAATGAAGAAGTTTGGGCAAAGGCCAATTTGTATGATTATACAGAACGTTACTGGGACAAAAGAAAGCAGCTATTAAATGAGCAGTTGCCCGAAATACAAGCCGGTAAGATGAATTCGGATCTTTATATCAGGTATCGGGAAAAGCATCAACAGCTCATTTCAGATCACCTCAATAAAAGCCAGTATTTACCGAATGCCTTTTCTGAGTTGGCCTTTAATGAAGGTGAAAACATTAAGGTCAGTAGCTCTTCATTGTTTCGTTCTCTTTTGTGGTCGAGCCGCCCTATTTATGATGAAAAAGTAAGGCGGTATCAACACCTGATTTTTCAGAGTGCAGAAGACGACAGTTGGGGAATCGTCCCATTGGATAATGGCTTTTCATATGAGGTCCTTAAGGAAGACGGTGTGACTCCGAAAACTTTACAAATCACTTACCGGTCTCAGGATGAATCAAAAGGAGAACTTTCCGTAAAGGAAGATGAACAACAGGTGTATTACGCTTTAAACCTCATCGGCATTGTCATCCTTTTGATGATCTTCTATTGGCTTATTCTTTTTTATGTAGATCGTTTTTACGGTTTTCGATTTGTTTTTCTTAGAGCCAGTGATTTCGATCAGGATGGCCCTGAAAACTTTAAAGCCAAGCTTAGAGCTTTAGTTAGCCATAACGGGGAAAACTCAGGTCTTCTTTTAGTAGGACCACCTTATACCAAAAAACAAACCTTCGCTGAAGAAATTTTAAAGAGCGATCAAAAGTCTTATTGCCGACTGGACTTTTTAGATTTAAAGAAAGGTGACGAAGCATTAAGTCTGGATGAGTTGATCCGGAAAATTCGCGTTGACGATAATAACGTGAAGTGTGAAGCGGCTGAGGCTTTTGTTTTAACCCACTTTGAACACAACATCCTGAGTTTTGAATTGAGTAGAGTAAAGGTGCAGTTGATTACCCACCTTATCGCCAAGGGCAAAAAGCTGATCATTACCTCAGAGGTTTTTCCAAGTCAGTTTTTAGAAGTATACAAAGATCAGGTCGATGAAGAGGGAAAAATGGATCAGGGTGTTGCCGGTGATTTTAATTCCTGGAAAGACATCCTTGGTGGATTTCCTCAGGTCTTGGTAGGTGTTACCTCACAAACCAATGAAGTGTATCGACAAATTGATGTGCCCGAATTTGCTTCGGTAGATATGGAGCAAAAGAAACTACTGGCAAAAGAGCTGGGCTTTAGTCATTATCTGCCGCAATTAGCGGGTTTGGTCTTTTCCAAATGCATTTACCCGGTAAAATCATCTTATGAAACATCTCATCTTTTAGACGAGCAAAGAATGGTGATTCACAGTATGCATCTGGCACATGGCTACTATACCGATATATGGAATTCATTGCCCAGACGGGAAAAATACATTTTATACGATTTGGCTAAAGACGGATTCATGAACGTTAAAAACAGCAATTCTTTGTTCTCATTAATGAAAAAAGGCTTGATTGTGTGGGAAGATGTCCCTCGGATTTTCAATAAGAGCTTTAGGAACTTCATTATTTCTACAGCCCAAAAAGATGTCCAGTTGAATGAAGATCGTATCAAAATGGGTCAAAAGGGCTGGGGAACAGTTAGAGTCATCATGTTCTTGGTGATGATTGCCATTGTTGTCTTTATTATTGTGGGGAATCCCGGCATATTAAAAGACATGGAAACTTTCTATGGTGCTTTGGCCGGTCTTGGGGCTATCATTCCAATATTAAGTTCTGTGTTGGGTAAATCCGGTCGTTCTCAATAAGAAAAGCGAGACAGAATGTGAACAATTTTTTTAGGCTGTTACTCAATAAACAGCCTCTAAATTCCGTATATTTATATGTCCATGTCATCATCAAAAAGAATACATATCATAAAGAGAGGAGCCAGGTGGGCGGTCAGAAGAGAAGACGCACAAAAGGCCACTCGTGTATTCAAAACAGTTGAAGAAGCCGTCAAAACGGCCAAAGAACAAACTGATGGAGACATAGTGATACACAAGCAAGATGGCTCTATCCAAAAATGGGAGAGAGCAGATGCAAAACAAGCCGGCTAATTTCGACCATAACGTATTTATCAATTGTCCTTTTGATAAGGGCTATGCACCGCTTTTAAAAGTATTGCTTTTTGTCGTCAGTTCAATTGGACTCAAACCGCGTTTGGCACTTGAACGATCCAATTCCGGAGAAGTTCGATTGGACAAGATTAGGGAATTGATTGAGGCATCCAAGTATAGCATTCATGACCTTAGTCGTTCGCGAGCCAAAAAGGTCGGTGAGTATTTTCGTCATAATATGCCTTTTGAATTGGGCTTGGACTTAGGTTGCAGGGTGTATCATCCCAATGCTTTCTATGCGAGCAAGAAACTTCTGATTCTTGAAGAAGAAAAATACAGTGTTCAGAAATCTCTGTCGGATTTGGCTTTTGCAGATTGTAAATGCCATAAAGGAAAGTCAGAAGAGCTGGTATATGAAGTGCGCAACTGGTTTACCGAAAATGGATTTCAAGACATGCAAAGCTCTAGTGTACTTTGGGACAATTACAACTTTTTTATCGCCGAACTTTTTGAAGAAAAACACAAAGAAGGCTGGACAAAAAAAGACATTGATCGAATTACGATTGCAGAATACATGAGTTTCATTGAAGAGCATTTGAAACTTGAATCCTAAGAAATACCCTTTTTCCATGATTGACTTTAATAAAAATAACCCCAACTTTAACCATAAATAATTCAATGCCATGAACATACCTACATTATTAGAAACGGCGATTTCCTTGTTTGCTTTATTGACCATCATGTCCATATTGTCCTCTTCCATTTTTGAATTGGTAGAGAGTCGCATAAGAAGAAGAAGTAAACTGCTGCATGAAGCCATTCACAAAGCTTTGCATGATCCAGGTTTGAATGCCAATTATGCGGCTTTGCTTTATGAGCATCCTTTAATTAAGGGGCTACAGCGAACCAAGCTTGATTATCCCTCATACATTCCGCCACAAACCTTTGCACAAGCTTTAATTGACGTGGTAACTAAGTATTATGAAAATGAGCAATTGGTTTTTAATCGGGAAAAGAAAGTCTATGAACTGCCTGAATCCATTCAATCTTTAACAAAGGAACAGCGATTTAAAACGGCTTTAAAAGCAATAGAACATAGCGATTTGGGGCGGCTTTTATCGACTTTGGAAGATGTTGAAAATGACCGGCAAGCATTGATTCAGAATTTAAGCCAATGGTATAATGGATACATGGAGCGTGTAGGTGGATGGTTTAAACGATCAACTCAGAAATACCTTTTTGTAGCAGGTTTTGTGGCGGCACTTGCCATAAACTTTGATGTTATACAGATCACGAAAACCATTTATTCAAAAGCAGATGTAAGAGCTGATATTCTTGTTTTTGCAGAAAGTATGCAATTGCCGGAGACAAAAGCATCAAGTGACGAAGAGTTGAAAAAACAAATCAAAAAAAGCTATGACGAGTTAAATCAATTCGATTTGCCAATTGGATGGTCAGCAGTAAAATGGGAAAAGGGCTTTTGGTCTAATGCTTATTTGTTCTTAAAAATGCTTCTCGGATGGATATTGACAGGAATAGCGGTTACACGGGGAAGTACATTTTGGTTCAATGCCATGAATAAATTGATCAACCTCCGTTCTTCAGGAAATATTAGTTCATCAAATCAACAGAAAAGCAATGCCTAAACCAATTTGTAATGTTCACGTGCATGTGTTTAATGCACAGTATGTGCCGGATAAGTTTATCGGTCAGTTTATCGGGGCTTTCCCTAAAACGATTACTTCAATTTTAAAAAGCAAATGGGCCTCGCGCCGACTGCTTAAATTTCTTGGACGGTTTAACGAACGGTCTAAGCTTGGCAAATTTGTAGCCTTCTTAAAAGTAGGCATTAAAGAAAGTCAGTATCAGGTCTTTCACGGATTGGCCAATAATGAAGGTTATCCCGCCGGCACCAGATTTGTTGTCTTGCCCTTGAATTTTCAGTACATGGGGGCAGGCAAGGTGACTGTGCCTTATGAGCAACAACTCAATAAATTAATTGAAGCCAAAGTGTCTGCACCCGATACCTTATTGCCTTTTGTCTTTATAGACCCGAGGATGGGAGATGCAGAGTACAATCTCAATTTTGTTAAACGATACATTGAAGAAAAAGGATTTGTCGGCATTAAATTATATCCTTCTCTGGGGTACTATCCTTACGATCCGAAATTAGAACAGATGTATGCCTACGCAGAGAAAAATGCCATACCGATTATGACACACTGCTCATCTACCGGAGTTTTTTACAATGATGCAAAGAATATTCCCGAAGCCTTTCTTCATCCGCAAAGCTTTAATCCACAAACTACAGATGAGTTAAATGGAGGAGAGCGCGCATACAATTTTAAAATGCCTGTGAAAGGTTGGCGTAAAAAGAAGAATCTGGCCTTATTTGCAGACAATTTTTTGAATCCGGTTAACTATACGGATGTACTTCAGGAATACCCTAAACTGAAAATCTGTTTTGCACACTTTGGTTTGGATAATGAGCAGCATGAGGGCAACATCACGTTGAACTGGCATGAGAATATTCTTGAATTGATGAAGCGATATGAAAATGTTTACACAGACATTTCCTATTCTTTACACTATGAAGATGTGAGAGAGCAATTCAAGACTTATCTTGATGATGCCATTATTAAAGATAAAATCCTTTTTGGGACTGACTTTTTCATGACCTTACAGGAAGAGATCGAAAGTGAACAAGAACTCCTTTTGAAAACAATGGATTCTTTCGGCAATCACTTTGAGAAAATTGCCGGGCCAAACATCGAAAATTATCTCAATTCAAATTTTTATAAATATTAAATCATGAGTCAAACTAAACCTAAATTATCTTATGTTGATTTACATTGTCATCCGGCAATGAAGCCACTAGGCAAGAGTTTTAAACGACGATTTCAAACCGGTGCAAATAATGCAAATCCGAGACGGAATAACAGCATTTGGAAATACAATCCGCCCACTTTAACCGATAAGTTGCTGAATTATTTGGCGGGGGTGACCAAATTTTCTCAAGCCAATTTTACAAGTGCGGTGAAGGGCGATGTGAGCCTGTATATAGTTTCTCTGTACCCTATAGAGAAATGGTTTTTTGTCAATAAGATCAACAACGAATTCATTAAAGATGCTGCTGTAAACTTTGCCACAGGAGTTGGGCGAAAGCGGGTAAATTACATTCAGGCCATCAATGATTATTATGAAGATTTACTACTTGAGCGTGATTTTTATCAGCAGTTGGACGGCCAAAGCGTGCGGATAGCAAACGGAGAGTTTAAGTATAAGATTGTCAAAAGTTTTGCAGAATACGAGGCTCTGCAGAACGATGATGACGTGCCCACCATTGCAATCATTTTCTCTATTGAAGGGCTACACGTGCTTAATTCAGACATTCATGGCGCGGTAGATGAAACTGCAATTTTGAACAATCTGAAACATTTAAAGAACTGGCCGGTTCCGCCACTTTTTGTGTCCGTTGCTCATCACTTCTGGAATCACCTTTGTGGTCATGAAAAAAGTTTTGAGGGCATGGTATCCAGTGTGGTTGATCAGTCTGAAGGATTGGGTGCCGGCTTTACACCTTTAGGCTTAAAAGTACTAGACCTTTTGTTTGATGATTCACAAGGGAAACCCATCTTGGTAGATCTTAAACACATGAGTGTTCAATCGAGAAAAGAATATTATGCCTATTTAAAACAGAAGAATCTGGAAACTAATACCCCGATTATTTTTAGCCATGGTGCGTTCAATGGCTTAGAAAGTTTTGATCGCCCGGTGTCTTCAGGCTCTGAAATCGCAAAAGCGGATAAATTGAATCCGGCGAAAATCAATGTCTTTAACGAAGAAATTATACACGTGGCCAGGTCAGGTGGCATTATCGGAATCCAACTGGATGAACGTCGCTTGGCAAGTAAAAATGAACTAAAAGCAGTAGACAATTCCATGAAGAGAGGAAAAATCTTGCATGCCAGATCACGTTTGGTATGGCATCAAATTCAACATGCATTGGAAGTCTTAGATGCTGAAAATGTATTTGCCTGGGATTGTCTGGCTATCGGTTCCGACTTTGATGGCATTATAGACCCTTTGAACGGCTATTGGACTTCGGAAGAGATGCCTTTTATGGAATCCTATCTGGAGCGACATGCTTATAATTATCTCAAGACCTTTCAACCCAATCATCCGGCCAATAAAATCAATGCTGATGAGGTGGTTGAACGGGTCTTATCAACCAATGCACTAAACTTTTTAAAAAAATATTACCGATGAAAAATGTATTAGAAATCGCTACCAGTCAAATTGGAGTAAAGGAAATAAGTGGTGAAGAGGACAACCAAACCATCGTTGCTTATGCCCATGAGTCCGGTTTTGATTGGGTAAATGATGATGAAACGCCCTGGTGCAGCATTTTTGCGAATTGGTGCGCCATGAAAGCAGGTTTAAAAGGGAGTGAAATGGCCAACGCCAGGTCTTGGTTGGATTTACCACTTGAGGTGGAACATCCTGAACCCGGAGATATTGTTGTCTTTTGGAGAGAAAGTCCTACTTCGTGGAAAGGACATGTGGGTTTTTTTATGGGCTTTGACCGAAGTGCCACTCGCATTTATACTTTAGGTGGAAATCAAGGCAATCAGGTTTCAATAACCGCCTACTCGGCTTCCCAATTACTTGGTTTTAGAAGATTGAAAAATACCGGAGACTTTGCCTTGCCCGAGCCCATATTAAAGAAAGGCTCTACGGGACAGCAGGTAAAAAGATTGCAAGATGTGCTTAAAATCTTAGCTTATGAACCAGGTACAAGCGATGGTGTTTTTGGTGGCAAAACAAAATCGGCATTGGTTCAATTTCAAGAGAAGCAAGGTTTGACCGTGGATGGTATTTTCGGTCAGGAATCTCTATTTGTAATGAATAACTTGCTAATGGCATAAAATAAAAGACCTGCTTCATTGAAGCAGGTCTTTTATTACCGTTATCGTTGACGTGTATTTTTAATAGCCAAACACATCTTCAAGACTTAACTCTTTTACTGGTCCATACTCTTTAAGAGCAGCCATATTAAGGCCATCCTTTTTACCGATGACCATTATGTTATAATCAGAGTTTTTGATGTAGTTTTTATGAAAAGCTTTTAAGTCAGCCATAGTCATGTTAGGAACTGCTTCATAAACATCTTTACGTAAATCATACGATAAACCTCTTTTTAAAGCAGTTTCATAGTTCCATAAAATAGATGACTTGGTAATGCGCTCCGTTCTGATTTTTTCCATGGCGGCTTTTTTCGCGAGCTCAAAACTCTTTTCAGACTCCGGCATACTGTCCAATAAGCCGGTCATTCCCTCCATGGCTTCCTTTAACTTATCAGCTTGTGTGCCGATATAAGCCATCACATAATGCGACTTTTCCTTATCGCGCGGAGAGCTGAATACGGAATAAACAGAATAGGCTAAAGCTTTAGATTCTCTCATTTCCTGAAAGACAATGGAACCCATTCCACCACCAAAATATTCATTGTATATCGCCGCAGCTGCAACTGTTTTAGGGTTATATAATTCTTTTTTGGAAAGCATATAAATTTCTGCTTGCTTCATGTCATAATCTACAACGTATACTTTATTGCCATCATTTTCTTGCTCTACAAATTGAATGCCTTCAGGAGTGGCCATAAGTTCTGTAGGCGCTTTATGTTCTTCTTTTACTATGCCTGCTAAATCTCCATTTGACCTTGGGCCATAATAAAGCACTCTATGCTCATAAGAACTTAGTGATTTGATCTTGTCGGTTAATTCCTCTGCTGAAAGGGAGCCTAACTCTTCTGCTGAAAGAATATTTTTAAAAGGAGAATGATCACCATACTTACCATAAGAAGCCATTCCTCCAAAAAGGATATTACGCTTGTTTAATTTATCATCCGCTCTTTGCTTCAATACATTGGCGACCAGATTTTTTAAGGCATCTTCCTCGGGTTGGGCATCTGCTAGTAGATGTTCGAACAATTTCATGCCTGCCTCGAAGTTTTCATCCAATCCTCTGAGTGTAACATATGTTCTTTCATTAGAAGCAGAAACATTAAAGTCGCATCCAATTTTATAGAATTCCTGCTGAATTTCAGAAGGGGAGTACTTGGATGTACCAATAAAAGGCAGATAATCAATGGCAAGTCCCATTTTTTTATCGTGATTCGTGCCCATTTCAAAGACATAATACATGGTAAACAAATCATTGGTTTTGTTTTCTATGGATCGGACTACGATTCCATTTTCAAGTTGCGTTTCATTGATGTCTTCCTCAAAGTTTAAGAAAAGAGGTTCTATGGGTTTTACCTCCATTTTTGAGATATCGCTTAGGAAAGGAGAAGCATCTTCACGGTTCACTTCTACCGGAGTGATCTCAGGTTTGACCACTTCTTTTACGGAATTGTCTTCGCCGGTTTTTTTGTAAACAGCAACATAATTGTCTTTGTAATTTTCCTTGGCAAACTTGATGATGTCTTCTTTGCTATACTTTTTCAGGGCATCAATCTCTCCCACTTCATCTTCCCATTCTCTTTTCTGAATAAAAGCATTGATCATAAGACCGGTTCGCCCTCTGTTGCTTTCTAAGCGTCTGATTCTGTTTAACTTCAAATCATTAATGACTGCTTCAGGTAACCAATCGGGGAAAGCGCCTGCTTTTAGACTGTCTATTTGTGCCAGAAGTAATGCTTTTACTTCGTCCAAAGACTGACCTTGCTTTGGTGCTCCATTCAACATGTGTGCGGAATAATCAGAAAGAATATAGGTGAATGATGAAGCTCTCAATACTTTTTGTTGCTGGTTGAGGTTAAGGTCAATTAAACCGGCGGTACTATTGGCCAAGATCATATCACACAACTGGATTAGTCTTGACTCTTCGGAATCTACGCCATCAAAGCGGTAAGCCAGATACATGAATTCAGCATCAGGACCTGCGACTTCAACTTCTACAGGAGATGTAATTGGACTTTCTTGTGCCACTTCAAATGCGGGAACTTCGCTTCTCTCAAATGATCCGAATTTGGACTTGATCATTTCAATAACTTCATCAGGATTAAAATCTCCGGATAAGCATATGGCCATGTTATTAGGCACGTAGTAAGCATTAAAGTATTTTTTAATCTCACGAATCGATGGATTTTTTAAATGCTCAATGGTTCCGATTGTTGTTTGCTGGCCGTATTGATGATTGGGGAAAAGATTCTCCATAGTAGCATACCATGCCTTTCTGAAGTCACTGTCCAGAGATCTGTTTTTCTCTTCATAAACCGCTTCTAATTCCGTATGGAATAATCTCATCTGCGGATTTCTGAAACGCTCGGCTTCAACGCTCAACCATTTTTCCAATTGATTTGTTGGGATTTCATTCACGTAAACCGTTCTTTCTTGAGAGGTGTAAGCATTTGTTCCTTTAGCACCCATCTCCGAAACCATTTTATCATACTCATTGGCTATGGCAAAGCCCGAAGCAATTAACGAGATACTGTCTATTTGATGATAAATGGTTTTACGTGCTTCTTCATCTCTGGTGCCTCGGTATACCTCATATAAGCTATCAATTTGATCCAAGAGTGGTCCTTCTTTCGAGTAGTCCGAACTTCCGTATTTGTCGGTTCCCTTAAAGAGCATGTGCTCAAGATAATGCGCCAGTCCTGTTGCATCTTTCGGGTCATTTTTACTTCCTGCCCTAACGGCAATAGAAGTTTGAACTCGTGGTTCTTCATTATTGACCGACAAGTAGACTTTTAAGCCATTATCCAGAGTGTAAATTCTGGTATTTGTCGGATCATTTTCAATCGTTTTGTACGCTTTGTTGTCTTCTTTTACTTCTTGAGATTCCTTGTCTCCACAAGCAACAAAAAGAAACATAGAGATTACCGTTAAAGCTTGTAAGCGCTTTAGAATTTTAGTCTTCATGAAATGCTGATTTGTTAAACAATATTTTGTAAGCCCCTAAAGTAATCAAATTATCGAGCTTAATGGCTTGAATGTTAGGAGTGGTTTAATACACAGCTAAATGGATTAAAAGAAGTCTAAATCCAACTCTTTTTTAAGCTTAAGCAAAACCGGATGCTCTTCGGCAAGTTTGTAAAACTTCTCTTCATCCGTATAAGCCTTCTTCTCTTTTTTATCTCTTACGATCTCCAAGTTCAGTTCAATGGCTCCGTTTTTTAAACGTTTTCTTAAGAAGCTGTGAATCTCGGTTCTGATAAAATTAATTTCTTCTTCCTGTGATTTGTTATCGACTTTCAGTAAAATTTTGAAGTTTTTATCAAAGCGGGCTTTATGTGTGCGTAAAGCGGCACTGATGATTGACCCTCCGGCCAATTCCTTTTCTTCAATAAAAGTAATCAGTTCGTCCCAGGCGGTTTCAAATTCTTTTTCACTAAAATCAGTTCTTAATTCCGATCTGAATTCTTCCTGTGTCGTTTCTTCATCATCCGTTGTTTTCGATTTTGTTAGCGCATTAATCGAAAGTCCGCTCGTTTTTGTTCTTATGGGATGAGTGCCAAGTTGAGGTTGTTGTGTCTGTTTTGGTATTTCCGGCTTTATTCCGGGTACTGCTTTTTGTTCTTCTTTTTCGGCTTCGGGTTGACCTACTTTTGACGATTCTGAAACCGGAGCGTCTGGTTTTTTTTCTTCATTGACTACTATTGGTTTGGGTTTTTTCTCGGGCTTCGAAAAGGTGTCAGGAGCTTTTATTTCAGGCTTTTTTTTTTCTTGAACCTGAGTTGGGGAAGACAAGGAAGCCATTTGCATCAGACTCAGTTCTACCAATAGTCTTTGGTTCTGACTTGCTCTGTATTCTCTTTCGCAAGATCGACACAACTCAATGGCTTGCATCAGGAAATTGAGTGAACAAGCTTCGCTTTGAGCTTGATACCTTTCCTTATTTTGCTCGGAAACTTCCAGTAAATCAAGTGTCACCTTGTCTTTGCAAACCAGCAGATTTCTTAAATGAGAAGCTAAGCCGCCTATGTAAACCAGACCACTGAAACCATTATTCAGAATCTCATTGAGAAGTAAAAGTGACTCATGAATTTTACCCTCAAGCATAAAGTCAACCGATTGAAAGTAATAATCGTAATCAAGAATGTTCAGATTATCGATGACCGTTTTATATGTCAGGTCTTTGCCTGCAAAACTCACCAGTTGATCAAAGATTGACAAGGCATCCCTCAATGCACCATCCGCTTTTTCCGCAATTATGTGTAAGGCTTCGGCTTCAGCATCAATGCCTTCTTTAGAAGCAATATTGGACAAATGATCTGCAATGTCAGTCACGCTGATTTTCTTAAAATCAAAGATTTGACAACGTGACAATATGGTGGGAATGATTTTATGTTTCTCTGTCGTAGCTAAAATAAATACAGCATGTGCGGGCGGCTCCTCCAACGTTTTTAGAAAGGCATTAAATGCGGCATTGGAAAGCATGTGTACCTCGTCAATAATATACACTTTATGGCTACCAAGTTGAGGAGCAATCCGAACCTGATCCACAAGATTTCTAATGTCATCAACAGAATTATTGGATGCTGCATCCAACTCATAAATGTTTAATGATGCCCCTTCGTTAAAAGAAGTACATGAATCACAAGTATTACAGGCCTCGTAGTCTTCTGTAATGTTAAAGCAATTGATGGTCTTGGCAAGGATACGTGCACATGTTGTTTTTCCAACCCCTCGTGGACCACAAAACAAAAATGCCTGAGCCAGATGTTTGGTCTTTAATGCATTTTTTAAAGTGCCGGTAATTGCAGTCTGCCCAACTACGGTGTCAAATGTAGAGGGGCGGTATTTACGGGCTGAAACAACAAAGTTTTCCATCATAGCAAATGTAATACTCTCATGCATTATACTCTAATGCATCTGATAAACTAATTTGATTTTATGTGTTTCCAAGCATTAAAATTTCCTGCTTTTTTTTACGAATTGCACTGATTTTCTGTTTTTTATGAAAAATACTCATTTATGAGTATTTACTTGTTGAGAATCCCCACCTACATTTACTCATGTAATTAAGCACTACATAACCAAACCGCCAAAATTCACCTATGGATTCTTCCAACTACAGCGCAAATAAGAATCCACATTGATTGTCGAGACCTGGACTCCAATCAAAAAAAGAAATCGCCCCCTTGTTAGACAAAGGGGCTTTTTTTATACAACAATATTGACGATCCTTTTCGGTACAACAATGACCTTTTTGGGAGATTTCCCTTCGAGCCACTTCTTGGCATTATCATGTGCCAGGACTTCCTGCTCAATGCTTTCCTTACTCATGTCAAGACGAAATTCTAAAGTGAACCTGACCTTGCCATTAAAAGAAATGGGGTATTTATGACTACTCTCAACAAGCAATGACACATCGCATTTAGGATAATCAGCCGCAGTTATAGAGTTAGAATTTCCCAACTTTTCCCATAACTCTTCTGCAACATGAGGAGCAAAAGGGGCTAACAAAACGCATAGAGGCTCTAAAATTTCCTTTTTCTTGCAATTCAAATCATTCAGTTCATTGACACAGATCATAAAAGCGCTTACTGCTGTATTGAACGAATAGCGTTCAATGTCTTCAGTCACTTTTTTAATGGTTTTATGAAGAACTTTCAGTTCATTGGCATTGGCTTTTTCGTCAATAACTGCCCAAGCATTCCCATCTGCATGAAAGAGTTTCCAGAATTTTCTCAAGAAACGATGCACTCCTTCAATACTGCTTGTGTCCCAAGGTTTTGATTGCTCAAGCGGCCCCAAAAACATCTCAAACAAACGAAGCGTATCGGCACCATACTGTTTCACTACATCATCGGGGTTGACTACGTTATATTTAGACTTGGACATCTTTACATTATCTTCTCTAAAGCAAATGAACTCCTTATCAAATATTAGATAGGGGTATAGATCAAGTTCTTTCTTAGCAACTGATAAGAAATTGTCAACTATTAGTCTATTATCATTCGAAACATAGTTTGTATTGACTGGTGCAATTCTTGGTTTTTCAAAAGTTATTTTTTTGATTTTTACTCTTTTTGAAGTTTTTATCTCATTATTTAGATGTTCTTCAAACAAGATTTTGTAATCCTCAATTTTACTCTTGACATAATTTGAAATTTCAAAATTGTTAACTAAGTCAGTAGAAATTAGAATCTGATGCTTATTGGTAAAGTTTGTTGCAACATAAGCTAGTGAAATAGCTTTGTCTTGATTTTCTATTGTTTGATGATCTATTTCATAATCAATATCTAAAATAAAAGCTGTATTTGTATGATGAATGATCATCCCTTGGTTAATCAGCTTTTTAAAAGGCTCGTCTACACTTAAGTGCCCTCTATCAAACAAAAACTTGGTCCAGAATCTGGAGTACAACAAATGCCCGGTGGCATGTTCGGCGCCTCCCAAATACAGGTCAACATTTTGCCAATAATCCAAGGCAGTTTTATCGGCAAAAGCAGCATCCGTATCCGGACTCATGTACCTGAATAAATACCACGAGCTACCGGCCCATCCCGGCATGGTAGATGTCTCCAAAGGATGCCCTCCGTACTGCCAGTTTGTTGCTCTGGCCAATGGTGGATCACCATCTTCTGTTGGCAAATATTTGTCTACCTCTGGCAATGTTAGTGGTAATTCTGTCTCCGGAACAGCTTTGGCAATGCCTTCTTCAAAATAGATCGGAATGGGTTCTCCCCAATACCGTTGTCGACTGAAAACAGCATCGCGCATTTTATAATTGGTTTTGCCTTCTCCAATTTCTCGTTCTTCCAGTTTTTTAATCGCTAATTGTATGGCTTCATTAACCCGGAGTCCATCTAAAAAATCGGAATTGCACAAAACACCGTCTTTACGATCATCTGCACCCTCATCCACATTCTGACCCTCAATCACTGGAGGAATATTCAAGTCAAAATGCCTTGCAAAATCCCAATCTCTCTGATCACCTGAAGGTACAGCCATGACTGCGCCTGTTCCGTATCCGGCCAAAACGTAGTCACCGATCCACACCGGAATTTCTTCGCTGGTAAACGGATGAATGACATGAGCTCCGGTAAACGCGCCACTCACTTTTTTAACCTCTGTCATGCGTTCTCTTTCGGAGCGGCCTGCAGCATAAGCCTGATAAGCTTCAACTTCTTTGCTTTGCTGCTCAGTTGTAATTTGTTTAACCAAATCATGCTCCGGTGCTAAAACCATAAATGAAGCCCCGAAGACGGTATCCGGCCGTGTAGTAAAAACTTCAATCTCCTCCTCTGTTCCTTTAACCTTGAAGCGGATAGAAGCTCCCTGAGATCTACCGATCCAGTTGCGCTGAATTTCTTTCAATGAATCAGACCAGTCTATTGTCTCCAAACCATCCAAAAGACGCTGTGCATAAGCTGTAATGCGCATGGTCCATTGTTTCATCTTCTTGCGTTCTACAGGATGTCCACCGCGTTCTGAGACTCCATCTTTGATTTCATCATTTGCCAGCACCGTGCCTAAAGCCGGACACCAATTCACAAATGAGTCCGAAATAAAAGCCAGGCGAAATTGCATTAAGATGTCTGCTTTTTGTTGCTCAGAAAAACCTTTCCACTCTTCGGCATTAAACTGCTCATTACAATCACCATGAGCGCTTAAACTCTCCGTGCCTTTTACTTCAAAATGCTGAATCAGCTTAGAAATGTCTTCAGCACGATCAGTTTGAGTATTGTACCATGAGTTAAACAATTGGATAAAGATCCATTGCGTCCATTTGTAATACTCCGGTTGGCTGGTTCTTACTTCTCTGTCCCAGTCAAATGAAAAGCCGATCAGATCCAGTTGTCGACGATAAGTAGCAATGTTCTCTTCAGTGGTTATTCTCGGATGTTGTCCGGTTTGTATGGCATATTGCTCCGCAGGTAGGCCAAATGAATCATAGCCCATGGGGTGTAAGACATTATAACCGCAATGTCTTTTGAAACGCGCGACAATATCAGAGGCAATATAACCCAAAGGGTGACCAACGTGCAGTCCTGCTCCGGAAGGGTATGGGAACATGTCGAGAACATAAAAAGGTTCTTTGCCCTCAATCTCTTTGCTTTTGTAGGTATTGTGGTCTTTCCAATAGTTTTGCCACTTATTTTCTATTTCAGAGAAGTTATAATCCATGTTTGACTCGAAATTAGGCCTGCAAAAGTAACCATAAGTTCAGGCAAATACGGGTCGATTCAGAACAGATTCGATCTGACGAGATGCCTTTGGTGAATTCGATTTTGTCTTTTCAGACATGAAAACGTGTTTTATTTGACTTTCACAGATATTTAGACTTAAATCATTGTGAATCAAGAAAGGAATTTGTTATTATTGAGTACTAATCTAAAAAATAAGAATTATGAGTTGGAATGTAAGTTTTCCTGAAGCAGAACCATCAAGTGGTAAAGTCAATTGCACTGTTGATTGTGACGGTTGCTGGATAACAGAATCTGTTATAGGATATGAAAAAGAAGATAGCGACTTGCCGTTGCCGATTAAAGATCTCATGACTGATGGGGTTGATTATGCCTTAGTCGTTGATATTTGTTCAGGAGGATCGAGTGACGTATGTACTGTCAATGACGAAAATTCTCCTTTTGAATATACGGATTATGAAGGGGAGCCCTGCAATTTTATTGTGGTGGCATGGTGCACAACCAGCTCAACAATCAAGGTATCTGATAAAAAACCTAAAGGTAAGGTAACCAAATAGTAATTTTTGTTTCGCATTGTAATTATGATGAATAATAATGATGTTTTTTTGATAACTGTATTTAATGCATAAACGCTCAAAGCTCAAATGTGTATTTGGGCTTTTTTTCATTTTGGCGAACGTTTTAAATGTTCACCCAGCAAGTAAATCTCAAGAGCTTGATAGCTTACGGTTAATTGCGAAGAAATTAGTTTCTGTCAATATTGATAGTGCAAATCAAGTTGTTGATGCCATTTTTGAAGAATTGGATAAGTCCATTGATTCTTTAGTTTTAGCCGATATATATTCTGTAAAGTCTAGTTTATTGTTTTCTCAAGGTAATTATGAGGGAGCATTAGAGTATGAGTTGAAATCTCTAGCAATAAGAACAGAATTCAAAGACTCAGTTGAGATGGCAAGATGTTATCAAATGTTGGGTAACATTTACTATTATACAGAGGCCTTAGATAAAAGTATTTTTTATGTAAAAAGAGGGCTTTCCATGTATTCGTCTTATGGATCTGATTCAGCAGAGTTGGTGCCTTGCTATAATACATTGGGTTTGGTTTTTTATGAAACTGATCAGAATGATTCTGCCTATCATTATTTTGATATAGGGTTTGAATGTATAGAGAATTCAAAAAAACCAAAAGCAGAATATTTGTCTAATCTCGGTATTTTATTATCAAGTTATGCTCTTGTGTTAAGTTATACCAAGGAATACGAGAAAGCGCTTGTATTGTTGGATTCTGCTTTACAAATTGATATTGAATTAGGCAATAATGAATCAATTTCATGGGATTATCTTCGAATTGCTGCAACTAAGTTAGAGGCTAGAGATTTAGATGGGGTGTATGAATATCTTCAGAAAGCCGATTCTTTTGCTGAAGTTTCTTCTTCTTTAGAAACTAAGCAAGATTTGAGATATCATTTTGCGCAATATTTTACATTAACGGGGCAAAAAGATAGTGCATTAAATTATCTATTAGAATTTGCTTATTTCAGTGATTCTGTGCAAACTATGACAACTGAGCAAAACATACAGGAGATGGAAGCCAAATACCAAGTCAAAGAAAAGGATGCGGCGTTGGCTCTTAGCAATGAAAAACGGGAGCGATTAAAGGCTCAAAATGAAGCCAAAGAGCGTTTAATGTGGTTAGTGGGTTCTGTTTTCGCGATATTGACCATAATGGGCATAATTGTCATCCGAAACTATCGGCATCGCAATAAAATTGCTGCCATGGAGCTGGAGATTAAAGACAATAAATTTGATGAGTTGATGGCCAGTCAGGAAGCCAAAACCTTGTCGGCTATGTTAAAAGGGCAGGAAAAAGAGCGGGAGCGTGTGGCGCAGGATTTACATGATCGATTGGGAGGAACATTGGCTGCGCTGAAAATGGCTTTAAGAAAACAGGGCAATAAAGTCGATCAGGAAGATCTGGAAATATTAGATGAGGCCGTAGCTGAGGTGAGAAACATTTCACATAATTTATCCAGTGGTTTATTGGACAAGTACGGTTTAAACGAAGCCATTCAGCAATTGTTTAAAACCATAGAGCAATCAGGAGAATTGATGTTTCACGTTGTTCTTCACCCTGATATTGCATCTTTAGGACAATCTGTTGGAATCGAGTTGTATCGAATCATTCAGGAGCTGTTGACCAATACCATAAAACATGCTCAGGCCACAGAAATAAGTGTGCAAACAAATTTTGACGGCAACACATTTAATTTGATCTTTGAAGACAATGGAGTGGGCTTCGACAGTTCAAAAATGCAAGGTGGCATCGGCATGCAAAACATTAGAAAAAGAGTAGAGAAGATCAATGGAGTTTTGCACATTGATGCAGCAATTGGAAGAGGTTCTATTTTTATAATTGAAATTCAAAAAAAGGCATGATTAAGGTAGCCATAGTAGATGACCATCATTTATTCAGGCAAGGTTTGGCCGTAATGTTAGCGGCCAAAGAAAATATTCAGGTTGTGGAGCGCTATGCTTCGGCAATAGAACTTTTAAAGTACTTAAAACACTTGGAGGTAGATGTCATTTTATTGGACATAGACATGCCCGGTATGGATGGAATAAGTGCCACACCAAAGATTTTTGAATTAAAACCTGAGGTCAAAGTCATCATCTTAAGCATGCATTTGAGCGGGGCTAAAATCCTGGAAGCTGATTCTGCAAATGTGAATGGCTATTTACTCAAAACCAGCAATGATGAAGAGGTGGCTCAGGCCATAGAAGAAGTGATGCAGGGGCAACGCTATTTTGCGAAGGAAGCCGAAGCGGAACTGATAAAGAGTAACCGTGAGAAAAATGATCCCAACCACGTTCAATTGACGCCGCGAGAAAAAGACATCTTGAAATTGGTTTGCGAAGAACTCAATTCGCAGGAGATTGCCGATCGTCTTTCCATTTCGGTGCATACCGCAGAAACACATCGCAGAAATTTATTGAGTAAAACGGGCTGTAAAAATAGTGTCGGTTTGGTCAAGTACGCTTACGATCACGAATTGATCAGGCCTCAAAACTAAACGCTTGATTCGTTTCCTGTATGATTTTTAGAAGTTCGTCCTTGCCATATTGATTGGCCGAAGAAGTCTTAACGATTGGTGGAAGCGCTTCCCAAACTTTGAGCATTTCTTTTCGATAGCTGGCTAGGTTTTTCTGTAATGCGGAACTGGAAAGTTTATCGATTTTCGTAAAGACCATCACAAAAGGAATTTGCTTGATGCCAAGCATTTCCATAAATGCCAGATCAATTTTTTGAGGAGCCAATCTGGAGTCCAGTAAGACAAAAGTGTAAAGCAGGTTGCTGCGATTGTTGAGATATTGGCGAATAAACTGATCCCATTGCTCCCGGTTCTTCTTAGACGATTTGGCATAACCGTAACCCGGTAAATCGACCAGATACCATTCCTCATTAATAAGGAAATGATTGATCAATTGTGTTTTGCCCGGAGTAGAAGAAGTTTTGGCCAAACTCTTTCTTGAGGTCAACATGTTAATGAGCGAAGACTTGCCAACATTAGATCGACCAATGAAAGCATATTCGGGCTTGTTTGGGGCGGGACATTTGCTAACATCCGTGTTGCTTATGATGAACTCTGCGGATTTTATCTGCATGATCAAATCTAGATTTTCCGACTCAGCCAGTCGTTCAATATGCGATTGAACTCGGCGGGGTGCTCCATCATGGCAGCGTGACCGCATTTATCGATCCAGTATAATTCTGAATCGGGCAAATGTTTGTGAAACTCTTCTGCAACATCCGGGGGTGTGATGTTGTCATTTTTTCCCCAGATCAAACAGGCCGGTAAATTGAATTTTTCCAAATCTTTGCCCATGTTATGACGAATGGCAGATTTGGCTAGAGCCAATATTCGAATCAACTTGTTTCTGTCGTTGACAATGTTAAAGACCTCATCAACCAATTCATCGGTGGCCACAGCAGGGTCATAAAATGTCACTTCTATTTTTGATTTTAAATACGCTTTGTCTTCTCTTCTTGGAAAAGAGCCACCAAAGGCATTTTCATATAAGCCGGAACTACCGGTAAGTACCATGGAGTGCACTTTGTCAGGAATGTCTAAGGCGCAAACCAGTGCCACATGCCCGCCAAGAGAGTTGCCTAGCAGAGTCACGTTCTCCAGTTTTTTGTAGACAATGAATTCCTTAATGTGTTTGGCCAGGCTTCCCACGCTTGTCTTTATAAGCGGCAATTCAAATAAGGGCATTAGAGGCACAATGATTCTATAGTTTTTTGAAAACTCATCAATCACATCTGCAAAATTGCTCAATGCGCCAAAAAGCCCGTGAAGTAGCACAATTGTATGTCCTTCTCCTTTTTCGAGATACTTGAATTTTCCTTCCTCTTTTACAAATTGTTCATGACTCATAAACCAAAAATAAAGAAATCCTATTAACCTCTCGGTGCCCTCTAAAATCTTATCAGCTTTTGATTGTGAATTGTTAAGTGTCCATGGAATTAGTTTTTTCCCACTTTTTGTAAATGATTAATTAGCAGAAGGTTCTCTTTTTGAATAGTGTGAAAACCAATTACTAAATCTCAAAGTTTTCAACAATGTGGGAGAAAGTGGGAGAAAGTGGTAAATTATTTTATATTTTTACATTCTAAATCCTGAAATCCACGCTACAAGGGGCTTATGACAAATTTTATCGGAGAGTTTGATTGCAAGTTAGATGCAAAGGGGCGCTTAATGGTGCCTTCAGGTCTGCGTAAGCAATTGAATCCTGAGGCCAATGAGTCTTTTGTGTTGAATCGGGGTTTTGAAAAGCACCTGGTTTTGTATCCTAAAAATGAGTGGGATAGAATTTCTTCGGAAGTCAATCAGCTCAATCGCTATGTAAAAAAGAACAGAGATTTCATTCGTTATTTCTATCGGGGGGCAACCGAGTTGAGTTTAGATGGTGCAGGCAGGTTGTTATTGCCTAAACGGTTACAGGAGTACGGTGGAATTGAGAAAGAAGTAGTGCTGTTTGCCTACTCGGATCGAGTGGAAGTTTGGGACAAGTCGGCTTATGAAGGCTTGCTGACGGATGAGCCTGAAGATTTTGCAAATCTGGCGGAAGAGGTAATGGGTAATTCAACGACACAAGGAGGTGATGATGTATCATAGTCCCGCATTGTTGGAAGAGTCTGTAGAGGGTTTAGCTGTTCGAGCCAATGGGACTTATGTTGATGTCACTTTTGGTGGAGGTGGACATTCAAAAGAGATATTGAAGCAGTTGGGCGAAGAGGGGCGCCTGTTTGCTTTTGATCAGGATCCTGACGCTCGAAATAATGCCATCGAGGATAAGCGCTTTGTCTTCATTCAGCAAAATTTTTCCTTTTTAAAGAATTATTTGCGCATGTATTCTGCATTGCCTGTAGATGGGGTTTTGGCAGATTTGGGAGTTTCTTTTCATCAGTTTGATCAGGCGGAAAGAGGTTTTTCTTTTCGATTCGATGGCCCTTTGGATATGCGTATGGATAAGGCGAGAAACCTAACGGCAGCCAAAATATTAAACAGCTATGCGTCTGATGACTTACTTCGTGTTTTTAAAACTTATGGCGAGTTGCGCAATGCGAAGCTGGTTGTTCAAAAGATACTGAATTATAGATCTGAAAAGCGGTATTCTAAAACTTCGCAGTTAAAAGAAACTTTAGCCGGAATGGTGCCCGAAAAGCATCAGCATAAATTTTTAGCACAAGTTTTTCAGGCATTACGAATAGAGGTCAATGATGAGTTGAAGGTGATAGAGGATCTTTTATCGCAAGCCGAAGAAGTGCTGGCTGAGGGTGGACGCCTGGCTGTAATTACTTATCACTCTTTAGAAGACCGACTGGTTAAAAATTATTTCAAATCGGGAAATGTAGAAGGGCGAATAGAGAAAGATTTCTTCGGAAACATTAAGAGAGGCTTAAGGCCGGTGAATCGCAAACCCATTATTCCGGGGGGTATGGAAGTCAATCAAAACAATAGGGCGAGAAGTGCAAAATTAAGAGTAGCGGAAAAAATCAATGAATAGCTATAAAGAAGAAAATACGACTAAGGAGGAGAAGGTGGCAAAGCCAAAAACAGGGTTGAAAGCGATTCTGACCGGAAGCTTTTTGTCAAGGGAGAGTCTTTTGCAGGTTCTTCCCTTTGTGTTTTTCATGACTTTTCTTGGGGTTTGCTACATCGCCAATGGTTACCAGGCGCAAAAGGTTTTTAGAAATCTATCCAAGACCGGCAATGAAATAAAAGAACTGCGCTCGGAATACATTACAACCAAGTCTGAATTGATGTACATCTCTAAGCAGTCGCAGGTGGCAGCTGCAACTGCCCCTTTCGGATTAAAAGAACTCACAACGCCTCCCAATAAAATTGAACTCACAAAAAAGGAAAAAGAAGAGATATTAAATGACTGATATAAAGAAAGATATAGCCTGGAGAATTTATCTTATCTACTTCGTGGTATGTCTTTTTGGCCTCACAATTTTAGGCAAGGCGGTCTATATTCAGTTGGTTGAGGGAGAAGAGTTGAAGCAGAAGGTTCAAAGCTTGACGCGTGTTGATAAAAACATTGAAGCAGTTAGAGGAAACATCTACGCTGTAGATGGGAGTTTGCTTGCTACCTCAATACCCATTTATGAAATCCGTTTTGATCCTAATGCGGATGCCATTACTGATGATATTTTTAACGATGCCATTGATTCTTTGTCGTGGTGCCTGAGTCATTTGTTCAAAGACCGATCGGTGGCCTCTTATCGTCAAGAGTTGATCGAGGCAAGAAAGTCCGGTTCGCGTTATCATCTGATCAGAAGAAATGTCAAGTTTCCTCAGTTAAAAAAGATCAAACGATTTCCGCTTTTCAGAAAAGGGAAGTACAAAGGGGGATTCATCTTCCTGCAGCAAAATAAAAGGGAGCGACCATTTAAAATATTAGCAGCAAGAACTATTGGTTATGATCGTTCGGGTGTAACTCCGGTAGGTTTAGAAGGAGCTTACTCAGATGTTCTTTCAGGTGTTGATGGCAAACGTTTGATGCAAAAAATAGCAGGCGGAGTATGGATGCCGGTAAATGATGAGAATGAGATTGAGCCGGAAGATGGCATGGATATCTACACTTCTATTGATGTCAATATTCAGGATGTGGCCGAAAGTGCTTTATTGAAACAGCTTGAAAAGCATCAGGCAGATCATGGAACAGTGGTTTTGATGGAGGTAAAAACCGGTTCTATAAAAGCCATTGCCAATTTAAAAAAGCACAGTGCAGGTTCGTATTATGAAGGATACAATTATGCAATAGGAGAGAGTACTGAGCCCGGTTCAACTTTTAAGCTGCCCGCTTTAATTGCGGCTTTAGAAGACGGTTATGTGGATATGGATGACATGATCGATTGTGGTGATGGTTCAAAAGAATATTACGATCGTACGATGTTTGATTCCAATCATGATGATGGAGGTTGGGGTAAGATTACGGTGCAGCGGGTTTTAGAAGTCTCATCGAATATCGGTATGGCTGAAATTATCATGCGTTCCTATGGGCAGCAACCGCAAAAGTTTATTGATCGCCTTGCGGAAATGAACCTCAAGATGCCTTTGGGGATCGAGATTGCCGGAGAGGGAAAGCCGTATATAAAAGATGTAAAAGATGATTCCTGGTCCGGGATTTCTTTGGCATGGATGGCTCATGGTTATGAGTTGCAGCAAACACCACTTCAAATTTTAACCTTTTACAATGCCATTGCGAATAATGGAAAAATGGTAAAGCCCAAATTCGTGGAAAAGATCACAAAGGGGAGGGATGTTGTAAAGGAGGTAAAAACAGAGGTGATTAATCCGAAAGTGTGCTCTCAATCAACAATTGATAAAGTCAAAAAAGCACTTGAAGGTGTGGTTGAAAATGGAACGGCATCCAATCTTCGCAATGCCAATTACGGCATTGCCGGAAAGACGGGAACAGCCCAGATTGCCAATAAAAACTATGGTTATAGTTATCAGTCTAAAGTAAGTCATCAGGCTTCTTTTGTGGGGTACTTCCCCGCTGATAATCCCCAATACAGTTGCATAGTTGTCATTAATGCGCCAAGCCGAAACGTTTATTATGGTAATCTCGTTGCCGGCCCTATTTTTAAAGAAGTAGCCGATAAGGTTTACGCCAATAGCCTTAAAATGCATGAACCTTTAAAAGAGCAGACATACACGGCTTATTCTCCTATTCCTTATTCTAAGCATGGCAAGAAGAGAGACATTGAAACCGTTTTTACCCAGCTCAATATTCCTTTTGAAAGTAAAGCCCAGGATGCAAATTGGATCGTTACCTCAACAAAAAAACAGTCGGTAGAAATAGCGCCTAGAGCCATTAAAGAAAATCTTGTTCCCAATGTAGTAGGTATGGGGCTTCGGGATGCCATATTCTTATTGGAGAACCAAGGTTTAAGGGTTCGTTTTTCAGGAAGTGGGATGGTTAAAAATCAATCAATTACTGCCGGAAGTAGAGTGGTGCATGGTTCTGAAATAAATATTGAACTGTCATGAGTAGGAACCTAGCAGATACATTAAAAGGAGTCGAGGTGCTTGAGCTGCATGGTTCAGAAGACCAGGTAATTACTTCTCTGAAGTTTGATTCTAGAAAAGTAGAAGAGGGCGACTGCTTTTTTGCCAATAAAGGAACACAACGTGATGGCCATGAGTTTATTGATCAGGTCATTAAAGCGGGTGCAAAAGTGATTGTTCTTGAAGAGGTGCCAAAAGAATTGAAAGATGGTGTGACCTACGTTAAGGTACAGTCTTCTGCTGAGGTAATGGGGCTTATGGCTGCCAACTTCTATGATCACCCCTCTTCAAAATTGAAGTTGGTAGGTGTAACGGGAACCAATGGGAAAACAACAACCGTTACTTTATTGCATCAGTTGTTTTTAAAGTTAGGTCATGTCGCCGGATTGTTGTCAACCGTTGTCAATAAAATAGGTGATGCCGAAATTCCATCTACGCACACGACTCCTGATGCGATAGCAATCAACGCTTTGTTGCAGCAAATGCTTGATGGAGGCTGTACTCACTGTTTTATGGAGGTCAGTTCCCATGCCGTTGTTCAGCATCGGGTAAGCGGTTTGACATTTAGCGGAGGAGTTTTTACCAACATTACCCATGATCACTTGGATTATCACAAGACTTTTGATGCCTACCTAAATGCCAAAAGAGCCTTTTTTAATTTGTTGCCTAAGACGGCTTTTGCGCTCTCCAATAGGGACGATAAGAATGGGCAAGTCATGCTTCAGGAGACTGAGGCGAAAAAAGTGTTTTATGCATTAAGGACAGAGGCTGATTACAAGACAAAGATTGTTGAGAACAGTTTTGACGGCTTGTCTTTAAAATTAGACGGGCATGAGTTGTGGACGGCCTTTGTCGGAAAGTTTAACGCTTATAATTTGACTGCGGTTTACGGAGTCGCTCATCTCTTAGGCGAAGACTCCATTCAGGTTTTAACAGCCCTTAGTACACTTCGCTCAGTTGCTGGGCGATTTCAACATTTGAAACACTTAGGGCGCATTGGGGTAGTGGATTATGCCCATACTCCAGATGCTTTGGAGAATGTGTTGAATACGATCAAGGGCATCAGAACAGGAAATGAAGCGGTGATTACCATCGTAGGTTGTGGTGGTGATCGTGATAAAACCAAACGGCCGATCATGGCCAAAATAGCTTGTCAATTAAGTGATCGGGTTATTTTAACCTCCGATAATCCGCGAACGGAAGACCCTAATGAAATATTAAAAGACATGCAAGCCGGTGTTGGGTCTGAGTATAGAGCACGGGTGCTTTCAATTTCAAATAGGCGGGAAGCAATACGAACAGCAGTCAGTTTATCGCAAGAAAAAGATATTCTGCTTGTTGCAGGCAAAGGCCATGAAACCTACCAAGAAATTAATGGGGAACGACATCATTTTGATGATGTGGAAGAATTGGAAAATGCATTTAACGAATTATTAATTAAGGAAGTATAAAATGTTGTATTACTTATTTCAGTATTTAAACGAATTGGATGTTCCCGGTGCAGGGGTGTTTCAATACATCACCTTTAGGGCTGCAGCTTCCATTATTGTTTCGCTTTTGATCTCAATGGTGTTTGGGAAACGCATTATCAATTTGCTGCATCGACAACAAGTAGGAGAAACGGTCAGGGATTTAGGTCTTGAAGGGCAGAAAGAAAAACAAGGAACACCAACCATGGGTGGATTGATCATTCTTGCATCTATACTTATCCCCACTTTGCTCTTTGCCAAGCTTGAAAACATCTACATTATTCTGATGCTCCTTTCTACTGTGCTTCTCGGCGCAATAGGTTTTATAGATGATTACATCAAGGTGTTTAAAAAGAACAAGAAAGGCTTAGCCGGAAAATTTAAAATAGCCGGACAAGTATTTGTGGGCATTTTGGTGGGGTCGATACTTTACTTTAACGATGATGTCCTTGTAAAAGAAAAAGTAAATGATAGTCAGGTAGTCGAAGCCGGGATTGCTGTAGATGCGGAAAGCGAGAAGAATTACCATTGGGAAGAAAGTAAGTCTATGGTAACGACCATTCCTTTTCTAAAGAATAATGAGTTTGATTATGGCGTGTTGATTAATTGGTGTTGTGATAACGCCATGGATTGGGCATGGTTGATTTTTATTCCAGTCGTCATTTTTATCATTACTGCCGTTTCCAATGGAGCCAACATGACTGATGGTCTCGATGGTTTGGCAACCGGAACTTCAGCGATCATTGGAGTCACATTAGCTGTATTCGCTTACGTTTCCGGTAACACGATATTTTCAGATTATCTCAACATTATGTATATCCCTGATTCAGGTGAGTTGGTGGTATACATCGCCGCTTTTGTTGGAGCCTGTGTAGGTTTTCTATGGTACAATTCATATCCGGCTCAAGTATTTATGGGAGATACAGGTAGTCTAGCCTTGGGAGGAATTATAGCGGTGTTCGCATTAGCCATTCGCAAAGAATTATTGATTCCTGTCTTCTGCGGGGTATTTCTGATTGAAAATATCTCCGTGATGATGCAGGTTGCTTATTTCAAATACACCAAAAAGAAGTTTGGCGAAGGTCGACGCATTTTTCTAATGGCTCCCTTACATCATCACTACCAGAAAAAGGGATTCCATGAAGCGAAGATCGTTAGTCGGTTTTGGATTGTAGGTGTGATGTTGGCCGTGTTGTCGATTGTAACGCTGAAGTTGAGGTAGATGGAGAAAGAGATTGCCATACTCGGTGCAGGAGAAAGTGGCGTAGGAGCGGCAATCTTGGCAAAAAAAGAAGGATTTGTACCCTTCGTGTCCGATAAGGGCGAAATAAAAGAAAAGTACAAAGCAGTTCTTTTAAAACATGAAATAGAATGGGAGGAAAAGACCCATGACGAGGAGCGCATTCTTTCTGTCAGGGAGATCATTAAAAGCCCCGGAATTCCGGATGAAGTGCCGATTATAAAAAAGGCAAATAAGAAGGGCATTTCGGTGATCTCTGAGATTGAGTTTGCAGGTCGCTATTGCAAGGCAAAAACCATAGGGGTGACTGGTAGTAATGGTAAGACAACAACAAGTTTGATGATCTACCATGTTCTTAAGCGATGTGGAGTAAAGGTTGGTTTGGCAGGTAATGTGGGGAAGAGCTTTGCCGAGCAGGTGGCTACTCAGGAAGTAGACTGGTATGTGTTGGAGTTGAGCAGTTTTCAGCTTGATGGCGTTTATGCATTTCAACTGGATATCGCCATACTCTTGAACATTACACCGGATCATCTGGATCGATATGGAGAAAGCTTTGAGCGCTATGCCGATGCAAAGATGCGTATTGTAAGAAATGCAGATGAGCATGTTTACTTCATCTATTGCATAGATGATGCATCTGTTTTAGCTGCAATCGATAGAAACCCTTGTCCTGCAAAACATCTCCCTTTTAGTATTAAAAAACAAGTTCCGGAAGGAGCATACTTAAATAATGAACAATTAATTATTCACTTAAATAACAGCCGTTTAGATATGTCTATACACGATTTGGCCTTAAAAGGCAACCACAATTTGTACAATACGATGGCATCGGGAATTGCCGGTCGTATTTTAGATTTAAGAAAAGAGTTAATCAGAGAGAGTCTTTCTGATTTTCAAAATGTAGAACACAGGTTAGAAACAGTTGCGACCATTCATGGTATTGAATTCATTAACGATTCAAAAGCGACCAATATTAACTCGACCTGGTATGCATTAGAGAGCTTAACAAAACCTACAATATGGATTGTAGGGGGTGTTGATAAAGGCAATGATTATTCAGAGTTAATGGCACTGGTTAAAGACAAAGTGAAAGCCATCATTTGTCTTGGTTTGGATAACTCTAAAATTATAGCTGCATTCAAAGACCATATTCAGTTGATAGAGGAGACGACTTCAGCTGATGAGGCGGTTAGGAAAGCTTATGAGATTGGTCAGAAAGGCGATGCGGTTCTTTTATCTCCTGCAAGTGCAAGTTTCGATTTGTTTGAGAATTATGAAGATCGGGGACATCAATTTAAGCGGGCGGTAAGAGCATTGTAATGCAATTTATTGACAAATACATCAAAGGCGATCGGGTCATCTGGGCAGTTGTTCTTCTTCTGGCCATTTGCTCCATATTGGTGGTTTATAGCTCTATTGTAACCTTGGCCTATAAGTATCAAGGTGGAAATACGGAGTTTTTTCTGTTTAAACACAGCATTATATTGGCTGTTGGTTTCTTTCTGATGTATTTTGCTCATAAAGTCAATTATAGATATTACTCAAGAATCTCTCAGATTGCTTTGATTTTAGCTATTCCATTATTGGGCGTTACTCTTTTAACAGGACAAAGTATTAATGAAGCAAGTCGGTGGCTGGTTATTCCGGTCATCAATCAGACTTTTCAAACTTCTGACTTGGCCAAATTGGCGCTCATTATGTTCCTGGCCAGAACACTTTCTAAGAGGCAGGAGAACATAAAGGACTTTAATCAGGCATTTGTGCCAATTATGGTTCCCGTTTTGATTGTTTGCGGTTTGATTTTGCCCGCCAACTTTTCTACTGCGGCAATGCTGTTTATGACTTCTTTGGTCATTATGTTCATTGGTCGAATAAACTTTGCCTATATCATCTCCTTGGTAAGCATTGGCGTGGTGTGTTTCGGAATTTTTTTAGCGGTTGTTTTAAATTCCGACAATACAGGTCGTGTAGGAACTTGGAAGAATAGAGTAGAAAATTTTATTGAAGGAGATTCTGAAGGAAACTATCAGGTGGAACAGTCGAAGGTGGCTATTGCGACAGGAGGTATAATTGGTAAAGGACCAGGAGGAAGTACGCAAAGAAACTTTTTGCCTCATCCTTACTCGGATTTCATCTTTGCAATTGTTGTTGAAGAGTATGGCATAATTGGAGGAGCAATTATCTTACTACTCTACTTGATATTGCTGTACCGGGGTATTTTGATTGCCAAGTCAGCGCCTCAAACCTTTGGGGCATTATTGGCTATTGGCTTGAGTTTTAGTTTGGTTTTTCAAGGCATGATTAACATGGCTGTTGCTGTTAACTTATTCCCGGTTACAGGGCAGCCCTTGCCAATGGTTAGTATGGGTGGAACCTCTATTTGGTTTACCTGCCTTGCCATTGGAATTATCTTGAGTGTAAGTAGGCAAACACAGTTAAATGTCAGTCAAGATGAGTCAGTCTAAATTAAAAATCATCATTAGCGGAGGTGGTACCGGAGGACATATTTTTCCGGCAATTTCTATAGCTAATGCACTGAAAAAACTAAGGCCGGATGCACAATTCCTTTTTGTGGGTGCTAAAGGAAGAATGGAAATGGAAAAGGTGCCGGAGGCTGGTTATGAAATAGTAGGGCTTCCAATTATGGGTCTGCAAAGGCGCTTGACGCTTAAGAACTTGAAATTTCCATTCATGCTTTTGAAAAGTGCAAAGATGGCTAAGAAGATCATCAAAGATTTCAAACCGGATATAGCTATTGGTGTTGGTGGTTATGCAAGTGGCCCATTGCTAAGAGCGGCAAACGGTGCTAAAATTCCTACTTTGATTCAGGAGCAGAATTCATATGCCGGACTGACAAATAAATTGCTTGGGAAAAAAGCGGGTTGCATTTGTGTAGCTTATGACGGTATGGAGGCTTTTTTCCCTTCAGATAAGATTGTTTTAACAGGAAATCCGGTAAGGGGTGAAGTGGTTAAGCTTGATGGGAAAAAAGAGCGAGGGTTAGAGTTTTTTGATTTAGAAGGTGATAAGAAAACGGTATTGGTTGTTGGTGGAAGTCTTGGGGCATGGTCAATTAACGAAGCCATAGAGAATGCGATTCCTTTGTTGAAAAGATTGAATATTCAAGTGATTTGGCAAACCGGAAAACTCTTTCATGAAAGGGCACTTGAATCAGCAAAAGGAGAAGAAAAATGGTTGAAAGTACATGCGTTTATCAAACGTATGGATCTGGCTTATGCTGTATCCAATTTGGTAGTGTCAAGAGCAGGAGCCATTGCAGTTTCAGAGTTATGTTTGGTAAAAAAGCCTTCTATTTTGGTGCCTTTGCCAAGTGCGGCAGAAGATCATCAGACAAAAAATGCCATGGCATTGGTCACGCACAATGCCGCAGTGCTATGCAAGGATACAGAAGTCAGGTCTCAACTTGGTCAACAGGTACAAGAATTAATCAATGATGAAGAGCATTTGGAGAAGCTCAGTAAAAATATGGAACCTCTTGGTTTTAAGGATGCTGCAGAGTTAATTGCAAATGAAGTGATAAAACTTATTGATCAAAAAGCGGAGAATTAATGAATCGGTCTCATGTATATTTTGTTGGTGTTGGTGGCATTGGGATGAGTGCTTTGGCAAGGTATTTCAATCGCTCTGGAAAACAAGTGGCAGGATACGATCGAACAATAAGTGATCTGACCAAACGCTTGCAAAGTGAGGGCATTTCGATTACTTATGTCGACGAGGCGGATACAGTTCCCTTTCCTTATAGAGATAAGAACAATACCTTGGTGGTATATACGCCTGCTATTCCGGAAAGTAGTCCCATACTAACTTACTTTAGAGAGCATGAGTTTGAATGTTTAAAAAGGGCGGAAGTCTTAGGTCGAATCAGTCGAGATTTGCCTACGATAGCGGTTGCAGGCACTCATGGTAAGACAACTGTGTCATCCATGTTGGCCTATTTAATGCACAAAGGTGGAGTAAGGGTTAATGCATTTTTAGGAGGCATTAGTCGGGATTTTGGTACCAATTTAGTATTGGATTCTGAAGCGCAATTGGTGGTTACGGAAGCAGATGAATTTGACCGTTCTTTTCTTCATCTATCGCCCAAAGATTTGGTGATAACATCAATAGATGTTGATCATTTGGATGTTTATGAAGATGAAGAAGATCTACATAAGACCTATGCTCAGCTTATTGATCGTGTTCAGGAAAATGGTGTGGTGATTTCAAAACCGGATGTACTCAGCCGATTGAAACCTGAGAACAAGGTGGAGAAAGTGACCTATCATCTGAAGGATAGAGCAGATGTTTATGCTTCTAATGTGAGCGTAGAAGAAGGGTGCTTTGTTTTTGACTATAATTCAGCTGAAGTGACCATCAAAAACATTCGGTGCGGCCTTCCTGGCTTACATAATATTGAAAATGCCGTAGCAGCAATTTATCTGAGTTTGAGGAATGGAGTTTCTTCAGATGTCATTGCTTCGTTAATGAGTGAATTTCATGGTGTTAAACGTCGGTTTGATGTGCACATACAACGCAATGATTTTGTCTATATAGATGATTATGCGCATCATCCTTCAGAGATTAAAGCTTTACATGAATCTGTTAGAGAACTTTTTCCTAAAAAAAAGATAACAGCGATTTTTCAACCTCATTTGTACAGCAGAACAAGGGACTTTGGTGATGAGTTTGCTAAAGAATTGGCCCAATTTGATGAGTTGATTTTACTTGAGTTATATCCGGCCAGAGAAGAGCCCATTGAGGGCATTACCAGTCTTTGGTTAGCCAAGAAGACACACAAGGAAAATGTACCCGTTTGTCAGGCTGCACACTTAATCAATATTCTAAAAGAACGAGAAGTTGAGGTGTTACTTACGATTGGTGCAGGTAATATTGATCAGATGGTTGAACCTTTAATTAATCATTACGAGCGGTGAGAAAATGGTTAAAATATGTTCTCAATGGCCTTGCAGTAGTTGCACTTCTTGCCTTATTGGCCTTTGCCAATGTGTCTCAGAATGATGTGGTGTGTCAGCAAATTGAAATTGCTATAGATCGCTCCAATGGTAATTTCTTTATTGAGGAAGAAGACATTTATGCCATGGTCTATCATGAGATGGATACTGTAGTTGGTCGTCCGATAGCTAAGATAGATGCTAATCACTTAGAACATAAGCTAAACAACCATTCTGCTGTTCAGAATACTGAAGTGTATAAAACAATTGATGGAAAGTTAGTCATTGATGTGCAGCAAAGGACACCCATTATCCGAATATTTAATATTGATGGAGAGAGCTATTACATTGATAGCACCGGCAAAGCAATGCCTCCTTCTCCCAGTTACACTTCTAGAGTGCTGATTGCCAGTGGAAACATCAAGCATAGTTTTGCCGATATAGTGAGCTATGAACTAAACCATTTGCAAGATAGTTTAGCTTCAACTACCCTTTTAGACGATTTGTTTTCGTTTGCAGAATTTATCCGCAAAGACCGCTTCTGGAATGCTCAGATTGAACAGTTATATGTTAATAAAGATTCTGAGATTGAATTGATACCGAGAGTAGGAAATCATAGAATTGTATTTGGAGATGCTGCATCAATTCGCCAAAAATTCGAAAAGCTAAAGGTCTTTTATTTCAAGGGTTTAAGTAAGACGGGTTGGAACGAATACAGTGTGGTCAACTTAAAGTATGAAGGCCAAGTAGTGTGCACTAAAAGATAGAAAAATGGAATCTAACTCAGACATAGTAGTAGGCTTAGATATTGGGACAACCAAAATTGTCGCTATGGTTGGTCGAAAAAATGACCATGGTAAGCTAGAGATACTGGGTATGGGGAAGTCTGAATCTTTAGGTGTAACCAGAGGAGTTGTTGCTAATATTGAGAAAACAGTTCAGTCCATAAAGGATGCTGTAGCAGAAGCTGAAAGCAAATCAGGTGTAGACATACGCATTGTGAATGTGGGTATTGCAGGCCAACACATCAAGAGTTTACAGCATAGAGGTATCCGCGTTAGAAATAATCTGGATGATGAAATCTCCCAAAACGACATTGATCTGCTGATTAATGATATGTTTAAGCTGGTGACCTTACCGGGTGAAGAAATCATAGACGTACTTCCTCAGGAATTTATTGTTGATAATGAGCAGGGGATAAAAGATCCTGTTGGCATGAGTGGCATACGTTTAGAGGCTAATTTTCACATTATTACAGGTCAGGTTGCAGCAGCAAAAAACATTAACAAATGTGTCCACAAAGCTGATTTAGATGTTCAGGATGTGATCTTAGAACCGATTGCATCTTCAGCAGCAGTATTGAGCGAAGAAGAGAAAGAGGCTGGAGTTGTATTAGTAGATATAGGTGGTGGTACAACCGATGTTGCTATTTTTCAGGATGGCATCATAAGACACACAGCTGTAATTCCTTTTGGCGGTAATGTCATTACTGAAGACATAAAAGAAGGCTGCTCCATCATCAAAAATCAGGCAGAGTTGCTCAAAGTAAAGTTTGGTTCGGCACTGGCAAATGAAAGTCAGGAGAATGAAATTGTGTCGATTCCCGGTCTAAGAGGTAGAGAGCCGAAGGAGATTTCCATTAAGAATCTGGCTCACATTATTCAAGCGAGATTAGAAGAGATTATAGAGCATATCTATTATGAAATAAAGAACTCTGGTTATGAAAATAAACTGATTGCCGGAATGGTGATTACCGGAGGAGGTTCACAGATGAAGCATATAGGTCAATTGTTTGAATATGTGACTGGAATGGATACGAGAATAGGTTATCCAAACGAATATTTAGCGAATGGAAATGCTGAAGAGATTACCAGCCCTATGTATGCTACAGGTGTAGGTTTAATCTTGAAAGGATTTGAAAAGTTAGATAAACAAAAGGGAAGAGTTTCAGAAGAAGATACAGAAGCCATTAAGGTGAGACAAGGTGAAAAAACCAAAGATGGGCTGTTACAGACGATTCTGAAGAGAGGAAAGCAATTTTTTGAAGAAGACGAAATATAATTTAAAATACCGCATTATGAAATTTGATTTACCAAAAGATCAGTCCTCAATCATCAAAGTGATAGGTGTTGGTGGAGGTGGAAGCAATGCTGTAAACCACATGTATAATCAGGGTATCACAGGAGTTGATTTTATCATCTGTAATACGGATCAACAAGCTCTAGACCAGAGTCCGATTCCAAATAAGATACAGCTAGGGTCTACTTTGACTGAAGGTAGGGGTGCCGGTTCAAATCCTGAAGTTGGTAAAAATGCTGCTATCGAAAATGTGGATGAACTGAAGGAAATTTTTGAGAAGAATACTCAAATGGTTTTTATCACAGCAGGAATGGGTGGTGGAACCGGAACAGGTGCGGCTCCAATCATAGCTCAGACTGCCAGAGAGATGGGTATACTGACTGTAGGTATAGTGACCATCCCATTTACATTTGAAGGAAGGAGAAGAAAGTTACAAGCTGATGATGGTCTAGAAGAATTAAGATCTAATGTAGATACTTTACTTGTTATCTGTAATGATAAGTTGAGGGAAATGCACGGTAACCTGAAAATCTCAGAAGCTTTTTCTAAAGCCGATGATATCTTGACCGTTGCAGCGAAAGGTATTGCCGAAATCATAACTGTTGCCGGTTATATCAATGTAGATTTTGAAGATGTTAAAACCGTCATGAAAGACGGTGGAACAGCCATTATGGGTTCTGCACATGCAGAGGGTGAAAACAGAGCCACTAAGGCGGTAAGTACAGCACTGGCTTCTCCATTGTTGAATGATAATGATATTACCGGAGCAAGATACATCTTATTGAATATTACTTCAGGAGATGAAGAAGTAACCATGGATGAGATTGATGAGATTACTGAATACATACAAGCTGAGTCCGGTAATACTGCAGATATTATCTGGGGTAATGGACACGATGAAAATTTAGGATCCAAGGTCAGTGTGACCATTATTGCTACCGGCTTTGGTTCTAATGATCCTACAGGTTTCAGTGTAGTTAAAGAACCAAAGAAGAAGGTCGTCAGTTTAGACGAAGATGTGTCTACCATGATTACCCAACCTGTACCTTCAAATGAAGATAAAAGTCAGGATAAAGAAGAAGAGAATAAGGTTGATGAGCCGGTTCTGAAAACAGCTGAAAGCCAGAAGAGTTTTGAGTTTGAGATTCGTCCAAAGGAAGAGCTCAAGTCTCAGGACAATACGTCTGAGGTAAAGCGCTTTAATTTGGACGATGAAGTGGAGGAACAGGATGAAGAAGAGATTAAAGAGGAGGAGATCAAATTAATCACTAAGAAACCCATTGAATCGGAAAAACGAGAGGCTATTGATGAAGAAGAGCAATTGCGACGATCTCAAGATCGAATTCTGAAGTTGAAAGCTTTGAGTTTAAAAATGAAAAGCCCGGGAGGAATTAATGACTTGGAGAAGGAGCCGGCTTATAAAAGACGAAACATTACTTTGGAAGATACTCCACACTCTTCTGAATCTAATGTATCAAGATTTACGCTAAGTGAAGATGAAAACAACAAGACATCTTTGAAGCAAAATAATTCTTTTTTACATGACAATGTAGATTGAATAGTTGGTTAGTATGAAAACCCCTTCGTTTTGCGAAGGGGTTTTTTATTGCTGTAGTTTAATCATTCGATTCACCTGATGAGAATAAGACTTTTAATAATTATTACGCTTGGGATTTTAATAGGGCTTTATCTTTTTCCTCCTTATAGACTAATTGCTTTTCTTAAACCAAAACAGACTGTCCCTTCCATTCTCAAGCTATATAAAAAAGAAGTATTTGAGCGTCTAGGTCAAAGCCATACTCTGGATAATGAGAACAGCTTGCAAATAGCACTATTGGCTTTTAAGAAAGAACGAATGTTGGAATTGTACTCGAAAAATAAGGATTCGTTAAAATGGAGATTAATCAAGACTTACCCCTTCACCGCCTTTAGCGGAAGTTTAGGGCCAAAATTGAGAGAGGGCGATAGACAAATCCCTGAGGGCTTGTATCGTATTGAGTCTTTGAACCCAAATAGTT
This sequence comes from uncultured Flavobacteriales bacterium, assembly GCA_964445815.1. Lineage (GTDB taxonomy): Bacteria > Bacteroidota > Bacteroidia > Flavobacteriales_E > Vicingaceae > CAYULW01. The sequence goes on from CAYULW010000001.1 coordinate 559,241, forward strand.
CTTATCATCTTTCACTCAGGTTGAACTACCCTAATGACTATGATATTTTAAAAGCTGAAATAGATAATCGACAAAATTTGGGTGGTGATATTATGATTCATGGAAAAGATGTGACCATTGGGTGTATTCCGATAGGGGATAAGCAAATTGAAGAAGTATTTGTTCTTGCGGCATTATGTTTTCAAAATGAAATTCCGATAATAATATCTCCTATGGATTTTCGCGTTCGAGATAGTGTTATTGATATAGATGACGTTAAGTGGGAGAAAGATTTATATCTAAAAATTAAAGAAGAGCTAAATAAATTCAAAATCAAATAGGATATCTTAATTTAGGGTTTTAATGTAAAAAAATGAACTTAACAGATAAAGTCAATCAGGATGTAAAAGCCGCTATGAAAGCCAAGGACAAGTTGAGGCTTGAGGCGGTACGAGCAATTAAATCAGCATTGTTGTTAGCAGCAACAGAGAAAGGTGCAGGAGAATCTTCTGAAGCAGCTGAGATTAAAATGCTACAAAAACTAGTTAAACAAAGAAGAGATGCAGCAGCGATCTTTACAGATCAAGGTAGAGTTGATTTAGCTGAGCCTGAATTGGCACAAGTTGCGATAATAGAAGAATACCTCCCTGCTCAATTGTCTGAGGAAGAGTTGAAAGAGATTGTTCAGGCTATTGTTGCTGAAACAGGAGCCAACTCAATGAAAGACATGGGAAAGGTGATGGGAATGGTCAATCAAAAAGTGGCTGGTCGAGCCGATGGAAAACTAGTGGCTGATACTGTAAAAACCGCATTAAACGCTTAAAAATGAATAATAGATTAAAGATAGTTGCATGTATAGCGGTATTTTCCTTTCTCTTTTCATGTAGCTTAGTAAAAGACCCGACTGCGTCAAACAATTTTAAAAGGGTAAAGTACAATTCGCATCTGAAATTGGCCCAAAAGAAGAATACGTCTAAGATAAATCCGGTTAAAGAAAGCAGCAGTAATAAGAGTGGAGTGAAAGAATATACAGCGGTTCAAACACTTTTGACTGCTGAATCGGAGAAGAAGGAGCTTCAAGATAAAAAAGTACCGGAGAAAGCAGTAATCTCAACTGAGGCTTCAATTAAAAAAGGAGGTGCTGAACCGATTCAGATTAAAAATTTAGAAGCAGAAATACGGAAATTGCAATCTGAGTTGAAAGAAGTAAACGAACTTGAGCCCGGAGGATGGTGGGAGAGTGATCCTGAAGATTGGCCATGGAAAGACATAGTTTTGGCGCTTATCGCTTTCTTATTGATCGTTCTTGCAGTTTTCCTCTTGATTGATTTACTAGGTGCTTTAGTAGGCAGTTTATTAGGCTTGATTATTTTATTGTTGTTGCTTTACTTCTTAATTGATTATATGGGATAGAGTTCTAATTACTCTATAAGTGACAAAACAAAAAAGCCCTACATGAATTCATGTAGGGCTTTTTTGTTTATTTAGTGGTTTACATCATTCCACCCATTCCGCCTGGCATTCCACCTGGCATTCCGCCGCCCATTGCGCCACCTGCATCTTCCTCTTCCTGATCAGAAATAACACATTCTGTCGTTAAAAGCATTCCTGCAATTGATGCTGCATTTTCTAAAGCAACCCGAGCTACTTTTGTAGGATCAATTACACCGGCTTTCAATAAATCTTCGAATTCTTCAGTTCTGGCATTGTAACCAAAATTGCCTTTTCCTTCTTTGATTTTTTGAACAACCACAGATCCTTCTCCACCACTATTGGCTACGATCTGACGGATAGGCTCTTCTAAAGCTCTTCTCACAATGTTGATTCCGGTCGTTTCATCTGCATTCTCTCCTTTCGTTTTATCTAACACTGCAATTGAACGAATGAAAGCAACACCACCACCAGGAATAATTCCTTCTTCTACTGCAGCTCTTGTAGCATGTAAAGCATCATCAACACGATCTTTTTTCTCTTTCATCTCAACTTCAGAGGCTGCTCCAACATAAAGAACTGCAACACCACCAGCTAATTTGGCAAGTCTTTCCTGCAATTTCTCTTTGTCGTAATCAGATGTTGTATTTTCAATCTGGGCTTTAATTTGATTTACTCTGCCTTTGATATCGTCTTTATTTCCTGAGCCATTCACAATCGTTGTGTTGTCTTTGTCGATTGTGATTTTCTCACATTCACCTAAGTCTGCAAGATCAGCATTCTCGAGTTTGTATCCTCTTTCTTCTGAAATTACCGTACCTCCGGTTAGAATAGCTATGTCTTCTAACATGGCTTTTCTTCTGTCACCAAAGCCTGGAGCTTTAACTGCAGCAATTTTTAAAGACCCTCTGATCTTATTGACCACTAGAGTTGCTAATGCTTCTCCCTCTACATCTTCAGCAATAATTAAGAGCGGTCTTCCAGATTGAGCTGTTTTTTCCAAAACAGGAAGTAAATCCTTCATGGTGCTGATTTTCTTATCGAAGATCAGAATGTAAGGATTTTCCAATTCAGCTTCCATTTTTTCTGTATCAGTTACAAAGTATGGTGAAAGGTATCCTCTGTCAAACTGCATACCTTCAACTACTTCAACAGTTGTTTCAGTTCCTTTAGCTTCTTCAACAGTAATGACACCCTCTTTCTTTACTTTGCCCATTGCTTCAGCAATCAGCTTGCCGATAGAGTTGTCATTATTAGCTGAAATGGTAGCTACTTGCTCTATTTTCTCTGAATCTTCTCCTACAGTTTGAGAAATCTTTTTCAAGTCTGCAATGATGTCATTAACAGCTTTATCTATTCCTCTTTTTAAATCCATTGGATTAGCTCCGGCTGCTACGTTTTTCAAACCTTGTGTCACGATAGCTTGTGCCAATATAGTTGCAGTAGTTGTTCCATCTCCGGCATCATCTGCAGTTTTAGAGGCTACCTCTTTCAGCATCTGTGCTCCCATGTTTTCGATCGCATCTTTAAGCTCAATTTCTTTAGCTACCGAAACACCATCCTTAGTGACTGTTGGTGCACCGAATTTTTTATCAATTACTACATTTCTACCCTTTGGTCCTAATGTAACTTTTACTGCATTTGCCAATTTATCTACACCGGCTTTTAATGCATTTCTTGCTTCTATATCAAAAGTGATTTCTTTTGCCATTTTCTTAAATTTTAAATCTTAGGTTAAACAATTGCGAATAAATCAGACTCACGCATGATCAAGTAGTCCTTTCCTTCAATGTTAAGTTCTGTGCCTGCATATTTTCCATAAAGAACATTGTCACCAACCTTAACAGTCATTGGCTCATCTGGCTTTCCGTTACCCACGGCAACAATGGTTCCTTTTTGTGGTTTTTCTTTAGCGGTATCGGGGATGATAATTCCACCAGCCGTCTTTTCTTCTGCAGCAGCCGGCTCAACTAGAACTCGATCTGCCAAAGGTTTAACATTTACTGACATTTGTATTACGTTTTTATTGTGTTAAAAATTATGATTGCGCTTTACTCAGAATTTGTGCCACTCTCTAGATTTAGTTCTTAGCCTGAAAAAATAGCAGAGTTATTCTCTTGCTTAATTAATTCTGTCATAATGTGGTGACATCATGACATAAAAAAACCCTTTCACTGAAAGGGTTTTTAAAATTGTTTGAATTATTTTATTGTTCGTCTCCTTGTGGCAAAGCTCCATCACCTCCAGATTGGCCTTCAGGTACACCTTCTTGAAGCAGAGGTGCTTGACTCTGTGGAATAACCACTTGATTCGCCTGATCTTTAAGTTCAGATTCATTGGTTTCAACAACCTCTGTCCCTCCGATAAGAGATGAAGAGATAACACTAAATACGAGCAATGCAATACCTAGAGTCCAAGTTGCTTTCTCCAGAAAATCCGTTGTTTTTCTAACTCCCATTACTTGGTTTGAAGAAGAGAAGTTAGAAGCTAATCCACCCTTTGGGTTTTGGACAAGAATCACCAAAATCAATAAGATGGCGATAATGAATATAATAACTGAAACGAGTATAAACATGATTTACAAATCCTTTTGTTGTATTTGAATTTCTTTAATTCGGCCTGCAAAATAAATTCTTTTTTCTGGATATTTCAACTGCAATTTTTCATAGGCTTTAATGGCCTTGTCAAAATTGCCTTGATCAGCATAAATACTTGCCAATGTTTCGGTGACCAAATCATCATTCTCCTGAACACTTAGTTTGGCCATTCTTGCGGCATTGTAGAATTCTTGACGTTCAGGCAATTGATGTTCCGTTTTGGTACTTTGATTTTCTTCAATTTCTCCTCCGAATAACTGAATCCAAGCACTAAAGCTTCGTTCTTCTTCAGCTTCTTCCAAGTTTAAAGAGGAATCTCTTTTTGCATTTGTGCTTAGGCTTTGTATATCTTCATAATTGATCTCATCTTCGACTTCTAAAAGCACAGAACTATTGATAGCTTCTGTTAAAATTTGCCTTTCCAGACTAGTATTTTCAATATTCTTTTCTGATTGTTCAGATAGTATCTCCTTCTCCGCTTGTTGTTCATCCTGACTTTCGGATCCAAAAGATTCTTCCTGAATATGATATTCTGGGTTTTTTGTATCAGAGTTGTGTAAATAGGTATGCAATTTATTGCGGCTTATGGCATAAGCTGCTGTCTTACGTATCTGACTGTCTAAGCCAATACTGTCTGAATTCCAATGGGTTTTGCAAATAAGCATTTGCAGGGTTTGACAATAAGGGTAGTTATTATTCAGCAATTGCAGCTTTTCAAGGTGTTGACTTCCCAATGGCAGTTCTGATCGTATCAGTTGAATCAATTCAGCCTTTTGCATTACCAATTGGTTACTGATTTATTAAAAATGTCCTGCACCAATTGATCGTTAATGCTATTTAAGATTTCCTCTTCTACGGAAGATAAATCTCTGGAAGTTTCAAAATCTTCAAAGCGAGAGAAGTTGGTTTCGAAATCTTGCCCTTCTTCTTTTTGATTAATGAATTTAACCTTAACAGTCATTGTTACTCTGGTCAATGCCGCGGTTTCATTTCCTTGAATAGCAACTGGAGAAGTTTGATAGTTAATGATTGAACCTTCAAATTGTAAATCACCATCAGATTGAACGAGAACCAGATTCGTCTGTGATAGAAAAATATCTTTTAGGGCTTCTGTAAATAATTGTCCTGCTGTTGGAGGAGCTAAAGGAGCAAATGCGGGAAAGAAATCAATTGAAACGGTTTTAACTTCAGGCGAGATGGATGCTCCGGTAAACGAGTAAAATCCACAGGAAGGACTTATTACCGTAAGAAAGAAGAATAGAGCTATGACCTTAATACTTTTCATTGTTCTAATTCATATTCTTTGATCTTGCGGTACAAGGTACGTTCAGAGATGCCCAAATCTTCCGCCGCATACTTCCTTTTTCCTCTATGTTTTTCTAGTGCCTTAATGATTAAACGTCTCTCAGTTTCAGCAATGGATAGGGTCTCTTCTTGTTCAATTTCTTGATATTCAGCCTTAACTTCATCGTCATGCTCCTCTGTCTCTAGCTCAACATCATAGTCAAAGTTCGACTCGACTTCTTCTTTGGCCCTTGGGGGTAGTTTTAAGTGCTCTATGCCATTGTCTTCAGCATTATCTTCTGCGAAAAGCCGAGTTAGTGTTTGTTCGTTAAAGTCCTCTTTAGAAACAGACCCTTCAGTATTGATCACATCATAAACGACTTTTTTCAGGTCGTTGACATCTTTCTTCATTTCAAATAAAACCTTATACAAAATTTCTCTTTCGCTTAAACCATCTTGTTCTCCGGAGTACAGTATAGGTAAAGATTTATTGCTATTCTCAGGCAGGTATTTTAGAAGTGTTTCCCGATCAATTTCTTTTTTATGCTCGATAACAGAAATTTGCTCTGTCACATTTTTCAATTGCCTTACATTTCCGGGCCATCTATAGCGTTCTAATAATTGGATGGCATCGGGATTTAATCGAACAGAAGGCATTTTATATTTTTCAGCAAAATCCGAAGCAAACTTTCTAAACAGAAGATGAATGTCTCCTTTTCTGCTTCTTAATGGCGGTACTTCAATAGGAACGGTATTTAAACGATAGTAAAGATCTTCTCTAAACTTGTTTTTTTGAATGGCTTCAGGAATATTGACATTGGTTGCTGCAACAATCCTAACGTTTGTTTTCTGAACTTTAGAAGACCCCACTTTTATGAACTCTCCTGTTTCGAGAACCCTCAAAAGCCTGACCTGTGTTTGAAGAGGAAGTTCGGCTACTTCATCCAAGAAAATGGTTCCTCCGTCTGCCACTTCAAAATATCCCTTTCTTGAATCATGAGCACCTGTAAAAGACCCTTTTTCATGTCCAAATAATTCAGAATCAATGGTGCCTTCAGGAATTGCCCCACAGTTGACGGCGATGTATTTGTTGTGCTTTCGGGCACTTAATTGATGAATGATTTGTGGCATCGTTTCTTTACCAGAACCGCTCTCACCGGTAATAAGTACGCTTAAATCTGTTGGTGCTACCTGAGCAGCAATATCTATTGCTCTGTTCAGTAGGTCTGAGCTACCTATAATGCCAAATCTTTGTTTAATTGCTTGTATTTTCATTTTACAACTTCTCCTTTTAAAGTGGCTGAAGTACAATCTTTAATTAAAACATTGACATAATCGCCCGGTTGATGATTGCCTTTTGGGAAAACAACAACTGAGTTATGGGTGTTTCGGCCAAACAATTCTTCCTCAGACTTTTTGGAAGTTCCTTCAACCAATACCTTATGAACTCGGCCAATGTCTTTTTTGAGCTGCTTGTATGAATGCGTTTGCTGTAAATCAATAATTTCAGATAACCTTCTTGACTTGACATCTTCAGGTACATCATCCTTGAATTTTCGTTGAGCCAAAGTGTTAGGCCTTTCAGAATATTTAAACATGTAAGAGAAATGATATTGCACATATTCCATCAAACTTAAAGTGTCTTGATGCTCTTCTTCAGTTTCTGTACAAAAACCTGCAATAATATCTGCAGATATGGCACAATCAGGTATGATCTTTTTGATCGCATCAACTCTATCAATGTACCATTCTCTGGAATAACCTCTATTCATGGCTTCCAATACTCGGGTATTTCCTGATTGAAAAGGAAGATGTATGTACTTGCAGATGTTTTCATGCTTTGCCATGACATGAAGTACTTCGTCGGTCATGTCTTTAGGATGTGATGTGGAAAAGCGAATTCTAACATTGGGGTCTACTCTGGCGACCATATCCATTAGCTGCGCAAAATTGACACTTCTTTTCTTTTCCTCTTCAGATAAACTTTCAAATTCCTTTTTTAGTCCACCACCATACCATAAATAAGAGTCAACATTCTGACCTAATAGTGTGACTTCTTTATAGCCATTTTTAGCTAATTCTGTTACCTCATTTACAATAGACTCTGGGTCTCTGCTCCTTTCTCTTCCTCTTGTGAATGGAACCACACAAAACGTACACATGTTATCACATCCGCGCATGATGGAAACGAATGCAGTTACTCCATTTCCTCCAAGCCTCACCGGGCTGATGTCTCCATATGTCTCTTCCTTAGATAAGATAACATTTACAGCTTTCCTTCCTCCATCAACTTCCTTAACTAAATTGGGCAAATCGCGATAGGCGTCCGGACCAACTACAATATCAACCAGTTTTTCCTCATCAAGTAGTTTCGATTTAAGGCGTTCAGCCATGCAGCCCAAAACACCCACAATCATTTCCGGCTTATCTTTCTTTACTGCATTAAAATTACTGAGTCGTTTTCGAACCGTTTGTTCCGCTTTTTCTCGAATTGAACAAGTATTCACAAAGATGATGTCTGCCTCCTGCATTAGGCGCGTTGTCTCGTAACCCTCATTCTCCAATATAGAAGCAACAATCTCACTATCAGAAAAATTCATCTGACAGCCATAGCTTTCTATATATACTTTTCGCCCATTGGAATGCTCAATTTTTGATCGTTCAACAGCCTTGCCTTGCCTTTCTTCAATGATGTCTCTGGTAATTGAATCTGTTTCCATTCTTTGCTATAAAATTGGTCAGCAAAATTACCTAAAATAAAAATGGAGTGACAAAATGGCATGAAGTCTCAAAAAAAAATAACATAGACTTTATATTATATTATATATAATATAGATTATAAAGTCGGAGATATTGAAATTAGAATTGTTTGAATAAGATAGTTTTATCCTTTTATTTGCGCCAAATTTTGAGCTTTTACTCGATTTAAAAATGAAGTTATGTCTAAAAATTTAGTCATTGTTGAGTCCCCAGCCAAAGCAAAAACAATTGAAGGTTTTCTAGGAAAAGATTTTACGGTCAAATCAAGTTTTGGTCATATCAGAGACTTGCCGGGAAAAGACATTAGTATTGATATTGAAAACAATTTTCAACCCAAGTATATCATCTCAAGTGACAAGAAAAAGATAGTCACAGAGCTAAAAAAGTTAGCTAAGGGTGCTGAGATGGTCTGGTTAGCAACGGATGAAGATCGGGAAGGGGAAGCCATTTCATGGCATTTGGTAGAAGCTCTTGGTCTGAATGAAAAGCAAACCAAGCGTATTGTGTTTCATGAAATCACAAAAACTGCAATTACAAGAGCGATAGAAAATCCAAGAACGATTGATAAGAATTTGGTCGATGCACAACAAGCAAGACGGGTTTTAGATCGTTTGGTAGGTTACGAGCTTTCTCCTGTTTTATGGAAGAAGGTTAAGCCTTCATTATCAGCAGGTCGGGTGCAATCAGTGACCGTTCGTTTATTGGTTGAGCGTGAAAGAGAAATTAAGAATTTTGAAGTTACGGACTTCTACAAAGTAGTCGGTGTTTTTAAGGCAGCCAATGGTCCATCTTTTAAAGCGGAAGTTAGTCAACGTTTCAAATCGGAAGAAGAGGCCTCTCAATTTCTGGAGAAATGTAGTCTTTCTCAATTCAAAGTTGGAGATGTTGTTCAAAAGCCATCTCAGAAATCTCCCGCAGCGCCATTTACGACTTCAACATTACAACAAGAAGCAAGTAGAAAGTTGGGTTTTTCCGTAGCGCAAACCATGATGGTTGCTCAAAGGTTATACGAGGCAGGAAAAATCACGTACATGAGAACAGATTCTGTGAACCTTTCTCAATTGGCTATTGATGCTTCGCAAGCATACATTAGTAAAGAATTTGGGTCGGAATTTTCTAAACCTCGTAATTATGCTACGAAATCAAAAGGTGCACAAGAGGCTCATGAAGCCATTAGACCTACTGAAATGGCTTTGCCAAGCTTGAAAGATAGTACTCAAGAAGGGCGATTGTACGAGTTAATATGGAAGAGAACCATCGCTTCGCAGATGGCAAATGCAAAGTTGGAGAGAACGACATTATCCATAGAAGTTTCAGAAGCGGAAAATAACTTTACAGCGAAAGGCGAGATCATCACTTTTGAAGGATTTTTAAAAGTGTATTTAGAGTCAACGGATGACGAAAGTGATGAAGAGCAAGAAGGCTTGCTTCCCAAAGTAGTTAAAGGAGATGAGTTAATTTATGATCTGATTACGGCAACACAAAGGTTTACAAAAGCACCTGCTCGTTATCAAGAGGCTAGTCTTGTTAGAAAATTAGAAGAGTTGGGTATAGGAAGACCTTCGACCTATGCCCCTACCATTTCAACCATTCAGAAAAGAGGATATGTGGTTAAAGAAAGTCGAGAGGGCGAAAAGAGAAATTATATCCAGTTAAGTCTCGAAAACGGTCATCAAGAAAAGAATACATTAACCGAAACTACGGGAGCTGAGAAGAATAAACTGTTTCCTACTGACATTGGAATGGTGGTTACCGACTTTTTATCCGAGCATTTTGATAACATCATGGACTATGGCTTCACTGCTGATGTCGAGAAACAATTTGATGATATTGCGGAAGGATTAAAAGATTGGACCAAAATGATTGAATCTTTTTATAATCCATTCCATACATCAATTGAAGATACGCTTGAAAATGCAGAACGTGCAAAGGGTGAGAGAAAGTTAGGTATAGACCCCAAAAGTGGTCGTCCGGTCTTGGTTCGGATTGGACGTTATGGCCCAATGGTTCAGATTGGTGAGGTTGAGGATGAAGAAAAGCCCCAGTTTGCTTCTTTGTTAAAAGATCAAAGTATTGAATCGATTTCTTTAGAAGAAGCCTTGGAGTTGTTTAAGTTGCCGAGAAAAGTCGGAGAGTATGAAGGTAAGGAGATTCAAGCCGCAATTGGTCGATTTGGCCCTTATCTTAGATGGAATAGCTTGTTTGTGTCGCTCAAAAAAGACGAAGGAGATGATCCGATGACGGTTCAACTGGATAGAGCGATAGAGCTTATCGAAATAAAAAAAGAGCAGGAAAAAAACAAATACATCAAAGTGTTTGAAGAAGATAAGAATGTTCAGGTTTTAAACGGAAGATATGGCCCATATATAAAGTTCGGAAAGAAAAACATTAAAATCCCAAAAGACAAAGTGCCGGCCGAATTGACTTATGATGATTGTGTTAAATTGGCTGAAGCAGCCCCAGCCAAAAGAACCAGAGCTAAAGCCAAAAAATAATGGATTTAAGTGCATATTTTACTCCTTCAGAAGTGCATTTCGATGATTATAGAAGTCATCAATTGGGGCATTCGATTAAAGTTCGAGATTTTGAATTGACTGAGATTGATATCGCCCTTCTATCAGTAGAAGAAGAAAGGGGTGATTTGCAAAATGTGGGTTGTTCGACTTCGCATGAAGAGATAAAGAAGTATTTCTATCAACTTTCAAAAGCGCATTTTAATCCTAGAATTGCAGATCTCGGAACAATAAAGCAGGGGGCATCTCTTTCAGATACTTATTTTGCTGTTCAGGATTCAGTAAGTTATCTTATTAAGAATGATGTTCTTCCAATTATAATCGGAGGTAGCCAAGACATTGCCTTTGCAAATTATCTGGCATACACTAAGCTGGAGCAGGTTGTTAATGTCGTAAGTATTGACTCTAGGTTTGCTTTTGGAAATTCTGATGAAATTATTAATGCCAATAATTATTTGAGCAAAATATTGTTTCATCAGCCAAATGTTTTATTCAATTACAGTCATTTGGGTTACCAAAGCTATTTGGTAGATCATAAGGAGTTTGAGTTGATTGATGAGTTGTTTTTTGATACGCATCGATTGGGTTTGATTAAGTCTGATATTGCAAGCTCAGAGCCAATTATACGCAATGCGGATATGATTGCTTTTAGCGCCTCTTCAATAGCCCAATCAGATGCTCCGGCAAATGTTAGAACTTCGCCTAATGGCTTTTCAGGAGAGCAGGCATGTCAATTGGCAAGATATGCGGGCATTAGTGATAAGTTAAGTTCTGTTGGGTTTTATGATGTTAATACATCAATCGACGATAAGGGACAAACGGCTCATCTTTTTGCACAAATGATTTGGTATTTCATTGAGGGATTTTATAGTCGAAAGGGCGATTTTCCGAAATGTAACAAGCAAGAATATTTAAAATATACTGTGACTTTGAATGAAGGAGATCAAGAATTAACTTTCTATAAAAGCCCTAAAACTGATCGTTGGTGGATGGATGTGCCTTATTATCATCAGATGAAAACAAAGTACCAAAGACATTTAATGTTACCATGTACATACGAAGATTATAAATCTGCCTGTGAGAATGAAATGCCGGAACGATGGTTTAAGACTTTTCAAAAATTGAAATAGGGGAAAAAGAAAGATTTATGTTAAAAAGAATTAACGAAAACTTAAATTTAATTATTTTAGGCCCTCAATTATTGGCCGAAATATAAAGATTTACGCTGTGAGTATTGATTTTAAAAGAATTTTACTGCTATTTGGGACGATCGGATTCCTTTCTCACCTTTTTGCTCAACAAGACCCACAATTCACTCAAAATATGTTTAATCGCTTAGCGGTTAATCCTGGGTTTGCAGGAGCAACAGGTTCGATTTGTGGAACCCTTATTGCACGTGAACAGTGGTTGGGCTTTGAAGGTAATCCAAGAACGAACCTATTTAGTGCTGATGGAGGGTTTAAAATAAGACAACAATATCAATTTGGGGCCGGACTAACGGTCATTCAAGACGAATTAGGGCCAATCCAATCACTGAACGCTAAACTTGCACTTGCATATCATCACAGAATTAATCAAGGAGTCTTGTCAATTGGGTTAGACTTTGGCATTTTCAATCAATCCATAAATGGGGAATGGAGAACTTCTGAAGGTAATTTTGATGGTACAGAGGATCCAAGTATACCAAATGCTGAGGCTGGACAAACGGTTCTTGATTTAGGAGGAGGACTTTATTACTATACTAGAGAGCTTTATGTGGGGTTATCTTCAACACATTTAAATCAGCCTGAGATATCCGATAAGCCTGATCAGACATCAAATTATACTTTTCAGCAGGTGAGGCATTATTATGTAATGGCAGGATACGAGTATGAGATTTCTCCGTTGATTAAGCTTCAACCTTCTGTTTTTGCTAAAACGGATGCGGTATCCACTCAGTTAGACATCAATACTAATGTGTTGTACAATGATTTAGTTTGGGGAGGTTTGTCTTATAGAGTTCAAGATGCAGCAGCATTTTTGGCGGGAATTTATGTGCCTAAAGTACAGGGCTTAAGAATAGGTGTAGCATATGATTACAACTTATCAGAACTGAGTGACTACAATGATGGGAGTTTGGAGTTTATGATAAACTATTGTTACTCAATTACAAGAAAATTGAGAATAGAACGTTATAAGAGCGTTCGCTTCTTGTAAAATTCCTGAAATCGAAACAATTTGAAAAAAATAAAGTATACTTGCAAGTTGGAATATATTCACATTTGTGAGTTTAAAATTTAAGGCCATGAGAAAATTGACCTTTTTATTTATAGTTATTAGTGTAATCTTCACTTCTTGTGATCAAGGTAATGGAGAGCTAATTGGTGTACAGGGAAGACCTGAGTTTTATCAACCCGTCCCTTATGGAATGTTATTGATTCCTCAAGGGAGTTATACAATGGGTAATACGGATCAGGATGTTCCTAATGCCAGATATTCAAAAACTAAAGTGGTTTCTGTTGCTGCTTTTTATATGGATCAAACAGAAATTACAAATAACGAATACCGTCAGTTTGTATACTGGGTAAGAGATTCAATCGCTAGAAAAATTCTGGGAGAAGAAGTAAGCGAAGAAGAATATTTGAACACCGTTAATTATTACGGAGAAGATATTGACCCTCCAACAATTAACTGGTATGCTAAATTCGATTGGAACGGAGAAGAAGAACGTGAAGCTTTGGAGGTGATGTTTTTGCCTGATTATGAGCGTTTTTATGGTGCAAAGCAGTTGGATACGCGTAAATTAATGTACGAGTATTATTGGATTGACTACAGGGCTGCTGCTTCAAGGTTTAATAGAGAGCAGGGGCAAATTGATCGATCTGTTTTCATCAAGAATGATATTATACCCGTTTACCCCGATACATTGGCTTGGGTTCATGACTTTACTTATTCGTTTAATGAACCGTTAACTAATGCATATTTCTGGCATCCGGCCTATGATGACTATCCTGTTGTAGGTGTAACATGGAAGCAAGCACGTGCCTTTTCAATATGGAGAACAAGATTGTTGAATGATTTCTTAAGACAAAGAGGCTTGACCGATGTTCAATACTTTAGATTGCCTACAGAATCTGAGTGGGAATGGGCTGCAAGAGGTGGTTTAGATAACAACCAATATCCATGGGGAGGACCTTACATAAGAAATACTGCGGGATGTTTCCTTGGAAACTTTAAGCCACTTCGAGGTAATTATGTTGATGATGGTGGTCTTCAAACCGTTAAAGTATATGCATACAATCCTAACGATTACGGACTGTTCTGTATGGCCGGAAATGTTGCAGAATGGACAAGTAATGCATTTGATGAAGCTGCATATGATTTTGCTCATGATTTGAATATGGATTATTCTTATGAAGCAAAGGATTCTGATCCGCCTTCATTAAAGAGAAAAGTCATTAGAGGAGGGTCATGGAAAGATGTTGCATATTATCTGCACAACGGAACCAGAATATATGAGTATCAGGATACTGCGAAGTGTTACATTGGGTTTAGAAATGTAATGTCTTACTTAGGACGCCCTGAGAATAACGAAGAATTATAAAACATTTAATCATCTTAATCAATTAATTATTTATTCAATTAACTAACTAAAAAATGGGAATAGTACAATTTTTATTCGAAACAAAGAAAGGTAAGAAAGTAATGGGTATGCTCTACGGATGGGGAGCATCAGTAGTTATCGTTGGAGCTTTGTTTAAAATTGAGCACTGGGCTGGTGCTAGTGAGATGTTAATCATTGGCCTTAGTACAGAAGCATTGATTTTCTTCGTTTCGGCATTTGAACCGCCACATACGGAGGTAGATTGGACTTTAGCTTATCCCGAACTAGCAGGTTTAGAAGAAGATCAATTGACCGCTGCAACTAAAAGAAGAGGTGGTTCCGGTGATTCTGTTTCACAAGAGATGGATAAAATGTTAGAAGAAGCAAAAATTGGCCCTGAGTTGATTGAAAGTTTAGGAACCGGATTCAGAAATCTATCTGAGCACACAGCGCATTTAAATAATATATCAGATGCATCCGTTGCTACTGATGAATATGTATCTAATGTAAAAAGTGCTGCAGGAAAAATGAATAATCTATCTGATTCATATGAAAAAGCTGCTGAGACATTAACAGGCTTAACTGCTTCAGCAGAATCAAGCCAAAATTATTCTGATACTTTAACGGGAATTACTTCTAAGTTAAGTGAATTGAATAATGTTTACGAATTACAATTAAAGTCTGCTTCCGAGCACATGCAAGCTAGTAATGAAGCTTTTGCCGGAATGGAATCTTTAATGACTAATTTGAAGAATTCAGTTGAAAGTACTGAGCAGTACAAGCAAAATATATCTGAATTGGCTAAAAATCTAAGTAGCTTGAATACGATTTATGGTAACATGTTGACTGCTATGAATGCGGGACTTGGTAACAGAAATGATGCTTAATAATTCTAATTATTTAACCGTTTAAAAAATAAAAGAGAATGGCAGGAGCAAAACTACCACCGCGGCAGAAAATGATTGGAATGATGTACTTGGTATTGACGGCATTGCTTGCAATGAACGTTTCCAAGGAAATTTTAAATGCTTTCATTACTGTAAATGATGGATTGGAAAATACAAAACATAACTTCAGAGAGAAAAACCAGGATCAGTATACTGCGTTTATTAACTCGTATAACGAGAATAAAGTAAAAGTTGGTCCATTTTGGCAGAAGGCACAAGAAGTTCAAAAGGCGGCTGATGAAACAGTTGATTATATTGATCAAATAAAAGTTAAGATTATTGCTGGAATTGAACCGACGGTAACAGAAGATCAAGTGATGGGTAAGGATGAGAATGGTGTAGATACCATTATGAACCTGAAGAATGTTCACGTAAAGGATAACTATATTTTTTCAACAAACCTTTTGGTTGGACCTGAGCCGGCTAATCCTAGAGAAGGAGAGTACTCCGCTTTAGAGTTAATAAGTAAACTTACATCATTTAGAGATAATCTTCTTGGAAAGGTTAAACCTGATGGAGCAATAGCTAGAGCTTTAAAAGAAACTTTTGTTTTTGAGGAGAAAGAAAATCCAGCCTCGCACAAGATGGAAAATTGGCCGGCGTACAACTTTTATGGTGTTCCTGCTGCGGCTACAATTACGCTTTTAACAAAGATGCAAACGGATATTCGTAATGCTGAATCAGATGTGATTAAGTACTTATACTCTGCGGTAGATGCGGCATCATATAAGTTCAATGTTTTAGAGTCAGCTGTGATTTCTCCTTCTAATTATGTAATTGTGGGTGATACTTTCAGAGCTGAGGTGTTCTTGGCTGCATTTGATAGTACAAAAAGTCCGCAGATATTTCTAGGAGAAAATTATGATTCTACGACTCACCAAGTAAGTGGTGATTCTATTCATGTTGAAGTTCAGTCAGGAAAAGGATTCATTAAAATTCCCGCGCGTAGTGAAGGGGACTATACCTACAATGGTGTAATTAAATATAAGGCTCCTTCCGGAGAGTATAATTATTTCCCATTTAAGACGGAGTACAAAGTTGCAAAACCAAGTGTCACGATATCTCCGACGGCGATGAATGTATTTTATCTTGGTTTGGACAATCCTGTTGATATCTCAGCGGCTGGTGTGGCAAGAGATAAGATTCGACCTTCTATTTCAAATGGTTCTATTACCAAAAAATCAGATGGTTCATGGGTTGTTCGTGTGACCAAACCGGGAAAAGCTGTTATTTCAGTTAGTGCTGAAAAAGATGGTAAGTCTGAAAGAATGGGTAGTATGGAATTTCGTGTAAAGTCGATTCCTACACCAATTGCTAAAATTAGTGGTAAGAATGGCGGAGCAATTAGAAAGATAGCATTGGGTGCGGCTTCAAGAATTCAAGCTGATTTAGAAAATTTTGACTTTGAAGTTACAGCTGAGGTTGTTTCTTATGATTTTGTTTTTATGAATCGAGGGAACTTAGTTACGAACTCATACAAAGGGTTTAGATTGGATCCTGCAGTTAAAAGAGTGATTCAAAATTCAAGACCGGGAGATAAATTGTTTTTCGAAAATGTAAAGGCAAAACTTCCTGACGGCACAACAAGAGTACTACCAACATTAAGCTTTAAATTAATTTAAATTAATGATTATGAGGCAGTTTAGTTTGAAATTATGTTTAACCCTAGCCATTTTGGCTGGAGGGTTTGTGGGATTTTCTCAAGACAATAAGATTCTTGATGGTATGTTCATCAAAGAAACTGCCCCAACAAAAAGAGTAGTTCCTTACACACACATTCGTGAGGCAGATGTTATGTATTACAAGCGATTGGTTAGGGTTGTAGACTTGAAACAAAAAATCAATTTGCCTTTGTATTACCCTGTTCAACCAATTAATGAGATTGGATATGTTCGAAAAAGCTTGATAGGTATTATCAAAGACGGAATCGCATCAGGCGAGTTAACGGCATATGAAAATGATGACTTTCAAGTCGCATTGACAAAATCAGAAGCCGAAGGTAAACTTTCTGCTGAGGTTCAAGTTCCGGTTGAGGATCCTGTGACATTTGAGATCACTATGGAAACAAAGATTGATCCGATAACTGCCGATAAGATTATCGCCTACGAATTGAAAGAAGATTGGGTCTTTGATCGTGAGCGTTCGGTTATGGAAGTGAGGATTATTGGTATTCAACCCATCTATATGAAAATAGATGAGAATGGCATCGAATTAGGACCTAGTGCAACATTTTGGATTTACTTCCCTGAAGCACGTTATCTGTTTGCTAATCATGAGGTGTATAATCCGAATAATGATGCAACCCGTGTAACCTATGAAGATTACTTTAGAAAACGAATTTTTGCCTCTTATATAAAATCTGAAACAAATGTTTATACTAACCGTTTGTTGCAAGATTATACAACTGGTATAGATATGCTTCTAGAGTCTCGTAAGATTGAAGAAGAGATCATTAATTACGAGCACGATTTGTGGCAGTATTAATCTGATCGTTTAAGAAATATCAAGTCCCGATTTTGTCGGGACTTTTTTGTTATGAATAAAGAGTTTCTAAAGCTGGTTGTTCCGAATCTCCTTTCAAACTTAACGGTACCTCTTGTAAGTCTGGTTGATGTAGCCATAATGGGGCACATGCCTAATCAATTTCATATCGTAGCAATTGGTTTTGGGGTTACTCTGTTTAATTTCTTGTATTGGTCTTTTGGTTTTCTAAGAATGGGATCTACGGGTCTTATTGCTCAGGCCTATGGTAGTGGTGACGATCGCTTTTTGGCTTTAACTACAATAAGGTCGTATAGTATTGCCATATTAATTGGTGTTTTCTTCATTCTGTTTCAAGATTTGGTTTTGTATATCAGCCTGCTGATTATTCAACCAACGAATGAGATTTCTGAATTACTGCAAGATTATTTTAAGTGGCGAATATGGGCAGCTCCTGCTACTTTAATCTCTTATGTTACTATCGGCTGGTTTATTGGGTTTCAGAAGTCAAAATGGGTGTTATATTATACACTACTCGTGAATGTATCTAATGTCGCATTTAGTCTATTTTTTACAAGGTTTTTTGATCTTGGTATTGTTGGAGTGGCAATGGGAACTTTAGTTGCTCAATATCTGGGTTTGTTGTTTGGTCTCTATCTTATTCTACCTAAAATTCACATAAGCTTGCACATACGTGCAGCATTTACTAATAGGACAGAATGGTTTCTTTTACTAAAGGCCAATTCAAATATTTTCATTCGAACCTTAGTCTTGATATTTGTGCTTAGTTATTTTAAAATAGAAGCAGGAAAAGCTGATGGTTTAATTGGCCCAGCAAATATTCTTCTCCTCGAGTTTGTAACTATTGGTGCTTTCTTTATTGATGGTGTTGCCTATGCAGCAGAGGCATTAACAGGGAAATATTTAGGAAAGGGGTTAAAAACACTTTTCAATAGAGCATTGAAATTATCTTTTGTGTGGGGCTTTTTCATCTCACTCATCCTCTCTTTGGTGTTTTATTTTGCTGATACACTCATTCTTTCTAGCTTAACAGAGCATCTTGATTTAATAGACATCGCCGAAGCTTATTCTTTTTGGTTGGTTTTATTTCCACTTATCGCCATTTGGGCATTTATTTGGGATGGCATTTTTATTGGTGTTTCGGCTTCGAGCGGTATGAGAAATTCAATGCTTTTTTCCGGCTTGGCATTTATTTGTGCAATTTTCTTTATTGATAGTCGTTTTGGAAACCACTCCATGTGGTTGGCCTTATTGATTTTTATGGCCGCACGAGGTCTGTATCAAAGTTTAGATTACAACTTACGCATTAAACACCGCTTAAAATTTATTGCTTAAGATGTCTAAACATATTTGTGGCACTTCATGTCTGCCATTAAATGCATGAAATTGATGGTTAATCTGAAGACTATTTAGTTTTTCTAATGCCAGATCTTTTTTGTCAGGTTTAAACAAGCGATCCTCTGAACCGTAGAAATAATGACAACTTGTAATCTTTTCATATTGATTTAAATTGGCTTCTAATTCAGGAGGAATACTTCCACAGCACAAATGAAGCTCAAAGTTATTTAACTTCAGTTGCCAAATCCATCGCATTAAAGTAGAAACGCCCTGTGAAAAACCTAAGAAGATAAATTTCTTAAAATGGGAGTGTTTTACCAATATATCCGATAATAAGCGGTTAAGATAATTCGTATAATCTTCAATCTCATCATGACGATGCTGACTTGTCATCCATGAAGAGACAGGAGTTCTTTCACGTCCATAAAAAAGAGAAAGG
Organism: uncultured Flavobacteriales bacterium; assembly: GCA_964445815.1. Taxonomy (GTDB): domain Bacteria; phylum Bacteroidota; class Bacteroidia; order Flavobacteriales_E; family Vicingaceae; genus CAYULW01. Next base: position 578,614 of record CAYULW010000001.1, read on the forward strand.
CCCTCGGGACATACAATAAAAATAGTGCTGCCTTTTAATTTCTTGAAATTTTCAATAAAGTTTTCAGCAAGTTCTGCATAACCATGCAATGCGATAAGCAATACCGAACAATTTTCAGGTTGATTTAGTGTATAATAGTGTGCTGTCCTATTGACCTGTAAACTGTATTTTTGCATGCTTTAAAAGTAAGTGTTCTGGCTTTAAAGATTTTGAATGTTAGGTGTAAATAATGTCAGTTTGTATTTTGGAGATAGAGCCATCTTTAACGATATCTCTTTTATTGTCAATAAGACGGATAGAATTGGTCTTGTTGGGAAAAACGGTGCCGGAAAAACGACTCTGCTCAAATCCATGGCAGGGATTCAAAAGCTTGACGCAGGAAATATTTCTATGCCCAATGATACAAGTGTTGGATATTTACCTCAAGACATGGACTTTGAATCCGGAAGAACGGTTTGGAAAGAAACGGAGTCAGCGTTTAGTCAAACTTTGGACTTACAATCTAAGCTCGATGAGATTAATCATCAATTGGCAACGCGTGAGGATTATGAGTCTGAAGATTACTTGAGCTTATTGGATACATTAACTGACCTGAATGAAAAGCTCAGTTTACAGGGAGCTGATACACTTGAAGCGGATATTGAAAAGATTCTTCTCGGCTTGGGATTTAAATCAACAGATTTTGAGAGACAAACAGATGAGTTTAGTGGCGGTTGGCGTATGCGGATTGAGCTTGCTAAAATACTGCTTCAAAATTCAGACGTATTGTTGTTAGATGAGCCAACCAATCATTTAGATATTGAGTCAATTCAATGGTTGGAAAAGTTTCTTCAGACCTATCCGGGTGCAGTTATTCTAATTTCTCACGACAGGGCATTTCTTGATAATTTGACCAATCGAACTGTTGAAATTAGCCTCGGGAGAATCTATGATTACCCAGCTCCATACACTAGATATTTAGAGTTAAGGAAGGAACGTCGAGAGCTTGAAATGGCTGCATATCAGAATCAGCAGAAACAGATTAAGCAGACCGAAGCGTTTATCGATCGATTTAGAGCTAAGGCAACTAAAGCAGTTCAGGTGCAATCTCGAATTAAAGCATTGGATCGCTTAGAGCGAATAGAAATAGATGAGGAAGATACAACTGCAATGCGGTTCTCTTTTTTTCCTGCACCTCATTCCGGTAAAGTCAGTTTAAAAATTAATGATGTAGTCAAGTATTACGATGACGACTTGATTTTTAAGGATGTTAACTTCTCAATTGAGCGTGGAGAAAGAGTAGCCTTTGTAGGAAAAAATGGAGAAGGGAAGTCAACTTTAACCCGTTTAATCATGGGTGAGGAGTTTCAATCTGGAGAGATTGAGAAGGGCTTTCAGGTTGAAGTTGGATACTTTGCGCAGAATCAAGCTGAAGTTTTAAACAAGAATAAATCGGTTTTTGAAACCATTGATGAAGCAGCAAAAGGAGAAATAAGAACGAAAATAAGGTCTCTTTTGGGTTCTTTTTTATTTGGAGAGGATGACATTGATAAAAAGGTTAAGGTCTTATCGGGAGGAGAGCGTGCGCGCTTAGCCATGTGTAAGCTGCTCCTTGAGCCGTTTAATTTACTTTTATTAGATGAGCCAACCAATCATTTAGATATTCGATCTAAAGAGATATTGAAAGATGCCTTACTTAGATATGATGGAACCTTAATTGTTATTTCGCATGATCGTGACTTTCTGAAGGGTTTAGTTTCTAAAGTCTATGAGTTCAATGGTGGACGTGTTAAAGAGCACCTCGGAGGTATAGACTACTTCTTAAGTCAAAAATCAGCTGAAAGTATGGATGTATGGGAAAAGAGTTCGAAAACACTTAATAAACCCATTAAAGAACCTGAAGTATCAGGTGAGCAAAATCAAAATACGTATCAAAGAAAAAAGGAATTAAAGAAGTCTATTCGCACTATACAGAACAAAGTCAATAAACTTGAGAAGGAAATTGAAGACTCAGAGTCACAACTGAAATTACTAAACCAAGAACTAACAGAATTAAGCAATACCGATAAGGATCAGAAAACCTTAATCAAAGAGTGGGAAGAAATGGACCAGCGTTTGAAAAGAAAAATGCAAGCCTGGGAACTCTCGTCAGAAGAGCTGGAAGAACTTCAAGCAGAATTAAAGCAGTTGAATTAATTGCCCATAATGGACAAGAACTTAATTCTCATCATTCTCAGTTCTTCTTCTGAGTACACCCCATCAAATTCTTCAACTGCATCTTCAATAGCGTCTTCTTCTGTTTCTCTAAAATAGTCGATAATCTCCTCCTGATATTCATCATCGAGAAGTTCGTTTAAGATATAGTCTAAATTCACCCTTGTGCCACTGGCAACAATATGTTCTATTTCTTCCAGAACATCATCGACCTCTTTTCCTTTTGCCGAGGCAATATCTTCAAGAGATAATTTGCGGTCAATACTTTGAATGATAAAAACCTTGAATCCTGATTTGTTGACAACAGATTTAACGATAAAATCATCGGGTCTTTCAATATCATTGACTTCTACGTATTCATTAATTGCTTCAAGAAAAGGAGCTCCGAATTTCTCTGCCTTTCCTTGGCCAACACCTGAGATATTGGTTAACTCTTCCATGGTGATCGGATACATGGTAGCCATGTCCTGTAAAGATGGCTCAGAGAAAATGACATAGGGAGGGAGATTCTCTTCTTTTGCAACTTCTTTACATAAGTCTTTTAAAATGCGATATAAGTCTTCATCTGCTGCTCCACCTCCTTTATTAGATGCAACCGCTACATCTGCGCTAGCATCATATTTTTTAGGTTCTACCATATAGATAGATTGAGGTGTCTTCAGAAAATCTTTACCTGCTTCGCTTATTTTTAATATTCCGTAGTTCTCTATTTCCTTAATAATCAGCCCGGCAATGATGCATTGGCGGATGATGGAATTCCATTTGATTTCCTCAGTGTCTTTGCCTTTTCCGAATGAAGGGTGTTCATCATTGCGAAGTGATTTGATGTCGCTGGTTACACGACCACTTAAAAAACTGGCTATGTAGTTGGCTTTGAAGTTCTCTTTTAAGTCCAATATCGTATTCATTAGCAGAACAACATGATCTTTCGCCTCAAACTCTGATCTAGGATTAAGACAATTGTCACAATTATTGCAGTTATCTTCCTGATATACCTCTCCAAAGTAATGCAGTAATTGTTTTCTTCTACATACTGCTGTTTCAGCATAAGATACTGTCTCAAAAATCAATTGTCGCCCTATTTCTTGTTCAGCAACCGGTTTACCTTGTAAAAACTTTTCAAGTTTCTCGATGTCCTTGTAACTGTAGAAAGCAATACATTTTCCTTCTCCACCATCTCTGCCTGCTCTTCCTGTTTCTTGGTAATAGCCTTCTAAGCTTTTAGGAATATCATGGTGTATAACGAATCGGACATCGGGTTTGTCTATGCCCATTCCAAATGCAATAGTGGCAACAATTACATCTGCTTCCTCCATCAAAAACATGTCCTGATGTTTTGCTCTTGTTGCAGCGTCCAAGCCGGCATGATAAGGCAAAGCTTTAATTCCGTTTACTTGAAGTGTTTCCGCCAACTCTTCTACTTTTTTTCGACTCAAACAATAAACAATTCCTGACTTGCCTTTAAACTGGTTAACATACCTAACAATCTGTGCATTAGCATCCTTTTTAGGATTAACTTCATAATATAGGTTAGAACGATTAAAAGATGCTTTAAAAACATTGGCCGATGTCATTCCTAGGTTCTTTTGTATGTCTTGTTGAACCTTAGGAGTAGCAGTTGCGGTCAATGCAATGATTGGAACTCGATCAATAGCTTCAATGATTTCCCTTAATCTTCTGTATTCAGGTCTAAAATCATGCCCCCATTCAGAAATACAGTGGGCTTCATCAATCGCAAAAAAGGAAATCTTTATGGTTTTAAAAAAGTCAATGTTTGCTTGCTTAGTTAGTGTTTCAGGAGCAACGTAGAGCAATTTTGTTTTACCGGCTTCCAAGTCAGATTTTACCTGATTCAAATCTGTTTTGTTAAGAGAAGAGTTCATAAAATGGGCGATGGAATTACCGGATGAAAACCCTCTGATCGCATCTACCTGATTCTTCATTAAAGCAATAAGTGGAGAAACTACAATTGCAGTTCCGTCCATGATTAAAGCTGGCAATTGATAACACATGGACTTTCCTCCTCCGGTTGGCATAATCACGAAAGTGTCATTTTGATCCAATACACTTTTTATAACAAGTTCCTGTTCTCCTTTGAAACTATTGAAACCGAAGAATTTTTTTAGGTAATCGGTTAATGGCTTTGAAGCTACTTCCATTAATGTATTTGCTATATTTCAGTTACTTTTGCGAAAAAAATCGCTCCTCTATTTAAATTACAAGTTAGTAATTTTTTAGTGCAGACAAAATAAAATTGAAGCTTTTTGAAAGATAAAAATCAAATAATCGAAATTGCTCGTGAAACACTTAAAATAGAGCGTGATTCTATTGACAAGTTGATTGACTTTGTGAATGAAGAATTCGCCAAAGCTGTAGAACTCATTTACCGTTCAAGTGGAAGAGTGGTTGTTACCGGAATTGGCAAGAGTGCAATTATTGCTCAAAAAATAGTGGCCACATTCAACTCTACTGGTACTCCTTCAATTTTCCTTCATGCAGCAGATGCAATTCATGGTGACTTAGGAATGGTTCTGAAGGACGATGTGGTGATTTGTATTTCTAAAAGTGGCGATACACCAGAAGTTAAGGTTCTTGTTCCGCTTATAAAAGGTTTGGGTAATTCAATTATTGGTCTGACCGGAAACATGCAATCATATCTTGCGGAACATTCTGATCTAAGGCTGAATTGTTTTGTTGAAAAAGAGGCTTGTCCCAATAACTTGGCTCCAACCAATAGTACAACAGCTCAATTGGTAATGGGAGACGCATTAGCAGTTTGTTTGATTGAGTGCAGAAATTTTGGCTCGCAAGATTTTGCGAAGTATCATCCTGGTGGTGCTTTAGGAAAGAAGTTGTACTTAAAGATAAGTGATATATACCCGAACAATGAAAGACCAACTGTAGGTCCTGAAATGAGCCTTAAAGAAGCCATTATTGAGATATCAGCAAAGCGGCTTGGTGTGACTGCAGTTGAAGATAAGGGGCAATTGGTTGGAGTAATAACTGACGGAGATCTCAGACGGATGCTTTCCAAGAATATGGACATATCAGAAGTAAAGGCGAAAGACATTATGACGGCCTCTCCAAAAACAATTTCCCCTGAGATAATGGCAGTAGAGGCTGTTGATTTGATGAAAAAAAACAATATCTCTCAACTCATTGTTGCCGAAGGGAAAAACTACCTGGGAATCGTTCACTTTCATGACTTACTAAAAGAAGGATTATTATAGTATAATATGAGTCTTGATCAGGATTTTGAAGAAGAGAACAAGATGTCTTTCTTACAGCACTTAGAAGTGTTAAGGTGGCATTTGATTAGAATAGTAATTGCCATTTTTTCATTTGCGGCGTTAGCTTTTGTATTCAAGAGTGTTGTCTTTGACAAAATTGTATTGGCTCCTATTTATGATGATTTTCTAACATATAGAGGTTTCTGTAAAATGAGTCACCTTATTGGCTTAGACGATAAATTATGTTTTAAAGCCATAGAGTTTAGTGTGATTAATATTTCCATGGCTGGTCAATTCACCATGCATTTAATTGTTTCTTTATTTACCGGTTTAATCCTTGGATTTCCTTATTTACTATTTGAATTGTGGTTGTTTATTAAACCGGCTCTCAAAAAAGCAGAGCATCAGTTTGCCTCAGGAATTGTCTTTTGGGGCTCACTGTTATTTATGTTAGGAGTCGCATTTGGTTATTATTTAATTACTCCGTTAACAGTTCAGTTTCTGGGGAGTTATGTTGTGAGTGAATTAGTGACCAATCAGATTAATTTAAACTCATACATTTCTACAGTAACCAGCGTGACATTTTGTTGTGGTTTGATTTTTCAATTGCCCATTATCGTCTATTTTTTGTCGAAACTAGGTATAGTTACGCCTGAACTTTTGCGTAAATTCAGGAAACATTCTGTGGTGGTTGTTCTGATCTTAGCGGCAATTATAACTCCTCCTGATATAACAAGTCAGGTATTGGTTTCATTGCCCTTATTTGTTCTTTATGAGATTAGCATACTCATTTCCAGATTCGTTCAAAAGAAAAGTGGGATTTGATAAAGCGAGCCATTTCTTATTTTTAATTTAGACCACCTGTAAACAATAGTGATTGAAACAGATTCGAATCATTGAAAAGCAAATCTTAGTGGCCTTATTTCTGATAGGGTTTAATACATTATTTGCGCAGAAAACAATTGTAAGAGGCACGATAACAGATGCAAACACAGGAGAGACCCTGCCATTTGTGAACCTCTTGTTTAAAGATTCTAAAATAGGCGTATCGACTGATCTCGATGGCAAATTTGTAATCGAGACTTATTATGCAACCGATTCGCTGCAGGCTTCATTTATAGGTTATAAAACCCAAACCAAAAAAGTAAAACTGGATCAAACCCAAACAATCAACTTTCAGCTACAAACTGGTGGTGTAGCTTTGGAGGAAGTAGTTATTGAATATAAGGGAAATCCCGCTCATGCCATTTTGAAACGAGTAAAAAGAAACAAAGCGGCTAACAATAGGGAGAAGTATGATAGCTACTCCTACGAGGTATATAATAAGGTTGAATTTGATCTGAATAATATCACTGAAGAATTTAAGAATAAGAAGATATTTAAGAACTTTCAATTTATATTTGATTATACAGACACAACGGGGGAGAAAGAGTACTTACCGATGTTCATGACTGAATCATTATCTGATTTTTACTTTCGTCGGCAACCTAAATCTGAAAAAGAGTATATAAAAGCTGCTCAGGTTTCAGGTACGTCTAATGAGAGCATAACGCAGTTTATGGGTGATATGTATCAGAATGTAAATATCTATGAGAATTACATCAATGTATTTGGGAAGTCATTTGTAAGCCCTATTGCCGACTTCGGATTGATTTATTACCGATACTATTTACAAGATAGTGTAGTGATTGATGGGAATTATTGCTACCAAATTGATTTTCTCCCAAAATTGGCGCAAGAACCGGTATTCTCAGGAACAATGTGGATTAATGATACGACTTATGCCGTCAAGAGAATTGAGGCGAATATTGCTAAAGAGGCTAATATCAACTTTGTAAATGGCTTTGAAGTAAAACAAGAATACCAAAAAGTTGGTGGGAAATACTGGATGCTTAAGAGAGATGAGCTTGTTGTTGATTTTGAAATTGGAGAAAAGATTATGGGCTTATATGGCCGTAAGGCAACTTCATACAAAGATATTAAGGTCAATGAAGAAATCGAGGAGAAGCTATTTGAGGGGGTTGACAATGTTGTGGTTTTAGATGATGCTAATGGAAAAGATGAGTCGTTCTGGGAGGGTTCGAGGCACGACACTTTAACCGCAAATCAAAAAGGTATTTACGAAATGGTTGACTCGGTAAAGAATGTGCCGGCGTTTAGGACCATAGTAGATATTGTGCAGCTTGTCTTTACAGGATATAAAGAGTGGGGCAATGTTGAAATTGGACCATATTTTAAGCTCTACAGTTACAATCCCGTAGAAGGCAATCGATTTAGACTAGGGGGACGAACAAGTAATAATTTTAGTACCCGCTTAATGTTGAACGGTTATCTTGCCTATGGAACTAATGATGAGCGGTTTAAGTATAATGCAGGTTTTTTGTATCGTATCAATAAGAATCCAAGAGAATTTATTGGTTTTCAATACAAAAGGGATATTGAGCAGCTTGGATTGAGCCAAAATGCATTTTCTCAGGATAATATTTTATCCTCTTTTCTAAGAAGAAATCCCAATAATAAGCTGACTGATGTTGAGGAGTTTAAAATTGAATACGAACGAGAGTGGATTACTGGATTTTCAAATAAGCTATTTCTGACTCAGAGAGGTATGCGACCACTCGGTCAGTTAGAATACAGAAGATTTAACCCTGATCCGGAGATTGGATTTGTTGATGATAAATTGTTAAATACATCAGAAGTTAGTATCTATACTCGATATGCACATAAAGAAGCTTTCGTTGAGGGTGAGTTCGAGCGGATCAGTTTAGGGTCAAAATATCCTATTGTTGAGGTTCAGGTAGGCTTCGGGTTTAAAAACCTTTTGGACGGGGATTACGAATATCAGAAAACGGAAATAGCCGTTAGCGACAATGTGAATGTTGGTGTATATGGCCGAACTGAGTTCAGAGCAACAGCTGGGAAGTATTTTGGAACTCTACCTTTTACGCTACTTGAGATTCATAATGGAAATGAATCATATTTCTATGATAAACAGGCATTTAACCTGATGAACTTTTTTGAGTTCATTAGTGATGAGTACGCAACATTAATGATGACACATCACTTTGATGGCTTTTTCTTGAACAAATTTCCTTTGCTGAGAAAACTGAAGTGGAGAGAAGTGGCATCGCTTAGAGCAGTTGCCGGAAACTTATCTGATAAGCATCGAAGAGAGCTTGTTTTTCCTGAAAATATTTTTGAATTACATCAGCCATATGCAGAAGTTGGCTTAGGAGTGGAAAATATCTTTAAATTGATCCGAATAGACGGAATGTGGCGCTTAAGTTATTTAGATCACCCGAATATTGCGAAATTTGGAATTAGAGCCTCATTTGAATTTTCTTTTTAAGGCATGAAGTTAAGAGCAGAAGACATAGTAAAAAAGTATAAAAAAAGAACTGTTGTAAAGGGAGTTTCGGTAGAAGTTAGTCAAGGCGAAATAGTTGGCCTTTTAGGACCTAATGGTGCAGGAAAAACAACATCTTTTTACATGATCGTCGGACTTGTTCAACCAAACGAGGGTAAAATCTTTTTAGATGATAGAGAAATAACAGATCTGCCCATGTATAAAAGAGCAAAATTGGGAGTAGGGTATCTGGCACAAGAAGCATCTGTATTTCGTAAATTGTCCGTAGAAGATAACATTAAGGCTATCCTTGAGATGACTAAGCTTTCAAAAAAGGAACAGGCTGATAAACTCGAGAGTTTATTGGACGAGTTTAGTCTGCATCATGTAAGAAAGAATAGAGGGGATCTGCTTTCAGGTGGAGAAAGAAGAAGGACAGAGATTGCGCGAGCTTTAGCCACTGACCCTAAATTCATCTTGTTGGATGAACCGTTTGCAGGTGTGGATCCTATTGCTGTTGAAGATATTCAGGGTATCGTGGCTACATTAAAAGAGAAAAATATTGGCATACTAATCACAGATCATAATGTCAATGAGACTCTAGCCATTACAGATCGTGCTTACTTGTTGTTCGAAGGCAGCATATTAAAAGCCGGAACTGCAGAAGAGTTGGCGAATGACGAACAAGTTCGAAAAGTCTATTTAGGTCAGAATTTTGAGTTGAAAAGACCTAAGGTTAATTCTTGATCTCTTCAATATGGTATTCATAGCTTTCCATCAAGTGGTTAGCTAATAATTCTTTACATGCTTGCTCAACTTTCTCGCTGGCAGTGGTCTTATCATTTGCTTCAACTTCCAGAGAAATGTGTTTTCCTATTCTAACATTATCTATTTCGACTAAGTTTAAGTTTTTTAAACTCGAGGTAACAGCCTTTCCCTGAGGGTCTAATAAAGCCTTTAGCGGCATAATGTCTATCTCAGCTTTGAATTTCATTTTTGTCTAGAATAGATGATTTACAATTGATAATATCAGATACAAAAGTAAGATAAAAGGGATAGCTGCAAATCCAAGAATAGAAATTAATAAGAAAGAAAAGAGCAATAAAATGAATCTGTATTTATTCTCTTTCCAATTTAAATTTTTAAACTTCAAGGCAAGCAAAGGAAGTTCAGCGATTAAAAGATAACAAAGAACAAGAGATAGGATAAGCAATACTATAGGGGACTTAAGAACATCACTGATCACTTGGAGATCTATCCACCAAAAAGATACTTGTTGCTGCCACAAAATCAAAGGTAAACTGACCCAAAACAAAGCATTAGCAGGTGTTGGTAGTCCAATAAAGACATCGGTTTGGCGCTCATCAATATTAAACTTGGCTAAACGATAGGCAGAAAAGGGTATCATTAGAAGAGGTATGTAGCGAAAAAGAGCATGATCAAAATTGATCCATTCAACTGCAAGATATGCCGGGGCCACTCCAAAAGAAACGACATCTGCTAAAGAATCTAACTCTGCTCCCATTGCAGATTCAACCTTAAGCAGTCGCGCAGCTAAGCCATCAAAAAAGTCAAAGAAGGCTGCTAGTAGGATCAAAAAACTTGCGACCAGATAATGACCAGAAGCGATTTGTAATACCGCTAGTGAACCGCATAGAATATTGGCGCTTGTAATCAAATTGGGGACTTGTTTTTTCATACAGTGTTAAAATTATCAATTAATTCATCACTCAATCTTAGCGTCTTAATCAAATAATGGACTTTTATCATAGACGATGAAAAGAAAAAGACGAAATTTATGGGTTGTATTTTAATCAAAAGGAAATATTAAGCTTTGTTTTCTGTTATAAAGTGAATATTCAAAATCATAACATGTTTAGATTAGTAAAGCCATCACTATTAATAGTATTGTTTATTGCCTCAGCTTTATGTTTTGCACAAACAAAATACAGCAATGAATTTCTTAAAATAGGTGTTGGAGCTCGTGCCTTGGGAATGTCAAATGCTTTTATTTCAAGTGCAGATGATGTCACAGCAGGATATTGGAATCCTGCCGGTTTGACGCGATTAAGTTCCGATTTTCAGTTTTCCTTAATGCACAGTGAATACTTTGCAGGCATTGCAGCCTATGATTATGCCGGTATTGCTAACAAGTTAGATGAAAAAAGTGCAATTGGTTTCACCTTTGTTCGCTTTGGGGTAGACGATATTCCAAACACGACGCAGCTTATTGATGCTGAAGGCAATATTGATTTTAATCGAATCACAACCTTCTCAGCAGCAGATTATGCCGGATTGATTTCTTATGCAAGAAAGAGTAATGTAGAAGGCTTGAGTTACGGAGGTAATGTTAAGATTGTTCATCGTCTGGTTGGAGATTTTGCAAAGGCTTGGGGTTTTGGATTCGATTTGGGTGCTCAATATGAGAAAAATGAGTGGATATTGGCCGCGATGGCTCGAGATGTAACCTCTACATTTAACGCATGGTCATCTAACCTAGATGAGGAAACAGAGCAAATATTTGTTTTAACTGGAAATGAATTGCCTGAGAATTCTGTTGAAGTAACTGTTCCCGAGTTGATTCTTGGAGCAAGCAGGGTGTTTATTTTTACAGATAAGATCGGCCTAAGAACCGAGTTAAATTTGAAGAATACCTTTGATGGAAAAAGAAATACTTTGATTAAATCGGATCCGGTTTCAATTGATCCATCATTTGGTATAGAAGCTACATATAATGATGTCATTTATTTGAGGGGCGGGATAGGAAACTTTCAAGTTACAACCGATATTGACGGTCATCAACTCACCACATTTCAGCCAAACTTCGGACTGGGAGTTAAATTGAAATCAATCCGGATTGACTATGCTCTAACGGATATTGGAGATCAATCAGTGGCTTTATATTCTAACGTATTTTCGATTCGGATGGATATAACAAAGAAGTAAATGAAACATTTCTACCTGTTATTACTTTTAGTAGCAATAGTAAGGTCATTTGCCCAAAATGCAGGCAATGAATGGATCAATTACAATCAAGAATATTTTGTTTTTAAAGTATATGAAGATGGCATTTACAGAATTACACATCAAGATTTACTTCAGGCCAATATCCCGGTTAATGCATTAGATCCGCGTCATATTCAAATTTTTGCTCGTGGTAAAGAGGTGCCTTTATATGTTGAAGGTGAAGGAGATGGCGTTTTCAATACAAGTGATTTTATTGAGTTTTACGGAACTAAGAACGATGGATGGATTGATTCTGTTTTTTATCAATCACGAACAAACCAACCTAATCCTTATTACAGTTTAATATCTGATACAATTTATTATTACCTGACTTGGAATAATTCAATCTCTAATAGGAGAATAGCTCAGGAGAATGCTATAGACTTTGGGAACTACTTTCCTGCTTCATTTATATGGAAGGAGGAAGTGATCGCTTACAATTCAACTTATTATGACGGAGAAACTGAGGTAAGCAGAGCGACTGACCCTGATTATGTTGAGTCAGAAGGTTGGATGGATAGGCCGATAAGTAAAGGAGGAAGTGCGAATTATACATTGTCATTTGTCAATCGATACCAAGCAGGGCCATTTGTCAATTTAGAAATTCAATATTCGGGAGAATCTGATTGGGGTGCGCTAAGTAATGGAGATCACCATGTAAGAATAAGTGTCGGAGGACAAACTAAAGATGATGTTTTTGAGGGGTATGACCTGAGAAAGATGAGTTTTAGCTTTTCACCGAGTAATGTGATCGGGGGTAACAACACATTGACATATCAAAGTATAGATGATCTTGGTTCGGGTGCAGACAGGACCGCGGTCTCGTTTATAAAGTATAGTTATCCTCACACATTGGTTTTAAGAAATAGTTTTGACTACAGCTTCCAGATTGATGATCATAGTAGTCAGTCCAAGCAGTATTTAGAATTCCTAAATTTTAATGGAGGAAATGCTCCGGTCTTTTATGATTTAACTAATCATAAAAGAATAAGAGTAATACGCACTCTCAACTCCTATCGAGCTTTGGTTCCTAATTCAGGAGGGAAAAAGTCCTGCTACATCGCGAATGCGTCTGAGATTAAACAGGTGAGTATTGAAAGTATCGGCAATAATAACTTCTTTGTCGATTATGCCGGTCAAAATGTTGATTCCGCATACATTATGCTTTATCACTCTTCCTTACTAAACGAGGTGAGCAGATATGCCAACTTTCGGTTAAATAAGGGTTATTATCCCCTTTTAGTTGATGTTCAGCAACTGTATCACCAGTTTGGTTATGGTGTTTCTAAGAATCCGCTTTCTATTCGAAATTTTATTGATTTTGCATTTGCCAATTTTAACACTCCGCCACAGTATCTTTTTTTAATTGGGAAGTCAGTTAATCATAAAGAAGCACGAAAAGAGGCTTTGAAATTTAACCAAAACCTAGTTCCGTCATTTGGAAACCCTTCTGTAGATAATTTATTAGCAAGTGGCTTACAGGGTACAAACTTAGAAAGTCCTATTCCTATTGGAAGACTTAGTGCTAAGAATTTAGCAGATTTGGGTGCTTACCTGAATAAAGTGATTGAATATGAATCTGCAACAACCAGTGATTGGATGAAAAAAGCTTTACACTTTGCAGGGGGGCTTTCGCTTTTGGAAACAAATCAATTTGAGAATTTCTTTAAGAATTATGAGAATGAGTTCAACTCTCCTCCAATGGGTGGAACAGCCCAATTGTTTAAGAAAAGCACTTCAATCCCAATTCAAACCACATTATCAGATTCGATTAGAACATTGATCAATAGCGGGGTTTCATTGATGACCTTTTTTGGGCATGCATCTGCTGCCGGTGGCTTTGATATCAGCATTGATTCTCCTGATAAACTAAATAACAGAGGTAAATACCCTGTTATTTTGGCCAACTCATGCTTCTCTGGAAATTATCATCAGGCAGATGTTTTGAGTGTGGCCGAGCAATATGTTCTTGAGAACAATAAGGGTTCTATCGCTTTTATTGCTTCTGGTAACTTGGGGTTTGCATCAACTTTAAATACATACTCTTCAGCTTTGTATAAAAATCTAGCTTCTGAAAACTATGGAAAATCCTTAGCGGAAAACATGATCGAAACGGTTAAGGATATACAAGTAAGCAATACAAGAGGAAGTTTGAGACTAGTTTGTTTAGAGATGAGCTTACAAGGTGATCCGGCTATAAAATTAAATCCTCATGCATTGCCCGATTATAGAGTTAGAGAACAAGACGTTTCTGTTAGTCCGAGTCAGATTACCTCTGATTTAGACTCTTTTAATGTCCACATTCAATTGTATAATATTGGTTTGGCTAATAATGATACCGTCTTGGTTCAGGTTAATCATCAATTCCCTGAATCTACTAAGGACACCGTCTATTTCCAACAAATTCCAAATCTGTTTTATAAGCGATCTTTAGACTTAACCTTGCCTATAGATTTAGTGAATGGAATAGGTCAAAATGAGTTTTCAATCATTATTGATCCGAACAATACGATTCCTGAGTTACAAGAACTGAATAATAGAGTGGACTTTGAAGTCATGGTAAGGTCGGGAGATATTATTCCGGTTTATCCTTACAATTACTCAATTGTTGGGCAACAAGTGGTCAAACTATCTGCTTCAACCGCATTCGCATTGGAAGAATCAAAAGAGTATTTATTTGAGTTAGATACCTCTTCTCAGTTTAATAGCTTGCTAAAGGAGTCTAACTCTTTAATAAGTTCAGGTGGTATTATTGAGTGGGAACCAAACCTGTTAAAGAATATGCCCGATAGTCAAGTCTATTTCTGGAGAATCACTAAAGCACCTCAACCAGGTGAAAGTCCACAGTGGCGTCAGAGCTCTTTTCAGTATATTCCAAATGAACAGGGCTGGGCTCAAGATCACTTTGATCAATTGAAGGAGAATGACTTTTTGTTTATGCAGCCGAACTCAAGTGCCAGACAATTTAGCTATGTAGATAACGTCAAAGAATTATACGTCTATACAGTTGGAAGTCCAAGTATAGCCCAAACTTACGACATAAGATATTCGATTGACTCAGATGTTAGAGAACGTAATGCATGCGGAGCGACTCCAGCCTTTCTTATAGCGGTTTTAGATTCATTAAATCTGGAATCGTGGGAGACCAAATACTTTAATTTGAACCCTAACAATGACTTTGGACAGGCCAATAAAGACGATTACTGTGGTACGAACAGAACACGTCCAGAAAAGTTTTTCATGTTCAGGACAAATAACCCTCAGCAGTTAGACACAATGAAGAATTTCCTCAAGAATGTTGTTCCCGATGGAGCATATATTGTTGTTTATACCTGGTTTGGTGTGGATTATTCAGCAATTAATACTCAAGACTCCACGATCTTGAAAACCTTTGAAGAACTGGGGAGTAACATGATTAATTCCATCCCTGATGATTACCCTTTTATCTTTAGTGTTCAAAAAGGTAAACCTTCTACGGTGATGGAAGTAGCCGGGACAAGCGTTGATGATCAAATCGAGTTGAGGCGGGTTTTGAGTATAAGTGCTGATTTTGGTGATATTACGAGCTTAAATGTACCTTTCTCTCCAGATTGGAATAAACTTTCTTATCGTATAAAGTCATTAGATAGTCCTTTAAGTGATAGTGTTTCCCTTGAACTAAGAGGTGAATTGGATGGTGGAGTTTACAATTCAATTACAAGATTTTCAAGATTTAATTTAGATACTACTATTTCTACTCTTGTTAATAATAATGGATTCAAAACACTACAATTAAAACTCAGAGGATTTGATGAAAATAACCAAACTCCACCGCAACTGGAAAGATGGCAAGTAAGCGGGGAAGAGATACCGGACTTTGCACTGACTCCCAATATACATTACAGTATCAACTCTGATAGTCTACAGGAAGGGCAAGTCTTGGCGCTGGAAATAGGAGTTAAAAATATATCGATGACAGATGGCGATAGTTTGAAAATCAATTATCAGGTATTGACTGCTTCAGGTCAAATACTTGACCTTGTTTATCCCCGTCAGAAACCTTTGCTGAAAGATAGTCTTTTGATCAGCAAGATAGAGGTGCCGACGAACGGACTGCTAGGCAGAAATAAGTTATTAATAGAAGTCAATCCCAATAATGATCAAGCAGAATATCACGGGTTTAACAATATTGGTCAGATTGACTTCCTTGTGTATGGAGATCAACTTAACCCTTTGATTGATGTCACTTTTGATGGACGACATATTTTAAATCGTGAGATTGTTTCAGCACAACCCGAAATAATAATTCAGTTGGAAGATGAAAACAGTTATCTTGCTTTAGATGATACATCAGTCTTCTCTATCTTTTTAAGACATCCTGATGGTAATGAAGAGTTGATGAATTTTGGAACTTCAGGAACAATTATTGACTTTATTCCGGCGACTTTACCGGATAACAAGGCAACAGCCAGGCTTAGGCCATTACTCCATAAAGATGGCGTTTATGGATTAAGAATCCAGGCCTTTGATAAATCGGGCAATACTTCTGGTAGCACTGATTATTTTGTAGAGTTTGAAGTGGTCAATCGATCAACTATTACTCATTTAGTGAATTATCCCAATCCTTTTTCTACAAGCACTCGATTCGTATTTACTTTAACCGGATCTCAGGTTCCGGATCAAATGCAGATTCAGATTTTAACTGTGACCGGCAAGGTGGTTAGGGAGATCGATCAATTTGAATTAGGTGACATACACATTGGAAATAACATTACTGAATTTGCTTGGGACGGTAAGGATGAATATGGAGATCAGTTGGCTAATGGAGTTTATCTTTATCGGGTCAGAGCAAAAATAAACGGCAATAATATTGAACACAGAGATAGTGAGGCGGACAACTTCTTTACCAAAGAGTTTGGCAAAATGTATTTGCTGAGATAAGAAAGACCTACTTTATGACTTTAAATAGAATTCGTTGCTCTTCAACCAAGATTTCTGCCACATAAATACCTTTTGATAAATTACTCATCTGTATTCTAGCCTGATTCGAGTTGTACTTTTCAACCTCCGTATTTACCTGTCGGCCTAATTGATCTAAAATCCGGACTTGTGTCATTTCATATTTGCTCCTGCAATTAATAAAAAGTACATCGTTTACGGGGTTTGGAAAAATTTCAAAATCTTGTCGCGCAATTTTTTCTTCCATACCTACCACAATAGATGTTGCGGTAATCGGGATAGTAAAGCTGGATTGACTGCCAGGTATATTGGTTGAAAAGCTAAGTGTTTCATTAATATTTGAAGGGCCACTTTGAGTTTGAATAATGACTCTGATCTGAATGGCTTCTCCGGGTTGTAAAGTAGTATTAGTGCCGGAATTTGCACCGAAGCTAAGGATAGCCGTATTGCTCAAGCCGAAATTGCTGAAATTGATGTTAAGATTCCCTCTGTTTACCAATACATAATCAAAGGTGTCAGGATTTTGATTAATGACATTGCCAAAGTTAATGCTGCTCTGCAATACATCTAGACCAAAACTCTGTGGGGCACTGGAAAGACTCACAAAGTTAGTAATGCGTTTTTCAAGTTGTGGATAGTCTACAAATGGGTTTCTATTGTTTTGTATGGCATAAATCGCATTATTTCTGGCTTTTTCAGCCTGAGCGGGTGAATAAGTATTGTGCCATTGACGTAGAATATTTTCTTGGCCGGAGAAGTGATTAGCGTAGTCCTGATAACGAATCACAAAGTACATCATCGCACGGGCTGTTTGTCCTTTTTGTGCATTTCTCGGTTCAAAAGTCCCGCTACTTTTTTTAGAACCTCCCTGCGACCATGAACCACTTCCTGTTACTACTCCGAAAGGCAAATTTCCTCTTTGGCTGTTAGCTGTGACATCAGTCGAAAAGAGATGATGTATATCACTTCGCATTGGCAAATTTTGATTAAAAAACCCTTGAGGGAAGGTATGTTCACAGTTAAAGTTATTGCTATTGGCTCCAGAACGACTATTAAAAGTGGCGGTTCTTCCTGTATAAACACATTCTACCTGACCACCATTATTGTCTATACTAGAATACATGTTATCTCTTGCGCCATTATAACTTAATTGAGTATACCCTTGTCCCAATCTTGTTTTTAATGCTGTTTTTAAAGCTTCTTCAGAAAGGTTTTCCGTTGAGTTGTAGTAAGCATTTGAAAATTTCCCTTGTCCAATTAAATCAATAGGTTCATAGCCACTTGTACCATTATGTTGAATAATCATTTCGCTGTTATGCAAGATGTTTTGCTTAGGCGCGAAATACACCCAAATGGATTGAGAACCTTGATAAGGAATAGTAAAATTTTGTTGCTTTACGAAAAAAGGTTGCTCATTGTAAATGGTGTAAAACTTAAACCCTGTTACTGTTATGGCACTAGATTCCAGATTTTGCAATGTAATTTGTATACTATCCGTTGTGCCTTCAAAAACATTCCCAAAGTTGATTTGAGATGCACTCGGTCTAATAACCTGACCATAGGTTAGCAAGGGAAACATCAAGCAGTAAAGGAGTAGTTTTCGCATATCAAATGGGTTTAAAATGCGAAGTTAATATTAATACTTTTGCAGACCACGACAGAATTGAATGAAGAGTTTTAGATTACTTGGTTTCGCTTTATTCTCGGGATGCACTCTTGCCCTGTCTTGGCCTCATATTGGTGGCTTAACAGAAGTCATTTTTTTGTCCTTACTGCCCTTATTATGGGTAGAACATCTTTTAAGTCATGCAAAACGTTCGGCCTTATCCGTTTTTGCTTATGCTTATCTCACTTTCTTCGTATTTAACTTATTAACCACCTGGTGGATCAAGAATGCGGATTTTATGGGTGCATGTATGGCTATCATCTGTAATTCTTTTTTTATGGCAACAGTCTTTTGGCTGTTTCATCTCACCAAAAAATGGATAGGAGAAAAGGAAGGTTATATTTCCCTGCCCATTTATTGGTTGGCCTTTGAATATCTGCACCTGAATTGGGAGTTATCCTGGTCATGGTTGACTTTTGGAAATGCTTTTGCAACTGACATAAAACAGATTCAATGGTACGAATACACGGGAGTCTTGGGCGGTAGCTTATGGGTACTGACAATTAATGTGTTAACTTTTAAAATAGTTAAAAGTTATAGGCTAGCTAAGCACCTGAATAAAAGACTGCTGGTCATT
This sequence comes from uncultured Flavobacteriales bacterium, assembly GCA_964445815.1. Taxonomy (GTDB): domain Bacteria; phylum Bacteroidota; class Bacteroidia; order Flavobacteriales_E; family Vicingaceae; genus CAYULW01. The sequence continues at coordinate 597,570 of CAYULW010000001.1, forward strand.
GTCCTTTTAGTGTTTCTTACTCCCAAATATATCGGTTATAGAATGTTTAACTCTTATCAAGAAGGAAATGAGAGTTACGAGTTTGTGGTTGTTCAACCCAATATTGATCCTTATAAAGAGAAGTTTAGTGGCTTAACGTCTTCTGATCAAATTGACCGAATGGTTCAATTGGCGAAAAAAGAAATCACAAAAGAGACTGACTACCTTATTTTGCCGGAAACCGCTTTCCCGGAGGCGATATGGGAGCATTCCATTCAAGATTCATATGGCTATCAAAAATTTAAGAATCTGGTGGATTCAAACCCAAAGTTGAAAGTTATTGTTGGTTTATCCAGTGCTTTATTCTATGAGCAAGGGGCAGAACTTTCTGAAACGGCGAAACAATTTAGAGATGCTTCAGGATGGTACGATGAATACAATACGGCAATACTGATTGATAGTACTGAGCATGTACCTATCCACCATAAATCCAAGTTGGTTTTGGGAGTAGAGAAACTGCCCTTTGTAAATTCAATTCCTTTCATAAAAAAGTTGTCCATTAACCTTGGAGGAACTTCAGGACAGCTTGGAACTCAAAGTCATCCAAGTGTTTTTTTTAGTGCCGATAGTTCTGTAGCAATCGCACCCATTATTTGCTATGAGTCAATTTTTGGAGAATACGTCAATCAATATGCTCAGTCAGGCGCAAATATTTTTACGATTATTACCAATGATGGCTGGTGGGGAGATACTCCGGGCTATAAGCAACATTTATCCTATGCTTCGCTACGAGCAATTGAAAACAGAAGAAGTATTGCCCGTTCTGCAAATACAGGAATATCAGCATTTATCAACCAAAAAGGAGAGATTTCTGATTCAACGCCATGGTGGGAGCAAGCAGTGATAAAGCAAAATCTGAACTTGAACAATAAAAGAACATTCTACAGTACACATGGTGATTACATAGGAAGAGTAGCTGCTTTTATTGCGCTACTTACCTTGTTATTGACAGTTGTCAAAAAAATGAATAAAACCGCTTCGCGTTTGAATTTAAAGAAGCAGATGAATCCATAACTTTGTAAAATAAATAGTTTAAGATGGAAAAATACGATGTAGTTGTTATTGGATCAGGCCCGGGAGGTTATGTTTGTGCCATAAGAAATGCCCAATTGGGTAAGAAAACAGCTTTAATTGAGAAATATGATACTTTAGGAGGAACCTGTTTGAATGTGGGCTGTATTCCATCTAAAGCTCTGCTAGATTCATCAGAACACTATCATCAGGCGAAGCATGACTTTAAAACGCACGGGATTAGTTTGACTAACTTGAAAGTAGACTTTCCTCAAATGATAGAGAGAAAAAGGGGGGTTGTAGAACAAACTGTTGGAGGAATTGACTTTTTAATGAAGAAAAACAAGATTGATGTTTTTCATGGTCATGGTTCTTTTGTTGATGCGAATACAATAAAAATTGATGGAAAGGATTCGCAAGAGATCAAAGCTGAAAATGTGGTAATCGCTACCGGGTCAAAGCCGGGCTCATTGCCTTTTATTGAAATAGATAAGAAAAGAGTAATTACTTCTACCGAGGCATTGGAGCTTGCAGAGCTTCCCAAGTCATTGGTGATTATTGGAGGTGGAGTTATTGGTTTGGAATTAGGTTCGGTTTATGCACGATTAGGCACAGAAGTAACTGTTGTTGAATTTATGGATCGTATTATCCCGACTATGGATTCTACAATGAGTAAAGAGTTGATGAAGTCACTAAAGAAGTTAGGAGTCAAATTTGCACTTTCGCACAAAGTAAAAGACGTTAAGAACAACGGAAAGTCCGTCACAATTAAGGCAGATGATAAGAAAGGAGCTGAAGTCAGCTGGAATGCAGACTATTGCTTGGTATCTGTAGGAAGAATTCCATACACGGCAGGACTTGGACTTGAAAATGCGGGTGTGAAAGTCGATGAAAGGGGCAGGGTTGAGGTCAATGAAAAATTGCAAACAAATGTCTCTTCCATTTATGCCATTGGTGATGTGGTCAAAGGGGCAATGCTAGCACATAAGGCCGAAGAAGAAGGAACCTTTGTCGCTGAGGTAATCAATGGCGAAAAACCACATATTGACTATAATTTAATTCCGGGAGTAGTATATACTTGGCCTGAAGTGGCGAGTGTGGGTAAAACGGAAGAGCAATTGAAGGAAGAGAAAGTAAAATATAAAGTTGGATCTTTTCCTTTTAAGGCAAGTGGTAGGGCCAGAGCGAGCATGGACACAGATGGTCTGATTAAAGTCTTGGCAGATGAAGAAACAGATGAAATTTTAGGTGTTCACATGTGTGGACCAAGGGCAGCAGATATGATTGCAGAAGCAGTTGTGGCTATGGAATACCGAGCGACAGCAGAAGACATTTCAAGAATGAGTCATGCGCATCCTACTTTTACAGAATCATTTAGGGAAGCAACTTTAGACGCAACAGGAAAAAGGGCGATTCATATTTAAGGCATAGTACTTTGAACAAATCAGTAAAAGCCTTGTCTTTTTGCTGATTAAGTCAACTATTTATGGGAAAAACAGGTGTTCTTCTGATTAATTTGGGTACTCCCGATAATGCAAAATGGGCAGATGTAAGACGTTACCTGTCTGAGTTTTTAAACGATCCTAGAGTTATTGACATTCCTTGGCTGGCAAGGAAGCTACTGGTAAATGGTATCATTGTGCCTTTTCGATCTTTTTCATCAACAAAAATTTACAAAGAGTTATGGACAGACGAAGGTTCTCCTTTATTAATCTATGGTGAAAGAGTTCGAGACATGTTGCAAGAAAATCTCGGTGATCAGTTTGGTGTTCACTTAGCCATGCGCTATCAAAACCCAAGCTTAGAAAAGGTACTGGGAGAAATGCGCCTTGAGAATTACACCAAAATAATTATCCTGCCGCTTTTTCCTCATTATGCTTCGGCAAGTAGTGGGTCAGCCATGGAAAAAGCAATGCGCATTATTAGCAAGTGGTGGGTTATTCCTGAGTTAGCTATCGTTTCTCAGTTTTGGGATCATCCCGGTTATATAAAGGCCTTTGTAGAAAGGGGAAAGCAATACAATATTGATGAATACGATCATGTTTTATTCAGTTACCATGGCTTGCCCGAGCGCCATGTAGATAAAGTTTACGAAGATGGTAAGCCTTGTGCAGATCATAATTGTGAGCATGAATTGACCGAGGATAACAAATATTGTTATAAAGCAACTTGTTATGCCACAACTCGACTATTGGCGGATGCATTAAATATACCGGAAGAGAAATATACGGTGGCCTTTCAGTCTCGTTTAGATAAGAAGTGGTTAGAGCCATTTTCAGATGAAGTAGTGAAAGAAAGAGCCGAAAAAGGGGATAAAAAATTATTAGCCTTTAGTCCGGCTTTTATAGCTGATTGTTTGGAAACTACGGTTGAAATTGGAAGTGAGTATCAGGAGATTTTTGAGGAGCACGGAGGTGAAAAAGTACAATTAGTAGAGAGTTTGAACGATCATCCTCTTTGGGTAGAAGCTTTAGAAGAAATGGTGAGAAGCAGAGTCTAATTCTTAACGAGAATTGGATTCAACTCTGATATATTGTTGTCGAATGATACTTTAATATAGTAGAATCCTGATTTCAAGTCCTTTAGATCTAGCTCAAAATGAATGGAGTTAATTGTTTTTTTTTCAACTAAGTTACCATGAGAGGAAAATATTTCCACACCTGTTATTTTCTGATTTGATTTTAGATTTAAAATTCCATTAGAAGGATTTGGGTAAACCGAACATAACTTCACTTTGTTCTCAAGAAGTCCAACCGTATTGGGCGGAATTATCGAATCAAGTTGATATGCTTTAAGATTTATCCCATGTCTACTTTGTTCAAATTCTACAAAAACTACAGGTATCTGATGGATAGTATCAAAATTATACCAAGTATCATAATAATAAGTCGTACTGTGAGCCGGAGATCCGACATCTGTACAAACCTGAGAATTCTTGAACCTTACAGTTGGAATAGTATCGTTTTTAATAATAATAGTTTCAAAAGACGTGCTTACATTACCTGATTTGCTATATGAATTTCCATTATAGCAATCAAAAAGCTGGGTAGTACCTGCATTTGATATAGGAGCAGGTAAATTACCTAAATTAAGGTTAAGTGAAGCTCCACTTCCGTATGGATTTGGTACACTCATTCTCGTAACATTATTGTTGGTAATTCTAAAACTCAGATGGCCTAAACGAAATGTTCTAGTAGGAGAATTAATGTGATTACTGGAGAATCTTAAAGCTATAGTATCAATAATTTGTGGAGGGCCACTAAGAGATTTTGTAATGTAAATAAATTCTGTTCCATTAGGAAAACTGGGAGATATATTTGATCTTGTTAATACAATTTGCGCATTAACTGATTTTAGCGCGTTCATTAGCACTAAAACAATTAAAAATTTCAATAATATTCGATTCTTCGTCATTACAAATTGTTACTATGATATAGCAAATTAATTATTTGCTATATGTGTTCGAAAGAAATTTACAAAGAATTAAGGACATATGAAGATTCTCCCTTAAGGATTTATGGTTAAAGCTCTAGATACGTTGTAAGAAAGTCTGGGTGATCAATTTGGTGTTCACTTAGCATACGGATTATTAGCAAGTGGTGTGGTTCCTGAGTAAGTGATCATTTCTCTGATTTGGTAGTGTCCTACATGTGTGTAGGCATTAAAACAAGGGTCTAACTACTTTATCAGTTCATATTTGCGCATTGCCACTCTTCTAAAAGCAGTATCAAGTGGAACATCAAATCTCTCTGCTTCGTTTAGTGCTTCATCATACCAGAAACGATAATATTTTATTCTGATAAAGAGGTCATCCAAACTGATGCCGTCTACTACTTCATGGACTACAATTGTGTCGATAGGTGCATATCTTATAGCCCATGCTGAATGTTTATGATCAGACCAATATAAACCAAAGTTATGATTACCTGAGAGAATAGAAATTAGTTGAGGCTCTTCAAAGAATTTCTTAAGCCTGCTTAAACCTACATCTGCTCTTACACTTTGATGAGGAACTTTTTGGGGTATGCAGAACAAGTCTCCTTTTCTAATCTTGAACTCTTTATCTTGATAGAGCGTCATTCCATTTTTTTTGGAATACCACTGCCATCCCCAAAAACCGCAGCTAAAGAAATGGCCTTCAAATTCACTTTTTATTCTTTTTGCCTGTTTTTGATAAAAGGAGGCGTAGACTTTATCTGAGAACCCAAGCCATAATCCTATAATAACATGCATGCATACGATACATTGATCGGCCAAACTCAGCTTCTTTGGAAGCTTTTCATGCATAGCCAATAAGGTCAGAGGTAATACTAAAAGTAGGTGTCGAGAGGCTATAAATGGAGCATAAAGAATAATGAAAAGTGCAAGTGAAATTGCAATAATTGCAAGAGCTAGCTCATGACTAATCGACGAAATTTTTGATTTAAATTCTTCAATAAATTGAGAAAAGAAGACGATTAAAAAAGTTGTTCCTATTATAATAAATGGAATGCTTAAATCAATAGAATTCTGAATCTTGAATTGAAACAGATAAACACCATACCCTATTAAGCAAAAGAAGAAAATTAAGAACAAGTATTTTGCGAATTGAATCAAGAGCCTTGACTTTTTGTGTTTGAGATACAATGGTGTAATTAATGCCATAGATCCTAAGCAGGATATAAAACCAATAATATAATAAGGATCAAATTTCAAGTAATTGAAACCTGAACTTTCTCTATGACCAATATGAGATTGTCCAACTTCAATATAATTCCATAGACTCCAAAGACCAAGTATAAACAATGGGATCATGAGAAAGAGAATGTTTTTGTACTGCTTCTTAAGCAAAAGAATAAGAACAAATGCAACTATAAGAGGAATAATGGTATACTTTATGAGTAAACCAATGGATAGGAATATCATGGATGAAAGAAACACTTTTGAATCATTGCGTTCCAATGCAAGAAGGAAAAAATAAATACTTCCCAACATCATTGCCAGGAGCGGAACATCAACCATGATGTTTTGATTGATGATAATAGGGTACGAAAATCCAAAGATGATGAGCATTAGGTTTGGTTGTTTTGCTTTAATTATTGAGCTTATTTGTTTGAAAAAAAATAAGCTTGGAAAAACAAATGCGCTTGTAAACAAATGGAGGATTAAAGCATTTTCTCCAAAAAGATTCATTACGAGTGCAAGAAGATAAAAGTACAATGGGGGTTGATTGGATTGAGCTATTTTTTTCACCTTATTATCCCAAAGTACTTCACCGGATAGGGGTTTAGTCGGGTGGTCTTTCAAGTGTTCGGCCACTTGCAGATGAAATGCATCATCAATGTGATAGGCTTTGTCTATATTAATGAGTGTTAGAATCAAGCCAATACCTATTAACAAATGCCATGATTTAAGCCACTCCAGTAACTTCATTTATGAAGGTTTTTTATGCTTCCATCTTTTATGACTCCACAACCAGTATTCGGGACGTTGAATGATATCTCGCTCTAATAGTTTAGTGTGTTGCTCACTAATGAACCCATGCACAGTGGCGTTTGGTTCTTCTGTAATCAGCTCATAGCGCACCTCATAGTGGCCTCTCTTTATTTTGTGAATATTTCCAAAAATGACCACAGCATTAAAATCTTTTGCAAACTTCTCAGTTCCGAATTGCACACCGGTTTCCTGATTTAAGAAAGTTACCCAGTGTGCCTTTTGACTTTTTCTAGGAGATTGATCGGCACCAAATATAATCGCGTGCAAATCTGATATGTTTTCCAAACGCTCTCGAATCGATTTTATGGATAACATTTCCAGTCCGTATTTAGAACGACTGGTCTTCACCTTCTCGTTCATGAATGCATTCTTAAGCGGAGTATACAATGCAATTGGCTTATAATCAAGCTGAATGCCTATCGTAATGGCATACAATTCCCAATTGCCATAATGCCCCCCAACTAAGACCATTTGTCGGTTTTGAGCTTTATATTGATTCACTAAGCTAACATTGGTACTCTTCATCCTTTTCAAGGCTTCTTCTTTACTTAAGCTAAAGGCTTTGATGCCTTCAACAATTAGATCACACAAATGCTTATAAAATTGGCGTTCTATTCTGGAAATTTCTTGCTTTGTTTTTTCAGGAAAAGACTTGTTTAGGTTTGTTCTTACCACTTTCGTACGATAACCGATAAGTCGATAAAGGATAAAATAAGTCAAATCCGAAAGGACATAGAGAATTACAAATGGAAGTTTTGATAGTGGTAAAAGAATAAGATAATAAAGAAGTTGGCTTCCAAGCATAGCGCAAATCTATTGAATGCTTTTGATTTTCAAACTTGTGTTGTTGAATTTGATGATATCTGCCTTTTTCTTATTCAGTAGAGCTTTACCTAGTGGAGAATTTGCGGAAATACAGAAAATTTTATCTCCCTTAAACTCTATTTGCCCAATTGGAATGCCAAACAAGCAATAATAATCTTCAAGTTCAATTAAACTACCCCATTCAACTTTCGATAAAGGCATCTTAAGATCAGAATCTCCAAGCAACTTTAGAAACGATTTTTTATAATTGATTTGCTGAGCCAAGCGATCTCTTTCCTGAGACATCATTTCCCGACTAGTTTCAAACTTATCGCCCGCGCTGCTTTTTGTTTCTTTCTCAATCTCCTGATCAATGCTATTTAATTCAGCATTAAACTCATTCAATTCATCATGTATTCTCCTACGAAGAAAGTTGAACAGTTGCTTTTTATCCATTATTGATAGAACATAAATCTGTTACCATTCATTGTACATTTGTAGTGGTGAAGCAAATTAATCAAATACCCTATGACGATGCACTTTTTTCGCGTTTAATTGCTTTTGCTCAACAGTTTGAAACGGCCTGTATTTTAAATAGCCATCAGTATGAAGATGTTTATGGTAAGTACGAGTTGCTTGCTGCTTTTGGAGTACATGAGCAAATTCGACCGGAGAAAGGCCATTTTGAAGTGTTTAAAAAGAGGTTGAAAGTTAATAATTCATGGTGGTTTGGTCACTTTTCTTATGATTTGAAAAATCAGGTAGAGAAACTGGATTCTAAAAATTCAGGTTCTTATCAGTTCGGAGATTTGTTTTTTTTTCAGCCTAAAATCTTGTTTGTTCTCAAACGTGGTCACTCAAAGGTGGATGTGCTTGCTCAAGATGGGAGTGATCAACTCTTTTCTGTATTTGAGACCACCCAACCTTTAAATGGACAATTAAGCTTGCCGGATTTTCAGTCGAGATTAAGTAGGCAGGAATACATTGATAAGTTAGAAGATTTAAAGGCTGAAATTCAATATGGCAATGTTTACGAAGCCAATTTTTGTCAGGAGTTTTTTGCCTGTAGCTCTGAATTTAATCCTTATAAAAGCTATCTGGCCTTATTGAAAAAATCTCCCGTTCCTTTTGCGGCTTTTTATAAAACAAACAAGAATTACGCATTGAGTCTATCTCCGGAGCGCTTCCTAAGGAAACGTGAAAATCAGCTTATTTCTCAGCCGATTAAGGGAACAGCTAAGAGGGGGCAAAGCTTGGATGAAGATGAAATGATCAAGAACGACCTAAAGAAAAGTTTGAAAGATCGAACAGAGAATGTGATGATTGTTGATTTAGTGAGAAACGATTTGTCGCGAACAGCGAAAACCTCAACAGTGAAAGTGGAAGAATTATTTGGATTATACAGTTTTCCTACTGTTCATCAACTGATTTCAACTGTTTCCTCAGACTTAGACGAACATCACCATTGGATAGATGCAATAAAACTAGCTTTTCCAATGGGCTCGATGACTGGTGCACCTAAAATCAAAGCAATGGAAATTATTGATGATTTGGAAGTTTCTAGAAGAGAATTGTATTCGGGATCAATTGGCTATATAAATCCTCAATCTAATTTTGACTTTAGCGTAGTCATTAGGACCTTGTTTTACAATAAAAAGGAGAACTATCTTTCCATGCAAGTAGGCGGAGCAATTACGCAGCTCTCAGACCCAGAAAAAGAATATGAAGAATGTCTTTTAAAAGCAAAAGCTATCTTTGACTTCCAAGATGCTGAAAGAAAAGTTTGAAAATTTTCTAGATATCCATCCAAAGCTTAAAACTGCTCAGATTCTTGTTGCGGTAAGTGGAGGAGTAGACTCAATGGTCTTGTGTCATTTGTGCAAAGCACTCAGGTTAAAAATTGCCTTAGCTCATGTCAATTTTCATTTGAGGGGAGACCAAAGTGATCAAGATCAGTCTTTTGTCGAGCAATTTGCAAAAAACAACAACTTGCCAATTCATGTTTTACATTCAGATACTGAAAGAAAGGCGAAAAAAGAAAAAAAATCCATTCAGATAACAGCAAGAAACATAAGATATGAGTGGTTTGATGCATTAATGCAGGAACACAATTACGATTATCTTTTTACAGCGCATCATCTTAATGATTCGGTCGAGAGCTTTTTTATAAACTTATATCGCGGAACCGGATTAAAAGGACTAAGGGGAATCAAAGATCGTTTGACGATCTTGAGACCACTAGCTAAGGTCACGAAAGAAGAGATTATGCAGTTTGCTGGAAAAGAAGAAGTAGACTATAGAACAGACTACTCTAACTTTGATAATAAATACCTGAGAAACTGGTTTAGAAATGAACTCATTCCGGTTTGGACTCAAAAACAAGCTGATTTTCTTCAAAAGATGGAAGAAAACATGGTTCATTTAAATGAGGCTTATGAGATATATGAATCTGCTTTGCGTGAAGATCTGGAACAAGCAGGGTTAAAAATTAAAGACAAGAAACACCGTATAGAGTTCATCAATCAACTCAAATACCCTAAAGCAAGTTTAGCGTATTTATTGAATAGCTATGCTTATCATGAAAGTGACATCAATAATATTTTGTCTTCCATAAAAACGAAGAGCACTGGTAATAAATTCTTTTCTACGAATTATGAAGCCCTCTTAGACAGAGAGCATTTGTTGATCAGAAAAAAGCATGGTCAAAACTCTCCTGAAGGGATTATTTATAGATATCAGGATGGTATAGATTCACCTGTAAAACTTAAGATGTCTGTTCATGATGTGAATGATTTGGAGTTCCTAAATGATAAAAACGCAGCTTATTTCGATCTGAATCAATTGACTTTTCCCATAACTGTTCGATTATGGAAAGAAGGTGATCGAATTTACCCTTTTGGTATGAAAGGGTCAAAAAAGGTAAGCGATGTTCTGGTTGATCAAAAACTTAATCGTTTTGAAAAAGAGCAGGCCTATGTTTTAGAAAATAATCAAGGAATTTTATGGCTGCCTGGTATAAAGCATACTGAGTTGGCTAAGGTGACAAAAAGCACCGTTCAGGTTTTAAAAATGCAAAAGCAAGATGAATAAAAAGGCTGAAAGACTATACTTGATATTAGCAGCATTATTTATTGCATCATTGGTTGCCGGAAATCTAATGTTTCAAAAATTCTTTTCTTGGGATTTTTTCGGTTTACATACGTTTGAGATTTCAGTTGGCATTTTGCCTTATCCTTTAACTTTTCTAATTACTGATCTGATTTCAGAGGTGTACGGAAAACGAAGAGCCAATCAAGTAGTGATTTCAGGTTTGTTTGCTACGCTCTTTGTTTTTGGCTTGGTGATACTGGCAAGTGATGTTCCGTCAACAAGTTGGTCACCGGTAAATGATGAGGTATTCAATCAGGTGTTTGGTTTAACAGGGGCAGCGGTAACGGCTTCTATGATAGCCTATCTTTTGGCTCAGTTGATAGATATTCGCATTTATCATTTTTGGAAAAGATGGACAAAGGGAAAGCACTTATGGCTGAGGAACAATGCTTCAACCATGACCTCCCAGTTTGTTGATACCGCCACTGTTCTTTTTTTACTCTGTTTTTTTGGTGCAATTGAATGGCATTTGTTTTGGACACTTCTATGGAGTGGCTTTTTGTTTAAGGTCTTGGTCGCTGCGCTAGATACACCTCTTTTGTATTTATTTGTGTGGGGCATTCAGTCTCATTTGGGTTTAAAGGGTCATGAAGAGGTAAAAGATTAGTATTTAGAATATTTAGGCTTTTTTAGCTTTTATTTGACAGTGATTAACCCACCGAATTTTTTACTTTTGGAGGATTCGATAAACAGATGTACTATGAATTTGAAGTCATTATTAAGCACAACCTTATTCACTTTAATTAGCCTCTTTTCTTTTTCGCAGATATACAATCCTGTAAGTTGGAGCACAAATGTCGTGGATAATAATGATGGGACATTTAATTTGGAGATTAAGGCTGAAATTGATGAAGGATGGCATTTGTACTCTCAGGTATTGCCTAATGATGACGGGCCGATTGCAACAGAATTTACATTTAAAGATTCTCCGGACTTTGAGCGTATAGGTGATGTTGTAGAACCAAAAGCCAAGACAGAGTTCGATCCGAATTTCGATATGGACCTCAATTACTTTGAAGAAGAAGTCGTATTCGTTCAAAAGGTGAAACCAACCGGTCCTTCTAAAATCAAGGTTGTTGGTGATGTGTATTACATGGTTTGTGATGCTGAGAAATGTTTGCCTCCGGAATATGTCGATCTCGAATTTGAAATTGGAGCAACGGGAACCATTTCAGAACCAATGCCAACCGAGTCTGGAGAGGCTGAGGGAAGTGAAGTAGGAGACTTCAATTCTGAGAATAATGAAAACTATATTGAGAGCTCTACAATGGATTATGACTTCAAAAATGCTGCGATATGGACTTATTCAGTTGATAAAATAGAAGCTGCCGATGGGGAAGCACAATTTGACTTCCACTTCAAAGTAGATTTGGGGGAAGGATGGCATTTGTATTCTCAAAAGCAGGAATCAGAAGATCAGCAGGTAATGGCAACGAAATTTTACCTGAATAAAGCATTAGAGCCTGATTTAGAAACAATAGAGCAAGGAGAGTTAATCTCAGCCTATGAACCCATAGCAGAGATGCATTTGAATTACTATGAGAAAGAAGCAGAGTTTATTCGATCGATAAGTGGTATTTCAGGAGACAAATACAGCATAGAGTTTGAATACATTGTTTGTAATGAATCCCAATGTTTACCTCCTGAATTGATAGAAGTGGAGTTTGATTTAAAGACCGGAAAAGGATATAATGCGATCGATAAAATGGAAGTCACTGAAGATGTTGATCTAACTTCCATTGTACCTCAATTGCCTTTGGTTGACTTGGAAAATCCCGAAGGAGACTGTGGTGAAAAGAGAGAAATCAGTAATGTGTGGATGGTCTTTCTATTTGGGTTTATTGGAGGTTTGATTGCTTTATTGACCCCCTGTGTATTTCCCATGATTCCTCTTACAGTAAGTTTCTTTACCAAAGGAGATGGAGGAGGCAAAGGCATGGGCAAGGCTATGCTCTACGGCTTTTTCATTTTCTTGATATATGCACTTTTAAGTGTGCCTTTCCATTTCAATACCGATCCTGAGGTATTGAATGAGATTGCGACCAGCGTTTGGTTAAATCTGATCTTTTTTGCTGTCTTTTTGATTTTTGCCATTTCCTTCTTTGGCTATTTTGAAATTACTTTACCTAGTTCAGTAGCGAATAAAACAGATTCCGCATCTCAGACAGGTGGTTTGATCGGTATCTTCTTCATGGCTCTAACCTTGGCTTTGGTTTCATTTTCATGCACCGGTCCCATTCTGGGAACCGTTTTAGGGAATGCATTAAAGAATGGTCCTTGGCCGATCACAGCAGCCATGAGTGGTTTTGGAGTTGCCCTGGGTTTGCCTTTCGCCCTTTTTGCTGCCTTTCCAAGCATGATGAACAAACTGCCTAAATCGGGAGGCTGGTTAAATTCTGTAAAAGTGGTTTTGGGTTTTGTTGAGCTGGCTCTGGCTTTAAAGTTTTTATCCAATGCCGATTTGGTCGAACAATGGGGTCTGATTAAAAGAGAAACGTTCTTTTTGATCTGGACTTTAATAGGAGTAGGTTTATCGCTTTACCTTTTGGGTATCATTCGGTTTCCACATGACTCTCCCATGAAGTCTTTTTCAAAGTTTAGGCTAGCTTTTACCGCTTTAATTATCGGCTTTACCATTTATATTGCTCCGGGAGTGCTTAAAGAGCCATTTTGGAATCACAATGCATTAAGTGGTTTCCCTCCACCTACTTTCTATACGTGGTATGAAAAAGAAACTTTTCACGCTGAGTACATGGATTTTGATGAAGCCATGGCCGAAGCAAAGTCCATTGGCAAACCTTTATTAATTGATTTTACAGGTTGGGCTTGTGTGAATTGCCGAAAGATGGAAGAATCGGTTTGGACGGTGGATAAAATCAAAAAGAAACTTGAAGAAGATTTTGTTTTGGTTTCGCTTTATGTTGATGATAAAGTCCTGCTACCGGAAGAACAGCAAGGTATATTTGAATATACCGTGGGAGGAGAGACCGTCAAGAAGAAAATCAAAACGATCGGTAATAAGTGGGCTACTTTTCAGACACAGGTTTTCAATAACAATTCTCAGCCCTATTATGTGATGTTGAGTCCCGAAGGGAAATTATTGGGGAACCCAGTGGGTTATACTCCTGATGTAGAAGAGTATGAAGCCTTTTTAGATTGTGGCTTGAGGGCAATGTAAGCCAATTATAAAAAATAGATGCACATCTGTGAAATGCAACTCTTAACTTAAGGGCATTCGTCATAGTTTTACCTCAAACGGAATAGCTATGAAGACTAAACTTATTTCACTCTTTTTGCTAAGTGCATTTTTTTCTGCACTTTACGGTCAGACCTCTTATGTCAATGAGGACTTTAATGCTGGAGTTTTACCAAGCGGTTGGGCTAATACTGCCAATACAGGAATCCATGTCTGGGAATTCGGTCTTGATGGTTCTGTTGACCATCCGGGCAATAACAATATTGATGGCACTGCAATGGCTCATTTTGATGACAGTAAACATGGAGTGGGGTCCATTTTAGATTATGCTTCGTTGGAGACACCTGTCTTCAACAATTCAACAAGCTCGGCTACTTTCTTGGAGTTTGATTACAATTTCAGAGAATTTGGTTCTGCTCCTGATTCATTTTACGTCGAGGTATTTGATGGTACATCATGGAATACAGTTTTCTCAAGAACGACAAACAATTGTGGAAACTACTTGACTTGTAGCTCTTTCCCTCATGTAAAACTGGATATTTCAACTCATGCCAACACAGTATGTAAAGTCAGATTTACTTACTATGACGGCGGTGATTGGGGCTGGTATGTCGGTGTAGATAACGTTCGGATATATTCTCCTTCGACGAATGATCTAGGTGTTTTTGGATTTTCTAGCCCTGAGAGTGCATGTGGTTTAACAGCGGCTGAAACGGTATCGGTTAAAATTTTTAATTACGGTGCGGTGAGTCAATCTAATTTTCCAATTTCATATTCATTGAATGGAGGAGCACCTGTCACGGAAACAGTCTCTCAAACATTGAATGTCAATGATTCAGTAATTTATACCTTTAGTACTCCGGTCAATTTATCTAATGTCGGAGTTCATGTCATTGATGCATGGACAGGTTTAGTGGGAGATGGAGTAATGTCTAATGATACAAGCTCTACAGTGGTAGAGCATATTTTCTCCTATGGGCTGCCTTATTTAGAGAGTTTTGAAAATGACAATGGAGGCTGGACAAGCTATGGGACTAATAGCTCATGGAATAGAGGTAGACCTATAGGGTTGACCATTAATACAGCTGCTCATGGAAATGTGATTTTTGCAACAGATACAATAGGGAATTATAATAGTAACGAGCTTTCTTATCTGGAATCACCTTGTTTAGATTTTAGTTCGGCCATTGGAGATCCCATTTTAGCTTTTTCCCTGTTTTATGATACAGAACAACCCTTTGATTATCTGTATGTGGAGACTTCAATTGATTATGGAAGAACATGGACTAAATTTAATGGAGCACTAAATGCTAGGAATTGGTATAATAATGCCAATAGTACTAATTGGACGGGAAACTCAGGTGGCTGGTTAAATGTAGAAACAGCTTTGACAGGGATGATGGGACAATCTCAATCTAAAATCAGATTTGCTTTTCGATCTGATGCTTCTCTTAATTTAAATGGTATTGGGATTGATCATATTTCAATTCGTTCACCTCAAGCTATTGATATGGCTGTCAATGAGCTGACTCATCCTTCACCTTCCGGATTATTAGAGTGTGGCTTAGGTATGGAGAGCATCACAATTGAAGTCGAAAATAAAGGTGCCAATACAGCCAATTCATACATTATTTCATACAAGGTAGATGGCGGAGTTATAGAGTCGGATACCATTAATAATCCTCTGCCATCTAATGCTACCCGTGCGCACATCTTTTCTGCACCTTATGATTTCTCGGTTGTGAAGGGCTATTCGGTTGATGTTTGGGTGGAGATAGGAGGTGATGGGTTTAGGTTGAATGACAGTATTAATAGGAGTCAAATCAATAATAATGGAAACATTTCAAAACCAGTTCCTTATTCAAATTATTTTGATCGGTTTTTTGTTGGCTCTGTATTTTCAAATATAGATGATTCTATCAATGATGGCTGGACAAGGAGTTCTACATCTTCTAATTTGTCTAGTCAATACATGTGGAGAGTTGGTGTGGGAACTGTGAATCGATCAGGAGGAACAGGACCAGATGGTGACCATACAACAAATGGTCATGGAGGTTATTTTATGTATACTGAAGCTTCTTTTGGTTCACCCGGGGATGTTGCTACTTTAACTTCGCCTTGTATAGATTTATCCGGTAGTCGAGGAGCAAGAATGAGTTTTTGGTATCACCGTTATGGCTCACAAATTACTACTCCTATACGAATAGATGTTTATGATGGGGTGAGATGGCATAATAGCTACAGTCAGGTTATCGCTAAACCTCAGACAAGTGGAATTTCACCTTGGTCTTATAAAGAGGTGGATTTAAATTCCTTTTCAGGAAGAAAGATAAAAGTGCGTTTCAGTGCAACATCCGGAGGCTGTTGTGCAGGTGATATGGCAATCGATGATTTTAGAGTACTTGACTCAGCTGGTATAGCACCTTTTAATGTCACTTTACTTAACATTAATGGGAATAGTGGATGTGTTGATGAGCATGCCCAAATAACAGTGAATCTAATTAATGAAGGAGACAGCACTATACTTCCGGATTCATTGGTATTAGGTTATTTGTTAGACAATAACTCTATAGAATATGATACCATTAGAGTTCCAATTGCTCCAAAGAATACTTTGAATTACACTTTAAGTAAGACTTTGCAGGTAGCTCAGTTAGGCTCTGATTTAACCATATGGACAGAACTCAATGCGGATACGATTAATAACGGAGATACTTTGCGAGTTCGACTTCATAGAGAAATCAAGTCAATACCATATAATGAAGACTTTGAAACTATGACTGATAAATACTACAATTGTTGGGGACTAGGTGTAGGAATCGGAAGTTGGAAATTAGGAGATAGCTCTCATCATGCGGCACTTTATACAGTTCCTCATAAAGATCATACGACAAATAGTTCTTCAGGAAAATACTTATATACCAACGGCATTTCCACTCCCACAATTCAACGCTTAAGTTCTTCATTAATTGATTTATCAACAACGTCAAATGCTTTCCTTAGCTTTTGGTATCATTTAAGGCAACAAAGTTTGGGATACCTCTATGTAGACATATATCCTGATGCCAATAGTTCTTCTTATATAAGAATTGATACAATCGTTGGTATCCATACTTCTTCGAGTGACCCTTGGGGATTTTATTCAGCAGATATTTCAAATTATTCCGGTGATACAATTAAAGTTGTATTGACCGGTCAAAATCATTCAGCTTGGAGCTTTCATTTAGCAATAGATGACTTTCTAGTAGATAGCCGCTCTCCTGTGGGACTTAAAGAAAAACATGCAGAAGATATTATTGCCGTTTATCCTAATCCTTCAGATGGGCTATTCTATTTGACCATGGAGAAAACAAATCCTGAAAATACCTCTCTTGAAGTGTTTAACAGTCAGGGGCAATTGATATTAGAAAAAGCAATTGTTGAAATTGTTACACCCCTTGATTTAAGTGAATATAAACACGGCATATATTTCTTAAGGCTTAACACCGGGAAAGAGGTTTTGATCAAGAAGATTATTTTGCAGTAAGTATTGCTCTTGAAATGTTTACAAATCGAAATCTGGACTCGGAACTGCTTTCTTTGGGTTTAATGGTATTGATAAACATCATGTTGATTAATTCCTTATCATCTGTCAGAAGTGTTTTTGACATACCATTAATGATATTGATTGGCCCATCACTTTTATAAGCTCTTTTTAAGGGTTCGTAGCTTCCGTCTACAAAAGTCAGTTGAATGGAATTTGGCTCATGGCTTTGTTTTCACTAGCTTTAGAAGAAATTTATTGCATGATAGATCAAGATGTAATAGAAACAAGAGCCTTTTTTATTAGAGAACAAGAACACGGCATTATTCGTGTGGAGAAAAAGCTCGGAGTAGACCTACTTCCCAGCGATTTAGATGATAACGATAGGATATATCAAAAGCTTTTTCAAGGAGAGAAACGCTTGTTCCTTATTATCTATGAGATCGATTGCACTTCTGACCATACGTTTCGAAAAAGAGCTTCATTGAGCTATAGATCTGAATTTAAAAAAGCAGAGGCAATGGTCATTAAATCACTTTCCAATCGTATTGAAGCCAATTTTTACAAAAAGAACTATGATATAAAACATCCTTTGCAAGTATTTACTGATGAAATAACAGCTATCGAATGGTTGTTATCTCATCAGTAAATCAAATAGCTATTCTCTCCTGTTTTACAAATCAAAGTCCGGATCTGGTGCCTTTTTAAAGGCTTTTTTCTTGGGTTTAATGGCATTGACAAACATGATGTTGATCAGTTCTTCATCCTCTGTCAAAAGTGTTTTTGACATGCCATTGATAATATTGATTGGCCCATCACTTTTATAAGCTCTTTTTAAGGGTTCGTAGCTTCCATCTACAAAGGTCAGTTGAATGGAACTGCGGACAATAACTCCGTTTTTGACCACCACTTTACCCATAAAACAGTCAGCAAAGGAGCCTTTTCTGACTGAGATAACGACTTGTTCATAAGTGCCGTCGGGTACTTCATTAGCCCCCCTTACCTCAAAGGCTTTAGCGTATTTTTGAAAGCAGGTAGGTTCATCCTGCCCAAAAGCAATCAGGCTGAGGATGGTAAATAGAATAGCAATTGATCTTTTCATTATAAACAGTCTTTTATGCGAAAATAAAAAGAGCATTAAAAGCAGAGAAAAATTTTCAAATTACTTTTACACAAATTATTGTGATGTCTGAAACGATCCGTCGAAATTTTGAGCAAGCACAAGCTGTATTAAATGAGTTTGTAGAAAATCCTGATAATCTGGATAAAATTGAAAGAGCTGCTCAAGCTATGTCAAAAGCAATACGTCAAGGTGGGAAAATCATTTCATGTGGTAACGGTGGTTCCATGTGTGATGCCATGCATTTTGCAGAAGAGTTGAGTGGAAGGTTTCGGGAAAATAGAAAGGCCTTACCTGCAATAAGTATTTCCGACCCTTCACATTTATCTTGCGTTGCTAATGATTATGGCTACGAATTTGTTTTTTCCAGATACATTGAAGCTTTAGGAGAAGAAAGTGATGTGCTATTGGCGATTTCAACTTCAGGAAATTCAAAGAATATTATTCAAGCCATTCATATAGCTCGACAAAAGAACATGAAGATTATTGGATTAACGGGAAAGGATGGTGGTCAGATGGGCCAAATCTGTGATGTGGAAATCAGAGTGCCTTACTCAGACTATGCAGATCGTGCTCAGGAAATTCACATTAAAGTCATCCATTCTATGATTCATCGAATAGAAGAATTGCTTAGCGAATAGCACCTCCCGGATTAACAAAATTGAGTTGGTACTCCAACTTACATCTTACAGCTTTTTCATTTTTTATGGCTGGTTTCCATCTCATTAATCTTACCAGACGTTTGGTTTCCTGATTACAACCACCTCCAACAGGCTCAATCACTCTGATGTTTGATGCTCTACCATAAGGTTCAACAATAAATTCTACCGTCACTCGGCCGGAGATGTTTTGTTTTAAAGCAATTTCAGGATATTTAAAATTTTCTTTTAGAAATGCACGATGATCCAGTGTCATGTCAAAAATGGGTTTAGTGTCAACATGGTTAATGTCAAATACCTTTGCATCTGCACTAATGGTAATGGATTGATTTGGATAAGGTAGGGAGTCATAGCCTCTTTTCTTGACTAGCTTTCTGTATTTTTTGATGTCAAAACTTATTTTGATCTTTTCAAAGCCTAATTCTTCATCATCTCTACCTGGATCTTTTTCCCAAATGATACGTTCAAAAACGCGCATGGCCTCTTTTTGCAATAGAGTATCCGTATTGTCTGCTATTAATGAATGGCTAATCTCACCTTTGCTGTTTATCTTAAAAGTGATGAAAACATCGCCTTCAATACCTTTTTCAAGCGCTTCCCTTGGGTAAAACAATTCTTGCTTCACAAATTGTTTGAGTTCATTTAACCCCCCATTCGGTTCTGCGGGAAAATATACTGTTCTAAAAAGGTGCATTTGTTGTGCACTGCTGATAAATGAAAATACGAGGAGAGCAATTGCAAAAAAAGATTTCATTTTGGTAATGATAAATACTATATTGCCACTAAGTTATACAATTCAATCAAATCTATGCTTGTAAAAACCTACGGCAGCGCAGTACAAGGTGTGCATGCCATTACAATTACCATTGAAGTCAATATCGATCAGGGAATCAACTTTTTTTTGGTTGGATTGCCGGATAATGCAGTAAAGGAAAGTCATCAAAGAATTGAAGCGGCCTTAAAAAATAATGGCTACAAAATTCCTGGTAAAAAGGTGGTCATCAATATGGCTCCGGCTGATATCAGAAAAGAGGGATCGGCTTACGATTTGACTATAGCTACAGGCATTTTGGCAGCATCTCAACAGATAAAACATGAAGATGTTGGAGATTATGTTATTATGGGAGAATTAAGTTTGGATGGTAGCTTGCAATCCATGAAAGGAGCATTACCCATTGCTATTCAGGCAAGAAAGGAGGGGTTTAAGGGGCTTATACTTCCAAAACAAAATGCTCGTGAAGCTGCCATTGTAGATGATCTGAAGGTTTATGGAGTGGAAAACATTCAAGAGGTCATTGACTTTTTTGACGGGAATTTGAGCATTCAACCAACTTTGGTAGACACGAGAAAGGAATTTTTTAAAAATTTATCCAATAGTCAGTTTGATTTTGAAGATGTTAAAGGACAGGAAAACATTAAGCGGGCTTTGGAGATAGCTGCTGCGGGTGGTCATAATGTAATATTAATTGGTCCTCCGGGTGCAGGTAAGACTATGTTGGCAAAGCGTTTGCCGACTATCCTCCCACCGCTAAGCCTAACGGAGGCACTTGAGACCACAAAAATTCATTCGGTTGCCGGGAAAATGGAAGCTGAAGATTCGCTGATTACTTTACGTCCCTTCCGATCTCCACATCACACAATAAGCGATGTTGCATTGGTTGGAGGGGGAGGTTTTCCGCAGCCGGGAGAAATTTCTTTGGCACATAATGGCGTTTTATTCTTGGATGAACTCCCTGAGTTTAAAAGAACAGTTTTAGAAGTGATGCGTCAGCCCATGGAAGAACGAAAAGTGACCATTTCAAGAGCAAGATTTTCAGTTGATTATCCTGCCTCCTTTATGCTAGTGGCCTCAATGAATCCTTGTCCATGTGGTTATTACAATCATCCGGATAAGGAGTGCATGTGCGCGCCGGGTGTTGTTCACAGGTATTTGAATAAGATTTCAGGCCCTTTGTTAGATCGAATCGATTTACATGTTGAAGTTACTCCGGTAGATTTTGATCAACTTACAGAAACAAGGCAAGCTGAAAAGAGTGACTCAATTCGTCAACGAGTCGAAAAAGCCAGAGCAATTCAACATGAACGCTTTAAAAATAATAGAGGCATACATTCTAATGCATTGATGCAAGCCAAGCAACTAAGAGAATTATGCCACATAGATAAAGAAGGGCATGATTTACTAAAAAGAGCTATGGAGAAACTAGGCTTATCAGCCAGAGCTTACGATCGCATTCTAAAAGTAGCAAGAACGATTGCTGACCTTGACCAAAGCGATCCAATCAAAACAAACCATCTTGCAGAAGCCATCCAATATAGGAGTTTGGATCGTGAAGGCTGGGCAGGCTAAATGCTTTATCTTTAAGTTGTTGGAAGGAAGAGAGACAGTAGTTGACATTTTTGTATAAATTATACAAGTTAGTAGGTTGTTTAAATTGCTCTAGTGAAGAAGGTTATAAATACTTGTGAATGCAGATTTGAGTACCTTTGCTCTTATTGAAGTAAATTTTCAAATGATGTTTCACTTGAAATTAGACCAAGAATGAAAACAATACTAAAGACTGTATTTGTAATTATAAGCTTCATTGCATTGTACGGCAATACAAGATTGAATGCTCAAGAATTATATCAAACTACTGAACCTAAGTTATCTGACAAGTTAAGCATTTCACCAAGTATTGGATGGTTGCATTCTTGGGGTGATTTTCGAACAGAGGATGTAATGCCCAATTTTTTGAAATCTTCAGAAAATGAGTTAGGCTATAGTCTCAGATTAAATTATGAATTTTCTGAGGTTCTCAGGTTTAGTGCCGGAGTGCTTGCCGGAAAGTTAGTCGGTAATCATGAAATGATTAATACCACTGGTGCTGTTAATGAACCAAGTGATTTGGGATTGGGTGTTCAGTATCGTACAAATATTTTTCAAATTAATTTACCACGAGTAGACTTTAATGCAACCAGATTTATTTTCAAGGATAGATCAAAGGTATTTAACAAGGTTTCTGTTAATCTGTTTTTAAGCCATGGTTTGATATTTTTCGATTCTAAAGTGTATGCTATGCAAAGTGAGGATATTCACTTGTTGTATGGAAAACATAGAGGGAGATCGGGGAGAACAACAGAAGCAGTGACAACTTTTGGTAGTGAATTGGCTTATTTATTAAATGATCAATTTGACCTTAATCTTGGAATAGCCATTGGTAATGTCTGGAATGATCGCTTAGATGCATGGGAATCTAGGGGTTCATTTAATGATAAATACAGTTACCTTTCTGCAGGAGTGACTTATTACATAAAGAAAAGGAGTTATGTAGTTAAAGATTTTGGTCTTGAAGAAGATGCATTGGTTAAAAATGAAGCATCGGAAACGGAAGATGTGAAAAAAGGCGAGCTTGATGAAAAAGAGGAGATAGCAGAAGATACAGGTGAGATCCAAACTCAAAACGAAATAGAGGATAAGGAAGTTGAAAATGTTTTAGATGAACCGTTACAAAAAGTGGATCAAAAACCTGAACCTGAAGCAAACCAGCGAGAGAGTATAGTGCCAAAAGATAATTCCTCCGGAAATGAATATGAGCTAAATGAGGAAAGAGGAATGTTTGTTATTGTTTCGGCCTTTAAAACACTAGAACGTGCAAGACAAGATGCGAAGAATTGGGAAGAAAAAGAAGAGGTAATGATTGTAAGAAATCGAATCAATACATGGTATTTGGTTTCAATTGCTCGTTATGATGACAAAGAAAGCGCTTTAAAGAGAATGCGTGAAGCAAGACAACTGGGTTATGAAGGGTCTTGGGTGCTTTTAAAACCTTAACTATTCTAGCTTTAAAGTAGTCGATTTGCTTTCGATTAAGCATTCATTGTTTGAGACTTATGTCATTAAGTTAAAACTCATAATTTCGTACTCCCATTTTAAAAATGAACTTGACTAGAATTCTTTCGAAGTATAAAACTTATACGATCATCTTTTTTACAGGATGTATTCTCTTTTCATGTATTCCAACCAAAAAAGTGGTTTATGTGCAAGATGATGATAAGGAAGGTGAGGTGGCCACATATAAGCCTATTGACTTTCATTATAAGGTAAGCAAAGGAGATCGTTTCTATCTGAAGGTAACCGATATAAGTTCAGGACTTAGTTTTGGAAGTTCGGATATTTCTATGCCTAAAGAAGAACAAGCTAATAATGTTATTCAGCAGTCACCTTCAGTACAAGACTATCTTGTTTTAGAAGATGGTACTATAGATTATCCGGTTATTGGAAGGATTCCAGCCGAAGGTTTGACAATGGATGAGTTGCAAGCTTCGATCCGAAAAAAATGCGAAGGGTTTATTAGTAATCCGTCAATTAAGCTTTTCATGACCAATTTCAATGTGACGGTTTTGGGTGAGGTGAATAGCTCAGGTTTTTTTCAATTGATAACAGATCGTCCTACTTTATTTGATGCAATAGGTCAAGCAAAAGACATGACTGATTTTGCGGATAGAAAGAGAGTGAAAATTATTCGAAGAGTAGGGGACAATGTAACGGTTAAACTCATTGATGTGACGCAGCCTGGTTTTATTAATTCAGAATATTACTATTTGCACCCAAATGATGTTATTCACGTAATGCCCTTGAAGGTTAAAAAGTACAGTAGTGATAATGCCTTGCCTTTATTTTTATCGGTTATTACTACCATAGTTACAATTATTTCCATTACATCCAGATAGTGAATTTAGAAGAGATAGAACATTCAAATAGACGGGAACTCAGTAACTTTAAGAGTTCAATAAATACTTATCTTAAAAAGTGGCCCTGGATTTTAGGGTGTGTGGCTGTCTTTTTGATTTTTGCAAAGTTTTACTCAAACTCTAAAGTAGACTTATATAGGGTAGAGAGTACGGTTCAGGTCAATAAGACCAACCAGATTGAAGATCCAAGTCAACTGATATTGGGTCGTTCGATTTATGGAAGAAACAATGGTAAAATAAGTGATGAAGCTATTGTTTTTAAATCTTTTCCTTTAATCAGGAAAACACTGATTGATCTAAAGTTTGATGTTTCATATTTTTTGATCAATGGTTTTAGAAATGTCGAGATTTATGATGAAAGCCCTGTTGTTTTAAATTTTAATAGAGAAGATGCCTCGAACATACCATACGGTAGCAATTTTGAGTTAAGATTAAAAGAGCAATCTTTTATTATCAAAGCAGAAAAGCAAAAGAGTGGCGATGATTTTGAAGAAGAGTTTAGATACGGTGAAACAATTGAATTTA
Source organism: uncultured Flavobacteriales bacterium (assembly GCA_964445815.1). Classification (GTDB taxonomy): domain Bacteria; phylum Bacteroidota; class Bacteroidia; order Flavobacteriales_E; family Vicingaceae; genus CAYULW01. The sequence continues at coordinate 621,803 of CAYULW010000001.1, forward strand.
ATGGATTTAATTTTCAATTGGATAAGTCAGATAATTTTGATCAATTCGTATCATTTGAGCAGTCCTATCTGATATCACTTAATTCCATAGATAAAATCAGTTATGCTTATAAGAGTCGATTGAATTTTGAAGAAATTGAACCCTTTTCTTCCATGATTACAATGTCAATGAAGACTAGTGTACCTGAGAAATCCATTGCCTTTATCAATACACTTGTGCAACACTATATTGATCAAAATTTAGAAGATAAGAATACAATAGCAAGAAATACTATTGACTTTATCGACAGTCAACTAGAGATTATTTCCGACTCTCTTGATAAGAGAGAATCGAATCTTGAAGATTTTAAATCTGACAAGCAAATTACCAATATGAGTCTGGAGGGGCAAGTGTTGGTAGATAAGTTAACAGAAATAGAGGCAGAGCGTTCACAATACGAAGTCATTCAACAGTATTATGATTACTTGAAGAGCAATCTCGTTAGCAATGAAGAACCGGACCTTACACATCTGATAGCACCTTCAGCTTTTGGAATTGAAGATGACATTATTAATGATCTTGTCAGGTCTTTAATTGAGCTAAACTTGACCAAAAGTCAATTGATTGAAGCAGGTAATACTAAGAGTCCTCTACTTGCACAAATTGAAGTTAGAAATAAAGAACTAATAAAAACCTTGAAAGAAAGCATTGACAACTTGTCCAGTGCAAATAAGATAGTTTTAAGCACCCTTAATGAGAGAATTAGTAGAATCAATTTAAGCGCGAGTAACTTACCCAGTTCTGAGCGTAAACTTGTGAATCTGAGTCGTCTCTTAAAGCTAAATGAGAATATCTATTTATTCTTGATGGAAAAGAGATCATCTGCAGCGATCACAATGTCATCTAATACTCCTGATTGTAAGGTTATAGAGCCTGCCATGTTAAATCCAATGCGTCCAATTTCTCCGGTTCGAAGAATGATTTATATTGTTGCAGTTTTGCTTGGTACTTTCATACCATTAATAGTTCTAATATTATATGACTTTTTAGATGATACCATAAGGAGTAAATATGATGTGAGTTCAATTACATCTATTCCAATATTGGGCTTGCTACCTAAGGCAAAATTCAATAACCTTTCAGATTTGGTTCGTTCGCCTAAATCCTCAATAGCCGAATCGTTTCGAATGGTCAGAACCAATTTAACCTTCTTTCAACAGCAAGAGCATCCTTTTATTATTTCTGTGACTTCATCCATTCCAAAAGAAGGGAAGACGTTTTGTGCCATTAATCTTTCGTTTGTTTTAGCTTCTGCAGGACATAAAGTATTATTGATTGGCTGCGATTTGCGTAAACCTAGAATTCATGAATACTTGAAAGTAGATAGTATACCAGGCTTGAGTAACTATCTGGCAGGAGAGTTATTGATTAATGAGATTATTCAAAAAACTGAAATAAGTAATCTGAATTTTATCCCTTCAGGTTCTATTCCGCCAAACCCTTCAGAACTGCTTTCTACGGATAGAATGAAGAAATTATTGGGAGAGCTTAAAGAAACTCATGATTATATTGTTTTGGATACACCGCCAATAGGTTTGGTAGCCGATGCTTTAATTCTTGCTGAGATGTCGGATCTGAATTTGTTTGTTGTCAAAGAGAAGTATTCTAAAAAAGAATTTCTTGAGCGTTTAAATGAGCTTAATGCAAATGGCAAATTAAAAAATGCTGGTATTTTGATTAATGACGTGAAAGATCAAGGGTCGAAAAACTATGGATATTATGAGGAGTCGAATGAGAATTTGCAATCTAAAGTTGGGAACTTCTTTTCCAAATCCTGATCTTCTTATTCATGAGATGGCTTCAATTCTTCAAACCAAAAGAGCTTCAGCTTAAAACCTTAGCTAAAAACTCATCTTGGGTTCTGGGTGGAAATCTGACCAGAGCCTTGTTTCTTTTTCTAAAGGGAGTAATTGTAGCCAGAGCACTTGGTGTGGAATTATTTGGTACTTATAATATCATTATTGCCTTTGCGGGTTTAGTTCATCAGTTATTTAGCCTTCCAATTGGTTCTACTCTGATTAAATATGGCTCTAATTATTTTGCAGATAAAGAGCATAATAAACTTTCAGCCATCATTAGAGCAAGTGTGGTCGTTTCTGTTTGTCTTGCGGCTCTTTCATTTGTTACCATTGTACTTCTTACCCTTTTGGTTTATGATGTCTTTCTTGAAGATCCGGACTTAGAAACTTTTGTTGTTGCCTATGCATTAATAGCGGCAAGCATCTTTATCGATGGAATTAGTAACTCAGTACTTCGACTTTTTCATCGCTTCAAAGAAAACTCAATTTTGGTTCTTGTGATTGCAGCCATTGACTTTACGATTATTGCTTCTACAGTAATGATATACAAGCAAAATTTTATCGTTTTCTTCATTGCAGTGTTAACCAGTAAATTTATAGGAAGTGCTGTTTTAAATATTTATACTTATAGATTTCTCAATACACAATTAAAAGCAAGAAAAGTATCCGTGAAGATTCTAAGAGAAGAATCGCGGCGCCTGTTTAGTTATACTGCTGCCAACTCAGGAAGTCGAATGTTAAAGACCTTGATTAACAATGGAGATGTTCTTTTATTAGGAGCTCTTTCCGGGCCTGTTTCGGTGGGCTTTTATAATGTTGCGAAAAAATTAGCTCAATCTATACTAATTGTCATTGACCCAATGACTACTACATTATTTCCACAGTTATCTGTTCTAATTGCTCAACGAAAAATGGCTGAAATTCTTTCTTTGATCCAGCGAATTGTTAAAATATTAATCCTTCCGCTCCTTCTTTTTGTGAGTTTGATTTTCTTTATGAAAGAAGAAATTATACAGTTGGCTTATGGAGTTGAATACCTTGGAGCTGCTGATGCCTTTTTATTTCTTACAATTAATGCGGCCTTGGCAGCCTTATTATTTTGGAACTTACCGTTAATTTTGAGTTTGGAGATGGTAAAACTCAGGTTCTATATTAATGCCGTAGCTTTAACAATTGGTGCAATTATCGCTTATACATTGATTCCGAACATGGGAGCAACGGGGGCTTCAATAGGACTGCTTGTTGCCAATGGCCTAGCGGTACTTGTTTTTAGCTTTTCTTCTTTCAATAAGGTCAAAAAACTAGCAGCTTAATTCATAAAGTATGAGTAAGACTTTGGAACAGAGGATGTACTATTTTACACCTTTTGATATTTTAAGGTCAAGAACAAATCAAATCAGTGATATTAGATTCTGTGAAGGTTTTGCTCAGAATAATTTTAAGGTACATTTAATTGCACCTTATGTCTATAGAAGTGACAATGTAAAAAAGTCTCAAATTTTATCTACCTATGGTGTAGAGGTGGCATACAAGGTCACTTATCTTCCTATTCCTTTTCTCAGAAATGTAGATAATAAGTTAAAGTTAGGTTTGGTTATCCTCCAAGATCTGATTGCCTTTTTATGTATTGCCTTTTCTTCTTTATTTTCAAGGAAGTCTAATCGGGTAGTTATTTCTCGCTCTATGCCAATACTTTACCCTATGCTTCGGTTGAGAAAAGCATTTAAGCTTCCCATCCAAATATATTGTTGGATTCATGAAATAAAAGAGCAGAAAGCATACGAATATGTCTATCATCATGCAGATTACATATTAACGACTAATTCGGCTATAAAGGAAGATGTCATCTCTTTTTATGGAATAGAAGAGAAACGTGTTGGTGTCACTTTAAACCCTATAACTGAAAGGCAAGTGAGCTACGCAATGAGTAAGGCAGAAGCTCGAGAAAAAATTGGTATTGACCTAGAGCCCCTTATCGTTTATACCGGAAAGCTTTCCAAACGGCAACTTGAGGCTTCATATATTCTGCAGGCTGCAAAAGCATTGCCGGATTATTATTTCTTATTAACCGGGGGTAAAGCAGATGTTGTTCAATTTTATAAAGATTGGTGTGCAAAGCATAAGGTGGGCAATGTCACTTTTACCGGATATCTGCACGATTATAGAAAACTTCAGGATTATCAACAGGCAGCAGACGTTTTGATTTCTTATTACACTAGAAAAAATCATGATGTGAGATATAATCTACCACAAAAAATTGTGGAATATATGTTAACAGGTTCTCCGATAGTTACGCCTAACTTTGAAGCGACAAGAGATTTGTTAAATGAGGGAAATGCAATATTTGTTGAAGAAGAAAATGTGGAATCTTTGGTAGAAGGCATTAGGAAAGCCGTTGAACGAAAAGAATATGCTAAGCAAATTGGAGATAGGGCGCGTGCTGTGGCAAAGGAAACGACATTTAAAAAAATTATTCAAAACCTATTAATTGCCATTTCAAATTGCAGTCCAAAGAACACAATAGACTAATTAGTTATATAAACAGGGGGTGTTTATCCAGGTTTGATTTAGTTCTCTCTTTGTTTTCCATGAAGAGTGTTTTTAGAAAGAATGCAAAACAATTCAAAAGCATACAAGTTGAGAAAGCGCTTGAGCTAGGAACTGTAAAAAAAACAATCAAAATAGAACCTTACTCTGGTTCAGTCAAAGAGGTCTTGACCTTATCAGAAAAGTTGATGGATACTTTATCTGATGATCTTGTTGGAGCATATGTTCATGGTAGTATCGCAAGCGATGAAGTCATAACTTACAGTGATATGGATACTTTGGTCATTATTAAAGACGAAGTATTTAATAATGAGTCGCATTTAACAAAAGTTGCATATAGGTTGTATCAGCTTCAGACGTATATGTTTCAGTTTGACGCTTTGCAACATCATGGATGGTTTGTGCTAAAAGAGTCGATGTTAAGGTCATATCCCATGACTTATTTCCCAACCGTATTGTTCGAGTATAGCCGTTCTATAATGCACGATAGTGGACAAACGCTTGATCTTTTTGTGAAGGGTTCAAAGGACCAAAATTCTTGGGATCTTCCATTTGAGCAGTTAGCTAGAAGTCTTATGAAAAAAATTGAGACCCGAGATGTGCACCAATCCATTTTTTACCTTAAGGCTTTTTTGAGTGAGTTTATGCTTTTGCCCTCGCTTTATTTGCAAGCAAAAAATAGTGAGGCTGTATTTAAAAAATTTAGTTTTGAGCTTGCAAAGAAAGACTTTGAAGGTGAGGACTGGAAAATCATGGAGAAGGTTTCACAACTAAGAGAAGATTGGACTTATGACAGAAGTTTAGCTCAAATGTGGTTGCAAAAACAAAATAGTTATGTTCTGCGTAAGCTTGCAAGGCGCTTTGCTCCAAAAGTTCCCTTAAATTTTAGAAAAATTTTGGATGAGAAGGCGTTAATTGAAATGGAAAAACTCATCAATCAAATGAAAGTGAATCTCAATAAATGCTAATGATAAGAAACTTAGGAGCCATTATTATAGATTCACTGCGTCACCGATTCATTGAACAGGCATTTGATCAATTAGAAAAAAAAGAGCGTTTACTTGATTTGGGTTGTGGTGTAAAACCATTTCAACCCATTTACGACAAAAAGGTAAAAGAGAGCTTTGGGATTGAGGTAGAGACTACCTTACATGATCAGTCACGAGTAGATAAGTTTTATGATGGCAGAAATATTCCCTTTTCTGATGCTTCTTTTGATGTCGTCTTTTCTACTGAAGTTATGGAACATGTGCCTGACCCTAACCATTTCCTTTCAGAAATACACAGGGTCTTAAAGAAAGACGGCATAGCAATTCTTACTGTTCCTTTCTTTGTCCCTTTGCATGAGCAACCACATGACTATTACAGATATACATCTTTTGGTTTAGAACATTTGGTGAAAACAAATGGGTTTGCCATGAAGAAAATGGAGGTATTTGGTGATTACATTGCAGTGATTACCTCGCTTTTAATTATCCCTCACTTAAAATTCTGGAATGTAGTAGCAAAAAAAACGAGATTGAATTTTCTCAGATCTATTTTTAATCCTGTCATTTTTATCTTTATTTATCTGCCTCAAGTCATTTATTTAAAACTGAGTAAGATTAAAGTCATTAATAAATTATTGAAAAAGTCTCAATATGTGCCTAAAGGCTATGGCTTAATTATTCAAAAAACAGCTTTATGAGTTATCGTTTCTTAAGTCAACCAAAATATGTAGAGCCTGAAGCATATTCAAATACTATCGATAAGGTGGTAGAGACTCTGAAGCAAGAAAAAGATATAGTATCCATTAACCAATTTGGTAATGCCAATCATCCGGGCATATCAGACGTAGATATCTTGGTTGTTTTTGAGGATGAGGTACGAAGTGATCTTGATCCCTCAGTTCACTTTGACAAAATGGATAGCTATTTGATCACGCATGGTCTATTAGGTGTCTCCCGTTCTTTTTTCGAACGTACTTCACCTTATACTTCATGGGATAATATGAAGTGTATTTATGGAGAACGTCTGGTTGCTGAAGATACAATTGGAATGGATGAAGCTTATTTAACTCAGACAGCCTTGGAGTTCATGATTCGCAATTTCATTGATTTAAGTGTCCAAAGAAGGTATGGAGTCATTAAGTTGAGAAACATATTGCAGCAACTAAAGGGTATAAGATACGACATAGCATATCTGGATATTCAGGATGAGCCTTTAAACGATTATATTATACAATTGCTAAACTGGTTAGATAATTGGTTTGAAAATCCTATAGAGCTCAGCATGTTTGGAAACTGGCTAGATGAATATTATGAGGCCTTGAAAAAGACCTTGAGTCAATTGGCGCTTCAGAATCAAAAGGTTTATGTAACACATGCAGAAGGCTTTTCTTATGGGCGGAATATTTTTGTTGTGAAAGGAGAACAGTTTGAATGCAGAGGCTCAGGTCTAGTTTTGCCCAATCAATTGACTGCTAAAAACAGAAAGATATTCAATGCACAACAACGAATAAATAGTTTTAGAATAAGCCTGAATTATACCACTACAGATTATAATAACAAGCAACAGGAACGGGTGCAAATTTTTTCAGAGTATAAAAAATACAATCAAGGACATTATGCTCACTTTAATCCGCTCATATCAAGTTTCCTTTACCAATTTATTTGATACATGCAGTCGAGCGAACAAGAGTCTAAGCAAGCGGTTAAAGTACTTCACTTTGTTTGGAATTTGAAGTTTGGAGGTGTAGAGAAGGTAGTCTATGACATTACTCATCAGCAATTGAAGGAAGGACTTTTGCCTCAGCTTTTGGTTGCTCAAAAAATAGGGCAATATCTGGAATTGTATCAAGAATTGAATATTCCTATTCATGAAATTAAACTTAGAAACGGGTTCTCTTTTCCTGTGTATAGATTGAAACACTTATTCAAACTTTTTAAAGCATTTGATATTATTCATGTTCATGGGTTTAATCCATTCGTTGCCCTCGCTTTGTCATTATCCAAGACGAAAGTAATCTATACAATTCACGGAGGATTCGGCTTTGGGAGAAAGCAAAAAATAACAGATCATTGGATCAGAAGATTGAAAATATGGTTTCTTAATTCTAGAGTTGATGTAATAACGTATAATTCTCAATTTACTAGAATGCATGCTGAAAAAACATTACATACGGTAAGAAATCGAAATACCCATTTGGTCTATAACGGAATTCCTATTGAAGATATCCATAAAAAACTTCCAAAGTTTGAAACCAACTCAGTTGATCTTTCGACCAAGTTAAATGGGCAATTTGTAATCGGTACAAGTTCACGTTTTGCAGGATTTAAACGAATTGATCGTTTAATAAGTGCATTTGCTAAGATTGAAAATAAAGACAATTTAGTTCTACTATTAGTAGGTGATGGCCCAAAACTTTCTGCATATAAAGAACAAATAGAATCTCTTGAAATTCAAAAACATGTCATCTTTACAGGATATCAAAAGGAGGTGCAAGCGTATCAACTGTTGATGGATGTTTGTGTCTTCCCTTCACAAAACGAACCTTTTGGCCTAGTGGCGGTAGAAACACTAGCATTAGGCAAGCCAACCTTAGTTTTTAAAAATGGTGGAGGCCTGACCGAAATTATTAAGGAGTATAAGCATGAGGATATCGTAAAGGATGAAAAGGAACTTATTGAGCGAATTCAATTTTATCGCAACCAAAAGCAAACTGATAAAGAAGAACAAAAAAGAAAAGTAATATCTAGAAGGTTTGATATCACGAAGATGACCAAACACTTATTGGAAATTTATTTGGCAATTTTGCAGAAGAGTTAATTCAATGAAGAAAGTTGCACTTATTACTAATATTCCAAATCAATATCGTGTGCCGCTTTTTAATGAGCTTCACCGACAATTATCGGATAAGAACATTGACTTACTAATCATCTTTGGAGCTGCTACCTATAAGTTTAGAAAAACCCAAATAAAAGAGAGTGAATTTAAGTTTAACTATATCTTTCTCGATAAAGGAAACAAGGAAAGCAAGGCAAAGAATAAGGGCTTATTCTATTATCCTGGCTTGTTAAGTGCAGTCAATAAATACCAACCGGATAAGATCATCGTTTCCGGACTGTCTGTCGCCACATTTAAGATTTGGTGGAAAAGTCATTTTGATTCTAGACCCTACTGCATTTGGTCCGGTTCTATTGATATTAAGAAAAGAAAGATTGGTGCCTTTAAAACATGGTGTCGCAAATTATTTGTAAAGAGGGCTTCTTCATTTTATTCATATGGCTCTTTGGCTAAGAAGTATCTCCAAGAGCTTGGTGCTAAAGAGGAAGATATAGTTATAATTGGCAATACAGTGGATGTTAGTTTTTTCAAAGAAGAAGTGGTTAAACTTCGAAAAGAACACCCCGTATCTAAGAAAAAGCACCTCTTATATCTTGGCTATATTTATCCGGGCAAGAATATAGTACCATTAATTGAAATCATGGAGCGTTTGACTCAAATTAGGCAGGATGTAATTTTAGATGTTGTTGGTGATGGAGTAAGCCGAGCAGAAATGGAAAACATGGTCAAGAATAAAGGCTTGAATTCCTATATTAAATTTCATGGGTTCAAACAAAAGGAAGAACTTCCATCGTACTTGGCTAGAACAACATGTATGTTATTTCAAACCGAATTGGATGTATGGGGCTTAGTATTAAATGAGGCAATGGCTTCAAAAGTCACATGCTTTGCTTCAATTAATGCGGGTGCAACCGAAGATATTATTATTGATGGTGAAACCGGCTTTAAGGTCGATTTTCAACAAACCGAGCAAGTAACAAAGAAGTTAAATGACATATTGGATCAACCTCAATTGCTTAAAAGAATAGGACAAAATGCCTGTGAACTCATTGAAAGTCAATATAGTTTAAAGGTGTGTGCTCAAAAAATGATATCACGTTTATAGCATGAGTTTTAAGGAATGGAAACTTTGGTTAAGGCAATTGCCATTATCTCTAAAATGGTTTGTCGTGCTTATTCTTGTAAGACCCCTACTTGATATATTTTATTTTTTGAAGGATGTATCGCCGATATTATCTCCCACATATATTATTGGAGCGATTACTCCTATTGTAATACTTTTTAGTTTTCTATCAAGAAAGTTTCCTAAAAGATTTCCATCATATGTCATTGACCTCAACTTTAGTTTATGGGCGGTAATAGTGGTTTTGAACTCATTTGTGCTTCTGGCGATAAGGTTCGATTTTAGCTCACTTGGTAACTCTTTGAAGTTTATTATTCCTCTTTTATTATTTTTTTATCTAAGGAGTTTCGTTTCTTCTGCCAAAGACTTACAAGGCATTCTTCAAACATTTATCTACTCGGCCATGGTTCCTTTATTTTTCCTCATTTATGAACTCGCCATTAATCCAATTCGAGTTGTAGAGTTATCAGATGGACGTGGCGGAGGAACAAGGATTCAAGGTGCCTATGCAGATATCATGAATTATGCAATTTATACCACAGGAGCTTTGCTCATTACCTTTTACTTCTATTTTAAAAGACTGGAACAAAGAAAGCTAAAGCTGAATTATATAATCAAAACTTTTAGCATTTTTGGCTTGTGCTTTATTAGCTTAACAGCTATTCGACAGAGTTCTTCGTGGGGTGTAACTGCAGCAATTGTCCTTTTATTCTTGTTTTTTAGTTTAAAAAAGAAAAGAAGTGCATTAGTGGTAATTCTATTAACCCCATTATTGATGTATTTAGGATATAATGCATTCCGAACGAACATAGAACCCTTGATAAAAAAAGAATATAAGGTGATTGAAGGTGAAGCTGACTTCGAAAGATCTTTTAATGGAAGGGCAACAAGATGGACACAATATTTTGATGTTTTTGCGAATATGCCTGTGCCCTGTCACTTATTTGGTGCTCCCTTATCAGGAAAAAAAGATGCAATCATAATGGTAGGGGGCAAAATGCATAATGATTACATAAGGATTCTCTTCTTATCAGGATTTATTGGACTGCTGGTTTACCTCTTATTCATGATTCTAATATCTCGAAGAGTAAAATATATGGGCTTGTCCGAAAGGTTTCTGGTGCTTGGAGCTTTAGCATCAATATTGCTTTATAGCATTTCTACCATTCCGACTTTATATGCTCCCTATTTATATTATATACTTCCAATTTTTGCATATGCAGCTTTACCCAAGACAATATTGTTAAAAAAGGGCGAGCATGAATAAGAAAGGCATCATTATAGTTGGAAAGTTACCTCCTCCCTACATAGGTCCTGCTGTTGCAACACAAATCATTTTAAACTCTAGGTTAAATGAAGAATTTCAATTGTATCATTTAAATACTACGGTCAATAAACGTGTTGAAGAATTTGGAAGTGCTGGCTTCAAAAAGGTGGTTAAAAATATTAACATTTATAAAAGACTCTTTAGCTTGCTAAGAACAAACAAAACGAATTTGATTCTCATTCCAATTAGTCAAACGACACTGGGATTTCTTAAGGATTCTGTTTTTATTCTCATGGCAGTTGCTTTCAAAACCAAAATTTTGTTACAACTCAGAGGAAGTAATTTTAAAAATTGGATGAAGTTGTCAAATTTATCTACTCGTTTGTATGTTCGATTTTGTTTGAAGAAAGCGTCAGGAATTATTGTTTTAGGTGAAAATTTAAGTCATCTATTTGAAGAATATTATACTCAAGAGCAAATACATGTTGTTCCAAATGGATGCAATATCAAAATTCCGGTAATAAAGAAAACAACTGGTAAAGTGAATCTGCTCTACTTTGCCAATTTTTTGCCTTCAAAAGGTATAAAGGAACTCTTAGTAGCCTTGATTCAACTTAACAAAGAGCTGCAAGGCACGTTTGAATTAAAAGCGGTCGGAGCATGGGATAATAAAGATTATAAAAGAGCGTGCTTAGAAATCGTTGAAGAACATGAGTTACCGGTTCAATTCTTCCCTCCTCAAATGGGGAATGAAAAGTGGCAAAAATTTGCTAGTGCTGATGTATTTATTTTTACTCCAAATCAACCGGAAGGTCATCCTTGGGTAATCGTAGAAGCATTGTCTGCGGGATTACCAATAATCTCAACTGATCAAGGCGCTATTGTTGAATCCGTAATTCATGGTGAAAATGGCTTTATCGTTGAAAAAAATAGCCCACATCAAATTTATGAGCAACTAAAAAAATTGATTGAACGTGAAGAATTAAGACATCAACTTGGAAAACGCAGTAAAGAGCTTTATCAGGAAAGATTTACTGAAGAAGTAATGGTTTCCAATCTAAGCAAAGCAATTAATAAGGTGTTGCAAAGCTCTTAGCTATACATAATCAAGTTTTTTCATTGTGGATCCGCATATTTTTAGAAGCGTTGCTTGTTCATGTTCAGAAAGCTGATAGCTTGAAGAAACAGGATTAAATGTTTTGCCTTTTAATTTAGCGTAAAGGAAGCGGTAGAAAATACTTCTCGTCTTGTTCGTTTTTTTTGATTTTACTAACTCGTATTGATCCTTAGAGATATTGATTTGAAGTGGACTAAGAATTTTACTCTCTAAGTACTCAAAACTAGAAATTAGTTCTTCGAACTTTAACACTTCAGCATTCGAGTTTAACAAGTCTTCAGTTGTTTGCACCCAGTTGATACATATTTGCTCGAGCTTACTCATGCAGAGCCATTCATTAATTTCAGATTCGGCTTTCGGAAGCTTATGTATTCTAGAGTCATCTCTTCGTATTAAAAGTGAACGTACAACATCTCTTGGGTTCCTGACCAAGTGATACACCATTGCTCCCTCAAAGACTTCTTTCAGACTGTCAGAACTATCTGATAAATACCCATTCACATCTACAAAGTATCTCTTATTACTTGTCTGCTTTATCTTCTCTTTCACCTTTTTTAGAAAGGGTACACTATAAATCCTTCCTAAATACCATGACAACAAATGGTACTCTCGATGTCCAATGAACTCATGAGCCACAAATATAGAAGGATCTTGCTTTAATAAGTTTGCTGTAAAAGCAGTTCCCGACCTTCCCATTCCGGTGATAAACACGTATTTCATATTAGGTTTAATTTATTGTGATTAGATTCAAAAGCGTTAAAAAATAGACAATCTAGATATAAATGGATTTTGCAAATTAAGCAGGTATAATTAAAGTACAAAACAAAGAAATTGTTCAAATCTGAGAGTGAGATCGATACCATTATTTCTATAGATATTCATTAATATTGTCTGTCCATAAAAGTTCATCCACAAAAGTATTTTAGTGAAAACCATGACGAAAGCACTTCAACTTTTTAGTAGACTTGTGCTCACATTAACATTCCTATCTTTATTTGCTTACGCGATTGTAATTGCTATAACAACTACTAATAAATTGGGAATAGTTCAAGAACCTTTAAAGGCATTTGCAAATTTCCCAGGTACAGTTTACAGTGCATTAAAAAGCTTTAAAAATCCTGAACGTTTAGTTAGAGAAGATCCAAACTTTGAGCGATTAAATCATTTAGACTATGATGTTTTTGCTTTAAATAGTCTATTTGCAAACTCAAGATGGAATATTTCACTAACAAACTTAAAAGATGATGAAGTTATTCATGAATGGTACATAGAGGAGAAAGATTATAAGTACACAGGAAGAAACTTTTCCCATTCCGAACCAAAGCAGCCAATTTTATTTCCTGATAAGTCTCTTGTTTTTGCAACAGATGAATCGAAGAACCTTTATCGAATAGATAAAGATTCTAAAATCATGTGGAAAAATTCTGATTTTATCTTTCATCATTCTGTAAACCCTGATCATGAAGGGAATATATGGGTTTGTACTAGAGAGCAGATAGAGTTCAAGAAATTAAAAAGTGGATATTGGGATAATTCAATTGTTAAGATTGATAAGAACACCGGAAAGGTATTATTCAATAAATCAATTACCGAGATTTTTCTAGAGAATAACTTACTCTATTTTATTCATGGGATGAACAATTCAATCAAACCTAAAGGAACAGATCCGCAACACTTAAATGACATAGAAGCCGTTTTTGAAGATGGTCCATATTGGAAAAAGGGCGATGTATTTCTTAGTTTGAGAAATAGGTCACTTATCGTATTGTATCGCCCATCAACGAATAAAATCATAAGAACCATTTTAGGACCATTTTATAGTCAACATGATGTTGATATTATTTCTGATTCGACGATCTCTATTTTTAATAATAATATTTCACGCGTACCAAAGTCAAATTACTCCAAAACAGCAGTAGAAAATAAAACCATTGATCTTAAAGAACTTACGCTTAATCATTTTGCAGAGGTTGTAATTTATAATTTTAAAGATTCGACATTCAAATCACTTTACTCAGATCAGTTTATTAAAGAGAAGATTTTTACAATTACCCAAGGCGTTCATCGAATATTAGCAAATGGCGATGTTTTCGTTGAGAGTCAGAACAACGGTAAAATTTTCATATTCAATGAAGAAGATTTTATATTAAAAGATTATATAAATCAACCGAAAGACAATTTAGTAGAACCCCCGCATTGGATAAGATTATATGAAAATTTAGAATTTTTACAATAATCTTATTGAATACTATATTGGACTCGGAATTAATAGTTCAAATTAGTTATAGCGTGCAAAGTAGCTTTATTAAATCGATAAAAAGAACAGATAATTTGACCCCTAGATTTTAGTAGTATGTGTGGTATAGCAGGATATGTTTCAGAGCAGTTATGGGATGGAGATCGAATGCTATCCGTTATCCAACATCGCGGGCCCGATGCTCATACTTCTGAGATACATGAGATAGAAGGGAAAAAAGTATGCCTTGGACATAATCGCTTAAGCATACTTGATTTGAGTCCAAAAGGCAATCAACCCATGAGTACCCATGATGGAAGGATTAGTATGGCCTACAATGGAGAAGTCTACAACTTTCAAACCTTAAAGACAATCCACTTTCCCAGTCAGCCTTTTGATTCAGGTACAGATACAGAAGTGATACTAAGGCTGTATGAGAAGTATGGATTAGATGCTTTGCAGCACCTCAATGGTGATTTTGCCATTGCCCTCATAGACAAGCATAAGAAAAAGCTCTTTCTGGTGAGAGATCGAATGGGGGTGAAACCACTTTATTATACCATCAATAACGGGGCACTTTTCTTCTCTTCAGAAATCAAGGGCATTTTAGCTGCCGGGATTAAGGCAGAGAATAACGAAGAGGTCTTGCAACAGTATTTTGCATTTAAGTATGTCCCACAACAAAACACTTTGTTCAAAGGTATTTACCGTTTGCCTCCTGCACATGTGTTGAGTTACGACATTCCATCAGGAGAGTATTCATTACATCAATATTGGAGGCCACAACAGCAAGATAAGTATAAAGGGATGTCATACAAAGAAGCTCAAACGCATTTGTATAATCTGATCGAAGATGCTACCCAAAAACGATTGGTATCGGATGTTTCTGTCGGCACTTTTTTTTCCGGAGGTTTAGATTCTTCTATAATTGCGCACTTCTTAAAAGGCAAAGATGAAATTTTACACTATTGTGCAGGCAAGGAAGCCAAAGACCTCAAAAAAGAAGGAACTACTTCCGATGCACAATACGCTCAGCTATTGGCTAAACAATGGAATTTGAATTTGGAGATGATCAACATTGGAGGAGAGCAGTTGACTAAGGACATGATCAGGAAGACGATTCATTTTACGGACGACATCATAGCGGATGGCTCTCAGATTCCATCTTATTTGATTACTCAAAAAGCTGCAAAAAAAAGTACCGTTATTCTTTCTGGCATGGGAGCAGATGAACTCTTCTTGGGTTACGCAGGACATTTGTTGATCCGGATGGATCAGTATATCCATAGCTTACCTAAGATAATACGACAGTCTTTGTTAAAGCAATTCGCGGCATTGCAATCCGGAAAGGGAGCATTCAAAGCTTATAAGCGTTATTTGCAAAAGTTGGGAAGCTATGCTCAATTTGGCGCTCAACGGTACGCCATGTATAACATAGTGGGAGATGTTCAAAGCGCAAGACAAATCTTTAAAACACCCGATGAGTCTGTTGGAGAAATGTTTACACATTATTTTTCGGAAGAAGAAGACCCGTTTGAAAGTTTGAAACGCTTTGAGTGGGAAAATTTTCTCATTAAAAATCTGCATTATACCGATCGAATGAGCATGGCCAATTCAGTTGAAAACCGAGTGCCTTTTCTCGACCATCGCATCGTGGAATTTGCATATAACTGCCCGACACAATATAAAATCAGTAAAGCTTTAAGCGGCAAGCGCATCCTGAAAGATGCTTTTAGAAAACACCTTCCGAAAAAGCTGATTGATCGAAGAAAGGCGGGTTTTGGAATGCCATTGAGGAGCTTATTATCGACCGAAGAACAAGTTGACCAACTCTTGGAGATGGACTTTTTCAATAACTTTACAACGTTTTCTATAGAGGGTATACAAAAGGTGATTAAGGAGCACATAACAGGGAGAAAAGACAATTCGGCCTTGATTTATGCCCTTATTACTTATCAGGAATGGTATAAAATGCATTTGGATTAATGGAACAATTGATACAGAGATTAAAAGATGGCGAAATGCAATTGATGGAAGTTCCATTTCCGACGCTTCTGCCCGGACATGTACTGGTTAAAAATCACTATTCAGTGATCAGTCCTGGTACGGAAGGTAAAACTGTTAAAGATGCCAGACTAAGTTATATTGGCAAAGCCAAAGCGAGGAAAGAAGAGGTTAAAAAAGTCATTGCTACCGCTAAAACAGTCGGATTAATGAAAACCTACAACATGGTGATGAATAAACTTGAGGCCTATTCGCCTTTGGGGTACAGTTGTGCAGGAGAAATTATTGCGATGGCAGATGATGTGAAAGGTTTTCAAATTGGAGATCATGTAGCCTGTGGAGGAAACACAGCCTCTCATAGTGAGGTGATTGCCGCTCCGGTCAATTTATGTGTCAAATTGAAGAAAGATACTCCACTTGAGGAAGCGGCATTTACGACCATAGGAGCTATTGCAATGCAAGGCATAAGGCAAGCCGAACTGAGTTTGGGTGAATCCTGTTTGGTGATCGGATTGGGAATTATCGGGCAAATCAGCATGCAATTGTTAGAAGCAGCCGGAGTGAATGCTATTGGTATAGACATAGATCAAAGACAAGTTGACTTTTCCAAAGGACAAGGCAAATCACAAGTGTTTAACCGTAATCATCCGGATTTAGAAGAGATTATTCAAGAGTGGAGCAATGGTTATGGTACAGATGCTGTCATCATTACTGCAAGTACGGGTTCAACAGATCCGGTAGAGTTGGCAGGGAGAACATGCAGAAAAAAAGGCAAAGTGATCATCGTTGGAGCAGTTCCAACAGGCTTTTCTCGAAAGAACTACTTTAAGAAAGAATTGGATTTAAGAATGTCTTCTTCTTATGGTCCGGGAAGATACGAGTCTAATTATGAGGAAAAAGGCTTGGATTATCCCATTGGATTTGTCAGGTGGACCGAAAACAGAAACATGCAGGCTTTTGCGGATCTCGTGCATAAAAAAGCCTTAAACCTTTCTGCATTAACTTCTCATGAATTCGATTTTAAAAAAGCGGCAGAAGCCTACCAGTTGATCTTGGATAAAGAAGAAGTAGTAGGGGGGATATTATTAAAATACGATACTACAAAAGAACTGAAATCGAAGGTCGAACTAAAACACGAAAGTCGACAAGAACCTTCCGATGTAAAAGTAGGTATGATTGGCGCGGGATCTTTTGCTCAAAACTTTTTATTGCCTGCTTTAAAGGGTAAAGTTGAACTCATTGGTATCAACACAGCGCGCCCTACCTCTGCAAAATACATTGCAGATAAATACGGATTTACATCGTGTGAGAGTGATGGGGAGCAACTGGCTCAGAGCAGTAAGATCAATACCGTATTTATTGCAACCAGGCACAATACTCACGCAGAGTATGTTTTGCAGGGTTTGAGGAATAATAAGAACGTTTTTGTTGAGAAACCCTTGTGCATGAACGAAGAGGACTTGACCGCGATAAAAAAAGCATACTCCGAAAATCAGTCCAAATTAATGGTGGGGTTTAACCGACGTTTTGCACCAATGACTGCGGAAGCTAAGCACTTTTTAGGTGAAGAACTGCCAAAATCGATTACCTATCGTATTAATGCAGGTCAATTGCCTTTGGACCATTGGGTACATGATCCCGAAGTTGGAGGAGGGAGAATTATTGGAGAAGCTTGTCACTTTATTGACCTGGCTCAACATTTTGCGGGCAGTTTGATTACTTCTGTAAGTGCAAATGCTTTGGAGAGTTCCACTCAATTGATGGATAATGTCAGCATACAACTCGGTTTTGAGAATGGAAGCATTGCTAGCATCAATTATTTCTCAAATGGCAGTAAGAAATTGCCCAAAGAATACATTGAAGTGCATTCCGGAGGTAAATCGGTAGTGATCGAAGATTTTAAGAAAATCACTTTGGCCCATGACAAATTAAAAGTCAGTAAAGCTGATCAGGATAAAGGTTATGCTGAGGAGATTGAGCAGTTTACCAAGAGCATCAAAACGGGTAGTGAACAGCCGATTCCTTTTGAAGAGATTTGCCTTTCTACATTGGCTTCTTTTAAGGCCATTGAATCCATCCAAAAGAATGGCGAAAAGATAGAGTTGGATTTGAATTAACTCCTGCTTTGATTACTACCAAGATAGAAAAATACGAGGACGTTTTGCAGCAATTGCAAAACTTTATAGAACGAGAAAAGTTTCACGGCTACGATCCTTACGACACTTTAAATTCTCCATTACCCTTTCACTGGTTGGGGAAATGGGGACGACCTATAGCCATCCAAATACAAAAAAGGAACCCCGTAAACATTCGACCCTTGATAGGGATAAAAAAAGGATTTAACCCCAAGGCCATAGGTTTGTTTTTACATGGCTACAGTTTAATGTATCAGAGAACCCCTTCTGACCAAATCAGGTCACAAATGGATGTCTTGTTTCAATGGTTAAAAGAAAACTACACCAAAGGTTATTCTGGTTATTGTTGGGGCTACAACTTTGACTGGGCAAGCTCTGTAAAATTGTTAAGAGCCCATTCACCAACCATTGTGGTAAGCGGATTTATTGCCAAAGGTTTGATGGCTTATCACGAAGCCACCAAAGAGCAAGAAGCGCTAGAGATATTAGAAAGTATTGCGGATTTTGTTTTAAAGGATTTACCGAGAACGGAAGATGAGTCAGAACTTTGTTTCAGCTATAGCACCATAGAAAAAGACTGCTGTTACAACGCCAGTTTACTAGGAGGCGAGCTATTGGCTTACCTCTATTCTAAAAATGGCAAGGAATTGTATAAGCAAATGGCCATTGCTTGTGGAGATTTTGTGGCAGATAAACAGAAAACAGATGGCAGATGGAATTACAGCATTGATTTAGAATCAGGGAAGGAACGGACCCAAATTGATTTTCATCAAGGTTATGTGATTGATAGCTTGGCTTATATCGACCAATATCTTGGGCAGGAGAAATACCAAGAGCAAATTTCTAAAGGTTTGAACTTTTATTATCAAAACCAATTCAGAGAAAATGGTCAGGCCATTTATCGTTTTCCTTCAAGATGGCCTGCCGATATTCACAATCAGGCACAGGGGATCATCAGCTTATCAAGATGGTCTGAATATGATACGAAATACCAAGAAATGGCATTTAGAATTGCTGATTACAGTATAAACAAAATGCGATCACCAAAGGGCTATTTCCATTACAAACGTTACCCTTGGGTAAGCATAAAAACACCCTTTATTCGTTGGGGACAAGCATGGATGTTTCTCGCATTGAACGAATTGATTAAAACCCAAACCAAAGCATGAAAACCTTTTTGTTTTACATTGGTCATCCTGCTCATTATCACAATATAAAGTGGGTCTCAAAACAATTAAAAGAGAAAGGACATCGTCTTTTATGGGTGGTGAGAGAAAAGGACGTCTTGTTTGAATTGGTAGAGGGGGAGTCTTACGAAATTACATATATCAAAGAAAAAGCGCCTAAAGACAAGTGGGGTAGGGTCAAAAGAATTTTGAAGCGGGAATGGATCATGTTTCGACTCATGTTGAAATACCGACCTGATTTAGCAATTGGAACTGATCTTGTCATCACACACATCGGAAAAATCTTGAAGATTCCTTCCATTATTTTAAATGAAGACGACAATGAAGCAGTCCCATTGTTTGCAAAATGGGGAATGAAATATGCAGATACAATTATTGCTCCTCAATCTTGTTCGGTTAAACCTTATGAAAGCAAGAGTATTTTGTATCAAGGTAATCAGGAGTTGGCCTATTTGCACCCCAATTACTTTCAACCTGATAAATCATTGATCAAGCACCTGTTCGGGGAAAAAGAAAAATATTATTTGCTAAGATTTTCTTCTCTAAATGCACATCATGATGTTGGAG
Organism: uncultured Flavobacteriales bacterium; assembly: GCA_964445815.1. Taxonomy (GTDB): domain Bacteria; phylum Bacteroidota; class Bacteroidia; order Flavobacteriales_E; family Vicingaceae; genus CAYULW01. The sequence goes on from CAYULW010000001.1 coordinate 641,649, forward strand.
TTAGCGGAATCAATGATGCCTTGGCTTACGAACTCATATCCATTCTCGAAGAACATGGGAAAGTTTGGATCACTTCAGAACGTGAATTATCAAAAGACCTAGAACCCTATCGCATAACTATTCATCCAAAGCAGATGCATCATGCATTGTTCTTTTGCTCATTGTATGTCGGTGATAGTCAGACTATGGCTGCTGAAGCTGCTGTTTTGGGTACTCCTTCTATACGCTTTAATGATTTTGTCGGAAAATTGGGATATTTGGAAGAACTCGAACATAAATATGCCTTGACTAAAGGCATTCCAACCAATGCAGTAGACGAATTACTAAAGACCGTAAGGCACTTCTCCGGCTCAATGGAATTGCAACAAGAGTATGTTAAAAGAAGGCAGGAACTCATCGCTTCTACCATTGATGTGACGGCTTTCTGGTTGGCAATCCTTGAAAATTACCCCTCAAGTCTTCAGGAATTTAGGGAAAATGAAGATTTTCAGCTTAATTTTGCTTCAAATGCAAACAGCTACACAACAACAAACTCAAACGGAAAATAAGAATCTTGACCTTAAGGGCATTAATGATGCTCAACTCATAGAGTTTCTCAATTCTAAGTTATATGGAACTCATATCAGCAGAAAGATAATACTCTCTGTAGATAATGCTTTTTCGATTCAAAATCTGCCACAAGCTTCTGAAAAACAAAAGTTATATACATCCGTTATCAATCTTCGAAAACTGAATGACATTAAAGACATCACCAAGTTCTTTGCAAGTGTTAATTCTAAGATAGAAACAGATGGTCGATTTATATGCTGCGTTGAAACAGCTGCGACAAGAAAGCAGAGGTTGTATAAAAAGTTTCCTCCCGTTATCAATACCTGTTATTATTTTATGGATTTCATGGCTAAGCGGGTAGCTTCCAAAGTTCCGGTGATTAAGAAGGGCTACTTCTTTTTGACAGCAGGTCGCAATAGGGTATTAACCGAAGTTGAAATATTAGGCCGATTGGTGTATTGCGGATTTAAAATTGTTGGCACTCGACAAATTAAAAACATGGTATATATTGTTGCGGATAAGGAGGTATCAAAACTCAATGTGGCATCAAAGAACTATGGCGTTTTGTTCAGAATGCGGCGTTACGGGTATAAGGCCAAACCAATTACTGTATATAAATTCCGTACTATGCATGCTTATTCCGAATACCTTCAAGAATACGTTTATGAAAAGAATAAACTGGCAGAAGGGGGTAAGTTTAAAAATGATTTTCGGGTCAACTTAATGGGTAAGATCATAAGAAAACTTTGGATTGATGAACTACCAATGCTCTATAACTGGTTTAGAAGAGATATAAAGCTGGTAGGAGTAAGACCTTTAAGTGAGCATTATTTGTCTTTGTATGATGATGAGCTGGTGAAAAGGCGATGGAATTTTAAACCCGGATTAATTCCACCGTTCTATGCAGACATGCCGAAAACTTTAAATGAAATTATGGATTCAGAGCGGCGCTATTTTGATGCCTATGAGAAGAACCCGATTAGAACTGATTTCGTTTATTTCTTCCGAGCTATTAATAATATCTTGATCAAAAAGGCAAGAAGTAAATAATGCCAAAAATTCGCTGTTTAATTATACTGCTTTTCTTGAGCACCATCAATCCATCAAATGCTCAAGAAGTTTATCAGGAATTAAATAAATATTCGATCTACACGTTTTTAGACGAATTAGCTAATCAGCAAACTATTGAACTCAATACTTTCGCAAAACCATATTCGCGAAAACTCATTGCCCACAAGTTAAAGGAAGCCAAAGCGAATAGTGATGGCTTAAATCAACGACAAAAGGATGAATTGGAATTCTTTATGAAAGACTACGGAAAGGAACTGAACAGCGGCGCTTTTAATAAGCGTTTAGACCTTTTTTATTATAAAGATTCTTTATTTACTCTATCTCTCAATCCGATTCTTGGAGCTAAGTTCATAAGCAATGAAAATGGCGCTCAATTTAGTAGATGGCATGGGGGAGAAGCTTTTGCATATATGGGTGCTCAATTTGGCGCGTATGTGAGTTTAAGAGATAATATAGAAGATGAACAGATACAATCGCCAAACTACATAAATAATGATCAGGGAATAATATATAAAGGGAGTGGAGATTATAGTGATGTGAGAGGTGGCATGAGTTATAGTTGGAAGTGGGGGAGTTTAAATTTGGTCAAAGATCATTTGGAATGGGGAAACAATCAATTCGGATCTAATCTTATTTCCAATAAAGCACCATCCTTTACTCGGTTGGAGTTCAATCTATCTCCCGTCCATTGGTTAGATTTTAGATACTTTCATGGTTGGCTGTCTTCGAGAGTGAGGGATAGTGCAAGAAGCTATTTGGCAGGAGTGAAAAAAAGAAACATTGACGTGTCTAAATTCATGGCCTCAAACGCACTGACAATAAGACCAATTCCCCGTTTGAACTTTACACTAGGAAATTCTATCGTATACAGTGATGATCTTCAAGCAGCCTTCTTTATCCCCTTTATGTTCTTTAAGTCTATAGATCATAGTATTTACTCAGGCGGAGGTAATTTTGGTGGAGCCAATACTCAGATTTTCTTTGAATTGAGTTCGAGAAATGTGAAGAAAACACACTTGTATTCAACACTCTTTATAGATGAAATTTCTTTTGAACGCATGTGGGATAAGGATCGGCATTCTAACTTCATTAGCTGGAAGGTCGGAGCAGAATGGAGCAATATACTCCATAAAAATATTGGTGCCGGAGTCGAATATACGAGAACTAACCCAATTACCTTTAGACATTTTGTCAATACCACCACTTTTTCTACAAATGATTATAATTTAGGTCATTACCTTAGAGACAATGCTCAAGAAATAGCATTCACTGTCAATTATAAACCAATTGCTCGCCTATTGATTGATGCACATTATGTGATTTCAGAAAAGGGCATAGAGTACAATTATCCGGGGACAAACACTTCGGTATGGGGCTTGAAATTCATAGAACAGCAAGCGTGGAAGAGACAAGAGTTGGCATTAAGTATTCGGTATGAACTTAAAAATGACCTTTTTATGAATGCTTCATATTCCAATCAAACCATAAGTGGGGTGAATCAACTACTATGGACGGATGACTTATTTCAGGGTCAAACTAATACGTTACAAGTGGGTCTTAATATTGGATTTTAAATTAAACACACCTTTCTATTTCAATTTGCAGTGCTTACTTAAAATGAATAATTGAGTAGGTTAAAATCTCTTTTGTAATAATCACCAACAAGTTTTCTGAGTTCAATATCATAATACTGTTGATACAGATTGTGATGTGATGAGTTTAATTTCTCCAATTTGACTTTATCGAGACCCAGCTTTTTGCATAGTAAATTGTAGTCATTTTGTAAGTCTTCATACCGGCCAATAAAGTCTATCATTAATTCGCCCTTTTCATTAGTAATGAAATCAAATTGAGGTTTAAATAAGATATCTCTTTTCACATTTGGATCTTTGAATAATAACTTCATAACTGAAGAAGGGTTCTGTTGGAAAAGAACAGACTTGTTTTTTTTGAAAAATGAGTATGAAATGAAGCGATCATAGGGGTTCCTCACAAATGAGAATTTAAAATAGGAGTTCCAGGTGTTATCTCCTAATAGTTCTTTTGCATGTATTGAAGAGATGTGGCCATGATTAACTGTTGGAAGATCTCCTAATGGTATCCTACTCTTATGGAATAATTCAACTTGTTCCCAATCATTTTTTCCTAGTTGCGGACGAAGCGCAAAGCGGATAGCATGTGTAGCCGTCTTGGGAATAGGGATAAAGATGAATTTATGTTGATGTGATACAATCATGCGTAAAATTGATCAATGACTCAATTGAATGTGATTAATTCAACAAATAAACCCATATTCTCTATTATTTGACTTGATACTTAATATTTTATAACTGTAATTTAGACAAATGAACAGAAAGGTCTTCAGTATAGGTTTGCATAAAACAGGGACATCAAGTCTGTTCAAAGCTCTAGAAATTTTAGGATATCAACCTTGCAGAAGATTAAAGATGCTTCAAAAGCGTTTGGTGCACGATGACATCATTGATGTTCTTAAGCAAAAAGAGCACGATAAAATTTTTGATGTTACAGAAGGTTTTGACGCGTTTGTTGACAACCCTTGGCCACTGTTGTATAAAGAAGTTGATCGTCATTTTCCAAATAGTCAATTCATTTTAACAATAAGGGATGAGCAAGAATGGATAGAAAGTGTGTTAAATTATTTTAGTGGATATGAGACAAAGATTAGGGAGCTAATATATGGCGTTTCTTCTCCTCAAAACAATGAAGAGATCTTCCTGAAGAAATATCGGGAACATAATGCTTCAGTGATAGAATACTTTAATCAACGTCCGGATCAGTTATTGGTAATAAATATTGATAAAGGTTTATCATGGAAGCCCCTTTGTTCTTTTCTTAATAAGGATATACCTGATATTGAATTCCCATTTCGGAATAAAAATCGATTTAAGAACATTCGAGAATTAACGACCTCAGAAAAAAAGGATTTAAGCTTTAAAAAAGCACATCGGTTTATCAAACTTGACCTAAAACAGCAATTCATTTATTTAGAAACTTTTTTGAGCTTATCGGTATCGCGATTGTTGATCTTAATACTTCCCTTTAGAAGGCTTGCTAAATTCATGGGTAGGGAGCAGAGTGAATCCAATTTTCAAATCAGTGAAACAGACTTAAGAAAGGTTAAGGAAATTGGAAAAATTGTAAAAAAAGTAAGCTTGTATGTCCCTTATAGGAGTCAGTGTTTTGAACAGGCACTTGTCATTAAATTCATGTTAAATCGCAGAGGAATAAGCTCTACAATATATTTTGGAGTGGCAAATGATGATCCGCATCAATTAAAGGCACATGCTTGGGTTCGATCCGGCAATTATATTGTATCAGGAAATAGGGGGAAAGAACTTTTTAGTTCATTGTCTCATTTTAGTTGATACCGGATAGTATTCTATTCCGGGACGATTTCAACAATGCCATTCTCAATTAGATCTTGAACAAATAATAGGACATCTTTCTCCATAACTTCAGCTTCAACCTTATACTCTTGCTTCAATTCATTGCATATTTCCTGAATGCTCTGAGGAGCTTCAATCATTTTCCAGATATCTCCACCAACAACATCCAACCCAAAATACTTGCCTTGTTCTATGCTCATCATCACTATTTCTCCTTCAACTTCACTTGCCAAGATATCACTTGATCTCTGAATAATCATTTGCGGGTCTATCATGAATTGTAAATTTTTTTATTGATTACAAAGGTATTTAATCTGTCTCATTTCTTGGTAAAATAGATCTAATCTAATTGGGTTTCACTCTGTAATTTGTATTGCCGAAGTTCACTCTTTTGATATTCCTTCCAATTTGCAAAGCTGTTTTTTAAGTGGTCCAATTTGTCTTCGCCTTTTGTCAAGAGCAATTCATCATAGTCGTCTGGTTTTGAGTGCAGTGTCACTAAGGATTCGGTTCTCTTAAACATTTTCTTAAGAACATAAATTGCTCCTGCACGGTATTTCCACAAAAACTTTGATAAATCAAGAAGTCTTAGATTTCGAATAAATACTGAAAGATACCCAAGTACTTGATAGTACTCAATCCGGTTTCTTGATATGCCTGCAAATTCAAGTGCCCCTCCCAACTGTTTATTGTAATCATCCCAATCTCTGCTGATTAAGTGATAACCATTGCTGTTGTTACTGGCCATTTCAGAAACTTTGGTTCCGGGGTAGGGTACCATTAATCCAAACATCGGTATATCAGGATTAATGACAGAAGCAAGCTTGATGGTTTTTTTAAGAGATGCCTGTGTCTCATCGGGTTGACCAAATAAGAAAAAAGCCCCCGTTTTAACCTTTTCTTCCTTTGCGATTTGAAAGGCCTTTTGAATCATCTTCAAATTGGTCCCTTTACCCATTTTTTTAAGTAACTCTTCGTCACCGGTTTCAACCCCTAGCTCAACAATATCAACTTTAGCCTGATGGAATAACTCAAAAATATCGCGGTCAACATACCTGACATGAGTTTGAACATCCCACTCCACTCGGCTGCCCAGCTTATTTTCAATTATTGCAGTTAAAAGACTTACCGTATAACTCTTATTAACAGTGAATATTTCATCCCCAAATGAAATTCTCTTTGCACCTTTTTCGTCAATAAGGTATTGAATCTCTTCAATGATATTATCAATACTACGGTGCCTGACGGCTTTACCTCCGGGATTCATACAAAAAGAGCAATTCAAAGGACAACCCCTTTGGGCCTGAATAAAATAGGTATTAGCGGAAGGCAGTAAGTCCCAAGCAGGCTTTTGGATAGAGTCAAGTTCTAGAACTCTGCTTCTGCTTTCATTTTTAATGGGCTGACCCTCTTCATTTCTAGAAATAAGCCCTTTGATTTCTGCGAGATTTTGCTTCTTTTCCAGAGCATTGATGAGCTCAAGAAAAGTGATTTCACCTTCTCCAAAAACTCCAATATCAAAGGATTTGAATTCGAGAAGCGTTTGCACCGGTAATGCACTTAAATGTACTCCTCCAATAACAGTCAGTAACTTATCATTCAGCTGCTTCAATTTAGCAGCTAGATAAGCTGCAGGTTTTATTTCGTTAGTAAATGCAGTAAAACCAACTAGATCCGGCTTGAAGGAAAGTATTCTTTCAATCGTCTCTTCAAAGTTCAGTCTTTCAAATTTAGCATCAATTATACCTATTTCATGCTCAGAATACTCCATAATGTATCCCGCTAAATAAGCTAATCCAGTTCTTACAAAGTCAGGTGTATCATACCAAGGTTCCAGTATGGATAAAACAGGTGGATTGATAAGCAGGACTCTCATTTACAAGCACAATGATAACGAATAGCTTTGGTTTAAAACTCTTGATCGTTTTCTTCCAAAGACCAGAATTTAGATTGTAGGTTTTATTTTGTCCGAAAGATTAAGCGATTTAATTCTTTTAGCCATTGCCTGTGCTATCAATTCATTTCCCTTTGGAAAAACATGACAGAAATCCAGATACATTCCTTGTTCGTTGTCAAATGCAAACCTGAGGTCAAGAAAATACGCCTTTAATTCGGCATATTCTTCTTGCTCAAGCATCGAAATGACATTGTTGTAATATTCGGTATAAGTATCATCAGCCTCAACTGCTTTTTCAAGTCTAGTGCCTTTAAAGTAGCTAAGATCAGGATTGCCAATGTGCATTAGAGGTTGCAGCACGCATATAAACTTTATGCCCTTACGTTCACACAAATGCTTCATGCTGAGCCATGTCTCGAGCAGTTCAAAAGCTGCTAGTTCATTGTCTTTTTCAGTGACCCCTAAATGTCGATGTGGAGTAAAAAGTTGAAGGTTCTCAGAAAATAAACCTAGCCCTTTTGCCAAGCGCCTATAGCCGGGAAAAGCAATAGTATGATTACCTAAAGCTGGATTGGCAATGTCACTCAATTTTTTCGCCATTCTATCACGCCAAAGATGTTGGTAAAAGTCCTTTTCAACTGGCGAATCATTAGCACCGTCATAGCTTATGACCAAATCAGGTCTAAGTCCTTTATTTAATTCAATTTGCAACAAAGTGTAGCTTTGAAAGGCGCAGTAACCATTTTGGCCAAGGTTGTACACCCAAGTTGAATCGAGATATTTTGCTAAGTGGGAAGGAATGGTGTTCTCGTCATTTACTCCATAACCCCACATTGTGGAGCCACCTAGTAATGCGATTTGACTTGATGTCTGTTCTTTAGGTGGAAGATTAGCGGTAGTTCTAAAGCCAAATGTATCTACGTTTATGGTTTTGCTGTTTATCGTATTGCATCTCCAAGCCATGTGAGAACAATATTCTGCTCTAACTTTCATGTGATCTTTCCAATAATCAAGAGCCCAGTCATACTGTTTATAAGGGCTAAGTTGAAATCGAGAATTGATATTCTTCGCAATCGGGTTTTGCTGAGGTTTAAATTCAAAATAAGTAGCCAAGATGGCATCTGTAGCAAGCAGCAAAAAAAGCAAAACAATCAGATTTATAAGAACTAGCTTAAGTGTTTTTTTCCTCTTCATTGGGAGCAAATATATCTAAATTTAGAGTGGCTACTCTTCTGCATTTTACATGTAAGGAAAGCTTTAAATTGATTATTTAAGGGACCTTTTTAATGTCGTTTATAGAGATTGATTAATCAGATAAGAAAGATAGATGTCAGATAGTTGCTATTTTTGACCTCGTTTATTTTAAGAAATAGCGTTTTTAATATCAAGACTTCCTGATAAGAAAGGCTTTCTCATTGAAGAAGAGATAAGATTAATGCAAGGATACAATAGATGCCGATAAAAAATTCCGATAAAAGTAATGGTGTACCTGAAGTTTATTCTGTTTTAAAACGTTACAAAACCTCAATTAACTCTTCTTTTTATTTGGAAATGAGAGACGGTGTCAAGCTTGCCGTTGATCTGCATTTGCCTGAGGGTATTGAGGATGAAAAAATTCCTGCTATTATTCATCAGACACGTTATCGACGAGGGATTGCGATTCGTAAACCTTTCAATTGGTTTTTTAGTGGAAGAGGACTTCGAAAACTGGATAAAATAAGAGAGCATTTTGTGAATAGTGGTTATGCTTGGTTAAATGTAGATGTGAGAGGTACGGGAGCATCATTTGGCGAATGGCAGTATCCCTGGTGGAAGGAGGAAGTTAAAGATGGGATAGAAATAATTGATTGGGTGATTCAACAAGATTGGAGCAATCAGAATGTAGGAACTACCGGTATTTCTTATGCAGGAACTGCTGCAGAATTTCTAGCCGCTCAACAGCATCCGGCTTTGAAAGCCTGTATCCCAATGTATTCCCTTTTTGATGTTTACGATGATATAGTGATGCCAGGTGGTGTTTTTCTGAGGTGGTTTGTAGAATCTTGGGAGCTAACCAATCGTCGCTTGGATCAGAACAAAAAACCTCCTAAAGCATCAATGGTTTCCGTTTTGACCAATGGAGTAAAAAAAGTAAATCAAGGTGAAAATTTTACTGATGTTATAAAGGCACATGAGAAAAATACGAATATAGCTGAAGAAGCAGCACCATTAAATTATCGAGATGATCTAAGTCCGGGCTTAGGGATAAAAATGGACGACTTTTCTCCGCATCATCAAATTGATGCCTTAAATCAAAGTAAAACAGCTATTTACAGTTGGAGCGGTTGGTATGATGGTACTTATGCGCACGCAGCTATAAAACGATTTTTAAACCTTAAGCACAACAGCAAGAAACTCATTATTGGTCCCTGGGATCATGGAGGCAAATACAACATTGACCAATTCAGTAAATCAACATTTCATCATTCGGAGGAGATGCTTAAGTTCTTTGATTTCCATCTAAAGAATAAGACAAATGATTTAGCTAAGGAATCTCCAATCCATTACTACACTTTGGTAGAAGGAAAATGGAAGAGTGCGCAACAATGGCCTCCACATCAGTATGAAACTGTATTTTATTTGAATCAGGGCAATCAATTGCAAGAAAAAAAGTCAACCGAAACAAATTCGGTTACAGAATATGAAGTGGATCATAATTGTAGTAGCGGAAAGTGGACTCGATATAGAGCCTTAAATGGAGTAGAAAAAAAGGCCATGCTCTATAAAAATTGGCACAAGCGAAAAGGAAAAAGCATCACTTTTGAAAGTAAACCTCTAGAAACAGATCGAGAACTTACAGGTCATCCATTGGTCGAATTATACCTTGAAAGCAATCAGCCCGATGGCAATTTGTTTGTTTATTTAGAAGATGTTGATGAGCGGGGACAGGCCGCTTACATTACCGAAGGCATGTTACGATTGATTCACAGAAATGCTTTTGCAGAAAATCTTCATCTGGATGTGGTACCTGTTCGTTCTTATTTAAAAGAACAATCAGAAGAAATGCCCGGAGGTATAGCTGAAAAGGTGCAAGTAGATTTATTGCCTATTTCCTATTTAATTAAGAAGAATCATCGCATTCGAATTTCAATCTGTGGTTCGGATGTTGAATATTTTAATGTCAACAATAGCGGTTCTGCTATTTGGAAATTGCACCATTCTGTAACTAAAGCATCCAAGCTTAAGCTTCCAATAATCAATCACTAGGTAACTTCTTTTTTAAGGTAGGTAAGACAACTCGTTCATTGCAGACCTGTGTTTCTCAACAAGCAGGCTTATTTGCTCTTTTGTAAGCACAGATTTCCATTCGCCAACCATTCCCTTTCTAAAAAACTGCTGACTTTCTATCGACCCCTCTTTGAATCTTTTCTCTCGCTCTTGACTTTGTAAAATGGATAAAGTGCTGTTTGAAATGGCTTCGTTTATTTCTTCATCAGAGTAAGATAAATCCAAATAATTTACAACTCCTTTAAAAGCATTGAATGAATCCAAAAGCATATCCTCATATCGTATTATATGAACTTTAAGTTGACTCTTTACCCAACTTTTGTAATGTAAATCCCATGAGCTCAAAAAAGCCGCAGTAAGTCTTTGATTAGCAAAATGTTGCTCTCCTAAGGTGGCGCTTTTGTCATTCATAAAAAGAATGGCTTTATCAATCGACCAATTTTTATGGTGTGCTAATGAGATGACCACATCCAAAGGATTCCTGGTAATGTATATCACTTTCTGATCTTGATCTATTACTAAAGGTTCTCCATCCCAAAAACTTCTATTCGCCTGATGAATTTTTACGCAGCTGTTTTCTACCATGTAATTCGGAAGTTCCTTATATAATTCTCTTCTAACTTGTTGCAGCTCCCTAAACGTTAATTCTGAGGGCTCGTATGGGGTATAATATTCTATTAAATGATTATCATTTGCCAGATAGGTCTTCAAAAGTTGATTTATGTTAGCTGCCTCTTTTTTACCGCTAAATAGATTTGTAAAAAACACACGCAACCATGTATTGCCTGACTTTGGGTATGATGCTAACCAAAACATCAATTAAGAATGAATATGATTAATAATCAAATCAACTTGTTCATGAAGTGAGTTTTTAGACCTTGGTTGATGAATCTCATACAATTTAATTTGTTTAGACAAAGCGGCGCACATTGTAAAATGTTGCTTTTTCAATCCTAAACCCTCAATGAGTTGAGTTCTGTATGTTTGTCGCATTAATTTTACAAGTTTCTCTTTCCCTTTTACTTCCTCAATTCGCAAAGTTCGATCATAAATGTTTGGAGAAAGAATAAAGAGTTTTTCCACTTGAGATCCACCAAATTCGCAGTTTTGCTCAACAGCATGAGCATATTTTTCTAAATCTGCTCGAATTTTCTCTTTCTCATTAACTTCTTTATTTAACCAATCAAGTGCATCAGGCCATAACTTTATTCTTGCTATACCTTGTTTTAAAATGGCTTTACTTCTTTCAAACATGATGGGTGACAAATCATCAGTTAATGCTAAAAAGCCTTTTTCTTGTAAGGCGGCGACTAAGGTTGATTTTCCGGCTCCTGAATTTCCGGCAAACAAATAGCTTTTACCATTGTGTGCAACAGCACTTGCATGTATCGGTAGAGTTCCTCTTAAATGACACAAACCACCTAATACTGAGGCAAACAAATACACCTTCACTTCTTTAAAGTCAACACCCTCTTCCTGATCAATCCAAATTTCCTTACCATCAATCACATAGAAACGCGCAATCCCTTCTATATTCAATTGATAATGACCTGGTTTTACTTGGAAGCCGATGCCCTTTTTATGTGCCCCATCTAAGTCTTTTGTTACACTTTTCTCTTTAATTGTGATGTCTACTTCACTCTTATTACTCCCTTCAAAAAGCTCAACTAATTTGAACTCTGAAGCTACATTCCAACCAAAAACGGAGTAATAATACATAGAACCTTATTTGCTTGTGGGAAAATACTCAAAGATTAGATGAATTCGATCGGTGTCGCCCTTATTAACTGCCCAATGCAATTGGTTATTATTTACCTCATAGGCTTTGCCTACTTCCATGTGAATTGCTTTACCGTTGGCATAGAAGTAAACCTTACTATTGGTTTGCAAAGGCACATGTATTTTATGAGGAAACTGAGCCGAGGGTGATTTGTCAATGTGTTTCTTTACCTCAGAATGTGCAGGCAAGTTGGCTAACATAATTCGAGGAGAATGTCCTTTGGTATAGTCATAATCTTTAACTGCCTCTGCTATAATAGGCTCAATCAATGCTTTCCAATCCGGCCATAATTCAGTGTCATAACTTTCCAAATGAGAAGTTAAGTTTTTTGGAAATCGAAAGACTAAATGCTTTGCTTTGCCTAAAGCCGCAAACTTATTTGGCTTGCTCTTATTGGCAGCAGACCAGTAGCTTTCTTCTAGCCGGTTGACTTTTTGTTGTAAGGCAGAAATGTTGACTTGCCCAAGTTTTCTATAACTCGTGGTTTTATTTGGATTTATCACGAAACGAAGTTAGTAGAATTATAGCGCTTAATAAGCGATTTTGAAGCGACATTTTTATTTCCATTTCTTTATAAAAGCTCAAATTTAATTGATGCCATTTTACAAGTTGAACAGGTGGCTTTTTCCCTTTCAAAACCCTCTTAACCCAGGCTTTTCTTTTCCAGGGTTTTGGGTGCCTTAAATAGTGAATGATTGCCATATCTTCCTCTTTCTTATATCTTATATCTTTCTCTTTGGCCAATACAAACCGATTGTATTTCTTTTCAATTTGATTATAATTGGCCGCAAAATGCTGATTCAAAATAAACTGATCGGTATGTCCGCTTTCTAATTTTTTAAAGTTTGTTGACTGAAGGCGTCCAAGCAATTGATTGTATGTTTCTTGTTCAATTTTATCCAAGCGAATATGCACCACTCCGGCATTAAAGGTCGAATATAAAGTGTCTTTAGAATTTGAAGAGAAGTCAATTAAGTTTCGTTTTCCTGCTTTTAAAGAATGCCAATCTAAGCAAGCTGAAATCGGATATTCCAAATCAAACAATTCCGAAACGTTTGAATTAAAAAGCACATCGCTATCTACAAATAGAATGGAATCATAGTCCATATTAAAAGTTTGCAAACTATAAAACCGCCTGACTCTATTGTTAAGATTGGGGAACTTTTGACTTAGTAATTCCAATGCCTTACTCAAGCGCTTTTCCAGAAAAATACATTCAACACCAAACCATTGTGCTAAGTTTTTTTGATCTTTTTCATCCAAATCATCATGAATGACTATCAATTCAATTTCAGAACCTTCGTGATGCTTTAAAAATGAATAAAACATCAGTCGAGTTCCTTCTAAATAAGATTTACTACAAACGCTTACTAAGGCTTTTTTCAAAATAGTTTTGTCTCTTAATATTGTCAAAAGTAAGACCATATAGGGTCTCTAGGTGCAGTTTATCAAGCTTTATCAATACTTTTACTTTGCCATGTTTACAAAAGAACAAATACAGAAAATAGCCAATAAGTGTGCTAATCGAAACGCACTAATTCAAAGCATCATTGGCTCGTGTAAAGCAGTGAATATAGCTGAAGTAGGTGTATTTAAAGGAGACTTAAGTGCTTACCTCTTGAAAAAGAGTTCAGCCATAAAAAAGTATGCCCTTGTAGACCCATGGCGAAACCTAGCAGATTGGAATAAGCCCTTTAATCAATCGGATGAAGCATTTGAGGAAGTTTTTCAAACCGTATTGAGAAAACTCGATTTTGCAAAAGAGAGAATTGAAATTCATAGAGGAAAAACACAAGAAGTTAGCAGTCAGTTTAAAGATGAATCACTCGATTTTATCTACATAGATGGAGATCATACCTTGAAGGGAATTACCATTGATTTAATTCAATGGTGGGATAAACTGAATGAACACGGCGTTTTAATGGGAGATGATTTTTATCCATCCATTAAAAGAAAGAATTTGAAGTATGAACCGACTTTGGTTTTTCCCTTTGCGTTATACTTTGCAGAAGCGATGAATGTAAAAATTTATGGGCTTCCTTACCATCAATTTTTAATCGACAAATCGCAGAAGTCATTTGAGTTTATAGATTTTACAGATTCATACCATCAAACAACTTTAAAGCCATTGATTGAGGATGTTGTTCAAGCACTGCAGGCTTCAAATTCCATAAAAAGTCGAATTAAACGCCTGATTAAAGGGCGTTGATTTACAGCTGTTCTAGTTTATTGGCAAGCATCAAGTATACAAAATCGGTAGTTGATTGATTCCAGTTTTTAAATTCTTGACGATTCCTTTTTAGCTTGTTTTTATCCAAATAATTCCACAATGGGTGATTATTTGGAATGGAAAATAATTGCTCTTCTACTTTTTTCCCATCAATATTGGTACGGCATAGAATCTGGGGGTTGGAGCTTGCTTTTTTACTTTCCTTCCATACCATCGATTTAGGTAAGTGCCTTTCCATTACTTTTTTAAAAATGTGCCTTCCGTTTCCATGTCGGGCTTTTAATTCAGTAGGTAATCCTAAATAAAATTCAATTAAATTAACATCTAAGAGCGGATAACGGTATTGAATTTGAAACGAACGGGCAGCCTGAGCTTGATACTCCAAGCGTAAAGAAACGTGTGGTTCCTTCATTCTTCTTATTTGGTCAGTATTAAAATCTCCAATTCGACTATATCGATTTTGATATTCAGCAAAACGCTCCTCAATATTTAACTGTTTATATAAAGCATGCTGAATCGGGCGATTTGGTAACTTTTTTTCAATATTCGATTTTGATCGAAAACGCTTTGCAATTTGATGAATCCGTTGATCTCCTAAGTACAATTTCAACTTCAAACTACTACTAAGCAGCAGGGGTGATTTTCCCTTTCTTTTCGACAAAGCGTTTAGTTCTTGCTTTACCAGATCCTTTTTCTCTTCTAAATACAATTGCTTAAGATATCCACTCGCTTGCGAGGAAAGCATCTCATCTCCACCAAAACCGGAAAACAATAACTTCTGACCCTTTTGATATATGCTTTGATAAAGTCCGTCTCTAAACAATGGGTTAAAGTCAAAAGGCGGTTCATCATGTACTTTACAATTCCAAGCAAAGCTTTCCAGTAAGCCTTTATCTTCATCGGTTATTAATTCTATATCCTCAATTCCAAGGTAGTTGGCAATCTCAATAATTTTTTCTCTATCGCTGTATAAGCCTTTTCCTTCGAGTTGTTCAGGTAAAACGTAACTGTAGGTAGAAATGACCTTTGTCGTTTCTTTCTTTAGAATAGCAGTCACCAAAGATGAATCTAAGCCACCGCTCAATTCTGAACCAATTCCGTTTTCTTGAGCTGCTCTAAGTTGTATGGCTCGAATTAATTTTTCATCGAACGCATCGATGTAATCGCTTTCTTTTTTGAAATGCAGGGGCTTAATATCCGTTAAATTCCAATAGGGATTCAAATGAAGACCATTTTGATCTATGGTGCCGCAGTGAGCTGGTGGAAAGCGTTTAATGTATTTATAGAGTGTATGAGCGTTATCTAACCATATCCTACAAATAAAATCTCCGATGTATTGCTCATCTATAGCCTTTGAAACGTAAGGTAAACTCAAGATGCCCTTCATTTCTGTGGCAAACACAAAATAGTTTTCATCTAAAGAGTAATACAAAGGCTTTATGCCATGATGATCACGTGCCGCAAAGCATGTTTTGCTTTCTGTATTGTAAATGACAAAGGCAAACTCACCATTTAAATGTTTAGGACATTCTTTATCCCACCTTAGATAAGCTTCTAGGATAAGTTGAGAATCGGAAATTGTTTTTTCTACAGGAATGCCAAGCTTCTTCTTTAACTCTATAGTATTAAATAGAACGGCATCTGCTATTATCAACCAATCGCTTTTTTTGCAAATTAGATTGTTTTCATTCTCTTGTATTAAGCTTAACTGCCCAAAATAGGCTTTAGTATCCTTCCATTCTTTTTGAGTGTTCGCTCCCCAGTAATGTAAAGTAGACAGCATAACTTCTTCTACATCTCCAAGAATGTCTTTGTTTGTTCTACTTAATACGCCAAAAATTGAATTCACTTTAAAGCTCGGTTTCAATTTGGTGGTGCTTGAATATTTTTTCTAATCCTCCATCTGTGATGTGCGTAATGTCAAAAAAATCTTCATGCACCAATCCATATGTTTCAGGATTTGTTCTTCCGATGATCTCAATATCTATGCTTGAAGCTAAACTATCACAATAGAGATCCCATTGATTCATGCTTTTCGAAAACTCGGAATCTTGAAACATTATTGGGTGAAAAGGTAGAACAAACAATTTAACTTTTACACCTTCTTCAATCAGATATTGTAACAATTTAGTATGTAGTGTTTTGTAGCTCTCTTTCGCATTATCCATAGCATGGAAATAGGTTTCTTTAGTCTCCTCAATTACACTTGGAGAATGGGTTCTCAGTGATTCAAATACATTTTCTGTGCTTAAATCGGGTCGAGTATAGGCTTGAGTATAGTCCTCTGTAGTAGAAATTGCCTCTATCTGTTCACTTTTTTCCTTTAAATTGAAAATGAGGTACTTAAATGAAATCAATTGATTTAAAGACCTAATGGAACTGACAAAGAAGTTATTGTTGTATTGGGGAGATTTAAGGTTTAAATGATCAAGCATTTCTATATAAGGATCTTTTAAAAACCGAATTGATTCATGTGCCGGTTTAGAAAAAATAAAAGGCCTAAAACTGAATATCACCTCTTTTGGCAAACTCTTCTTTTGTCGATATAAACCAACAATTGCTACCTGATAATATAAACCACCTCCAAGGGCCCAATGATTGGTTATTGAACGATTCGGAAAAAAATGCTTGTTAAATCTTTCACAATCACTAGGGCCAATTACCAATACATCAGTAGCTGCATTCACTTTTTTAATATACTCTAAGTTAAGTTTGAATCTATTTTGTAGACTTAAACCTTTTACTGTTTCTCCTTTAAAGATCAGAGTACTAGCCTTTTCAACCTGCTTGTCCTGAAATAGATTCTTTCTGTCTAATGTAAAGTTTAGAAAAGAAATGACTAAGAACAGGGGTATTACTAAGACTATTTTTTTAAGGAACTGCTGCATCTAATGTTTAAATTAATGATGATTTAAAATTGAAAATAGATATACGGAGTTCCTCCTTTGTTGTAATACAAAATGGCAATGAGTATACTGTAATACAATGTCCATCTTAAAACCGATGGCCATTTCTTCAAATGAAAAGGGTGTTCGTACTCTCGATTAAACCATTCAACTATAAGAAGTGACAATCCCAATAAAAATGCTCCAATACCAACAGGTTGAATAAGATATCCGGAGCTAAACAGACCGCTTAAAAATGATTTGGCCACTAACATATCCGGTGCTCTAAAAAACACAAGAGGTATTGAAAATGAAAAGAACACTAAGGTCATTTGGAATAATTGCTTTACCGAAGGCAATCGCCATTGTTTTGTCGGTAATGGGACCATTTCTTTCTCCCTTTTTAACCACATCACGGTTAACCATACAATGAATCCATGAGAAATACCCATAACAACAAAATTCCAATCGTTTGCTCCATGCCACAATCCACTCAGAAAGAAAACGATCATAATGTTTTTAAATTGAGTGAAGTTATTTCCTCTTGAACCACCTAAAGGAAGGTAGACATAATCGCGAAACCAAAAGGATAAAGAAATGTGCCACCGTCTCCAGAAGTCGGCAAAGTTTAGGGAGAAAAATGGGTATTTAAAGTTCTTCATAATTCGGAATCCAAAAAGCTTCCCAACTCCAATGGATATGTCTGCATAAGCTGAAAAGTCTGCATATCCTTGAAATCCAAACAAAACAACTCCCATCCATATTGAGCTGCTGGGCATACTTTCATAATTGGCATAAATCACATCTACTTTAGCGCCTATAACATCAGCGATGGCAACCTTCTTAAATAGCCCCCATAATATCTGCAATGCCCCATCTCTTGCAAATTGATAATCAAAAACTCTTTTTGAAGTAAATTGGGGTAATAAACTTTTTGCACGTTCAATGGGTCCTGCTACCAATTGGGGAAAGAAGCTGACAAAAGCGAAATAAGCCACTAAATTGTCTGTAGCACGAATCCGCCTATGGTATATATCTATTGTATAACTTAAGGTTTGGAAGGTATAAAAACTGATTCCAATTGGAAGAACAATATTTAAAGTACCGGTATTTAGATCAATTCCTATTGAAGAAAAAGCAGCAATAAAACCGTCAACAAAAAAATTGAAGTATTTGAAAAACGAAAGTAGGCCAATGTTGAATATAACACTTGTCCATAGCAGTATTTTTCTATGTTTCTTATCATCTACTCTATCTAATTTTTGACCGATCAGATAGTCGACCAACGAACTAAGAAACATTAAGACAAGAAATCGCCAATCCCACCAAGCATAGAACATATAGCTCACGCAGAGTAAAAACAAATTTTGATAAGCAAGTTTTTTGAACGGGACAAACCAATAGAGTCCAAAAACGCTTATCAGAAACAGAATAAATTCTAATGAATTAAAAAGCAAATTGTCTACTTTCAGTTAACAGTTCAATATTACTATTTAAAGGAAATAACCTGTTTAATATTTTACATTTATCGAAAGAAGACTGAAGCTTTTCGATTGCATTAACGCTTCAATTGTGCTGATTTTACATAAATAATTGTTCCATTCCTGGTTTTATATTAACCACCATTTAGTTGGATAATGTTAACTAATTTCGACTGTGTAATTTTTAGTCTTAGTTATGAAACCCTTATCTAGAATTGGAATAGTAGGTGGTGGTACTGCCGGATATTTGAGTGCTCTGTCCATCAAAAAGGCATTTCCTCATATAAAGGTTGATATTATTGAGAGTCCAAATATTCCTGTGCTTGGTGTTGGTGAATCTACCACCCCGAAACTACTTCGACTATTGCATGATTTATTAGAGTTTGATTTAAAGGAATTTTATGCTGAGGTTAAACCTACTTGGAAACTAGGGGTAAGATACCTGTGGGGTAAGAATAAAAATGGATTCGCAAACAATGCTTTGGGCTTAATTAATCCCTTTGAGAGCTATATTGTTAACGGAGACATTAATTACAACTCGCTAAATTCTAGGTTGATGGATCATGAAAAATCCTTCATCATTGAATCAAATTCCTCCGACTTATCCTATCGCAGCCTAGCACTTCCTCATTCTTATGCTTATCATCTCGATAATGAAAACCTGGTCAATTATTTAATCAAAAAATCAAAGACGTTTGGAGTCAATCACATTAAGGCAGAAATTAAAGAGGTTATTCTTAATGAAGCCGGAGGGGTGAAGCAATTAATAGACTCAGATAAAAAAACCCATCAGTATGACTTCTATGTTGATTGTAGTGGTTTTAAATCGATCTTACTCAGCAGTCTTGAAAAACACTCATTTATTCCATATAACGATACATTATTCACCAATCGCGCGATTGTAGGTCATAATCCACATGATGGAACAATAAAAGTATATACGGAGGCACGAACGATGGCTAATGGATGGCAATGGACCATTCCTTGCAGAGAAAGCGATCATCTTGGCTATGTCTATAGTTCTCAGTTTTGTACCGATGAGGCTGCAGAAGAGGAATTTAGAAGTTTAAATCCGGAATTAGGTCAAAGTAAAATCATACACTTTAGATCAGGTCGACAGAGGAAATTTATTGTTCAAAATGTAGCTGCCGTAGGTAATGCTTATGGATTTATTGAAGCATTGCAGTCTACTGCATTACATATGGTAATTACAAATGTTTATGCGCTTCTATATCATTTTGAATGCATCCAGAAAGGAACTGATAGAAAATCAATCATTAATGCAAACTTAGGTGAGACGTGGGACTCCTTGCGTTGGTTTATCGGTTTTCAATTTAAATACAATACGTATTCAGATACTGAGTTCTGGAGATATTGTAATCAATATGCAAACATTAGTGGGGTTGAAGAAATGATCTCTTTGTACAAGAAAAACGGGCCTCTTCATTATGTTAAGGATGAGCACCAAACGCTTGAAGAAAAAGAAAAAAGCCTGGTATATGGTCTTTTTTCTCATGATTTCATGTTATTGGCAAATAACATTGTTCCTAATCTTTCAAAGATTGGTATACCTTCTCAAGAAAGAAAGGCCATTAAGCACAAATATAATATCTGGGATCAGCTGGCAGCAAGGGCAATGCCCCAAGCGGAAGCATTAAAGATAGTTGAGCAAAACACTGATGTTTTAGCGATGGAAAACTTCTTCGAAAAACCATTTAGCTTAAAAAACGAATACAAAGTCTTTGAATCCAGAAGCTTTGTCGACTTCGTTGCAAGTCACTAAATTTTGTAAGTAAAGAGTGTCAATGAAAGATATAGGAGTTATAGGAGGAGGTGTTGCAGGTTATTTGACGGCTTTGGCATTTCGTAAATACTATCCTGCTGTGAGAGTAACATTAATTGAATCGGATCGAATTCCCATTATTGGGGTTGGAGAGGCTACCACTCCTCCATTAGTTGATTTTTTACACAATATCCTAGGTTTCGATTTGCAAGAGTTTTATCAAGCAGTTCAACCAACTCATAAAATGGGGATTCGTTTTGAATGGGGATTAAAAGCGCCCTACTATTTCAATTACCCTTTTGAGCCTCAAGATATTTATTTGGCTAATGAAATCAATCAAGATCCAACAGTTTCTTGTTTGCAATCCATTTTAATGAATCAGGGTAAATCTTTCATATACAAGAAAGGTGAAGTTCATGGTGCCATAAATTCAATTTACAATAAGGGGAATTATGCTTACCATTTGGACAATAAAAAATTTGTCAACTACTTGAAGCAAAAAGCAGCAGAGAGAGGCATCAATCATTATTTTGATACAGTTCAGGAAGTTCAACTTAATTCGGAAAGTGGTAAAATAGACAGTCTTGAGCTTAAAAACCATAAAAACGTAGCGTTTGATTTGTATATTGATTGTACAGGTTTCGCCTCTCTTTTACTAGAAAAAAATTTGGATACGCCTTTTATTGATTATTCAAGTAGCTTGTTTACCAATTCTGCTCTTACAGCGGTAATTCCAAATAAAGATAGTATTCCTCCTTATACCTCTGCCATTAGCATGAAACACGGTTGGCTTTGGCATATTCCTTTAAGGAATACTACTCATATAGGCTATGTATATAGTGATGGCTTTGCAACAGAAAATGATATTAGAGATGAGTTAATTTTGAAACATCCTGATGCAGAATATTTTAAGCACATTAGGTTTCGATCGGGAAGGCATAGTCATTCATTAAAGGGAAATGTACTGGCAATTGGCAATGCCTTTGGTTTTGTAGAGCCTCTAGAATCAACGGGTTTACATATGATTGTGAGTAGTTTAAAAGCCTTTGCGGAAATTTTTAAAGAAATTGAATTTTCACCATCAACTTGTACAAAATACAATTCGGTAATTAATGACAAATGGGATCAGTTACGTTGGTTTTTGGCTTTGCACTATAAGTTCAACAATCGATTTGATACCCCTTTTTGGAAGGCAAATCGGGAGAAGGTGAACATATCGGGCTATCAGAGTTTGATCGATTTAATGAGAAAGGAGGGACCCTTAAAACAAGTGAAACACATGAAAGATCCCTCCATTAGAAAAATGATCCAAAATAGCATTATCCGTTTTAGTGGATTGGATACTTTTTTAGCTGGTCAAGGACAATTGCCATTTCAGACCAATACTGCTTTCATTGATTCTAAGAAAAAAGAGTTTGAGACAAAAACAAAACTGTGGCAAGAATTAGCCTCAATGGCTTTACCGCATAAAGAAGCTTTATTCGCAATAGAAAATCAAACCAAATTAATTTCTTTCTAAGCATGACGAAACAGCGCATACAAGAATTGAAAGAGCTAAAGAATCATATTCCCTTTTTAAAAGAGTTGTTGTTAAAAAAATTAGAATTACAACAAAACATTCCCTCTTATGCTGATAAACAGATTCAGCGAGCAATTACAATTCTAGAGACCTCTAACAAATTTGACTTAGAGTCCGAAGCTTTTACAGCTCAAGACCAAGATTCATTTCGGGCTTTAATCGCTTACAATCATTACCATCAAATTGGAAGATTCCAATCTATGGCTAAAAGGCATCTCACAATTTTAGAAAGCGAAAATTTCCCTCAAGGTATTGTAAGTAGTCTGACATGGAAGAAAATGCCTTTAATCAAAACGGTTGAAGATTTTGCGATTATTCCTTTACTCATACAAAACTTACGACCTCAAACTATAATCGAAATTGGCTCAGGAAGTGGAGCTAGCGCAGTATGGATGGCTGATCACTTGATGATGAATGAAATAGAAGGGAGGGTTTATTCCATTGATACTCATGAATTAAATATTAAACATAAAGCAGTTGAGTTTATTCGAGGAGATGCAAACGAATTGGAAGCATTGCTTCCAAAAACGAAGATAGAATGCCTTCCTCACCCTTGGTTAATTGTAGATGATGCACATCAGACTATAGTTTCAGTACTGGAATACTTAAACTCCATGATGCAAACCGGTGATTATGTTTATGTAGAAGATAGTTACAAACAGCAAGAGCAGCTCGGTGCGTTTATGATGAGGCAACAAAATTCTTTTTTGGTTGATACTTTTTATACTGATTTTTTCGGGCGAAATTCGGTGAGTGCGAAAAACAGTATTTTAAAAAAGATAGAGTGAATGATACATGATGTAGATTTTCAAATTTTGCTAGGAAATATAGGTAAAGAAGATTTCTTCAATCATTATTGGGGAAAGCAATATTTACACATTAAGGGCAATGAACGCAATCACTTTGTACCGATTTCAGAACAAGAATTAAACACTTTTTTTGGAAACTCTAGGTTGAGTTACCCATACATTACACTATTTTCTAAAGGTAAGCCACTTAACTTAGAAGAATATAAAAACAGAGAATTAGGTGCGGGAACAAATATTGTTGATTTAGACAAGGTCTTTGAATTACTGCAAAAAGGCTATAGTTTGACTGTGAATAGCATGGACAGAATGGAACCAAAACTTTCTGCTTTCTGTCAACAATTGAGTCTGGAGCTAAAAACCAAATTTTGGACGAATGTTTACATTACACCTGCAAATCGTAATGGATTTCCTCAGCATACTGATCACCATGATGTATTCGCTTTGCAGTTATCCGGCAAAAAAAAGTGGACCATTTATCAAGAAAATGAATCTCCCATAGAAATCATTTTAGAAGAAGGTGATCTTTTATACCTACCAAAAGACTACCCTCACGAAGCGCATACACTCAATTCTCATTCAGTTCATTTTACACTAGGAGCTGATTTTGCCACTTATGCTGATTTAGTAAAGCAACTCTGGAAAAGTACTACTAAAAACAAAAAATTCAGTAAACGATTGAATCCTAATCAATCGCACTTAAGCAAGGAACAAGTCGAAGAAATACAGCACCTAATTAAGGAGCTTATTGAAGAACAAAATCTTCAAAAGGGGAGGGAGTCAATACAAAAGGTGTCTCAATTTGAACGCAATTTAAAATCCAATAATAGATTCAGTAAGTGGTTAAAGATAGAACAGCTTTCTTTAGAGGATCATTTGGTTAAAAACAAATCTTCGCAATTTGAAATTATTGGAAACAACAAATTTCTGGAATTGCATTCAGGAAAAGATAAACTCAGCTTACCTATCTTTCTAAAAGAGACAATAAATGAATTATTGCAAGAAAAACCTTACCAATTAAAAGAGTTGAAAAAAGGGGAACAAGAAAAGGAACTCATGCGTTTGGCTAAACTTTTACTAGCAGCAGATGTTATTGAATTTGTTAACTAAATGAAATGTTTAACTTCTGCTTAGAAAAACAGAATACCAATTAAGAAACATACCAGGTGTCATCACCTGGAGCATTACAAGATAAGGTTCCTCCTAGAGTATTATTGGTGTTCTCCACTTGCAGTTTTGGTGCTTTCCACTCTTTTAACTGCTTATTCTCTTTCCTCTTACCGTCTTGGTTTAAAGAATCGTCTTGTTTCGGGAAGTCTTTCATTATAGTTCTTATAATTGAGTTGCAAAGATTAACAAACTTATGCTTAAAATTGAAAATTACCTCTAAAATTATCAACATCAGTATTATAAATGCCTTTCTTTTTGAAGTATAAACCTTTATTGATTAGTCTACCGATCTTGTTTTCATGTCAAGATAATCAGTCTCTTCCTGTGAACTTTGCCCATCCGATTCATTCTAATCAAAGGTACATTAGCTTGAGGGAAGGTCCTCCTAATTCTGAGATGTGTCTTAGCTACAAGGCCTATAATGAAAGAGGAGGTAATTATGAAAAGAGCTATCAATTTGTTCGATTTGATAGTTCCGGATTTATTAATCCCATGAGTCGAGATAAGAAGACAGATTATGATATTTATTTTTTGGGTGGAAGCACCACAGCCTGTTTCGAGGTAAAGAATGAATACAAATTTGTGAACCTTGTTGATTCTTTGCTTGAAAAAAAAAGCAAAATAGTCGTCAATACATTTAATGCCGGGTATCCGGGGAATACGAGTATTAGTTCGTACAATAAATTGTTAAATGTTATTGTTCCACAAAATCCCGATATAGTTGTACTCATGCATAATTTCAATGATTTTATCCTAATGCTTTATCAAGGAGATTATTGGAGTACAAGAGCACATCGAGTGGAGATGAGAAAGAAAGTTGAGCTTTTAAGAAACCATAATCTTACTTTTTACCATGCGTTTAAAAGCCAAAACAAGTCAACGATTTTCCCAAAAATCAAAGATGGGATTAACGATTTTATTTCTAAATATTCAGAAACGCCGGAAGGCGAATGGAAAGGAAATAGACAAGCCCCAAGTCAAATCAATTTTGAGCGAATGAAAGAAGACTTTAGATCTTCTCTTCTGGCATTTATTGCCACCTGCCAAATTTATAATATAGAACCCATCTTGATGACTCAAGCTAACTTTTTCGTGACTAAGCCTTCAGACAGTTCTGATGTTCATGCCTTTGTAAAAAATGTTTTAAGTGGAACCGGTTATCAATATGAAGATGTAAGGGCAAAATATCAATCTTTTAATGAAATTATTATAGAAATCGCGAGGAAGGAAAATCTTCTTCTTGTTGATTTAGAAAGAGGTATTCCTAAAAGGGATAAATACTTATTGGATTTAGTTCATTTAAATAAAGAAGGGTCTCAATTAGCTGCCTCATTGATTAGCGAAGCACTTTACAGGCATTTGAAGAATAAGGAAAAAATCTAGTGTAGTACTATGGGTAGAGCAGTTAGAATAGTTAAAGTAGTTGTCATTAATGGAGTTGTTTTGTTCATCTTGCTTTTAATTGCTGAGTACAGTTTTCAATACTTCAACCTGTTTCCGCAAGCAGGCTTACAAACCTATAGCTACGAACGATATATCGAGTTAATAGAATTTGTGCCTCAAGCTGAGGTGAATGAATATGCAGCACAAATTAAGTGTCTGGAGTTGGTCAATTTCAATGCTCTTGAAAATTATAAAGCAGATTCTAATGGCTTATTTGCTTCTGGGCCTAAAAACCAAAAAAATAAAACTAGAATTGTAATTCTTGGAGATGCACAAAGTTGTGATCTAAGTCTGCCTTCGGCCTATCAATTACAAAACCAATTGGCTTTAAAACTAGACTCAAACTATGAAATTCTCAATGCTGCATTTCCTGGTAGTGATTTAATTCACGCCACCAATAAAATGATCAATACAATTATGCCTCTTCGTCCCCAAAAAGCAATTATTAACTACAACTTAAGCGATTTGCTAAGGTTAAAAAAGGATGGTAATTATTGGGGAAAGATAATTGGAGATAAAAAAAAGCTGAGAGCTTGGACAACAAATCATAAAAATCAAAAGCAAGTAAAACCTATAGCTGATACACTCATCATTAATCATTTTAGTAAAGCCTACACCAATCTAATTCAACTCTTAAAAGCTTGGAAGGTAGAACCCATTTTAATGACTCAAGCGCTCAATTATGATGACACGCTTGCTTTAGATGTACTTTTAAAACACCATGACATTGCCATTGGTTCTGAGGAACTCATACAGCTTCATGAAGAAATAAACCAACATATACGGGAATTAAGTCGGCAAAATAAAGTCGGTTTAATAGATTCTGATGCTTCCTTTTCACGACAGCTTTCTAGTTTTAAAAACCATTTGCTTTTTAACGAAAGAGGAATGGAAGCGTACAGCCAACTTATTGCGGATAGTATAAATGGTTGGAAATTGGAAAAAGTAGAGGATGAGTGATCGAAAAATTAAAATAGCGCTTGCACAATTATTGCTTGAGGGTGGAGAAGTCAAAAGAAACTTTGAACGGGCAACTAGCTATATTAAACAAGCTAGTGAAGCCAATTGCCGGTTAATCATTCTGCCTGAAACAATCGACTTTGCTTGGACCCATCCGAGAGCCAAAACGGAATGCTTACCTATTCCCGGACCTCATAGCGACTTTTTTTGTGAATTAGCACGTGAGTACAAGATCTACATTTGTGTAGGGTTAACCGAAAAGATCAATCATAAAAAGCGGTTCAATACGGCCTTATTTATTAATCCTGAGGGAGAAATTCTTTTAAAACATCATAAAATCAACCTATTAAAAGTTGAACAAGATTATTATGAAGTTGGAAACACCATGAATGTGATAGAAACACCCTTTGGAAAAGTAGGCCTAAACATTTGTGCTGATAATTATCCTGATGCCCTGCATATTGGCCATAGTTTGGCTCGCATGGGCGCAGAGCTTATTCTTTCCCCTTCTTCGTGGACAGTTGATTATTCTATTTCAGAGGATACCGATCCTTATGCCGAAAAGTGGGTAAAGCCACTTTACACATTAGCTTCTACATACAATATTATTTGTATTAGCACGACCAGCGTTGGCTACATTGTGGGTGGTCCCTATGAAGGGAAAAAAATGGTAGGTTGTTCATTGGCTATTGATAAAAATGGCATTATCTCAAAAGGCATTTTTAATGAATTTGCCGGTGAATTAATAATCCAAGAAATTGATGTTCCGGAACAAAAAAGAAAAGGAACTGATTTTGACAGCTGATAATTTTATTGCTTCGGAATTTCGAGTAATTTGAAGTACGAGTTTTGATAGAGCTCTTTTAACTCACTTTTGTGATTTGCTTTAACAAGTACATAATCGAAATTATATTTCTTTCTGAGTTCATAAAAGTCGTCGTCTTGTAGACGATTATAATTTACCTCTGTTTCTCGAATATGATTTAGCGGTCGATTTGAATTTCGATTATACACTTGGTTTAGTCTGCTCCACCATTCTTCCATTCCTTTATCATTCATTGGAATACCAAAACCCTCTATTACCAATGCACGGTTCGCCAAAATTCTTAATCGGCCATTTCTCGGACCACATAATAGCCTACTATCATTTGGAGTATTTTCTTTTATAAATTTTGCTATATCAGCTTCTGCGTCGTGTAAGTCACTAATTCTATAGTTTACCTTAAAATAGGAAAAATATGAGGGTGTTTCACTTGAGAAGGATAGAAGGTTATTATGTAAAATTCCAAACAAGAGCAGTATTGAAACCATGCCAAACAACTTTCGATTTAGAAGTAAACTCAAAAGCAGAATTGCAATTAGAAAAAGCAGTTTGTAATCAATGCTTAAATAAAACAAGAAAACAACAATTAATACCAGTAAAAGCTTGCCAGAAAAGCCAAGACTTTTGTTTTTTACTTTCAAAATAGAATGTCCAAAAAATAGACTTAAACTAATTATTCCAATGATTTTAAGAATGGTCAGAAACCGCCATAACTGAAGTGTAATAATGAAACGATTGGGGAATACTTCTGCAAAAAGCCAACCTAAAAAGCAGAAGAAAAGCAGTACTAAACTTGTTATCCAAAGAGACTGAAACGTTGAGTTGTCAACAATTTCCCACTTTTTCAATCGCTTCCATGCGTAAAAGCTCAAACCTAAAAAAACAACTCCAATAATGAGTTTTTCATCCTTCAAGAAAGTAGATGGTAAATAATGATGTGGAAACCGAACGTTCATAATTTCAATAAACAAACGATCAGCCATTTGATAATTAAAGGAAGTCAGGTATTGGAATGCATGAATTAATGCAGGCACACTGATAAAACTGCCTGCTATCAAAAATTCCTTCCAATCCCTCTTTTTAAACTCTTTTCTATAGATTTTCCCAATTAAAATCTGAAGAAGCATAATTCCTCCTATGCCCGGTCCACTTAAGGGATGAATAATAGAAGCTAATGCCGCATAAATACCAACTTTTCTAATGTTCTGTTTCAGCCCCTGCCAAACGCATAATATAAGAAAGGGCATAATCAATTGTTCCGGTGTTAAATCAAATCGGAATAATTCTGCTCTATTACCCCACTGAAATGTTCGAATGCTCAAGAAAAGTACGGCTGCCCATAATCCCATCGCTTTAGAACCTTTACTTAGATCTTTTGCGCTTAGGTACGCAGCAACGGCTATTCCAATATTAGAGCTTAAAGTGAGTAGAAAAACAACGAGGGGAATTCCAATTATAGTCGCTAAAAAACCGATAAAACTTGCAAACACAAAGTCTTCATTAAACAGTTGTGAAGAATTGGTAAAGAAATCATTAGTCAGATATTGAGGGTTTACCTCTCTGTAAATCATAGGCAACATATCGATTTGCCACATGCTCACAAATTGATAATTATAACAGCTTACTAGGGTGCCAATGAGAAGAAGAAAAGAGAATGAATGTCTACTATTTAAAGCCGAATAGTTTCTAAAAACTCCTACCATGCTATTTAAGCAATTGATAATTACCAATAATTAAAGCATCCATTCCCGAGCCATAGAAAGCTGCTACCGCATCTTTTGGACGATGGACCATTGGCTCTCCCTTCCGATTAAAGCTTGTGTTGATGGAGACCCCACATCCGGTTTTTTGTTGCAATGCTTTTAAAAAGTTGTAATACAGCGGATTTTGGTTTTCTTTTACTGTTTGTATCCGAGCAGTTTGGTCTTGATGTGTGACGGCAGGTAGGTTGGCCTCTTTTTTAACCTTGTAGTTAATTGTCATATAAGGAGATTCTGAAAATTTCCCTTCAAAATACTTGTTAAGCTCTTCAGTGAGAACAGAAGGGGCGAATGGACGAAAGGACTCTCTATACTTGACCTTGTGATTGAGTCGATCCTTCATTTCCGCAAACGATGGATTTGCTAAAACAGAGCGATTTCCCAAAGCTCTTGGGCCAAATTCATCTCTGCCTTGAAACCAGCCGACAACTTTGTTATCATCTACTAATTTAGCAGCTTCTAAAGCTGGATTTTCTATGGGTTTATAGGACACTCCTAAAAGGTCTAATTCTTCTTTTACTTCTTGGTTTGAAAAAGACTTCCCTAAATAATAATCCGAAGGGACTTGAGGTAAATCTCCATTTTCTTTAGCGACGAGCCAAGCTGCTCCTAAACTTACACCATCATCTCCGCTTGCCGGTTGCACAAAAAGTTCATCGATGAAATCCAGTTCAGATAATAGCCGATTAGTTTCACAGTTTAAGGCTACTCCACCGGCTAAACAGAGTTTTCTTAAGCCTGTTTTTTGATGCAGATCAACCACAGTTGCAATCACCGCTTTATTTAGCTTCTTTTGAGTAGCAGCAGCAATATCCATGTAGTACTGGCTAAACGCTTCGTGAGACTGTCTGGGCTTGCCTAAGAGTTTGACTAGATTTTTGTTAAACGCTGCTTGTTGCCTTGAACCTTGAGGACGACCCGGCTTAAATTGTTTAACAAACTGAGGATTTATCTGATAGCTGTTTTGATTGATGTCAATGACATCATCCAGATTTATCTTATCGGCTTGTCCATAAGGAGCCAATCCCATGAGCTTATATTCATCTGTATCTCGTAGAAATCCACAGAACTGAGTCATGATGGAATAAAAGATGCCCAAGCTGTTTGTTCTCGGAATTTGTTCTATCAGCTCAATATTGCCTTGCCTTCCAATTGCTTTTTGAAGTGCAATGCCGTCACCTGATGCGTCCATGGTCAGAATCATGCTCTCTTCAAAACCTGAACCGTAATAAGTTGATGCAGCATGAGCCTGATGGTGATGTACTAGATGGATAGGGGGGCAGTAACCAAAAGTATATGTATGATATTCTTTCAGGACATCTTTATAACCTTCTTCAAAGGTTGATCCCTGAGTGGCAATAAGATCAATGTCTGCCATTTGAATGCCTTCGTGCTGCAAAGCCTCATGAACGCTTAAAAAAGGCAACATACCCGCGGAGTGTTTTATGCGATTTAGTCTTTCTTCTGCAATCGCAAAAACGACTTCTCCATCTTTTACCAAAACTGCTGAAACGTCTTGATAACCCGCTCTTACCCCACCATTAATTCCTAACACATACATCAATCCACGAATTTAAAATATTTATCATAAGCGACCCTTGGAATTAAATGCAGTCGAGAAAGAATATAAATGGGCCATCTTGCTAATTTGATATATGGGTAACTCGTTGGGTAAGCTTTAAAGGTTTTCGGTTCTAGCTTAATGTAACTTTCAAATTCTTCTCTGCTAATTCCAAGTCGATTAATGCAAAGTTCAATGATTTCCTCTTTCTCAATTTTGTAAACTCCATGTGCCCTTTCTAAAGCTTGCTTACGATTCAATTGTCCGCTCCTAACTAATGCAGAATCACTATTCATGTTCAAATCGATATTAAACTTTACTCGGTGAACATATTTGATTAAACTATGATACAAATCATCAAAATAATGAGCGCCCGGATAAACCCAGTCTAGTTCCTTTTTAAGAATCTCTTCAGCCTCTGTTCTTACATAATTCATTGAGTAAAAGGGTGTATAGCCTTTAATTCTCTTTATAACAGAATAATAGAAGAGTTCTTTTACACCAAAATTAAAATTTGGACTATTGGCTTGCCATGGCCTTAACTTAACACTACCAAATTTCTTTTGAAGATTTCTTAAATAGTCACCATCAAAATACGACCATGAAAGAGGTTTAACGCCTTCTGTTCTGAATGATTGCCCAATTAAAATGTGCTTAATTCCTTCTTTATGTGCAACGCCATAAATAGCAGAGGCAATACCAATGTCGGTTCCTAAGTTTAAGTCTGGTGTTGATGCCTTAAGTAAGGTTAATTTTAAGTCCTTGCCTTCTCTCCAATCAGAAGTTATTGTCCGTAATTCAACACCTAATTTTTTTACGGCTTTTAACATGTTCTCTCCTGCAACAGGATTATCAAATCCATCATTAAAATGAACGGCAATTGGTCGTAGCCCCCAATCTTTAACTGCCTTATAGAGTAAATAAGTACTATCTCTCCCTCCACTAATTCCTACTACACAATCAAATTTCTTTCCCTTGCCCTGAGCCTTTATCTTCTCAAATAACTTTTCTAAGTATTTTTCTCCTCGTTCATCGTTGGGAAAGCTTTCGCACAAGTCATCATGCAAATGACAATAATTGCAAACACCTAAATGATCAAATTGAATTCCGGGAACTGTAGAGTCCTGTACACATCTTCCGCAGACTCTATATTCGATATCCTTTTGTTTGCCGTTTACAATTACTTCGGTTTTCATAAGTATCGACAAAGATTAATAATACTTCAGTGATTCGCTAAACTTTGAATATAATCTTGAATCAAATATTCAGATAGTAACTTTGAATATCTATCGGATCCTTTTTGATTCCAGTGTCCGTCCACCTTAAACCAATAGGTGTTAATTTCATCTTCATTCAAGCCTTCAAATACGGTGTATCCATCAAAATGCTTCAATTTATAATGATCCGCAATAATATTCATTTCGACTCTATGCTGATTCCTTTTTCCAGAAAGCTGGTTCATGAGCTCGAATTTAGATGGTATCGAAGCTAAGAGCACATCTTTATTGTTATTCTGACACCATTCTAAGATTTTATCTAAGAGCTTATATTTTTGTTGTCCCATTTCATCTTGAAGACTTAATATATCCCTAACAGATGATCGATCAAGCCGATTGCTTTTTTTTTGAAGTGCTTTTTTTGATATTAACCTTTCAAGCCTATTTTTTAGTGGCCAGTTAAACGGAATCAAACGCTTTGTGTCTAATTCATTTATTTCCATATCACTATATAAAAGACGTTGTGATCGTAGAGTATTGAATTGTTCCTTCCTGAAACTCTCATCTGCCTCCCATTCAAATTTTTTAATGCGCCCTATGAAACTTTCATTTTGCACTTCCATAATCATAAAATCGCGATAGATATTATCTTCAAAAGGGGCAATGATAAGACCATCAAAATCGTATCTAGGAACCAGCTCTTTAAAGAAAATGGAATACCAATTCATTAACCCTCCTCCATCAATCCCAAAAGAATAGAGCTCTATTTTGCCTGAGCCTAATGAATCGTTAACTGTTTTTTGCACCCTATTCGGCAAATTGTCTTTTAACATGATTCCTGCGATGAAAGAGTCGCCTAAAATCATCCATCGTTTTGTAGAAGAGTCTGCTTTTGGGTAATTGTAATCCTGATGCATTAACCACCCTTTATTATTTGGATAGAAGACATTATCGTATATCATCTTTCCGCCACCGGATCTGAATACCCGTATACTGTCCTTTGTCAATCTATATCCTCTAACATGATCAAATACTGCACATTTTTCATTGAACCCTGATTCACCCTTAAAAGGGTGAAATCCATAGGTAATGCCTTCACCGATAAGATAGGCATAGGCAATTCCCGATAAGACTAAGGCAGTATTAATTGATTTTTTTTTAATGAGGAATGTAGAAATAAAACCAAGTATTATACAAACAACTCCAAGCAGAAATGATGGGGATAAAAACGAATAATGCAATAACCAGCTTCCTCCTATAATTGCAAAAGGGAAGGAGACAAGAAATTGAATTGAGTATTTAACTCTTTGTTTCATTAATAAGGCTCAAATAACAGAAATTTGTTCTACATAAGGTGTTTGTTTTTTTAAATTTTGAAATAAATTGCATGCCTGTTATTTCGAACTACACTGGTTTATTGAAAAATGAGAAATGCAGTTTAGAATATGTTTTATGTTTGGGAACGAATTAATCGGATGTTAAAATGAATGATCCTGCTATGCAAACTTGGTCTATCATTATACTCTGTTATAATGAAGAATATACAATAGTACAGGTAATAAAAGATGCAATTGACACTTTAAGCATAATATCCAGAAATAAAGGTCAGGTAGTGGTGGTTAATGATGGAAGTAGTGATAAGTCTGAAGAGGCGATTAAACCATTGTTAGAACAGTATAATAATATCACTTACATTAGACATGATACCAATTTAGGAATAGGGGAGGCTTTGCATTCAGGATATGACAATTCATGTGAAGAAAATGTGGTCATGGTTTCCGGTGATGCTCAGTTTGACGTTAAAGAATTAATTCCATATAAGAATTTCCCTTTGGGGACCTTTGTTTCTTTCTATAGGATAGATAATGAAGTTTATGGAACAAAACGAAAACTCATTTCTTCTTTCAATCGTATTTTTAATAGGTATCTGCTTGGTTTGAAATTAAAAGATGTCAATTTTATAAAAGCATATAAATTAGAAACGATCAAAGCCCTTTCCTTAAAAGTAAGAAGTTCTCTTGTTGAGTCGGAAATTTGCGCGAAGCAAAACATTCTCGGACATAAAGTGATAGAAGTTGAATCAACTTACAAGCCTCAAATTGGCGGACAAAGCTATGGAGCATCAAAAAAAATAATCAACCAAGCCATTCTCGATATGCCTAAACTCTTCTTTGCTTGTTTAGTTTTTAGATTTCAAAAGACATTTGGTCATTTTACATAGCATTACACAAGTAGCCGACCTGCTTTAATGGGATATACAAATTAATGAAGCAAAATAATTATTTAAAGATCGAGAAGCATTTCTTCCTTTAGCCAAAATTGTAGTTTTGGAAAAATTAGTTTATCCATATGATACAACAGTAAATGGAGATAAATAATCGGAAAGTAGAGACAGTAAAAGAGATTGGTACTGTGGATATTGATAAACTTCGTAAGAAGTTAAAAAGCATTGAAGTCCATGATTGGGATACGCCTGAAGATTTTCAGGTCAATTACAACAAATCGTTAGAGGGACTCAGGGGGGTAAAAACTAAAGCGCTAGCTTTAACAAAACACATCACTTTTAAGTTTGCAGATAAACGAAATACATCAATTCGCTACATTGAATGTTCAAGGTGGCAGGAATGGAAAGAGACACTTATGCCCATTATGAATGAGGTGGCTCACTATTTAGGATATACCACTCCCTTTTTCCCAAAAGCAATGCTAGCGAATTTACCGGCTAAGTCATTTATCCCACCTCATATTGATGGCGATGAAAAAGGTCATGTGCCTCACAAAATTCATATACCGGTTCAAACCAATGAAGCTTGCTTTTTTTATATTGAAGATCAGAAATTTCATTTTCGAGAAGGTGTGGCTTATGAAGTTAATAACGGTAAGAGGCATTCGGTGATTAATAACGGTGAATCAGATCGAATTCATTTTATATTTGAATGTTTAGACATCAATCAGCAATCAAAAACCATTCAAGAGCGGATGTTAAATCCAACTAAACGGTAGACAACTCAGAATGGTAAAAAAGCAATGAGATTCATTATGGTAGTCAATATTGGAAAAAAGGAAAAGCTTGGCAAATAGAGTTAATTCAGATGAATTTAAGTTGCTCACTTCTTTATGCGCACTAAAGTTTCATTCGAGTCATGAAATTGTGTTGCCAACAAAGGTTGACTGGGAAAGCGTGATTGATTTAGCTGAGCAACATCGACTGACTCAGCTTCTTGCAAAAGGTTTGACCGACCTTGAGATACCAATCGATGATGAACTGAAATCCAAATGGTCAACTTCTAATAAAAAGATTCATCGGAAGATGTTACATTTTGCAAGAGAGGCCTTTATTCTTTCTGATGCGCTAAAAAAGAAGCAAATTGAGTTTCTTTTTTTGAAAGGGCCTTTCACGTCATATAAAATATTTGGAGATTTAAGCTCCAAACATTCCAGAGACATTGATCTTTTTATCGATGAAAGTCAATTGACAGAGTGCATATCAGTTCTTGAGTCTCTTGGTTATTGCTTGCATTCATCTTATAAACAATTCTATCAGAAACAGAAAAAAACGTTTAGGAAGAACAATAATCAAATTGTATTCTTTCACAAAAAGAAAAAGATTCAATTGGAAATCCATTGGAGATTATTTGCAAACAAATACTATTTCGCGTCCTCTTTTAAAGAGCAAATTGAAAACAAGCAAACCATTGATATTACTTCAGAGTCTGTTGATCTTTTTTCTGATGAGTACTTGTTGATTTATTTATGTGCTCATTCAGCTAAGCACAAATGGGCATTATTGTATTGGTTATTTGAAATAGCGGCTTATACATATAAAAATGATTTTGAGTGGAATAGAGTACTCGAAATGAGTCAAAATTTAAATGTGGAAAGGCCATTAGTGCAGGGAATATTTTTATGTAATCACTTTTTTAATCTGCCTATTCCTGATGTATTAAAAGCCTATGCTGAAGGCGATAGTCAGTTTAAAGGCTTAGTAAAAAGCGCAATAAATGAGATATATTCCCTACATGGCGAATCAGAAAGAAGTCGCTTTATGGAGAATCTTAATAAATTGATCTATAAACTTAGGTTAAGTAAAAGTTTAAGATATAAAGCAGCTAGTTTTCGATGGATTTCAACTAAAGACTTTGAATTGATTAAAATTCCAGAATCATTGTTTTTTTTGTATTTCTGTTTTCGTCCCTTATTTTGGCTTTGGCGATACACAATCCCCTCATTTATAAGAAATGAAACTTAGTTTTTCGACTTCTACACTTTCAAAAATGATTAGCCTGCTAAAGGAGGTCAAGCTCAATGCGGCGATGGCTTTACTCATAATGATGTTTTTGGGCTTAACAGAAGGAGTGGGTTTGCTTCTGATTATCCCGCTATTAGGCATTGCAGGAGTAGAAGTAACCTCAACTGACAATCGAATTGTTGATGGTGTACAAATCCTTTTTGAACAAATGAGTATACCGATGTCAGTTCTTTCAGTCTTATTCTTTTACCTGCTAGTCATGATTGTTTATGCCCTTTTGAACTATATTCAAAGACTAAGCACAGCAAAGATTGGTCATAGAGTTACACTGAGGTGGCGAAGTAAGTTCTTTAAGGGCTTAAATTTTTCCCTTTGGTCAAGACTACAAACTCAGAAGAATAGTGAAATACAGAATGCATTGACAATTGAGATCAGAAAATTGGGCAACATAAGTAACCAGTTGATTCAATTATTTGGAACAACCATAGTAATCCTAGTCTATCTCTTTATTTCTGCTTCATTGTCTGTTAAACTGACAGCCATAGCTGTCCTTTCGGTTGGATTACTGGCATTTATTAATCGTCCATTAAATAGAAAGAGTAAAGCTTTAGGAATTGCAGCTATCGACTTTAATCAAAAAATACAGTCTATTATCTTAGAGTTTTTTCGAGCCTTAAAATTGGTTAAAACGTATAAAAAAGAACTGGAACATCAGGAAGAGTTTGAGCATGTGAATAAAAAGCTGGAAGAGCAGGTCTTAGCTCACATCAAGGTGACAGCAAAAACTAAGGTCTTGTTTGATATTCTTGCCACGACTATTATTACACTCTATATCTTTTTTGCCATTGAAGTCATAAAGACTTCGACAGCTACACTATTGCTACTCATTTTTATTTTTGCAAGATTGCTTCCAAAGGCAACACGTTGGATGAATACTTATCAGCAGATCATACACTTAATGCCTGCTTTTGATCACATTGTAGACTTAATGAGTCGTTTTGAGGCTGATCCAATAAATAACAGACAAGCTAATGACCGGTACAAACTAAAAAAAGAGATTCGATTTAAGGGAGTTGACTTTTCCTATGGGAAGTTAAAAGTATTGGAAAATGTCAGTTTTTCGTTTTTTGCGAATAAAACAAACATTTTGTTGGGTGCCTCCGGAAAAGGTAAGAGTACTGTTATAGATTTAATAATGGGACTTCAGAAGCCGATTAAAGGAGAAATTTGTATTGATGGCAAAACAATGGAAGAAATTGATTTAAATGCATGGAAAGAAGGGATTGCCTACGTTCCGCAGGACTCATTTCTATTTAATCGATCAATAAAGAAGAACCTGCTTTGGGTTAATCCGGAAGCTACTGCAGAAGAACTTCATCAGGTACTAGTTCGGACTTCGGCATTCGATTTTGTTCAGCGACTTCCTAATGGGATAGATACAGTAGTAGGTGATAATGGAACTGCATTATCTGGTGGGCAAAGGCAAAGGATTAGTCTGGCTAGAGCACTATTAAGAAAACCTGAATTGTTGATACTAGACGAAGCAACCAGTTCTGTAGACGATGAAAATGAAGAAGTTATTAAGAAGGCGTTGAACGATTTGAAAGGAGAAATGACTATAATTATTGTAGCGCATCGCTCAAACTTAATGGATTTGGCGGATCATTTAATAGAATTACAATAGAAGTTGTTGAATTCAGTAGGTTGCAAATAAAAAAAGCGACAACTGTCGCTTTTTTATTGAAGATATTTTCTCTAACTTCTCGAAGGATAAACACCATAAAGACAAATAATATATTGTATGCCCAAGTACGGGTTTCTGATATTAAAGTTTTGTCCTCCTCCGGTGTTGCCAACTATTACTGATTGGTTATACATTGCAATGTTAGTTCCTGAGTGATCTGCATAAGTAGTTGCCGCGGCTAATTGCTTATTGCTAGGATTTGCACCTGCAGCAGGCGCAGCCGTAGCATTTAAAGTAGCAGCATGGCTATGTGAAGGCAGATTAGAGGTAGTTAAGGTCACAGTTTCAGCTCCCCCGCGTGATCCTTGTTTTATAGGACTAAGTCCCGGACCTGTTCCTGAATGAGTTGCTATTCTTCCACGTAGGTCAGGCACTCCAAATGTTGTTCTTCCGTCCCCACCATATATGGTGCCTAGTAAAGAAAATAATGCACTGAATTGGCTAATTGGCAACAATTGTCCGTTACAAAAAGTCCAGTTTCTCATGGCAAAGTTGCCACCAAACATTCTGATTTCTCCTAAATATTCCATTTTTATTTGATTTTAAGTTCGAGTTCGTTAAGTTGAATTATGATTGCAGAGCCTGTATTTGCGGTTATTGCAATACTGCCATACTGGTCAATGTCGATGTCATAAGATCCTCCACCCTCGTATCGGGCATAAACTTCATAAGTTTTAAATCGGAATAAAACACCCCAGGTTTCATTTAGCTCATAGCCCTCGATTTTTTTATCACCCAAGTCAAGAGCTACAAATTGACCGATACCCGGTATTTCAAAAATGGCATTTCCGATCGGGCCAACCTCTCCGGTACCTCCATCTTTAGCAATGGTTTTATCTCCTACAGTCACATCAAAGCGGTAGGAATTCGTAATGTTTAAGTTGTACATATAATTTTGAATTTATTGGTTAAAGAAAGTTTTAAAAGATTAAGAATAAAAAAGGCAATAATCAATTGCCTTTTTTTCTCTAACTTCTTGAAGGAAATACGCCATAGAGGCATATGATAAATTGAATACCTAAATAGGGATTTCTAATATTAAAGTTTTGTCCTCCTCCGGTGTTGCCAACTATTACAGATTGGTTATACATCGCAATATTAGTTCCTGAATGATCTGCATAAGTAGTTGCTGCGGCTAATTGCTTATTGCTAGGATTTGCACCTGCAGCAGGTGCAGCCGTAGCATTCAAAGTAGCTGCATGACTATGTGACGGTATATTAGAAAGGGTTAGGGTTACCGTCTCATGCCCGGATCTCGCTCCTTGCTTTATCGGAGATAAACCTGGTCCTGTTCCCGAATGTGTTGCAATTCTACCTCTTAGATCAGGAAGAGCAAATGTTGTTCTCCCATCGCCACCATATATGGTGCCGATTAATGAAAATAATGCAGAATTACCACTAATGGGGAGTAATTGACCATTGCAAAAAGCCCAGTTTCTCATGGCAAAGTTGCCACCAAACATTCTGATTTCTCCTATATATTCCATTTTATTTAGTTTTAAGTTCGAGTTCGTTAAGTTGAATTATGATTGCAGAGCCTGTATTTGCGGTTATTGCAATACTGCCATACTGGTCAATGTCGATGTCATAAGATCCTCCACCCTCGTATCGGGCATAAACTTCATAAGTTTTAAATCGGAATAAAACACCCCAGGTTTCATTTAGCTCATAGCCCTCGATTTTTTTATCACCCAAGTCAAGAGCTACAAATTGACCGATACCCGGTATTTCAAAAATGGCATTTCCGATCGGGCCAACCTCTCCGGTACCTCCATCTTTAGCAATGGTTTTATCTCCTACAGTCACATCAAAGCGGTAGGAATTCGTAATGTTTAAGTTGTACATATTAATATGAATTTATTGGTTAAAGAGGTCTAAAGATGTATAAAATATTTGGATTGACAAAAAAAAGTTCAAAAACAAGTTATTAATTATCAGTTAATTAAAAATGTAGGACAAGTTAAATTTATGTGACTTTCTAATAATCAAAAGTTTACGCTTCTTCCTGATTTTCTTTTGTTTGTTCGTGATAATTTTAATTGTTTTAGAAATTACATTGTATTTCTAATGGGAGAACACTTGCTTAAACTATAACTGCTTGAGATTAATGGAGAAGTAATTTATTATGTGCTTGATATCCTTTAGTTTAGGGTTTGTCAGGGAGTAGGTCGTACAGCTAAAATTAGTTCGATTCTATTGTATAGGGCTTTTCCCTTTGGCGGTAACCCTTATTGGGATGTGACATTCGATGCTTGATCGACTTCGTCTTCTTATACTCTTTTATTTTTATCAGACTCAAGCGAATTTGACTTGCCTCTATGAAAAAAGCCCAACACTTTTGTGTCAGGCTTTTCTGTCGGGTTGGCAGTCGAAAGTTCAAACTTTTCTGAGGGACGATATGCAGATCATTGAATGAACCCAAAACATACTTTTTTATTATTACAGGACAATATGAGCGAGAAAAAGAATATCATCAGTGGTTTAGAAATATACTCTGAACATCATATTAGGGAAAAAACCGAATTGAGTCCTATAGCCAATGGAATTGGACTCCTCTTCATCGTAATATTCAGATATCTTTCCTTTATTATCAGTGATGTTGTCCAAATTAAACCAAAGCTCATATGTTTTATTGGGTTTATCCCACTTGTAACTTGTAGAAAGGGTGATTTGATAAATATCTTCAATTCTATCTTCATAAGCTTTTTCATAATCCCAATAACGATTATTTTGAGGGTCAACGGCTAAGTTTCCATCTTGATCTCTAAGTAGCGGAATGTATCTTTTGCCACCACCATAAAATAGTTTGGCATTTAAGCCTAAGGTTTGATTTCCCTTTTTGCCTAACTTTTTATATTCTTTACCAAGTAATACATTTACCAAGTAATTCCCATTGTATTGAGTGTTACGCTCTTTTCCCTCTAAAGACTTATAGGTCGAATTATAAAGGGAACCATTTAACAGATAATAGTAATCATTTGCAAAAAAGCGTTCTAAGGTAAATTCAATTCCATAGTTTTTACCCGTTCCCTTGTTGACTAAGTCTACATATCTGTATTCTAGACCTTCATTAATAGTGGCGTAGAAACTCGTATCATTATTTTCTACAGGCAGGTTATACAAGTCTTGATAATAAACTTCAACTTTTCCGACTAGATTCTCCGAAAAACGCCTTTCAAGACCCAACACAAAGTGATGTGCTTTTAATAGATCAAGGTTATTGTTGGGTTCTATAACGCTTCCATCTTCCTGTTCTACTTTTGCAAAATAATTATGAATGCTTTCCATCGTGCTATGGTTACCGTAGCCCGCAGAAAGCGTATTCTTGTTGCTTAACTTCCAATTGAATGCAACTCTTGGCTCTAGGGTACTCTTGTCGTTATACAAAACATTCATATTGTGCAAGCCTAATACCATAGTAATGTCTTCATTAAAACGATGTTTCCAAGCGAAGAAATTTCTCAAGGTGCTTATGTTTCCATCAAGGTTTAATAGACTGCTTCTTGAATTCGATCCGTTTCTTAAAATACTTTGTTTGTTATCGAAGGTAAAAAGATTGTATTTTGTTCCGATTTGAATTTTATTCTTCGCATCTAATTTGTTGTGGTAACTTACCGCTCCCCTGTAGACAGTTTGTCTTAATCTAGCTTTGTAGTTTAATGCCTTTTCAGATGTATCATCTCTCAGGTAATTTCCGCTTGCATCAGAGATTGGAATTAACTTAGATTCGAAAACATCGTCTTGAATACCATCTATAGAATAGGCCAATGTCGTCTTTAAAAAACTGTGTTCATTCAAGGTTAAACTGTGGTTTACTCCAGTATTTAGTAAATAGGTTTGTGTCTCATAATCTTGAGCTGCTACGTTTTGAGGTCTGGGAATATCTCCTTCCGTCCAACCATCGATAATGTCTACATCTTCTAAATTAGAACCACTTAAACCTGCTAAACCAAAGACAGAGAAAATCCCCATTTTTTGGGTTGGTAATTGAACTTTAAAGGCCGCATCTTGAAATTTTGGGACTCCATCTACATCAACTAGTCCGAGGTCACGAATTAAGGAAACAGTAGAGTATCGGTAATTGACTAAGTATGAACCACCATATCCACTTTTTAGAGGTCCTTCTAAGGTTAAATCAGTTCCTAAAATTCCTATTGCTGCAGAACCTTCAAACTTTTCATTGTTACCAGCCCTAAGTTTTATATCGTAGATTCCTGAAAGTGCATCTCCATATTCCGGAGAGAATGCTCCGGTATAAAAATCAGAGGCAGCCAATAAATTGTTGTTGAGCGCACTTATTCCACTGGCACTTACAGCATTTTGATCGGCGAAATGGTTGGGGTTAGTAATCTGCACACCTTCCAATCTCCAACGCATGTATTTTGGCGAATTTCCACGAACAATGATATCATTACTCCCATCCTGACTAGTTGCCACTCCGTATAATTAGATACAATACGTGAAGGATCATTAAATGGACCTGCAAATCGGTTAGATTCTTCGGGGGATATGGAACGAGCTCCTATCAGTGACATTTCATTTAATGCTTTTCCTTTCTCTTTGTCTGGTCTTATCACCACTTC
Organism: uncultured Flavobacteriales bacterium; assembly: GCA_964445815.1. Taxonomy (GTDB): domain Bacteria; phylum Bacteroidota; class Bacteroidia; order Flavobacteriales_E; family Vicingaceae; genus CAYULW01. Next base: position 683,894 of record CAYULW010000001.1, read on the forward strand.
ATCCATAGCAACTACAGACTCTTGCATGTCTAATTTTAGAACGACTTCTTTCCCCGAATTTACGACGATGTTGGGAATTATTTTTCTTTCATAACCGATGTAAGAGAGTTGTAGGTCAATCCTTCCAATGGGTACATTTTCAAATCGAAACTTCCCATTTTCATCTGCAGCTACTCCTATTACAGGATTTGTATTAACTATTGATACAGTAGCACCTATTAAGGGCATCTTACTATCTGCGTCTAAAACAATGCCTCTAACAGTTTGTGTTAGACCAAAAGTTTGTTCTTCTTCATTAGCTGAGCGTTCCTTTTTAGGAAAAATGACTATTGTATTGCCCTCCTTTTTAAAGTCAAGCCCTGTATTGTTTAAACTTTTTTGAAGCACCTCTTCTAGACTAGCTTTAGAGACTGATAGCGTAATGGGTGTGCATTTTCTTATCTCTTCATTGTTATAGATAAAATTGATGTCAGTCTTTTTCTTGAGTTCATTTAGTATGGTTTTAATCGTAGCTTTTTCAACCGAAAAGGTATAGTTGACCTCTTGTGCATTCAATTGAATTGAGATAATCAGTGAAAGCATGAATAGAACTAATTTTGATTTAAGATTTAGTCCTTTAAAGCGGAACTTCTCGAAGTTTTTTACTTTGATATTTTTCATAATTTTAAGCTTATTAAAGATTTCAGGTCTTTTAGATTAAATTTAGAATGGGAAATGTTGGCGCATTTCTCTTCTTTTTTAGTAAATGATTATTGTATTATCTTTTAATTTAAAATGTACATCAGTGGTCATTTCTAGCATTTTTAGAATGTTAGAAATAGGTTGAGTGTTATCTATTCGAGCTGTGAAATGAAAATCCTTCAAGGTGTTATCTTCAAACTCATAGTCGAAATCGTATAAACGAGCCAATCTTCTCATGACAGCTTCAAGGCTTTCTTCTTCAAACTCTATTTTGCCTTTTATCCAAGAAGTAAAGATTTCTGTGTTGACCGTTTTTACTTGAATCTCGGTCTGATTTGTAAACACATTGGCCTGCTCATTAGGTACTAGAGTCTTTTCTGATTCCGAGGTTGACAGTTTAATACTTCCCTCTACTAAAGTAGTAGATGTATAAGGCTCATTATCATAAGCAAAAACATTAAAAGAAGTTCCTAATACCCTAATGTCGGTTTCCTGAGTATTTACAATAAATGGTTTTCCGTTGTGTTGTACATCAAAGAATGCTTCACCTTTTAGAAAGACTTCTCTTGTATTGTCTGTGAAGCGAACAGGATATTTAATGGAAGTATTTGCGTTTAACCAAACTTCTGTTCCATCACTTAAGGTGAGTCGATAATTTCCTCCCTTTGGTGTGATGAGTGTGTTATACACCATTGGCTCGATTTTCTCTATGTCTCCCGCTGATATGTATTCTAATATAGCCTCTTGATTTTTCAATTGCGCACCTCCTTCTTTAAGTGTGGTTACCTTTTCCTTTTGGAGGTTCAGTTTTTGACCATTGGCTAAAATTAGAGTTGCTTTAGATTCCCAAGGAGTAAAGGTTTTATCAATTTTTGCTAGAGCGTTATATTGCTGATCCCACCAATAATAACCGACAGCCATTAAAAGGATGAACGGAGCTAATACTGCTGCGTATCGAAGTAGTTTTCTAACATTTAATTCAATAACCTTGGTCTTGAAAAGGGTTTTATCAATAGAAGACCAGGCCTTCGCCTTATCAAAAAGCTCAAAATCATCTAGCTTATTAATAAGCGTATGATCTTCTAGCATTTTTTTATAAAATGAGGCGTTCTCTTGATTTTGATCTACCCATTGCTGAAGTAGCTTTTCTTCTTCAAAAGATAATTCGTCCTTTATCTTTTTGTAAAGTAGTTTTGAAATTTGAAAAGCATTTTCCATGTTTTAAGAATAGGTTCGTACTTAAAACAACTTTATTCAAAACTGGGTGAAAAGAAATTAAAATATTTTTTTAAAGGCTTAATAAGATTCCATTGGCAATTGGAGACAGCTTCTTTTTAAGCTTACTATATGCAATTTTCTTTTGGGTCTTTACAGTATTTTCAGAAATGCCAAGCATATTGGCAATCTCCTTATTTTTTAATCCTTTCAGCGCCAGTAGAATGATCTTTTTAGCCGCATTCGGCAAGTGTTCTATTTCAATATACAACTGATTAAATGTTTCTTCTTCAATGACATGTTGTGTGAAAAAAGACTGAGATTCCAGCTCGTAAATCAACCGCTCCTCATGCTTTTGGAGTACTGTGTTGTGCTTTAAATGGTTCAAGCACTTATTTCTAACTGATGTATATAGAAACGCCTTGATTGCTTTTTCATGATTAAAATCTAATCTCTTTTCCCACAGAATCCCAAATACTTCTTGAATCATATCCTCTGCTAGAAAAGTGTCTTCTAAATATCTATACCCAAACGCACACAAAGGCTTATAATACAGATCAAATAGGTTTTTAAACACCTTTTTATCGATATTAGGTATTGAATTTAGAGAGTCTTGTTCCAATGAAGTGAGTAGTTAAAAATAGATACTAAAATAAATGTTTAGTTCAATATAATTCCAAAAACAATAGTTTACACCGAAGAACTGTGCTAGAATCCAAATAAAACATTCCTTACTTTTAACCGATACATTGTCAACTTGAGGTGAAAATAACTCCAAAAGCGAAAAGAAATATTTTAAGGATTATTCCCTTCGCGATTATCTGGTTATTGAGTGGATTGATAACTGATATAACTGAGATTGGAGTGACTCGTAACCAAAACCTCAATCCGGATACTGATATTTCCTTTACTATCCCTGTGCTGATTTTCGCTAGCCTAGCGAATGTTCTGGTTGGACTTATTGTAGGGGTTTTAGAAGTGGTTTATTTAGAAAAGAGATTCTCAAACCGAACACTGAGTGTCAAGATTTTTTACAAATTCTTAATCTACCTTACCTTAATCATTATCATAGTAGTCCTCCTTTTTCCTCTGGCATTTACACTTGAAACAGGCATAAGTTTGTTAGAAGTCGATGCTTGGCAAAAATTGGGTAGATTCCTAATAAGTATCTCTTTCCTTATCACCTTATTCCATTTGTCTGTAAGGCTTGTGGTTTGCTTGATATATTCTGCTATAAGTGAAAATTTAGGGCATCATGTGTTTTTAAATTTTATTTCCGGGAAATACCATCAACCCAAAATTGAAAAGCGGATTTTCATGTTCTTAGACATGAAATCTTCAACTACAATAGCTGAATCTTTAGGTCACATAAATTACTTCAAATTACTGGACACCTATTATCATATTATGTCAGATCCCATTATCAATTCACTCGGTGAAGTATACCAGTATATAGGAGATGAAATCGTGATTTCATGGAAGCCTGGCAAGGGGATTAACCAGGCAAATTGCATCAAGTGTTTCTTTGATATACGCGATCATCTTAATGAGCAAAAAGAGGTTTTGTTTAATGAATTTGGTTTTGAAATTGGTTTCAAAGCAGGCATTCATTTCGGTGAAGTCACTATTGGCGAGATTGGAGACTTAAAAAAGGAAATCGTATTTACGGGGGATGTTTTAAATACGACTGCTAGAATCCAAAGTCTTTGTAAGGAGTTAAAATCTGACTTACTGATCTCAGGTGCAATTAAAGAATTATTACCCCATTCTAACTATCAATATAGCTCTAAAGGAGAGATAGAATTGAAAGGAAGAAAGAAGAAAGAAGAGTTGTTTAGCGTAACTTTAGAAAAGAAACCGACAATCACTAGCAATATGTAAACTGTATTAAAACGCAGTTTGAATCAAATGTTGTGCACAAGCTTAAAACCGAATGGCGAAAAAATTAGGCGTTTAATATTAATCATTGCCGGCAAAAGCTGGTAACGCGACATATACTTAAACCGTTGGCCTAACAATTCCATATACTCTCACTTCGTTTCTATCAATGAGTAGATATTGAATAAGATAAAATTTCGAACTTGCCAATTGGAATTAGATTCTGATGATTAGTGTCTTAGGTTTTGTCGGGATGAGTGGATTACCTGACGGTGATCCAAAAGTGGGTACTTACATTCAAATCCTGACCGACTTCGTCGTTCTGAGCTTTTTAATTTCACTAAACTCAAGCGAGCTTGGTTTGCCTCAATTAAAAAGCCCAACACTATTGTGTCAGGCTTCTCTGTCGGGGTGGCAGTCAAAAGTTCGAACTTTTTTGAAGGAAGATTTGAAATTGATAAAAGACCATATTGCAGATCTGGTATCCTAATTATTTAGTAATTATTTGTGAATATGTATGGTCATTATAGCAAAAGTAATTCTCAGAAGAATTAATCCCTAACTGTTCACTAGTCTATTCTAATACTGATCCAGATCATATTTACGTAGTTTATGGGGGACTACATTCGTGTAAAATTTTAATACTATATAGTTGTTCGATAAATTGCGATGGATATAATAAGAGTTACAAAGGAGTTCAACTTTGAGATGGCACATGCATTGTATGGATATGATGGAGCTTGTAAAAACATACATGGTCACTCATATAAACTCAAGGTAGGTGTAATAGGAAAGGTTAAAAATAATGGTACTCAGAATGATGGTATGATCATTGACTTTTCTGTCCTTAAAGAAATAGTCAAAACTTATATTATAGATGTTTATGATCATGCTTTGATGCTTAATGTATCTTCTCCTCACAAGGAACTAAAAATGGGCTTACCGCCCTTTGAAAAAGTGATTCTCACTAAGTACCAACCAACTTGTGAGAATATGCTCATAGACATGGTGGAAAGGATTAAAGTAGCTTTACCGGAAGGTATTACCTTAAACCATCTTTTTTTAAGAGAAACAGAAACTTCATTTGCCGAGTGGTATTTAGAAGATAACAAACCCTAAAATGTAATATAACTATCGTTTATTTGCAGACTTAGATTATCCCCATTTATTGATAGTGATTGAATTTAGAGAACTTATCGTGCTTACCTATAGAATTTACTATCTGTAACATTATGCGATTAAAAAACTATGTTTCAGTTAAACTATAAGCTTCTATACTTTGTAAAATAATGTTGAGAGTTATGAACCACGGTTTTATAAAAAGAGTGGGGTATATAGTTTAAAATCTTAAGTAAACTACTGAAGGTAGTCTATAGATGTTTTAGAGTGCTTTTTATCATATTAATGTATGAGCAAAAACATATTATTTTGCATTGCTATCTGTTAATTTTATAACTGTATTGCTTCCTTTTTTTGGTTTAATTAACTATGAATTGCCATGAAAGACCTAATAAAGACCTTAATCATTAATCTAGTAGCCATAACTGTTTTTAGCGTAAGTTTTACTGGGTGTAAGGATGATGATGAAGTAAAGCCCTCTGATGACAATAATGCGATTAAAAGCTACCAAGCAACAATAAGAATGTCACAGTTGAGTAATGGAATGGCTGTTTCACTTAGAGCTGACACAGTAAAGCCTTTTATGAATAAAAAAGGACAGGCTTTTAACATTAGCAGGTTAAGATACTTAATATCAGATTTTACCTTCCATAGGGTTGATGGGAGTTCTTTTAAGATTGATGACTACCACTTTATAGACATAGCTGATAGTTCAACACAAGTTTACACTCCTATCATTAAAGTTCCTGAGGGCAATTATTCTTCTATTTCTTTTACGTTTGGATTTGATGAGAAGGATAACACCCCTGATGCTTATTCAAATTTAAACATAATGAATTGGAATTGGCCGGCCATGCTTGGGAATGGTTATCATTATATGCAACTAGAGGGAAAGTATGACAGTTTAGGAAATGATAGGTTTTATGCAACTCATATGGGGACAGCTAGAGATATTTCAGATTCCAATAATGTGATTTATGAAAACAATCACTTTAAAGCTCAACTTGCCAAGTCAAATATAATTGTAAATTCAGATTTTAGCTTTGAAATAGTAATGAACGTTGAGCAATGGTACGAAAATCCTTTTGAGTGGGATTTTACCATTTACAATGCTCCGATAATGCCAATTTATGCTGCACAAAAAAGACTAAATGAAAATGGCATAACAGTATTTTCAATTCTAAAAGACGGTTAAATATATATAGATGAGATCTAGCTTAATCTTTATGCTTATCATAATTCTGATACTCTCAAGTTGCCGGGATGATGATATACAAGCTCCTCCTATTAAAATTGAACCTACTGAATATAGTTTGAAAGTACCTGATCATTTCTTTTACATTACTGCTCCTATAATTCCTGAGGATAATCCTTTAACTGTTGAAGGAGTTGCATTAGGGAAAAAACTTTATTATGAAAACAGGCTATCTAAGGGAGGTCCTTTTGAAGGCTTGGCTTGTGCATCATGTCATCTACAGTCACAAAGCTTTTCTTCTAATGGCTCCCCCTTCAATCAAGTAATTCCTCACTTTAACTTAGCTTGGTCAAGTCAATTCTTATGGAATGGTAAAATTGAAGGAACTCTAGAAGATGTAATGCGATTTGAAGTTGATGACTTTTTCCAAACTGATTTATCAGGTATTAATACAGATCCAGTGTATATAAATATGTTCAAGTCAGCATTTGGTTCTGAGGCGATAGACAGCAAACATACTTCTTATGCATTAGCTCAATTTCTTAGGACATTAATTAGTGGTAACAGTAGGTATGATCAATATGTAAAATCTATTGCAGGTGTTCCATATGATGGTTCTCCTCCCTTGCTATCAGATAAGGAATTAAGAGGGATGGACATTTATTTTGATGAAAGAAAGGGAGATTGCTTTCACTGTCATGGGGGCACATGGAATCCATTGTTAACTAGCAATGATTATGTCAATAACGGGCTTGATTTAAATCCTGATTCAGGCTTAGCCGAGTATACCAAAAGAGCAACTGATGTAGGCAAATTTAAGACACCTTCCTTACGGAATTTAGTATTTACCGCTCCTTACATGCATGATGGTCGATTTCAAACCTTACGGGAAGTAGTCGACTTTTATGCTGATCAAGTTCAATTTTCATCACCCAACCTCGATGGGTTTATCGCTAAACCTAGATACATGAGTCCCACTGAAAGAGAAGATCTGGTTGCTTTTCTAAAAACCATGACCGATAGTAGTTTCGTGCAAAATAGCTCATTTCGTCCTTAATTGAATTTTTGAGTCTAAGCTTAGTTTTCTTTCTGTAAATCAATTAGTTAATGTAATTAGGATCAATTTCAGAAAGTATTTATAACTAACGACAAAATTTGTCATGGAACCTTACATTGATAAATTGATAATAAGCTTTATGATTATGGTTAAGGTTTCACGTCATAGTGTTCTATGATATAGAACAGCATTTTAATTTTTTCCTTTCGGTTATTTTGAGTTTTGAAGCAATATATAGACTATCAATATTTGAAGTAAACTAGAATGAAACTTGAGATATCCTCTTTTAATAATACAGAAGTAGCTTTTGCTAATAAGGATAATGAGGAATTGAGAAAAGCTTATCTGATTTTTAAATTGATTTCAATAGGTTGGTTAAATAAATTAATTGGTGGCCTATTAACTGCTGCTTTAAAGTTCAAACTGCCTGTCAAAGGAATAATAAAAACGACCGTTTTTAACCTTTTTTGTGGTGGAGAGACCATTAAACAGTGTGATCCTAGAGTCTTTAAGCTTTATGAGTATAAAGTTAGAACTATTCTTGATTATTCTGTTGAAGGAAAAGAAGAAGACAAGGAAATGGATCATTGCTTGCGAAATTTATTAGAAACAGTTAATAAAAGTAAAAGCAATGCTCTGTTTCCTTTTTGTGTAGTTAAATTGACAGCACTTATACCATTTGAATTGTTGAAGAAGAGAAGCTCAAACGAAGAGTTTTCAAAAATAGAATCCAAGAATTTTGATAATGGCCTTAAGCGAATTGATATTTTATGCAAGAATTCGTTTGAAGCAGGTACACCCTTATTGATAGATGCTGAAGAAAGCTGGATTCAAAATGCAATTGATTCTATTGTATTGGAAATGATGCGGTGTTATAATAAACATCAAGCCATTATTTTTAATACGGCACAATTGTATCGCTACGATCGATTAACTTACATCCATGAATTATATGAAAAGGCGGACCAAGAAGAATTTCATATTGGATTGAAAATAGTTCGTGGTGCATACATGGAAAAGGAAAGAGCAAGAGCTAAACGATATGCTTATCCTTCTCCTATTCATCCAAACAAGGAGGCAACTGATCGTGATTTCAATTTAGCTTTAAAGTTTTGTGTTGATCATTACGATCGGATTGCACTTTGCTGCGGCACCCATAATGAAGAAAGTACATTGTTTTTAGTTGATTTGATGAATGCTAGATCCATAGAAGCTGCTTGTCCTATTATATACTTTTCACAGTTATTGGGGATGAGCGATCACATCAGCTTTAATCTGGCTAAGGCTGGATATAATGTAGCCAAATATGTTCCATACGGCCCTATACAGGAAGTAATGCCATACCTCATTCGCAGAGCTGAAGAAAATACTTCTGTTGCCGGACAAAGCAATAGAGAGTTAGATTTAATTAGGAAGGAATTACAGAGAAGAAAGAAAAAATCCTCACTTAATTCAATTGAACCCATGCATCTACTTGAGCATGATTAAGCCAATCTGGAGTATAGAAATTGCGGTTTCAGCATGAGGATTTTTTGTAACACTTTTCGATTTTTTTATAAAATCTATTTTTTACTTTATTTCTCGATATCATTATTGCTATTCTTTCCTTTTTTTAAATTTTTCTTATCTAAAGAGAGAAGATTTCCTACCGCATTTAACCTAATGAGAATTTATGCCAAGCTATGGTTGTTCTTTAGTGGAATTCAATTACGTGTTTATGGAAAAAGTAACATCATCAAAAATCAAGCTTTTATTATTTGCTCCAATCACAGTTCCTTCCTAGATACTCCCTGTTTGTATTCAGTATTGAAGGATTACTTCATTTTTACAGGAAAGAAAGAAATAGAAAGATGGCCATTGTTTCATATTTTCTATACCTCAGGTATGAATATACTTGTCGACAGAGATAATCAAACGGGAGCATTACTTGGTGTAAAGAAAATGATGGGAGCTTTAGATAAGGGAATTCCACTAATGATTTTTCCTGAGGGAACCATTTCTAAGACGGCTCCAAAACTTTCAGAATTTAAGATTGGGGCTATTTCTTTAGCAATCAAGAATCAGATTCCCATTTTACCAATTACGTTTTTAGATAATTGGAAAAGACTTCAAAGAAAAGGATTGTTTAAGGGCATGGCAGGTCCTGGAATATCAAGGATGATAATCCATGAACCAATATCCACAAAAGGAAAGACAAAAGGTGATACGACAATACTACTTGAACAACTGTTTGATACTATTAATGCTCCATTAGATAAGATATATAGAGAATCGATTACAACATGAATTTATTTTTAATAGCCTCAACTCTTATTATTTATCCATTGTTTGGTTTAATGATCTATTTTATTCGCAATAGACTTGGAAAAGCTCAAAACATAGGCTATCTTGTATTTGTGCCTATTATCTTGAGCTTTTTAGTGGGAGTTGGTATTTTGTTTTATTCTTTACTGATTATATAAGTGCTCATGCGTAAAAGTATTCGAGCAATTGATTGTTCGAGTCAGATTAGTTCATCATTTATAGAAACCTAGAAAAGATATTGAATCAAACAGGTAGTTCAAACCTTGTTTCCCACTTTATATCCGAGCTTTTCTTTTGCATTTTAACGTTTAAGAAGCTGTTATCTTTTTCTTTTTCTATCCAACGGTCAATTACTACACTTACTTCCTTTTCTTTATCCTGATCCTTAATTTCATCACCTAAACGAGGTAAAAAGGGGTAATTGATTGTTATCTTCTCATCCTCTAATTGAACTAGAGTTAAAGCTGTTTCAAAAATGATTTCTTCAAACTTTTCTCCAACAATGACATCATTTATTTCTTCACTAGCTTTCTCATTTAAACCTTCTACCCATTTAAAAAATTGCTTTGTTGATTTCAATTTTAAATCTGGACGGATGTATTCAGGAAATGGAGAGCGGATGTGTTCTTTATCTGAAAACCAAAAGTTGAACGTCTGTTCTACCATTTCACTGCTTTCAACTGAAGTAGGATTGAGTTCTTTCATTTTTCAAGGCAATAGTTTTTTTTCTAATTGAATGGCTTTTGGGAAAAGAATATTATTTTCCAAGTGTATGTGCATGTGTAAATCTTCTTCAAACTCTTCTAATAACTTAAAAGAAACCATGTAAGTATTGCAAGCATGGGCAGGAGGATTATAATTATTGCTAAGATTTCTTATTTCCTTCATTTCATTTCCTGCATCATCATGCTCTTCTTCCATCATATTGATAGGATTTTCAATGCTACCAAAAGGTGGAATTGAGAGTTGTTGATTCTGTTTTTTACATTCTTCCATTTTTTTGATGTAAGGAAATAGAATCATCTCTTCTTTATGCATGTGTTGAGTTAATTCTCTCTTTACCGATTCAAAATGAGATAAAATGGGAATTAACTCAGGATTATGCTCTCCATGTACTCGTGCCACCTTATTCAGATATTGATCTAAAGCAGGAAGTGCCTCCTGAACGTAGGCATGGTGTTTTTCTACAATATGAGTAACTAATTTGCTTAAAGACCATTTGTTATAATCTGTTTCTAAAGAATTATTTGCTTCTACAATTGTTTTTAACTCAGCGAGAATTGCTTCTTTATTGATTCCTTGCTTTTCGCAAACAGCATCAATTGTTTTGCCTCCACCACAACAAAAGTCTATTCCATATTTCTTAAAAACTTTGGCACTTCTATAATCTGAAGCGACAATTTCTCCAACATGAGCGTTTAAATCCATTTTAAATCTATTTTAAGGTTATTATATGATACAAAAGTAAAATGGATTTACATCTATATATATGATTTATATCATACAATGAATCTAAAGAGATAAAATTTCCAACTGCGGCATATTCTCTTAATTAAAATTCATATCATGTCAAAATAATAATAAATACCATATTGTTCAGATTGAAAACTCTTTCAATCAATAATGGTCTTAAATATGATCCATCTCATTTTTTAAGATGCATTTGTGTCTTTGCTTTGCCCTAAATATTGACTCTTATTATTAATAGTTATTATGGAAAAGCTAAGGATTTTCGACTTCAAACAAGAAAGGATCAGAACCTTACACTATACGTGGATTGCCTTTTTTGTCACTTTCTACTTATGGTTTAATATGGCTCCTTTGGCAACCACCATGCTGTCATCAATTGAATGGTTAACCAAAGAACACATTAAAACATTGGCGATATGTAATGTTGCGCTTACCATACCTGCTCGTATTTTAATAGGGGCACTAACTGATAAATACGGTCCTCGAAGGGTTTTCTCTGGCCTAATGATTTTCATGTCAATTCCGGTGTTCTTTTTTGCCTTTGGAAACAACTTTACTCAATTGATGATATCAAGATTAATATTGGGCTCTATCGGTGCAGGATTTGTCATTGGGATCAAGATGATGGCCATTTGGTTTCCAAAAGACATGATCGGTCGAGCCGAAGGCTTTTATGCCGGTTGGGGGAACTTTGGGTCTGCATGGGCAGCCATGACACTTCCATGGTTTGCAATTACTGTTTGTGAGAAATGGTTAGGCTTAGGAGCTGATGCTTGGAAATATGCTCTTGCTGCCAATGGGCTTGTTTCTTTGATTTACGGCTTCATGTATTATTTTCTGGTTAAAGACACTCCTCCTGATAAAGAGATTAAATTTTCTCAAAAAGCAGAGCCAATGAAGGTAACCTCTTATTGGGATTTGATTCAATACATTTTATGGTCATTTCCCTTGGTTGGTGCAATGGGATTATTGGCTTGGAGGTTATCGGGAATTCAAGTGGATGGTCATGACCTTCTCTCAGAAAACGTACTTCATATAATATATGGGGTTTTAGGACTGGTTTATATAGTTCATGTAGCCAAGGTGTTGCAAACCAATTTGCCGGATTTAAAAAGAGGAATTCCTGAAATCAAGAAATATTCATGGGGGAGTGTTGCTGCACTAAACAGCACCTACTTTGCAAACTTCGGCGCAGAACTAGCTGTTGTTTCAATGCTACCCATGTTCTTTGAAACGGTATTCAAAGGATTAACAGACTCTGATGGCAACCATATTATGACGGCAACAATGGCAGGAATGGTGGCTGCCTCTTTTGCAGTTGTAAATTTAATTGCAAGACCTCTGGGAGGCTACCTTTCTGACAGAATGAAAAATAGAAAACGTACCATGTTGATCTATATGATTGGCATAACCATCGGTTTTTTTCTAATGGCGCTTATTGGGAAGTATGGACCCGTTGAGAATGGAGTACAGACCATTGTTCCAATGTTTGAAGGTGTTTGGTGGTTAGTTGTTGCGGTGATCATCACAATTTCCTGTTCCATGTTCGTTCAGGGAGCCGAAGGTGCAACATTTGCCATCATTCCAATGATAAAAAGAGGAATGACCGGCCAAATTGCTGGAATGGCAGGAGCCTATGGCAATGTAGGTGCTGTAGTGTATTTAGTGATCTATTCTTTGGTGGATGACAAAACCTTTTTTTATATCATAGCCGGTGGCGCTGCAGTAAGTTTTCTTTATTGCCTTTTATTCTTAAAAGAACCTGAAGAAGCCTTTAAAGATGAGTATTGAACCACTGAATTTAATAAGAACAAGATAAATTTCATAAGATGTCAATTAATATAAAGCACTGGGATGTCGAAGACGCTGGTTTTTGGAATTCAATAGGTAAAAAAATAGCTAACAGGAACTTATGGTGTTCCATTCCGGCTTTGTTGCTTTCCTTTTCGGTATGGATTATGTGGGGAGTGCTTATTAAATACATGAAGGAATTTGGCTTTTCATTTGGCATGACGGAAGGACTTGTATCAGGTTCCGACAAATACATAGCTACTCTAAAAGAGATAAATAACTTATACTATACCTTGCCTGCTATTGCTGGTTTAGCCGGAGCTACACTTAGACTACCTAATTCTTTCTTGATCTCATTAGGAGGGGGGAGAAACGTGATTTTCACAACAACTGCCTTGCTACTAATTCCTGCTATAGGAACAGGAATTGCTTTGAGTAACATCAATACCCCCTATTTATTTTTTGCTTCCATGGCTTTACTCTCGGGGTTTGGAGGAGGAAATTTTGCTTCCTCTATGAGCAACATTAGCTTCTTCTTTCCCAAAAAAGTTCAGGGCTATTCGTTGGGTATGAACGCCGGCTTAGGAAATTTGGGTGTAGGGATCATGCAGAAGTTAATTCCAATTGTAGTAACCATTTCTATTTTTGGAGGCACTGCCGGTTCTATTGCCACGGCTAAGGGAGCCACTTTCGAAGGCCTTCAAAATGCAGCATGGGTTTGGGTTCCTTTGATCTTTCTGGCTACTCTCGCTGCTTTTTTGGGGATGAACAATGTTTCAACAGGTACCCCATCTTTACCTAATACTGCAAAAGGTGTTTCAAAGACGATTTATATGGTTGTCTTAGGACTGATTGCAGCTGCAATTGGTGCTTGGCTTCTAATCGGTTTGCCATGGGGTGATTGGAATATGAAAAATGCTGCAATGTGGATCGTTCTTCCTGCAGTGGTTATCCTATCGGTTGTTTTTATGAAACATGCTACCCCCGGTGAAATTAAAAGCAATCTTAAAAAACAGTTTTCCATATTAGGCGATAAGCACAATTGGATCATGACCATCATTTATACCATGACTTTCGGTTCCTTCATTGGGTATTCAATGGTATTTCCAAAATTAGCTCAAGATATTTTTGTTTATTCCAATCCGGCAGATCCTGAATGGGTCAATCCAAATGCTCCCAACATTATGTTGTGGGCATTTCTTGGCCCTGTTATTGGGGCCTTGGTTCGACCGGTTGGGGGTATTCTTTCTGATAAAGTGAATAGTGGTTCTAGAGTAACCGCTTGGAGTACTGTTTTTCAGATTATAGCAGCATTAGCTGTAGCTTATTTTGTGCTTCAAGCTAAGGAGGCTTCTTCTCCTGAGTTGTACTGGTGGCCTTTTTTTGCCTGCTTTATGGTTTTGTTTCTGACCACAGGAATTGGAAATGGTTCTACTTTCAGGAGCATTCCTTATATTTTTTCCAAAGAAAAAGCCGGTCCTGTTCTGGGCTGGACATCAGCAATAGCTGCATACGGAGCATTTATTATTCCTAAGGTATTTGGTCAGCAGGTGAAAGCTGGTCATGCTGAATATGCCCTCTACGGCTTTGCCGTGTACTACATCATTTGCCTCATCTTGAACTGGTGGTATTACGACAGAAAGGGTTCAAGTATTAAGTGTTAGATAATCCACATCGATAATAAAAAAGAAATATGTTATGAAGATCAGAAAATGTATACAAACACTTGCCCTAATATTAGTGGTTCTTCTAAATGATGAGCTAATGGCACAAGAGATTACTCTATCTGGTGAATTGAGACCTAGAACAGAATATCTGCATGGATTTGGATCGCTTGCTGCAAAAAATCAAGATCCTGCCTTTTGGACGGAACAACGCTCTAGGCTCAATTTTAGTTTTAAATCCACTGATTACTTGGTAGGAATGACTCTTCAAGATATCAGAGTATGGGGAAGTACGCCTCAATTGAACAAATCGGATAATTTCAGTGCTTTCCATGAGGCCTGGGGAGGAATGGTATTCAGTAAAAAAGTTCTGCTCAAACTAGGTAGGCAGGAGTTAATTTATGACGATCATAGGATCTTTGGTAATGTTGGTTGGGCACAACAAGCAAGAAGTCATGATCTTGCACGACTTCAATATAAAGACAGCACAGTTTCTTTTGATGTAGGATTAGCCTACAATCAAAATGCTACAAAGTTTACTGATAACATCTATACAGTAAACAACAGTTACAAAACAATGCAGTACCTATGGTTGCATAAGGACTTTGAAAATTTGGGTGTTAGTTTATTGTTCTTGAACAATGGTCTTCAGTTTACCAAGCCTGATACTACCTATAAAGTTACTTTTAGCCAAACGATAGGAACTCATCTTGATTATAAAAAGGACAAAGTAAAGGCGGTTGTTGCTGCCTATTATCAAACTGGCAAAGATGAATCGGATCGTGATTTGAACGCTTACAACTTAAGAGCTGAGCTAAACTATGACCTAACAGAAAAAGTCAATTTGGGATTAGGCTATGAATTATTGTCCGGCACTAGTCAAACTGATACTGCCAACAATGAAAATAACTCCTTTTCTCCATTTTATGGAACCAATCACAAGTTTAATGGACTAATGGACTATTTTTATGTGGGAAATCATGCCAATAATGTTGGATTGCAGGACTTGTATTTTCGTTTGAAGTACAAGCATAAAAAGTTGATGAGTGGTGTGGATGTTCATCTTTTCTCAACAGCAGAAGATCTTCTTGATAACCAAAAGTTGGCCCAAAGCGGCGAATACAAAGCGGTGGATGCTTCTTTAGGAACTGAAATTGACTTCACTTTCAAATACAATTATTCCAAAGAAGTGCAATTTCAGTTGGGCTATTCTCAGATGCTGGCAACCAAGTCTATGGAAGAATTAAAAGGTGGAGATAAAAATGAGATCAATAATTGGGCGTATTTAATGATCACATTTAAGCCAACTTTTTACAAGGGAACAGTTAAAAAGAAATGATCTGACGTTCATCATGGAGGAAGTCGAATAAACTCAAATTGTTCGGCTTTCCTTTTTTTGCATTGGCTGTTATTTTATGATGTAAATCATTTTTTTATCATTTGAAGGTGTCGTTATTTACACTATAATATTACGCCTACAATATGGAAATAATTAATAGGAATACCGGAAAACGCTCAACGGATTACGATAAGAAATTAGACAAAAGCTTAAAAACAAAAGATCCTGTAAAAAGAAATGTTGAGAAAGGTCTTGAAGATGAAGAGTTTTCACCCATGGATCCCCCTGAGGCATACGAAGGGGCAACTGTAAAGGGAGTAGATTATTCAGACATGCATGAATTGATTCAAAAGTTCATGGATGAGCACAAGGTTTGTGTAAAAAAGGTCGATTCTTTTGAAAAAGCTTTGGTAGCCTTTAAGGAAAGCCAATACCAATTGAATAGTGACGTCAAACAGGCATTTAGTGATTTCTTTGAATTCTTTGATAACAATATCATGGATCACAATCAGAGAGAAGAAAAGCAACTTTTTGGATTATTACATCAGCGTTTAGTAGAATCCGGGGAAAGTAGTACAGGAGAAGAAGGACAAGTGTATTCTGCTGTGGACATGATGGAGGATGACCATATCAAATTCATTCAGCTGGGGGCATTAACTTTTAACTTACTGGGCTTAGCTCCACGACTACCTGACCAACGTTCAAGAGTATTTACCTATGATGTTGCCTATGATAATGGAAGAGAGCTTGTGGAAATGCTTCGATTGCACATTTATAGAGAAGATAATATTCTTTTTCCCCTTGCTCATCAACTGATCAGTCGTGAAGAGTTTGACAAGCTATAATTGAAGAGTAGGTTATGAGGAATAACAACAATACCAATCAATTGGTTGACTCTTTTGGAAGGGTACACAATTACCTCAGAATTTCTCTCACTGAACGTTGTAATTTGAGGTGTTTCTATTGTATGCCCGAAGCGGGTGTACCATTAAGAGACAAGAGTAGTTTTATGAGCCATGAAGAAATCTATGAAATTGCCAAAACGTTCACCCAGCTAGGTATTAACAAAATACGTCTAACAGGCGGAGAACCTTTGATTAGAAAGGGAGCTCACGAAATTATTTCAAGTCTTGCTTCTTTAAATACAGAACTTGCCATCACTACTAATGGTATTTTGGTTGATCAATTTATAGATTGCTTTAAGAGTTCGGGTATACACTCAGTAAATGTTAGCCTGGATTCTCTGGAGGAAAAACAACAGGCTAAGATCAGTAGACGAAATTACTTTGATCGAATCTTAAGGAATATATTTCTTCTTGTTAAAGAGGGCTTCAAAGTCAAAGTGAATGTTGTGGTTATGAAAAATGTCAACGATAATGAGTTGATCAAATTTGTAGAGTTAAGCAAAGATAAACCTGTTGAAATTCGATTTATTGAATTCATGCCTTTTAGCGGTAATAAATGGAATTGGTCAAAAGGGATAGGGTACGACTCAATCATGGATCAACTTTACTCGCACTATGGTAATAATAACATATTAGACATTCAAAGTAAAGCTAATGAGACAGCTAAATGCTTTAAGGTAAAAAATTACATGGGTACGTTTGGGATTATCGGCTCCATTACACACCCTTTTTGCAATTCATGTAACCGCATAAGGTTAACTGCAGATGGTAAACTCAGAAATTGTCTCTTTTCTGCAACTGAAGTTGATTTATTAGATGCTTTCAGAAAAGGAGAAGAGATTGAACCATTGATTTTTCAAAGCGTTAAAGAAAAGAAGGCAGAGCGTGCCGGATTACTAAGCTTACAAGACTTAGATGGTCATTCACTAATTAGTAGAAATAGAAGCATGACCACTATTGGTGGATAATCGTGACATACTTATTATTGCAGTAAGTTTTAAGTAAATGAAGAAGGTTAGAATACAACAAATTGATCAGCTTATAAACACCTATTGTTCTGAGGAATGGGTTTACCTATTAAGAGAGAGGTCTACAGAGAATTTCTTTCAAGCCAAAACTACCATATTCGAAGAAGGTGATACTATGGAGAAATTATCCATTATAAAAAGTGGAAAGGTAAAAATTTACACGACTCAAAAGGCTGGAAAAGAGAGAATCTATCGATTTGCGACTAAAGGGCAAATTATTGGGCATCGTGGTTTTGGCAAAGATTTTATGCTCCCAATAAGTGCTTTAGCACTCACAGACACAAGTGTTATTGATATTCCTTTATCATTATTCCAAAATCTGTTGAAAGCAAATGCGGCTTTTTGCTACCATTTTATGCTTTTTATGGCTGAAGAGCTAAAAGAGTCTGAATGCTACATAAAGAATATGAATGACATGGATCTTAGACAGCGAATAGCACAGGCATTATTAATGAATGCGAAAGCATTTGGGTTTGATAAAAAGGATCCTAAAAAACTTAGCTATACTTTGTCAAGAAAAGAGTTGTCTTCGATTTCAGATTCGACATATGAGTCAGTCATCAGAACATTAAGCCAATTTAAAAAAGAAGGCCTCATTGAACTAGTTAATAAAGAGATCAAAATATCCAATTATAAAAAATTGGAAGAGATTTTATAATTTAAGCGTCAGCATTTTTTGTTTGTTATGATTTGGGTCATTGTTTAACGCAATGCCACCGATCTAACTTTGCCTCCTTTGATGCGCGTTGCATTCTTTTCTGTAAAGCAATTATTAATTGACTCCATATGAAAGAAGTTTATTCTAAATTCGAAGATATCAGTATTCAGCCAAATTCTGATACAACTATTCTTATGAGAGAAATTGCTGAGCTTAAGAAGCAAAAAGAGGCCGTAATTCTTGCTCATTATTATCAGCAAGCAAGTATTCAAGATGTAGCCGATTATGTGGGAGATAGTCTAGGCTTATCTCAGCAAGCTGCTATAGAAGATGCTAAAATCATTGTTTTTGCGGGAGTTCATTTCATGGCAGAAACAGCCAAAATTTTGAATCCTCACAAAAAAGTACTACTCCCGGATTTGAGCGCCTCTTGCTCTTTAGCTGAATCGTGTCCTCCAAAAGAGTTCTGGGACTTCATAAAACTACATCCTAAGCATAAAGTTGTGACATACATTAATTGTTCTGCTAAGGTTAAAGCCATGAGCGATATCGTATGCACATCTTCTAATGCAGAAAGAGTAATTAAATCCATTCCAAAAAAGCAACCCATTATTTTTGCTCCTGATAAAAATCTGGGAAAATATCTCATTGAGAAAACTGGTCGAGAAATGTTGCTTTGGGATGGAGCCTGTGTGGTTCATGAAGCTTTTTCTTTTGATAAAATTCTGCAACTTCATAAACAGTATCCCAAAGCTAAGTTTATAGCACACCCTGAATCAGAAAAATCAATTTTAGACCTTGCAACCTATGTAGGCTCAACTGCAGGTATGATTGAGTTTGTCAAAAAGGATAAGGCTCAAGAGTTTATTGTTGCAACAGAAGCAGGTATACTTCATAAAATGCAGCAAGCTGTGCCTTCGAAACTATTGATTCCTGCACCCGTAAAGGAAGACAATGCTTGTGCATGCAGCGAGTGTGCCTTTATGAAAGTAAATACCTTAGAAAAGCTATACCATTGCCTTAAGCATGAAACACCTGAAATTCATGTTTCAGAAGAAATTCGAGAACGAGCCTTGTTACCAATAGAAAGAATGCTAGCACTTTCTAATAACTAAGTTTTTTGAAAACAGATTATCTAATTATTGGATCAGGAATTGCAGGCTTAACGTATGCTCTGAAGGTTGCTAACCATAACAAAAATGCTTCTATTGTAATTATCACAAAAGCTAGTGCTGATGAGTCGAACACCAAATATGCTCAAGGTGGAATTGCCGCTGTATGGGATACATCCGTAGATTCTGTTGAACAACATATACAGGATACTTTAAAGGCAGGTGATGGCCTTTGCAATCAAGAGATTGTTGAGATGGTTGTTTCTGAAGGACCGCCCTTATTAAAAGAGTTGATTCAATGGGGAGCCTCTTTTGATACGAGTCTTACCGATGATTTGGATTTAGGGCTAGAGGGAGGACATTCCCACAAAAGGATTATTCATCATAAGGACTTGACAGGATTAGAGGTTGAGCGAACCTTGTTGAAACGAATTAACGAAATGGTCAACATTAAGGTGCTACAAAACCATTTTGCCGTAGATCTTATAACAGATGTAGACGAAGAAGATACTGAAACACAGCATAAGAGGTGTTATGGAGCATATGTTTTTGATAAAGAAGCTAAAAGTATAATACCTTATGAAGCTAAAATTACACTCTTGGCAACAGGGGGAATCGGTGAAGTGTATTTAAACACCACGAACCCTCCAATTGCTACCGGAGATGGAATTGCTATGGCGCATAGAGCGAAAGCCAAGATTGCAAACATGGAGTTTGTGCAGTTTCATCCTACTGCTCTTTTCAGTCCGGATCAGCGACCTGCTTTCTTAATTTCTGAAGCAGTAAGAGGATTTGGAGCCATTTTAAGAAATGAAAATGGTGTTGCTTTTATGAACAGTTATGATAAGAGAGGAGAGCTTGCTTCAAGGGACATTGTTTCAAGAGCCATTTTTTATGAATTATCGAAACAAGAGACACCTTATGTTTTTCTCGATTGCAGACAATTAACACTTGATGCTTTTAAAAACAGCTTTCCAACCATCTGGGAAAGATGCACAGTATTAGGAATTGACCTTAGAAAGGATATGATTCCGGTTGTGCCTGTGGCACATTACATCTGTGGGGGAATTGTTGTTAACCAATGGGGCCAAACTTCAATGGAGAACTTATTTGCAATTGGAGAGTGCTCATATACCGGTTTGCACGGTGCTAATCGGCTTGCGTCTAATTCATTGCTAGAAGCTTTAGTTTTTGCCAATCAAAGTTTCAAAAAATCAATTCAGACGATTGACAAAAAAACAAGAAGAATCCAAAGTAAAGCTCAAGTATCAATTTATTCCCGTGACAGGATGAAACTCAAAGACATTGAATCGAAACGGCACTATTTACAAAAGTTAATGAATAAGAGTGCTTCTATAATTAGAGACTCTGAGTCATTAAAAGAAGCTCACTTTCTGCTAGTAAGAATGCAAAATGAATTTAATCAACAGACACTAAAATCAAATAACACAATTGAAGCTTATGAGTTAAGAAATATGATAGAAGTAAGCATTTTGATTATAATGCAGTCTTTAGAAAGAAAGTTCAACGCCGGTTGTTTCTATAATCCTGAACTAAACGTTGACTAGGCAGGAATAGATTTTGTCCAAATCAATTTTTTCCCAAAACCAAGTGTATTATCTGTCATTTTTATTCCAATTAATTCAATCGCCCATATGCTACCTGACATTGTTCTTGCAAAAGGGAATCGCTTATAATATGCCTTTTTAAAAGCGTCTAACATTATGCCTTCAGTCTGCATAATAACTCCCTTAAATTGAATTCCCTTTACCTGACCTATAGTACTGTTGTCAGCTAATATAGTTCCTGCAACTGTTGTACTTTTTCGTGCTTTTCTGACATGTTCAGCATTTTCATTTGATTTGAATATCAAGTATTTTGATTCATCCTTATTTAGATGGGTATAAAAACAGCTGACACAATAAGGGATGTTGTTAAGTGCTGAACAATAGGAAAGAACTTTGCTTTCTTCTAAGAAGGAGTTTATTCTATGTTCGGCTTCTGTTATCATTGATTGACATCATTTAAATGGTTAATTATATCAAAAATTGATTTATATATCATTAAATAATATGATATATATCATATTATGTATTGCATTTTCTTCATTTTTTTGTTAGGTAAAAACGTCCAAAATCGTTTAGTATGCAATCTAAGAGACGTATTGAAATTCCTTCTTGCATAGAATGTAAAGGGAAACATGACAGCAAACTGTTTTGTAGTCTATCAAATAGTGAGCTCGATATTATTTCAGAAGAAAAGGCGGATAATTTTTATAAAAAAGGACAAGTTATCTTTTATGAAGGAAATAGAGGGCATGGGCTATATTGCATTTATCAGGGAAAGGTTAAAGTGCATAAATTGGGAGACGAAGCAAAGGAACAGATTGTTCGTTTAGCCAATAAGGGTGATGTACTTGGTTACCGCTCGCTTCTTAGTAATGAACCATACAATGCTACAGCTACAGCACTTGAAGATTGCATTATTTGCTACCTTCCTAAAAGTAAATTCATGGAAGTATTAGAAACTAACCATGATCTTTCTTTTAGAACAATTCAACTATTGACAGATGACTTGAGAAAGTCAGAAGAGAAAATTATCAACATCACCCAAAAAACAGTTATTGAAAGAATAACTGAAGCATTGCTTGTTCTGAAGCATAAGTTTGGCCTAAAAGAGGATGGAAAAACATTGGATGTTCAACTCACAAGAAAAGAAGTTGGGAATCTTGCAGGTGTTACAACAGAGACCACCATTCGAACTTTATCAGAATTGAAAAAGAAAGGAATCATTGGGTTAAGTGGGAAACAAATAGAGCTGATTAATATTCCCCGAATAATAAATCTATCCAACATCATTAATTAACCTTTTACAATCATAGTCCATTATGATTCAGGTCATAATCATTCTATAAGGCGTCTCCTACATTTGTTATTAATAGGAAATGACTCAAGCAAATTAGAATGGATATAATTCAACAGTTAGAAAGGTTAAAGCCTAAATCTCTTGAACTTAAAAAATTCAGTAATAATGCTATCATCTTTAAAGAAGAGGACAATGCTGAAGGAGTTTATATTCTGAAAGAAGGCAATGTGAAGGTCTTAAAGAATGATGCAAAAAAGAATAGTGTATTATTATGGACTGCAGAAGAAGGGGAACCTTTTGGAGTTGTTCCATTCTTTTTAGGGTCAGAAAACTATACTTGCTCAATTCAGGTTGGGGAAAAGGCATCATTACTTTACTTTCTTTCTTACGAGGAGTTTACCCAACTTTTAGAGGAACACGCTGAATTTAAGTTGGAATTACTAGCCAAGTTATGCGAGCAAATAAGCTTCATGGAATTACGTTCTAAAGCTATATTATTGAGTAAAACTGATGAACGTATCATTAACACCCTTCTTTTCCTAGCAACTAAAAAACATCGTATTAAAAAGAATTTGAGATTAGAATTTTCACTTTCTGAATTGGCAGAAATGGTAGGAGCATCTATTGGTCATACAAGAAAAAAAATAAGACACCTAAAAAAGGAGCGCATTATTAATTATGGGAACAATTGGTTCGAGATTAATGACATAGAGCGGCTCAAGTTTACCAAAAGCATTCATTAGTAAGAATATTAAATATGTCTAGTATTCGATTCATTCTAGCAATACTGTCTTGTATTTTCTTAATATATTCATCTTTAGTATTCACAGACGGCACAGATTATTCTTTAGGAATTGAACTTTACAATGCAGAATCAAAAGAAGGCAAGAAACTGTTTCAAGAAAAAAACTGTATTTCCTGTCATCAAGTATATGGTCTTGGTGGATACATGGGACCTGATCTAACCAATATCATTTCCCAAAGAAATAATAATGAATCGATTGCTCGAGCATTTCTTAAGAACGGCACACAAAAAATGCCTGATTTTAAGTTGACAGATAGAGAAATTGATGCTTTAATAGCCTACTTGAAGTACTTAGATAAAACAGGAAAGTACCCTCTAAACAATTATGAAATCACTACGCTAGGAACAGTGGAAGAAAATAAAACAGAATGAAAATAAACCCTGCATATCTATTCATCATAAGTGCCTTGTTGGCCATAGGGGGAGGAGTGATTATGGGATCACTTGCTGCATTTCAATTCGTTATTCCAGAATTCTTTGAAGTACTTCCTTTCTTTAAATCTCGCCCTTTGCATGTTTCTCTTGTTGTTTCATGGGTATTTCTTTCTGCAATAGGGGGAATCTATTATTATCTCCCTAAGCATTGTCAGCTTCCTATGTTTTCCACTAGATTGATTTACATCCATTTTGGATTATTTATCCTAACTGGAGTGGTAATTATTGTGAGTTATTTGCTAGGAAAGTTCGGAGGTAGAGAATATTGGGAATTTCCTCCATTACTGGCAATTCCGATAGTTGTTTCATGGGTAATATTTGGAATAAACTTTTTTAAAACAACAAGAATTAAGCGAAGAAAATGGCCCGTTTACCTATTAATGTGGGGTACTGGAATTGTATTCTTTCTATTTACATTTTTAGAGGCAAATCTATGGTTGATTCCTTACTTCTCAGAAAATGTAGTTCGTGAAATTACGATACAGTGGAAGGCATATGGTGCTCTGGTTGGATCTTGGAATATGCTAGTTTACGGTACAGCTATCTTTCTAATGGAAAAAATAAGCAAGGACTCTAGTTTAGCACGCTCCAAAATGGCGTATTTCCTTTATTTCCTTGGACTCACGAATCTAATGTTTGGATGGGCTCATCATACTTATTTTGTTCCTTCGGCTCTCTGGATAAGATATTTGGCATATGGGGTGAGTATGACAGAGCTATTCATTCTTGGAAGAATAATATGGACATGGAAAGACTCATTAGTTAACGCAAAAAAATATCTCTATCAAGTGTCTTATTACTTTCTAATGAGCTCAGAAATTTGGATTTTTCTAAATCTTATTTTGGCTTTATTGATATCTGTTCCAGCTATTAATCTATTCACGCATGGCACTCATATCACTGTGGCTCATTCCATGGGAAGCACAATTGGAATAAATACTATGATTCTGTTCGCATCTGTTTTTTTTATTCTTCAGGAAAATAGGTCAATGGCAAGAAGCAATCGATGGTTGTTAGGGGGAACTTGGCTAGTTAATTTATCTCTTCTTGTATTTTGGTGCAGTCTAATTGGTGCAGGCTATAAAAAGGCAGTTCTAAGTTCGCTCGGCAATCTGACTTTTCAAGAAATAATGGAGCAGTTAAGTGGTTTTCTTATTTCCTTTGCAATTGCCGGTGTAGGTCTTCTTATAGGGATATTAATAATTGTATGGATTGCTTTAGCACATTTTTTTAAAATCTTAAGAAGAGACTCTAATTCTCTTAGTACTCCATACTAAGTGCAATGAAAGAATAGAAGTTGTTCATATTTACCAAATGATTTGATTGATCATTATTATCTCAGAATAGGTTTAATTCATTGTTAAGTTGTTAAATCTAAGTTATCTTATACATTTATTTATTATCTCATTCCCAATTATAATTGTTTGATTAACGGATTTTTGTATAGGTGTTAATTTTTAATACCCTCTTCATGGTATTTTCTAAAAATATGATATAGCTCATAATACGCACTTACTTCTCAATATACCTTTACTCCCTTATTTAGAATGAATCCAAATAATAGTAATAATGAGAAGGTTAATGATATTTTTAGTTTTAAGTATAGTTTTTTTTAATGCTACTTCACAAGATACAACAAGAACAATTAGTGGTATTGTGTCAAGCAATAGACAACCTGTACGGTTTGCTAATATCTTTCTGGAAGAAATTAAAGTTGGGACTGCAAGTGATTATGATGGGAATTTTCAATTAAAGAATGTTCCAGATGGAATATATACATTTAAGATAACTTGTATTGGCTATATCCCTTTTCATAAGAAAATAGAAATTAAAAGTAACAAACAGAATTTTATTCATATTCATCTTGAAGAAACATCTACTGAATTGAATGAAGTAGTTGTTACAGGAACACTGAAAGAAACAAGAATATCAGAATCACCTGTTAAAGTAGAAATACTTACCACAAAGTTTCTACGAAATAATATTGGTAACAATATTATGGAATCAATCGGGATGGTCAATGGTATCCAAGAACAGATTAGTTGCGGCGTTTGTGGTACTAATTGTATTCATATAAACGGAATGGAAGGGGCCTATACTCTTATGCTCATAGACGGAATGCCAATTATGAGTGCATTGGCATCTACTTATGGATTAAATGGTATCCCAAATGAGTTGATAGAACGTGTTGAGATAATCAAGGGTCCATCATCAACACTCTATGGAACTGAAGCAGTTGGAGGTGTCATAAATGTTATTACAAAGAGTCCTGAAAAGATGGATAAATTGATGCTACATGCTTTTGGGAGCTCACACGGCCAATTTAACTTAGATGCTGCTTTAACAGGAAAGATAAAGAATCACCTTCACACAACTTTAAGTACAAATTTTTATAGAAACCAATTAGCAATTGATGATAATAATGATAACTTCTCAGACATTCCTTTGAACAAGCGCATCTCTCTTTTTAACAAATGGACACTAAAACGAAAAAACAATAGAAAAGCAAATCTCGCTTTGCGATACTATATAGAAGAAAGATTTGGAGGAACCATGCAATGGGAAAAAGAAAATCTTGGAAGTGATAGTGTATATGGTGAATTCATTGAAACAAGAAGATACGAAGCAATTGGAACATATCAATTGCCATTAAAAGAACATATAAGGATTGATTACTCTTTCAATAATCATTCTCAAGATAGCTGGTATGGAAACATAAACTACAAAGCCAATCAAAATATACTATATTCAAATTTATTATGGAGCAAGCAAAAAGGTAGGCATGATTGGGTCACAGGAATAACAAACAGGTTTCAAACTTATGAAGACAACACTGCATCATATACCAACGAAAAGGAATTCATCCCGGGGATCTTTACACAAGATGAATTCTCGGTTTCAGAAAAATTATCTTTGCTTTTAGGTGTTAGATTAGACCACCATAAAAAGCACGGATTAATTTTTGCTCCTAGACTTAATGTCAAACGTAAATTTGGCACTTATACAACTGCAAGGTTAAACTTAGGAACTGGTTTTAGACAAGTTCACTTGTTTACTGAGGATCATGCCTTCTATTCAGGTGCTAGGAAAGTAGAGATTGTAGACAAACTTAAGCCCGAACAATCAATCAACTCTAATTTAAACATAAACCATGTTTACAGTGCATTAGACGGAACCGGAACATTAGACTTTGATGCTTTTTTCACACACTTTAGTAATAAAATCTTACCTGATTATGATTTTGATCCCAACCTAATTGTTTATGACAACTTAAGTGGTTATGCTATTATTAAGGGGATTTCTTATACTATACACCACTCATTTAAAAAACCCTTGTCAATAAAACTAGGAGGAACATTTATGGATATGTATCAGGTGTATGATGACAAACTTGGTGACAAAGTTCGAGAAGAGCAAGAATTCACACCAAAATTTAGTGGAACGGTTGCTGTAAATTACAAATTTCCAAAAAGTAAAATTGAAATACACTGGTCAGGAAAGTTCTACAGTCCACAAAAGCTACCCGAATACGACTATCCTTTTGAGAGACCTACTCGCTCACCTTGGTACAGCGTACATAATTTACAATTAACGAAAGAATTGAAAAATAAATCTAGTGTTTATGTTGCAGTTAAAAATCTATTTAACTACACTCAACCATCACCTTTAATTGATCCGGAGAATCCATTCGGAGATAATTTTGATACAGCTTATGCTTATGGACCACTACAAACCAGAAGGTGTATGATTGGATTTCGCTGGAGTTTATAGTTTCCCATTCATAAACCATAAAGTGTTTAAGTGATTTTCATATTTTTCGATGATGGTTCTGGGACTTTCATTGTAGATTAGTTAATAGTGGTTGTCAGGTATATATAATCAGCCATCTTTTACTATAATAATGGGGTTAAATGCTTTTGAAGCTACTAGAACTTGATCGCCAACTTTTAAACCTGAAATTTCTGCTTCCTCTACCACTACCTTAATCAAGTCTTTACCAATCAAAACCAATAGCATATAAACAACATCTTGCTTTGAAATTTCTATGATCTCACCACTAAGTTTAAATTTTCCGCTCAAGTCATCATTACTAAACATTTTTATGGGAGTGCCTTCTTTTATAATTTGCCCATGATCTATTTGCAATACTCGGTTTGACATTTTTATAATTTCACCTACATCGTGACTCACCATCAGTGTAGTGAAATTGTGTTCTCTATGGATTTGAATTACATATTCTTGTAACTTGCTTCTTAGCTCATTATCTAGTGCAGTAAACGGTTCATCTAGCAACAATAATCGAGGCTTGCTGACTAAACTTCTTGCGATTGCAAGTCTTTGTTGTTGTCCACCAGATAGCATTGCCGGTTTTTTGTTTCGCAAATCCCCTAATTCCATTATTTCAATCAAATCGGAAATCATTTTTTTATCAGTCCCTCCCCGAGAAGCATACTGAAGGTTGCCTGCTACAGTCATATTTGGAAATAGAGCATAATCTTGAAACACAAAACCAATATTCCTTCGTTGAGGTGTTAAGTTGGTCTTGTTTATGCTGTTGAACCAACACCTACTATTGGCAGTAATCTCACCACTATCCGGAGTTAACAGTCCTGCTAGCATTCTTAATATAGAGGTTTTACCTGAACCCGATTTACCGTATAAAGCAGTAAAGCTACCTGTCTCCAGTTCGGCTGTTATATCCAGATGTATCTCATCAGCAGCAGAAACCAAGGATTTTTTTATAGAGAACTCTATCATTTCCAGAATCGTTTTAAATATCTCCCATTGATTAAGTAAACACTCAGCAAGATGCTGAAGGTAATTCCAAAAAGAATGAGTGAGTACTGATTGGCCAATTCATAATTGAGCGACTCTACCTCATCATAAATAGCAATCGACGCCACTCTCGTTTGATTGGGCATATTTCCACCTATCATTAAAACCAATCCGAATTCTCCAATAGTATGAGCAAACGAAAGGACAATTCCTGTTAGTATAGAAGACTTCATATTAGGTAATAGTACATTTAACAAAGTATTCCATCTAGATTTACCCAATACATAAGCCGCTTCAATGAGAGAAGGAGAAACTGATGAAAAACCGGACTGTATTGGGTGTACCATAAACGGAAGACTGTATAATATTGATGCTAATACTAGGCCTTCGAATGAAAAAACAAGTTGTAGTCCGAAGGTATCATTGATCCATGCACCAAGAGAACTTGACTGACCAAAAACAGTCAATAAATAAAAACCTAGAACTGTAGGCGGTAACACTAGAGGCATACTTATCAATGCTTCAGCTATGGGCTTAAGTTTAGAGGTAGAGGAGGATAGCCAGTAAGCTAAGGGGATAGAAAACACCAATAAAATGGCTGTTGTGATTGTTGACAGCTTAAGACTTAATAATATGGGACCCAGGTCAATCATTCTTTTAACATTACTTCATTCGTTTTAACCATAGCTAGCACCTCGTCACCTTTTTGTAATTGAAGTTCTTGTGCCGAATTAGTAGTTATAATTGAAACCACATTTCCTTCATCAGTTTCTAGCGTTAGCTTGCTCAATAATTCTCCTAAAACGATCGATTTTATTCTTCCTGCTATTTTGTTTTCCAGACTGACCCTTTGAAATTTATCTTTAGCAATTATTATGGCTGTTTCCTTAAAAATAAGCTGAACAGAATCTCTCTCTTTAAGATATGTTGCTGTGGATGGTGTATCAATAACAAGAACGGAAAACATTGTTGATCTCATTTTGATGTTAACCAATGATAGTTTATCACACACCTTTATACTTTCGATTATTCCTTCTAATCTATTCATAGCTTACTATTTCATATCCATGCTTTTCCAGAATATCCATTGCTTTAGCTGAACTTAAAAATTTTAAGAAACCAGTTGTTAATTCTACCGGCATTTTGCCATTTTTTAATTTCACAGCTCCTTGAGCTATTGGACTATAAAGGGTATCCGGGATTTCTACCCACAACCCATTACCCTTTGTTTTTGGGGAAAGAACGGTAGACTTTGATGTGAATCCCAAATCCACAGAAGCTGAGTTGATAAAGTGATTGACCTGAGAAATGCTCTCTCCAAAAACTATTTTTTCTTCTAATTGCCCATAAATATTTAAGTGAATAAGTGCTTCTTTAGTTGCTTCCCCATAGGGAGCGGTCTTTGGATTGGCCATGACAACTCTTTCAATTCTCTTTTTAACTAAATCTTTAATATTAGGTTGATACCCTTCTTTTGTGCTCCATAATACCAATCTCCCATTAGCAAAGATTAGCGGTTCGCTGCATAAACCTGCTCGAAACAAACTCTTAGGGTATTTCTCATTTGCCGAAATAAAAACATCGAAAGGAGCACCCTCTTTTATTTGTGCAGTTAATTTGCCAGAAGAACTGACAATCAATTCATATTCTATCTGATTTTCTTTGGCAAATTCAATCAAAATCTCATCAATAACGTACTGAGCATTGGATGCAACAGCAACCAACAGTTTATTTTCAGTCTGTTGTTGACATCCGACCAAAAACACAAAAAACAAAATATTAATCCATCTCTTTGTTATTATCTGATTCACTACCGTTGTATTTTCATATAAATAACGCTGTTTAAAATAAAAGAACTTCTTGCGAAGTTCTTTTACGGTTACGCATTCGGCTTTCTTCCAAAGAAGTACGATCTCGAATTTCGAATCGATTTTTTACTCCAATTCCAAATCACCAATTGATATCCCCTCCAAGTGTAATCTATAGGAGCAACTAAAAAGTGCATGAAGCGAGTAAATGGAATAACTGCAATTATGAAAAAGGCCGAAAAGATATGAATTTGTACCACCCAAGGCATTGCACTAACTGATGTTATATCAGGATTAAATGCGAATAAGGATCTGAGGTAGGGGGTAAGTACGGCTGCGAACCAGGAGGAGCCCCAACGTTCAAAATAAGCTATTCCTAACCCTGAAAGAATCTGTACCGTTAAGGTTGTATACACCAACATGTCCATCTTATTGCTTACTACAAGTATTTGGCTATTACTTAATCGTCTTTTGATTAATAAAATCAAACCGACTAGAGCAGACAAGCCAAAAATAAACCCTGTAATTTCCAAAATTACAAGCCGAAGTGGTTCACCGTTCCATGCTAAAACAGCTCTTGGAAATAAGAGAGCAATTAAATGCCCAAAGAATAAGACCAATAAACCCCAATGGAACGGTTGACTTCCCCAAAATAATTTCTTTCGTTCCAAAAACTCTGAAGACAAGGAAGAGACTTGAAAACCTCTTGCCCGATACCTGTAAATTGAACCAACTAAGAAAATTGCGATCGCCAAATAAGGAAATACGGTGAACAATATTTCATTTAGCATTCCGACATTATTCTCTAATCCCATTTTTAGCAAATAGATGATCAATGCGGCAGCGGCAAGCATTGTAGCAAATACACTTGAATGCTTGGTTTTTTTTGGTTCTAGTACTACGCCATTTTCTCTAATTACCTGCTTAGCTTTCATTAATAATTTTACTGTATAAAACAGTATTATAATAACCATTGCTATAATCCCATATAGCGCTATTTTTCCGAACGATTCTATTGAAAGTAACATCATGACTCAACTGTTTTAAGTGTTTTACTAGTAGTGAATGAACAGGTACCGCAATCGACCGACTCAGCCCCAACGAGAGACCTAAAAGGAGGCTCTGCTTCAGGATTATAGATTCCTTTGAAATCCTCATGCAGAACTTTAAGCAGTGACTGCAATGCATTCTGATATATATTTCCGTCAATTACATCTTCCATTATAATTGCTTTTTGCTTCTTTTTAATAACCTTTTTCCTCACTTCCATACGAGGAGTCTGAAATTCTGCTAGCATCTGCTCCACGGCAGGTATTAAGGCCTTAGAAGCCAATTCTTCTACAAACTGACAATTTTCAGATTTAGCCATAAATTGCAGAACATGCGGAAGATTGTCTGCCAATTCCTCTCCACAATCATGACCAATCGCATCTTGTTCATTCTTCATATTTCGCAAGAATTCCCCTCTAGAATAATCTTCTCTGAACAGCACATACCCTATATCTAAAAAGCAGATGGACTGTATATGAAAGGTGATTCCAAAAATCTCTTCTATTTCATAGGTAGATTTATTGGCTATAAAGTCATTAAAACGCTTGAAAGAAATTGCAGCATTCGGGTAGTTCTTTTTTAAGTATCTCATGCAAGCTGCCACCTTATCTTTATACCCTTCTTTGGGATATAAAAACAATTCTGACAAAATCATGTATTGCTCGTTTTTCATCATAATCCTCTTTGTGGTCTTTCTTTAAATCCAAAACCTGTCTCACCTTTAAACTCTGCAGTTGCTTCCATCATTTCTATAGATTCTTCTCTGTGTGCGGGAGGAATTACAAATCGCTCATCAAAGGTGGCTAATGAGGTAAGCCTAAATATGGCATTTGCAGTATCTGCACTTACCTTGGCTTTTGCCATTAATTCATCAACCTCCTCTTTCGATAGATCACCAACCGTAGCGTTTCTTCTGTGTAGCTTAACCGACAATAATTTATCATATACTTCTCTAACAGCCTTAGTATCACCTGCAGTAAACAAGGATGCCAAGTATTTCATTGGGAGTCTATTTTGATCAATGCTTGGAAACAATGACTCTGAAGTTGACTCATAAACACCTTCTCCATCTACCTGAGCCATTGCCGGAAGCATTGGTGGCACATAAAACAAGTTAGGTATTGTTCTAAATTCAGGGTGAAGCGGTAAGGCTAAGCCCCATTCTTTTACAAACATATATACCGGTGAATTTTGAGCTGCGGTAATGGTAGAGTCTGCTATTCCATTTTTGCGAGCAGCCTCAATAACTGCAGGGTCATTGGGATCCAAGTAAATATCAAGCTGCTTTTTTACCAATTCATTTTCTTTGCAGGATGCTACTTCATGAATCTTATCGGCATCGTATAGCATAACACCCAGGTATCTGATTCTACCAACACAAGAGTGCATACATGCAGGAGCTTGTCCCGATTCTAGTCTCGGATAGCAGAGAATACATTTCTCAGACTTTCCATTGCTCCAATTGTAGTAAGTTTTCTTATAAGGACATGCTGTTACACACATTCTCCACGCCCTACAACGCTCCTGATTGATCAATACTACCCCGTCTTCTCCTCTTTTGTATAAGGCTCCTGAAGGACAAGAGGCAACACAAGCAGGATTTAGACAATGATTACAGATTCTAGGTAAATACATCATTGTCATTTTCTCCAACTGAAACATGGCTTCTTGTTCAGCAGGTGAAAGATCTTTGAAGTTTGCATCGTTTCTTGCATAATCAGGAGTCCCACTTAAATCATCATCCCAGTTTGGACCGGCTTTGATATCCATCGGTTCTCCCGTAATCATAGAAACAGCCCTTCCTATTGGTTGATCATCTCCTTCAGGGGCAGTAAAAAGATCTTCATACTTGTACCTCCATGGATGGTAGTAATCGTCTAATACAGGCATATTGGGATTATGAAAAATGTTCTTTAAACCTTTTAACTTACCTGCACCTTTCAACGATACAGTATTTCCGTTTTTCTCCCATCCGCCCTTATAAATGTCCTGATCTTCCCATTTGGTCGGATATCCTGTTCCAGGTTTTGTTTCTACATTGTTCCACCACATGTATTCGGCTCCTTTTCGGTCAGTCCAAATGTTTTTACATGCAACCGAACAGGTATGGCAGCCGATGCATTTATCGAGGTGAAAAACCATTGATATCTGTGATCTAATATCCATAATCCTAACTATTAGTTGTCTTTATATTTCTTTTATTCAATTCTAGTATTCTACTTTATCCATTCTTCGAACCAACACATGTGTATCTCTATTCACTCCCACAGGTCCCCAATAATTAAAGTGGTAGGTAAATTGACCATATCCGCCACACATTAAATTAGGTTTTAAGTGAACCCTTGTGAAGGAGTTATTCATTCCCCCTCTGCGTGGCTCTCCTTTTTTTCCTCTTCGTTCTTGAGATTTAGGGATGTTGTAGGTTCGTTCAACGGCGTGATATACAATGCACACACCTCTAGGTATTCGAGAACTAACACAAGCTCTTGCTACATAGGTTCCGTGATCATTGTATACCTCAACATGATCATTATCATTGATTCCTAATTCTTTAGCATCCTCTTCACTAATCCAGCAAGGTTCGCAACCTCTAGAAAGTGTTAGCATTCTCAGGGTATCACCATAGGTAGAGTGGATATGCCATTTACCATGCGGTGTCAAACAGTTCAACATTTTAGCTTTTCCATCATTAACCGTTACCCTTAAATCCCCATAAGCTTCGGGAGTAGGAGAGGGTTTATAAGTGGAAAGATGCTCTCCAAAAGCGATGTAAGCATCATGATCCAAGTAAAAATGTTGCCTACCCGTTAATGTTCTCCAGGGAACAAACATGTCAACGTTATAAGTATAAGCTGCATAAGTTCGTCCCTCGTGCATTAATCCTGACCATAGTGGTGAAGAATTGTATCTTCTCGGTTGAGATTGTAAATCGAGGTACTCCATTTCAACTGACTCATATGGATCGCCAAGCTTTGCAATTTCAGGTACACCAATTTTCTCCGCCATATTCTCATAGCAACGCTTGGTTAGTTTTCCATTTGTAAGCGTAGATAAGCTGAGAATAGCATTTATTGCCTCAACATCTTCCTTTAAAGAAGGATACTCTGTACCATCTTTCCATTTGGAAATATGTTGTCTTCTCTCTAACATTTCGTCGTACACATCAGCACACATATAGTGATTGCCATGAGCTCCTAGACCATTTTCTGCAATGCCCTTTCCAAGAGAAATAAACTTGTCATAAATCTTAGTATAGTCACGCTCCTTAAAAACAATCTT
Organism: uncultured Flavobacteriales bacterium; assembly: GCA_964445815.1. Classification (GTDB taxonomy): domain Bacteria; phylum Bacteroidota; class Bacteroidia; order Flavobacteriales_E; family Vicingaceae; genus CAYULW01. The sequence continues at coordinate 718,328 of CAYULW010000001.1, forward strand.
GTGCATTGTTTCTCCAGGAATAGGTTCACATTCACCTTTACTCCAATCCTTTAATCTCGTTTGACTAATCTCATCTTTAGAGTCATGAGAAAGGGGAACATTTACAATATCCTTCATCACTTCAGGTAAATATCGCTTTGCCATTTCTTGTGTCTTCTTGGCCAATTCTCTGAAGATCTGCCAATCCGTTTTAGACTCCCATACCGGTGGAATAGCAGCAGATAAGGGGTGAATAAAGGAGTGCATATCTGTTGAGTTGATATCGGCTTTCTCATACCAAGAAGCAGTTGGCAATACTATATCCGAGTATAAGGCAGATGTATCCATCCTGAAATTGATATCAATAACAAGGTCCATCTTTCCTCTAGCTCCCTCTTTCTTATAACTAATATCTTTCACAATGTCACCTGCAACTTCATCAGCAATTTTATTGGTATGTGTTCCTAAGTAGTGATCTAAGAAATATTCATGACCTTTCGCCGAAGTACCGATTGCATTTCCTTTCCAGATAAACCATACTCTAGGGAAGTTTATTTCTTCATCAGGTTCAACAACTGCGTGTTTTAATTCGCCCTTTTTCAATTGCTCAACTATGTAATTTCTCATTTCATCATCGCTAGAACAACCGGCAGCTTGAGCTTCTTTTACAATTTCGAAATTGTTCTTACTGTATTGAGGATAGTAAGGCATCCAGCCATTGCGGACTGATTTTACCGCCCAATCAGCAGTATGCATATTTGCTAAATCATTGTCAGGAGAAGAGTTGTAGTACTTTTGGTTACCATCATACCGCCACTGACTTGAATTGATATAATGCCAAATAGGACCTTGCTGTAGACGGGGAGCCGTACCCCAATCCTTAGAGCTCATGATGGTAGACCAAGAGTCCATAGGAGCAAGTTTTTCTTGTCCTACATAGTGATTCATTCCACCACCGTTTTTCCCATTACAACCTGTTAGCATTTGTGCCATGATTGAAGCTCGATACATCAGATTGCCATGGAACCAGTGATTAATGGCTGCTCCCACAATTACCATACAGGCTCCTTCTGTAGTTTCAGCAGTATTGGCCCATTCCCTGGCAAATTGCAAGACAGTTTTAGGTCCTATTCCTGTAAATATTTCTTGCCAAGCAGGGGTGTATGCCGCATTTTTATCTTCATAATTTTCAGGATACTCACCTTCCAGGCCTCTACCAATTCCATATTGTGCCATGGTTAAATCGTAAATGGTGGCGACTGGAATTTTCTCTCCTGCTTTATTTTGTATGTAACGAACAGGAACACCTCTTAACGCTTTTTTCTCTAATCCGTATTCAACAAACTCAACTTGGAGTACATCATCATTCTTATTGATCAAGCTTAATACCGGATCATAGGCTTTACCTGTTTCTCCATCGTTAAATTTGAGATTCCACTTTCCTTTTTCGTCCTGCCATCTATAACCGGATGTACCCATAGGAGAAATTAGCTCCCCAGTTTCGCTGTCAAAGTTTAAGAACTTCCATTCGGCATGTTCCGCTCCATCAAATTGGGCTACTTCGCTAATACGCATCATTCTACCCGGCTGATTTACACCCTCTTTCTCTTCAATTTTCACCAAGAACGGACAATCTGTAAACCGCTTCACATAATCCATAAAATAAGGAACCTGTCGATCTACGTGGTATTCTTTTAAGATTACATGAGTAACAGCCATCCAAAAAGCTCCATCAGAACCGGCATGGGCAGGAATCCATTGATCGGCATGTTTGGCTACCATGCTAAAGTCAGGAGACATCACTACCGTTTTGGATCCGTTATGTCGTGCTTCTGAGAAAAAATGAATGTCAGGTGTCCGAGTCATGCCCAAATTCGCTCCCATAGAAACAATGAATTTAGACTTAAACCAATCCGCACTTTCGCAAACATCAGTTTGTTCTCCCCAAATTTCAGGGAAGGCATTCGGTAAGTCACAGTACCAATCGTAGAAACTGAGATTTACACCTCCCATTAGCTGAATGTATCTTGCTCCAGACGCATAACTCAACATACTCTTTGCAGGAATTGGAGCAAAACCGATTATTCGGTCTGAACCATATTTCTTTACCGTGTAAATATTGGCTGCAGCTATCATTTCCAGTACTTCATCCCAAGTAGCTCTTCTGAATCCTCCTTTCCCTCTAGCTCTTTGATAACGTTGTCGTTTTTTGGGATCAGCCTGCAAATTAGCCCATGCTTCAACAGGGTCACCACCACAAGCCTCTTTCTCAGTCACAAACAAGTCTAATAAAGCTCCTCTCATCAAGGGATACTTTACCCGAATAGGACTGTATAAATACCAGGAATAAGAGATTCCTCGTTGGCACCCTCTTGGTTCGTAAGGAGGTATTTCTTTGTTAAACTGTGGATAATCGAGTTGCTGCATCTCCCAAACTACTACGCCATCCTTAACGTGTATAGCCCAAGAGCAACCTCCTGTACAGTTTACTCCATGTGTGCTTCTTACAACTTTATCGTATTGCCACCTGTTTCGATAAAACTCTTCCCATTTGCGAGTTTTAGGGGATATTATATCTTCAATCCAGCTCATAATTTAGTTTCTTGTATTAATTAAATAATGGAGTCGCTTCCTTTTATTTGTCTTTTATAAATGTCATGTTTGACCGTCTTTCTTAACCTTCTGTTCCAATGTAAAGCAATCAGAAGGAAGAGTAGGATTAGCCCACCGCCTCCACCTATAAAAAAGAGAGAGAATCCACTTTTCTCAACTTGTTCTTCGCTAACCTCATCTGCATACTTTAAAAAAGCCGTTAATTGAGCTATTTCTGTGCTATCCAATTCTCTCCCATTGTAAGCGGTAGCCATAGCAGGAAAGGGCGGTGCACCAAGAATTCCTGCCAGACCCGCATCTCCCATTCTCGCATGAACATTGGTTAAATCTTTAGCCAATAAACCACCGGCAATTAATTCTGCATTGTTAATGTTATGACAACTAATGCAAGAAGGTCCCTTTGCATTGAAGCTCTTTTGACCATTAAATAGGAGTAATCCGTTTTTAATATCTTCAGCTGTATATTCAATGGGAACCACTACCTCTTCTATTTCTTCAACTTTGTTCTCTGTGCTTAAACTATTGGAAGGAGATTCCTCAGTAATGTAAGCGAGAATAGCTCTGATTTCATCATCACTTAGGTTTTGATCATTCATAACCATTTGCCCAAACTCTTCATATATGGCAACGGCATCTGCATCACCTTCCTGAATCATGGTTTGAGATGATTTTATAAATCGAAGTAACCAATCTTCATCTCTACGCTCTGTTACACCAATCAAGTTGGGTCCAACAAGACGAGTTCCTAATTTGTGACACGCCGCACAATTTTGTTTAAATAAAGTAGCACCGTCCTGAGCTACCGAGCCAAACGGCAGGCAAAAAATTGTTCCTGCGAAAAAGAATGAAACAAAATGCTTAAAATGAATCTTCATGAGGTAGATGTTTTAAATATCTACTACAATATTCTATAGGGGGAGATTCCTAAAAAATGATTTGGATCATATTTCTTTCTTAACAGACCTGAGTAGGCTGTATATAGGGAAATAAAAAATTGCAAGCGACTAATAATTAGATACTTGAATCAAATTTAATTCGCTATTTAGAATTAATCCAAATTATAAGATGGTAAGAGAATCAATCAAGAATGGAACATAGAAGCATTGATCTTAAGAATGCTTCAGTTTTTTTATCCGACTAAGAGGACCCGGACATAAGGCTTTGTGGCAAGTCATGCAGTTGTTGAGCATCTTTGTATAAGATTTAATAGCTTCTGTAGGTTTGGCATCACGCAGAGAATCAACTGAGTGAATGTATGCTTTAGCAAAAGCTTTAAATTCGGAAGAAGCAGCTTTCTCGGGTTCTGTAGCTTCTGCCTTCAATATGTTCGCATAATCTACACTTAACTTTATTGGAGTACCTTCTTCAATTTGCTTTTTAACCTGCTCCGTTTCTGAATAGATGGCACGCATTAAAAGGGCTAATTCACTGTCTCCATTGGGATTTAGTGTTCCTTCCTCAACTTCATTTACTACGACCTTTTCTCCTTTGTTTTGAATACAAGACTTAGCAACAAAGATGATCGATAGGAGAAGCAAAGTGAATTTAATTCTATATTTCATGGATACATTTCTTGCGTGCAATAGTTAAATTTGTCAACCCATGCCGGCTTAATTTAAATTACATACAAATGTAGACGATTTAAATTATGGTTGTTCTCTTATTTCTAATTTTGAAGTTGAAAAGAGAATTCAGATATGATATCAGTAGAGGAAGCAATCAGCTTGATTGAAAAGAATGTAGCACCTTTAACAAGTATTAGCCAAGAACTAGAAAAAAGCCTTGGATATGTATTGGCTGAGGACATTAAAGCACCGATTGACCTGCCACCATTTAATCAATCGGCAATGGATGGTTATGCCATAGCTCATTTAAAAACGACTAAAACCAATCGATTTAAAATTATAGGTGAAGTTCAGGCAGGAGATACTTCTACTATTGAGTTGGAAGAAGGAGAAGCGGTCAGAATTTTCACAGGAGCTATGATTCCAAAAGGAGTTAGTGCTGTTGTTATGCAAGAAATGACCGAAGTTGAAGAGGCAGAAGTAGTGATCCAACAAGATATTGCAATGGGCAGCAATATAAGGTTGATTGGGGAGCAAGTCTCTAAAAATCAGCTTGCCCTTGCAAAAGGAACTGTATTAAATCCTGCAGGAATTGGCTATTTAAGCAGTTTAGGAATTGACAAGGTTAGGGTGTTTTCAAAGCCAAAAGTAGGACTCATTGTAACAGGAAATGAATTAGTTAAAGCTGGAAATGCACTAAAGCCCGGACAAATTTTTGAAAGCAATTCTTCCATGTTAGTTGCTGCTTTCAGGCAATTTAGGGTAGAATTACTTGATGTCGAGTATGTAGAGGATGATTTAAATTCTACAATTGAATGCATCAAAGGACTTCTTAACAGTGTTGATGTATTGGTACTCTCAGGCGGAATCTCGGTGGGGGATTACGATTTTATTGGACAGGCATTGGGGGAGTTAGGAGTTGAGCAAATTTTTTACAAGGTAAAACAGAAGCCAGGAAAACCTCTTTTTTTTGGCAAAAAGGAGAATTGTAGAGTCTTTGCCTTACCCGGAAATCCTTCTGCTTCCTTATCTTGTTTTTATCACTATGTTCTTCCATATATTCAACTGAAACATGGTAAATCACCCCATACATTAGAAAAAATAGAGCTAGTATTAAACAACGATTACTCAAAGAAAGGAGACCATGCACTTTTTCTAAAGGCCATGGCTGTTGGGGAAAAAGTGGAAGTTTTAGAGGGCCAAAGCTCAGCAATGCTCCACACTTTTGCAGTGGCAAATGCACTAATATACCTCCCATCCCACCAAAATGAAGTGAGGAAGGGAGAAAAGGTAGCAACCTATCTGCTTCCTAGAGTTTAATTTTTAAAAGCTGATTTAGATCATAGTTTGAATCCTGAATAGGTTCTAATATTGAGCGTTGTATCTAAAATAATATAACGCTATGAGTAAGGTTTCATTTCAAGTTAGAAGTAGAGTTTGGATTGTTGATCAAGCTGGAACTTTTCTTGGTGAGGGTCGCATTCAGTTGCTGAAGCAAATAGATGCACATGGATCAATTACAAAGGCTGCACATGCAATGAAGATGTCATACTTAAAAGCTTGGAAATTGATCCAATCCATGAATACTTCTTCCGATAAGCCATTGGTAATAAAAACTTCCGGAGGGAAAGGAGGAGGAGGTTCTAAATTAACAGAGGAGGGCAAAAAAGCCATTGTATTGTATCAGGAGTTGAATAAGAACTGTCAACAATTTTTGAAGTCAGAATTTGAATCCTTGAAAGAAAAATACTGATGATAGATACTAAAGTAAAATATACCGGTTTTGTTCTTGCAGGAGGAAAAAGCAGCAGGATGGGAAGTGACAAAGGGCTTATGAGCTTAAATGGAAAAAGAATGGTTGAGCATGCTCATGATGTACTTGCACCTTTATGCACCAATGTCATCATCTTATCAAATAATTCTGCTTATCACAGTTTACCTTATCAAATATCTTCTGACCTGATCAAGAATAAGGGGCCACTTGCCGGCATATATACCGGCTTAAGCTTATCAGATACAGAGGTAAACCTTTTTATTACTTGTGACAGTCCAAAATTAAGTACTGCATTTTACAAACATTTAGTTGCTCACTTAAGCGAAAAAGAGGCAGTGATTCCATATGATAATCAACGGCTTTATCCACTTACTGCGGTATATAGAAAGAATTGTCTGAATGCGTTTGGTCAACAGCTTAAGCAGAATCGATTGAAGGTTAAAGAGGCGATTGAATTGATAGATGCAAAACGGCTATTAGTTGATCATCAACTGCCTTTCTTTGAAGAAGAATTATTAGCGAATATCAACACGATTAAAGAATTTGAAAGTTATGCAAATTAAACTTAAATATTTTGGAGAAGTTGCTGAGGTTGCAGGAACAACCGAAGAGGTAGTAAGGGTAGAATATGGAATTAACACCAATACCCTTTGTCAATTCTTAGGAGCGAAGTATCATAGCTTGAGTACGGTGGATTATCGTTTAGCAATTAATCAAACAATGTTGAATAAAACCATTGAATTACAGGAGGAAGATGAAGTCGCATTTTTGCCTCCTTTTTCAGGAGGCTGATTAAAGGTGAAAAGATGATAACACAAGAAGAAAAGAAACGCTATAGCCGTCATATTTTATTAAGCGAAATCGGCTATGAAGGTCAACTAAAATTGAAGAACTCAAAGGTGTTGGTTGTCGGTGCAGGAGGCCTAGGTTGTCCTGTTCTACAATATCTTGTCGCAGCCGGAGTAGGACATATTGGAATTGTTGATTTTGACATTGTAGATGAAAGTAATTTACAACGTCAAATTTTATTTAATCAATCTCATATTGGAATAAACAAAGCGATTGTTGCAAAGAACCAATTGGAAATAATTAATCCATTTGTAGAAATTATCGCCTTTCCTTTTAAACTGAATAAAAACAATGTGATAGCTCTATTTGAGAAGTATGACCTTATTGTTGATGGAACCGATAATTTTAGCTCTAGATACTTGATAAATGATGCAGCGATTTTAGCAAAAAGACCGATTGTATATGGAAGCATTTATCGATATGAAGGTCAAGTCACCGTATTTAACTACCAAGGAGGGCCATGTTATCGTTGCTTGTTTCCCAATTCTTTGCAGCAAAATGGAACAAAAAACTGCTCTGCAACTGGAGTGTTAGCAGTACTACCTGGTATTATTGGAACATATCAAGCGAATGAAGTATTGAAGATAATCTTGGGTTTTGGAGAGGTACTTTCTGGCAAATTGCTTCTCGTCAATAGTCAAAATAATTCATCAGCGATTATGAATTTAGAGCCCAATAAAGAACAAATTGAGAGAGTTAGGTCTAAAGGTTTACAGCTGTCTTATGACGAGATAACTTGTGATAAAACAAAAGCGGTTAATTCTTTATCCAAAGAACAGTTTCATCAATTGCTTACTTCATCAAAATCGATTCAACTGATTGACGTTAGAGAAAGACATGAACAGCCAAAGGCTGGTAGATTGGAAGTTCATTCAATTCCCTTAAGGGAACTGAATGAAAGGCATGAAGCGATCTGTAGAGATAAAACTGTAATTCTCTTTTGTAAGTCGGGCGTTAGAAGTAAAAACGCTATACTTCAATTACAAAGACTTTGGGGATTTACCAACTTATACAATTTAGATGGTGGTGTTGATGCACTTTTAGAGTATGAATCACAATTGATAACTACAAACACAGAAATAGTATGAGCACGGAACTTGGAAAAAAGAAGAACAAGACAGCATTTACAGATGGTCCTATCCATTCGCAATTTATTGCGGATTCTATCGCCAAACACCAATCAAAAACAAGCATTGGAGCACATAATATATTTCTTGGGCAGGTAAGAAATGATAAGATAGATGACAAGGAGGTAACTGCCATTGACTATACAGCTTATGAGGATATGGCAGAAAAAGAAATTAAACGAATTAGAGAAGAGGCTTTTGAAAAATTTGAACTTAGCTGTTTGCACATTTACCACAGTTTAGGTATTGTAAAAGCAGGAGAGATTTGTCTTTTCGTTTTTGTTTCATCCCCGCATCGAGATGCTTCTTATCAAGCTTCTCGATTTATTGTGGAAGAAATAAAAGCGAAAGCTCCCATATTTGGAAAGGAATTATTTGAAGATGAAAGTTATCAATGGAAGGTAAATCATTAAAAAGTAAATGGAAGGCATAATGCTTTATGAAAAGAAGTTTTTGAAATACTGCCTCTAACAATTTTAATAAGATGATAGACATTACTCACAAATACAATACTCTTAGGGTAGCACAAGCAGAAGCTACTGTTAAGGTGAGCAAAAAAGAAACAATTGATTGCATCAAAAACAATCAAGTTCCTAAAGGTAATATATTGGAAATTGCAAGAGCTGCAGGTCTTTTAGGGATTAAACAAACGGCCAATCTTATTCCCGATTGTCATCCAATGCCCATTGAATATACCGGAATTGACTATTCCATAGAGGAGTTAGAAATACAAATAAAGGTTGAGGTAAAAACCATCTATAAGACTGGTGTGGAGGTGGAAGCAATGCATGCAGCATCAGTAGTGGCCCTTACGATGTATGACATGCTTAAACCAATAGATAAGGGCGTTGAGATTCATTCTATAAAGCTGTTACAAAAAGAGGGAGGTAAATCAGACTTTAAAGACAAGTTTAGAAAAGACCTAAAAGCAGCAGTGATTGTCTGTTCTGATAGCATTTCATCAGGAATTAAGGAAGATAAAGCGGGAAAAGCAATCATTAATAAGCTGAAGCAGTGCGAAGTAGAAATTAGTAATTATGAGGTAATTCCTGATGAGGTTGATCTCATTCAAGATAAGGCGATTAGCTATAGTAAAGAGAACATGGATCTCATTATTTTTACAGGCGGTACAGGTCTGTCGATTAGAGATGTGAGTCCTGAGGCAATCGCTCCATTATTGGATAGGGAAATACCTGGAATTATGGAGGCGGCTAGAAATTACGGTCAACAACGAACTCCATACTCTATGTTATCGAGAGGTATAGCCGGAGCAATGGGAAATTCATTGGTATTGACTTTACCCGGATCGACAAAAGGGGCCCATGAAAGCATGGAGGCTTTATTCCCCTCATTGCTCCACATTTTCAGAATATTCAAGGGAGCAAGACATGATTGATGATTAAATCAGCAGAAAATGGCTCTGTTTAGTTACAACAGTTATCACAAAATAATAACAGCAATAATAATTATTCTGTTAGTTGTTACTCAGTTTTTTATGGGAGAGTCTTCAGAAAACAGTTATGTAAACGGACAGATCAAGCGAACAGGTGCTGTTTTGAATGGGAAAAATGAAGGACGATGGGTTTGGTATTACGAAAATGGAAATAAAAAAATGGAGGGATACTTTGTTAATGGAAAGAGGGAAGGCATATGGATAACTTACAATAAGCAGGGAAATAAACTTACTGAAGCTCATTATAAAAATGATCAGTTAGAAGGTCTTTTCATTAAATGGAGTGAGAAAGGTGAAGTTATAGAGCGAAAATTCTATAAGAACGATACACCATCCCTTACTCCACAGTTGCACTGAATCAAAGTGAATTCACCCCAACTCTTTTAAACCATGTGGTAGTAGCAATTTCTAATTCGTTAAATATTGCGGTTCCACCGTCTGTATGGTACCATATATGAATCCGCATTTTCAATTCGTCTGAAGAAATAGTAGAATTTGTCTTAATCTTGTCAATAAACTTTTGTAAAACTAGTGGCCTCGGCCCCCATTCCCCGACAATATGATGGTCTTGGTCGAAACAGATTAATTTAGGAATTGCTCTCTTTCCGTCGGTAAGAAATTGGTCCATAACCTCAGGTTGCTCATCTCTAAAAATAATTCTGAGTTCGATTTTTTCATTCACCTCAGAAAGCTTATAAAGAATTGGTAAAACATTAGCAGTATCTTGGCACCATGGCTCTGCAATTACTAACCAATGAAATTGTTGAGTATTACTTGCTATACCATTGAATAAGCTAAATGGAATTGTTACATCTTTTAGCACTTTTTCCATGGTGTTTAGATTTCTGCTTATCAATAATCGTGTTTTTGAATCTTTATCAACTCCATTATTATCTTTCGCTTTTGCTATCCTTTCTGAAATTAAACAAAAGGCTTCATAGGATACTCCTTTTTCTAGTATTTTATTGATCTCCATTGTTTATCATTTTAAAATATTTGTATGATGTGCAGCTTTTTCTTTAGAGAATAGAATTCATTTACTGATTTCTTGATTTCTTCCATTTCACTTCTCATCTTTTTTTTCCACTCCGCACTCTCTTCATTAAACTGAGGAAGCAATCTTGTATAGTACTTGATACCGTTAAGCAGGTTGGTTTGGAAAGTCTGTAGATATTTTAATCGTCTGATATCTGAAAGATTAACCTCTTTTTCAATTTCATTTTTAAGATAATCAACATACATCTTCAGCTCATTCATAAACATGTGGCTTCGATTGACTGTATTAAGGATACTATTTCTTCCATATATATGACCAACCATTTCTTTAAGTGAGAAAACCGATGAGAAATAGCGAAGGTTTGGTCCTGGGCAAATGGTGACTGCTTTTTGCTTGTATTGGGTAGGAAGGTTATTTTTTAATAATGAAACGGTTGATAAACCTTCACATAAACAATCTTTTGATAATACTTCATTGATCTTGTTATTTTTAACCACTTCTGACAAATCACTCTTCTCCAATTCTTTTATTTTAAGCTTTTGATACTTTCTTGAGGCGGTACAAATCGGTTTTTTTGTAAACTCTGTGTTGGAAGCCAAATGTTTTCTATAGCATGGACTTCCCGGTTTATTTTTCTCTATTCTTTTCAATCTCTGTTGTTCAGAAGAGCTTTTTTTGAAATTATTAAACGGAACTCCGAGTGGAGAAGCTTTACTAAGAAAGTAATCTCTAGGCTGAGCATTGGTTAAGGCAGTTAATGTTGCTTCATCAACATTTGTCGCTTCAGGCACTAATAGAAAAGGACTTCCCCAACCTGTTTTATCAATTCCATAATACTCTCTTAGAAACTTGTCTTCAGCATGAGTCCCAATTCCTCCTTGAACAGTAATCATCATATCAGGAACAGTACGAAAAAGATTCTTACCCTTTCTTTCTAGGACATCATTACAAATATTAAACAGCTCATTCAACAACTGCTTTCTATTGATTTTAAATTCTTCTAAAACGGGGCCTAAGAGGTTTCCCGTAGTTGGGAATGCATGGCCTCCACAATTCAAACCGGATTCTACCCTGAACTCTGAAACCCATACTCCTTTATTTGCTAAAAACTTTCCTTGAATTAGAGCAGATCTGTAATCACTCACTTTTAGGATTACTTTCTTTTTGAGGTAACCTTTATGGTTTGGAAAAAAATCATCAAACTCTTCTAGATATGTGTATAAACGGGGATTTAACCCTGCCGAAAATATGATGGAAGAAGACAATTCACTCTGTGCAAAGCCTCTTAAAGCTGCCATGGCATCCGAGTATTCTTTTGGAAGTGGTTCATTGCCCTTAGAATAGTTAGGACGATCTACTTTGGTCATGATATTAACATCAATTGATCCTTTGTTCATCGCACTTCTTAATTGCTTCTGATAGAAAACCTTCATGATTCCTTTGGTGTCAAGCATTTTCTTATACAAGCATTTTACTTCTGAATTTTCTGGAAGTAATTCAAAATATCTACGAATATCTTTACCCTTTTTAAAGGACTCTTCATGAATTTTGAAGAATTTCTCATGTACTATCTTTCTAATAAGGTTAAGATATGCCGTTATTCGTTTTGCTCTATAATCTTCCTCGCTTTTTGTAATGGGTTGAAAAGGTCGCCCCGTTTTTTTACAATAGTGTTCCCTCATCAACTCTAATAACTCATCCTGCATTATAGAAATTGAAGATGAAATGCCAAAGTGTGCTACTTTAATCGGGGTGTCCACTGTGAATCCTATTCCCATTACAGGGATATGAAATATATGGCTCGCTCTTTTTTTACTCATTATTAGTTTACTCCTTTAGCTTGGTCAACGAAATTATTGGCTCTTCTTTAGTTATAATATGATCTACCTCATAGATGTTTATGAACTACATAGTTAAATAGGTTCAAAGTGAGCCGTAAAATGTCTTAGAAATTGAGATTCCTTAGTGATTTTAAACCCTTTTGATGTTTCTCTCTCTGACAAAAGCTTTTCAAATACCTCTAAAACATATTCAATATGACTTTGTGTGTAAACCCTTCTAGGAATGGCAAGTCTCACCAATTCCATTGTTGCCGGAATAAGCCGACCATCGTCATCATACTTCCCAAACATAACTGATCCAATCTCTACAGATCTTATGCCTCCTTTTTTATATAATTCACAGACTAATTTTTGTCCGGGATAGTGCTCAACTGGGATTTCTGGGTAGAAGGCTTTTGCATCAATGTAAACGGCATGACCTCCGATTGGATACATCACTGGTACTCCCATTTGACGCAATTTTTCCCCCAAATAAGTAGTGCTTTTTATTCGATAATTCAAGTAGTTTTCATCAAACACTTCTTCTAAGCCTATAGCAATTGCCTCCATATCTCTACCGGATAATCCACCGTAAGTAGAAAAACCTTCTGTAATAATTAATTGATTGGTGCATTTCTCGGCAATTTCTTTGTCGTTTAAAGCAAGGAATCCCCCCATGTTAACCAATGCATCTTTTTTTGCACTCATAATTGCACCATCAGTGAACGAAAACATTAGTCTTGCTACTTCTTTATACGTCCAATTGTTGTACTCTTCCTCCCTTTGTTTAATGAAATAGCTGTTTTCAGCAATTCGACAGCAATCCAAGAGGAATAGCACACCATGCTTTTTACACATATCACTAACAGCTTTTGTATTAGCAATGCTAACCGGTTGCCCGCCTCCACTATTATTTGTCACTGTAAGAATTACTGCTCCTACGTTTTCTGCTCCCTTTTCTTGAATCAGTTCGTTCAGTTTGTTAACATCCATGTTTCCCTTGAAAGGATAATCCAAGGATGGGTCAAGTCCTTCCTTTATCGGAATGTCAATTGCTTGGGAACCTGAAGATTCAATATTTGCTCGTGTAGTGTCAAAATGAGTGTTACTAATAAATATTTTGCCTTCTCCTCCTAAATGCCCGTAGATTATTCTTTCAGCTGCTCTTCCCTGATGTGTAGGTAAAACATATTCAAACCCTGTTAAAGCTTTTACAGATTGCTCCATTTTTATCCAAGAGTGTGACCCTGCATAAGCTTCATCACCGTCCATAATACCGGCCCATTGCTTTGAACTCATTGCTGAAGTCCCGCTATCAGTCAATAAGTCTATAATAACTTGATCGGATCTCAATAGAAAAGTGTTATAATGAGCCCGTTTTAAATACTCTTTTCTTTCCAATTCCGTTGAAAGGTGAAGTGGTTCTACACTCTTTATTTTAAAGGGTTCAATAATTGTTTTAAAAGTCATGGTGTTATTTTATTTTTTCGAACCTAGATTGAAAAAACCTTAAATATTTAGGCTCATGAATCATTTTTAGTCCTTTTATTTTTTTCCGCTTCTCATAAACTCTTGCAATTGATTCTGCTACTACATCCATATGTGCTTGAGTATATACTCTTCGAGGTATGGTTAAACGAACCAATTCAAGTTTTGGATAATAGTGATCTTTCGTTTTTTGATTTCTACCTGCCGAAACAATTCCCCTTTCCATGGTTCTTACACCCGAATCAATATATATTTCTGCTGCTAAGGCCTGTGCTGGAAAGCAATCCTGGGGGATATCGGGTAAATATTCCCTTGCATTTATGAAAATACCATGTGTTCCGAGCGGATGCACAATGGGAATTCCTGAATGATTCAACTTTTCACCTAAATAATGTACTTGTCCAACCCTTGCCTTAATGTGGGTATCGTCAACGGATTCTTTTATTCCTATAGCCATAGCTTCCATATCACGACCGGCAAGCCCCCCATAGGTGTGCAAACCCTCATAAATTACTACAAGATTTCTAGCCTCTTCATATATTTCCTCTTCATTTATAGCTAGAAATCCGCCAATGTTTACCATTGCATCTTTCTTTGCACTCATGGTGGCTCCGTCAGTTAAAGAGCAAACTTCTCTTACGATGTCGGCAACTGAATGATTCTTATATCCATCCTCTAATTGTTGTATCATAAAAGCGTTCTCAGCCACTCTGGTCATATCGTGAATGATCTTAATCCCATGTCTGTAAGTAAGTGCTCTTAATTCTCTTAAATTCTTTAATGAGATAGGTTGTCCTCCTGCCATATTCACTGTGGTCGCAACGGATATGTATGGTATCCGCTTTGCTCCGTGCTTCTTAATTAATGACTCTACCTTGTCCAAATCAATGTTGCCCTTAAATGGATATTCACTTTGCGGATCATGTGCTTCATCAATAATAACGTCGACAAAAGTCCCACCGGCAAGTTCTTGATGCAATCGAGTAGTTGTAAAATACATATTACCTGGTATGTAATCTCCTGGTTTGACTAATATCCTAGAAATAATATGTTCTGCTCCTCTTCCTTGATGGGTTGGAACTAAGTATTTGTACCCATAATGTTTTTGTATAGCTTTTTCTAAATTGAAGAAGTTTCTACTTCCTGCATAAGATTCATCTCCTACCATCATTCCTGCCCACTGACGATCACTCATTGCAGATGTTCCACTATCTGTAAGTAGGTCGATATAGACTTCTTCTGATTTCAACAGAAAAGTATTATACCCTGCCTTTTTGATGGCATTTTGACGCTGTTTTCTTGATGAGACGTAGACAGGCTCAATCATCTTGATTTTATAGGGCTCAGCCCATGACTGTTGATTAATATTCATATTGTTTTTTGACTGGCAAATGTGCTAATCATATTATCTATAAATTATGATGTGAATCATAATCATGAAAGACTATCTGCTTTTTAAACGTCTTTTTTTAACTGTAGGAACTATAACCTGTGTTCGTATGATTTAAATCATAGCACAGAAGATAGCAGCCATCTATTTTGCAACCCTTTACAATTTAATTGACTCAATCAGTTTCAATTCAAGATTTGAATGAATTGAGAGTTTATATTCCACTGATTCTGATGAATAATCTTTGACTAAAAAATGATAAAATTAGCCATGTGTTATCCTTCTCTTGTAAAGGAAAACGAAGGGACTGAAATGTTATACAGCCCACTAGCGTTGGCTTATCTTGCTACGCACACACCTGAGTATTACAAAATCAGTTTATATGATGAGTATGTTGGAAATGACATTGATCCTCAAACTGTTGAAGCTGATTTAGTAGCTGTTTCGAGCTTATCATCTGGAATAAATAGAGCCTATGAAATTGGTGACATATTGAGATCAAGAGGAATTGCAACAGTAATTGGTGGTGCACATGTTACTTCTCTTCCTGAAGAAGCACTTCAACACTTTGATACAGTGATTCTTGGGGAAGGTGAAACACCCTGGAAAGAGTTCTTGAAAGACTTTGAAAAGGGACAGTCTAAATCTACTTATCATGGAGCAATGAATGTTTCATTAGAAAGTATTGGAATACCAAGACGAGATTTAATACACCCAAACTACCATTATCCCTCCATTATGACCTCAAGAGGTTGTCCATATTCTTGCTCTTTTTGCTATCTAACTATCTATAAAAACAGAAAATTTAGAATCATTCCTCATGAAACTGTTTTAGAGGATTTTGATTCAATAAAGGACAGCAAGATTGTAGTTGTTACGGATGAGAATTTTATTGGCTATTCAAAACGTGACATTGATGACCGAAAATCACTTTTATCCAAAATGATAAAGCGCAACTATTCCTTTTATTGGGGTTGTCAAGCATCCATAAACATTGCCGAAAATCCTGAATTGATGAAATTGATGTATCTTGCTGGTTGTAGAATTGTGTTTATTGGATTTGAATCAACTGATCCTTCAAGTCTAAAAAGTATTAAAAAGAAACACAATATTGGTGTTGACTATAAAGCAGCAATTGAAAAAATCCATAAACAAAAGATTGCAGTAATAGCTTCTTGTATACTCGGCATGGACAATCAAATGAATGATTACCACAAAAGGCTTATCAGAGATCTAAAAAGAATAAAGGCAGACTTTGTTCGAGTTTTTTTCATGACGGCCTGGCCCGGAACTATTTTGCATAAAGAACTTGAAAAAGAGGGCAGAACAACTAGTAATTGGGATTCCTTAAGAAAAGATATTCCTACAACTATATTCAAGAATTATACCCACCAAGAAGCTTTAATCGCACGAAAGGAGATTATGGATTCTTTTTTTAATTGGCCTCACTTGTTAGTGGTTGTTTTTAGGTGGATGTTCAAAGACAGATCTCTTCTTGCTTTATTTATCAAGATGTCAATAAGAAACAGCTTATCTGAAAGGATAAGAAATAAGAGAGCAAAAGAATTTATTAAAAGATAATTTTTTTTTGACTTGTATGTGCTTGATTATCAATATTAAGGATAATAAGGTCTTTTTTATTTCTAAAACATGACATCTATCATATTTTAAGCTTTTTTCACACTCTACTTTTGGCATATAATTAATTCTAAAAAAACATGAAAAAGTTAGTTTATACAGCTCTAGCATTTATAATAATCGGAATGGCTGCCTGTGGTGGCAATAGTAAGCAAGAAGAAGAAAGACTAAAAAGAAAAGCGG
>CAYULW010000002.1:0-681498 GCA_964445815.1 uncultured Flavobacteriales bacterium
ATGGAATAGCTGATATTATAGAAGCAGGAGGGGTTGATGTTGATGGAAATGGAGTGGTAGATGGTGCTTTTACTGATACGGACGGAGATGGCTGGTCAGATGTTTTTGACTCTGATGATGGAGGAACAGCTCTAACCGATGGTGATGAAGATGGAGATGGTTTAGAAAATAGAATTGATATCGATTCTGATGATGATGGAATTATTGATATCATTGAGTCTCAACCCTCCGGTACTTTAATTACACCGACAGGTTTAGATGATGATGCAGATGGAATAGACAATGCTTTTGACCCGAACAGTGGCAATACACTTACTGATCCTGAAAATACAGATGGAACAGACAACCCTGATTATTTAGATACGGATACGGATAATGATGGAGACAGTGATTTATTAGAAGGCTGGGATACCGATAATGATGGAGTAGCAGATACTTCGCCTGCCGGATCGGATTCTGATAATGATGGTTTGGATGATAATTTTGACAATATTGTTGGACCGAATAATACAACCAATGTAACTAATAGTGGGCAAACTTCAGCCTCTTTCCCAAACTTAGATATCATCGGAACCTCTGAGCTAGATTGGAGAGAGGACAAAGATTTTGATGGAGACGGAATTGTCGATTCAGATGATATTGATGACGATAACGATGGAATCTTAGATGTTGATGAATGTCAAGGTAGTGTGATTTTTGAAGGGGGATTCGAGGGAATTCCAGGTGTAAATAATTTAAATGCAAATAACCTTGGGGTTTCAATAGCCCCTTGGGTTTTAACTTCAGGAGGAACTAATGTAATCGCTGTAGATGGTCCCGGTGGCGGGTCATACGGTATAGGAGGACCTGAATTTGATGCAAGAGGAGATGCAGGTAATTATTTTGATATAAATGGCTCTGGTCAGATTTATCAAACGTTTACAATTTCAGGTACTTCGCAAGTGTTTTATGAAGGATATTTCTCTGCTAGGGACGGAGGTACAGGGAATGGGGAAATTGAAATATTGGCAGGAACAGGAGTTGCTGGAGCTGTTCAAGCTTCTTCAGGCACAATTACAACAAGTGATAATACAGCTTGGACATATACTTCAGATACAGTAACCTTAGCTGCAGGAACTTATTCATTTGTTGTAACTATGGATAATCCTTTAAATTTTGATGAGGGTGGAATTTCAATTATATGTGATACAGACAATGATAACATTCCGGATCAATTTGATTTAGATAGTGATGGCGATGGTATTCCTGATATTGTTGAGGCAGGTGGTGTTGATGTTGATGGAAATGGAATAGTAGATGATGAAACGGATACGGATGGAGATGGATGGGCAGATACCTTTGACCCTTCTGATGGTGGAACAGAGTTAGCCGATCCGGATACAGATGGTGATGGCTTAGAAAATCGAATAGACATCGATGCTGATGATGACGGCATTGTGGACATTATTGAGTCACAGGCTTCAGGAGTTTTGATCAGTCCAAGTGGAACGGATAGCGACGGCGATGGAATTGATGATAATTTTGATCCTGATGAGGGCAATAGTTTAACCGTTCCGGTAGATACAGAAAACGATGGAACTCCTGATTATATCGATACCAATTCAGATGATGATGGACAGGCTGATGCAATAGAAGGCTGGGATACGGATAATGACGGAACAGCAGATACTACTCCCACAGGTAGTGATTCGGATAATGATGGCTTAGATGACGCATACGATGATGTTGTGGGGCTCAATAATACAACAAACATTACCAACGGCGGTCAGTCTTCAGGTTCATTCCCTAATCTGGATCAAGGGAGTACTGCTGAAAGAGATTGGAGAGAAATCAATGATAAAGATGGAGATGGAGTAGCCGATGAATTTGATATCGATGATGATAATGATGGGATATTGGATGTGGATGAATCTGATGTTACCGATTCAGATGGTGATGGAATTCCAAACTCTTGTGATTTAGATTCTGATGATGACGGTATTGCAGACATCATTGAGGCCGGAGGAGTTGATGCAGATGGTGACGGTAGAGTGGACGATGATACCGATACCGACGGTGATGGATGGGCAGATACTTTTGATTCAGATGACGGGGGTACAGCTTTGGCAGATAATGATTCTGACGGCGATGGATTTGAAAACAGAATAGATATCGACTCTGACAGTGATGGATTATTGGATAACTTAGAAGGACAGACAACACTAGGTTATAGAGCACCGGATAATACAGATATAGATGGTGACGGATGGGATGATGAATACGATGGCAATGTAGATGGAGGTTCAAATGGAACACCAATTACTTTGAGCAATAATGATGGAGCAGGAGAGCCCGATTATTTAGACAGTGATTCCGATGGTGATGGATCACCCGATTATACAGAAGGCTTCGATGATGATGAAGATGCTGATGCTTTGAATGATATTATAGCAAGAACTGTCCAATTTGTTTTAGATGGAGGAAATGCCTTGTTTTATGTTGTGGCATTAGACTCAGACTTTGATGGCATTCCTAATTTTATGGAAGACGATGATGTTGATAATATACCCAACTTCTTAGATCCGGATGAGTCTGAATACCACGATACAGATAATGATGGTTTAGTTGACCTTTATGATCCGGATAATGGCGGAACCACTGCAAGCCCGCCTGATACGGATGGAGATGGAGAATATGACTTTAGAGATACAGATGATGCCACAGGTGGTTTACCAATCGAGCTTTTGTTTTTCGATGCAGTAAAACATGAAAGTTCGGTACGATTGGATTGGGAAACAGAAACAGAAATCAATAATGACTATTTTGAAATTCAGAAATTAGATGAGCAAGGCCATTTTCAGACCATAGCAAGAGTAAATGGTGCAGGGAATTCTAACGAAAGAAGACATTATAGAAGCTTTGATCATTATCCATATACCGGAGAGAATTACTATCGCTTAAAACAAGTGGATTTTGATGGAAAGAGCTCTGTATCTCAAGTCAAATTGGTGAAGTTTGATCGTTCCGTTCTTGATGTAGTTATTTATCCAAATCCAACACGAGGAGAACAATTATTCATACAGTTTAGAACAATAGAAGCAGGAGACTATACAATTGAAATTTTCAGTAATATAGGAGATTTGATAATGAAGCAATCGATTACAATAGATGGTGAACATGTTCTCAATAAAAATATTTTGGAAAACATTACACTTGCAAAAGGTGTTTATTTCCTTAAAATAGAGAGCGAAGGAAGTAGTGAACATCTACGCTTTGTCGTTCAATAAGATCTTTTATCAATTCAGACTGGGGTCTTCAGGAAAGTTAGCCATAACAGCAATTTCTTGCTTGGCCTCTTTTAAGATGCTGTTCCATAAGCTCAGTCCTTCATTGTTGAGTATTTTCTGCTTTTTCAAACTCTCAATGATCCATGAATTTTGTTTGATCTCTTCAGTCAGTTGATTTTTTCCCCAACCGGAATAGCCTAGAATGAATTGAATGTCAGAGGCTTTGATCTTTTGCTTTTTTATGAGTTGTTTCAGAACATCAAAATCTCCATCCCAGTAAAGGTCTCTGGTAATATGCTTGGCTCCCGGAAGCATATCGGGAATACGGTGCAGATAAAACAGGTTTTGTGCTTCAACAGGACCACCAAGATAAACTTTGGCTTCAAAATCTTTAAATTCCGGCAATACTTCTCCAATGTTTAAGTCAAGCAAGTGATTGATAATGAATCCGACCGAACCTTCTTCTTGATCATGTTGAGCCAATAAAACAACTGAACGCTTAAAATAAGGATCTTCCATAAAAGGTTCGGCGATCAACAACCTTCCTCTTTCAGGCTCAAGATGATTCAGTTCAGAAATGGAGTGTTTAAAAGGATATAAATTCATTCCAATCAAATATAGGATTTCTCTATTTTTATGTTTCATTAATCGTCTAAATTCTAAAAGTTGATCAAAAAAAACTGGCAAGCACTTGTCATTTGTCTTTCTGCCATGCTGATCTACTCAAATACCTTTAATCACGGATTTGTATTAGACGATGATGTGGTCTATCTGAAAAATAGTTTTGTTCAAAAAGGATTCGGCGGTTTAACAGATATATTTTCTCATGGATTCCTTTATGGATTTAATCAACGGAACGATCAGTCTTATAGACCGTTGGTATTGGCCAACTTTGCCATAGAGCATCAGATTTTTGGCAATAATCCCAAAGCACATCATGTCATTGGTGTATTGATTTACAGTTTGGTTTGTTTGATCTTGTACCAATTTCTCTTGCTTTTGTTTCGAGATCAATCTCCATGGCTGGCCTTTTGGATGGCCTTACTTTTTGCGGTGCACCCCATTCATACAGAAGTGGTGGCTAACATAAAAGGCAGAGATGAATTACTTCACGCTCTCTTTTTATTGCTGAGTCTAAAATTTTTACTCATTTCGGTAGATCGGTCTCGAAGTAAAGAACTGTGCTATGCTTTATGCTTTCTGTTCTTGGCCCTTTTGTGTAAAGAGATGGCCATTACTGTCCTGGGACTTGTCCCACTTGTATTATTTGTTTTTAGAAAAATGGATATCCAATCAAGCCTGACCAAAACTTCATATTTCCTTATTCCTTTAACTGTTTATTTTTTACTTAGAAAAAGCGTTTTAGATGATTTGGCATTTGAAGATCAAATGACGGTGATTAACAATTCGCTGGCTGCGGCTCATAATTGGCAAGAGCACTTGGCCAGTGGAATGCTCATTTTAATGAAATACCTTCAGCTAATCATCTTTCCTAAAGACTTGGCTTGGGATTACAGTATACCTTACTTTAGAATAGTCGGCTTAAGCGATCCAAGGGCATTAATTTCAACCATATTGGTTTTAGTTAGTATCGTTTATGCAATATATATGGTGTTTAAGAAGAGAAGCCATATTGCCACAGGCTGGTTGTTTTTCATCATCAGTTTTTCAATTGTCTCTAACTTTTTTATTCTCATTGGTTGTACACTTGGTGAACGCTTTTTATTTTTTTCATCCATAGGATTGTTTATGGCCATTGGCTTTTTAATCAAGGCTATAGTAGAGAATGGATTTGCAATAAAAAAAGCCAAGCTCAAAAGAATGAACTATTTACCATTGGTTCCTTTGATATTTTTGAGTTTTAAAACCATTGAACGCAATAAAGATTGGGCATCCAATGATACCTTGTTTAAGGCCGGAATGGAAGTGACACCTAATAATTCGCGTGCTGTGGCGGCTTATGCCTCTATCTTTCGGGCGGAAGCAGAAGCATCACCAAATCCGCAAATAAAACAGCGGCAATTTCTTGAGGCAATCAAGTGGTACGAGCAGAGTTTAAAATTATACGATCAAGTAGCAGATACCTGGTATAATCTGGGCGTATCCTACATGGGTGTTGCACAGCAAGAGAAAGCCAAGTTTGCTTTTGAGCAGGCATTAAGCATTGATGATCGACACATTAATGCTCTCAATAATCTCGGAGTAATCCACTTTCAAAACAAGGACTTTCAATCGGCATTGACTTACTTCGAGCGTTGCTTAAAGGTAAATGCGCAATTTGCCAGTGCTCATGCCAATCTGGGAGCAGTGTTTCACAATCTTGGTCAATACGATAAAGCAAGACTTTATTACAATCAGGCTTTACAGCTCAATCCTAAGGATCAAAATACACGAATAAACCTTTCTAAATTACAATAAGACACTTTTCATCTTAATCTGTAGATTAAAAATGGAAAAAGACGAGGAATGTCATTAAGAGTATAGTTAATTTGGCCTTAAAATCGAGTAGTGAAACCACAAACGATAAAATGGATAGACAGAAGGGTGGGAACCCTGTTATGTTGGTTTTTTAGTGTCTTTACTCGATTTGTTCGGCCTTCAAATAAAGCCACCCAAAAGCTTCTTTTTATTAAACTGATAGAACAAGGTGCCTCTGTATTGGCTTATACAGCTCTGAAAGATGCGGTTAATAAATATGGTCGGGATAATGTATACTTTTTAGTGTTTAAAGAAAACAGGCCAATACTTGATCTCTTGAATATCTTAAAAGAAGAGAACATAATAGAAATAGATCAAGATACCTTTTCCGGATTTATTGCTGACCTTATTCGTGCCATTCTTCAACTAAGACGCTTGCGAATTGACAGCTGTGTCGACATGGAGTTTTTCTCCCGTGCTTCTGCAATAATTGCCTATTTAAGTGGCGCAAAAAAAAGAGTGGGTTTGCACAGCTTTACAAGTGAGCACCCTTATCGGGGTGCATTGATCACGCATAAAATTCATTATAATCCGTATGTGCATGTTTCAGCCTATTATAAAATGCTTGTTGCTGCATTAGAAGAAGAGCCTTTAAATGAACCTCGTTTGAAAACACCGATAAATGATTTCAAAACGGAGTTGCCAAGAATTAAGCTTTCAGATGATTTAAAACAAAGAGTCATTCAGCAATTGGGAATAGACCCATCGAGAAAGATTATTTTGCTCAATCCCAATGCCAGTGACATGTTACCACTGAGAAAATGGCCTTTAGAGCAGTTTAAACGCCTTCTTGATATGTTGCTAAGCCATTATCCCGATGCTCAAATTGCATTTACGGGGGTCGAAGCAGAGCGACAAAATATTGAAACGCTGATTAAGGGCATCAATTCCGATTTGATCATCAATGCCGCGGGTCGTACGACCTTAGATGAGTTAATGGCCTTGTATGATATTTCTAATGTCTTAGTCACTAATGATAGTGGCCCCGCGCATTTTGCCTCTATGTTTAATACGAATGTGGTGGTCTTATTTGGGCCTGAAACACCTCGATTATTTGCACCAAAAGGAGAACACATACACATTGTATATAAAGAATTGGCTTGCAGTCCATGTGTGAATGTTTTTAATCATCGTTTTTCACCCTGTAAAGACAATGTATGCATGAAAACCATAACAGCAGAAGAAGTATTTAAAACGGTTAAAAAAATAGTAAAATGACTAAGACAATCAGAGAACAGATGCGCGATTTGCGTCGTGATTTCACTTATGGTACATTAGACCCTAAAGAAGCGCCTTCTAACCCTTTTGATTTTCTAAAACAATGGTTGGATGAAGCGGTCCAATCTGAGTTAAAAGATGCAAACGCCTTTATGTTATCCACGGAAAATGAGGGTTGGCCTGATGCGCGCATTTTATTAATAAGAGACATTGTAGATAATGGCTTTCATTTTTACACCAATTACACAAGTAAAAAGGCCAAAGACATAGAACAGAATCCCAAAGCAATGGCCACTTTATTTTGGCCTGAACTAGACCGGCAAATCAGAATGCGGATAGAGTTGACCAAACTGAGCGAAACTCTATCAGATGATTATTTCACTACCAGGCCCAGAGCTAGTCAGATAGGTGCATGGGCATCAAAGCAAAGCACCGAGTTAGAAAGCAGAGCGCATCTGGAAGAACGGATCGCAGAAATTGAAAAACAATTTGAAGGGAAAGAAGTGACACGCCCTGATTTCTGGGGAGGATATTTAGCAAAAGTCATTGATTTTGAATTTTGGCAGGGCAGACCAAACCGTTTGCACGATAGAATTAAATACAACAGACAAGAAAGAAATTGGGAGATAGTGAGGCTGTATCCCTAATCAGATGGACTAAATTTGGAACAATAAAAAAGAAAAACATGGCGAAAAAAGGCGCAATGCCCAATTATGAAACGATTGATGATTATATCGCTGATCAATCAATAGAGGCACAAGAAAAGTTGCAAGAATTAAGGCGTTTGATTAAGAAAGCTGCACCAGATGCCATTGAAATGCTGAATTATAAAGTACCCTCATTTACCTTGGTGCCAAAGGGAAAAAGAGATCAACAAATAATGATGGCTGCCTACGCGAAATTCATTGGCTTTTATCCTTTTCCAACAACAATGAGTGCCTTTTCTGAAGAGCTGAAATCCTATAAACAGGGAAAGGGTTCTGTTCAGTTTCCTTTAAATCAGGACTTGCCCGGAGATTTAATTGTTCGAATGGTCAGGTTTAGAAAAGAAGAGATTCTAAAAACCTGGAATGATTAAATACAAAAGTTTTCAAGCGATTATAGTCATTTCTTAGTTTGATGTTTGAAGCCTATTTTAATCGCTTCGGTTTTAAGCAACCTTCAGTCAATCAAGCTGTATCCCAAGATCTGCAAGCCGTTGTTGTTCTTCCTGCACATAAAGAGCAAACGCTTCTGCCCACAATTAAATCATTGATCAATGCCGGACTGAGAGACCTAAATATTGAACTTATTGTTGTGTTTAATGCTGCAGTTCAGGATCAGACAGCAGAGCAGGTGAACAGATATTCTAAAAAGGAGCTAGAAGATTTCACACATGAAGAACAACTGAGGGATAGAGTGTTTTTGCTCGATGAAAAATTGCCAAAAAAACATGCCGGTGTCGGTTTAGCAAGAAAAATAGGCATGGATGAGGCCGCCTTTCGTCTGGAGCAAGCAAATAACTTGGATGCTCCGATCATATGCTTTGATGCGGATAGTCAATGTGAGCGAAATTATTTGCAGAGTATATTGTCTCATTTTAGAGCGCATTCTTCCATTGCTTCCTGTTCCATTCATTATGAACACCCGATAGAGGGATCTGAATTTAAGGAAGAGATTTATGAAGGAATTGCAGCCTATGAATTGCATCTAAGGTACTATGTTCTTGGCTTGGCTTATGCAGGGATGCCTTTTGCTTATCACACCATTGGTTCGTCAATGGCAGTGAGAGCAATAGATTACATGAAGCAGGGCGGAATGAATAAACGAAAAGCGGGTGAAGATTTTTACTTTTTGCAAAAATTCATTGCCCTAGGCAAACACAATAACTTAACGGAGACTAAAGTCATTCCCTCTCCACGTGCTTCAGATCGGGTGCCTTTTGGAACGGGAAGAGCCATAAAGGAAATGCAGGAAGGAAGTAGAGACATCCATTTATCTTATGCATGGGAAGCCTTTCAATGTTTAAAACGCTCTTTTACCGGTATAGAAGAGTGGTATAAAGGAACTTATCGCTTTGAAAGTAGTTTGCTTTCTTTTATGGATGAACAAGTCCTGATCGATTACATCAGAAGAGCCCAAAAGAAAAGCGGCGATTTTAAGCAGTTTAGCCTGGAGTTTTTTAAGCAGTTCAATGCCTTTACTTGTTTGAAATACATGCATTTTCTGAGGGATAATTATTACCCGAATGAAGAATTGGACAAAAGTGTTCCTTTTCTGCTGGCCAATTACGGCATCAAAACAAAAGGAGAAGACATTGGAGGTCTGTTAATGCTTTGTAGAGCACTCGAACAAAAGCATCAATTCTGATGCATTTTTCTCAATTCACTGAGTTGTTTATAGATGGTTTGATCTGCTGTTTTTGCGCCATGTTCGATCAATTGAAAGCACATTTGCGCTTTTGGAATTTGATAGGGATTCACCGATTCGGAACATTTTAGAATTTGATTGTTTTCCTGCTGAAGCAATTCGGCCAGAGATTGAACAGAATGGTCTAAAGAAGTATTACTTTGAAATTTCAGACGGATCACATGGTAAGATTGAGACTCAAATTGATAGGAGAGCAATTCGTTATCGGCAAAATAATTGAGGTATTCCACTCCATCCAATACCTTTTCTAAAGTGAGGTCGCTGTATTCTTCTAAAAGAAAGGTGGCCAATACATGAGATTGGTCATTCAGAATGTTCCATTCGTATTTGTTGGTGCCGTTTTGATAGAGAAATTCTCTGAAGTCTGCATCCATCAAATCCAATTCACGGTATGTCAGGCAGCGGTATTTCATGACTTTACCGCATCAAGATAGTTTTTAAAATTTATTCATCCAAATTCTTTTCGTAGTCCATTATCTTTTTACGGATATCATCAGACACCAAGATGCTCTCTTTAGTAATGGGATCAAAACAGACCAAAGTTTGTAAAGCTCTGGAAACAACCAATTCTCGATCCGGCAATTGCACACAGATCACGCTTTCAAACACAAAACTCTTTTTCCCGATTTTAGGTATACGGGTATAGACGACCAATTGACTGTTGAACAGTATGGGTTTCATAAAGTCAATCTCTATTCTGGCGACCAGTACATTGAATTTATCAATGTCCACAAAAAGATCAAGCACCTCCTGACAGTATTTGATGCGCGCTTCTTCTAAAAAATTAAGGTAGCGGGCATTGTTCACATGATGCAGGGCATCAAAGTCCATAAAGCGCACGCTCAATTGGGTTTGGTGTTTGAATAGGGAGAGATTAATGCTGCTCATGGACGCGAAGTTAAGGAAGGCTTCATTTTTATTTCAGATAGATCATAAATAAAGCCTCACAAAATTAAAGCTCATTTGTTGATAAATCGGAAAGGCTAAAAGAAAAAAAGGAAGACAAACTTCCTAATTTTATATAAAGATGTAAAGGCAAAGTAAGCTTTAGGTAGCATGTTGCCATATAGAGTGCAGGAAACCACCTGTTAAGCTTTGCTAAGCCTCGAGTTATTTCGACTCGGGGCTTTCCTTTTTCAAAGATAAATCTAAAGTTTGTTTTGTAATAATATTATGACAAAACTTTGCGTAAAGTTTCTAACAAATAAAATTTTTCAAGATAAAATAATCTATATATATTATTGAATATAAGGTTATTGTCTTTGTGTTTCTGTATTGTTAGTATCACAAGTTAGTTGCACAAAAACCTTACGCATAAGCTATTATCATATTAATAAATTTTGGAAACTATATACTATTTTTACACTAAATAATATTGATTTAGTGTAATTATCTACTTATATTTGTTGGTGTAAATCAAAAGGTTATGATAAACACCGACTTCAACAGCATTTTAGACTTACTAAAAGCCTTTCCTAATGAGCAAGCTTGTATTGATCATCTAACTGAACTCAGATGGGATGGAAATGTGGTTTCTCCATTTGATCCCGAATCAAAAGTCTATAAATGCGCCGGCAATAAATACCGATGCAAGAACACAAAGAAATATTTTAATGTAAAGACGAATACCTTATTTGATAATACTAAGGTTGAGCTTCAGAAGTGGTTTATTGCTATTTGGTTGGTCACATCACATAAGAAGGGGATAAGTTCTTTACAATTAAGCCGGGACCTAGGAGTTACACAAAAGACTGCATGGTTTATTCTCCAGAGAATTAGAAACTGTTTTGGTTTGCCAGACGATTCTGATAAGCTAGAGGGAGAAGTTGAAGTAGATGAAACCTATGTAGGAGGTAAGATGGCTAATAGGAGTAAGGCTATAAGAGCGAACAAAGACTTTGACACCAAAGACAAGTATAGGAAATCTACCGTTGTGGGAATGGTTGAAAGAGGCGGTGAAATACGGGTCCGGCATATTGGAAACAATTCTGAGTATTGTTTATTACCACCAATCATAGAGCATATTTCGCCGGATGCCACGATATACACCGATGAATGGAGAGGATACAGAAGTTTAAAAATGGAGTATGCTCATAGCACCGTAAAACACAATGCCGGCCAATATGTAGATGGGAGCGCTCACACGAATTCAATAGAGTCATTTTGGGCGATACTAAAGAGAGGTATCTACGGCATTTATCACTTTACAAGCCGGAAGCATCTACATTATTACATAGACGAGTTTGTGTTTAGATACAATTCAAGATTCATAACCTAGTCTCATAGATTTAATTTACTTTTAACGAACTTAGAAAATCGACTAACCTATAAAGAACTAATAGGATGACAGATATTGAAAAGACTTCACAATTTCTATTTTACAATAATGATCAGGGAAATATAAGAGTCCAGGTAATACTTGGAGATGAGACAGTTTGGGTAACACAAAAGTCAATGGCCGAAATATTTGATGTGGATAAATCAGGTATTTCTAGGCATCTAAAAAATATTTTTGATGAAGGAGAACTTGATAAAGAATCAGTTGTTGCAAAAAATGCAACAACTGGAGACGATGGGAAAACATATCAAGTTGAGTTTTATAACCTTGATGCTATTATATCGGTTGGTTATCGTGTAAATTCTCAAAAAGCAACCTCTTTTAGAATTTGGGCCACCACAATACTAAAAGAATATCTTGTTAAAGGGTTCACATTAGATGATGATAGGCTGAAACAAGGGAAGGTACTATTTGGAAAAGATTACTTCAATGAACTTGTTGAACGAGTTCGAGAAATCAGAGCTTCTGAGAGAAGGTTTTATCAGAAGATAACAGACATATATGCTCAATGTAGTATCGATTATGATCCTAAATCTAAAATAACACAGGACTTTTTTGCTACGGTACAGAATAAACTTGAATTTGCTATAACTCATCATACTGCATCTGAATTAATAAAACTTAGAGCTAACGCATCTAAGCCAAATATGGGGCTTACAAGCTGGAAAAATGAAAAGAGTGGAGGTAAGATTCTAAAGTCTGATGTATCTGTTGCTAAGAATTACCTTAAGGAAAATGAAATTAGCGAATTGAATCTATTGGTAAACATGTATCTTGATTATGCAGAATTACAAGCTAATAAGAATGTAGCTATGAGAATGAAGGATTGGGTTAATAAACTAAATTCTTTCCTTCAATTTAATGAGTATGATCTACTTAATAATGCTGGAAAAGTAAGGGCTAGTGTAGCTAAGAAATTTGCTGAATCCCAATTTGAAAAATTTAGAGTGATTCAAGATAGAGAGTTTGAATCTGATTTTGATAGGGTAGTTAAAAGAGTTATAGCAAAGGAATCTATTAAAGAAGAGGTTAAAGAACTATCTTCTTTTGATCAGAGTCTAAAGAAAGGACTTGATTACAATCCTAAAAAGGAAAAGTAAGTGGTCGAATTTGACCACTTTAAAGAACTATAACTTAAATACTGAATCAAGTTTAAGTCCATTATGCTTCATCCACATTCCAATAAAGTAGAAGGCGCCGGTTAAGATCAATAACCACATAATTTCTTCATCTCCCTTTTGGGTTCCATAAGCCGTTAGAAATGTCAATAGTGCTACTATTGTACCAAACACTTTAATAGAAAGCTTCTTTGAAGGTGCTATTCTATATGATAATACTCCTAACTCCCTAGATATAATAGCACAAGCGATATAGCTAAAAAGAATTGAATGGATATGAGTTTTATAAGCAATACAAAGAATAAATAGTAGGGGTATAAATAGCACAAGAGAGGTCCATCTTAATAATTTCCCGAATGGTGATAACCAAAAATTTGTTTCTTGAGACATGGCTTTAGCATTTAGCCTTCCGTCCCAAGAAGGGTCTGTTCTAAATGGCGAGCATGGGACTACAAGTATATCTCTGTCGAGGCACTGGTATACCCACATTAAAACACACTTCAGCCCACGCTCATGTCGAGAGCATTGGCAGGTTGCGTTCCATAATGTGTTAAAAATTACCAGTTTTCGACAGTGGAACTACACTTGCGCTTGCGTAACTATTTCATCCCAAATTTAAGAAATAAAAAAAGCGCTAAGAAAGCGCTTCTAAAATGCCCATTAAATAAAATTTTGTGTAATCAAGTATATAGTTTCCTAAAATTTTTAGTATTATTGTGATATCAAAATAATATCAAAATAAATAATCATGGAAGAAAAAATAGCGAAACCCAGTTCGGGGTATTTAATGTTAACGGTTGTATTGCTCATATTCGGGCTATGTCTGTTTGGTTTTATCGGATTGCGCAATCCTTTGTTTGCTCTTCTTTTACTTTTTGATCTTTTCATGTGCATCGGCTTCTTTTTTGTTTATCCTAACGGTTCACGTGTATTGACCCTGTTTGGAGAGTACAAGGGAACGGTGAAAGAGCATGGTTTTTACTGGGTGAATCCCTTTTATGTGCGCAAAAAAATTTCACTTAGAGCCAGAAATTTTGACAGTGAACGCTTAAAAGTGAACGATAAATTGGGTAATCCCATTATCATTAGTGTGATCTTGGTGTGGCGGGTAAGAGAAACCTATAAAGCGGCATTTGAGGTCGACATTTATGAGAACTTTGTGCGTGTGCAAACAGATGCAGCAGTTAGAAAATTAGCCAACATGTATGCTTATGACAATTTCGACGATGAAAACGAAGTGACATTACGCAGTGGCATGGAAGAGATCAATGAAGCTTTGGAAAGAGAAGTGGCGGAGCGTTTAGAAATAGCAGGGATAGAAGTCTTAGAGGCGCGTATCGGTTATTTGGCTTATGCTCAGGAAATCGCCAGTGCCATGTTGAGAAGACAACAAGCCACGGCCATAGTCGCAGCAAGAATGAAAATTGTTGAAGGTGCGGTATGGATGGTAGAAGAGGCCTTGAATCAATTGAACAACAGACAGATTGTTGAAATGGATGAAGAGAAAAAGGCGGCCATGGTCAGTAATCTATTGACCGTACTGTGTGCAGATAAAGATGCTTCTCCTGTTATTAATACAGGAACCTTAAACCATTAAGAGCATGAGACAATACAAAATATTAAAAAAGGGTGTTTTTGAGACACAGACCAAATTTGAAGAGCGCCTGAACAGTGAGTCTCTACAAGGATGGAAGGCCATCTCCATAAGTGCACAAGGGGCACAGATGGTCGTCCTTCTGGAAAAAGCCTAGATTGCGTATGGCAAAGAAAAAAGCATTTGCCTTAAGACTGGATCCTGAAGTGCTGAAAGCAGTTGAGAAATGGGCTGCTGATGAGTTTCGAAGTACGAACGGGCAATTGGAATGGATGATTGTCCAGCAACTCAAAAAGGAGGGAAGGTATAAACCCAAATCCAGTGGCTAGAGGGAATTAAAATAAGCATCGAGGTCAACGTTGCCACCGCTTAGTATAACACCGACTTTTTGTCCTTTGAACAGTTCTTTTTGTTTTAGAATGGCTGCCAGAGGAACCGCACAAGAAGGCTCTACGATGATTTTCATGCGCTCCCAGATGAATCGCATGGCCGTTTTAATCTCAAGGTCTGTGACTTCGATAATGTCTTTCACAGCGGATTGAATAATCTGGAAGTTCAACTCTCCGAGATTGGTCAATAAGCCATCCGCAATGGTATCGGTGTTTGCATTCACTTCTCTTTGACCGCTCTTCAATGAGCGAATGGCATCGTTTGCGCCTTCGGGTTCTCCGGCATAAACAGGAAGATTATTTCCAAAATGCTGTACAGATAAGAGGGTGCCTGCCAGTAAGCCGCCTCCGCCAACAGGGCAGATGATGGCATCTAAATCAGGTACTTCTTCAATGAGTTCTTTCGCACAAGTGGCCTGTCCGGTGATGATGTGCGGATGGTCATAAGGCGGAATGAACAGGGCATGGTTTTTCGCCTGAATGCGTTCTACTGCTTCCTGTCTTGCTTGAATATTGGCTTCACAAAAGTGAACTTCAGCACCATAAGCTTTTACGGCTTCTACTTTCACTTTCGGGGCGTTTTCGGGCATGACGACCACAGCTTTAATGCCCAATAATTTGGCTGCTAAAGCCACAGCTTGCGCATGGTTACCTGAAGAATGCGTTATGACACCTCTCTGTCGTTCGGATGCATTAAGTTGAGAAAGAGCATAGGTTGCTCCTCGCATTTTAAATGCCCCGATCTTTTGAAGGTTTTCACATTTGAAATGCAGTTTTGCTTGGCTTAACTCATCAAGATAGCTGCTAGTCAGAACCGGAGTACGGTGGATATGGGCTTGGATGATTTGATGAGCCTGAGTGATTTCTGCCTTATTCATGGCCTAAAATTAAGCGGATAGAATGAATGTTCATGAACATCTTTTAAGGTAAGACAATTGGGCCGATAAGTTTCATCCACAAAACATAACCGGAACTTCCACCAATAAGGCCTGCTAAAATAAAGTTGATCCTGTGTTTAGCCGGTATAAGTTGAAAGAGCACCCCAAAGGCAATTAAAGCACAAATCACAGCTGTAAAGATGGGCACTGTTCCTTCCCAATAATTCAGGAGTTTTGAAATACGCAGTTCATCTCCTCCAAAAAAGGAAGGGGCATCAAAGTAAAGTCCTTGAATGATCGACATAAAAAGATTAAACACGGAACGAAGACAGAAGAGAGCTAAAAAGACGGCCATCCAATCGGGAAATTGGAATGCGCTTTTGGTATGCTTCTTTTTTCGGAAGAATAGTAATGTTAGCCCAATTAAACTAATGAGAAGGGTAGAAGCAGGCCCTGCAAGTAGTATCGACAATTCATCTCTTTCGACTTGATCAGCACCTACTTCTTGTTCAATCTGTTCGGACTGGTGGTAAAGCATGTGATCAAAATGCAATGCTGTGTCATATCCCAAAGACTCGGCCATCAAGATGTGACCGTATTCATGGCTGATGGTGCCAATTGCTGTAAAGAGGATAAAGCCGCAAGTAAAAAGCAGAATGTCTTTGAGATTAAAACAGTTCTGCACTGATGCGCTTACTTTTTGAACTTTAATCCAATGAATCGCCATTTAAATTTTGATTTCGATCAACTTTGCCTGTATTGATTTTTGCTTTCATAAAATTTTCGCCTTTTACAGGTTCTCCTGCTAATCTTCTTAACAGAGCAAGTTGTCCAATGTGTGTCATGACATCTGTTAAAGGACCTTGAAGTATCGTTTTTTGTTGATTGATATCCACTTGATACTTCAATAAAAGTTGATCAATGTCATACAAAATGGCATGAAAACGATTCACTTCATCTTGCCAGCTTAATGCTTCAGGTGCCGGAATTCTATCCTGATGATTTTCGTTCAGCCTTGTTTTCGCATAGAGCAGTACATGGCACATATGATTTAAAATTTGTTTTGGTGTTCTTACTCCGCTTCCGGATTCAAAGTTTTCAAAGCTTTGAGGCGCTTCATAGATGGCTTTTTGAAAGCGATAAGCCAGACTTGCCAGATAATGTCTCAATACTTCCATTTTATCTCTTTTGACCAACCGCAATGGAGCCATTGGCTGTTTTATTGAATCCGATTTCCTTGATTTGAAAATGCTTCATTTGAAACCATCCGAAGTACAAGTTTCCATTCCTTTTAAGCTGAAACCCAAAATAATCGGTAAATGCATGACTTGACCAATGTTGATTTCCTGAGACATATGGCCCTGACCCTGAATATGTCACCTGATCGTACCAATCGTAATTTGCCGAGTCGAAGATAAGGTCTCCGAATTCAACAAAATCCATTACCGGACTATTTTTTAAATAGGTAAACTTTGTCGTATCTACTATTGATTTTATAGAGCCTGAGTAATAAACAGTTTGATTGCTAATTGTGATTGCTTTAGTGAGCTCAAAATCAAAATTAAAGTCACCGTCAATATCATAGAAGATCGTATCGGTTGTATTATCAGTACTATCTATAGAAAATACCTGATAAAAGATGGTACTTTGAGTTGTACTGCTCAAATTACTGTCTTCTTCCTTTCTGCAATTTGAAAAAAGGAATACATTAAAAATGGCTAACAATGTCAAGAAAAGTCTCAGGTCTTTATTCACTTGCAAAATATATGAATAGGGAATGACCTCCTCATGCACTGGATCATTCTACCTAGAAAGATAGCCATAATCAGGCAAAGAAAACGGCTTGGCTTTAGGATGAAGTCTAATACTTGACGATTCTCATCCAATTCGGCAAATGATGGTATCCCTCGTATCGTGATTTGAATACGTTCTTGTATATCACTTCATCATTGCGAATGACCCAAAGTACACCTGGATTCTGCTCCTCAACAAAGTAAGTGTCAGAATCAATAAATTCAACCAAGCCTTCGTTGACCGTATGAATGTTATTGACTTTAAATACAGAGTCTCCGATAAATGAGAACTTCTCATTGCTTAAATCATAACTGACAATGTTGTTTTGAAAGTCTCCTGCATGCACAAGTTCCGATTCATCTTTGATGCGTCTGGCATTTTTTATTTTAGAACCCGGCCATGTTCTGAAGGTATTATTATTGAATAAAACCAATACGCTGTCGTTTAAAAAGTCGATGTCATGTTGGTGCACAAAGGGTCCTTCTATCAGGTCTATCAACTCATTTGTAGAAGGTCTGTAATGCAAAATGGTCGAAATGTTTCTTAAGCTGATAAAAACATCATCTTCCTGATAATATTTAGTGGTCTTTAAAGCAGGTTGAACATCATTAAGATGTATGGGTTCATGAGTTTGTGCTGATTTTAGGAGGTAATTGGCAATATTGTTTTCTTTAAGAATATCGGTTATGGATTTGTCGAACAGCATGTCTCCTGTTTCATGATCAAACTTCGTGATTCTATAATCGTTGTAAAAGACTTTTTCTCCTGCTAAACTGTATGTTCCTCCCGACATACCACGTCGATTTGTACAGGCCCAAATGTCTCCCTCCTTATTTAAATTCATTCCATGATGAACAACCAGAGAGTCGTTTTGCCAAATGATATTTTCTGCCGAATCGAGCTTGGTTAAGCCCGGTTTTGCCCAATAATAATAATTGTAAATTAAGGAGCCATCAGGATGCAATATTGGGTTGATGATTCTTGCAACTTCATCCCAAGGGTTGTCAACCGTCCACTTTCTTAAAATGGAATCATTCTTTAGGTTAAGCAATACTATTGACCGCAAGTCATTCGTGTCTGAATAGGTAGCCAAAACAATAAGGTCTTTTTCCAATTGGTTGATCGGTTTGAATTTTAAAGGTGTGGGGATAAAGGTTTGTGGTAGTGATTTGACCTCCTCAACAGATTCGCCAAACAGATCAGGAAAGGAATACATGAATTTTATTGGCTCGTTAAACACTCCGAAGTCCTTTTTTTCAGTTGAAATCTGATTGACCATCCAACCGAATAAAGACAGGAGGAAGAGAGAAATGACTAATGTTGAGAATATTTGAAGTACTTTTTTCATTTTACAGAAATTGCATTAATGCCTTGATTTTATCTCTTGTTCAAGACTGAAGTCGCCAAAGTTATCAGTATTTTATTTAATCTTTATTCTAAAAAGTGTTGAAGTTTTACGACAAACGATTTTATAGAGAGTTGTGGATTTTGAGCATCAGATGAGCATTTAAATTCAACTCATAAACGGATACAGAACTGAAATTTACGGGCCTTAATCTACGAGAAGATGATTCTTTAAGCTCTATTTAATTTTGTTTCCTTTTTCATCATAGTTCTCAAATGGAAAGTAATCCAAGACATCATACTCCCAAACATTAGTTGGAAAAATCACCACAAGATTAGCGGTTTTATCACCTATGTTTTTAAATGCGTGGGGAACCATGGGTGGAATATTAACGATATAAGGAGCAGAGATAGTAAAGATGGTATCTCCAAGAGCATACAATATGTCTCCTTCTAACAAAACATGAGATTCTTCTCCTTTATGTGTATGCATTGGAGGTGCTCCTCCGGGAAAAGTTTCGGTAATGCCGATAACAAGATTTTGATAGCCATGTTTATAGCCTTCCATAACGTGCACGTATTCACCCGGGCCGGGATTGATGGCAGGTAAGTCCTCAACTTTTGCAGCATAATCTTTCCAATTCTTCAAATTCTTTGTTTCATAACCGGAAGGAACGGTTCTTCTTTCTAATACCTTGTGATTATGATGTTGAGCATGTAAGTAATCAATAATGGAGTCCGGGACGGTTTTTATTTCATCTACCAGTTTTGCTATGGAAAAAGTTTCTTTTACAGAATGATCATGAGAGTGATTTGCTGACCCATGATTATGTTCATGTTCTTCGGTAGTTTTTTGCTGTTTTACATTTTGCCCCTGTTCACAAGAAATAAGACCAATAGCAAATAATATTAAAATGTTGATGTTAAGTCGATGTCTCATAATGCACTATTTTATCAGTGCAAGGTAGTTTAAATTATACATAAAACATAAACTTACTCTTTTCCGGTATTAGATTATCTATAATGCTATTGCTCTTCGTGTAATAAATGTGCTAATCAATTTGAGCCTTGCTTATCCCAGCTTTAGAAATGATAAAAGCAGCGAAAAAGCACTCTAAAATGCTAAGTGGAACGGCAAGAGTTAGAATGTTATATGGCAATACACTCATATTAATCTCATTACAATGGCTTGTTATCTAGTCCTCAATAAACGAGTTTCCTGCACCGTCATAATGGAAGCAATGAACAAAGCAAGAATACTAGTATCTCTAATTTTTTAGTCAAATGGAATCAAGTCAGGTTCGATGAATTGTAATTTGGCCTTTGCATTGTTATAGATATCAAATCCATAATGACAGCTTATTAGTTCCTTGAATTTGAACTTTAATTGGGAATGTTTCGAAATGAAATCTTTAAAATTTTCAGAATTTGACCTAAGCACATAATGATAGACTGCTTTTATTGCTGCGACCGTTAAAGTTGAATTGTACTTGTCAGGCGCACCAACAAAGTCAACATACTTTTTTAATTGATTCTGTATATTTTCCATAGCTTGATCAATACCATACTTGTTGATATGAATCCACGCCAGTCTAATGTGTGCTTCATGCGAAAAAATCTCTGGTTTCAATTCACAATTATCGAATTGCGTTTCAAATTCATAGTCTGTCATTTTGAGGTGCTCTTCCATTATCATATAAGTATTATTGTGAGTTGTTTATTTTTTCAAAATCTTCTCTGGTCAATCTATATCGGTTCACTGTTTGCTCAAAGTTAAGAGTACCTGGTATGGTTGTGTGGGTTTTTAGCCATTCAAATCCCACCTTTAGAAGTGTTTGATTTGGTGCAGGGTTATGAGCATAGGGTTCGCAATAGAGCACCTTAAGTTGTAAACGTTCAAAGAAAACAGGAAGAGACTGCAGTACCATTGCAGTTCCAATCCCTTTTTGTCTGTTCTTCGATGACCAGAGGTGCAGATGCATTTTTGCTTCCTCTCCGTACTTAATATCGCTGGCATTACAATGTCCTGCGGCTTTACCATTAATTGTGAGAATCATAGCCAGAGAAGACTTTTCAGAGTCGGGTAGATGAACTTGTGCATTTAATCGTCTTGTCAATTCAGATCGGGTTGGTAGTTTATTGAGATCAACACCCATTCCCATCAAGAAATCCGGTTTGGCATTTAACCAATAGTCTACGATCAACTTAATGTCATCTACAGTTAAGTCTCTAACTTCTATTTTGGGGAGGTTTATCATTTTGTTTTAATCTATCAATTCTACTCGTGTTAACCGTTTATTTTTCCCAACTGTTTGCATGGTTTTCGATTATTGCTTTAGAAGAAGTGCTGCTTACCAAATCTTGAAACTCCCACAATGAAGAACTCATACCGGATACAAAAAAACTTATCCTTTCAGTTAATCCTTCTTCATTCTTAAAATCAATGAGGTATTCATAAAATTGAAAGCCCATGATTCTCAGATTACTTAATGTAAGTTTTATTCTTACAATGTTTGTAATGCTAATGTTTCGCTCATTTTTTGTGTTCTTTAGAATCAGGTGGTCAGTATTGAAAAATAAGTTGTAAGATTTTTTATAAGTCCATTGCGCCCATTTGATTCCCAATATGATAACTCCGGATAAGGCAAAGTATTTAAAAATGGGGTATTCACGAAGAAGAACAAAAAGGATTATGCCGCCAAATAGACTTATTAGCAAAGGAAATATTACTTTCAATTCAGAATTGTTCTTTGAAAGGGCCTTCATTTTTAAACTTTCATAATTGGACGAAGTTAACTTTTTCTAAGGCAATGGGACTGTGACTAATTGGGGAGTTAGTGGAGTGAATGGTTCAGTAAATTAGGTCGGAGCATTTGCTATAGCTCTTGTTAGCGGTAGTTTTTTATTCAGTGTCAGTCAAAAAATAAGTCATATCAAAAACAAACATTAAGACTATAGTTTTTTGATAGATCGATTTTTCAAGATCAGACTTGTCGATTGATGCTTTTATTCCGCCTGCAATTAATCCTGGACTAATACCTGGCATTTCTCTGCATAATTCTAATGAAGTGCCAAATGCGTAATATGCTGATTCTTCATCCAATGATGATTGAGTTTTTATATATTTATCAATAAAGCAATCTAATTGCTTTTTTCTTAAAAGTTCCTCTTCATTAAGCTGCATCTTATCTCTTACTTCAACCGCATTATTCTTTTGTTCAAATATTGGGAACTTACCATTCGGTTGTTCAAAAAAACCTAGAATGTCATAATATTGATTTGATAGAGTTTCGGTTTTATCTGTTATCTTATTTTTTGAAAAATAATTCTCGAATAAAGGTTTTATATTATCCCAATCGATTCCCTTCTCTTCCATTAAGGCATCTAAGCATTGTTCTGTTTCAATCTCGTCTTGTGAGTAATTAGCAAACTTATCCGATAAATTCTGACAGGATAGTATATTGAAGCAAATAGTCAGTTTAATTAGAAATATAGATTTTTTCATATTGTAGTAATTACCGCTAACGTTTACTGTATGGTGTCGTTGTGGTTTTCATAAAGATATTATTTGCAGTTTAGCACCAAGCAAAAACCGCTTGGCGGTTTTGTTTCTTTGTTCTTTTTCAAAATCCGCTAGCGGATTTTGCGACTCTCAAATAGAGTAGAACTTCCTTAACTGCCAATCCCACAATGCACTATACAGATTGTTGTGTGGAGTGTTTATTTAACTGATTAGTAATTTTTTAATAGGTTCATTAAGTGCATTAAAAATTTCTTTTTTATCTTCAGGCAAATCATCTTCACTAATTGAAAGAAACAAAAGGTACGAAACAGGAACATCTAAGGCAGCACAAATCTTTTCAATATTATTCTTATGTGGGAAAGTTTGATTTGTTTCTATCTGACTTAAAGCATTTATAGACAAATCACAAAGATTAGATAAATCTCTTTGTCCCATTTTTTTAGATTTTCTAAGTGTTTTTATTGCAGTCCCTAATTCCATATGTAAATATTATTAGTTGCATCAAAAGTCATCAGTAAAAAGCCTTATAAAGTCTTTGCTTAACTGTAATATTTGGATAAACCTTTTGACGAATTTATTATAATTATTTTCCTTTTTTGAAAGTAATTCTATTAATTCTAATTTATGTTCAGGTGATAAATCACTCTGTTTGATTCTAGATATGAGTACATTTTTGTTTTCCATGAGATTCTCTTTAATAAATATTCTATTTTTATTAAAGCTTCTCTGATTAATTTTAAAGTATAAGAGAAGCCATTTTGATTAAATGTTAATCTTATACTTTCGTCCTCTTCGTCTGGATATATGTAATAGTTGGAGTTATTAAAACTTTGCGTGCTAAAAACTAAAGTTTTACTGTTGCACTTTTTTGAAATAATGAATTTAATATTTCCGAGAAAAGAATATGATGAGCAACTTCTATTAGAATTTGTTTCAGATTCTATTAAATCATAGAAAAATTTTAAAACTAGATCTTTATCTATTTGCGATACAAGTAATTCAGATATTGATAGATTTTCGCCATTGTGAACAAATTTTTTGAAGAAATCATCAAGTGACAATTTAAACTCTTCTGATTGGTTATAATAATTTGTTTTTGACTTTTTGTGAAACTGTTTAACAGACTTATAATACTGCTCAGCAAGAAAATCAAGTTGTTTTTTAGTTAAGTAGTAGCTAAAATTATGAGTAGGGACTTTATAGCCGCCTTCAAGAAGGATGTCAATTACATTCTGTTTATTTAATCGTAATCTTTTCGCAACACGTTGTAAGGTTATCTGAGTTTTTTCTCCAAAATAAGATTCGAAAAGGCTATAAATGTTATCCATGCTTCGTAATTTTTTTACAAATATAATTAAAACTCTAAAAATACAAGTAAAACTTGTAATATATTTTAATATTATATCTTTTAAATGTATTGTGAAATTGCACACAACGGTTTGGCTATGTGGAGTGCGGATATTGAAAGCCGAACCTTTCAATCTTGCACAGACGGTAGCCAAAGCTGCGTTTTGTGTGTTTAAATTTATTCAACAAAAACGTCAAAGCGGAGCTTTGGCGGAATAGAAGCACTGACCTTTCGGTTTGCACTTCCACCCGCATTACGTATAGGTTTTGTTGTATGTAGTGCTTTTTTCATAATTCAGACACTTTTTTCAGTTCATTTCCATAACCCCAAACTTGTCCATGTTTTGGGTTTCCTGCTTTGGTTATTTTATCCACGTAGAAAACTTGATTTTTGTATTCAGTTAAAATTTTTTTCGTTTCCGATTTTAATTTCTCGTATTCTTGGTAAAGTCCACTTGGGTGATTTCCCCAAGCAATTATTACATTCTTATTTTTTCCGCAATATTCATTTAAAGTCCGAATGTTTTCTTGGTCAATTATAGATTCCTTAAATTCTTTTAGTCTGCTTGAGTCGGTCAAGTAATTTGGTATTAAGTTCAGAATTGTAATTGTCCCAACATTTTTAAATTCCGAATATTTTTCTCGGTTTCTGTAAATGTAATTTGAAACGTTAAAAACTGTCTTATCCGAAATTATTTGGTCCGCTCTACTTGGATTTTTGAGTATGACCGTAATTCCGTCCGATTTGTTTTTGTCGATTTCTAAATTCAGCCAATATCGTTTTCCGTTTTCACTTTTCAAGTCCACTTTTGTTACGAAATCAGGATATTTATATGTCGGTTTTTTCATTTCACAACGGTTTTTCGGGCATTACATACAACATCAGAATAAACGGAATTCCGTTTATTTCTTCTATAGTAAAACTACAAATTATCGAAGTGACTAATTACTAGAGAGATTAAAGTGTCTCTTTTTCAGAAGGCAATAAACCCTGCAATACAAAAGCCAATCCAATTACCAATGCCGGAGCAATCAGGTTGTACCACAAATAAGCCAATTCGATTACTTCAAAACGGTTGAGGGTATAAAGTACGATAATGAGTGCCTGTGCGATAATGGCGGCTATAAATACCGCTTTGCCTTTGATGCTTTTGAAGAAAAAAGCCACCAAAAAGATGCCCAAAATGGTGCCGTAAAACAAAGAGCCTAAAATGTTCACTGCCTCAATCAGATTGTCGAACAAGTCGGCCAAAGCGGCAAAACCGATGGCAAATAATCCAAAGAGAAAGGTGAACCACTTGCTGCTCAAGAGGTAGTGTTTGTCATCTGCTTTAGGACGGATGTTGCGCTTGTAGATGTCTACCGTGGTAGTGGAAGCTAGGGCATTTAGTTCGGCAGAGGTGGAGGACATGGCCGCAGAGAAAATCACAGCCAGCAACAAACCGACGATGCCTACTGGTAAATAATGGATCACAAAATTGATAAAGATGTAATCGTCATCTTCCAATATTGCATCAGGTTTGGCTTTGGCGATCAGGTCTTTGGCATCTTGCATGAGCAATTGCTCTTCTTTGTGCAATTGCTGTATGACTTTGGCTTGTTCTACATCATTTTCTTCGACTTGTTGCAAGAGCAGGGTTTTCTTACTGTCGAACACCATGCGCTGTTTGAAATGGAGTGCCTCATAATTTTGAGCGTATTCACTTTGCTTCACCGCACTTACATTTTCCTGATTAAAGTGGAGGGGAGGCATCACAAATTGATAGAACAAGAAAAGCAATATGCCAACAAACAAGATGAAAAACTGCATGGGGATTTTGAGCAGTCCGTTAAACATTAAACCCAAACGGCTCTCCCGAATCGACTTACCGCTTAAATAGCGCTGCACCTGACTTTGATCCGTGCCGAAATAGCTCAACTGCAAAAAGAAACCGCCCAAGAGACCCGACCAGATGTTGTAGCGGCTCTCCGGATTGAACTCCCAGTCGATGACTTCCATCTTATCCATGATGCCCGCCAATTTTAAGCCTTGCCCCAGACTTACATAATCGCTGAGGTAATAGATCAAAAAACCACAGGCAATGAACATGCCCAGAAAGATGACCCCCATCTGTTGCTTATGGGTTTGACTGACGGCCTTTGTGCCACCTGAAACGGTATAAATGATCACCAGAGCACCGATAAAGAGTATGGTAACATTCAAACTCCAACCGATAATTTGAGATAAAATGATAGCCGGTGCATAAATGGTAATGCCCGCTGCCAGACCACGTTGTAAGAGAAACAATGACGCCGTTAAAAAACGGGTACGGTTATCGAAACGGGATTCTAAAAATTCATAAGCCGTGTAGACCTTGAGTTTGTAATACAAGGGAATAAAAACGGTAGAAATAACGATCATGGCCAGAGGCAAACCAAAATAAAATTGTACAAAGCCCATGCCTTCCATATACGCTTGCCCGGGGGTAGATAAGAAAGTAATGGCAGAGGCCTGAGTGGCCATCACCGACAGACCGATGGTCCACCAGTTGGAAGATTTACCGCCTAAGAGGTAACCTTCTATGTTTTGACTGCCACGGGTTTTCCAGACTCCGTAAATGACAATAAAGGCCAGAGTGCCTAAAAGTACAGTCCAATCGATCCAACCCAGAGCACTCATAAACTGTAGTAATTTGTAATGCCAATAAAAGCTAGGATCAGTAGTACCTCAAACACCAATATGAACCAATACAGGCCTTTCCATGTTTTGAAGAAAGGCGGTTGTTCTGTGAGTGCTTCTTTAGTTTTGTCCATAATTGATCAAATTCACTAAAAGTCGATAAGCACCGGGAACACCTGCCGGCAATTGTCTGAAAAAAGAAATGCCGGTAAATACCACTTTACCCGTTCCATAATCTCCGACCAATAAACTGCCCTTTAGCGGTTCTTCTCCCTTATCGTTCCACGCAATCAATGGGGTATAGGCTTCATCCCAAGAATCGGCAAAATACAAGCCTCGCTCTTGTACCCAATGATCAAAGTCTTCCATTCTGATCTTGTTGGGCGCTTGTAAAACCGGGTGATCAGGCTCTAATAAAGTCACTTTTGCATCTTCTTCCGTTACCCTTCCGCGTGAAAGCTTCAGATCAAGAGGCCCTAGCTCATCCGATTTTAAACCTCTGCTGGTATTGTACTGTATAATCAATGTACCACCCTGTTCCACATAGGCAGTTAAAAGTTTATTGCCATTGCGTAGGCTCCCCTGAGTATTGTAGGCTCGAATACCTAACAATATGCAGTTATAATCAGAAAGCTTTAATTTGGGCAAGTCAGTCGCTTCAAATTCATCAACCGTTAGTCCTATGGAACGTAAGCCTTGAGGGACGTCATCACCACTGCCTTTAATGTATGCCACTTTTTGAACTTTTGTTTTCAGTGAGGTTTTAACCAATTTTAGTTTCGTTTCCGGGTAGATGACTTGTGGTTCAATGTGTTCATAATCTACAACTTGCTGTCCTCTTGCTTTAGATCGACTAAACTGGAACTTTAACTCTGCTGTGCTTTCTCCCTTTGGGGGTGTAATGTTAAAACTGACTTTCAGTTCTTCTCCTTTCAGGATCAATTCAAAAGGAATTTCTTGTGGTTCAACTTGCCACCCTTCAGGAACGATGGCTTTAATGCTGTTCTTAATAGAGTCTTTATGCGCCATGATCATCAATTCCACCTTTTTCGCCTGCTCATTCGCAAAGAGATACACCCCTTGACTTGCGGTAGCCGTTACCTCAGGACTGACCCATAAATCTCTATACAAACCGCCATACACCCGATCTGTCCATCGGTATTGTACTTTGCGCTCAAAAGGAATGGATTGGCCTTCTATGTTTAACGAATACCTGACAATTAATTTGGGTCGGTTCATGGGAAGGCCATATTCTCCGGTTTGGTGAATCAAGCTCATGTTGTTTTTTTGAGCATGCTCAAAAAGCTCTTCTCTTAACCAATAGGGATGAGAAGGGTGAATGGCTATCTCTGTTGTAAATGACACTTGCTTCAATTCATTGGTATTTAATGTGATGTTGCTAATGGTCGTGTCAGGTCTTTTGAGCTCTTCCATAATCACGTTTACAGGTGAGCGCACTATAAATTCAGCGGTTAAGTCCACAGGTGTCAATTGAAAGGCAGGGTAATCATAATCTCTACTGATCATTTCTACATGAATACCTGCTGCCGCTTCAATGATGCGTTTCAGACTGTT
Source organism: uncultured Flavobacteriales bacterium (assembly GCA_964445815.1). Classification (GTDB taxonomy): domain Bacteria; phylum Bacteroidota; class Bacteroidia; order Flavobacteriales_E; family Vicingaceae; genus CAYULW01. Next base: position 27,931 of record CAYULW010000002.1, read on the forward strand.
CAACTTTTCCTCCTTGTATGGATTGTCTTCCATTTGGTCGATGGCTGTGTAGAGTTCTGCCAAAGCTTTTACAGATTGATGCGGCGTTTTAAAATCAAAAGCGGCAATAATAGCATCCACTTTTTCGCCGATGACTGCACCACCTTTCACCCGTTTCCAAGACATGTCTATGTCATGAAAGAGATCTTTCTTTGCCTTGCTTCCTGCTGTGTGTTTCAAATATTCCAGTTGGCTTCCTCTTGTTTTGGCTGAACCAAAACCCTGACTCCGATGCTGTGAACGACTTTCGGCAGCAATTTCAGAGTAGGAGAGACCCAATATGGGATTGTATTCACCATAATCAATGACAATAAAATCATCGCTTAATTCAGCTTGTTCAGGAATGCTTTTGTCCCACCATACCGAAGTGTTCCACAAAATGCGTTTAGACTGCCAGGGTTTAACCAATTTTAAGTGTTCAGGGTATTGCTTGGCATCCGCGGCCAATTCAAATGCAATCTCAGCCAACATGGCTGAGGCTGTATGGTGGCCATGACCTGCTCTTTTGTCCGGAGGAAAACGGGTAATAATAATATCAGGTTGAAATTCTCGAATGCGATACACCACATCACCCAGAACATGGTATTTGTTCCATTTTTCAAGTGTTTCAGCGGCGGTTTTAGAATAACCAAAATCAACGGCGCTACTAAAAAACTGTTCTGCACCATCAATTTTTCTTGCCTCGATTAACTCCTGTGTTCTCAATACTCCCATGGCATCTCCTTTCTCAGTTCCGATCAGGTTTTGTCCCCCATCTCCTCGGGTGAGAGAAAGATAAGCCGTCCGCACTAATTTTTCATTTTCCAACCAAGCGATCAAGCGGGTATTTTCATCATCCGGATGGGCTGCGACATACAGCACATTGGCACACACATTCAGTTTCTTGATTTCCTGATAGATGTCTGAAGAGCTGACAACGGGACGTTGGGCAAAAGCAGAAAAATAGAGTAAACAAAGACACAAGGAGAGTAGACGATTCATGGTAATTGTATTTGGAGCATAAAAATACTGCTTTGAAGGCAGGCATCTTTTGCAAAAGCGTAATTTAAAACAAATTAACATCTGACCTTAACAAACCCATATATACACTATCTATGAACCTGCCATCGTAGTAATAATTTTCTCTCAGGTGACCTTCATGCTGAAAACCGACTTTTTCCAGCAGCTTAATAGAGGGAATATTGTCCGGATCAACATCTGCAGAAATGCTGTTGATATTCATGCTTTTAAAGGCGTATTTACAAATGTGTAAAATGCAATCAGACATCATGCCTTTGCCCCGGAAATCTGAAGAAAGACCAAAGCCAATTTCTGCTCTGAAGTGGTCTTTGAAAAAGCGCCACAATCCAATATAACCGATTAATTGTGTCGAATCCATCGGACTAATTTTCCAACTCAGATTGGTTTGTTCCTTAAATCCTTGAATATTCGATTGTACCATTTCTTCAGCTTGACTCATTGAATGATAGGGATCCATGCCTAAGTATTTCATAAAATCTTTATCTGATCTCAAAGCATATAAAGCTTCAGCGTCTTCTTCCTGAAAGGGTAGAAGTTGCACCATGTTGGTTTTTAGTATGGGAAAACTGTTTGGGAAAAAAAAAGGCTGCATTTTATATGGGGTATTGACTGCGGTTAATACTGGGATCAATTTGCAGGGCCTTGTCCATCCATAATTTAGCTTTTTCCTCCTGACCTAAGTTGTAATAACTTATAGCTAGGTCAATATAGTTTATGGCTAAATTGGGTTGAAGTTCTATGGCTTTATGCAAAACGGGAATGCTTTTATCAAACTGCCGGCTCAGGCCATAAACGATGCCTAAGTTTCTGTTCACCTCATAGTTGTTTGGGGCCAATTGTTGGGCTGTTTGAATAAGTTGTATGGCTTTGTTTAAGTCATTTTTATATTGACCATAGGCTCGACCAAGGTTAAGATAGGCCTGCATTTGATTGGGATTAATCTTGAGCAGACTTTCATAAGCTCTGATCCTGTAATCAATGTCTTTTTCCTGCTCTAGGATAATGTAGCAATTGTTCCAGGTATTTTGATGGTAAGGATTAATACTTAAAATTTTAAAGTAGTAAGGCATCGCATTTTGGGCGGATTTGTAGCGTTCCCATTGCGCATTGCCCATTAAAATCAAGGCATCAACGTATTCAGGATAAATGTTGATGGCTCTGTTCAAATGCATGATGCTTTTATCTATTATGGCCAAACGTTCTGCTTCGGTTTTGGCTTCTTTGGATTTCTCTTCCAATAATACACCTCCTGCCATGACCTGGCTTTTTGCACCATTTACAGAAATCTCAGCATCGTGGGTAGATAGGGTGTAATTGTTTTTCCATACAGCATTTCTCGTCACGGTTTTGAATCCGTATGCCAGAAATAGTGTACCAAGAAGCAGTAATTGTAAGCTTTTATTCTTAGTAAATAAAGGTAGATACCGTGTAAAAAACAGAGCGGCAAACAAACAAAATCCTAATGAAGAAACGTAGATGAAGCGTTCGTTCATGAACGCACCTATGGGGAAAATCAGGTTAGAAGCGATGCTCAATGTGACACCGTAAATAAGAATAGAAAAACCTAAGATGGTTCGATTTTTTATTCCCTTTATTGATAAGTAAATCAGATAAATATGAGTTATTATCGAAAGTATAACATAGGTGTTTGTCCAATTGACAATGGGAATGTGTTTCGGGTAGTAATCATAGGTTAAAGGATGGGGAAAAAAGAGCAATTGAAGATACTTTCCAAGAGTCAAAACAATGGTGGCATATTTTTCAGAAAGACTGGATTCGAGAAAAGGATCGTTCATCAGGCTATCGGCCACATCAGAGATGCCTCCACCTACTACTTTATAGCGAATTGCAAACCACACTGCCGAGGATAGCATGAGGACACCAATGACAGTGGGTATACTTTTTAGATGCTCTTTCTTGAAGAAATAGATGGTCAGTGGAAAAAGAGCCAGCCAGGTAATGGCATTTTCTTTAGAAAGTAGAGCACACAAAAAGGCAATAAAAATGCCAAGCAAATAGAGTGGCTGCTTGAAGTCCAGATACTTTAAAATCAACCATAAAACCAATAGCTCTCCTGAAAAGGCCATGAGTTCATCTAAACCCTTGATATTCGCTACAACTTCTGTATGAATGGGATGAAAGAACCATAATAAGCTCACAAGAAAAGGAAAGCTTAACCAAGGCAGTAATTTATTTTGTTGTGGCAATAATTGCCTTAGTACGATAAAAAGTAAAAAGCCGTTGAGTATATAAAACAAGACATTGGTTAAATGTCCGATGAAAGGATTGGCACCAAACAATGCATATTGAATACTAAAAACAACCATAGATAGAGGACGATATCTACCACCGGAGACCAGTTCCTTTTTAACACCGTAAAATCCAACGAACTGATCGTGGGTCATTTGCTTCCATATGCCACTCCAGCCTTCTTTGGTAAAGTTATTCTCGGTAATGACCAAAGCATCATCTAAGGTGTAGTCATGTCCTAATGTGTTGCCATAGAGTAGAAATCCAAGAACAAGAAATAAACCTAAAGTCTGATATGTAGAAAGCGATTTGATCATTACAACTGAAAACCGTTCTGAGATGGCATTGGTTCGGGGATGTTGCTGTCATTGATCATTTCTCTAAGATCAATCTCAATTCCCCGAGCAATAGTAGTAATGGGAACATCGTTGTAGGTGCCTTCAAATGGATTTTCCGAGTAGTCTCCGATCTTTTCCATCAAAAAGAAAATCCAGATCAATAAACCGGAAACAAATGGAGCCGACCAGAACAAGATCGGATGACTGTCTTTGTCAAAGATGTCTAAAAGTCCGAAAGGCATCAAAGCACAAAAGACCATTGTCAACCACAATGCAGTTGAAGCGTATTGCCTTGGAAAAGGAAAGTTTTTAATGCGCTCGGACTTGCCCTGATGCGTATACAGGTTGGAGATCAGATGATGGAATTCCATGTGACGGAAATCCTCAAAATAGTTAGTGTCTCTCAGTTCTTGAAGTCGTATGGACTGTTTCGCTAGAATTTGGGTGGCTGTATTGGACTTACTGCTTAAGGTTTTTATTTCTTCTTCACTGATCAGTTGACTGAGTTCACCGTCTAGCTTATTGTGATAATCTTCACAAATGGTATTAATAAAACGCCCCTTGATGCGTTCATCCGTATGTTCCCATTCTCGAGCTAGTCTCAATTGATGTCTGAGTGCAGTTAACCAGGCAATGTGACGATAGATCAATTCTTTCTTCACTTCATCCGCCTTTTCTCCTTGTACAAATGCGACCGTAGCAGCAGCGAAACTTCTGCTGTCATTAACAATAGCTCCCCATATCTTTCTTGCCTCCCAGGTTCTGTCGTAGGAGCTGTTATTTTTAAAACCCAGATAAAAAGCAACTGCGATACCGACAACACTTACCGGCTGCCAGGGGAGCATGAGATTCAGGTCTAAGAAATAGATAATGGCATAAATAACTCCGGAATATAGAACCCCTAAAATAAAAGGCTTCTTAGACCAGTTAAAGGTCATCCAGAAGCCATAGTTTCGTTTTATATACATGCTCTAAAATTATGGAGAACTTGCAGATAAACAGTAGAGTGCAGAGCTAAAGTTCTATATCTTACTTTAACACTGCACTTGGACTTGAGTTTTTAAAAGATTCAAACAGGTTATTCTTTAATTTTTCCCACTAAAAAGGAAACCCTTGTATCTGCCCATTCCAGATGGACCATTCCATCACTTATGGAATAGGTCAGTTCTTCTTTATTTTCAATTTGAACAGGTTTTACTTTCAGAACCAAGACATTTTTTTCAGGATCCATATTGTAAGCACCCCATTGCTTGGCTTCGGAATTAAAAATGAGCTCCCAATCATCATCATTTACAGGTCTCACAAAAAAAGCATATTTGCCTGCCTCAAGTTTTTGACCATTAAGGTTTACATCCTGAGAAAATTCCATAGTAGTGGCTTCATTGGCACCTGCTCTCCATACTTTTCCCCATTCTTCCAGTCCACCAAAAATGGTTCTGCCTCTAACCGAAGGGGAGTGGTAATTAATGACAATAGTGGTTTCACCTACTTTGCCTTCTGTAGTTTTAGGCGGACTTTTCTTTTTTTCTTGTGCTTGTAGAGATAGTCCGCTAATCAAGAGCAGACCAATAAAAAAGGGGACTAATTTTTTCATGATTTATATTTTTTTCGAATTTAATTGAATATTTCCAAAATCGGTCAATAGTTCATTACTATTTACCCAATTCGTCTAAAAATTTGGCATGTCCGGCCAATGCTTCTCTAAAGCTTGGAGTATTGTGATACGGTAAGTTAAACTCTGCTGCTGTTTGCTTTACAATCTTCGCGATTGCTTTATAGTGAATATGGCAAATATTGGGGAATAAATGGTGTTCGATCTGAAAATTTAATCCTCCTACAAACCAGGATAACAAACGGTTATTATTTGCAAAATTGGCAGTTGTCAGCATCTGATGTGTCGCAGCATCATTTTCCAATTCCTTGTCATCGTTTAAAGTAGGATAAGAAGTAGAAGGAATAACATGAGCACATTGAAAGATGACCCCTAATATTAAACCGGCTAAAAAATGCATGAAAAACCAACCTGATACAATATAATACCAAGGGAGTTCAATAAGATAAAGCGGTAAGAAAAGAAAGACTGTAAAATAGATGATCTTACGAAAAATCAAAGCAGTAAGTTCCTTCCGATAACTTTTACCTTGTGCTTTCAATAATCCCATTCTATTGAACCTGGGCAGTTGACCAAAATCTTTAAAAGTAACCCAGATAAAGGTCATCAATCCGTAAAAAAACCAGGCATAATAAGCTTGGTATCTGAAGAATGGTTTCAGAGGTTGATTGGGAGAAAACCGCATTACTCCAGATGGGCTGATGTCTTCATCGTATCCGTCTATGTTGGTATAGGAATGGTGTAAGACATTGTGTTGTATTTTCCAGTTAATGGTGGAACCAGCAACAAAGTTCAGGGTAGCTTGCCCTATAAAGTTATTGACCTTCTTACTCTTGGATAAAGATCCGTGACAGGCATCATGCATTACTCCAAGCCCCATTCCTGCAATACCAATTCCCATTAGTAACCAAAGGCCATAAAAAATGAAAAGATTAAATGAAGTCCCGTAGAGGAGCAAAATAATAAACGGAGCGAGATAGAGAAGTGGCATTGCAAAGACCTTGATCCATATTCGATAGTCACCTGTTTTCGATTTATTGTTGGTTTTAAAGTAATCATTTACGCGTTTTCTCACAGTAGATCCAAATCCACTTTTTGGATTGCTCGCAAATTTTGGTGCTTGAAAGGATGTCTTTTCCATGGAACTAGTTCACAATGTTAGATAAACGTTTGCTTAAAATAGTTCTTTTTGGTAGGCAGAGGATATGTTGTTTCCGTCGATAAGGACGGCCAGATTAAGATTTGTTGTCATGTTCAATTGGAATAAAAAACGGCCATCATAAATGATGACCGTCTTACTAATTCCTAAACTTGTTTAACATCTATTGCATTCAGGCCTTTCTGACCTTGCTTAGTTTCAAATGTGACATGATCCATTTCATTAATTTGATCAACTAATCCTGATCTGTGAACAAATATGTCTTCTTTAGACTCTTCATCTGTAATAAAACCGAATCCTTTTTCAGTATTATAAAATTTTACTATTCCTTTTTTCATTTTTGATTATTTTGAGTGTTTAATTTGTTTTTGTCTTTTTGAGCCTCTTCTTCTTTAGAAAGTGTTTTATTCTCAGGAGCGCTAGACCAATCTATTTCGGGTTCCGAACTGGAATTCTCTCGTCTTTGTTCCTTTTTTTCTTTCTTCATCTGTTTTTTTCTTGTTCTTTCTTTTTCTCTTTGTTTTTTTAGAAATGTATCTTGTGATCTTGCCATAAATTGATTGTAAAGCACAACTAAGATTCTTCAACTCATCTGTGCAGTTGAAAAACAAATTTTACTATATGATGTAACGGATAATACTTATTTGTGCCAATTTAAATAACGACACTAACAAGAAGGCTAATTTGATGTATCGATTCTCTTCTGATTTTAGCGAAGAGACTCGGCAAAAGTACTAAAGAATAAATTAGTAGCTTGATTGATCCTGATCAAATGTGAAAGAGATTTCATTCAATCGATCATTCTAGCTTTTAATTGAAACTTAACACAGTTCAAATCTCGTCAAGAAGTGATTTAATAAGCTTCACTCCTTCAGAAATCTCCGTGTTTTTTATGTTTAATGGAGGCGCAATGCGAAAAGCATTGGGCGTAGACAAGAACCAGAACAGTAAAAGGCCTTTATCCAAGGCTTGTAAAACCACTTTTTGAACCAGCTCTTCATTGTCGAGTTCTACAGCCAACATCAAACCGAGTTGACGAGTGGCTTTTATTTTAGGATGCTTTAACTGATCTGCCATCAACTGCGCTTTTGCACCAATTTGTTGGAGCAAATTCTGACGTTTTAATTCTTTTAAACCGGCCGCCGCAGCTGCACAAACTACCGGATGCCCCCCAAAGGTGGTAATGTGTCCTAACATGGGATTTGTACTGAGTTTATCCATTAGCTCTTTTCGCGTAATTAGAGCGCCAATAGGCATGCCTGCTCCCAAAGCTTTACCTGAAGTCAAAAGATCAGGAATGATGTCAAAATGTTCGAAAGCCCAAAACTTACCGGTTCGGCCCATGCCACATTGAATTTCATCCAAAGCTAACAATGCCCCGGTTTCATTGCATCGTTCTCTTAAGGCTTTCATGTAAGTTTTAGAAGGGATTCGGACGCCTGCATCACCCTGCACGGTTTCTAAGATCACACCTGCTGTTTTATCAGTAATGAACTTCAGATCTTCAATTTCATTGAGTCGAATGAAGCGAATGTTAGGTAGCAAAGGCCTAAACGGACTCTTCTTCAATTCTTTATGACTAATGCTAAGTGAACCATGCGTACTGCCGTGATAGCTGCCTTCAAAGGCAATAATCTCTGAACGTCCACTTGCTCTTTTCATGAGCTTTAGGGCGGCCTCATTGGCCTCAGTACCACTGTTCACAAAGTAATAGGCGTCCAAACTGTTTGGAAGTATTTCACTCAGTTCCTTAGCCAGTTCGTTTTGTGCTTCTTGCTCAAACTCTCCGTAGACCATCACATGTAGGTGTTTGTCAACTTGAGTTTTGATGGCTGTTTTAACGGCTTCGTTTCCATGTCCTAAAGCACTGACGGCTATACCGGATATAAAATCCAGATAGGCTTTGCCTGAAGTATCATAAATGTATGCACCTTCAGCATGACTGACTTTTATACCAAAGGGGAAGGGGGTAGTTTGGGCTAAAGCTTTAAACCACTCAGACATTTGCTAACGGTCAAGTAAACGTTTGGCAGCCGCCACAATACTGGAACTCCCTAAGCCATATTTTTCAAATAGTTCCTCCGGTTTTCCGCTTTCGCCAAATTGGTCATTCACCGCAACCATTTCCATAGGGGTAGGAAGTTTTCGAGCTAGAAGCTGTGCGACACTGTCACCCAATCCTCCATGCATTTGATGTTCTTCGGCAGTTAATACTTTGCCTGTTTTTGCTGCAGAATTTAAAATGGCTTCTTCGTCCAATGGTTTGATGGTATGAATATTAATGACCTCGACACTTTTACCTTCTTCTTCTAATGCCTCTGCTGCTTTTAGACTTTCCCAAACAGAATGCCCTGTTGCTATAATAGTCAAGTCTGTTCCTTTTTGGAAGGTTACCGCTTTGCCAATTTCAAAGCTTTGATCTTCAGGAGTAAATACCGGCCATTTTGGTCTTCCAAATCTCAGGTAAACAGGGCCTTCATGTTCTGCAATGGCAATCGTTGCGGCTTTGGTTTGGTTATAATCACAGGGGTTAATGACGGTCATTCCCGGTAACATTTTCATCAAACCAATATCTTCTAGGATCTGATGGGTAGCTCCGTCTTCACCCAAAGTTAAACCGGCATGAGAAGCACATATTTTTACATTTTTACCGCTATAAGCAATCGATTGGCGAATCTGGTCATAGACTCGACCTGTTGAGAAATTAGCAAAGGTGCCTGTAAATGGTATCTTCCCTCCAATGGTCATTCCGGCGGCAACACCCATCATGTTGGCTTCCGCTATTCCTGCCTGAAAGAAACGATCCGGAAATTCATTTTTAAACGCATCCATTTTAAGTGAACCTGTTAAATCAGCGCACATGGCCACTATATTGGGGTTGCGTTTTCCGGCTTCGAGTAATCCTGCTCCAAATCCTGAGCGTGTATCTTTCTTTTCAGTGAAGGAATATTTTGCCATAATTAAAGTTTTACTTGGGTACTTTGACCTGAAATAATTTTAAATGCTTCTTCTTTTGTGTAGACACTTAGTTTGGAATTGGCAGGGCGATAGACCACCTTATAATTGCCGGGCTGAAGGGTAATGGATTGTCTGCTGATATTTTCAGCCAGATTACATACCCATACTAATTCATCACCTTCTTGCATAAAAACAGCTCCATAACCATTGGCACTTATACCTATAGATACGATTCCGGCTTGAGGAATTTCTACTGTGGTGGTATTGCTTTGAGCAATGTTAACATCATTGACGTAGGTTCTGGGTAAGGTGAGAATCTCCAAATCGTATTTGCCAACAATATAGCGTTGTTTCATGTCAAAGTCCTGAATCACCATGGTTTCTTCTTCACCTTGTTTTCTCACTATGGCCTTCAGGTCTTTGTATTCGTTAAAGCCATTCATTTTTAAAACCAGATCACCTTGTGGGGCATCAAGAGCGATCACATTGTGTTTACCTGCTTCTAAGGTAATGCCTTTTTTCTCTACGGGTGGAATGCTATGCACTACCAAGTCGTATGAACCAAGCGGATCTATTGGAATGGTATCCGGATTCCCTCTGGAGTCTATGGTGTGGATAAAATTATATCGAACCGCTTTTGTATGACTGTCATAAAAAGTCATGGCGACATTGGTTTCGGTAGGTTTGTTGAGTATGTCCAATAGGTTAACCTGTGCAGTGGTATTATTCAAAGCTTGAGAAATCACGATGCCTAAGACATTCTTAAAGGTTTCTTCATTTTTTGCATCGTAAAAATTACCAACACATTTAAAGGCATCCATCACTTGAGGGTCAAGACCTAAGCCAATGACAAAAGGTTTAAGGATAACACCTCTTTTCTGTAAGGCTAAAGAAACGGCACAAGGGTCCCCGTCACATTCTTCTATGCCATCGGTAATCAGTATAATAACATTTCGGCAGTTGTCACATGGTGTAAAATCATTCGCTGCCTGTTCTAATGAATAGGCAATAAGTGTTGTGCCTTTAGGACGAATGGCGTTGAGTCTGGTTTTAATCTGAGCATGGTTGTTTTTAGAGAAGGGCACTTCGAGCTTGGTGTCTTTACAATTTCTGCCGTCTGAGGTTACAGAATACTGATGACCGTAGGCTCTAAGAGCCAGTTCAATATTGTCTACTCCTTTCAAGCTGTCTACGAGTTCTCTTAGAAGTCTGGTTGCCACTTGCATTTTAGAACCTCTTTCCCATCTGGCGTACATGCTTTGTGAGCCGTCAAAAACAAATAGAATTCTCGTTTTCTGAGCCTGATTTTGTTGTGAAAAAGCAAAAGAAGAACCAAGGAACAGGAGTAAGAAGAAGAAGTGTTTAAATTGCTGTTTCATGTTCATTTGTTAAAAGATAAGGCTGCTAAATCAATAACCATACCTTTTAATAATCTCCTAAAGTTTCATTCAATTGACCTAGAGCGATTTCTTTTTGTTCGTCATTTGGAGCAACACCGTGCCAGGCATGAGTTCCCATCATAAAATCAACGCCTTGACCCATTTCGGTTTTCATGAGAATGACAATCGGTTTCCCATTTCCACAATTGGTTTTTGCTTCTTTTAGAGTGGAGATGAGTTCCTCCATTTTATTGCCGTCACACTCCAGTGTTTGCCAACCGAAAGCTTCAAATTTGGCCCTTAAATTGCCGAGACTCATCACATCTTCCACATCACCGTCTATTTGTCGGTTGTTCCAATCTACAGTAGCAATAAGATTGTCTATCTTTTGATGCGCTGCGAAAAGCAGAGCCTCCCATATTTGACCTTCCTGCAATTCACCATCTCCATGTAAAGAATACACGATGCCTGAATCTTTGTTGAGCTTTTTACTCAGTGCTGCTCCACAGGCTGCAGAGAGACCTTGTCCTAAAGAACCACTGGCAATTCTGATACCCGGCAGTCCTTCGTGTGTAGTCGGATGACCTTGAAGCCGGGTATTGATTTTTCTGAAAGTTGCCAATTCACTGACCGGAAAATAACCACTTCTTGCCAATACACTGTACCATACTGGTGAGATGTGTCCATTGGAAAGGAAAAAGACGTCTTCTCCAGTAGCGTCCATATTGAAATCAGTACTGTGGTTGAGTACTTCAAAATACATGGCCGTAAAAAAGTCGGCACAGCCCAATGATCCACCCGGATGTCCTGAACTGGCTCCGTGAACCATTCGTATTATGTCTCTTCTTACTTGGCTGGCAATGGATTCCAATTCCTTGATATCGGGCATCTCAAATTTGAATAAATGATGAATAAATCATTTCAAAAATAGAGCTATTCCCAAGAGAGAAAAACATTTGTTAATAAAATGGAGATAAAGTTGAAAAGCTTTAAAAACTCCGAAATATCAATACCTTTGCCGCCTTCTTAAAATTGAATACTTATGGCCTTAAAATGCGGTATTGTCGGTTTGCCAAATGTGGGTAAATCCACCCTTTTTAATTGTTTGTCGAACGCGAAAGCACAGTCTGCCAATTTCCCTTTTTGTACGATAGAACCTAATATTGGGGTTATCACAGTGCCGGATGAGCGACTGAATCAATTGGCAGATATGGTAAAGCCGGAGAACATAGTGCCGACCACGATTGATATTGTTGACATTGCCGGATTGGTGAAAGGAGCAAGTAAGGGTGAAGGTTTAGGCAATAAGTTTTTGGGCAATATCCGTGAAACGGATGCCATTATTCATGTTTTACGCTGTTTTGACGATGGCAATGTTGTGCATGTTGACGGCTCTGTTGATCCGGTTAGAGATAAGGAAACGATTGACTTCGAGTTGATTTTAAAAGATCTGGAAACCATAGAAAAGCGACTGGAGAAAATCAATAGAGCAGCGAAGACAGGAGATAAAGAAGCCAAAAAAGTACAAGAGATATTGAATCGCTATAAAACACATCTGGAAGCAGGACATTCAGCACGTTCTATGGAATTGGGCGAGGATGAGCAGAAGGCTGTCGGGGATTTATTTCTGTTGACAGAGAAACCGGTTCTGTATTTATGCAATGTAGACGAATCATCTGTCAATGCAGGAAATGAACATGTGGAGGCAGTGAAAACTGCAGTGGCTAATGAAAAGGCCGAGGTGTTGATGGTTGCCGCCGGTTTAGAGGCTGAAATCGCCGAATTGGAAGATGCTGAAGAAAGGCAATTGTTTTTAGAAGATGCAGGGCTTAGTGAACCTGGAGTGAATAAACTGATCAGAGGAGCATATTCATTGCTGAATTTACAAACCTATTTTACTGCTGGGAAAAAAGAGGTGCGCGCCTGGACCATTAAAAAGGGAATGACAGCACCTCAAGCCGCAGGAGTCATTCACACGGATTTTGAGCGTGGATTCATTAAAGCTGAGGTCATTAAGCTGAAAGATTATCTGGAATTGGGTTCGGAACAAGCCGTAAAAGAAGCCGGTAAAATGAGCATGGAAGGGAAGGACTATGTGGTTGAAGATGGTGATGTGATGTTGTTTAAGTTTAATGTCTAAGTCCATCTATTATGGTTAAGGCATTATCTATACTGTTTCTATCTGTTTGTATTGCTTTACAGGCGATTGCCCAAGAAATTCCTTTTACCGAAGTGCCTGAATGGGTTGAGCAAAAAGACTTTGAAACGCTTGAGGTAGAAGAGGGGATTGGTGATATCAGGTATAATCTGATTCAGGTCGAAACCAATATTATTGAAAAGCTGAAGTTCAAGCGATTGGCTTATCAATTGCTTAATCTTGATGCCCTTGAATCCAGTTCGACAATACAATTAAATTTTGATCCTGCATTTGAGCAACTGGAAATTCATTCAGTTGATTTGATCAGAGATGGAGTTAGAACGGATAAAACCAATAATGTATCGGTTGAGGTCTTAAAAAGAGAAGAAAACCTTGAGAGCAATTTATATGATGGAAGTTTAACTGTCATTATCAGACTTGAAGACGTTAAGGTTGGAGATGTGATTGACTATTCTTATTCAAGAAAAGGGTTTAATCCCATTTTTGGAGCTAACTTCTCGGCTGTCTACGATCTTGAATTCAGTAATCAAGTTGATCATTACTTCCTAAAAATTATAAAAGATAAAGGCACCAAACTAAATATTCAAAGGTTAAATGGTGCTATAGAACCTGAGGTTAAAAGTGGTGATTTTGAGGAGTTAATATGGTCCAAGAAAAACATTGAACCTGTACTTTATGAGGTCAACACACCAAATTGGTATTACCAGCATAAATTCATCCGACTTTCTACTATTAATAACTGGTCCGAGTATATAGACTGGGCTTCCAAACTCTATCGGTACACCACGAATGTTTCAACTATGGCGCTTGAGATTAGTGATAAAGAGGGTAAGGAAGAGCGATTGAATGATTACATAAGGTTTGTTCAGGATAAAGTGAGATATCTTGGTTTGGAGTCAGGCATTGGCGCTTATAAACCAAATCCGCCGGAAAAAGTATATAAACAACTTTATGGAGATTGTAAAGACAAGTCCCTATTGTTGATTTCCTTATTGAGACATGAAGGTCTTGAGGCTTATCCCATATTGGTCAATACAAATTCAGGAGAGATTTTATCTTCAAGTCTTCCGCTTAATCAATCCTTCAATCATTGTGTAGTGGGATTTAATTATGACAACACAGACTTTGTCGTAGATCCAACGATTTCTTTTCAGGGTGGACAACTTAGTAATAGGCATCAACCCAATTTTCATTATGGTTTGGCTATTTCTGATCGCTTTGATGAGCTAATAGAAATAGATGAAAAGAATTTTGGAAAACTATCCATTAAAGAAGACATAAAAATGGATTCTGTGGGAGGAAATGCTTTCTTTTCAGTTGAATCTGAATATACAGGTTCTGTAGCGGATAACATCAGGGAGTATTTTTTGACAAGCTCAAAATCTGATATAGAAGATTCTTATCTCAACTATTACAGCAGCATTTATCCGAGTATAGAACTGGTGAAGGATATTGAGTTTAATGATGATTATGAAAGCAATAGAGTCATCATTAAGGAAGATTATTACCTTCCTGAGTTTTGGGAGTACAATGAAGAAGAGGGTTATTACAGCTGTTACAGCTATCCTTTGGTCTTAGATTCCTATCTGGATTTTCCAAAATCGGCCAAGCGAGAAATGCCTTATGCTTTAGGTAATAAAATTAATTTTGAACAGGAAACTACGGTTCACTTGCCTCAGGAATGGGAGTTTATGGAGTTTAATGATACGTATTCAGACTCCGTATTTACGTATACCAGTATTGCCAAAAGAATTAGTGATGATAAGTTGTCTTTGGTGCATCAATTTCAATTGCATAAACCTCATGTTAGCGCGAGTGATTATGATCAATTTCAAAGCAAAATAGCAGACATTAAGGGTGATCTCACTTATTCTTTTACACATACCGGAGAAGATGTTGACGACTTTAGTCGAACTGATTTTGCCCCATCACTCTTCATTTTGGTTTTGATTGGTTTGTGGGTCTGGTTGGCAAGAAAGCTATACATCAGTTACAATCCTCTTTCGAGAGCCAACTCCAGTTTTTCTTATGACTCTATTGGTGGATGGATGATTCTTCCCCTTATCGGTTTGTTCATTAGCCCCTTAAGAATGTTGTATGATATATATGATATTGGCTATCTCAATGCAGCCACTTGGAATTATGTATACTCTTCAGGGGGAAGCATTGGCTTTTTCCTTTTCTTTATTGTAGAATGTTTGTTAAACATCGGCTTTCTTGTGTTCTCCATATTACTGTTGACTCTATTTTTTAAACGGAGGACCTCATTACCGAATTTATTCTCTATTTATTTGATTACCAATTTTGTATTTCTGCTTTTAGATGCTTTTATCTCTTCTGAGATCTATGAAATTCCAATGGAGAAGACAGAAACAAAAGCTTTGGTTCGGATGTTCATTGGCGCATGCATATGGGTGCCTTATTTTCAATTCTCTGAAAGAGTTAAAGACACCTTTGTCAATCTGCATGGATCGATTCCGGAAGAAGGCAAGCAGTTGATTGAAGAAGCAGGCGATGAAGATAAGTCAGAGGTTAAGGATGTTTTACCTTAAACACAAAATATTTTAATGCCAAATTGTTTTCCTGATCTTCAATGGTTTTGATCAGTTCCAGATTCGGATGCTTCATGACCTGATCGAAATTTAGACCGGACTCTCCGATGGAATACCAACTGTCCCAAATGATTAGATCTCCGGGAGAAGTTAGGTGTAATTTACTATCGTATAAAGGTTCACGAATTGTCGGGTCAAAAGGGTCTATGTCTAATAGTTCGGACAAATAGTTGTCATTGTAAAACAATTTAGAATCTTCGGTGAGTTGACTCTGAACAAACTGACTTGCCTTTTGAGTGAGCAATTGTCGTTTAGAGAGATTGAGTTCTTCTTCCCAGTTGACGGATGCCGGATTTGTTGTAAATAAAAATCCGATCAAATACAACAATAAGCCATAGTGGATAAATTTGAGGTATTTTCGATCTGTACTCCACTTTAGCAGATTGTCCCATCCATTAGCGGCTATCAGTGCCATAAGGGGCAAAATGGTTCCCATTACTCTGTGTAAACCCAAAGAGTTGAACAATCCGAACTTCCAGAAGATAACATGAGCCATAAAGAATGCAGAAAAGCAGAGTAGAATGATGGTATGCGTACTAACAAGTTTTTTTACTCTGAAAGAGATAACACTAAACACTATGCCCAGAAGGAATAAAATTAATCCAGGGACACCAAGTATATAGATCAGCTTTTCGAAAAAATGAAACCAGGTGCCACTGCCATAGAGGGGGTTAATCTTAGCATAGGGAATCCTGGTGAAAACCCATAAGATACTGTCATAGTGAAACAAACCGATCAAACCCATTAATAGATGTCCGGTAGATAAAAGCAATAGTGCCTTCCAATTTTTTCGGTAAAGAAAGATGCCGATGAACACAATCAGAAAAACCAGACCTTCTGAGCGGATAAAAGGGAAAAATGAGATAATGATAGCGGTGATGAAGTAGTTCTTGTTCTGGTAAAAGTAAATTGTTGCAGTAATGGCCAGGGCCGCGAGAGGTTCTGTAAGACCGCTAAAGGTTACGGTATAAAAAAGCGGGAAACAGAAATAGAGTAGAGAAGCTAGTAGGGGTTGCTTGGCATCTGTTTTTTTTGAGATGTTGTAAAGCAAAACAGAAGTGAGAATGGCATTGAGGCCATTGAAGATTTTGACACCAATGATACCGAACTGAGCAAAGGGTGAAGCCAGAATGGTGTAGACCGGTTTGGCCCAATGGTCGAGAAAAAGATGAGGGTGAATCGGAGCATATTTAGCAAAAAGATAGTGGGTAATGCTATCGGCTTCCAAACCTACGCCATTGAATGAGAAGCAGATGAATAGCAAAATGCACATCTGTGCCATGAACAGAGTTGATGCGAGGTATTTCTTATACAATAATGACAAGTCCTGTTATTTTCTCCAGATTACTTTGCTATTGTGCAAATCTATGCTCTTCATGCTTTCTAATTCTGAAAGTTGTTTGAGAAGGTCTAAATTAATCAGGCCATCAGAGATAAACAATGTGTTTAAACTCTTGGGAAAATCATCTGGTAATGTGTCAATGATAACATGGTTCAAAGACACTTTTTCTAATTGTTTAAACCTTGATAAATCTTCCCATTGAAGAGCGCTTGGTTTATTTCCTATAAAATGAACCTCTTTTAAGTGCTTAAAGGAGGAATCACCAAGATGAATATGCTGACAAAATTGGATATTCACATGCTCGATGGCTGTTTGCGCATACAACTGCTCTATGTTTGTGAGTTGATCTGAATAACTGATGCGCAGTATTTTGAGTTGAGGCAATGGCCCTTGTATGTATAAGGTATCATTTTGGAAACCCGAAATAGATAGTCTTTCCAGATTTTGCATTTGAGGCAAATGAGATAGATCTTTAATCGACGTACTGCTAATGTGCAAAGATTTGACCTTATTCCAATTGTTCTGAGAAAAGGTTTTAGGCAAGGCACTTAGATTCAGGTTTAGGTGTAATTCCGGTGTGGAGTTCAAGTGAACGAGTCGAGATAAATCAGTAGTAGAGTCAATATCTATGGCTCCAAAGTAACAGTATTGATCTGCCTTTATGCAGTTTTTGATTTGTGTAGAATCAATGTTATTGAGATTGCCGACTACTTTATCAACCCATCCCGGTTGTGCTTTTATGGAGCAATAAGTCAGAACAATCAAACTTAGACTAATAAATGATTTGATCTTCATGAGGTAGTTTTGAGGCATTCACTTGTCCCATTACCATTATTGTGCCGTAAATTCTAGATTGATGATACTATTGATTTATCAGTACTTCGGTTTTTACTCATATTGATAAGGCTCCTTAGTATGAACCATTTTCCTGATATTTTCCAGAACTCTCTTCATGTAGATTCTCCAGAACACCTTTCCAAAAATCCAGCAAAATGGAAAAAGTAAGAGCTTATTGGAATGTAGATCATACGTATAGTTAATCTGTATTTTATTGTGTTCCAATTCTTTCGTTTCCCATTTTCCAACAAACTTGTAAAAACCCAACATCCAGGACTGAAAATGATCCACTTGAATGATCCAGTAGTGATTTTCTACTCTTTCAATAACATGGTCAACAGAAGCGAACCCTCCTTTTTGGATTAACGATTTTACGACATGTACTTTTTTGCTTGAGCCCGGTTTGCCCCAATCTTCATCTTCTGTGGTGTGGCTTACTTTAGGGATGAATCCAAATCCGGTATGAATTTTAGAAAGATCACAAAGTATTGCCGTTTTAAATGCCCGTTCAAGAGAGCAGTCATAAATGGTGGAAACGGTGATACGGGTAATCATTTATAGCCTTGTTGAGTATTCTTGTTTTTAATTTCCTCCCAATTGCTTAATCAGCTTAGCTGTTTCAATAAAATTTGCTGCTTCCGCCATCGATAAAACGGTTTGTCCATTATCCATTATTGAGTTAATGTTCGCCCCATTGTCAACAAGTAGCTGCACTAACTTTGTTTGCCCATTGTGAGCAGCTGAATGAAGTGGAGTAACACCATGCATTTGCTTGGCATTCACATCAGCTTCATATTGTATCAGGAGTTTTGCCATTCTCAGGTTTGAGGTAGCACAAGCTGAATGGAGTGGAGTAACTTTGAATTGGTTATTTGCCGCAGCATTCGGATCGGAGCCTTTTTCAAGCAGTTCTTGGGCTAAGTTTAGATGACCGAAAAATGCAGCAAGCCCTAATATGTTAAAACCGTCAGACGAATAAGCATTTAATAGGTCCGGGTTTTCATTTAAATGTTGTTTCACTTTTTCAACTTCTCCTAAAGTAGTTGCTTCAAAAATATCAAGTACAGCTTTGTGTTCTCTTAGAATCTGAATTGCTTCAGCATTTCTACAATAAGCGGCAAATTGCAATATTGAAATTCCTTGTTCTGTCTTACTGTTAGCAAGTGAAGAGTCTTGGTTCAGTTTATTTGCTAAGCGATTATTCTCTCCTGTTTTAATAAGTTCAATCAGCTCTTTCATTCACTTGTATTTTGTTTTGTGGGGCCTAAGATAGGCTCAACTAGCTTTTAAGCAGCTTAGATCTCGTTGCACACTTTTTAAGTTACTCAAGATTCTCCCAAGTGGATATTCTGTTCTTTTCAATTTGTAAAACACCATAGAATATTGCTGCACCGGCAAGTCCAAACAATGAAACGCCTGTCCACTTTGTATTACATACTTGTTTTCATTATTTGCAAAACCTTTTTTTGATGTCTTTTATCAAATACTTTCGATACTTGTCTTTAGCTAATGGTGGTTCACTGACCTCACGACTTCCATTGAACCTCGTCTCACCAAATTTAAGATCATTAACATAGATAACCGTATCAAAAGGACACAAATGCCAATCTAATGAATCTCCTAAAATAAAGGTTTTATTTCTTACAGGGCCACTCCACGTGCTGCTTGCGGGTATATCCTTAAAGTCAATCGGATTCTCGTTATACCAATATAAATGGTTGGTATTGTATGTATCGATAAATCCTTTATCGGTTTTAAGTATGAAGTGTTTTCTCGAAATAAAAAGGGAATCTAAAAAAGCAGCTAATGCTTGCCAGCACTTTGGAAAGTAATTTTGACTCCCAACGTATTGATAAGAATCCTCTTTGGTATGAATTTTTAGTACAACAGAACGCCCATCATGAGGAACCAATGTGCTGAAATGATTAAATAGAAATTGGCTTTGCTTAAAGATGGATTTCAAATGATCAAAGTCCGGTTTAGAAAGTCTGCCTTTAATCTTCAGATCAGTATTTAAGCTGTACGAACCATTAGTGTAGATGGTCAATTCCTCAAAAGAGATGGAGTCCAATGAAAGCCAATTCAGGTTGTTGCTTTTTTCTATTGGGAAATACCACACTGTATCACCTTCCAGTTGATAAGGAGAGCTTGGGTGCAGTCCATGGGCCAGGGAAAAGTCTATGCCTATACTGTCTTGATTGAAGTTAATGCGAACAGTATCAGCATTGAATAAACAACTTGTCCATTTGCCGGAATTACTCTGATCATCAATTGCCCGATAAGAAATCTGCCTTTGCTTAAAACCATTGTTTGTTGTTGTATAAAATGGTCGGGTCAAATCCTTGCAAATGGATTTCGAAAAATTGGCTTCCGATTTGCAAAAAATGGTATCTGATGGCTGATAGATAAACCCTTTTTCAAGAATCAATGCGTTTGATGATTCTATGCTAATGCTTTGAAATCGGTTCGATACCCATGTTCCCTTATAGTCTGAAAGTTCTTGAGCCCTTAAGCCCCATATTGAACACAAACCAATTGATAACGATACAAATTTTGATATTTTACCCATCATAAACACTTAAAAATAAGGATGTATAATTATGATGTAAAGTGATTGCCGGAGCTTGAATGCTTGCGGCTTTACTAAAGTTACCTTCAATTTTAAATTTGCCAATCAATTTTTCAAACTGCTAAATTCTTTTTTCAATAAGAAAACACCAATAATTGAAATGAGTATTGCTCCAATAGTAATTAAAATCATGCTTATCAGTCCACCATACATTTCTGAAAGTGATTTATTCATCATTGTTTCTGCATCCATAAAAAACATTCCTAAGAAAGCAAACAAATTATTCGCAAGATGAATTAAGATGGACAGTGATAATTTTCTTGTTCTGTAATATACCCATCCTGAAAAGCTTCCAACAATTATGGCGCTAATAAACTGCCATGGATTCAAATGAACAATCCCAAAAAGAATACTTGATAGAAGAATTGATTTAAGCGGTGAATATCTTTGCAAAAGGCCTTCTAAAATAATCCCCCTAAAAATCAATTCTTCCATTACTGGTGCTACGATAACTATTGTCATAAAAGAAAAAACGCCATTTTGATTTGCAAATTCAAGAAATATTTTTTGCATGAATTCGGGCATTGGAAGCGAATTAACTATTGGTGAAGTGATTCCTGTCTGAATTCCAATTATGGTGATCGAAACTAATCCCATTATCTTCATTGAACTCAGGCTAAAATTGTATTTATGTATTCCTGTTCGTTTATTTCTTATCAAATGACCGATACCAAAAGGAACTCCCATTGCTAATGAATAATAGATCAAAAAGGCAATCTCTTTTCCTAGTGTGTTGCTTAAGACAAGATTGACAGGACTAAATATCAGCATCGATAGTATTACAATTCCAACGATTCCCCAACTTTGTGCACTACTTGGGTAATAAATACTCATGTTTTTAGTCATGATGATTTTGTTTCTGTTTTTTATTATAGCACAATGTTTTGCTTATGAAATGCCTTCTGTAGTTCCACTTTGGTAGACAAGTTAGCCAAAAAAGTTAGCTTCCTGCGGTAGCTTACAGAGGCAAACCTTTTATAGTTTTCCTAAACTTGTGCTGCATTAATTTTTACAATCGGTGATATGCGCTGTATATTCATCAAAAAATTGATCTCTGATTTTATAGTACTCGTTTATTGTCTTAATGTGTCGTGCCTTTGGGATTAGATTGTTAAAGTAGAAATGTACCGTTGTGTTGTTACCTGGAAACATGACATAGGTAGCCAGAGTACTGCCTTTTTCTAACGTATTTCTGTTAAACCCAAAAATTTTGTATCCGTTAACTGTAAACTCATGTAATTTGTCACTGTCCATAAACTGAGAGACGGACAGGAGGTAGTCAAGGCTTTGGATTAATGTAGTTGAATCTTCTTGGTATCGTTTTGGGTCACTCTGTTCAATTTTTAGATTAATGAATTGAGCGCCAAATTCATTATCGTACAGTATACGATAACCGTCAACCCTTGAAACTCTTTTTTCTCCTTCTTTGGTTTTAAGGTCACGAAATTTTGGTGCACTATTTGGTAGTTTATCTACAGCCGTGACTTTTAGTCCTTGAAAGCTGTCATAGTCTATCAGACATTTACTTATTTTTCCACCGCCCTTAAAACCAAGTAGAACAATAGATGAGAAGAGTAGAGTCAAAATCGAAATTTTCATTTTTTGCATATTAGGTACAACGTTCTGTGTATGGGCAGTAGGGACAGATTCGAAGTGCTTCACTTTCGGTTTGCCACTAAGCCTAAACAAACGTTTTTACTTTTAATTTATATTTCAATAAACGTCAGAACTTTGTTTTGGCGTTACCTGCTCAAAGAACAGGATTTTCAATTTTCACCAAACGCCCTATTGGCTATACACCTTGTTGTAGCACGTTTTCTTTTATTTTTTCTTTTAGATTAGTTTTCTCTGTGCTAAGCGATTGCTCAGAAACACCCATTTTACTAATCGAAACTCGGAAGAGTCTTCCATTATTAACTACAAAAAAGATTTGTCCATTAATTATTTCAATTCCCTTATGAGTTTTTGAATAGTCGTATTGAATGGCTCTATTCTTAATGGTGACCTTCTTATTGCTGAACTGATAGCCACTTGAAAACTGATTACCTTCTAATGTCTCGACTACTGACTTGGAGTATTTTTCTAAATTTTCAATCTCTTTTTTGTCTTCTTCTTTGAATGTTACTATTAAATCATTCGTTGAGTCAGCTATAAGGAGCATTGGTTCTTCCGAATTATTGTCATAAACTACATCTGAAGGGAGATTAATCTTGAAGTCAAAAAAATCAATTACTGTATCAGCTTTTGTAGTGTCCGCCTTTTTTAACAGATATTCAATAACTCCTTTATATTCAGATAACGCTTCATCAGGGTTAATTGGGGTACTATCTTGCTTTATTATGATTTCTTGAGATTGTGATTCATTTACCTTAGAAAGTGAAATTACTCCAAGAATTAGCCCTGTAGCAAGCAACCCAAGCCCTGACCACAACAATCCTTGTTTTTTTTTCTTAGAGTAGGTGACTAAAAGGCCAATTCCTGCAACTGCAATAATTATATAGTTTAATAAATCTCCAATGTTCTGAAACATATTCTGCTTGTCTTTAATGTGCTACAACATCAAAATAAACGGAATTCCGTTTATTTCTACAGTCGTAAAACTACAGAATATCACTAAGCTTCATTTTGGGAATTCCTCTTCGACTGCGGGAATGTGAATGAACTTTAGAAAGTCGGTAATAAGGGTAATGAGCTCTTGTTTGGATGCCAATGTCATAAAATCTAAGATAAATTTACGACTTTGGAGACCTTTTATAGGACATTAACTTTCAAAAGATAAGGTTTTTAGAGGCTCTTAATGTTCCGGATTACTTTGTTTAATTGTTGACCATATAAACTTCGATAGAACTAAAGGCCTTTTGTCTTGCTTCTAAAAGTTTTTCATAGGTTTTGCTTTTGTATACTGCATCAAAGGCTTGTTCATCTTGAAATGAAAGTACGGATACGAAGTCCGGTTGACTATGACCAAGATAGGTGCTTTTAATGGGATATTGAGCTAAAGTTTTTACACCTGTTTTTTCATAACATTGAGTAAGTCCTTCAATATAAGTGTTGAAACTTTCCATCTCATTTTTATTAATGGTAGCGACTACAATCAGTTGAATTTCATTTGACATGGCTTTGAATTTTTAGTTTCAAAACTAGTCTTCACCTTTAGTTTATCATCTATTCAATGTTGCGCATTTTATACTCACTGGGTGAAATTCCGAATTTATGCCTAAAAGCATTGGAAAGTGAATTGGCTTCTTTAAAACCTACTAATTCGGCAATAACTCTGATCGGAAAGTCGGTGTTTTCGAGATGTTCTTTTGTTTTTTCTAATCGCACGGCTTTTAGCATTTCATAAGGTGAAAGGCCATAAAGGGTTTTAAAGTGTCTGATCATATGATACTGAGATAAGCAAGCTTCTTTCGATAGCTCCTCGATGCTCAATGCCGTATTGTATTCTGATAAGATCATGTCTTTTGCTATACAAAGTCTTCTTTGCAATTCTTTTTTTGTGCTCTGTTTTACACATTTCAAAGATTGCCTGCTCTGTTCCGTCCTTTGATTTAAGGTATTGAGATAGTACAAAATATGAGCGAATGTACTTTGGTGATCGTCGTCTTCTTTTTTATTTAATGAACGGGTGACCGAATGAAAGACGGCGTCTTTGTAATGAAATTCATTGTAAAATTGGGGAAGCTCAGCTCTCTGTAGCTTTGGGTCGTCTAGAGTTTGTTCAAGTGTTTGAAAAGCCTCTACAGCAAATTGATAGTTGAAATGAAGATTAAAGGTTTGGACTTCAGTAACTCCGTCTAAGTGGTATTCAAGTTCTTGAAAAGGATTGATAATGATAAAGGTAGAATCGCAAAGTTTAAAGTAGCGGCCATCGATCTTGCAATGCGCAATTCCATTTTTATGGCTGAGTATGGTTAAGCTGGTTTCCGGTACCTTTTTGTGAAACTGGCGTTGAATTGTTTTGACACATAAATTGTCCCAAAGCAATTCATGTTCGGTCAATTGCTTGTTGACCAATTTGTTCAGTACATTCTGTGTTGCAAATTCAGTATAAATCAATTTAGTTTAGAATTTGGTTGTCATAAATATGATGAATAAATAGGATGCAATTTAGTTTGTTTTGAGTTTTTCACCGCCGCTTCCTTTTCGCCATAAATATTCTAATGGACCTGTTGTTTTGAAATGCAAATACAAAATGCTAAAGCCTACATTAATGCCGAAGATAAGGATTGTAATGAATACTAGATCACTAGGGCGCAATAGCCCGTATTGTCCCAGACCATAACCGTAAAAAATGAGCACACAAAAGAGCGACTGTAAGATGTAATTGCTCAAAGCCAGACGACCGGTTTTCGCTAAGGCATTGCTAATCGCATTCCTTTTTTGAAAAGCCAAGCTGAAGATAATGATATAACTGATGCCTAATGCTGTCTCAAACAGCACATTGAGAGCAATCAATATTGGTCGCCAAAGAGGTTGGGCAGTCAGGTCAAAACGGCTAAACAGGTCTGCTTTAAAGTAAATCCACACTATGCCGCTTGCAAAGAGTAAAATAGAGGAGAGGAGGTATTTGTTTCTATGGGTTCTCAGTTGTAAAAAAAAGTCATGGCGTGCTGCATAAATGCCCAATAAAAACAATCCGAAAGTTTTGGGAATGTACCATACCAGATTTTCGGGCATAAAAGCCATGAATTCAGCCATTCTCAATTGAAAAATCTCCATGTAGCTGCCTTGTCCGAAGGTCGAAATGAATGTCTTTAATTCTGCAACCTGAGCCATGTGCACTTTTGGCCATTGCCAAAGCACCACACCTAAATAGTAAAGGGGGCGAAAAAAGATAAAGAAGCCGGCACAGATCAGAATACTTCGACCGGACCATTTTAGCATTGGCAAAACCAACAGACCCAATAAAGCATATGAGGTCAAAATGTCTCCGAACCAGAACAGCCCGATGTGCAACAGCCCGAAGAGCATCAACACAAGCATTCTTTTGATAAAATAGGAGTTAAAGTGATCTGCGCGTGAATGCCTTTGCAAAACGATGCCATAACCGAACAAAAAGGCAAAAATGAAGAGGAATTTCCCACCAGCAAAGTTAACCACGGCATCTATTGTCTTGGCTTGTATGCCTTCAAATGCACCATAAAACTCTCCGTAATGACTGAGTGGTGCATGAAATACAAAAATATTGACCAGCAGAATGCCAAATAAGGCAAAACCTCTTAAAGCGTCGAGTTCAGAGATGCGTTTCATGAATTACTATCAAGGATTTGCATGTGGTATCCGGTAATTGTGTTCTTCTTAATAGAGCTTCTCAACTGATGCATAATTCCCGTTTACAAAATGGTCTAAATGCTCGAGTGACTTTTCAAAAGGAATGGACCAGACATCATCAACGGTCATTTTTTCCTTTTCTCCTAATAATCCGAATAGGACTTTAAGCCTTTTGGGACGATTATACCATAAAGAAAACTCTAGTTTTTTATTATCGCTGTAATTAGCTGTTAAGCTGAAACTTTTACCATTTTCGATACAAGTAAAGTCGAGGGAAGGATTATAATGAATACGCTCTTCATTCAACGAGTTCAGAAGGTTGAGTTGTTCAATCCAAGGGTAAGTTTTAGCGATCTCAAGTACTTCTTCTCCGGACATTGGATCATTTCTGTATTCAATATCCGCTTTATCCGGATAGCAAATGGAGTATTTAAATGTCATTTGTTATTTTTAAAATCATAATCTTCTTTTCCTTATTGCGGTTTAAATTCTGATAGAGGCCCAATGGTTTTACGAAGAAGAGTTTCAGAATGCCCTTTAATTATAAAATCCTTCAAGTCACCAATTTTGGAGTAGCCAAGTTTAAGATATAATCTTTCCGCCTCAGTATTGAATGACGAAACACACATGAATACATTTGGAGAAATTTGAAATATTCTTTCTTCGCAATATTTTAAAAGAGTTGTACCAAATCCTTGACCTTGGTGACTTGACTTTATTAATATGGATTGAATATAGCCCTTAAATGTTCCTTTCATTTGTAAAACAGCAAAGCCAATTAACTCTGAATTCTTCATTCCAATAAACACTTCCTTATTGTCACCACGTACCGCATCTTTACAATTTTCAAGGTCACGATTTAGTGTCAACCAAGGTTCAGATTGACTCATTAATAATGCACATTCATCGAGTATTTTTTCATTAATTGTCAATTCAATTTTCATCTTATGTCGTTTTTCTTAGTAGCAGCATTTGCTATATACAGTTTTGGGCATAGTTATTTAATTTCAATTTTCTTCGATTCAAACCCTTTTGGTAGTTCTGGTTTGAAAAGATCGTGATTTACAATTATTTCTCCCTGTTTCTTCGCTTTTACTTTCAATGTGTAGATGTGTTCTTCGGTTAATTTTCCATCACTAGCTTCACTAGAACTAGAGTATGAAGAACCCAATTGACTCAGAAAAGAGTTGTCTTTGATTCTAATTTTATCAATTACGAATGAAGAGAAATCATCAAGTGTTATTTCATTTAAATTCATTGAGGAAGGGCTTAGGTCAGTGTTACTCTTTATAACAATTGAAAACTCTTGACCCTTCTTTACAGATTCAGGAGTAATTATTGAAACTACGGTATCTGAAATTTCATTTACAATAGTTGCTTCAACTATATCTATTTCCAGCTGATTTGATTCTAAATCAATGCTATCAATACTCAACTTATATGGTCCAATCGTCTTTCTACCTGAACTCGTGTAGATCACAACAATTCTCTTTTTAAACTCTGTGATATCTATTACAGTTATATCGTCACCAAGAAGGCTTGAGAGCTCTCCTTCAATTGCCTCAACGGATAACTCCAATTCAATGTTCTCACCAACTTCAAAAGTTGTATTATCACTCATTAAACTCAATTTAAGGTTCTGTCCCTCAACATTGATAAAGTTTGAAATAAGAAATGTGATGATTAAGATCCTCATAAGTTTTAATTATATCTGACCATTTTGCCTAAGCCATGAGTGTTTTAGTTAGCATTTCTTTATTTCGTTCATACGTTTAATCGCTTCTGGCTCACCTTTTTCGACAGCTTTCTTCAAGTATTTCATTCCTTTTTCTATTTCATCTTTTTTGATAAGAAAATTAGCGTAATGTAACTCCAAAAGGTCAACTGGAAAAGTTTCGGATTCAAAAGCCAATTGGAAATGGTACTCGGCTTGTTCTAATTCATTTTTAGCTAGATGATACAAAGCTAAGTTTCTGTACGTATAGGCATTGTCATTGTTTTCTGTTTTTAATGCTTTTTCAAGTTGTTGTCTTCCTTCTTCCAATTGTTCCATTTGGATTAAGGAATATCCTAAATTGTCATATGCAAAACCATAATTTGGGTTTATTTGAAGTGCTTTATGAAAATTTTGAGTGCTCTGTTCATAGTTGCCATTTCTCAATTGATAATACCCAATATTGTTATAGACGTCAGCTTTTAGCAATTCATCTTCGGTTAAAAGCAAGATTTTTTGAAGAGTATTAATAGCTGAATCAAAATCAGCATTTTGGTATTCCTTGTCTGCTTGATCAAATAAATCATTAGCCTCCAATTCAGCTTTACTAAAAACTACCGAAGGTGATTTATTTAGAAAAGCTATAGCTCCTTCAAATTGAAGTCTAAGCTCTTTGGGTAATTCATTTTTCCAATCTGGATTGTCTTGTTCAATTAGCTTTGAAAAGGTCGCTAATCCAAAAGCCATTACTTCATTTGCCATTTCAGAAACGTAGTTCCATTTGGTTTCCCAAAAGCCGTCATCAGTTCTTCCTCTGTCCGTTAAGTTTTGAGAAAGTGGGATTCCAAAGCCGAAATAAATTCCTGCTATAAATATAAATAGGGGGGTATCATCTCCTGTGTCGTATTGCAATTTGTTTTCAGTTAGTCGAATTTTAATGAATTCATAAATGAGGTTGAATACGAGTCGGTTTGGTCGATTAGAAATGCTTTTAGCAATGTGTATTTTGTAATTATTCTCGGTTACTTCTGTTTCAGTTTCAAACGGCTTGCCTTGCATTTCAAATGGTATTCCATAGACATCTCGTAAATCCTTGTGTAGCTCATACGCAACTTTACTAGAGTCTAAGCTTAGCAAGTTGCATAGGTCGTCAATCAGATTTTTGACTTCTAAGTCACTAGTCGAAAAAGTCTTTGGAAAGAATTTTTCTGTAATAAGAATTTGTTCACTTTGTGTACTGGGATAGCCAAAAATTTTAATCAGCCATTTAAAATTATCCTCAACCCAATCTCTATTTGTTTCTGTTATTCGAAACTTTGGCTCTTTTGCTTTCTTATTGAATCCGAATAATTTCATTTTATTTAATTAACCTTAATGACCCCTGTATGATGCCGTTGCGGTTTTGATAAATATACAATTTGAGGTTTAGAACCAAGTAAAAACCTCAAAGCGGTTTTGATTCTTTGCTTTTTTACAAAATCCGCTAGCGGATTTTGCGAGGCTTCAAATAGCTTTACGAATTGCCAAAATACCATACCCACAATGCACTATATAGCCTGTTGTGCCTAGTTTATTTTAAGTTCTATAGTTGCAGTTGAGTCAGAACATTCAATCTCATCCGCTGCAGGATCATCTTCTTCTAGCTCTAAATCTAAATGACAAGTCTCGATGTATTTATTAATCTTAACTGACTCTTTTGTTAAACTTACAACAGAATATGTGACTTGAGAGTCACCTGCGTCTCCCCAAATTTCAGCAATCTGTTCACTTTCTTTGATCATATTCTCGCCCGAATTATATATCATGCCGTAGTATATAGGTCCATAATCGTCTTGTTGAACAACGACTAAGAAGAAGCTACTATCATTAACTTTTAACTTGCCTACTGGCTTTGCACCTGTTGACTCAGATTGCGTTTGCGGGATTTTATTGTCAAGCACAGGAAGAAATGTCAAAGGAAGACAATCACTTGGTTTAAAGGTTCTTTCTTGTGTGTATTGTTCCACTACAATTTTTATTGAGTCTTTTGGGAAATCATTGAAGTAGGAGGTTATGTCAGTATTAATCTCAACTTCTTCTATTGATTCAATAAATTCAACAATGTCTTTATTAATAGTATCACTTGTATCGCTGTCCAATTGTCCACATGAAGCCAAAATGGCTAAACCGAGTATTACCAATAGTTTTTTCATTCTCTCAAATTAGCCCCAACGGTCTGGCTAAAATGTCGTGCAACAGTTAGATTGTTGGGGCATACACTATAGCCGTTGTTGGAGCTAGTGGTTTTTATTTTCTTCTTCATTTTTCAATCTCATTATGAACCATTCAAATCCATAAAGTCCTTCAAGGTTCTTTGGAATTTCGTTCAAGTCAGTTTTTTTTCCTGATTTAAAGTCAGTCAATATAATATGTTCATGTGTTCTATCATTCCATTCGTAAGAATTCAAAGTGTCCAACTTGTTTTTTGTCCATTTGAACTCATAAAACTCGGTTTGTCCGGGATGTCCGTAGGTCATGCTGTAAGTCCGAAATTGATTTGGGTAGAATGTCGGGTTTGGTATTTC
Organism: uncultured Flavobacteriales bacterium; assembly: GCA_964445815.1. GTDB lineage: Bacteria > Bacteroidota > Bacteroidia > Flavobacteriales_E > Vicingaceae > CAYULW01. Next base: position 57,816 of record CAYULW010000002.1, read on the forward strand.
CACTTTTTTTGAAAATTGATCGTTATTGTCATCATATAAGTAGCAGTCATAAATATCTGCTAAACAACAACCTGAGGAAGGATACCAATGGATAGCCAAATCAATCACTTTGTCACCGTTAATGTCGAAAATCGAATCTGACATAAAATTCATCCAACCAAGTCTTTCGGAAAATATTGGTTTTTCATATTCGTCCTTCTCAGAGTACACTTGAATGTAGGTGCCTGAAAAGTTTGAAAGTCGTATATACTTGTGATTAATTGAGTTTGAGAAAATATGACCTTCCTTTAGAGTCAAAGAGTCATTTTTTATGTTTTCTTTTTGACTTTGAATCAGTTTTGTAATTGTTACTGTCGTTTTAAGACTGTCTTGATCGACTTGACAAAAACCAAATTCTGCAAGTCCTAAAATGATTGATATGGTTAATAGTGTTCTGGTCATTTTACATTAATCCCAACAGTTTGTGTATGGACAGTAGGGCAGGTACGAAGCACTTCACTTTCGGTTTACCACTAAGCCAAAACAAACGTTTTTACTTTTAATTTTCTTTTTTGTTAAACGTCAAAACTTTGTTTTGGCGTTGCCTGCTCAATGAACAGCACTCTCAATTTATTATTAATTGCCCTATTGGCTATACACCTTGTTGGTAGCAGTTTTTTTTAATTCCATTTATTTACGTCCTTATTCGATTCGGTTAAATATTTAAGGAAGTCCACACCCAAAATTGTAATATTCAAAATATTGTCATCCTCGCGAAGAAGAGTGTAATTAAAAAGAAAATTCAGATACTGTTCGTAGCCATAGTTTTCATAAAATTTTGGATTATTTTTTTTCGCATTATCATAAAAGAATTTGATGGATTCTCTAGTCTGTCCGGCATGAGAGTTTACGTGTTCTAATATTCTAATTTGAGACCCAAAAATGTCATTATAAACAGTATCATAATGTCGCATTATATAGAGAACACAACTATAATTAGTTAATCGGTCTATTTTTTCTTCTGCTGTTTTTAACTTTTCAACTTCGGTTTCAGTTGCAATAGCCTCTTTGAATGAATCTATTGTTTCAGGTCGAAATAGGCCCACAATACGGTCAATATGCGAAATTTCTTCAGTTTTCTTTTCTGTAGCTGTAGCTTGCTGTTTTGCTTCAAGTGATTTGTTACCATAACCTACTTTTGTGACGCGGTTAATTAAATCAACTAGAGGTTTCCTAAAAATCAGAATGCCAATTATTATAACTAAAGGCCATTTCAAAGTTTCTGCAAGACTGATATAATCAATTGCTTTTTCTAAATTTTCTTGTTCGTTCATTTGTTTTCTTAATTGCTACCAACGTCAGTATAAACGGAATTCCGTTTATTTTTGCAATAGGAAGATCTATTTAAGGCAAGGCGTTAAGCTTACTTAGCTGCCTTTGAATCCTCTTCTTCTTTGCCGTCTGTCTTCTTGGCTTGATCTTCTGTTGCCTCTTCATCACTAGCTTCACCTTTCAAATAATTGGGCAATTGCATGCCGGCCATGTTAAACATGTCTTGCAAGGGGGGAACAGATTGGTACAAACCCGAGATAAAGTTAGAGGTAGAGGTTTTGCCGTCTTTGCCCTGACCGCCTTCCCAAACAGTGACTTTATCGATTTTGATGTTTTTGATGGCTTCAGCCTGAGTTTTTACCAATTCAGGTAATTTGTCTGCAATCAAGAGCAGCACCGCATCTTTAGAGTCATTGCCTGCGGCTTTCACTATCCGATCTAAACCTTCTGCTTGTTTGGTGAGGATCTCATACAAACCTTTGGCCTCTGCTTCTTTGCGCATAAAGATGGCATCAGCTTCACCTTTTGCAATGCGTCGGATTTGCTCGGCTTCCGCTTCCGCATCAATTTCCACTTTCTGTTTATCGATAGAGGCGGGGACAATGATGTCCGCTTTTTGAGAGGCTTCTTTTCTCGCGGCTCTTGCTATTTCCGCTTCTTTTTCAGCAGCATAGGCTTCTTCTAATGCTTTGGCCGCTTGGACTTTTTCAGATGCAGTGGCTATTTTTTCAGCTTCAGCTTCTCTTGCTCTACGATCGGCATCCGAATTGGCGATCTGCACTTTGGCCACATTCTCTCCCTCAACAGCTTTGGCATTGGCAGAGGCCACCTGTATTCTCTGATCTTGAACAGCCTGAGCTTCACCAATAGCTCCGTCTCTGTCTTTTTGAGAAACAGAGATTTTAGCATCGTTAATGGCTTTCGCAGCAGCTTCTTTTCCTAAAGCTTCTATATAACCGGACTCATCATGTATGTCTGTAATGTTCACATTGATGAGTTTTAAGCCTACTTTCTTTAACTCCGCTTCTACACTGTGGGTAATGTGTGATAAAAACTTATCTCTGTCGGTATTGATCTCTTCAATGTCCATGGAAGCGACCACCAGACGCAACTGCCCGAAAATGATTTCCTGAGCAAGCTCTTTAATGGCATCCAGACTTAAACCCAATAAACGTTCGGCTGCATTTTGCATCACACTTGGCTCAGTAGAAATACCGATGGTAAATCGTGAAGGCACATTCACCCGAATGTTTTGTTTAGAAAGCGCATTGGTCAGATTCACTTCAATAGAAATAGGAGTGAGGTCGAGGAAAGAGTAATCCTGAATGATGGGCCAGATAAAAGCTGCACCTCCATGTATGCACTTGGCTGAGCTTTCACCTCCGGTCTTACCATAGACCACCAAAATTTGATCGGAAGGACAGCGTTTGTACCTTCTGAACATGGAATAAATAAAAACAACAATAATGAGAACTACTGCTGCAACTAAATAAACTGGTGTACTACCTGCCTGACCGGCTAAAAAAATAAAATTCATTTCTGTTATTATTATGCTTTGTTAGAGAGTTTTTCGACGAGTAATAATTCGGCACTGACCACTTCTTTTACGCGAACAATGGAAGTAGTGGGCAATTCCGTTTCTGAATCTGTAATGGCCTCCAGTTCGCGAAGGCTGCCCTGTACCTTGAGTTGTATTTTTCCAACTTTAGAACGATTAGCGCCTATGGGCAAGTACACTTCACCAATTAAACCGACTGCCTGATTGATTTTTAGTGTGCCCGATTGTGCCAGTTTGTGCATGTAAAAGAAAAGGGAAGAAGTAATCAACATCATGGCCAGACCGGCAATGGAAGCGATGCCTACAGTCGCCATATTGCCCAGACCATTTTCCAGGCAAATGATGCCTGTCCATCCGAAAATGGTAAAGAAAGCCACTACATTTTTAAAGGTGAAAAACTGAAACCCGACACCACCGTCATCGGCTTCAAAGTCCGTACCGTCTTCCGCCATGTCTACATCGGCATTGCCACCGATAAAGGTCATGATGAAAATAAAGACAAAAATCACCGAACCGATTAAGGCAATAATCCAATAGGTTTTTTCAATGGTATCTAAGTTGGCAAGCAGTTCATTCATGCAAATTAATTTTCCTTCTAAAAATAGTGAAAAAAGCGGATTTAAAAATGCAATTTTTAAATTTAAATGGAGAAGCATTGGTCTTCTTTTTTGACTCAATTACTCATCTCTTACGCATTTAATAATGTTTTCCCGATGGGTTGAACCAAGTCTTCTGAATTGTTACTCACTTTAGAAATGGCATTGCTGATCGGGTAGGCATTGAGTTGCTTGCTTGGATAAGGCCTTAATAAATTACAAATCTCTGCTAGTGGAGTACTCTGTCTTAGGTAATAACGGTGATCTTCTTCATGCAAAATGACAGGCATTCTGTGATGTGGAATTTTTTGCATCAATTGGTTGGGCGGACAGGTAATAATGGCAAAGGTTTTCAGAATTTCACCTGAATTGGGATTGGCCCATTCATCATAAATACCGGCAAAAGCAAAGGGGCGTTGTTTATCTTTTCTGTAGACCAGATAGGGTTTTTGCAATTTTTCTTTGGTAGTGCCTTCTATAAAGGCATCGGCAATCACCAGACAACGCTGATTCCTTATGCTTTTTCTGAAATAAGGTTTTTGAATGATGGCTTTGCTCCCTGTATATCTGGGGTTATTGTCTTTGTTTTGGTCTCCTTCTGCTCTTGCATTAATGATGTAAGTTGGTTTTTTAGCCCATGAAGGCGTAAAGCCAAACCGATAGCGTTGCAGTTTTCTCGGTTCATCAGAAGTAATGACCAAGCCCTCTTGTCCTGCCGATAGATTATAATTGGCTTCAAAATCAAAGTCTGCGGTGACTCTAAATTTTTCTTCTATTTTTTTGATTTTGGAAACAAGAATATAACGCCCGCACATGTCCTAGAATTTGACATTCATGACACAAACATCATCAATCTGTTCCTCAAGTCCTTTCCATTCTTCAAAGAAATCATTTAAACCTTGCTTGATGTGATCAGATGGCTTAGAGTTTAGAGATAAAATAATTTTCTTAAAGTTGCCTGTTTTGAGTTTCTTTCCTTTTTCTCCACCAAACTGATCGGCATATCCATCAGAAAAGAGATAGACGGAATCGCCTTTTTTAAGATTGATATGATGTGTGGTAAAAGCTTGGCGGTTTAAGAATTTACCAATAGGCTGTTTGTCTGCTTTGGTTTCTATAATCTCTCCGTCACGAAGCAGATAAAGTGCATTATTTGCTCCAGCATATTGTAGTTTGTTTTTCTTGTCCCAAACACATAAGGCAATGTCCATTCCGTCGCTTACATTGCTGGAATATTTATTAAAGGTCTTTTCAACCAAGTCGGTTAAAGTGTCCAGTATCTTTCCGGCATCCCGCAATTCAAATTCATTGATGCATCGATTCAAAGAATTGTAGCCCAATACACTTACCATAGCTCCCGGCACACCATGTCCGGTGCAATCGGCTACAGCAAAGAAAACCTGATCATCGGTTTCTTCCATCCAATAAAAATCTCCGCTTACAATGTCTTTGGGTTTAAAAAGCACCATGCTGTCTTTAAAGGCATCTTCAAACAAACTGCGAGAAGGAAGAATGGCCGTTTGTAAGCGCTGAGCATAATTGATGCTGTTGATGATTTCTCTGTTCTTTTCGCTCAGTATTGCATTCTTATCCCTGATTTCAGAGGTTCGTTCTGCTACCTCTTTTTCCAGCTTTTCTGTTTGAGCTTCTTTTAACTCATTCACTTCTTGCAAACGGGTGTTTGCGATTTCCTGTGCTTCCAGCTTTTCTTGCTGTGTTTGACGATAGCGCCCTGCCAATGCTAAAGAAAGAAAGGTGACTTCTCCTGCTGAACCAATTTTTAAAGCATTGCTTGCCAGGAATTCACTGGGAAGAATATTGACATTGCTGGTAATGAATAAGATGGCTCCGACACATAAGAATAAGAAAGCACCAAGCAGAGCATATTCTGTCTTTTTACCAAGTCTGGAGCGATTGTATATGCCTAATAAGATATACAATACTGCCAAGAAAGAAATGCCATTGAGAATGGGGAATAGCAATGAATAAATAGTACCCGACGTAAAAGTGAAAATAAGACAGATGCTTATGAATGCGATGAAGAAATAATAACCTTTTCGATAGTAGTTGGGTTGAATACTAAAATCAATAAAGTATCTGACATAGATCAGCATCAATAGCATAGAAACGGCGGCAGTGATTAAAATGGCATGATTGCCTAACCAGGGGGAGTGTGGCCAGAAGTATTGGAAAGCAATGCCGTCCAATGACAATTGAAATATTCCTAAGACAAAGACGTAGATCACAAAAAGCAGGTAGAGTCTTTGGCGAAGGGCAATTCCAAAAAATGAAAAAAGCACGATTACCAAAATAAAGAGGCCATAATACAAGCCCAAAAAGAAGTTTTCCAAACCGATAAAAGCAGTTAAGTCTTCAATGCGCCAATACTTAAGTGGCAGTTTCAAGATTTCACCGTCACTGGTGGCTTTAACAATGATTTTGTAATGATCTGATTTGGAGAGTTTGAGTGGAAAGAAAAATTTATAATGTCTGAAAGGACGTGTAAAAAAGGGAAAATCATCTCCTGTTTCAGATATGTAAATTAGCTCATCTTCTGCATTGTATACATATAAGTTTACTCTATTGGTCAGTGGTCTTGCAGTTTCCAGATAGAAAGGTTCGGTACCCAAAGAGTCTCCATCAATTTGAAGCCTGAGCCAATAGGTTGAAGTAGTAAAATCCAAATAAGGTCGATTGATTTCAACCTGTTGACTTTGTTCATTCCTGAAACGATTGAAAAGCACATCTTCTACACTCAATCCGTGCTCGGCATCTTCTACAATAATGGCTTGTTTGGCTAAATGCCGGCTAGGGAGATTAAATTGAGTTTTAAAAGCAAAGCTGTTACTTAAAAAAAAGCAAAAAGAAAGGAATAGAGTTAATTTCAAAGCTACAGCACGCATAAATGGGTCAATTGTCGTAAAGATATCGAAATCGAAGAATAATAAAACATCATCAATAAAACTTTCTAATTTTATTAATGTTTAATCAAAAAGTGAATTTCCAGCATGAGAAAGATGAGCATAGCTTTAATTTTTGGGTCGATAACGAGTATTGTGTTTGCGTGTCATTCTAACCCTGTACCTGTTGAACAGACTGTGGCTCTTGAAGAGCAGGAAATTGCTTTAATACAAGAGCCTCAGGAAAAAGAGGAGAATCTGAAAGTGGCTTATTTTGCGAGCGGTTGTTTCTGGTGCGTAGAAGCTGTTTTTCAAAGTGTAAAAGGGGTAAAGGATGCTGTATCCGGTTATTCGGGGGGCAGTAAAAAACATCCAACTTATCAGGAAGTGAGCAGCGGACAATTGCAACATGCGGAAGCAGTAAAGGTATATTATGATCCAACACAGATCGATTTCGAAACCTTGGTTAAAGTTTTTTTTGGTTCTCATGATCCCACCACATTGAACAGGCAAGGGCCTGATAGAGGACCACAATACCGCTCTATTGCTTTTTATGAAACGGAAGAAGAAAAGCAAATCATAGAAGATTACATTCAGCAACTCGAAGAAGAGAAGGTATTTAGTGCACCAATTGTAACCGAAGTTAAACGGTTTGAGGTTTTTTGGGAGGCCGAAGATTACCATCAAGAATACGAGCGTTTACACCCTGAAAATCCCTATGTTCAAAATGTGTCTATCCCACGCTTGAGGAAGTTTCAGAAAAAGTTTCCTGAATTGCTAAAAGAATCACATTAGATTTTGCTTAGGGCCTTTAACATGTGGCGTCCTCTTGCCTGAATGCCTTTTGCTGTATTGCGTTCTACTTCAGCTTCAATAATGGGTTGAGCCTCTAGTTTTAGTTCGGGAAATCGTTGGCAAATATTAACAAGTACTTTCATGCTAAAGGCTTTGACAGCTATAGGTTCACCGGGGTCATTAAGAAAGCGAATGCAAGAATCAAACAAGGAAGAGAGCAAGTCTTCGGGAACATCGATTTCCTGAAGAATACGCACCACATTTCGTTTCACTGCTACCTTGAGTTCAGTATCTTCCAAACAAGAAACCATTGGCTCAAGATAGGGGATGAGCAATTCCTTTTTATAATCAAACAAAGCACTCAGAACCATAGCTGCCCTTTGGCTTACCCGATATTCAGGTCCGAAAAACAAATCCATAAATTCAGGAATACGTTCGGTGTACTTAAGCAGGTAATCTCTTATGATTAAACTATTTTGCTTAGAATGTTCTAAAAGCAATTGTGCTTTAATATCCATTTTACAAGTATAAGGACTTGCCCAATAATGCTCAAGAGAGAATTAGTTTTTGAGCATAAAAAATGGGTAAGCTACTTGCATCGCACCGCTACAACCGCCTACCCTTGCTATCTTCCGATCCTGGGGGATTCAGCAGGAGCTGGTCGTACAAGACTTACCCGTTGCAAAGTTAACTAAACTTAAAGCTTGTCCCAAGCTTTTATATTTTATTTTAAGGTTGGATAATCCGAATGAGGTTTGATTATATTTGTTGATAATAAATTAAAATTACTCATGGAATCAAATGCTCCTTCTTCTACAAAGTCTGCCCTTCAGTTTGGCACTTTATTAGGAATTATTCTAATTGTTGTTTCTTTATTGATCTACATATTAGAATTGTATGAAAACCAGATTACTAATTGGGCTTCAACAGTGTTTCTTTTAATAGGAATTGTAATTGGCGTAAAAAACAGAAGGGACAAGGAGCTGGGAGGCCATATTTCTTATGGTTCGGCTTTAGGTTATGGAACTTTGGTGACTTTATTTGCATCAATCATTTCAGCAACGGTAAGCATTGCTTATTTGGCTTTTATCGACGATGGGTTCATTCAATTCACTTTAGAACAGCAAGAAAATAAAATGTATGAGCAAGGTTTACCGGATGAGCAAATTGAAATAGCAATGTCTTGGACTGAAAAGTTCATGAGTCCACCTCTGATGTGGGTCGTTGCCATTATATCAACAACGTTTATTGGTTTTATTATATCTCTTATTGTGGGAGCTATTCTAAAAAAGAATGAAGATCCTTTTTCAGGGTCTTAAATTAAATCCTTCATTGTCTTGAAAGATATTTCTATTGTCATTCCTCTTTATAATGAGGAAGAGTCTCTGCCCGAATTACACGATTGGATTGTAAAAGTGATGCAAGCCAATCGATACAGCTATGAAATCATTTTTGTGGATGATGGAAGCAAGGACAATTCGTGGGAGGTGATAGAAGAACTCAGAAAAAAGAACGACAATGTAAAAGGCATTAAATTCAGACGTAATTATGGCAAGTCAGCAGGTTTAAATACCGGTTTTTCTGCTGTAGAAGGCAAGGTTGTGATTACCATGGACGCCGACCTTCAAGACAGTCCTGAAGAAATTCCCGAACTGTATAGATTGATTCAAGAAGAGGGCTATGATCTCATTTCCGGATGGAAAAAGAAACGCTATGATCCTTTGTCGAAGACCATACCTACCAAATTGTTCAATTGGGCAACTCGAAAGATGACAGGTATTCATTTGCATGATTTTAATTGCGGACTGAAAGCTTATAAATACCAAGTGGTAAAAAACATTGAAGTGTATGGAGAAATGCATCGTTACATTCCCGCCATTGCCAAATGGTCGGGCTTTACCAATATCGGTGAGAAAGTGGTGCAGCATCAGGAGCGAAAGTATGGCATGACCAAATTTGGTTTGGAACGCTTCATCAATGGTTTTCTGGATTTATTATCCATCACTTTTGTCGGTAAGTTCGGTAAACGTCCGATGCATCTTTTTGGTTTGTTTGGTACCCTGATGTTTCTCTTTGGTTTTTTATTGGCGGCTTATATAGGCGCAGAAAAATTGTATTACATGAACCTCAATGTTAAGGCTCGACTCATTACGGAGATTCCACAATTCTATATTGCGCTTATTGCTATGGTAATTGGTGTACAGCTGTTTTTGGCCGGATTTTTAGCAGAGCTCATTTCACGCAATTCTCCCAACAGAAACAATTACAAGATAGAAAAGGAGATTTAACCGCGTAGTACACGGACAATTACTTTGCAATGTCATTTCGAGTGTAGTTGTGTCATTTCGAGCGTAGTCGAGAAATAGACAACTTAAAAAAACAAATCAAAGGTGAAAAAAGAGCATCGCTATTTTGTTTATATCTTAAAATGTGCTGATGGCAGTTACTACGTAGGGCTGACCAATGATTTAGGAAGAAGGTTACAAGAACACGGGGAGGGACATGTGAGATCAGCCTATACATATAATCGGAGGCCTCTAGATCTGGTTTATCAAGTAGATTTTAATTACATTAATGAGGCCATCGCTTTTGAGAAGCAATTAAAGAGATGGTCGAGGAAAAAGAAAGAAGCATTAATAAGAGGAGATTGGACGAGCTTAAAGGAATATTCTAAATGCGTGAATGGAACAAGTCATAAGAATTACAGAGCATCTTTATCAGGTTTCGACTCCGCTCAACCTGACAAAGATTAGAAAGGTAGAGAGTCTAATCAAAAAACTTAACTTTAAATGGTGAAAACCAAAGCCATAAGATACCAATTCAGGAATTAAAGAATGGTGTACACATTATAAAAGTGACCGGACAAAATGAAGTATTGGGGACAGAACAAATCATTATTCAGCATTAGAATTGTTGCTTATTGCCTCATGATAGTATATCTGAGCATGCCTTTAATCGGGCATGCTCAGATTTTTAATAAGAAGTATGATTTCTATATAAATTCTGGTGCAAGTTTTAATGTTGAACAGATTGCACATGATAGTCTTCTTATTACCACATCAAATTTCATTCCTAGTGGTCTAAGTATTTCTAGTGTTCTATTAAACTTTAATGGAGATAGCCTGCGGAAAAGAACATATCAAGACAGTTTGAAAAACTTGTATATGGGCTGGGCAAATTCGATGAACCCAACACATGATGGTGGATTTATTATGGGAGGTGGTTATAAAGATACGGCTACTGATTATGGATACCTTGTAAAATTCAACCGATTTGGCGATACCATTTGGACTAGAACTTTTGGCGATACGGTAAACTGGTTTACTTTTCGTCAAGCCATACAAACTACTGATGGCGGTTATGCTGTAGTGGGAGAATATGCAGCAGTAGGGCGCAGGCCGGATGGGTGGTTGGTGAAAACGGATAGTTTAGGAAATCTGCAATGGCAAAAATTTTACAGTACAACCATTGGAACCTTTGAACGTTTAAGTTCTGTCTTTCAAACTGTGGATGGGGGCTTTGTACTTGGTGGAACAGAACAGGAGTTTCCTAATCAAAACATTCGCAATTATGATCCTATTGTGATCAAAGTAGATTCTTTGGGCAATCAACAATGGCGCTACAAATACGATACACCTGGTAATGATGGTGTGGCCTATGCGATTCAAACTCGAGATGGAAACTATGTGTTTGTATCGGGTAATTCTATTCCTGAAAACCCACCATACAGTTCTGTTCCTTTATCAAAGGCATTAATGGCTAAACTAGACAACAATGGAAGTTTATTGTGGGATAAAGAATATGGTCTGGTTAAGCGAAACCATAGTTTACAAGTGGTAAAAGAATTAGCTAATGGTGATTTAGTCGCTTGTGGAAGAAGGCGATCTTATCAAAATTCAACAATTCAAGGCTTATTGCTAAAAACTGATGCCAATGGAGATAGCATTTGGGTAAATACTTATGAATATGATCCTAGCCAAACAAGTGCGTCCAATTACCTATGGGATTTTGTTCAAATGCCGGATGGAGGTTTTGTAGCAGCAGGAGAGACTAGCGGTAGAATTGCATCTGTTAGCTATCAAGATACTTGGCTCATAAGAGTAGATAGCAATGGTTGTATTTTGCAATCCTGCTTGGTCGGTTTGGATGATCTGCCACAAGAATCATATGAGTTGGAACTTTATCCCAATCCAAGTTCCGGTATCGTGAATATCGAAACATCAAAACCAATAGAGAGTATTCAGATTTACAATATAAGGGGGCAAGAGGTTAAACGAATTGAAAACCCTGTTGGACAATTTGAATTACCAAGAGAACTTGGATTATATATCATTAAATCTTATTCAGAGGATGGGAGTTTCCTAACGAAAAAACTAATCAAACACTAAATCGAATGAAAACATTGATATTAATGTTTTTCTTATCTGTTTCTCTATCAATCTTTACGCAGAATTATATTCCTATGCCTGATGCAAATGCGGTATGGCGAGAAAGCTCAGGAATTAGCTTTTATAATTGTCGAGAATATAATTACGTGATTGATGGAGATACAATCATTAACCGCAATACCTACCATAAACTTAGAAATGTTGGCTACGAAGCTAGTTATCACCCAAGTTTTTGTAATCAAGTATTATTTTGGTTTAATGATTATGTTGGGTGCTTTCGAAATGATAGCGCAAATAGAATAGTTTACTATGTTCCCACCGGCCAAACAATTGAAAGAAAACTTTTTGATTTTAATGCAAACGCAGGTGACACATTAAGAAATCTCTATGTTTATCCTTCAAACGGACGAGATACTTCATTTGTAATAGCTAGGGTTGATTCTATTTTGTTGAATAACAATTATCATAGAACATACCACGTGCAAGGCTGTAACCCTTTCCCTAGATATTCCGATTCAATATTTTTTATAGAAGGAATTGGTAGCAATCATGGATTTCTCCCTAATTATGAATGTGCTGGTTATTGGTTTACAAGTTTAAATTGTGTTAAAGAAAATAACATAACAATCTATGGTGCCACAGGCCAATGCAATATTTTAACAGAAATTGAGGCACATAAGTTTGAACAAGGCGTTTCAATTTCACCCAATCCAAGTTCCGGTATAGTGAATATCGAAACATCAAAATCAATAGAGAGCATTCAGATTTACAATATGCACGGTCAGATGGTTAAACGGATCGAAAATCCTAAAGAACAAATTGTATTACCTAAAGAACAGGGCTTGTATTTGCTGCAGATTGAGGATGTAGAAGGAAGAGTTTATACAAAGAAAATAGTGAAACAATAAAACCTTACTTAACAGTATACAGTTTCGGAGTATAGCTGCTCATGTATCTCAAAAATCTAGACTTTCCGTTTAAACCTTCAATATAGCCTGAGCATAATTCGCCCAGCTTAGCTCTTTGGTTTTTTCTTTCACATTCTCTCCCGGTAGCGGGTCTTTTAAGAAACGCCTCATCTGTTCGGTCATGGATGCGATATTATTCGCTTCAGCCAAATAACCATTAAAACCGTCTTCTATCGTTTCGGGAAAATGCCCCACTTTAGTTGCCAATATGGGCAGTTGAAAATTGTAACTTAAAGATTCTATGCCTGAAGGTGTGGCATAGTCGTAATAAAGCATAACGGCATCACTCACCTGAAAATATTTATTCACGTCTTCATTGGGAATAAATTCATTCACCACCATGCTTTGGCCTTCAAGGTTTAATTCTTTGATCAATTGTAAAGGATCATACTCCCGTTCATCGTCAGCTTTTTTCAAGAAAAGTTTTTTGGCCAAACCAAAAACGGCATTTTTTACTTTAGTACTCAACTTTGAGTTGTCTAAAGTGGCCCAAAAAGATTCTCCACAGATGAGAAGAGAAACATCGTCACGTTCTTTAGTAAGCTCGTGAAAAGCAGGAATTAAATGATGCAAGCCTTTGTATTTTCTGATGAAGCCAAAAAACAAAAAGACATGTTCTTTTAAATTGTGTTGCGTTTTAAACTGTTTGACATCAAAGTTGGGGTCGGGCTGAAACAAATCATAAATGGGATGATAAAGTTTGAGCACATGATCTGCTTTTTTCAGAGGGCGTTGACCATCTAAAGTGATGGTGAAGTTTTTACTTGGAAAACTTTCTTTGAGTTCTTCGGCTGTTTTGTAGGCATGCACAATATAATTGTCAGCATTCTGTATACCATATTTGGTAAATAAGCGATCCAGCTTGCTGTTTTCTTTTTGAATGACAAAATGCAAATCAAAGATGACTTCGATATCGGCATGTTTTTGTAGTCTGGTCGCCATCCATCCTAAGGGTAAACCTTGAACGGCGATGGACCATTGAAAAATGACTTTTTCCGGTTTAAGGCTGAGAATGTATTTATAAGTCGCTCTCCAAGAAGCCGGATTGTTGTAATTGGTAATGTATTTGACTTTAATGTCTGTTCCTTCCAGTAGATCGGTCTTGCTGCTTTTATCTACAAACTCTCTGGGAATGATGGCCGGATACTGCTGTGTCCATGAAACAATATGAATTTCAGTATTATCTTGTTTGTCCAGAGCTTTTGCTAGAGAGGTATTGTAATTAGAAATGCCACCTTTAAACTGTGGGCCGGGGCCAAAACAAACAATACGTCTTATACTCATTTATTTTTGTTTTCAAGTGCCTTTTCATACACTCTACGCATGCCTTCTCGAATGGAGATTTTTGGTTCCCATTCCAAGTTTTCCTTTACCCAATCCATATTACAATAACGGGAATGGACACCAACAGGTTTGTCAAGCAGAGGTTTGATCTCGGGTTTGTAACCTGCAAAATCTGTGAAGATATCGATGAGATCTAGGAAACTGGTCAATTGCCCCTGGCCAATGTTGATGGCCGTTCCATCGGTGATTTTTTCCATGGCCAGAAGAGTGCAGTCCAAGACATCGTCGATGTGTACAAAGTCTCTGCCTTGTTTGCCACTTCCCCAAACCTCAAAAGGGTTCTCTTTATTGGCTGCTCTGGCTGCAATGGCAGGGACAGGGTAGGTGAGGTCTTGATCTTCTCCATAACCGCTAAATGGGCGAATACATGTCACGGAAACTCCGTAGTATTTTGCGGCAATGTGTGCTAAATATTCACCGGTCAGTTTCGACCACCCGTAGGTCATGTCCGGTTGACCCATTTTACTAAAGTCTATATCAGATTCACTCAAAGCAATGGCATTGGTGTCTGTTTGCAAATCAACGGGATAAGCGGCACTTGAGCTTGGATACAACACTCTACCCGGCTTATGTCTACATATCCAGTAAAAGAATTCAGCATCTATGGACAGATCTAAAGCGACCATCATGGGATCGCCATCAATTTTAGCCCTTCCGCCGACTATAGCCGCAAAATGAAAGACATCTGCGAATTTTTCAAATTCAATACCATAATTGTCTTGAAAATGATTTTCGTTTTGACTGAGGTGATGCAGGGTATTTCTAAAATCTTCTTTGATGAAGATCAAACGCTCATTTTTGCCATAAAAGGAGGCATTTTTATCAGCTCGAACGAAAGGGGCATCTAACCAAGTATTTGGGTCAGTACCAACAGACAAGTCATCAATAAAAATGACTCGATCTGATGTGTTGTTCATCAATCGTTTAACCATGTTGCGACCAACGAAACCACAACCTCCTGAAACTAAATGCGTTTTATTCATCAATTTTGAATCTTAATTTTGACTTTTAAGGTTAGCGAAATTCGCCAAAAAATGCGGCTTCAACAACCAAGTAGAAATGAAAATAAGTGGAGACTCTTGAAGGCATTAGAAAAATGGAATGTTGACCAATCTTGGACTTTGTTTTTAGACAGAGATGGGGTGATCAATCGAAAATTAGAGAACGATTACGTCAAGTGTATTGAAGAGTTTGACTTTATTGATGGAGTTAAAGAAGCAATTGTAAAAGCAAGAAAGCTTTTTGGAAGAATCGTTGTTGTAACCAATCAGCAGGGTATAGGGAAAGGCATAATGAGTCACAAGGACTTAGAACAAGTACATGATTACATGTTAGCTTCTCTTGAGAAAGCCGGTGCGCAAATCGATAAGATATACTATTGTCCGGAGCTGGCATCTAAAAATGCGCCATGCCGAAAACCGAATGTTGGCATGGCAGAGGCGGCAAAAAAAGATTTTCCTGAAATTGACTTTTCTAAATCGATAATGATCGGGGACTCAGATTCTGATATAGAAATGGGTAAGCGTTGTGGGATGAAGACTGTATTAATAAGAGATCATGATGATTTAGGTAGTGATGCTAGAGTAGAGAGCTTATCAGAGTTGTTTTAAAGATTTGTTTAAGAGAATATTATTAGTAGGCTTAGAAGTACCAATATAAAAATCACTACTAAAACCTTAGCTCTTTCTTTTCTTTTTTGGTCTTTAATTGTTTCTTTGATTTTTTCTCTCGCTGATTCGCTTAGTGGGCCTTTGTAATTTAAAGAAGCTCCTTTCTTATACTTGTGCTTAGAACGATAGTACTTGTCAGTGGAGTATTTTCTTAGTCTTTCATTGTTTCTTTGACTTCCTTCACTGTCTTTTGCAAAACCAACTCCCATTTATATCTAATGCCTAACTATTAATTTTTGACTGTAAATTTCGCCATTAAAAAAATGAACTTGAATAAAGATTATTCCATTCTTTTCACTTCTTAAATCAATGTTATCTTTTTGTTTGATTTGTCGAATCAGTTTTCCTGTTGCATTATAAATAGAAATATGACTGATTACCTTTTCTTCTAAAAAATTGACTTCAAATTCGTCACCAATTGTAGGATTAATGAATATCTCCTTTCTAAAAGAAGTTTTTTCTATTCCAACAGTAGATGATGATCGAATAGTAATGGCATTAGGATTTATTAGCCCTAATGTCGCGGGAGCAATAAAGTCATTGATGTATGTGCCTGAGCTTGAATATTGTTTGACCGAGCTTGTTCCGCCGTTTCCGATCAAAATATTTCCATTGGGCAAGAAGGCTACTCCTTCTGAATTTTGCAGGCCTGACATAAAAATACCCTGATAAGCTCCACTTGAGTCGAAACGCTTCACAGCAAAACCGTCATAATCTGAAACCAATAAATCTCCGTTAGAGTCAAACCAGATATTTGTTGGGCCTGCGAGATTTGAATTGATAAATAGCCCTAAATCATTTCCACTGGTGTCAAATTTTCTTACAAAATCACCATTGTATGAAGACACATATAAGTTACCAAGTAAATCCCAATCCATACCGATACTCCGATTAACGCCTACACTTGTAAAATCTCCAAGAAAAGTACCATCTAAGCCATAGCGTTTGACCTTTCCATTACCGGCCCATTGCAAAACATAAAGACTTGAGTCTGCACCGATTTTCATGCGTGTCGGCTGTCCGATTCCCGATGCAAAAACACCTAGATATGCTCCGGTAGTTGCATTGTATTTGGTGATGTTATTAGTATTTAAGTTGGAAATCAGAACAAGGTTAGAATCTTCAAGAAAAACAATGTCCTGAGGCCACCCCAATTGTGTATTGATAAAGACACTTGGATTTTGCCCATTTTGGTCAAACTTTAAAATCTGCCATGGAGGATTATTGAAGTTGCCGGCATCACAAACATAAATGTCAAATGATTGACTACTGCTAATAAATGAGCAGAGGCAGAGCAGTAAACTGCCGAGTAGGTAGAGGAATTTCATGATAGAGTAGTTGTCGTTATGCTCTAAGACAGTTCAAAGGTTTAGATTGTTGCCTTGAAACCAGCTTACCTGAATTCTGTACTTCAAATCTAAAATAGAGTATAGATAAATGGGGCTGCAGAACTTCCTCCGCCAACAACCAGAAGTAAACCCAAAAGCAAGAGAACGAGAATGACCGGAACTAAAAACCACTTTTTGCGTTCCAGCATAAATTGAAGTAAATCCTTGAGAAATTCCATGCTTCAAATATCATGATTCTGCTTGATATTTGAATAGCTTAGGATTCAAAATGAAAAGCAATCTGCGATAGACCGAGCTTTTCTTCTTGCTTTAATATCATTTTTTGAGCAACATCCTTTTCAAAGACCTCTGAAATGGAGTTTAAAGCACCTGCCGGAATACTTTGTTTTTCAAAAAGATCCATCCATTCGGCTCTTGTTCGTTTTCTAAATTCTCTTTCCAGCAAATCAGAGAGTTCAGCTCTCCGAGCCAAGCGGGCTTGATTGTTTTTAAACCTTGGATCTTCTGTTAATGCCTCTAAGCCAATAGCTTTACAAAGCTTGTAGAAATGTTTTTGACTCCCGATGGCAAGCACTAATGCTTTATTGTCTTTGCATTGAAAGAGTTCACCATAGGGCGCAATGTTAGGATGCAATAAACCCATGGGTTTTGCTTCATGTTGAGCGATGAGCCAATTGGTAGCCTGATTGGCCAATGCACTAATTGCAGATTCATAGAGCGAAACACTTACCTTCTGAGCACCCTCTTTTCTTTGGAGCAAAGCAATGAGTAAGCCTTCTTTTAATTGATGCGCGGCGAACAGATCAATAATTGCTACAGGAATTTTAACCAACTCTGAAGCAGACTGACCATTCATCGATAGCCATCCGGTTTCAGCTTGTAGAACCATGTCATAAGCGGGTCGCTTAGAATTCGGAAATCCGATAATTTCTCCATAAATGATGTTTGGATGGATTAATTTGATGCTTGCAAAATCAAGTCCGAATTTTTCAGCATCTCCGGACTTAAAATTGGCAATAAGGATATCTGCTTTTTTAATCAGTTCAAGCAGTTCATTTAGATCATCTCTGTCATTAAAATTTGAAAAATGATGTTGCTTTCCGAAGTTAACGGAAGAAAAATAAGCGGAGTCTGTTTTATCAGCATTTTCTGAAGAGAGTTTCCAAGACCGAGTAACGTCTCCACCCGTAGTTTTATTTTCCACCTTAATGACCTCTGCACCCAGCTCTGCAAAGAACTGACCCACAGCAGGGCCGGCTAGAACAGAGGCGAGCTCAACAATTTTTAAATTCTTGATCATTTCGAAGGATAAAACTAACAACAATTCCAGTTAAAAATAGCCGATTGATAAATCTGTTCTCCCTGAATTCAGGGAGAGGCATTTTCACTCGATACAGCGAATAAAGAAGCGGATAAGCCACGCACCTTTGAACCATCAATTAATTAAAACAAAAAGAGATGAAAACTTTAGTTACAACAACATTAATCGTATTAATCACCATCAATCTTTCTTACGCCCAAAATCATTTGGGAAAAAATGAAATTCAAGTCGAGTCTATAATACAAGATGAATTGACTACCATCAATTGGACGTCCAATAAAGAAGTAAACACCAGTTATTACCTGGTTGAGCGTTCAGAAGATGGGGTTAATTTTTATACCATTGCCAAATTAAATGCCGGAAGTTCGACTTATACTCCTAAAAGCTACAGCTATGAGGATACTGAAAGAGAAAGTACAGCATCTCTTTACCGAGTCACCCTGGTTTTTATGGATGGGCAGTCGATTAGTGTTTTGTCTGAAACAACGAGTGAATTGAACATGGCAAATGCCGTTGGGAAATAAGACTTATTGTTGTAGGTTTGAAATTATCAATGAATTAAATATAAAAAGATGAAAATGGAAGATGTAGCAATCGAAGACGTTAGGGGAATGAAAATTTCTCCCTCTGGAAACTCTGATATCAATTATTATTTCTTAATAGTGGATTTACCAATACCATCTGATGGGAATGCTCCATCCTTTGGTGGTAGCCCGGGTTATGAGTATTCTGAGGGTGTATTGACATATAATTGTGACAATATCGAAAACGAAAGTGGAGACTATTCAACATATAAAATGCCTCTTTACCTAGGGAACGAGCCGGTCACAAGTATTGTTTTAAACTGGAGTCTTAATGGTGAATCACAAGCTCAAAAAAGTGGAGATCCAGCTAAACTTAAAACAAGCACTCTAGACGCTCCGGGTTCCAATTCAATTGTCAAAGAAGACTATCAATTTAATTTTAATGTCAATTTTATTCGTGTAAAATACCTGATAAGTGAAAGTTATCCTACCATTTACTTTATTGTTCTGTTTGTAAAAACATACGAGGGAAATTCGAAATTAATGAATGTAGAGTTAGGAGAGACAGATTCTACGATGTTGGTTTGTAATCCTGAAAATAATACGAATGAAGGAGAGACTTATATTACCGCAGCTCATATGGTTAGGTCAACCAAAGATGAGTATACTTCAGTCCAAGTTACTGATTCAGGAACACCTATTCCAATCAATTATCCTGAGTTGGTATAACATGCGATTTACTTTTCTGATTATTTTCTTTATTACCATAAACATCCAAGCCAAAGAGATAGACACTTCTTTTGTGATGGGAAGGGTTGTTCTGGCACATCAAATTCAAGATGAATATCCGGATTCGGCTTATACCATTGCAAAAGAAGTTCTTGCTTACTCTTCCGAAAGAGATTATGATGAGGGTATGGCCTATGCTTATTTGCGCATGGGACATTTAATGAATGTATCCGGAAAGAATGATTCTGCGCTTCATTTTGCTATGCAAGCCTATCAACTTAGAAAAGCCAGAGAGGATTATAAAGGAGCCATTGGTGCTGCTTTTACATTATCATACATTTATAATGAGTTGGGTCAATCAGATTCGGCTTTTTCTATTCTTTATCAAGCCATTGAATTGGAGAAATCCATTTCAGATAGCTTGACATTAGCTCAATTACACCTTGAATTGGGACAATTGTTGAGAGAATATGAAAATCACGATGCTGCCATTGAAAGCATTGAAAAGGCGAAAACATTTAATTCAACAATTAAGGATAAGTACCTCAGCATTCAAATTTATGATGCTCTTGGGTCGGTTTATTATGCTTCAAATCAAAACTTGAAGGCATTGGATGAATATTTAAAGGCGAATCAATTACTTTCTGAGGATGAATTTTCTACAAGTTTAATGTTAAATTTAAACAACCTTGCCAATTGTTACACTCGGCTAGATAACCATGAAAAGGCAAAGCGCATTTATCTTTTAATCATTAGAGAACTTAGAGCTAGTAAGAGGTATCCTGATCTTTCATTGGCTTATTTTAACATTGGTATGCTTTATTCTAATAATGAGAATTGTGACAGTGCGATTTACTATTACAATAAATCATACAATATTGCTTACATGAATGATGATGTTTACCGTCAGGCAGCTTGTGAACATCAAAAGGCAAAATGTTTTCACGAATTGGGGAATCATGAGTCAGCCTATATTCACCATTATCGGTTTAAAGAATTGAGCGATAGTCTTCTAAACATAGACAAGCTAAGTTTGATTGAGGAGTTAAATACAAAATATCAGACTAGGTTAAAAGAACAAGAAATCGAACTACTGGATAAGGAAAATAAGACTAAAACAGCTCAACGTAATGCTCTTGTCATTGGAATTTTTCTTTTGATGATTTTAGCGTCAGCAATCATCTTTTTCTTTTCTCAGAAAAACAAGATTAGCAAACAAAAACAGCAAATTGCTCAACAAAAGTTAGACAGTGTATTGGATGAGCAGGAGATCAAAACCTACAATGCCATGATAGAAGGGCAAGAAGAAGAGCGACAACGTATTGCTAGCGATTTGCATGATCGCTTGGGAAGTATGCTCTCCACCATAAAACTTTTGTTTTCATCATTAGAAGAGAAGATTGTCAATGTACAAAACGAGAACAAGACACAATACGAGAAAGCGACTAACTTAATTGATGAGGCTTGTGTTGAAGTCAGGCGCATTTCTCATAATTTAAGTTCGGGTTTGGTGGCCAATTACGGTTTGGTGAAAGCGCTTGAAGATTTATGTGAAACCATCAATCATAGCTCTAAGGTAGAGTGTAAGTTGTTGACGTATAACATGGAAGAAGGCTTGCCACTGCGTTTTGAAGTAGAATTGTATCGCATTGCTCAGGAAGTATTGAATAATGCTTTAAAACATGCCGATGCAAATACGATAACCATACAGTTGGGCAGATTGGAAGATGAAATGAGCATGACCATAGAAGATGACGGAAAGGGCTTTGAGGTAGATAAAACTAAAGGAAAGGAAGGCATGGGCTTAGACAGTATGAGGAAAAGAGCTGAGAAATTAAACGGAAACTTATACATCGATTCCGATATTGACAAAGGCACGATTACCATCGTTGAAATACCATTGAATAGAACATGATAAAAGTTGTAATTGTTGATGACCATCAGATATTTATTGATGGACTCAAAGAGTTGTTTAAAGGCATAGAAAACATTGAGGTGGTCGGAGAGGCGAATAATGGAGTGGATCTGATTGATCTCCTGAGTAAAAGGGCTTGTGATGTGGTCTTACTGGATGTAAACATGCCAAAAATGGATGGTTTGGCATCTGCTAAGTATTTGGTTGAACATCATGAACAGATTAAAATCCTAATGTTGACCATGCACGATACGAAACTGTACATTGAGAAATTGCTCAAAGCCGGTGCGCATGGTTATATTTTAAAGAATACGGGTAGAGCTGAATTAAAAACTGCCATAGAGGCGGTATACAATGGAGAAAATTATTACAGTCAATCGGTGACCCAAACCATTATGCAGAGCCTTAACAAAAATAATCTTAACCGCAAGACTGTTCAGGTTGAATTGACCGATCGTGAAAAGGACGTGTTAAAACTCATTGCCAAAGAGTTGACTTCTCATGAGATCGCTGAAGAATTATTCATTAGTCATCATACAGTAGAATCTCATCGTAAGAACCTCATTGCCAAATTGGGGGTCAGAAGTTTGGCCGGTTTGGTGAAATATGCTGTAAAAATGGGTTTGGATGAAGATTGAGTATTTCTTAGTGGAGAAATAAAATCTGTTTTTTATTGTGTAACATGACTTACATAAACAACTAAACAGCACGGCTATTTTTGTCAAAAAATTAAAATAATGTTCAACACCATAAAATCAATATTCGGATTAGGTACACCTGTAGATTATAAAGCCCTTAAGGAAAGTGGAGCCCTTATACTTGATGTGAGAACACCTGCCGAATTCCATGGGGGGCATATCAAAGGATCGAAAAATGTGCCTTTGGATCAGATTGAGAAAAAGCTTGAATCGTTTAAAGATAAAAAGCAAACCATTATTACTTGTTGTGCATCAGGCATGAGGAGCGCTTCTGCTAAAAACATTTTAAAATCCAAAGGGTTTGAAAATGTATACAATGGCGGTGGATGGCAAAGCTTGCAGAGAAAGGTTTAGGTTTAAATAGTGTAGGTGCTGTGGTTGTTCCTTTACAGGGATTTGGTGTATGTTAAACTGTGATTCGAGATGTAATCATTTACCATCTCAAGAGAAACCGCATCAAAAGCCTCATGATAAGCATGTCTTTTAAAATAGCCTTTTTCAATCAGTGCTTTTGCCTGATAAAAAGCCTCTTTAGAAAGTTTTGGAAAATCCGTCTCTCGATAGCATAAGCCTTTATAAAAATAAGCCATAGCACATTGTGGATAGTTGGCAATGGCCAGATTGAAACTCTCAATGGCTTCATTAAACTTTTCGAGTTCCATAAAACAGATTCCTCGATAAACGTAGGCATAGACATCCACATGCTCTCCTTCATAGTCAATCAAAAGATCAAATTCACGTATGGCAGAGCTATAGTCACCCATTTGCTTGTAACAAAGTCCTTTCAGGTAATTAATGTGTTCGCCCCAGCAAAAATCAGGCTGATCTGGTGTAAAATCATCATAACGCTTTAGTCGATCTAAGGCTCTTGGATAATCTCTGTAATAATAAAGCAGTAACCAGCCATAATAATAACCGGTTTCTTTAGGGTTAAGTTCCCATGCTTTCTCCAGCAGTGGAAAGGCAATGTGATAATCGCCGATTTTAGTATGTGCCATTGATTTTCCCTGATAATACTTAGATTCATCCGGATTAATCGCAATCAATGCATCACTATTGGCTTGTCTTTTAAGGCTGCCTTGATAGAATTTCTTTCTTTTGAGTAAAAGAGTATTTTCATCAAGTTTCTGTAAAAGGTTTGCACTTTTTTCGCATGAACCCATCAGAAACAGTAAACCAAGTAATAGACCACTAAGGAAATATTTCAACGACTTTGCCATTTTTAATTTTGTAGGTTAAAAAACGATAAGTATCAATCGGTTCTCTTTGTTTATTTACTCCTGCATTCCAATCGGTAAGGGTCTTGGTGAATTCAAAAATCTGTTTAGAAATGTCCTTCGGAAAGGTCTTTAAGCGGTAATTCTCATCGAACTCCATCATCTTAAAACGTCCGGGTTTTCCTTTACAGTTGACAATAAATTCTATTTTGATGAGGCCTGATTCTGTTGAAGCTTCAGGAGCTTTGTATTGAGTCCTAAATAGCTTGTTGATTTTGTAGATGCCTCCCTTGTAAAAAGTGTCTTTATAATAATAGCGGTGATGAGGATTGTTTCTGTATAAATAGGAATTACAGGTTTGGAAATCATCAAGCTGCATGTTTTCCTGTTTTGAATCCAGAGTATAATGAACACTTTTCCATTTCCCGTTTTGCCATCTGTTCACCTTAAAACCACCCTCGTTTATCTCTGTAATGACCTCTGTAAATCGCGGATTTTTTTCACATTTAAAGACAGAACCATACTTGAGCAGAAAGGAAATGCCGTTCTTTTTCCATATTTTCCAACAGGCTTTTTCTACGCGATTTTTAGATTGGATAAGGACTTCATGATCTGAAGTGAATTGTATGGTATCATATTCACTTGTAAAGGTCTTGTTCAGAAAATAGTCACTAGGCGCATTAATTTTTTTAGCGGAATTAACGTTAAAGTAAAAAGAAGAATAAGCATCGCGAAATTGAAACTCCGTCTCTTTCAGGAGGTATTGTGCCGGTAAAAATTTTAGAGTATCTATATAGAGGTTTTGATGTTCCAATCGCCATTCACCTGTATCAGATGTTTCACTTCCTACCCAGCCCATTTCTATTTCGCCATTCTCTTTAGCCCATAAATAGCGGGGCAGAGGAGTATAGAAATTCGCGTCCATCTCGTAAGCCGCACCAATCCAAAACCCCTCAAAAGACGATTCTCTTTTACAGGAGAATAGAAGTAAAGCGATTGCTATGTAGAGAACAAACTTCCTCATCTTGCGAAGATAAAGGAAGCCTTATTGATATTTTCCTAAGGAATGTTAATCTATAGGGTATGCGATAAACTCAATCTATTTTACAAAATACTTACTTGTGAAAATGCCTTCAGGAGAAGTGACTTTAATTAAATGTAGGCCTTTGTTAAGTGTTCTTCCATGTAAGAGTTCCATCTCAAGATAAACCGTTCCTTCTTCAATAAGAAGAGTGCGGTCCAAAACTAATTTTCCTGATTCGTCTAGAATACTGATGTTGTATTTTCCCGATTTAAAATTGATGAATTCCACAAAGATGCTGTTACCGTCTCCCGGATTAGGGTAAAGTAAAACCTCACTGTCTGTCGTTTCATTAAACTTAAGCTGCCTACTTACCGCAACCGGATCAAAGCTCTCTGATTGACCATTAAAATCTGTTTGACTTAATCTATAGTAACTGATTCCTTGATAAGGTGATTGATCTATCGTTTGATATTTTCGTTCAATATTGGAATTACCCGCCCCAATGACTTTATTAACAAACTCCCAATGTGTTCCATTCATAGATCTTTCTACAATAAAGAAATCATTATTAACTTCTGAGCTTGTAAACCATGTGACTTCAACATTATTGTCATGATTAAATTCAGCATGGAAGCTCAGAAGCTCAATTGGTAAGGGAGTTGATATAGCATCTATAGATCCGACTGTAAATCGCTGATTATCCGAAAAGTCAATTCCTGTCCAAGAGAATACATCACTTCCAAGGTCTGTTGCACCTGAAAGCACTCCACCAGAGCCAACGGTTTCATCAATAAATAGTCCGTCATTATCGGTGTCTATTAACAATCTTAAGTCAGATGCAGCTATTGACCCAAAGACAGATGAGAGATCAAAAGAAATATTCACAGTACCCACATCTCCTGTTTCGCTTACACGCCAAACTCTTGCTAATCGGCTTTCAATTATTAAGGGCAGGTCAATAATTCCGAATGAACTTAATGCGCCATTGTTATGTCCCCAGATTAAGTACTCACTATTATCCATGTCAGATGCTGTATTAATACGTACTATTCCCGTACCTTGTGCATCAAGGTGATTAGTACCATCTGCTGCTTGACCAATTCCTGCAACGTCAAAATCAAATCCATTATCATCTTCATCATAGTTGTCATTAGCATCTAAACTAAAGCCATATTTGGCAGCCATCGCATTATGCACAATTATGCGTTGTGCATCATTTAGCGGACCTGAATATATCATAACTTCTCCTAAAGAAGCATCAACCTCTCTTCCTGTAGTACTTTCCTCATTCCCAATATATAGCTCGTTGGAGTTTGTTTGCGGAGTTCGTGTTTCAGCATCTGTTTCGGTTTGATTTCCATCAATAAAAAACTCAAAGTTAGATTGATCATAATCTAGTTGATATATGCCATAATTAGAGGTTGAAAATGTTTCATCAGGTTCTGCATCGGTACTGCGTGCGGCTGTAGTATAATATACTGGATAATGAAAGTTGCCGGTTGATGGGAAGTTTGTTAGAAACTCATAGTTTTCTTGAGCATCAGGACCTTTTACAATAAATGCATTATAGTTCTTATGGTTATTAATTATTCCCACAATTAATATGCTCCAAGTTGTAAGATCCAGGCTATTGTCATCAGAAGCTGTTAAGTAGTGATCACTTCCATCAAAAGTGATAATAGGATGTGAGTTAGTTCCAGTTCCGTCATAATCCGGGCGATTACTAGCAGCAGGGGGGGTGGCATGGTTGTCATAACCTGACTGATCATCCCATTGGGTGACTTCATTAGAGCTTTCAGAAACACCTTGATTAGCGTCTAACCATAAACTCAAAGTGCCTGTACCATCAGTATCTCCCACACCTCCGGGGCCTAAATACCCTAATGTAGCTACGCCTATTGTAAAACGTTCATTATCATCTATATCAACACCTGTCCATTCATAAACGCTACCACCTGTATTCGTTGCGCCGGAAATGACACTAGCACCACTTTCATCGCTAAAGGAACCATCATTATCTGAGTCAATAATTAATCTGAGGTCATCAGTAGGATAGGTGCCGGATAAATTTGCCAGATCAAATGAAATTGTTATTGTTCCAACTTCACCACTTTCAGAAGCTCTCCATTTTCGAACCAAGATTTGACCAACACCAGATGGTGCATCACTACTTGTGAAACTCAATGAGCCATTATCATGTCCCCATATGATAAATTCGCTGTTGGCTAAACCTGAAGGCGATCTCATTCTTACAATTCCTGTACCCTGTGCATCCTCATGACTAGTTCCGTCACTAGCTTGTCCAATACCTGCTACTTCAAAATCAAAATTTCCATTTCCTCCATCATCTTCATCGTATAAATCATTGGAAGAAAGGCTTATGGCATATTTTGCTGCTAAATAATTCTGAATAATAATGCGCTGTGCCAGATTAGCACTTGCCTTAAACGCAATCATTTCAGCAATTTCACCATCCATTGTTTCTGACCCTTGTCTGCCAATACCAAAGTCTGTCCAGCTTTGCAATGTCCCATCATAGGAAACTGTGCCTGCAGTAGCTCCATTGACGTATTGTGTGATGTCACTACCATCATAATCTTGTGTAATGGCATAAAATTGACCGGTAGATAATGAAGTGACCTGCGAAATGTTTCGTATTGTAACACTAGATTCAATTCCCCTTCCCCAAATATTTCCAGTTCCGGTACTGACCCACATGCCTATTGTTTTGGTAGTTGTAGTGCCACTAAATGCATTTCCGGAGGTAGCTGCATGAATGATGCCGTCATTTGAGCCAGAGCCAAACCCATTGAGTTGAAATACGGTAAAAATGGTCGCCTCATCGTTAGTGGTTAAGCTGGAAGATAAGATGCGTTCATCAGTATCATCAAATACTACAGTAGAAAACCCGTTAACGGCATTGGTATTTAAACTTGGTCTTTCAGAAACATCAGATTCGCTGGCATGATGATCATTACCTGAAGCATCATTCCATTGCTGAATGTTTTGACCATCTGTAGCACCCGTAGAGCCTGCATCCGTGTAGGTATTGCCTTCTGCAACTAGCCACAGTTCTAACTCGCCTGAGCCATCTGTTTCGCCCACGCCTCCTGGCCCATCAATCCCTAAGCTACTTGCTGTCCCTGTGACAACAATATCATCGAACAAACCTCTGTCACCCCCATCGTCATTATTGACTAAAACGGTAATGGTTAAAGAAGAGCCTGAAAGACCTGTTACTGAATTCGTAGCCGTTCCTCCGAAGTTTCCTTCTCCATTCCCGACGCCAAACTCAACATTTCCGGAACCGGTATTGTAATAAGTTCTAACATAATCGCCATCATTATCGTAGTTAGTCTCTCCTATAAGGATAGAAATACCAATATTCGTATAACCGGTCAAATCTATACTTTCAGAAGTCCAAGTCATATCACCATCTGTATTTCGTCCGCTCATTGAAAGAGTTCCCGAAATAACATTAGCACTTTCTACACGCCACCAATTTGATGGAGTTCCCGTTTTTGTCCAGTCTACTCCAGTTGGTGAGTTATTATCTTGAGCAGTCTGATCATTGTCTGAGTATCCGGTTTCAAAATCTACACTCCAAAGGGTCACTTGACCATTAACACCTCCAGAAAAAAACAAGAAACATACAATGATGATAATCTTGTTGGTTGAGTATCTCATTTTTTATGGAAAAAGTTCTCTTACAAAAGTATAAGAAAAAATTTTATTTTAACAATAAATTAATCCTATTTATTTGATTAGTAAGTTGCTGCGCTCTTACTTGAATCGGATTTTAATTTTGAGAGTTCAGCACTCACATTGATCAACTGTGCTTCCGTAGCTTCTAATTTTATCTTTAAGCGTTCAATTTCCTTATCGGCTTCTGTGTTTTGCTCAGGGCAAGGCTGTTGGCAGGCGATTACTAAAAGAGTGAATATACTAATGCTGAATAGAGTTTTCATTTAAGAGTTGTTTGAGTTTGTGTTCTGTCTGCTTATTGCCTTCCAAAGATACACTTTCATAAATCTGTTTTTTCTCTTTTGAGGTCAAATGCCAGCTCAAAGAGATGTATTCCTCTCCACTTTTATTGAGCTCATAATCCAAAACATGAACCTCTCCCTTATAGAACGATTGCAGGTAAATGAGCAGTTCTTCATTTTGAAAGTCTTGAATTTGGAAAAGATTCCCGTATAAACTCCCAAGGGGAGATAACAGCTCTGAAGCCAGACTTTGTTTATGCTTTCTTTTTCGACTGGCCATTACCTCTTTGTCTCTGATTTGTAAAATAATCAGTCCGGCGGTGTTTTCCTCCAGCCAATCTTTCATCTCAAATACATAGCGAGAAATGGTTTTAATGCCGTAATTGTCTCTCAGTCCGCTATCAAATAACTCCATTTTTGGTTCGGTAGGCAAACTAACAGTGGGTAAGATGTATGGGAAAGAAGAGTTGCTTCTCAATATACTTAAGTAGCTGGTAGCAAGCGCATCTTCTTTACCGAAGAGAAAATGAAAATCTAAGTTTTCTTTGTTTTTAGCTGTTTGAATACCGGAGTTTGACAAATAAGAAAGCCCCATGGATGAAATTAACAGGCGTCTCCCGTCTTCAACTGCTGAAGGAGTAAATACCATCATTGGAATTTGTCCATTTTCTACAGGTGTTTGATAATGACCAAGTGTATGGTCAAGAATGCCGTTGCTTATTTTATTCAGTTCGTTTTCGAAAGCATAACCTCGATCCTTCCAATAGCGCTCTCCTTTAATTTCAAAGCTTTTGGTCTTAACGAGCATGTCATTCACCACTAAGTTGAAAAACACGCGATTGAGCATGTCTTTTTCCATGTTTTGATAGGCTCCGGGATGAATGGTTTTGTTGCTTTGCATTGCATTCAGCTTTAAGGCTCGGTAATAAGCCGCTCCGATCATTCCTCCAGAAGAACCGGTTTTGAGTATGCATTGGTCATACAATTGTCCTTTGGTCAAGCTATCAAGTCGCTGTAATGCATAAGCAGACCATAACATGGCTCTTGAACCACCACCGCTATTGGCCACAATAACTGCATAAGGTTTGGGCTTATTTGTATTTAAGCGCCAATTGTGCAGTCGTTTAAATTCTTCCTTCTTGTCCCTTAAAATGCTCTTTTCCAGATTCTTGTTTACCTCTTTTAAATCACAAACATTATCATATTGGAGGCCATACAATTTATTGACATAATAGAAGTGATCGTATTTACTCAATTCATTAATGATAAAAAACAAAGCGATGATGGTCATCAATGTCCATCCTCTCAGCCATGATCTGAGGGCACTACTTGCCATTAAAATCATGGTAATGAGCAGGAGTACGGTAGCTGCAGCAGGAATAATGAAATAATCAATTTCCCTAAAAATACCAAGTAAGGCAATGGAGATGACTGTCGCAATTTCAAAAAAGGAGGCATTGACATGGTTTTGTCTAAAGACAGCAGAAAGCATGTCGAAATCATAATGACTAAAAGGACGGGTGTTTTTAATCTTGAATTGACTTCCTATATAAGAATCAACCCTCCAAGACTTTTCATTACGCCGCTTTGAAAACCAGTTGCTTTCTTTTTTATGAAGTAACAATCGTGCAGGCTCATCACCATCGGTGTCGGAACTGACCACTTTAGTGATGTCTTTACCAAAGAGTTTTTCGAGGTCTTTGTTAGTCGCCATAAAATAGGCCAGAGACAATGAAATGAAGGTCATATAACCGAATAAATAGCCCATCATTCTCAAGCAGACTTCAAGAAGATCAAACGATTCATTTTGTAACAAGAAGGATCCGGTGACCCATACGTAAGAGATGAGGTAGGAGAGAGGAATCAATGAGTTGTTGATGCAGTATTTTAAAAAAGGCTTGGATAAGGTGGCCAAAAAAGGAAACCGGAAGCCATTCATAATATAACTGGAGATGTTAAAAGCCATCACAAAACCACCAAAGGCAAAGCCCAGTATAAGATAGCTCCATAAGCTTAGTTGACCAAGATACTCAGGCTCTATAAAAAGCAAAGGGATACCGTATTTATTGCCAATTTGCCCAAAGAGTACCAGAAACAGAAACAACCAGAAGAGTAGTAATTGCTGGTTCTTCTTCAAGTGAACAAAAAGCAATTGAACCGGAAAAAAGTAGACCATCTTCTGAAAAAAGCTACGATGTGATGGTCTTTTAGGCATATTTATTCTTTTTGAAAGAGAACGTATTCTAGTATACGTTTATTAGGGTCGAAAGGTACAAGATAATTTAATCCAAGTCCTTTAATAGAAGACTCTATTTTCTCCTTTTCAGTTGCCCCTTTTTGCTGATTATAATATTCTCCAGCAGCTAGAATGGCTTCTTTAGGTATCAAGCCGATCAATTCAGACCCTCTTGTTTCTGTTTGGTATTTAGTGGCGATTTTTTTAGTATTCTCAAACACTTCGTGAATAGGAGCTTGTTTATAGTCCGTTATATTAATCGAGACTTGAGCCATCTCGAATTCGGGAATGTACCACCCAATAGCCTTTACATGTGGCATTAGCCCTTTTTGATAAACGGTCCTTCCATCTTTCTTTCCAACAGGTCGACCAAGTGCTCTAAGGTCATAGGCAATCTCTTTGGCAATTTCAACATCCTTAGTATTCAGGTTGATGTTATAGGCGACCAAGA
Organism: uncultured Flavobacteriales bacterium; assembly: GCA_964445815.1. GTDB lineage: Bacteria > Bacteroidota > Bacteroidia > Flavobacteriales_E > Vicingaceae > CAYULW01. The sequence goes on from CAYULW010000002.1 coordinate 88,796, forward strand.
AATTTCTGGCTCCGCAAACCATTCCTCCGAATTTTGGATTAAAGCTTTGTCCAAAATCCGGTTGAGCTAAGCCTTTTTGCATTCGATTTTCCAAAGCTTCGTAATTGCCAATGCGATGTTTAGCAAGGTTTCGCCTTTCTTCAGATGTGGCAGAAGCTTCGTATAAAAAAACCGGAAAACCAAAGGTGTGAGCTACTCGTTCGGCAAAACGAAGGGTGTGAGGAATAAGTTCCTCCAGTGTAATACCGGAAACAGGGACGAATGGACAAACATCACAGGCACCAATTCTCGGGTGCTCGCCTTTGTGTTGGCGCATGTCTATCAATTGATCGGCGACTTGGATGGCCTTAAACGCCGCTTCAAAAACGGCGTCTAATTCCCCCGCAAAGGTATACACTGTGCGATGTGCTGAAAAACCGGAATCTTGATGCAACAGTTTGACTTCGGGCGTTGAACGTATAGACTCAGCAATGACTTCAATGACTTTTGGGTCTTGACCTTCACTAAAATTGGGTACACATTCAATAATGGGCATAATAAATATTAATCTACGCTGAGGTAGCCTTTTGCAAAATCGGTGACTAAATAAGAGAGGAGTTTACCAACTTGTTCTTCAGAGCCCTCAACCAAGCGAGGAGCAGCCTCCGGTAAATGCAGGTAGACAACTTGTTCAGATCGAGCCATTTGATAAACATACTGTCGAGCCTCGTTTGCACTAATTCCTGAAGGGCTTTGAGCAGAGCTCGGTACATCTTGTATGCTATCCATGTCTAATTCTATACCATAAAAAGAGTTGCTTACCGTCTTTAGGCTTAATGCAATGGCCTTTTCAAAGTCGATTTCCTTTTTCAAAAAGATGGATTCAAAACTGATGTGTTTGACACCATCATGAGCCATTCGATCCAACATGTCTTGACTGTTGTAATTTTCATGCAGGCCTAAAACCATGTATTCACCAAGAAAGCCTTCTTCTCTGGCATAACTGAAGCCATTTCCTGAATGTCTACCCTCCAAGGCACGATAATCCGCATGTGGGTCTAAGTTACAGGCATTAATGGCTTTTTTAGACACCATACTGCACCCTTTTAACAGACCATATGCATTATTGTGTCCGCCTCCAATCAGGATCGGAATCTTTCCTGTCTGCCTGATCATTTCAACCACTTCACTTACTTTTTCATCGATATTGGATACGGCCTTTCTCAACTTGTTCAAATCAGTGCTGCCTTGTCCTTCTAAATCTTTGACATCCAACTTTCCAAGTACGATAAATTGATTACCGGGTAACCGACGGCTGTGCTGAACATTCAAGAACTTCGATAAAAAAGCTTCCCAAGCCGAATCGGCACCGCCTTTGCCGCAATTGGCTCTTGGACCCACATCTTCTGCTACGCCGAAAACAACAAAGGGGGCGGGACATTGTTTTAGGTCATCAATCACTTCAAATCCGGCAAACACCTGCTCACCCAATTTGGTTTCACCTTCTCTCCGTGAAACGCGTTTTATGAGATCATCTGTATGGTAGAGGTGGAATTGCATGTTAATGTATTTTACCGTTTAAGATCACTTGATCGATATGGTCTTGCCCAAAAGAATAGGGTATAAAGCCTACACTTGGAATCTCCTTTGTAATAATTAGGTTGGCCCTTTTACCTTTGGTGATACTGCCCATTTCTTGCTCCAATTCAAGCGCAAATGCCGCATTTATTGTTGCCGCATTAATGGCTTCCTCCGGCGTCATTTTTAGCTTGATACAAGCCAAAGAAATGACAAAACCCATTCTTCCGCTTGGTGTTGAACCCGGATTATAATCTGAGGCTAAAGCAACAGGAATACCTGCATCAATTATTTTTCTTGCGGGTTGATAAGGATCGTTTAAAAAGAAAGGAGCTGTTGGCAGAAGCGTAGCAATCGTATTGCTGTTTTTTAAGACTTCTATTTCAGCATCATTGATCACCTCTAGATGATCTACTGAAAGGGCATTGTGTTTGACGCTCACCTCAATTCCTCCCATGCAATTGAATTGATTGGTATGGATTTTTGGCTTTAAACCATGCTGAACACCGGCTGCAATAATGCGATCTGTTTCTTCAGCAGAAAAGGCCACTTTTTCACAAAAGGCATCAATATAATTCGCTAAACCTTCACTTTTTATAATCGGAAGCATTTGATTGATAATCAAATTGATATACTCTTCATGATTTGATTTGTATTTGTTAGGGTAAAAGTGGGCGCCAAGGAAACTTGCCTTGATTGGGATTGGGCTGTCTTGCTTTAAAGCTTGAATCACTTTTAGCATTTTCAATTCGCCCTCAAGACTCAAACCATAACCGCTTTTAATCTCTATGGCACCGGTTCCCATTTTGATCACATCTGCCAATCGCTGTTTTGCATCCTTGAGCAAAGTGTCAAAATCTGTACGGTTCAATTTTTCAGCAGAATTCAAAATGCCACCTCCGGCTTCAGCAATTTCTTCGTAAGTCTTTCCATGTAAGCGCATCACAAACTCTTCTTCACGACTGGCAGCAAATACTAAATGGGTATGGGAATCTACAAAAGAAGGAAGCACCAGTTTTCCACTGCAATCGATCGTTTCACCTTCATAATCAGGAAGGTCTTGCATAGAGCCAAAATCATAAATACGGTCATTTTCTATCCTTAGCCAGGCATTGTCTATACAAGGCAAGTCTTTCAAAGCAGTTCCTTTGATCGGTTCATTCAGATCTTCTCGCACCTGAACCAGTTGTTTGATGTTTTTTAATAACATACTTCTCTTCCTTTCTGCAAAGTAATTAAAATCAAAAGGATTGATATTAATTCTATTTGCTAATCCTAAAAAGTTATTTTTGTTTTATGGCAGGAAATAGCTTTGGGAAAGCCTTTGTTTTAACCACATTTGGAGAATCGCACGGAGAAGCTATTGGTGGAATTATTGATGGCTGTCCTTCGGGCTTAGAGTTGGATCATGACTACATTCAGCTTCAGATGGACAGGCGTCGACCCGGGCAATCGAACATTACGACACAACGTTCAGAAGCAGATCAGGTGCAGTTTCTGTCCGGTATATTTGAAGGCAAGACAACAGGTGCGCCTATTGGTTTTCTCATTCAAAACAAAGATGCCAAATCCAAAGACTACGATCATCTAAAAGAGGTGTATAGACCCTCTCATGCCGACTATACCTATGCATCTAAATACGGACATCGCGATCACAGAGGAGGTGGGCGTTCTTCTGCCAGAGAAACGGCATGTCGTGTGGTGGCTGGAGCCATTGCTCAACTTTATCTAAAGCAAAAGGGGATCGATATTCATGCTTATGTTGATCAGATTGGAGAAGTGAAATTGACAAACACTGCAATTGACTATAAATTGGTGTTTGAGAATAAAGTACGTTGTCCTAATCAGAAAAGGGCAGAAGAGATGATTGCTTTGATTGAAAGCATTAAGAAAGAAGGTGATACCATTGGTGGACGAATTAGTTGCCACATTCACAATGTACCTGTAGGACTTGGAGAGCCCGTTTTCGATAAACTGCATGCAGACTTGGGAAAAGCCATGTTGAGCATCAATGCCGTGAAAGGCTTTGAAATTGGCAGTGGTTTTGAGGCTGTTAACATGAAAGGTTCTGAACACAATGATGTTTTTCATAAAGAAGAGGGCAAGATCAAAACAAAAACCAATCATTCAGGAGGAATTCAAGGTGGGATAAGCAACGGAGAAAATATTGAATTCAAAGTGGCCTTTAAACCCGTAGCTACTCTGATGCAAACTCAACAATCTGTCGACAGTGATGGCAATGAAGCAGAGCTAAAGGGGAAGGGCAGACATGATCCTTGTGTTGTGCCACGCGCGGTACCTATTGTAAGTGCTATGGCAGCTTTGGTCATTATGGACCACTACCTGCGACATAAAATTTATCAAGACTAAAAGAAAAAATTAAGCATGAAGAAACTCGCTTTACACTGGCAAATCATTATCGGTCTGATCTTGGGACTGGTTTACGGACTTATTGCAGCCAGCTCTGGTTGGCAAGATTTTACAGCCGACTGGATCGCACCTTGGGGCAAGATTTTTATTAGCATGTTGAAAATGATTGCCGTGCCACTTGTGCTCATTTCATTGATCAATGGTGTTTCGGGATTAAAAGATATTTCACAATTGTCTTCCATGGGCGGAAAAACAATCGCCATTTATCTCGTCACCACAGTATTGGCCGTTACCATTGGTTTGTTGGCCGTTAATCTGATCCAACCTGGTAAAACCTTTTCAGATGAAATACGGCAGGAAATGGTTCAGCAGAACGAGGCCAAAGTCAAGTCGACAGAAGAAAAAGCTTCAGCGCAAAAGAATAGCGGCCCTTTACAGTTTTTAGTGGACATGGTGCCTAGCAATATCTTTCTTTCGGCAAGCAACAACCGTAACATGCTCCAGGTTATCTTCTTTTCTTTGCTTTTTGGTATTGCATTGATCATTGCTCCCGATCCTGCCAAGGTAGAGACCATCAAACGGTTTTTTGACGGTGCCAATGAGGTCATTCTGAAAATGGTCGATATCATCATGTATTTTGCGCCCATCGGTGTATTTGCATTATTGGGAAACATTATGGTTGAGTTGGCCGGTGATGACCCCACAGCGGCATTAGACATCTTAAAAGGCTTAGCGGTTTACTCCATTACCGTGTTAATTGGTTTGGCCATAATGGTTGCCGTGGTTTACCCAACAGCATTGAAATTGTTGGCTGGTTATTCGTACAAGCGCTTTTTTCAGGGTTTAGCACCCGCACAATTGCTTGCCTTTTCAACCAGTTCATCTGCAGCTACTTTGCCCTTAACCATGGAACGTTGCGAAGAAAAATTAGGCGTTTCCAATAAGGTGGCATCATTTGTGTTGCCTTTGGGAGCAACAATAAATATGGATGGTACAAGTTGTTACCAGGCAATAGCAGCGGTATTTATTGCACAGGTTTACGGTATGGATTTGGATTTATCAGCACAGTTGACGATTGTTTTAACAGCCACTTTAGCTTCTATAGGTTCGGCAGCAGTACCGGGAGCGGGAATCATCATGCTGGCGATTGTTTTAGGATCTGTGGGTGTCCCTTTAGAGGGCATCAGTTTGATTTTTGCCGTAGATCGACCCCTAGACATGTGCCGTACCGTAGTGAATGTGACCGGTGATGCTACCGTTGCTACCATTGTAGCGCATACTGAAAATGAACTGATTGCTCATCCCATAGAGAAATAATAAATTTGAAAAAAAAGCCCCGATGAAAAAGTTTTTTAAAGTCCTGATCATTCTAATTGTCTTAGTACTTGCCGCCTTAATTGTCATTCCGATCATTTTTAAAGATGATATCGTTCAAGTGGTAAAAGATGAAACCAACAATGCCATCAATGCAAAGGTGGAATTTGGTGATTTCAGTTTAAGTCTCATTAAAAGCTTTCCTAATTTTTATTTCGGTATTGAAAATGTTAAAGTAATCGGAATCAATGAATTTGATGGTGTTGAACTAGCAAGCATTAAAGAAATAGACCTCACAGTGGATTTGATGTCCGTCATCAATGGAGAAGCCATAGCCGTGAAAAACATTAGCATTGTAGAGCCTAATGTACATGCAAAAGTACTGCCTGATGCGAAAGCCAATTGGGACATTGCCAAAGAATCGGAGGATGAAGTTGAAGAAGAGGAAGAAGAAACAACAGAAACAAGTGATTTTAAAGTAGAACTAAAAAAGATAGAGATCATCAAGGCAGGTATTATCTATGAGGATGCGACTTTACCCATGCATATGCAAATTGCTGACTTGAACCTGATCTTAAGTGGAGACCTGACCCAATCGGTGACTACCATTACGGCTAAAGGAGGAGTTGCCGCCTTTGATTTGACCTTTGATGGCATCAAATACATGAATCAGGCAAAGATTGCTTTAGATGCTGCAATGGAGGCTGATATCGATAATTTCAAGTTTACTTTTAAAGAAAATGAGGTCAAGGTAAATGAATTGCCATTGGGTTTTGACGGTTGGGTGGCTATGCCCAATGACCCAATCGACATGGATTTTACTTTTTTTGCTAAACAAACAGACTTTAAACACATCTTGTCCATGGTACCTGCTGCTTTTGCTCAGGATTTAGAAGGTGTAAAAACAAGTGGCTCTATTGCATTGGATGGTTATGCAAAAGGGACTTTTATTGACTCTACTTATCCGGCTTTCGGTTTGACCATGAAAGTAGAGAATGCGAGTTTCAGTTATCCGGACTTGCCTAAGTCTGTTGAAGACATCCAAATATTAGCAGGCGTAGAAAGCAAGGACGGCGATCTGAACAATACCATCGTGGATGTGCCGAAATTTCATTTGAACTTAGCGGATAATCCTTTTGATTTTAATTTCTTTTTGGCCACACCCATGACAGACCCTTTCATCAGAGCAGGAATGAAGGGTAAAGTGGTCTTAGACAATATCAAAGATGTAGTGCCCTTAGAGAAAGGAGATGAATTGGCCGGAACGATTACTTCTGACATTAGTCTGGAAGGGAATCTATCTACCCTTGAGAATGAAAATTATGAAGCTTTTAAAGCATTAGGTACTTTGGTTGTCGAAGGCATGCATTTTAATTCCGATTCTTTAGACTATCCGATTGACCTAAGTAAGGCGGCGATGGAGTTCAGTCCAAAATATGTAGAACTGAGTGAATTGAATATGCAGTTGGGTAAAAGTGATCTGGCTGCGCAAGGACGATTGGAAAATTTTATCGCTTATGCTTTAAAAGACGATCAGACCCTTTACGGAACGCTAAACGTGCAATCGAATTTACTGGACATCAATGAATTGGCAGGAATCGATCCTGAGGCGGAAACGGAAGAAGAAGTGGTTGAAGACAGTTCTGCTGTTGAAGAACCTTTGGAGGTCGTGGTTTTGCCTGAAAATATTGATTTTACAACTACCGCAAATCTTAAGAAAATGATCTTTGACAACATACAGATTGATAACATCAAAGGCGCAATTGTGTTGAAAGATCAGAAGTTAAGTTTGGATAAAACAAGCATGGATTTATTGGGAGGAAACATGAAAATGACTGGTTATTACGAAACGGTAGATTCTACAAAACCAAGCTTCGACTTTGGTATGGACATTCAAAACTTTGACGTTCAGCAAACCATCACTACTTTCAATTCAGTCAAGCAAATGGTGCCTATAGCTGAGAAAACCACGGGTCAATATTCTACTGCCATGAGTTTAAGAGGAGACCTGAACGGACAAATGGAGCCCATTTACGAGAGCTTATTTGGCAAGGGCAAGCTGAAGACCCAAAACATCAAGGTGGAAGATTACAAACCTTTGAAGAAGATTTCCGAAGCCATCAAATACGACAAGTTGAATCCAATGGCATTAAATGATGTAGACATCAGTTTTGAAATTACGGATGGAAAGGTGTTTGTTGAACCGTTTACCAATAAAATAGGCAATTCAACGGTGACAATAGCAGGAAGCAATTCCTTCGATCAAACCATAGATTATGTCTTCAGCTTTGCGATACCACGAAAAGAGTTTGGCAGTGCTGCAAATGCTGCGGTTGACGGTTTATTGGCTCAGGCATCAAGTAAAGGAATAGATCTGAATGTGGCTGAAACCATAAACATAGATGTCAGATTGACGGGTCCGGCCACTGACCCTAAAGTACAAACCGACTTTAAGAAGGCCAAAAGCGATGCCACACAGGCCATAAAAGACAAAGCCAAGGAAGAATTTGACAAGAAGAAAAAAGAACTGGAAGAACAGGCTAAGAAAGAATTGGAAAAGAAAAAGAAAGAAGCAGAAGAAGAGGCCAAGCGCTTGCTAGAGGAGCAAAAGAAGAAAGCTCAGGAGGAATTGGATAAGAAGAAAGAAGAGGCCAAGAAGAAGTTGGAAGACGAGGCGAAAAAGAAATTGAAAGGCCTGTTCGGCAAATGATTCCTTTTTGTTTTATTTGTTGTTTCTAAAGGAGAAAAAGGCGTTGAGCAAAAAGACCATATTTCAATTAAAAGGTAGTGCAGTACTGGCACTACTTTTTGCTTTTCAACTGTCTGTAGCGCAAGAGGATTGGGGCTGTGATAAAGCCAATAAAAAAGCACAGAAGGAATACGATAAAGCCCATCAATTGCATTTCAGGGGACAGGCTTCTTATCAGTATCTGATCAATGCCGTGAAAGAAGATCCCGGTTTTGCGGCTGCATATTCCGTTTTGGCTTATTTGAACAGTAAAAAAGATCAAACGAAGCCGGAGTTTTACAAGCGCACCATAAAGTATTACGAGCAAACACGGGAAGCTTGCGCGGCTTATCGAAATTATGAAGCCAGCTTTTTCTTGGCAAAAGCTTACTATCAGGACAAGAATTACACTCAGGCGAATGCCATGTTAAACGAATACCTGGCCAATGCTGATCCCAAGAAAAAACCCAATGACCTTGAGGCGGCCAATGATCTGAAAGCACAAATTGAGGAGTACGAAAAGTTGTTTGCCAAGAAGGTGCCTTTCGATCCCAAGAAGGTAGAAGGCGCTTCCACAGAGTTTGATGAATACTTGCCCATGTTGTCACCGGATAATCAATTCTTGTTCTTTACACGCAAGGCGGAGATCGATACCAAGTCCATTTATGGAAAACAGGAGAGGGAGCTGTTTATACAAAGCAGAAGGCAATACAATGGCAAGTATTCTGCCGGCATTCCCATGCCTGAGCCTTTTAATCAAGGTGCTTACCAGGGCGGTTCAAGCATTTCCATTGACAACAAGATGCTGTTCATTACTATCGTGAATCAAACCATGACCAGAAGCGGCCGTGGCTATTCCAATGGCGATATTTTTTATGCGGAGTTTGAAAACGGCAAATGGGGAGAATTGAAGAGCATTGGCAGTAACATTAACGGACAGTTTACCTGGGAAGGACAACCGAGCATTTCGGCTGATAAAAAGACCCTTTATTTTGCCAGTGCAAGGGGAGAGGACAATTACGGCGGCATGGACTTGTACAAATCAGAGCGTCAGGCTGACGGTTCATGGGGAAACCCTGAAAATTTAGGGCCGACGATCAATACTTCGGGCAACGAAAAATCGCCCTTTATGCACTCCGACTCTTACACCCTTTACTTTTCTTCAGACGGGCATCCGGGCTTTGGAGGTTTAGATGTCTTCTTTTCACGCACTAATGAATTTGACAAATTCGACAAACCGGTGAACCTCGGGGCACCGATCAATACCGAAGAAGATGAGCATGGTTTTATGGTGAGCACAGATGGTCACTACGGTTACTTCTCTTCAGATATGGGACAAAAGGGTTTGGACATTTATTATTTTGATCTACCAGAGGAGTATCGCCCCAAAGATGTGGTGTTTGTAAAGGGCAGCATTTCCAGTAAAGACCCCGATGCAGCCAAGGGCATGAGTATAGAATTGAAAAATACGGCGACTGATGAAAGCATAGAAGGAGTTGTCGATGAAGAGAACGGAGAATACGTGGCCGTAATTTCAGCTTCAGAAGGACAGGACGTGATGATGATGGCCAAGAAAAACGGCTATGCCTTTACCAGCCAATACATCAATTCCGGAAAAGATGTAGTGGGTAAACCCATGCGCACCGCACCCATGAGTTTTAATCCCATAGAAGTGGGAGAGACCTACGAGATCAACAACATCAATTTCGACACCGACTCTTATGCTTTGAATGATCAGGTGGTCAATATACTCAATGAGTTCATTGAGTTTTTAAAAGAGAATCCTTCCATTCAAATTGCCATTAACGGGCATACGGATAATGTAGGCGATCCCCAATCCAATCTGGAGCTGTCGACCAATCGTGCGAAGGCGGTGAACGATTATTTGATCATAGAAGACATCGATCCCGCTAGAATCACCTATAAAGGTTATGGAGAGAGCAGTCCGATTGCTTCCAATTCAACAGCCGAAGGCCGGGCGAAGAACAGAAGAACCGAATTTGTGATCCTTTCAAAATAGAGGGAAATGCATACCTTTGCAAAAATTTAAAATCACGATGAAAAAGACTTATTTAATACTACTTGCAGCAAGTTTCGCTTTTGCTTGCGGTGAAGCTCCCGACAAAGCAGCTGAAGAGCAAACAGAGCAAGAAATGACCGAAGAGCAGAACATGCCTGCCGATAATGAAGAAATGGCCACAGCAGAGGATTCAACGCATTTTGGAAAAATGATTGATGAAGACGGTGCGGTATATATCGATGAGTTTACGGCCATGATGGACGGTAAAGACTCTATGGAGGTGAAAATCAGAGCCATTGCACAAGACGTATGTCAAAAGAAAGGCTGTTGGATGAAGGTAGAATTGGCGGATGGCGAAACCATGCGCATCAAGTTTAAAGATTACGGTTTCTTTGTGCCCAAAGACATTTCAGGCAAAGAGGTGGTCTTTTCAGGCAAGGCTTTTGTAGAAACCACTTCAGTAGAAGACTTAAAGCATTACGCTGAAGATGGCGGTGCGACGGCAGAAGAAATTGAAGCCATCACAGAACCGGAAACCAAGATTTCCTTTTTGGCCGATGGTGTGATGATCAAAAGCTAAAAAAAGTAAAAAGACAATTTAAAAAGGCTCCGCATTGCGGGGCCTTTTTTGTTCATTCCGGAAGCGTCATAATGCTTAGTTTTAATGGAGCAAATATGAATTACACTTATCAAAAAGTCATCCCCCAACTGAGCGAGTACATGTGTACCGTCGTTGTATTTGACGATCCATCGGATGAAAAATCAGACTTGCCCTTATTTACCGGGGGGATGTCTGCATTGCTACTGACCAAACACCTTCAAATTCACCTTTTGGGCCCTTCCTTTCCTTTTGAAGATTGCAGTTCTAATCATGATCCGGCATCCATTCTTTTTTTGTTTAAACCCTTTGTCTTGGGCACGGCATTTGGCTTGGCTGCTAAGGAGTTGAAAGAAAAACCCATTGAATTGAGCGTTTGGAACCCACAAAAAGCAAAAGCAATTCAATTGCAGCTTTCTCAAGCTGAATCACTAAAGCAAAAGGTGGAACTCCTGTCGCGTTTCATTCTCCAACAAATTGAAAACCAAGCCAGAGATTGCCGGGCCATCTTGCATGCAACAGATGCACTAATGGTCAATCCTCAGGTGGATACGCTCTCTCAACTCCCGCTTGATTTGAGCATGAGCGAAAGGACTTTTCAACGCCTCTTTAAAAAATATGTGGGCATTACGGCTACCGAATACCGGAGGATTTGCCAACATGATATGGCCTTTTCCCAGCTCAAAGACGGTCATTTCAGTTCCTTGGCAGACATTGCCTATGCCAATGGCTATTTTGATCAAAGTCATTATAACCGCTCCTTTAAAACCTTTACCAATACTACCCCGAAAGACTATCTTCAGGAAGGATTGAAAAAAAGCCAATGATTTTGTCGTTTTTGTACAAGGCCTTTTTAGGATGAAGCAATAAGTTTGCATCAGAAACACAAAAAAAATGAAAGAACGCATAACGCCTTGTCTTTGGTTTGACCAACAGACAGAAGAAGCAGGAGCCTTTTATACAAAGCACTTAACAAATACTAAAATTGTTGCACAATCGCCAGTTGTGACTGAAATAGAAGTGGCCGGACAAGGCATGACCTTACTGAATGGCGGCCCGATATATCAAGCCAATGCCTCCATTTCTTTCTTTTATGTATGTGATACGGAAGAAGAGATCGAGCGTTTATGCACTGTATTTTCTGAAGAAGGCTCTATGTTAATGCCTTTAGATCGCTACGAATGGGCGGAAAAATACGCTTGGCTAAATGACCGTTTCGGCATTTCATGGCAGTTTTGGTTGGGAGACCTAAAAGAGGTAGGGCAAAGGCTGACACCCTCCTTATTGTTTACAGGAAAACAATACGGACGTGCCGAAGAAGCCATTGAACATTATTCTTCCATTTTCAAAAAGCCCAAACAGGACGGCATTCTTCGTTATGGAAATGATGAAGCACCGGAACAAGCCGGTAAAGTGAAACACGCGGAAATTTGGCTAAACGGGCAAAAATTCATGTTGACAGACAGTATGCAATCGCCAGATTTGACCTTTAGCGAAGGAGTGTCTTTGACCATTCATTGCGAAACCCAAGACGAGATCGATTATTATTGGGAAAAGCTGACTGAGAATGGAGAAGAAAGCATGTGCGGTTGGCTCAAAGACAAGTTTGGTGTGTCATGGCAAGTCATACCGAACGTACTCAGTCAAATCATGGGCGATCCGGAGAAAGCCGGAAAAGCTGCTCAGGCATTCAGAGAAATGCGAAAGTTCGACATTGAGAAATTGGTTCAGGCCTCCATTTAATAAAGGGATGGAATAGGAAAAGGCTCCGCACAGCGGGGCTTTTTTTGTTTTAAGCTTTTTGATTAGATTAGCAAGGGATTTCTTAATGAACAAAAATATACACCTACAGGTATTCTAATTCAATTAATTTATACGGACATTACTTGTAATTTGAAATAGACAATGTACTACTACTATTATCAACCAGACTTTGACAGAATAGAACTTCATTACTTCTTAGATGGTGGTTCACATAGTATGAATGCATTAGTTCGGAATAATATAGAAAAGGAGCTTATACAGCTTATTGAAAGGATTGCAGAAGAACTCGAAATTGACTTCGAACTTGAATCTTTTGCTTTTGAAGAGGGTGGATTAAGAGAGTTTTTCAAACTTGCTGCTAAAAAAGGAAAAAAGAATAAGTTTCTAGGTGGAATTGTTGCGGGGGTTATTATCTCTGTTCTAGCACATTATGCAACGAAAGATTTTGAAAAGGAAGCACTTGAGAAAGAAAAAATTCGACTAGAAATAGAAAAACTAAAACATGACCTAGAGGGAGTAGAGGAAGATAAGCCAAACGAAAGACTTGTTAAGACAGCAGTTGCAATTTTCAATTTTGATATCAAAGTTGTTAAGTATCGTTCAAATTTTTATAACAAGCTTGCACAATACTCTAAGGTCAATAAAATAGAGACGACCGCTTTTAAAGACAAAAATGAAAAAGGAGTTGTTTCTGTGGTCAATAAAGCTGACTTTGATAAATTTATATTACAATCTGATGATCTCACACCTGAATTTGATGAAGAAGCCGTAATTGAGATAATTTCCCCGGTACTAAAAATGGGAAAATATAAATGGCGTGGAATCTATTTGAAAACCAATGAGTCAATTTCTTTTTATATGAAAGATCATGAATTTAAACAACATGTGGTTGCTGATGCGATACCATTTCAAAATGGCAGTAAAATTATGTGTGAGTTAGAGATTGAGAGAAGAATAAATGAAATTGGCGAAATTGAAAAACACGCTTATTCTGTCATTTTAGTAAGTGAAGTCTTCAATTCTGATCAAAAAATCGAAACGGAACATGCAAAGAGAATTAAAAGAGAAAGAGATGAATTAAGTAATCAAACTCAATTTGATTTTGATTACCCAGATGACTTGGAATAGAAAAATGTACTACTATATTTTACCTAAAAACGTAATAGGGACTGGTTTTCCTCTATTTGATAAAAGCTTAAAGTGGATTTAGGTAAACTTAATATATCAGTTGAGGATAGATTTATTATACTTCAATTAAATGTTGAAGACAATCTTTTGCCTCATGGCAATACTCTTGATCGCTTTTCACATATTTTATCTTCCCTAGATGACAATTATGAAATTATTTGTGACTTTAGAGAGGTTAAGTATATTACCAGCGATTTGCAGGAGTTTATTGAAAAATTCGAATTTCATAACTCAAAGCTTCTTGTAAATGAGGACAGCCTTGATTTCTTCCAAACTAACATTAGGTCAGGAATTAAAATATTTCCTGTAGATAGGTTTGAAACTAAATTTAAGGAGACTTCAGTTGATTTAACTGCATTTGCTGACCATCACTCTATAGATGCATTCTATCCGGAGTATAAAGCAAAATTAGATCAGCTAGAAAATCAGTTTAGTGGTTTGCCAAATGAAAAAGAGTATCAACTTTTTTTAAATTATGATGGCTTAGGTATTGATAATAAGCCATATTATAAAAATTTTCAAGATTATATAGATAATTGTAAAATGTCCAAATCAGGAGTGCACTTAGGTGAGGATTTAATTTTCCCAAGAAGATACCTGGAGCATTTAATTAAAAATATTAGAAGTAAATCTTTACTAAGCCAGTTTTGTATAATTCCCGATCAGACTGGGGCATTCTCGGTTAACTCTTTTCAATCAAATGCAATTAATACAATTGAAACTGTTAATAAAAAGACTCTTGCAAAGCCCTATATCTATTCCAAGCAAACAGACTTAGTTTTTCAAAAAGTCTTGTTCGAGTTCCAGAACTTGATAAATAATAAAAATGTTAAAGAAGGTCATTTTCAAAAATTCTTTGAAAATAATCCTGTTTTTTTAGAAGTTTTAGGTTACAAAACAGTATACCCACAAGTAATATTGGAAAGAGATGATGGTACTTCATTAAGACCTGATTTTCTTCTTGAGCCTATAGGAGATGATTGGTGGGATATTTTAGATATAAAGCTACCTGACAAAAAACTAATAATAGATTCTAATAAGGATAGATTCAGATATTCTGCAAGCGTAACCGAACTACAAGCTCAATTACGTGAGTATTCAGCGTTTTTTGATGATGAGAAATATCAAAAAAGAGTAGAAGAAAAGTATGGAATTAAGTGTTATCGTCCTAAAATGATTGGGGTAATAGGTAACTTTATTGATAGTAATGATGAAAGGCAAGTTAGAAGATTAATGACTTCGTATACTGATCTTAAAATTATGACATTTGATCAATTATATAGGGTTTCGAAAGAAAGATTATTGATATGATATGACCCGACTATGCGTTGTATCTCAACTAAGCGTAGTATCCACTGCGCTTTTATATGTTTTAATTAAAACATGCATAACCAAGCAATAAACAAGCAGATGTTTTGGTTAAATACATTTCTGAAATTATTTATTTAAAGTTTGAATCTAATCAAGAGTTTACCACTTTGTTTGATCTTTATTATACCAATAGGTTTATTTGCTCAATATAAAAAGCATACTCCATCTGAAGAAATAATTGAAACCTTTAAAATTGACATAGATGGAGTTAAATCTATTAGAGCCAATTTTTTTGAATTTGTAAAACATGGTGATTTTTATCGGTTTAGATTTGATGGGATTTATATTGCTGAGTTCTTTAATATGGTGACCAGAAGAAAAGTTTATTCTATTTTGGGAAGACCTGACGAATTTAAAAATGGTGACTATGTGTACTTAATTAATGAAAGTACATCTAATTGTAAGCGACATATAATTTATGGCTGCCCGTCACCAATGAAGATACCACCTATAGGAAATGAGGAAACTCCGAATACGGTTAGCCATGTGATCGTATATTATGATATTGAATGTGATATAGGTAGCGATGAAGGGTATGAAAAGGTCACAAAAATGGTGATCCGTTTTTACCCCAACTAAACGTAGTATCCACTACGCTTTTATATGTTTTAAATAAAACCTTGTATCACAAAGAGATGTTTTGGCTATATTTCATGGTCAAAACCTTGGCACAAATATAAATAGATGAAGCAGCAATTAATTAACCTGACTCTTGTTTTAGTGGTTTTAGTTTTCGGAGCATTTCATTTTTCGAAAGATTTGAATCGTGACAATGACAATAGATTTAGCGTGACCATTGAGCAAAATGGAGAGAAGAAAAACATAGAAAACAATACCGTTGTACTTGGCCAAGGAACTTTTGATATTGTATTTGAATTTTCAGAGCCTATGGGACTTCTTGTCAATGCTTCATTCAGCAAGAAAACATTTGAGCTTGCTTCAAAGAATGAACACTTAGACAAGCTGCCCGGGTTTGAAGAAACAGGAATGGCCGAAGGAATTTTGAACTCTGAGAAAGAAGTTTTTGTTTCCTACAATGCACCCAACTATTGGTATTATGACACGGACGAACAAAATAGATTCAACAGTGTTTACAGGACAGTTAACGGAATAGTTTGCAAAAGAACAATTGAAAGTTTCTATGATACTGATTCTAAAACAAGAATCAAAGTAACAGATGCTGAAAAACCTCTCTACTTAGTTATTGTATCTTATAAACGAGGAGAAAAAATAACGGACAAAATAGAGGTGCAGAGACAATATTTGAGAATTAAGTGGAAAAAATAAAAGCACTTGTGTCAACTGCCTAACTAAGCCTAGTATCCGCCAAAACGGTGTCCGCTTTTATATTTATAACTTAGCTACAAAATACCTACATCATGAGAGGATTATCCTTCATCACTTTAGTGTGTTTATCCTTCGCACTGAGCGCACAAACATATACCGGCAATAAAGCAGACATTGATCAGATCTTAACCAATGTCAAAGCTTTTTCAAATTCGGTGATGCAATCAGATGTTCAGTCCATTGGCTTGGCTTATACCTCTGATGCAAAGATTTTTCCAAACAACAAAGACATCATCAAAGGGCGGGAAGCCATCATCCGCTATTGGACCATGCCGGAAGGCGTCAAGATCAACTACCATAAGATCACTCCCGAGGAGATTAAAATTTTAGGGGATGAAGCTTACGATTATGGCTATTACGAAGGTACCACCTTGAAGGCTGATGGATCGGAAGTCAATTGGAAAGGCAAATACGTGATTGTCTGGAAAAAGATAGACGATCAATGGCAGATTTATTTAGACATTTGGAATGCCATAAATAACAATTAAGCAAATGAAAGTGACCATTACTTCAATAGAACTTAAAGGACCATTTAAATTTTTTGCTTTGTCTGTACAAGCCCTTCAGATTTTGAAGCAGTTGAAGACCACCAATTGCAAAGACTTTCGGAAAAAAGGGTTTTGGACCACTCACTACACCATGACGCTCTGGAATAATACCGAAGAAATGAGTGCATTTGCCAAAAGCGGTGCACATCTGGAAGCCATGAAAAAGAGCAGTAAAATGGCTAAAGAGATCAGAACCATAACCATAGATGCAGATGCTTTACCCAGTTGGAAAGAAGCGAAACAGTTATTAGAAAAGGGCAAAGTGATCAGGTATTAATTATTGGGCAATGAATGGAAGATTACCTGATCTATATCTTTTTTCGTCTACCCGGAATACTGGTTTTATCGATCTTTAGTGGATTTCAATATAAAACCGGTAAGCTATTCTACATGGAGGGTGGAAATTGGAAAGAATATTTAATAAGCACAATCGTTTGGGGCTCTGTTATTTTATTCTTTATCATTAAAATAACTAATCCTCAACCAAGCGTAGTATCTGCTAAAAGGCGAACAAGTGCTACTGTACTTTGAATATGCCTTTACGTTAAACTAAAAAATTTAGAAGCTTCCAATTAACATTTTACCACATGTTGAATGTCTAACTTTATCACATGAAAGTTCATTTCAGATGTGGATTCATGCTGGTATTTATCTTCTGCCTGTTCAATTCAACGGCTCAAGGCAGCCGAAAAGCCTTGTTTTTGGGCAACAGTTATACCGGATCAAACAATTTGCCGCAATTGGTTGCCAATGTAGCATCATCTGCCGGAGACACACTAATCTACGATAGTCGTACTCCTGGTGGTTATCAATTAATCGACCATAGCCAGGATCCCGCCTCTCAGAATAAAATACAAGCAGGTGGCTGGGATTATGTGGTGATTCAGGGACAGAGCCAGGAACCAATACTGGCTAGCACCCAATTTAATCAGGGAGGAGGCACTTTATTCAATCAGATCAAGCAGTACAATCCCTGTGCGACAGTCATGCCTTACATGACATGGGGAAGGCAGAATGGAGATGCGAACAATTGTCCAAATTTTCCGGTCATGTGTACCTATGAAAGCATGGATAGTCTCTTAAGGTTGCGTTATTTGACTTTAACAGATCGTCTGGATGGCACAGTATCTCCCGTGTCTGTAGTATGGAGGCATTTGCGACAAAACCATCCGAATATTAATTTGTACCGGCCTGATGGCAGCCATCCCTCACAGGCAGGATCATATGCGGCTGCTTGCTGTTTTTACACCAGCATCTTTAAAAAAGACCCCACTTTGATCAGCTATAATTATACTTTAAGTCAGTCGGATGCTTCTATCATCAGAAATGCGGTAAAAACTCAGGTGTATGATAGTTTAGCCCTTTGGAATTATGAAAAGAATGCCCATTCCGAATTTACATACCTGATAGGTCAGGGTGTCAATGAAGTCATTTTGAGTGCCAATAGCAGAGGAGTAACCCAAGATTATTTTTGGGATTTTGGTGACGGGAATACCTCGAACAGCTCAAGTACTAGCCATTCCTATTCGGCAAATGGCAGTTATCTCATTTCTTTGACTACCGTAAATTGTGATAGCAGAGGGCCGGATACCAGCTATTCAGACACTACGATAACATTCTGCAGCCATACACCGACGGTCTTTTCATCCAATCCTTGGTTGTGTAAAAATGACACCTTATGGACGCAAACGGCAAGTGCTTATCAATGGCTCAATGAAGGGCATATTATACCTGAGAACAATCGATTTCTTGCCAACTATCAGCAATACAATGGCTGGAATTTTTCAGTCATTTCCACACAAAATGGCTGTTCCGAATTGTCTCAAAACTTTGTAGCACAACCCGCATGGCCCGGTTACTATTTTAATGTTTTGGGCAATCCCTGTCAGGGACAAACAGTGTATTTTGCAGTCTTGCACTTCAGTGGTTCGCTTTCCGGTTCCGAAATCATATTGTGGTATAAAAACGATACCTTATTGCCAGCCTTTTCCAATGCAGACACTTTGGTGATTACCAATTCCGGTAAGTATGAGTGTAAAGTTATCGATCCGGCTTCCAATTGTCCAGGTGATACCACTTCTTATCAGGTTGTTTACAATTGCTCTTCTGTTGGGATAAAAGAGAACAAAGCTTTGAATTTAAACTGCTCACTCTATCCGATTCCGGCATCGGAAAAAGTGACGATTCTATCTGACTCTGAATTTTTATCGGAGAGGATTCAAATCTTTAACCTTAATGGTTCACTGGTAGAGGAACTGACCGTTTCATCCGGAAAAGAGTTGGATGTTTCTCATCTCAATCAAGGGCTATACATCATCCGATTTGAATCCCATAGAAGCAAGCCTTTGAAATTGATCAAACAATAGCTGCAATATAATTAAACAGGATTTAAATGGATTTTAGGGTGTAATGCAACTCTTATAGTTTGGGCATTGCTTTATGAATAACACACTTTAACATTTCTCTTTAGTGAAGGCATTAAATGGAGCATTAAGAATCAATAGCTTTATTGAACAAAAGTTCATTATGCATAAACGACTCTTTTGTCTTGTACTTTTTGTGATCTCACAATTTGGTTTTGCACAGTATCAAATCGGCTTAGTGCCACGTGTCAGCCCTGATCGGGCGGTCTATCAAAAGATCGGATATACAGAAGTGAACATCAAATACGGTAGCCCTGCGGTAAACAACAGAATACTATGGGGAGATTTGGTGCCTTACGATAAAGTGTGGCGGGCAGGCGCTAACAATGCGACAACGGTAGAATTCAGTTCAGCGGTGAGCATTAATGGAGAGTTACTAGATAGCGGGAAATATGCCTTTTTTCTGATTCCTAGGGCTAATGCAGATTGGACGGTTATTTTTAATCGTGCAGCAAAACAATGGGGCGCGTTTAAATACAATGAAAAAGAAGATGCGCTGCGGGTAGCTGTTGCACCTCATAAGGTAAATGACCATACAGAGCATTTAACTTATAGTTTAGAGCAAGAGGGCTATCAAAAAGGCAGTATTGTATTCAACTGGGGAGAGGTGCAACTTGAAGTCCCTTTTGAAACCAACTATGCTGAAGCATTTGAACAAGAAGTAGAATCAAGAGCTCAACAACAACCGGACTATCTTCAGTGGGTGGTCTACGTGCAAGGTGCTGAGCATCTTCAAGAAACCGGACTGAACAGAGACCTGGCCTTTGAGTGGATCAATAAAGCCGAAGCCATTATGAACTCTACATCGGAATGGAATGAGCAGTTTTATCCCAGAGATTATGTCAAGGGGCATTTATATTGGATAAAGGCTCAGCTTTTGGCTGAAAAGTCTAATTACTCAGAAGCAATAAGTTATGCAGAGCAATTGAAGAGTTTGGAAAATACCTTATTTTACATGAGAGTGAATAAAGATGGAGAAATGGATAGTTTAGTAAAAACATGGTTGTCCAAATAATCGCTCGTCCAAAGTTTGACCTAAGTGATTTTTTACAAATGTGTTACAGTACGTACTAAAATTTGTAAATTCATATACCGTAAGGTATATTTGTGTTGTGATCAGATCTGAAAAAACAAGGCAACTCATCATAGAAAAGACGGCATCTATCTTTAACAAGAAAGGCTATACCGGAACTTACTTGTCTGATTTGACAGAAGCTACAGGCTTAAGCAAGGGTAGTATCTACGGAAACTTCAAAGACAAGAACGAGGTGGCTGTAGAAGCATTTAAATACAATTATAGGTTT
This sequence comes from uncultured Flavobacteriales bacterium, assembly GCA_964445815.1. GTDB lineage: Bacteria > Bacteroidota > Bacteroidia > Flavobacteriales_E > Vicingaceae > CAYULW01. Next base: position 109,328 of record CAYULW010000002.1, read on the forward strand.
CAAACCGAACAAATACTTCAGAAGATTAATCTTGAAAGCAATAGTATTGATAAGATGATGGTTTTCTTGAAGCATTATAAAATGGCCTTTAAACCAATTTTTAATAACGGCGGTTGCGCCATATTAAATACTGCCGTTGATGCAGACGATGGTAATGACCAGCTAAAAAATGAGGTCATTAAAACCATCATTAATTGGCATAAACGCGTTGTTTCTATTTTAGAAGAAGGGATCGATAAAGGAGAATTTAAGGCTCTAAATGCGAAAGTCTTTGCTTATAGAATGATGGCCTTAATTGAAGGCAGTATCATGCTTGCAAAAACATTGAACCAACCGGAAATTTTACTCGAGAATATTGAATATTTAGAGCGAGATGTTGACCAAATGAAGAAGGAATAAAATTTTTTATCAAATCATATACCGTAAGGTATATTAAAATATACAACAATGAAAAGAGTAGTCATAAGCGGACTAGGTGCCATCACACCAATTGGAAAAGAAGTCAATACGTATTGGGAGAATCTATTAAAGGGCGTTTCTGGTGCTAATAAAATAACTCGCTTTGATGCAAGTCGGTTTAAAACCCAATTCGCATGTGAAATAAAAGGCTATGAATCACTTGACTATTTTGACAGAAAAGAAGCGCGAAAATTAGACCGCTTTAGTCAATATGGCTTAATTGCTGTGAATGAGGCCATTCACGATGCTAAGCTTGATTTTTCTCAATTGGACACCGAGCGGGTAGGCGTTATTTTTTCTAGTGGAATAGGAGGGTTTGAAACTTTTGAAAAAGAGATAATAGATTACGCAGGTCATGATTCCATGCCAAGATTTAATCCATTCTTTATAACTAAAATCATCTCAAATGGCTTATCTGGTCTCATTTCAATAAATCATGGCCTAAGAGGCATAAACTATTGCCCGGTAACGGCATGTGCTTCTTCCACACAAAGCATTATTCAAGCCTTTAATTATATCCGTTTGGGTAAGGCAGATATCATTGTTACAGGTGGTTCTGAAGCACCAATTACAGAGGCTTCGATTGGTGGTTTTAATGCCATGAAGGCCATGTCGACTAATAACGAAAACTACAGTACTGCGTCTAAACCGTTTGATGCAGATAGAGATGGTTTTGTGGTTGGAGAGGGGGCAGGTGCTTTAATCGTGGAAAGTTTAGACTCTGCTTTAAAAAGAGGAACAAAGATATATGCAGAGATTATAGGAGGAGGAGAAAATTCAGATGCTTATCACATAACAGGTACTCACCCGGAAGGATTAGGTGCTTATTTGGCAATGAAAAATGCTTTAAAAGAGGCAAACCTTAGTGCGGAAAAAATGGATTACATCAATGCGCATGCAACTTCTACAGGATTAGGTGATTTGTCAGAAATTAAGGCGATAGAAGCCTTGTTCGAAAGTAGTCTGGACAAGTTGCACATTAGTGCTTCAAAATCCATGACCGGACATTTACTAGGTGGCACAGGAGCTATAGAGGCCATTTCAACCTGCTTATCCTTAAAAACAGGCTTAATCCCTCCAACAATAAATACAACTCATGTTGATGACAATATTCCTAAGAATTTAAACCTATCACTTGGAAAAGTGACTGCAGCAAATATTAATTATGCTCTAAGCAATAGTTTTGGGTTTGGAGGGCATTGTGCAGCATTAATACTTAAAAAGTATATAGATTAAAGTATTTCCGGATTTTCCTAATCGACTCTTTTACTTTTTGACATGATAAATCTGTGCTTTCCATTTCACCTTTCGTCTAACCGTGTGGTATTGGCCTAAATCCTCAACTGTATACTCATCTTCTGCTGCTTTTTCAAGGTGCTTTTTCATGTCCCAATAGGTAAAAAATAGGAAGGAGTCCGGCCATGTGCTGTTGTTTTCCCAATCCAATTGTTGAATGGGTTTACCCGCCAACCAGATCAATCTGGGATCGATTTCATTGTCTTCAGCATAAAAGTTGTTTTCTTGAAAAGGCTGAGAAGAACGCAAGGTCTCTATGCCTACGAAATCATCATAAGCTTCAACATAGCGTATGCTTTTGCCATAGGACAAGAGCATGAATAAAGCAATGCTTAGCAAAAGGAATTGAAAAGCCTTTTGCCTTTGAGATTTTAGAAGATTAGCAAACCCCATGATCGCTATTAAGATCAATGCTAGGATCAAAACATGCTCCACAAAATGAACTTCTTGAATATAGCTAAAGTGCAAGAAAGCTGCGATAAAGGAAAAGGCCGAGAACAAGAGGTAGAAATTGATGTTTAAAGCCATTTTGAAGCCCTTAAAACCATCTCCTTTAAACTTATGGATGTAATAATGAATGCAGTAGGCTGTAGAAAGTGCCATAGGGATCAATAAGGGCAGAAGATAACGTTCCTTCTTAGTGGGAATCACAGATAAGAAAACGAAGGTAATGAGCAGCCAGCTCAAGGTCAATTTAAGGTCTCCGATCTCTTGAGCATACGTCCTGATGCGTTTTGAAAGTAAGGAGATCAAAAAGGGAATGCACCATATGCCACAGAAAATAGGGAAGTGCAGGTAAAAATAAAAAGGCCGAATGTGTTTAGTGGTCCAGGCTACCGTTTCTTTTTCTACCACTTTCAAGGCTTGATCATCATTGAAAAAGTACATGGAGATGTACCAGGAAAAACCCAAAATCAATCCAAGTAAAGAAGCCATGAGTATGGCTTTACCATGCTTCAGAAGCATGACTTTGTATTTGGAAACAAATAGAGCCATTAAAAACGGCAGGAATAAAACATAAGGAGAAACCGGGCCTTTGCTATAAACAGATAAGACAAGAAATACAGCAAATCCAATGGCATTGTAATTTGAACCGGATTGCAGGAATCGGATCAGATAATAAAGGCCACCCACCATAAAAGCATGCGTATACATGTCCCAGGTGTTGATTCTGCCCATTTGAACAAAGAGAAAACTCGTTTGCAGAATGACAGTGGCAATAAAAGCCAACTCTTTGTTTTTAAACAACTGCTTGATCAATCCATAAAAAAAGAAACAAAGGAGCAGTGCACCTAGGGCAGAAGGCAGACGAAGTAAGCCGAGATGATCTTGTCCAAAAGCGATCATGGCGACGGCTGTCATCCAAGTTGGTAGAGGAGGTTTCTCCATGCGGGCTTGTAGATTGAGAGTGGTGTTCCACCAATGATCATGCGTGAGCATTTCTCTGGCAGTCACCAGATTTCGGGCCTCCATCAGATCCGGATAGGTGGCATCCAGATTCACAAACAAGGTAAAAAAGCCCAGCAGAGCAATGAATAATAAATTCTTGTCTATTGCTTGTAGCTTAGCTTTCATGCTTAAACCATTTGTAAAAGGCATTTACACCTTCTTGAAAAGAAAATTGAGGGGCATAGTTCAAGAGGCTCTTGGCCTTTTGAATATCCGCATGCGTATAATTCACGTCCCCTTTATTTTCGGGTAGATGCATGATTTCTGCTTCCGAACCTGCTGCCTTTTGAATGCTGTTTACCATGTCTTTTAAAAGCACAGGAGCATGGCTGCCCAGATTGAGGATTTCAAATACCTTTTCTTCAGTAGTTAAATATTCGATGGCCTGCACAAATCCTTGAATGATGTCTTCAATATAGGTATAATCCCTTGCCGTATCGCCTTTTCCAAAAAGGCTGATGGTTTCCTGCTTTTTGATTTGATTGAAGAAATGATGAATGGCCAGGTCAGGGCGCTGGCGAGGACCATAAACCGTAAATAATCGTAAGCACAATGCAGAAAAGCCAAAACTCTCATGATAGAGTTGAAGTAGCTCTTCCCCTTGTTTTTTGCTTAATCCATAAGGAGAAATGGGCTTTAATGCCGTTTCTTCATTTAAGGCTTTTCGGTCTAAATTATCTCCGTAAACTGAGGAAGAAGAGGCAAACAAGATCTTTTTGATCTGTCGTTTTTTCATTTCTTCCAACAAAGTCAGAGTACCCAAAACATTAGTCTGGTAAAAAGCAAGTGGATCGTTTAAAGAAGGTCTCACGCCGGATCTCGCCGCCAGATGAATAACCAGATCTATATCTTCCGTGATCTGTTCGTAATCTGAAGCGACTTCTATGTTCGCTTCAAAAAAAGAAAAATTAGCGTGTCCGATGCAGCCTTTGAGGTTTCTTTCTTTAATGACTTTGGGGTAGTTCTCACTAAAGCTATCCATGCCGACTACTTTAAATCCGCTTTGAAGTAAGTGTTCACACAAGTGTGAACCGATAAAGCCGGCGCATCCGGTAACTAAGATTTTATTGAGCATTGAACTTCCGAATTAACATTAGGTTTCTGGAATAGACGATAATCCCGAAAACATGACCGACTAAGATAGGATAAAGTTCATATTTGAGTGCATAAACGAGAATTATACCTGAGCCGATCAAACTGATCATCCAAAAACCAAAAGGAAGCACTGATTCCTTTAAACGTTCAGAATAATACCATTGGTACAAAAAGCGCAGGGAAAAAATAACCTGACCGATAAAACCGATACTGAGCCAAAACCTGTCAAATTGAAAATTCTCGAAATTCCATGCTTGTTTTTCCTGAAGGCTAATGACTGCAATAAAAAGCAGAAGAGGTGCGCCTAAGATGAGCCATCTTATGGGTTTTTTTATACTGCTCCAATAGTGTTTAAGCTGTAAGTTTCTAATGTAAATGAAGAAGCCAAGCAATTGCCCAAGCAGAATATTCACATCTCGAATCAGGAGACTGTATAAAAAGAGCAGGAGAGAGGCGGCCAAACTCAATTGCCAGAAGAGTAATGGAGATAAGACCTTTTGAGCTTTTTCAGATAAGAGCCACTGCACCAATGTTCGGACAGAAAAGAGGATTTGCGCCACAAATCCAATGACTTGCACTTCAAAAGGGATCATCCTCGGGATTTAATCTGATAGCGGATGTATCGGCTTTTCATCCAATTGAAAGCAAAGGTGTCGATGAATGGTTTTCTCAAACGGTTGAACAAATGGTATTTGGATTGCCCGGCATATCGTTCGTAATGAGGAATGGGTACTTGTTTGATCTTCCCATTTTGCAATTGCACCAGAGCGGGAATAAAGCGGTGCATGCCATCAAAGAATGGAATAGCATCTGCCGTAGTTTTGTGCAAAATCTTTAGCGGACAGCCGGTGTCTTGTATGCCATCATTAATCATCAGACGCCTGAACCAATTCGCAATTTTGGAGGATATCTTTTTCACAAAGCCATCGTTGCGTTTGCTGCGGATGCCACTCACCAATTCAAATTCCTCCGTATAGGGCAATAGTTTTAAAAAATCCATGGGTTTGGTCTGTAGATCGGCATCAATATAGCCGATCAATTCTGTTTTGATCTCAGCGATTCCTGCCTTTATGGCCGTGCTTAACCCGCAGTTTTGATCCAATTCGATATAGGCATAGGCAGATGAAGACGCACAAACTTCTTCAATGAGTTGCTGACTTTGATCCGAAGAGCCGTCATTGACAAAAAGCACGGAAGCTTCAACAAGATATTTTGACGCTTCAAAAAAAAGATCCATTTCTTTTTTCAGTTCTTGGATATTTTCCTCTTCATTATAGATCGGGACAATGATGGTCAATGCTTTTATTCGATGCATCTTTGGACTTTAAACAGAAAGGCTAAAACTATTAATAAAAAAGAAATTAATTGGGGGAAATGGTGATTTGCTAATGCGTAGTTTTAATTAAGGAATAAGTGGTTAAAAAAGTAGTTATCATGAATGTACAAAATAAAAATAGACACTTTGATGGGACCGCTTGTCTAAATCGTAAAAATCTCGGAAGAAAATCTGAAATAGCTGCCTATTGGTATAAGAATGGAAACGAATCAACAATCCCTATTTTTGATCCTGGAGAACCTTCTTGTTGGGCTTGTGGGACTTATGATAGCACCCATGATTTAAAAGATACTAAACTCCCGTTAAAAGAGGTTTTTAAAATTTGGGATAAACAATTTTACTTGGAACGATGCCATATTATACCAAAAGCATTAGGTGGTTGCAATTGTTGTGCTAACATAGTTCTATTGTGCAAAAAATGTCATAAAGAGAATCCTGATACCAAAAACGTTGAAATATTTAAAAGGTGGTTAAAAAATCGTAAGAACTTTGGGGCTCTTCGTTATGCTGAGTTAACAAAAACTTTTGAAGAGTTTGGACTTAAGATTAATTCTTTAGACTACTTTTTAATGTTTTTTTCTGAAGAATTTGATGATTATTTAATGGCTAATACTGTAGCTGTTGGTGGAAAAATAAATGATGCATCAAGACTAGCCGTTTTGTTAGAATGGAAATGCATGTTTAATGAAGATGAACTCCGCATTAAACTGCCAAAATATGTTAGAGACATAATTTAGATAACACATGAAGCCTCAGGGAATAACCATAAGAACTGCTGAGATCAGAGATATTCCTCAGATTCAAAAAGTACGTCACTCCGTAAAGGAGAATGTACTCTCAGACCCTAGCTTGGTCACCGATAAGGATTGTGTGGTCTTCCTCACCAAAAGAGGCAAGGGTTGGGTAGCTGAGTTAAATGAAGAGATTGTGGGTTTTGCCATTGCCGATTTGGAGGAGGATAACATTTGGGCCCTTTTTGTACATCCGGATGCTGAGGCAAAAGGCATAGGCAGCCAACTGCACAAGATCATGTTAGATTGGTACTTTGAGCAAGGCAAATCTTTCGTTTGGTTGTCTACCGATCCGGGAACTAGAGCCGAACGTTTTTACGAATGGCAAGGTTGGCAACGCATTACTGAGTTATCCAATGGTGAAGTGAAGTTTGAGATGAAAGCAGAAGATTGGAGGAAAGAACTTAATGGTAACAGAAAATACGGAAGTAAATGAGATTCCACTTCTCTGATTCTCTCTATCGTGTTATTGTTTTTATTGCACTCTATGTTTTAAGTGCTTTAATGATTTCAGGGTATTGGTTGATGGACAATTCTTCTGAATTAAGAGGTACTCTGAGAAAGGTAGATAATTTCAGTACGTCAACAGGATTTAAAATGTATGCCTTGGTGGGACTTCTTCAGTACGGTTTACTAATTGTTGGAGTGTCTATTTTTCTGACCTTGAGTTTTATGATTATAAAAAGCGTTATCCAACGTAAATAAAAACAAGCCTTGAGAATTTATGCCATAAGCGGATTAGGTGCTGATCAACGTGTTTTTGATTTTCTAAATCTGAAACATGAGCTTATTCCTCTTGAGTGGATTGAGGTTTATCATCATGAATCACTTAAAGATTATGCCCTGAGACTTTCTCAACGCATCGATACCGAATCAGAGTTTGCATTGATGGGTGTTAGTTTCGGTGGATTAGTAGCCATTGAAATCAGTAAGGTTTTACATCCCAAACGAACCATTCTGATTTCTTCGATTGAAACGAGAGAGGAATTAAGATTGATTTACAGGGGAATTGGAAAATGGGGTCTATTAAAAAGACTGCCAAATCGAGCATTTAATTTGCCGAGAAAAGTAGCTCACTTTCTATTTGGAGCAAAAAACAAAAAATTGCTCAATGCCATCTTAGACGATACGGATCTGAGTTTTGTTAAATGGGCCATTAATGAATTGCTGATTTGGAAGAACGAAGAACATATTAACAATCGAATAAGAATTCACGGCACTAATGACAAATTGCTATCTTGCAAAGATTCAAACCAGACTCATTTCATTAAAGGAGGAGAACACTTTATGATTGTAGATAAAGCTAAGGAGATAAGTGAGATCATTAATAGTGAGTTAAATGATTATCCAATGTCATTATGAAATATGTTTTATATGTTATACTGTTACTGATATTATCTATTTCTTGTGAAACAAGTCGGAAAACCTTTCTTGCTCATCACTTAGACCAAAAAGTTGAAGCAAGAAAGTTTGTTGATAGTCTTACTTCCATAGGGATTGATTCAATAATTATATATTCAGACGCTTGTTCAGGTTGTATACCGGGCACATTAAATCCCATTTTTACTTTCTGGGTGGAGATGGGGGAGACTTATGTGACCAAATTCACAGAAATTTCGAATTATAATACTATTAAGCCCACTGATTTTTCCCTTGAATTTTTTATTGATAATGCTGAAAAAATAGAGTCAGACTCTATAGTAGCTCCTGCCTTTGGTTTATTACATTATCACTACGAATCTGTTAATATTATAATAAAGGAATATAAATATGATTTCACAATTAGTCAATTTGAAAAAGCACAAAATCAAACAAACTTTAAGATACTTGCAATTGACAAGATAAGAGCTGCACTTTTTGAAATTCCTTATTGGGAGTGGGTTATGCAAAACTATAAAACTGAAAAATACGATAGTTTCGAATGAAGCTATTGACTATTTGCAATTACCATCGCCTTATTTTGAATATGACTGAACCGTATTTCAAGCGCTTTTTTGTATTTTGAACATCCATTTTACATTTACTTCTAAGCTCCATTACAAATGAAAATAACAAAGTGCAGTCTTATTCTTTTTATCATTCTTGCCTTGTTTTCTTGTGGCGATAAAAATGACAGTTTACCGCCTATAGATCCGGCCTTTACCAATTACATCAAAGGGTTTACTGCCGGTGTGGTATCCAACCAGGCCAAGATCAAAATCCGTTTAGCCGAAGCCCATCCTAAAGCTATAGCAGGAGAAGAGCTGGAAGAAGAGGTGTTTGACTTCAGTCCTGACATTGAAGGGAAAACCATTTGGTTAGACAATAAAACATTAGAATTCCAACCGGATGAACGTTTGCCTTCCGGAGTGATTTACGATGCTGAATTTGAGCTCGGCGATTTACAGGATGTACCGGATAAGTTAAGCACCTTTGAATTTCGCTTTCAGACCATAAAGCAGGATTTGTTTATGGTGTTTGAAGGCATGCAGGCCTATGAAGATGATCAATTGCAATGGCAACAACTTACCGGTACCATTCAAACGGCAGACCATGCCGATTTTGATGCTTTGCAAAATAGCCTTAGTGCTACTCAAAATGGACAGGAATTATCCATACAATGGGAGTTTGCCGTAGATGGATTAAGCCATACCTTTAAAGTAGACAGTGTCTCAAGAAAAGAAGAGGCGCAGCAAGTCATAATTGCTTGGGATGGAGAAGAGATCGACTCTGAGGCGGAAGGAGAAGAAGTGATAGACATTCCAGCACTGGGAGATTTTACCATTATGAGTATTACGGTCGGGCAATTGCCCGAACAAAAGATCAGCGTTAACTTTTCTGATCCATTGAGCAAGTCACAGCAGCTGGGCGGTTTGATTTACACTAAAGAAGCCGACGAATTGCGTTGGCGAAGAGAACGAAATACCGTTTACCTCTATCCGGAAAATACACTATCCGGAGAACGAATGCTGGTCATTAGCAAGGGCATTCAAAACAGTTTGGGTTACGGTTTGAAAGAAGCCATAGAGAAGAGCATTAATTTCTCCAGCATGAAACCCGAAGTGGCCTTTTTGGGCAAAGGCAATATTTTGCCTTCTTCAGAGGGATTTAAACTGCCAATAAAGGCCGTTAACCTGAGTGGAGTCAATGTGAAGGTGGTCAAAATTTTTGAAGACAATGTGGCTCAGTTTTTACAAACCAATCAAATGGATGGACAAACTGAACTGAAAAGAGTTGGTAGAATCATCCATAAATCTTCGGTTTCCCTGCTAAGTGAAGAAAGCATCAATTACAGCACCTGGAATACCTTTCACCTTGACCTTTCCAAAATGGTAGAAGTGGAGCCGGGTGCTATTTACCGCATCACTTTGGAGTTTGATCAAAGTCAATCTTTATATCCTTGCGATAGCAGTTCCAATACCGATCAAGACATTTATCAGATTACGGAAAGTGAATTGTCTTGGTTTGACAAGCCCAGTGATTACTATTGGGATTATTACGACGAGTATTATGAATACGATGGCCATTATGATTACAGAGAGCGAGACAATCCCTGCGCATCTTCTTATTACAGAAGAGGAAATCATAGCATTTCAACCAATATTTTAGCCTCAGATTTAGGCATTATTGCCAAATCCGGAGATCGTAACGCCATGAAGGTGGCTGTGACTGACCTCAAAACAACTGAACCCTTATCAGGCATCACTATTGAAGTATATAATTTTCAACAACAATTGATGGAAAGCACGTCTACCGATCAGGATGGATTTGCCAGCATCAATTTAGAGGGCAAACCTTTTCTATTGATAGCCAAGAGAGGAGAAGAAAGAGGCTATTTACGCGTAGACGATGGCTCTGCACTTTCATTGAGCATGTTCAACGTATCAGGTGAACGAAACGTGAAAGGCGTTAAAGGCTTTATCTATGGAGAACGTGGCGTTTGGCGTCCCGGTGATTCCTTGTTCCTTTCTTTCATTTTAGAGGATAAGTTGCAGTCGCTTCCGGCAGAGCATCCGGTTATTTTAGAACTCTATACTCCGGAGAATCAATTGTATACCCGAATGGTCAAAAACAAAGGCTTAAACGGTTTCTACGATTTGCGATTGAAGACAGCTAAAGATGCGCCTACAGGTAATTGGCAGGCCAAAGTTAAAGTCGGTAATTCTAGCTTTTACAAACGCATCAAGATCGAAGCCATTAAACCCAACCGTTTAAAGATCAATCTGGATTTTGAAAAAGACATCTTGAGCAAGGGGCGTACTTCAGGAACGCTTAGTTCCAAATGGCTGCATGGAGCTGATGCGAATGGTTTGAGGGCCGTTGTAGAAATGAATTTGGAAGGCGGTAAAACCGAGTTTGAGAATTATGAAGATTATCAGTTTGATGATCCTTCAAAGAACTTCTCCACAGAAGAGAAAGTCATTTTTGACGGAAACTTAAATACTATAGGTGAGACGAGTATTAATCCTTCTATTGAGGTAGGTCAGGGAGCACCTGGGATGTTAAAAGCCCAATTTAAAACCCGGGTATTTGAAAGAGGGGGAGATTTCAGCATCGACCGTTTTACAACGACTTATTCTCCCTTTAAAACTTATGTGGGGGTAAAAATTCCGCAAGGAAAAGGCTGGAACAATGCCTTGTATTCCAATGAACCCAATTTGATTCCAATCGTGACGTTAGATGAAGAAGGGAAACCTGTAGATCGCAACAATCTCAAAATTGAAATATTCGATGTCCATTGGAGATGGTGGTGGGAGAGTGCTGATGGAGATGATTTAGCGCGCTACGTGAGAAACAGAAGCAAAAACTTAATCAAATCAGAAACCATCAGCACCAAAGACGGCAAAGCGCTGTATCAACTCAACTTTGATCGCGACCGATGGGGAAGAAAGCTCATACAGATTACCGATCCTGTATCTGGTCATGTTACAGGTGCGACCTTTTATCTTACTTATAAAGGATGGTGGAACAGCAGTGGGGCGAATAATCCCGGTGGGGCTGAAATGCTCAGTTTTGAATCCGACAAGGAGCGTTATCTGGTGGGCGAACAAGTTCAACTGAAATTGCCCGAGATCAAAGAAGGACGGGTTTTGGTCAGCATAGAATCCGGTGCAAAAATCATTGAAAGTTTTTGGAGAGAGGCTTCGGAATTAGAAAATGGGATTGCCTTTGAAGCCACCGAAGAAATGGCGCCAAACGTTTATGCTCACTTGACCTTAATACAACCACATGCTTCAACCGCGAACGATATGCCCATACGCATGTATGGTGTGCAAAACATTGCCATAGAAGCACCCAATACCCATTTGCATCCTGTTTTGGAAATGCCTGATGAACTTGCTCCAGAGCAGGAAGTGGAATTCAGTGTTTCTGAAAAAGACGGCTTAGCCATGACCTATACCGTTGCAGTGGTTGATGAAGGATTATTGGATTTGACGCGATTTAAAACCCCCGATCCCTGGCCTCATTTTTACAAAAGAGAAGCCCTGGGCATTAAGACCTGGGATTTATACGAATATGTGATTGGCGCCTTTAGTGGAGAGATTGCCGGCTTATTGGCTATAGGTGGCGATGATGCCTTAAATGCCGGAGAAGGCAATAAGGCCAACCGTTTTGAACCGGTGGTTAAATTTTTTGGTCCCTTTAAATTGGGCAGCGGTGATGAAAACGAGCACCGCTTTACCATGCCCAATTATGTGGGTTCGGTGCGTACGATGGTTATTGCCGGTCAAGAAGGGGCTTATGGCGCAACAGAGAAAACCACACCCGTTAAGCAGCCCTTAATGGTTTTAGCCACTTTACCGCGTCTGGTCAGTCCTTCGGAAACACTCAAACTACCGATTACCGTTTTTGCCATGGACGAAGGCATCGATGAGGTAGAAGTAAAGGTAGAAACCAATGATTTATTTTCATTGTCTGAAAAAAGAAAGACCATCAATTTTAGGAAAACCGGAGATCAAGTGCTGTATTTCGATTTGAAGGTAGAAGAAAAGATTGGTATAGGAGAGGTAAAAGTTGAAGTAAAAGGAAGTGGAGAAACAGCCAGCCATGAAATAGAGATAGAAGTCCGCTTGCCCAATCCTGAAATTGACAAAAGCATCTCGGGAGTTATTGAGCCCGGACAAGCTTGGTCATCACCTTATGCGCCCGTGGGCATTAAAGGAACAAATAAAGGCTTGGTAGAAGTGTCCAGCATTCCACCGCTTAATCTGGAAAAGCGTTTGGATTATTTGATACAATACCCTCACGGTTGTGTAGAACAAACCACCTCTTCAGCTTTCCCGCAATTGTATCTCTCCACCTTGATGAATTTGTCTTCAGACCGAAAAAAAGCCGTCCAGCGCCACATCACTCAAGCCTTGAATCAACTGAGAAACTTTCAATTGAGTAATGGCGGGTTTTCCTACTGGTCGGGACAATCTCATGTCAATAATTGGGGAACATCTTATGTTGGTCATTTTATGCTGGAAGCCAAAACAAAGGGCTATGCTTTGCCGAGCGGCATGCTCACTGCCTGGTTAAAATTTCAGGCAAGAATGGCCAACTCCTGGTCACCGGACAGTGATCCTTATGCCTCCATATGGCAAAAGAAAGCAGATGAAGTCAGTCATGCCTATCGTTTATACACTTTGGCACTGGCTGCTAAACCGGCTATGGGCGCCATGAATCGTTTGCGTGAGCAGAGCAATTTACAGGAAGCAACAAAATGGCGATTGGCAGCAGCTTATGCATTGAGTGGGAAAAAAGAGGTGGCCATAGATCTGGTCAGAAGTTTGTCTGCTCAAGCCGAAGAACAACCACAGTATTACACCTATGGTAGCCAAACGCGCAATGATGCCATGATTTTAGAGCCTCTGCATTTGATTGACGATAAAGGCAAAGGTAAAATAGTGATGGATCGCATTGCAAAAGCGTTGAGTTCAGAGAATTGGATGAGCACGCAAACTACGGCTTACAGTTTATTGGCCATCGCTCAATTTGTAGGTGCAGAAGATAAAGCACAGGGCATGGAATATGAGCTAAACATCAATGGCGATAAAGAGTCGATTGACAGCGAACAGTTCATTGCTCAAAATCAATTGCCCATGAAAACTGGTAAGGTGGAGATACGCAATGAAGGTCAAAATACGCTTTTTGTGCAATTGCAATTGAGTGGTGTCCCGCTTACCGGAGTAGATGTAGATGCACAAAACCGTTTGCACATGGAGGTGCAATACCTTTACATGGATGGAAGTCCGCTCGACCCAAGCAGTATACAACAAGGCACGGATTTTATGGCAGAAGTTAGCATTCGTCACCCCGGTGGGGCAGATGCCGATTATCAGGATCTGGCTTTGAGTCAGATATTTCCTTCGGGTTGGGAAATCCGCAATCTGCGCATGGATGAAAACACCTCCGGTTTGATTCGTGATCAACCGGACTATCAGGACATACGCGATGACCGAGTCTATTCATATTTTGGTTTAAACAGAAATCAACGCAAAACCTTTAGAGTGTTGCTGAATGCCGCTTATCTGGGACGGTTTTATTTGCCCGCTGTCGATTGCAGTGCCATGTATGATAACAGCATTACGGCCATAAAAAGCGGCCAATGGGTTGAGGTGGTGGAGTAAGTAAATGGATTAACTCTTGATTAAGCGAATTTTTCAGAAGAAAAAATTGTGGCAATGGTTCATCGCTATTGCCACAATTGGATTTTTCCTTATCCCTATTCCCAATCCATTATTTGAAGACCCTTACAGTACCATTCTGGAATCTAAATCAGGGGATTTATTATCAGCTAGAATCGCCCAAGATGGACAATGGCGGTTTCCTGAAGGGACAGAAGTACCTGAAAAGTTTGCCACCTGCATCCGTTATTTCGAGGATGAGTATTTCTATTCGCATCCGGGGATTAATCCCTTTGCTTTGTGGCGTGCGGCCAAACAAAACTGGGAAGCCGGGCGCATTGTTAGCGGCGGTTCTACCTTGACCATGCAAGTGGCGCGTTTAGCGAGAAAGGGTAAATCGCGTAGTTTATGGCAAAAGCTGATTGAATTGTTCTGGGCTCTGCGCCTGGAAGTCCGTTATTCCAAGGCTGACATTTTAAAACTCTATGCGGCGCATGCACCATTTGGAGGCAATGTGGTGGGTTTGGAGGCAGCAGCATGGCGCTATTATCAGCGTCCACCTGATCAACTCTCATGGGCGGAAGCGGCCACTTTGGCTGTCTTGCCCAATGCTCCGGCCTTGATCTATCCCGGTAAACGCCAAGGGCAATTGCTCAACAAAAGAAACCGCCTCTTGAGAAAACTGAAAGAGAAAGGGGTCTTGGATCAACAAAGTCTGGAATTGGCTTTAAGTGAAGGTTTGCCCGGAGCAAGCCATCACCTGCCTCAGGTGGCCATGCACCTCCTGAGTCGCAGCACAAAAGAAGGATTTGAAGGCCAACGCATAAAAAGTACTTTGGATGCACAACTACAAAAGCGTTTGAATGATCTGGTTCAGCAGCATTATCGACGACTGCGGCAAAATGAAATACACAATGCGGCCGCTCTGATTTTAGATAATCGCAGTAATAGTGTTTTGGCTTATGCGGGGAATAGCAATGGAGGAAGTGCAGCACATGGGCATTATGTAGATATCATTAATGCCAAGAGAAGTACGGGAAGTTTGTTGAAACCGCTCTTGTATGGATTGGCCTGGCAAAACGGTAGCATTTTACCGGCCTCTCTTTTACCGGATGTGCCTACCTCTTTCGGGGGCTATGCACCTAAAAATTTTAACAAACAATACGATGGGGCTGTCCGGGCTTCAGAAGCTTTGATCCGCTCTTTGAATGTTCCGGCTGTGCGTTTGTTGAAAGATTATGGTGTACAGCGCTTCTACGATGAGTTGAAGCAAATTCCTTTTCCCTCCATCAACCGTCCTGCAGATCATTACGGTTTATCCATTATTCTAGGAGGAGCAGAAGCTAGTTTATGGGAATTGTGTAATGTTTACAAGGGGCTGTCCAATCGCTTGGATCAGGTGCATACACGCGCCTATGCCTATACGAGTTCAGATTTCCAATTTCCACGATGGACAGAAAATCAATCGACGACGAAAGAAATGGCTTCATCGAATATAAAATCAGCAAGCATCTGGCAATTGGTGGAAAGTTTAAAAGAAGTGAATCGTCCGGGACAGGAGGAAGGTTGGGAAAGTTTTGCCGGACGGCGAAAAGTGGCCTGGAAAACCGGAACTAGTTTTGGTTTACGCGATGCCTGGGCCATAGGCATTTGTCCTGAATACACTATTGGTGTGTGGGTGGGCAATGCAGACGGGGAGGGCAGACCGGGACTCACCGGAATAAGGGTAGCAGCACCCTTGCTATTTGAAGCCTTTGAATTGCTTGGAGAAAGCAGCTGGTATCAGACGCCTTATGATGAATTGTACACTGTAGACATCTGTCCACAAAGCGGTTACCTCAAAGGCCCTTATTGTGAAAAGTCAGATACGGTGCTTGTTACTCAAGCCGGAAAAGAAGTGAAGATCTGCCCTTACCATCAGCAGGTTCAATTGGATCGGCAAGGGCAAAAACGTGTGAACAGCAGCTGCTATGCTGTGGCAGACATGCAGCAGTATTCTGCTTTTGTATTGCCTCCTTTAATGGAATGGTATTATCGGAAAAAGGAACCGAGCTACCAAAGCCTACCGCCTTGGCAAACGGCCTGTGTGAATGAGAATCGGCAAGCCATGGAATTCATTTCTCCGGAACAGGGCGATCAGGTGCTTATTCCTGTAGAACTTGGTGGTGAGCAAGGCCGTTTGGTGGTAGAAGTGGCGCATAGGAATCCCAATTCGACCATTTACTGGCATCTGGATGACGAATACATTGGAGAAAGCACAGGATTGCACAGCAAGGAAATGAACCCAACCAAAGGCAAGCATCTCATCACTTTAATAGATGCGGAAGGCAATATACTGGAAAAGCGCATTAAGGTGATAGAATAGTTGGTACGCTAAGTTTTACTCCTTATCTTTTTGATTTGTCGCCATTTTCTCAATTTCTTTCTTACTAGGAAGCCAGAGCCACAAGCCGATAAGGTTTAAGAATAGAATCATTAGCGTGGAACTGACTCTCTTATTCTGGCTCCATGGAAAAACTTTCCAAGTAAATAACAGAACTATTGCTAATGTCCAGAGGTAAAGCCAACTTAAATATGTATTAATACTATATTCTCTACTAAGCTCTAACCAAAGATGCCTATCATAGAAAAACATAAAGATTATCATAACCTGATATAATGTTACAATGATAATTAGTATTCTAATTATAAGTAAGGATCGACTAAGTTGTTTTATATCTAAGTTGTTTGCCACGTTTCGTATTTAGCCCTCATTAAGAGCTATAGTTCCTTTGAGAAGAAATATCTAGTATCCACATTTTATATACCTCTGAGTAAAAATAACAAAACCCTCATTTTACATGAGGGTTTTAACTTATTAGAAGTAGCGAGGAGCAGAATCGAACTGCCGTCCGCCAGCCGGCGGATATGAATCCGCAGGTCGAATCTTTTAAAACATTGATAAATAAGTCTTTAAAATATGTGTAAAAAGCCGCCATAAGTTGCACAAGTTCCAAACCCCCTCTAACTAGAAAATTCTTGTATTGATTCTCTTTTATTTAGATGAGACGTATTTCAAAATCCTACGACCATATCGCTGATATCTCTATTGTATTTTCCTCTTGCAACCATAAGTATTAGAAGTAGAGGAGGTAAGAATTCTTTACTAACCGTTTTTCATTTTTCTAAGGTAATTTTTATAATCACTATACCTTAAAAATCCAATCTCGTTGTAAGCTATAAGTTTAGGACAAAATATCCAGTTTAGATTGATTAAATTACTATAGCCTAGTTAATTCCACTTTGTTTAGAATTATCAAAAAATTAAGGCTTAGATAAATACAAAAGATTAGTCATTATCTCTATAAACCATGTAAAAATGAAGTTTGTAATTAATATTATTGATGTCTTGTTTAAATATTAACTCATTCTCTCCATCTATTATTAATTCAGAATCTATTAAAAAGTAGACTTTGTTTCCATCTATTTTGTAATTCCTCTTTGTTAGTGTTTTACTTCCTAGAATAATCTGAATAGGTTCTTTTAAATTAAACCCTTTTAATATTGCCACAAACTTATCATTAGCTTCTATAGCATAAGCACCTGAAATTTCTTCTTGATCTTCTAGCATAACGAATGGTCTTACTTCATATGGTCTGTTTATTTGTTTTATAGAGTTAGAACTTATAGTCTCGATATTTCCTTTTAATTGTTGTTTGGTATCTTTAAGTTGTTTAATCGATTGTATCTTCTGATTATTTAATTGATTATGGTGTTTTTGCTCAATATTTTTAGTCATAGAAGTTTTTTTATTCATTTCTACGGATACGCTTCCTCTATAATGCGTGCCATCGTGAGGTCTTAAGTTGAAATATATTTTCCACAATCCTCTTCCATTTGTGGAAACAAATACCACGTTATTAATTGGATCAAATACAAAAGCAGTTGGGTAGATTATTTTTTCTGAATATGGAATTTTGGCCCAATCGATTCCTTGGTTATCGCTGTAAAAGATTCCATTATCCCTCGTACCAATAAATATTCTATTTGGATTAAAAGGATCAAATGCAATCTTAGTGATCTGCATCCTATATTCATGGTGATCCCAAAGCAAATATTTTCCTTCATCTGTTATTAACTCTGTTAAACCCCTATTTTCTTCCCAATTTAAACCACCATCTTTAGTAATCATGATGGTTTTATTAACAATATCTGGAACAATAATGAAATTATCGTCGTAAGGATGAACTTCAAATACAGCTTGCCAATCAAACATTGTAGCACGTCTACCAATGCTTCCATTATTGGGCAAGTAGATAACACTACTTTCATTGTAAGTTACTACGCCTGAATTGTA
The DNA here is from genome assembly GCA_964445815.1 of uncultured Flavobacteriales bacterium. GTDB lineage: Bacteria > Bacteroidota > Bacteroidia > Flavobacteriales_E > Vicingaceae > CAYULW01. The sequence continues at coordinate 127,679 of CAYULW010000002.1, forward strand.
TGGCTTTGCCATAAATATAAGGCCAATTCTAGGTGATCCGTCAGCATTTGATTCCGACCCAGTTACGGGTATGTATAATTTTGGCGAACCCCTTTGTGAAGGATCAGAAACATGCGCAATTCCTCTTGTTTTTATTCCATCAAGTAATCCCCTTTTGTTCCAAGATTTTCCATTGTTTTTTGAAACAAATAGGAATCTATCATCTTCGTGAATACCACTTCTAATATATCGATATGCAAGTGGACCTTCAGATAATAAAACTGCCGAATTGGGCATGTCAATTGAGTCTCCATTTACCAACCTATCAGATAAGTTTTCAATATTCACTAAATTATTTGAACTTGTTCTATATTTATAGGCTTTATCACCAGCCTCTCTTTTATAAACAACTAAAGCATCTTTGTTTAGTTTAACCACATGAGGCACTTCTATATCATACCCCTCGCAGCAGTCGTGGTTATTCCATTGTTGTCCTCCATTTAGTGAAGACCAAACGCTATTATCTTGAGTACCTATATATAGGTTAATTTCACTTGTGTGTTGATTCAATGTTCCCGCCATATCCATAATCTGAAGTGTATTTAGGCCGCTTCCATTGGTATTTATACTCTCCCACTTTGATGCACCTTTATTTATCGGCTTAAAAAGTCCTCCATCGCAACCATATATAAGAGGTAGATCATCATTATCTAAAGCTAAGTAGCCTGCATCTGCGTGTAGTCCATTATTATTGTCAAGTACTGTCCAATCTGTAGTATCTACTCTTTGGAAAGATCGTATTCTTTTTCTCGTCACCCTTCTTAATGTTCTTCCAGTTCCCGCCCATACAGTGGTGAACCCTGAAATGGGAGAACGAGAAACCTGAATAAATGGACCTCTACTACCACCACCCTTTATACCCATAGTTGACCAATTATTTTGATTTACTTCATAAATTAGAACTTTTCTGTAGCTTTCAAGTATAAAAACATTGTTTTCTTGTATTGGAGAATTAGCAATACATTTAAAACATTTGTAATCTCCAAATGTGACAAAATCTCCGTTTTTTATTTTACTCCAATTTACACCACCATCGTCTGATTTAAATGCGCCTTTCTTAGTTAAGCCAATTACTCTATTTTTGGAAAGTGCAAGAACTGAATAAACTGCATTCTGCGTACTATCTCTATTAATAGCGGAACTTATCGGTAATTGGTAATGATTCCAATTTATTCCATTGTCATTACTTACTGCAATTCCATAATCAGTGCCTACATATACCTTATTAATATCATCAGGGGCATAAGAGATTCCATGTCCACTTATTCTCTTTGGATTTCTAGTTGAAGAGGGTGGTTCGAAATTTGTTGGTCTATGCCAAGTATTACCTAAATCGTTACTAACCCATATACCACCACCATTCTCTTTGTTACAATCTCGTCCTAAAGTTGCTATAACTGTAACACCATTTTTTTGAATTGCTATGTCTCTTGTAAATACTGCTTTAAGGTTTTCTACATATTCCCATTTAGCTCCTTTATCTTTTGACTTCCATAGACCACAGAGTTCATGAGAGGCAAAAATTAGATTGTCGTCAGCAGGAGAAACAGCAATTGAATGAACTCTACCACCATTGTTTAAAGGATTTGGAAGTATAGGAGCGAATTCTCCGATACGCTGGCCATTAATTGTTAATGTTGAAATAAATATAAATACAAGTGAAATGCTCCTTAATGGCTTGTTTGAATTTTCCATCATATTATCGTTTTATGTTGTTGTTACGCTATGAAATTTAGCAAGTAAATCATAGAACAATAAAAAAAGCATGTTACAGCTTTACTAATAACACACCTTTATTACCCTCTTGTTTATTCAGCACCTAAGATAAAAAAAGCCTCAAATTATGCAAGATATATTTAAATATATCTTTGAAAATGAGTCTGAAGCAGTTTGAGTTAAATCATACGATTTAATGGTAACGGATGGCCAAATACTTAAGGAAAGATAGTTTGAATCTGTATGCGCATGGGTTTTAGTATTTCCTAAGCTGAGCTTACAACTAAATTTAGCCTACTCTTTATGTTTGCAAACTCAAATTCTATCCTTCTTTAACTAGAAAATCCTTGCATAGGTTTACGTTGATTCAGATCAGACATTTCGCACAATTCACACAGTACAAATAGACTTTCTTGCTGTAAACTCCTCCGTTTGGTGATATCATTAAGAAATTTGTAAAAGGCTAAACTATTGATAAAAATGGAATTAGAGTGGAACAAAAAGCCCCGCAGTTTTGCGGGGCTTTAGTAGCGAGGAGCAGAATCGAACTGCCGACCTCCGGGTTATGAATCCGCAGGTCGAAACTTTTAAATCATTGATAAATAGTTATTTATATTTGTGTAGTAATCGTTTTAGTGTAAAAAGTCGTCAAAAGTTGCACTAATTCCAAACCCCCTCTAAAAGGCTTAATTTTTGACAATTTGAAGAATAGAAGGACTTTATATAATTAGTCTTCATAGAAGTTCAGACATTAGGCATCGCTTCAATATTTTTGTATAAATACTGATTTCTGAGTATTGACAAGTAAGTTACTTAGGCCGACATTTTGCTGCTAATAAATATTAAAATTAGAAGTGATGAGTGAAAAACAAACTGTAATTGATGGAATTGAAAAGTTAACCATTGATCAGGCTATTGACATTTCTTTTATCAAAAGCACAGGAACGAATGCAGGAGTATTTTTTACACTTGTAAAGAAAGACAATGGTTCAGGGTACGAAGGTAGCTTGGTTGACTTGGTTAATCAATATGCCGCACTTCCTCAATCTGACAAGGCCGATGTTAAGGGTACTGTAAATAGCACACAAGTATCTATGAACGGCCCTGACTGTCCAGATTGCCCCTGAATAATAACGAATGACACTATTTCGACGGTTTTATACAAACCTTAGAAGTCATTTTACTCCTGCCATAAATTTAATAACCCGTTCCAATTGGAAATATGGGCTTTTGCTGTTATGTGCTTTATTTCTGGAAATTAGAGCAGAATTCTATAAATTATCGAAGGAAGAGAAACAAGCTATAATTGCTAAAAACATTAATGCACGTGGTGAAGATTTAGAAGCAGAAAAAGCCTGGTATTCTGCTCAACTGCAACTCAATAAACTGCGGCAATATTTAGACGATAGCATTTTGGTGAAAAACGATACGGTTCTGGCGAACCTTGCTCTGATATCTGACTATGTTGAAAAAAGCAAAGGAGAAGGATACAAAAAAGGCAAAGCTGAGATAATTAAGATTCAATGGTTTGAGTGGGATTTGTACTACATCAGTTATGCTTTCATAGAGCTACTCTTTTGCATTTTTCTAGCCAATGATGGCAGGATGCATCGTTCAAAGGGAGAGTTGAAAAAACCTCTGATGAATAGGTTCAGCTTCATTCTGTATCTGGTTGCAATTCCTTGGTATTTATACTCACTTATATCTCAGATTGTATTGCGGTCAGAGCGATTATTCAAAGAAGAAATACTCATGTTGATGCTGCTGCTTTTTTGCTTGTTGTTAATTTCTGCATTCTGGTACGATTATACTGATAACAGCCCTAAAGCACAACTTATACTATGGAATAAAAGAATAAGACATTTTCTGAAATCAAATAGTTCAATAAAAGATATAAAGTCTGATTCAATAATTATTGAATCAGAAGGATTTAAGACTAGAAGGCAAATGGCAGATGAGTTTGAGATAAGTGTTGATACACTGAGAAGGAAATTGCAAAAAAAGAACATTGAATTACCAAAAGGAGCTCTTAGTCCGGAATCTCAAGCCATCATCAGGAAAGCATTGGGAAAATCTTAAATGAATCATCAAAAATTCCATCGCTTTTCAATCTTGCAGTGTTTTGCTGCATTTTGCTGCGTTTTGCAGTGTTTTGCTGCGTTTTGCTGTGCTGTAATTGCACTATATATTGCATAGATTTATCACAAGGATTTGTTGTAAACAATCAATTAAGAATAGTTGGGATTACACTTTCTCTTTTTAAGAGTGTAAGATCAACTTACCATCACATAATAAGACAATAATGGTCATTGGTACTATAACAAATTGTGTTTACTGTGCGGATGGAAGTTTAATTAATTGAAACAATGAAACTAAAACAAAGAGGACAAACCGTAATTTATCAACATAGCAGTTGGAGTAAGAAGCTACATAGGTTGCTATTTTATCAATACCATAAAAAGTTTTTGGTTGGAGAGTCACCGTACTTTGGGGGAAGTGCTACCCCGAGTACGGTTGACTAATGTCATAATTTATGGTTTCCGTATTATAAATAAAACAATTCTAACCCATGAAGCAATCGCATAATAATCACTAATACAAATAAAAACACTTAACCATGAAAAACATTAAACACTATCTATCATTTTTACTATTAATTCCAATTGGATCAGCTTATAGCCAACTCGATACAGCTAATTTTGGTGATAAAGGTTGGCTGAAACTGATGGATGAAGGAGCGGATTACTACACCATTCGAGAAACAGCTCGACTGTATTATTCAGATACAAACAATCAAGTTAGAGATAAAAACTATCACCATTATGTGCGTTGGGATAACTTTTGGAGAAATCGCGCATACAGTAGTAGTGATGAAGTTGAATCCGGTAAAAAGGGGCTTTTTCATCACATGTATAAATCCAATTCCACATTATTGAGACAGCCTGTTTGTACGACCAATCATTCCGTTTCCGATTGGGAAAGCTGGGGCTTTGATACACATCCAATAAATATGAATACTTCGGGGCTTACTTCTTATGGTGGTATGGGTGTGATGTTTACCGTTAAGATAGATACAGCCGATCACAGTTTAAATACCATTTATGCCGGATCACCTTTAGGTGGTTTATGGAAAACTACAGATCGTGGAGATACATGGACAAATATAACCGATGTTTTAAACATGCCTTCCATGTCGATTTCGCACATCGATATTGATCCACGCGACAATCAACACTTATTGGTTGCTACAGGTGCTTATTGGTCCTTCAATCCTCCTGGACATGGCGTTATAGAAAGTTTTGACGGTGGGCAAACTTGGGATTCAACAGGTTTAAGCTTTAGCATACCGAATAATGGCAACTTAGGGCCAAATGAACATGTACAACGGGCGTATTTTCATCCCGAAGATAGCAATATTTATTTTGCCGGAGTCGATGATAAATTGGTCATGAGTTTAGATCAGGGAGTCACTTGGGACAGCATAATACTTACACTTAAAAATCCTCATAATAACATTACCAATATTAAATTCCATCCAACCCATCCGGATACTTTTTATGTCTCCAGTCAAGGTCGAGAAGCACAGTTGTTTAGGACATTTAATGGAGGGCAAAGCTTTGATGAGGTTACCACTAATTTTTACAATGGCGTAGATACTTTAACCTTAATCAATATAGATGTAAGTCCGCAATATCCTGATAATGTATATGCATCAATGGTGACTCATGATGGAATATACAATTTATGGATATACAAAAGCTATCTTGGAAACAGATGCACTGCAACAACATCGACAGGAATTTATAATGAAAGTGGGGTCAAACACAGCCCCCAAAAAAGTGCTTTTATGGTAGATCCAAGTAATGATAATGTACTTATTGTAGCCGGGGTAAGCATTTATCGAAGTAAAGATGCAGGATATACATTTGATCTCAAAATGACCGTTAAAGTACATGGAGACATCAGAGGAGGAGATTTTGTGGAGGGTCTGGTCGCTGTAGCCACAGACGGAGGGATATCCATATCGACCAACGATGGGAATTCATGGACAAATAAATACAATGGCTTGAATGTGCAACAACATTATGGGCACGATGTCAATTCTGATTTTACCTATCTCTTAACAGGAAATCAGGATGTAGGAGGTAATCGCTATGATATTACCACAGATACTTGGTTACAAACACATGGTTCTGATGGAGGTGTTCCCTATATTTTACCAAGCGATGAAAGCAGGGCTGTGGCGAATTGGTTTTGTGGTAGTTTTGGTTGCAATTTTGGAATTTGCAGATATAAATACAACGGCACTTCGCATACTCCCGGCATACAGTTAGTTAATTCAACTTATGTTCAAAATGCACAAATACAATCTCACAGTCCCGAAGCTCGTCCCTTTTATGAAATGGCGAATGGTGACTTGCTCACGGCAATGGAAGATGTTTACTTATCAGAACAATCTGACACTGCAACCTATTGGACAAGGGTTACCGACTTTGATGGCACAGGTTTTAAAGGAAATAAGTTCGGCGATTACATTATTGCACTTACTGGCAGTGAGGTGGATACCAATCTATTGGTTATCGCTTTTACACATGAGGCTTGGCAACTAGATGAAGACAGTAATTATTGTGCTTATAACGATACAAGTTGCACTAAAAAGAAACTATTAGTGTCTCATGACAAAGGACAGACATGGATAGACAAAACTTGGGGAAAAAATCCGAATGGTACACCCCGAAAACTGCCGATTGACTGGACGACGATCACAGATGTCATTCTCAATCCTCAAAATCCGGCAGAAATGTGGGTCACATTTGGAAAGTATTTGAATGGGAGAAAAGTCTTTTACTCACCCGATACAGGTAATACATGGATTAACATTTCAAGCAATTTGCCGAATTATCCCGTTCACAGCATCGTTTATCAGGAATATAGTGATGGAAGACTATTTGTTGCTACCGATGCAGGGGTCTTTACCAAAGACAATTCAAGCAGTACATGGGATTGTTACAATGAAAACTTGCCACCGACTTTTTGTGTCGATTTAGACATTAACAATTGTGCGGGAGTCCTTACCGTATCAACACAAGGTCGGGGCATTTACAAAAGCCCTGTTCCACAGACATCCCCTTATACCGTAACAGGTGTGCAAACATGGAGTGGAAACAGATACATCAACAATGATCTGATTATTGACGGTATACTAACCGTCACCGGAGAACTGCGCATGGGCGTAGGTACACAAATCATTGTCAATCAAGGAGCAGCCTTATTATTAGATGGAGGAAAACTCGTGAAATCAAGCTGTGCAGATACGAGTGATTTTTGGTTGGGTGTGCGATTAAAAGGAGATGATGAATTAAACCAAACCTATGCCAATCAGCCTTTTATTTCAATGACCAACGGGGCAGAAATATCCGGTGCTGAAATGGGCATTAGCAATTATTATGACAATCAAAACCCCAACGCGTACAATGGTGGTATTATTAGTGCCAATAACTCCACTTTCAGAAACAACCTTTTTGATGTGGTACTCAATCCCTATCAAAACTTTGTGCCGAACACCAATCCTTTACAACTGGTGAAAGATCAAAGTCAATTTACCAATTGTACCTTTGTTTCTGATGCACCCTTTGAAAGTCATCTTTATCCATTGACCCATGTTTTGCTTTCTGAGATAGACGGTGTTGAATTCAAAGGCTGTGTGTTCGACAATCAATTGTATCAATTACACAGTGATGTCTGGGATAGAAGCCGTGCCATTATCGCAGGCAATAGTAGTTTTGGGGTCTACGCTCAGGGAACAACACGCTCAGAGTTTAAGAATATGGGGCAAGCCATTTATAGCTATACCTCTAACCCAACATACACCCCAAGCATTAGTGAAGCAGATTTTATCAATTCATGGCGAAGCATAGAATTGGTGGGCAACAATTATGCTCAGGTGACGGAATGTGATTTTGACATTGCAGATTTGGATGAAGATGATGAGGCAGTGGGCATTTATCTCAACACCTGCACACAATATGAGATCGAAGAAAACACCTTTGCGCATACTACTTCATCCGTTGCTGATAATGCAGTGGGTATTGTGGTGTTTAACTCTTTAGATAATGTTGATGAAATATTTAGAAATGATTTTGAAGATTTACAAGTGGGGACATTGGTACATGGTGATAATCTTCGCTCGGATAGTTTAGGTTTAGTCATGAAATGTAATGACTATGACAATGATGGTTTCCACATTGCCTTAACACCTGTTACCACTTCACAAGGAACTTTTCAACCGGAGATCGCCTTTAAGCAAGGAGGAGCAAACAGCGTTTCTGATCCTGCCGGAAATACTTTCGGGCCAACTTGTAATAGTAGCAATGAACAGGATTTCTACATTTCATCAAATGGTTCAAGTATAGAGTATTACCATCATACCAATGCCATCACTGTACCACATTGTACGACTGCCGTTAAAGTATCAAATCAACCAACTATTTATGTTTACACAGAAACAGCAGCATGTCCTTCCAACATCAGCACCGGAGGCGGTGGAGGCGGAGGCGGTGAACCTGGTGGCGGTTTAGGTTTGGTGAAAAGAGCAGAAGAAATTCGCCATGCCATTGGTTTTGGAGATACCCGCCATAAAAGCGATTCCAACTCGGTTACGCAAAGCGTATTGAGCGACTATGTGCGCTTACAACTTTTACAAGACACTATTGGCATCGACAGCATCGTGTCGGTTTTAAATACTTACGGCTCAGCCAATGATCAGATCAGAATGCTTGCGGTTTTAGCACGAAGAGGTGACAGTCTATTTGGCAAGGATTTGCAGCAGCGTTTAAGTCCACTGGCCGAAGACTATTTAAAATTCAATAGAGAATTAAAGCGAGTAGAAGGCAAGTACATCGAAGCGGCATTAAAGAATCCTAAAAGTCCATATCATATATGGGCGATGGCGGCTAAAAAAGCCAAAGACGGTTCAGCTATTCCTAACCCGATTGAATTACCGGAAAAACGCATTCGTTTTACCGATGAAACCGGAAATCAAAATGTCTTGAATATCTTCCCCAATCCGGCAGATCAACTCTTAAATTTAAAATTAGATGGCGAAGGACAGATACAAGTTGAAATTTACGATGTGAAAGGGAGTTTAATAAAAAGCTTAACTTTAAATGGTGAAAACCAAAGCCATAAGATACCAATTCAGGAATTAAAGAATGGTGTACACATTATAAAAGTGACCGGACAAAATGAAGTATTGGGGACAGAACAAATCATTATTCAGCATTAGAATTGTTGCTTATTGCCTCATGATAGTAAATCTGAGCTTGCCTTTAATCGGGCATGCTCAGATTTTTAACAAGAAACATGAGTTAAGCCCAAATGCACTGAACTCATACAATATAGAAGTGTTGTCTAATGATAGTCTATTGTTGTTCCCTGTTAATTATCTACCCGGACGTTTGTGGTTGAATAGTTTATTAATTGATGGAAAGGGTGACAGCATTAGAAGTTCAACATACATAGATAGCAATCACACATTATATTCAGGCTGGGCGAATTCTGCAACTCCTACTAATGACGGCGGTTTTATAATGGGAGGGGGGATAACAGATACTTCTTCATACGGTCATCTGATGAAATATAATCGTTATGGCGACATTGTTTGGACTAGAACTTTTGGCGATACGGTAAATTGGTTTACCTTTCGTCAAGCCATACAAACGACTGATGGCGGTTTTGCTGTAGTGGGAGAATATGAAGCGGTTGGTAGCAGGCCGGACGGATGGTTGGTAAAAACAGACAGTTTAGGAAACCTGCAATGGCAAAAATTTTACAGCACAACCATTGGAACCTTTGAACGTTTAAGTTCGGTGTTTCAAACTACAGATGGGGGTTATGTGCTGGGTGGTACAGAACTGGAGTTTCCCAATCAGAATATTCGCAATTATGATCCTATTGTGATTAAAGTAGATTCTTTGGGTAATCAACAATGGCGCTACAAATACGATACACCAGCAAATGATGGTGTTTGTAACGTTATTCAGACTCAAGATAACAATTTCGTTGCGGTATCTGGTGAGTCAATGCCTGAGTCAGCACCATTTAATCAAGTTCCGATTGCAGCAAAAGCTCTCATGTTTAAGTTAGATCAGCAAGGACATTTTGTTTGGAAAAAGACTTATGGATTTAATTCAGCCAATCATAGCTTACAAGTAGTAAAAGAGCTATCCAATGGTCATTTAGTGGCTTGTGGAAGAAGAAGGTCGGCTACAAATGCATTTATTGGTGGGCTACTGCTTAAAACAGATGCCAATGGAGATAGCATTTGGGTTAATAGTTATGCATTCGATCCTACTCAATCAGCAAGTTCCAATTACCTGTGGGATGTCGTACAAATGCCGGATGGAGGTTTTACAGCAACGGGAGAGACTATAGGTACGATTGCTTCCGTCAATTATCGGGATGTGTGGCTTATAAGAGTAGATAGCAATGGTTGTATTTTGCAATCCTGCTTGGTCGATTTGGATGATCTGGCACAAGAATCACATGAGTTAAAACTTTATCCCAATCCAAGTTCTGGTATCGTGAATATCCAAACATCAAAATCAATAGAGAGCATTCAGATATACAATGTGCAAGGTCAGTTGCTTCACACTTCGACTTCGCTCAGTGTGACAACTGAAGGATCGAATCATCAATTTGAATTGCCTGAAGAGAAGGGAATGTATTTGGTTCGACTAGAAGATGAAGAAGGAAGAGTTTTTACAAAAAAAATCGTTAGGCAGTAAATAAAAATAAACGCTTGCATCAGAACTGAAAAGGCATTGTAATAAAGTATAAAGCTTAGTCATAAATACACTTTGTACTTGAGGGTAAAAAGAGACAGTTCCAAACCCCCTTTCCAAACCCCCCTTCCAAACCCCCACCCCAAAAAGTGTTTTTTTTGAATAAAATATTGGGATTTGAATGGTACAAAAAAACCGGAAAACCTTGATAATTAAAGCTTTCCGGTTTGTAGCGAGGAGCAGAATCGAACTGCCGACCTCCGGGTTATGAATCCGCAGGTCGAAACTTTTAAGTCATTGATAAATAAGTCTTTAGTAAAATTGAAAAATAAAAATTAGTGTAAAAAGTTGCCATAAGTTGCACAAGTTCCAAACCCCCACTAATTGGAAAATCCTTGCATTGGTTTACGTTGATTCAGATCAGACATGGTACAAAATTCTACTACCTTTAAGTAGGTGTCTTTACTGTATTTTCCTCCTGCAACCAAAAGCATAAGAAGAAGAGTTGTGACTTTAATTCTTTTAGATAAACTTTCTGGAATTAAAGTCTCTTCTTCTGTGATTTCATCACTAATATCACGCCGGACTATCGGAAATTCTCTTTCAATTGTTTCATGAAAAGAAGTTTGGATTTCTTTCCATTGGTCAATTGTTTGATGACCCAATTTTTCAAATACTTTTCCAACTTCTATGTTGGTATCAGTTATATTATTGTAAAAGCTGCTCATTATTTATAAGATTTAGTTAAGGTTTAGTGTTGCTTTTAGAAGTTCTCTTTTAACAACATAATCCATTGAATTTAAAAACACATCCTCATTAAATGATGCTCCCATTGCAAGCAATGAGAGAATTATCATGGTGAGACGTACTCTTTTTGCTTTTTTCTCCGGCATTGCTGAAAACAATTCTGTTTTATACTGTTCATTATCATTTTTATAGAAATAATTAAAATCTGAATCTAGTTCAGAAATAAATTCATTGAAAAGCAAATCATAATCATTTGATTTTGCAGATCGAGGAAGTTCATTAAACACCTGATTAATCGGCTTATCTCCCATCATCACTTCAAAATAAAATTGATTACAATTTATCCTCATGTTACTACTTCATCCATTAGACTGTTCCAATACTTAGTAGAAGATTCAACTACCTTTAAAGAGAAAGGAATACCTTCAGCGCACACCTGGAGTATTAACATCGCAATACGCATCCTTTTTAATCGCTCATTTGATATATGATATTCCTTTATCGGATGATTAGCTTTATTCTTGATAAACGTGCTTTCAAACTCATTTAGAAAATTGATATATAATTCTTCAATCTCCATTTGAGAACATTCTTTTAGTTCTTGATTGCAAATAACATCAAGGTATTCATCTGAATAGACTACTTTGTTATAAAAATCGCTTGCATTCTCATTAATCATATCTATTATATGAACTATTGATCTTTCTGTTTATTGTTATAAATAGGCATCCGACTACTTAATTAAGCTGCCTGATTATGGTTTAAAAATGGATTATATGGTGGTTGTTTTCCTTTTGGGTATCCCCAAGCAACATATAGGGGTTTGGTAAGATCATTATCTAAATGAACGAAAGAACTACCAATGCCTATTCTCTTAAATCCGGCCTTTACTGCGGCTGAAATAATTTGGTCTCTCTGTTTTAAGGAAGTAAACTTAATATCAACAGCCAGACCTTTAGTATGTGCTGAGTCATCAACCCCACCAACTAACTTATTGTGGTTCTCAGTTCGATATGCAGAGTTGAAAACAAATTTAAACCCTGCATATTTCTCTGCTTTTTTAAGCATGGATAAGAACCTTTTATCCATGAGTTTGCCACTTCCTTTCCAATCCGGGCTATCAAAGAGAGATAAGTCAAAATTTTTGGCAAGTAGTCTTGAAAGTAGATAAAGTATCAAAACGCCACCAATAACTCCACCTAAATAATATATGTGCTGCCGTTTCATTTTTGCTGCTTTCTACATTTCTTGCACAGATCTGATTTTCTAAACCTATCAGCTACCACAAAACTTAGGTTGATAACCGTTAGAATTAGCGAAGCTGCTAATAGGAAACGCACAGCCGGACTTTGTTCATTAAGCTGCATCATTCTTTAATTGTTCGATTTCTTGTGATAATTCTAGTTTCTCTTGTTTTAAGGATTTGATCTCCTCTTGCAACCTGATATTTTTCTTTGTTTCCTTTTGAAGCTCAATTTTTTCTTTGGTTAATAATTCAACTCTGTCTTCGAGTTTGATAATTCTCGTCTTTTGACTTTCGATCATTTTGCGTTGAGATTCAAGCTTTTCTTTCAGTTTACGGTTTTCGTCTGCAACTGCTTCTAACTCCTTAACTCGTTGTTCCAAATGCTGTGACCAATTGATCCAGTTTCCGACTATCTGTGCTTCAGCTTGAACATTTAGGTTTTTTGTTTCAGCCGATTTGAGTCTTTTTTCAAGTAAAGTTTTAAAGAGAAGCTCAATGACCTTCCATACTCCGGTTGCTCCGAAAATAATTCCTGCTAATTTTATAAAATACTGTCCTTCTTCCATATCCTTTAGCCTGCTTAATACAGGTCTTTTTTACCCATTTATTTTTCTTGAAAGTTCAACCCAAGTTTCTCCCACTTTTTGCAGTAATAAAATGCTGTATTCATTATCGAGGTTGATCGTTCCATTTATCGCAAGGTTGCCATTGTTGTTGATTGTTAAGCTTGTGCCGTTTCCTACTATTGTGATGATTTGCCCTTCATATCCACCCAAGATATTTTCCAATAGGTCTCCTACATTGTAATTGTTCACTTTATAGAGCTTACTAACAGAGGAAACAAAAATGGACTTGTTTGTCATCTCAACTACCACCGAACTTTGTATTGTAAGTCCTTTAAGAGCATGATTGATAATTGAGGTAATCTGCTCTAAATCGTAAGTCTGAAATTTGACTAACTCAAATCCATCGTCAGTTACTTCATCTTTCGTTACACAGATTTCCTTTTTGTCTGTAAAGATGATGGCCTGTTCATGAAAATGAGAACCGACATTTTCGCTTTTTAATTTATATACATTCATAACTTAACAATACCGGAGGGAAGACCCTCCGGTAATAACCGAATTGATTACCATTCAGTTGATTGAAGTAAAATCAGAGGTTTACCCTCGAAAGTACCATCTCCCAACTTTGCTAAATCTTCTGAATTAGCTAATGATTCTTGTTTGCTATCAATCTGACTTTGTAAGCCGGATTCGATGCCATCTACAGCAGCTTGCGTGTAGACATCAGCCGAATTAGCTTTTTGGTCAATCTGATTTTGCAAACCAGTCTCAACAGTATTGATATCGTCTGGAGTGGAACCGGCTGGCAATTGACTTGCCGGGACTTTCCCTTCTCCATCCAATTCGGCATATCCGCCTGCCGAACCTTTTAAAGAACTCATATAAGCCTGAACCAATGCTTCGGTAGAGACCGGAATCGGATTCCCTTCATCATCGGCGACATAATGCAGCGCATTTCCGTTATCACCCTGAACATAATAAATGTCATTGGCTTCCAATACTGCTGGTAATTCCAACACAAAATGTATCATAGAAATTAGATTTTGCTACTTGTTAAGTAGCTGTTAACATTAGAAGTGTTTGCGCCTACTTCTCTTAATTCTCTCTTCACGTGCGCAACCGTAACCTACTTAGTAGCTACTCTAAGGAAATTGATTCCTTGTCAGTTCTACCCAAACGGATTCGGACAGTTTCTGCAAGGTGATGTTGTCTAACCTATTTGCATCCTTTAATTCAAAAGGTGCTGATAGCTTAATATTTTCTGTGGACTGAAATGTCAAATGATGAGCCTCATTACGTCTTATGGTTAAGACCTGTCCGATATGACCACCTAAAATGAATTCTAAGTAGGCATTGCTTCCATATCCATCAATAACTATAGCCAAAGTGTTATCATTTAATTCATTTGGAATACTGATTGAAAAGGCCACATCTGAATCTGTATTTGATGCAGACAATGAGTTGATGCCTACTCCAGATTCAATGTTCGCAGTCGGTAAACCAAGAATTTGAGTAGAAAATGCATTGAGTTTTTCTGAGAGTTGCAGGGGCGTGACCATTTTCTGATCGTTAAGCCCTTGTAATACCTCTTCTTTTGTTGCTGCTTCAATAATTCTAATCGGTGTCCAATCCGTATTATTACTTCCGGTTTTACGATAACGAACAATCGGCTCTACCGATCTATCCTCGTATTCAACACCAATAGGGAAGTCCATGTTTGGTGCGCCATTTCCATAGATTAGAATCTGTCGATTATTTAACTCTTTTGCTAAGAGTTCAGCTTGAGCTTGAGCTTGTGTAACCGTCCAATATTCCATTGCTATACGATCTCTTCAATTGTAATAGTTGCAAGTCCTGTAGTATTGTTATTGACCGCTTGGCTATCTGTCCAATGGAATAATTTCCCTTTGACATTCAATGTGCCTGAAGGGGAGGTGATGCTATAAGATTTCAGCTCATCGGTAAAGTTGTTCTTGTAAGTTAAAAGAATTGAATCCTTATCTCGTGCAACTACCTTAGAAGTATCAGAAACATTAACACCTAAATCCAGCTCATTTTGAAATGCCGGAACTTGAATGGTTCTGCTGACAAATCCACCAAGTTCATATTGCGTATCACCAGATAATACATTGACAGTTTTACCTGCTAAGTTTTTGGCTTCAGTCAACGAAAAGTTAAATACACCTTTTTCGTCATCGTCATGCACTCTTAAAGTTTGATCCCATTGTTTCTTATCCCCTGAATCTTGCATTGTATTTAGTAGAGTGCCATGCGGTACTGAAATAGTTGGGGCTTCTAATAGCTCTTGATCCGATAAAAGACTGATTTCATGGTTTTGAGCCTGTGTGCCATTGTTTCCACCACTTCTTAATCGACTTAGTGGCTCTGAAATTTGGATAACCGGATCACTATCTGCAATTTGAACAACTGCTTCTGTTGTAGTTACCGCACCATTTGATGTTTTTGTTAATCTAATTCTAATATTAGATTCTGAAATGTTGTATTCTCCGGCAATTCTTGAAACTTCTTTAAATGGTTCAAATACGGTAGGATCAGTTATTTCCAATTGACCATTAGGAGAATCGTAAAGAATTTCATCATATCCACCGCCCGAAAGATCAACCTTTGCGATTTCATTTTCTTTTAGAGCCATTTGACCTACAGGGTATTCAATGGCATCTATAATACCTGACGGATAAACATTGTTTAAGACAACCACATTTACACCATCATCGTTACCATCATTCTCTGTAAGGTACTCACCTCCGAAAGAACCGTTAGCATTCATAGCTCTTAGTTTAATGCCGTGTGATGATGGGGTAACTCCTTGATCAGCTACCGTAATGTTAATCGTGGTTGATTGTGTAGGATCGAAATCAAATGTTTCTGCTTTAGCTGCACCATATTCTAAAACTTCAATTCTTACCATATCTATATCTGAGTTGACTTCAACTGTGTAGCTATCACCTTCTTTAAGTTCAGTTTGTCCACTAGGGTAATTCCCTATGAAACTAGCAGATAATATTTCTGCTCCTACATCATGAGTGATCACTATACTATGTTTTGCGCCGTCTTCATGTTCACAGATTATTTCTTGATCTCCTGATAGGTCAATATCAATTTCTCCTTCCCACCAAAATTCTCCCTCGTCAAGGGTCAGGTTAACAGGATTTCCGTTGACTTTAACTTCCGGTTTGTAGTTGGAATGACCAACCGATGCAATGATTGCAACTGTAATAAGGTCTGTATTTGTGAGTGCCGAATCTAGTACTTTACCTTCAGATGAAAATACCTTTTGACCAACATTATCTAGCTGATTTTGAGGGTTAATGTCAGTTATAAAAACCGAACCACTCACATTTTTTTCTCCATCGGCTTTGGCTATCCAATTACTAGCAACTCCTAATGATTTTTGCTCATAAGTAACCGGAGGGTCAACGGATTGGTCAATATACTCTGATCCAAGTGGTGCAGGGCTGGTCGGTGCGCCATTGCCTTTAATGAGTATTTTTCGATTAGCAAACTCTTGAGCATTTAGAGCTGCATTTGCTTCAAACAATTCCTTAGATACATTATCTGACATATTCTTCTTCTATTATGCTGTTATTAAACAGCGATTCAACTTCAATTAATTCTGTTCTAGGGCAACTCTTCAATAAGGACAGTTGCCAGTCCTGTGCTGTTATTGTTAACCGCCTGCTCATCATTCCAATGAAATAGGTCCCCTTGTGGATTGATGACATTGCTAGGCTTTGTGATGGTGTAGGTGAGGGGTGCGTTGTTAAGACTATTAACGTAGGTCATCAATCGTTCATCTTTGTCTTTTGCGATGAGTTTTGAAACATCAGTTACAGCAGTTCCTAGTTGTGCTTCATTTGTAAATTCTAAGAAACTTAATGTTCGCTGAACAAACCCTCCAATTTCGTAGTTGCTTTGACCTGTAAAGGAGTTAGTGACAATACCTGCAAGATTTATTGCTTCAACTAAAACCGCAGTATGTATGCCTTTCTCATCATCATCATGAATCAATATGTGTTGCTGATAGTTATTTGAGTCACCAATTGCCTGCATTTCTCCTTGTAGTGAACCTTCCGGAACTGAAATTATAGGGAGACTGATTAATGCTTGATTAGAACTAATGATTAAGGAGTGATTTTGTGCTTCTGTTCCATTGTTACCACCGGAAACAAGTCGCCCATCAATACCATCAAAAGTGATGCTTGCAGCTATGTGAGCTATTTTAACAGTTACGTTCTCTGAGGTTTCAGCTCCATTTGATGATCTTTTAGCTGTGATGGTTAGGTTGCTTTGATTAAGGTTGTAATCTCCTGCAATTCTGGAAACCTCTTTAGCAGCACTATAGCTATTAGGGGAGACAATACTTAATTGTTCATTTTTTGATTCATAATCAATCGAATCAAAATTTTCTATGCTGTGAATAATGCTGGCTTTCTCCTCATTTTTTATAGCTAATTGATTCTCAGGATAACTAATTGCTTGGATGTTAATGGTAGGATAGAGGTTATTTAGTATAACAGTATGCTTTCCATTTTCATTTCCATTACTCTCAGTTAAGTACCAATCGCTTTTTGTTCCATTTTGATTGACAATTCTGAGTTTTACACCTTGACTATTCGGTGTATTGCCTCTATCTGCTACAACTATATCAACGCTGTGAGTAGAGGTAGAATCAAACTGAAATGTTTCGGCCTTTGCTGCACCATAATCGGCGATCTCTATAGAGGAAAAAACCTCTGCGCTTTCTACCTGAAGACTAAAGCGATCAAATTCTTTAAGTTCTGTTTGACCATTAGGATAACCACCTGTTAGAAATGCATCTGAAATTACAGGGTTAGATTCACTAAGGATCATACAGCGATGAAATGCGCCATCATTGTGTATGACTTCCACCATACTATTTCCACCAAGATCAATATCAATATCACCTGTCCAAACATTTTGGTCTTCATCTTGCACTAAATTGACCTGCTCATTTCCTATCATCACAATGGGTTTAAAGCTTGAAAAGCCAGTAATTGCAAGAATAGAAACAGTAATAAGGTCAGTAGAGCTGGAGCAACTTTGTAAGACCAATCCATCTGAGGAAAAGACTTTTGATGCCACATTTTCTGTGGTCTCTTGTGCTTCAATGTTTGTTATAAATACTGCTCCACCTTGTTTAGCAGATATGACGACATCACTTTGGTATCCTCCTTCAAAACTCATAGTCCTCTTCTTTTATGCACACATTTTGATTCTATCTTCTGCGATCTCACAGTAGAATTTGCTTAAATCACTACCTATGTAGCTTCTGCCATTTAGTCTAGCCATTTTCGCAGTTGTACCGCTTCCCATAAAAGGGTCAAACACTAAATCGCCCTTATTACTCCAACTCAGGATGTGATCTTCTGCAAGCTGTTCCGGGAATATGGCAGGGTGCAAGTAGGCCACTTCATCCTTTGTTACATTATTTCCACCAACGATGTACTCCCAAATATTATCTTTTGGCACAAACTCTTTAGGAATGAATAGGTTCTTTCTAAAGTCACCATTTTGATCCCTATGAAAGGCTTTGAAGCGAATTCTCTTGTCTTTAAATGATCTACTTTTTCTAAGCAGAATATTTGTAGTTTTTGGCCGTCCTTTGCTAAATACAAACATGTATTCAAAACATTGTTGATACCTTTTGTTGGCATTTGGCGTTGGATTTACCTTCCTATAGATCATCGTATCGTGTAATCGCCAGCCATTTTCCATAAAGCATAGTGCTTGTCTAAATGAGTTACCACTCTCAGAGCCTCTAAGTTTTGTTGAGCGTAGGACTTGATCGTTAACTATCCATACTACAATGCCACCCTGTTTTGTCACCCGATATAATTCAGGGATTATATCCTCATGAGAGAAAGAATAACCTTCGTAATTTCTAAGGTCATCATAAGGTGGAGATGTCACGGTTAAGTCAATCAGTCCTTCCTGCATCCTTTTCATGCAGTCTAAAGCACTTTCATTGTATATTTTATTTAATACGATCATGACCTACTACTTTAGAATTATTGCTGCGCTAGATAAGACAGAAACTGTGGTTAACAGTATCTTTTGCCACTTAGCCCGTCTTATTTTCTTATCCTTTTCCTTAATGTCTGCTCGTAACAACTCAATGCTTTCATTTTTGTATAAAATGATTTGATCGAGGTTTTCAATCTTTTGATTTAAGGCTAATTGGATTTCATCTCCATTTTTAAGTTGCTCTCGAAACAGGCTTTTTTGCTGCTTAACGGATAGTTCTAAACTATCAGCAAACTGTGCCTTTATTAAGTGAGTGGCAATGACTTTACTTTGTGGAATGGTAAAACAGAAGTTGGTGTCTGTTTTAATCGTAAGTATAGTTGGTTTTAAAGTCTGTGAAAAAGCGGTATAACTCATCATTATCCATCCCATCAACACTATTAATCTTCTCATCTCTCTTCTCCTTTATTAATGATTGTTCTAACTCAACGACTTCTATGGATTCGTTTAGACTATCTGTTTGCTCTTGTAAATCCTCTATTTTCAGATCAAGTCGTTTATTTTCTTCTCTTAATTCAATGCTATTTTGTTCCAGTTCTTCTACCTTATCCTGAATAATTGAATGGTCTGTTTCTGATCCATAATCCACCACAAAAACCATTATCAGATAAAAACTGATTAGGGTCACTAAATAGCCGATCACCCATTTATTCATTTTGACCTCCTTTGATTTTATCTGTTGCAAAAAGTGCCAGCTTTTGTTTTAATGCTCCGATTATGGCATCAACAAGTAATTTGTGGAATGCGAAAGAAATCAAAAAGGAAGAGAACAGACCACTAAGTTGTTCTTTCTCTAAACCCCATATAAGGTAATAAAGCGGAGCATATATCAGTCCGATCAAGGCCACCTTAAAGCGTTTTTTTATGCCTTTGAGAAATTTCCATTTGATGTTTTGTTCAATGGATTGGTAGCCGTACCCAATCAAGATGAAAGTGATGATATACATCCACTCCAATTTTTCTAAAAACGGCAGTATACTTCTGCCAAACTCTTCTATTATTACTTCCATACTTCTATTATTTAATGATTATTGATTTTCTTTTGATGTGTTCGGATAATTATCCGGCTCTACACGATGTCTGCCTTTTAGATAGCCCTTAGAAAGACCCCAAAGATTGTAAAGCATGTGTTCTAAAGCAGGCAATTCAGTTTTATTGTAAATACCGAGATCCTTCATCTTTTCTCTATATTCTTTACTTTGCTTGAGTCCTTTTCTTTGTAGACAACTGTCAACATAATCTTCCACTAATTCGAGTTCATCAAAGTCCAAGAGGCTTAATTCTGCTTTGGTGTCTTGAATAACTGAATCGGGGAATTCCCATGTGAGATTTTTAGCTGCTCTCTTTTTATTGAGCTTTGTGATGATCCATTTGATTTTTAGTGATTTGCCAAAATCCGTTTTTCTATAGGCTAGATAAGCGAGACCTAAGAAAACCGAGATACCAAATGCTATTATGATCTTTTTATTCATTATGCTGCTTTTTTTCTGCTTAAAGCCCTGATACCTGCTCCCAATAGATGACTGAATATGACTAAACCAATCCCAATTCCTAAAAGGGTAGCGGCAGTTTGACTATCTACACTAATGTTAATTTTGTTGCTAGTCTTGATGCCATCGTTACCAAGAACTCTATCGAGATAACCGAATAAGTTTTGTTTGTTTTCTTGATTGCTCATGCGCTTTTCTTTTTTCGTTGGTCATGCACCATGTTATCCATCATGTTTTGATTGTATAGAGCTTTACTGATGTTATCGATCTTAAAGAACTTTTGACATCTGGCTTGAGTTGTGAGATCAAACAGTCCGTTAGGTTTTCTTATCCATCCCAAGTTTCGCATCAGAAAAATTTGCAGTCGTTCTACTCGATGCCCTTTCGACCCCAACTGCAATGGAAAGGAATCGTCATTGACAGGGGGGGAGTCACTTGTACTCTCCGTAGACTTGAATTGTTGCTTCTCTTTAGGAAGTTCCTCGTCTTTCTTGGTGGTTTTCTCCTCTTGTTTTGATAGGTTTCTTCCGATTAAAAGGCCAACGGTAAAACCTGCCAAGACTGCAATGCTAATTTTCAAGTTCTGATTCATATTCTACCTTGTGTAAATGGATTGAGCTGTATGTTTAACTGCTCAAATTTTGACTGTGAAACTGTGCTAATACCTTCTATTCTTTTTAGTGCAGCGATGGTTTTATTCCCCATTTTGCCATCAACTTTTAAGAGTATTCTAGGCGGTCTTGTTTTACTGTTAAGGTATCGTTGTAATGCTTTAACTTTTTCACCACAGCTACCGTATTTTAGTGGGAAACCGGAGTGTTGACAAAAGCCACTCGGTTTTTTAGTTATAGCCTTGAAAGGGTTTGGTTCATCCTTGTTGGTTAGCAGTTTATATATTCCATAAATCAAGAGTACACTTAACATTCCACCTGCGATTATATATACTGGTTTAGCATTATTTCCTTTCATTTTGTTCTTCCTTTTTCCGTTCATTCATACTTCTGAATAGATAGCCGATTCCACCACCTGCCATGCTACCCAGCCACATATATCCTATAATTGCCCAAAAGCCTTTCTTTTGGCTGATGGCTAGAGCAGCCCCATTCACTATACCCAAACTGATTAATCCCTTCTGTACATCACTTAGTAAAACATCATTAGGTACTGCCGTTTTCTTTGGTGGGGTTATCATTTTGAACTGTCCATCATTTTTCATAAAATCACTTTATTGCTTAATCTTTTTAATGACTATGTTTTTGACTTTGGCAAATTCTCTGCTGCTCAATTTGTCCTTAAGGTGTTTCCATAAGTCTTTCTGTAAAACCACTTTACTGCGATAGGCATCAGCTACTCTTGACACATCTGAGAAGGTCTTTAGACGGTGATCTTCCAATGCTCGGTATACCTCTTCTTCTAGGTCATCCCAAAGAAATCCGGCATTCCAAGCTGCCGCAATTTGCTTTGCAATTTCAATGGCGGTCTTCTCGTCAATGACTGATCTACCTTTTGCTTTTGCCTCTTTCCAGTAATTTGGATTAAAGGCTTGATTTAAGACCGCATGATTAATCTTTTCAGGTTCGGTTGTGTTTTGCAGTTCCGTCCTGAAGCTATTAAATGCAGCATCTTTTTTCTTTTGATTTCTTTTAGAGATAGTTTTAACAATCAAGCCAATAGAAACCAATGCACCAATAACTCCTAATCCATATCCAATCCTCTTCTCCATATTATCTCTTTAATTGTTTAGCGATGTTAGCTGCTTTCCCAGCCGGAAGTGCAGAGATGACATCTTTAATTTCAGCTTGCTTGACAATTCTATACAATAGAAATAGCGTGAGAACAACACCTCCTGTTAAAGCAATGGCAGCAAGTTTTGGCGTTAGACCTGTGATCTTACCTATTCCACCAATAATGTTTTGTCCAATTGTGGAAACTCCGGCTATGGCCTTATCAACGCCATCGGCAACACCAACCTTATTTTTAGCAGCCCAAGCATTGAAGGCTTTATCTTTGGTGCATGAGCTATTACCGTTTTGATTGAAGGTATAGAGCCAAGCTTCTCTGGCATTGGTCTCGCCATAATTGTTGGTAAGTGCCTCAAAGTAGAGTTTCCAAGATTCACAAGGGGAATCCTTATCCGGTATTGTTATGTTATCAATTCTACTGCTCATCTTCTTTGTAAATGATCAAGAGTGCTTCTTGTATTTCATTACTATTAAATCCTCTCGTTTTTAGATAGCTTTCTAGTCTTTGTTTTTCCTTGGCCTTTTCAGTTTTTCTTTTGGCGACATCATATCTGTGATAGATCTGTCTACTGACCCAATATCCTATGGCGGTATAGATGATCGCCTTTATCATAATCTGACTGCTTGAAAATGCATCCAGTCATAATCTTTTGCCATTCCGAGAGATACCCATCCTTCAGCAGCAAATGCCTCTAAAAGAAATTTGTATTCGGGTTTTGCAAAAAGGGCTTTTTTATGATTCCATCTTAGGCGATTCATGGAAGGGTGAAGGTCAATGGCAGCACCCCAAGAATGGGTTGATAAACTGCTACCGCCTCGCATTTTACGCTGATTAAAACAACCACCATAAAGATCAATCCCCAACTGTTTTATTCCTTCTAATGTATAGTGTTCTATAAGGTCTTCTAAGACACCAAGTAAGGAATTTGCCACTTTTCTGTGGCAGGTGATCTTCGATACCTTGACCGATACATCCCATGCTAATCGCATTTCAAAAGGTATGCTTACTGTTTTTAGTCCTTTACCGGGTTCACCATAAAAGGATTTGATGTTTTTATAGGTTGGAAATCCGTGAGGATTTGTTTTTAAACGACTCGCTTTATGACCTGTAGCTAAATGATCGCTTCTCCAATCATCCGGTAATCGACCGAACTTTTCTAAGTGGATTAATAGCTCAAAAGCATATCGGGTTTGAGAACCTACCAATCCATCTATTATACCTGCTTCAATACCCTTTGATATGGCTGATAATTGAATCAGGGCAATTAGCTTTCTTTCAGGCTTCCAGCGATAGTCGATGGCTAATATTCCGGTTGATTTCTTTTCAATTAAGGCAATGGAGTTTTTACCTATTATGCCATCGTCTTTTGTTCCGATCAATCGTTGACCGAAGCGTATCATTTTAATTATCTCATTTCTCTCTCTCATCTCTTTCTCATGCCTGTAAAATAACAGGTCTCTTTAAATCGTTCTACTTTATCTCCCCTTATAAATGAGGTTTCTTATTCGTGGTATATCAGCAAACTCACACTTTGCTCAGGAGGGATCAGTACCTCCCAAAATGTTCTACCATCTATGATTGGATATTCAAATGTGTTGAGCTGATAAATTGGACTAAAATGCTGCGGGTTACTGTAAGCGAATAGGGAAATGATTTGGCTTTCCATTTTTCCGGCAGAGCTTTTTCTACCAATTCTGATAAATGGCAAACTGCTTTTGTCCGGGTAATTCACTTGTAAGTGTTTAAGCTTTACAGGATGGTACTGGAAGTCACTTAAAACTTCCTCATAATTCTTGCTGTAGCTAATGTTGGACTGATTACCTAAAGGATCAATAACGGTAATGGTACTTGTTATCGGATCACTAATAAAGAAAACATTATCGGTATGGTTAATTGTCCATGAGGTAGGTATTTCAGTTGTTTTGTGGGAATTAACAATGTTGAGTTGTGTATCAAGTTCAAGAATGTTCTTAGATTCTTTAAATGATAAGAAATACCCACTTTCTGATTTAAGAAGTTTGGAAGGTGTATATTCAAAAACTATGGTTTGACTTAAAGAACCATTCAATAATTGTATGGTAGCGATCTGCTTCTCATTCTCTAGGACTAGCAATAACTCATTACCAGATAAAGAAAACGTCAATTGTACTATACTTGATCCTACCGATTCTATGTTTTGAAGCACTTCGTTTGAAGCATAATAAATGCTAATGTTTTCACCACCACTTACTGCCCAATTGCCATTCGTTTTGTTGATAGCAAGTCCAGTTCTTAGATGACCTGTATCTATAACTTCTATAGCAAAATCATTAGTAGTATCTAAAACGGATATGTTTGACCCTATAAGATGCAAGACATAAAGTTTTTGATTGACAGGATTGAACTCAAGCCTAAATGGGCGTATCGGTAAGAGAACCTGATGGGTCAATTCTAAATTCTGATTGATCACATACAGCTTATCAGATAGACTTCCTAAAATATATGCTTCACCGCTAATGGGATTGAGACTAATGGCAAGGGGAGATGCTGTCGGAATATGGGCATCATCTAATACAACTCGTTTCACAACTGTTCCGTCTTGCCCAAAAAGCTGCAAAGTAGCAGCAAGTTGGTTGACCACATATATCAGTTCATTAAGTGGATTGTATAGGACGACAACCGGATGACTATCTGTTTGAAAAGATAAGGGTATGTAGGATTGATTAGTCCTCTCATTTGCGCCAAAGAGTTTAGCCCACGTTTCATTAGAAGAAGCATTGTATAGGTTGATCTGTGTTTTATTAAACTTCTCTAAGTTCAATAGTTGATTTTCAAAACGATTGTATTTCTTTATAGCATCCATCATGCGGCTGTTTTCGCTGAAGTGTTTTGTACAGCATTGGAGCTGATATACCGATCAATATAACCGTGTATGTCTTTTAGTCGGGTGAGCTTGGCTTGTTTAGCTAAATGACTATCGGCTTGCATGGCGAGCGTACAAGCGTATATGGCTTCAACCTTTGGAAATCCATAATCCAAGAACACTCTAAGAGCTGTAAGGTCTGCTACTTTCTCTTCTCTTGTTGGTATTTGGAAATGCTTTCTTTCATGCATTAAGATGAACCAACGTATTGGCACACTTAAGGGTAAGAGGTGCTGTTTGCTTGCCTCAATCTTTCCGTTGATGCGTGAAGTTCTTGCAGGTGTTGTCAATGGAACACCAAAATCGTCTTTGATAACGGTCATATAGTCGATCATATACCTTAGATCAGGGCTGTCGTATATGCCTACCGGAAGTAGCCCTGCATTTTGAGAAAACCAATTGGCAAAGGGGATAAAATCGTGGATGTCTTGATGTTCCCAAATAGCTCTAGTTTCCATTTTAGAGACTTTGAACTTGGTTATTTTAAACGTGTCTCTGCCGATGTCGTTTTTGTCCCAGATGTTAAGCATCATAAATTGTGGTGCTAGAGGAAAAGGGATGTTGATTTCACGATAAGCCGTTCCTTTAGAAAAGTATCTCTGACTAATAACTACTTCTCTTGAAGTGTAGGTCGTGTGGGTATTTTCGGCATCTCTCCCAACAAGAATAAGATGAGTAGGCTTATTAACTAAAAAGCCAATAGTTAATCTAAATCGTTTTCCTCCACATGGAATTGGTATCCTCATGCTATTACAGTTTTAAGTTTAGGTTTAAAGTGTTTGTAGGCTATAAAAATCAAGAGCCCTCCAACCAATACAGTTCCTATAATCAATAGGGGAGAGAACCTTGATGTTTTTTGTGATTCTTCATCCTTTGCTTTTTGATTTTCGATTTCCTCTAGTCGAGCTTTATCAATTCTAGCTTGAATAGAATCGGCGATTTGCTTGGCTAATAGTTCTGTTTTTTCTTTATCAGTAAGTTTTGGACTATTCTGTAAACTAGGTGGCTTTACAATGTCAACACCCGCAAAAAGTGGTGGGTTTATTCTTGGCATATTGAATTTGCCAATGGTATAACCCCTTTTTTCCCTAATTGGCTCAGATAGGTTAAATGGTTTTTTCCCAATTCCTTGTAATAGGAATCCATCACCTAAACCTTTATTTATTCCGTTTTTTATCATGAATTTGCTTTTTTAGGCAGCATCTTTAATGTTCAATGCCGCTAGTTGGTTTTGTCGGCTTTTGATGTAGACAATTATCCCACCGATGATGATAAGACCGCCTAATGCGGCGAGACCGATGTAAAGCATTTTCTTATCTTCTCCATGTTCTTGATTGATTTTTTCTTGCTCAGTTTTCAGTTTCTCTTCGTTTAATTTTGTCTGTTCTTTGACCTTCACTTCTTCAAATTCAGCGACTTCTTGTAATAGATTTTCCCGGCTTTTCTTCAGTTCTGCCTCTTTAGCTTGAACAGCCTGATTGACTTTCGTTTCTATAACTGCCGCTGCATTTGCTGATGAACCATTATTATCACCTGAATTAGCTTGTTTCTTCCCCAGATTCAATGGATCATAGATTATCGGCGGAACAATCCTTTTAACCGTTTTTTTGATGTTCTTTCTAAACTTCTTAAAGAAAGGGTCATAGTATTCATCAGAGTACTTCCCAATCCACATTTCTTCTCCTACTATCATACTGTATATCTTATATAAAGTGTTGTACCGTTTGTTTTGTATTCTATTGCTCTATAAGGCTTACCAACAAATCCAAAGTTGGTGGCCTTTCCTACCTTTAGCTTAACACCATTAACTATAGCATCGGGTCCGACTTTTTGCATGACGCCACCAACCATTTGCTCGGAAGAACCTTCATTATAAAATGCAAGATGTATAGCACCTGCCGGAATAGTTCCGTCTTCGTTGGTCTCAAATTCTATAGGGTTGGCTAATCCTTCCATGTTTTAATTACTAATCTGTTAATGCGTAATTCTTAATTTTTGACTTTATTTAGTTTCGCTGAGATCAGAGCTGCCCGCTTACCTTGTTTAGCGATGTATACAATCAATACCACTCCACCAATTAATGAAATGGCAGCTATGGCCATACCTAAATATTTAAGTTGTGTGCTTGCTCTAGCTCCTTTAAGTTGAGTATCTGCGGTTTCCGCAAACTTTTGAGCAGCTAAGGCTTTCGATTGAGCAGCTCTTGCTAAAAAGGTTTCGGTTTGTACTTTAGCTTCTGCAATTTTATTTTGCAAACTGGTGTTTAAAAGGTTAGCATCCTTTTGTTTGATCTCCAGCTTTTCTGATTTTTTCTTGTGCTTCGATTTAAAGAGTCCTCCTAAAAAGTCATCGTACTCAGTTGAATGATCACCGTATACCTTTCTAATCCGACCCTGTTTTCTTCTTTCCATAACTATACGATTAAGTCTTCAGCTTTAAGATTTAAGTCATTTCCGGTCTGACCTTTTTTCTTTTTTAGCATGAGAACAGCACCAACTCCAAGAAGTACGATTAAACCACCGATCAAAGCGATCTTTCCGACATTAATGCCGGAAGGAAGTGTCATTTGTTCTGATATTAATCGTTGCATTGCTGCTGTCTGCATATTCATTTGGTTGATCTCTGCTCTTTTCTCTTCTGCCTTTAGCTTTTTCTTTGATTTCGATTCCCAAAACCAATGGTCAAAAGAGCTATCCTTAATAGATAACCGTTTTAGATTATCTAATGGAGCTAATCCGAAATTGGTCTGTATATTATTTTTATTCTTCATCCTTTTAGACTTTAGTCATTCTCTTTTGCGACTTATTTATTCATTGGAACTGCCTCATTCAACACATCAGCTTTTTTGTTTCGCTTGATAATAACTACTGTAGCAATGATTCCTACTACCACCAATAAAGAGACAATGATGGTCACGGTATTTCGTTGACCTAAACTGAAGCTGTTTAGTTTAGCAGCTTTGATTTGCAGTAAATCAGATAAGGTTTTTGAGGCTGCCTTTTGTTTTTCAATCTTCTGTTGTTTTGCTGAATTGGCAAATCCGAATATACCTCCTATAGCACCTAAGGCTGCTCCTACGATACCTCCTCCGGCTGCACCGGAAGCAGTACTTGAACCAATTGTCGTTGCACCATCAATGAATTTGCTACTGCTAGACGAGCCACTACCAAAACCGCCAAAACCGCCGCTATTGCTGTTTGATCCGTATAGTCGAACACCATCGCCGAAATTGTCATATTGGGAATGACTTTTATCCTCAGGTATCACCTTTGAGATCAAATGCTCCAGATCCAAGATGAAATCTTGATCTTGTTGTGCAAGTAATTCATAAATGCCTTGGATGATCTCAATTTCATTAGGTTTTTTTGATAGGGGATACCCATAATTTCTAAGCAATTCTTTGACTTCAGTAGGAATTTCAGCGAGTGTCAAAGCAATCATCTTTGAAACTGCCTGTGCTATCTCACGTAATTCACCTGTAGAAAGAGATTTTCTATTGGCTCTTTTGTCTTTAGGAGCAGCACGTTTGACTTTGACTTTTGGATTATCTATTAAATGTACCATCTTGCCTATCTTATTTGTGAAATGATTAAGGCAATTCCTAAAATGAATGAACCTACAGCAAGGTCTTTAGATGTAACAGAAAAAACAGCTTTAGAATTATTGCCTGTACTTTGTATAGGTTGTTTTTTAGCTCTGGTAGAGTTCTTTCTTTGTTTTTTACTTTTAAGGTGTTGCCAAACGGTTTCTACTTCTTCTCTAAGTTCTTTGTCTTCAGGAAATCGTTTTAGTAGTCGTTTAAGTTCATTGTAGTGCTTTTTCAGTTCTTTTTTGTCCATTTTCTCTAGCTCTCCAAGTTCTTCCGAATAGGAACTTTTAGAGCAGGAACAGGCTGAACCATCAAATGAGCTGCATTTACATGAAGAACCGTCAAATGAACTTTTACAAGGGCAACCACCGAAATTTTCAAATTTTGACTGATTGGCTGATAGTATGGCGTTTTTTTCCGGGTGAACCTGCAATAATTTGATAATGGCAGCTTGTCCACGTTTTTGAATCCAACCCTTTGTCTGTTTTATCAATACATCTATGTTAGAAGAAGGGTTGATTCCATCTGCTAAAAGGACGCTTGATACTCCCTTTGGATTCTCCTCTACGATATAATTTATTCTGTTAATTCTACTCATTACTCTTCATGCTTTAGGTTAAGACCATTTTGATTTTTAAGCTGCCACTTTTGGTACAAATGCTGCCAAAGGGCAGGACGCTCCTTTGGCAACATTTAGGCAGGATGTTAGCCAGCACTTCTGTATGGTTTACGAATCGGTGCAGGCGCAGGTCTTTTCAACTTGAGCTTTCTAACCGTTCTTACAGGTTGTGCTAACTGACTTAACCTCGATACAGGTTTTAACCTGTCATCCATCTGTGGTAATCCGGTAACAGATGGTGCGGTATTCACCTCAGCCACATTTTTACCGATTAACACATTACCAAGATTAGTTCTGGATTGAACTGAGAAAGTGAAAACCGTTGTTCCTTTCTTAGCTTTAAACCTCAATGAGGTCTTTCCGGTAACGTGCATGGTAAAGTTGATGGCATGGATAGACTTCTGATCGAAGTTCTGTGGCGATTGCCATGTGCGTGGTTGTCTCACGTTGGTTGTCGTTCTTCCTGTAGATGTTTTCTCATAGAGAAACAATACATTGTCGAACTGCTGTGAGTTGGTTACAGCCATTTTCATACCCACAATGGTAAAAGGGTTTGCCTTAGACTCTTCTCTTACCTCATTGTGGCTGGATTCTGCCACATCAATGGTCACTCCTTCAGGTGGAAGTAAATTTTCATTTGCTCCAAAGAGAACCACTTCTTTCTCCTCATCATTGGCGTTAGTCACCACGAAGGTATAGGTCGTATCATTGGGGTCTAATCTACCGATGACATCTTGGGAATAGGAATCGTATGGGTCATCCAATTCTTCTACCACTTCATACTCATCATCTTCATAGTAATGATCACCTTCGACAGAAAGGTGTCGTCCACCATAGTTGTCAAAGATTTCTTCACCATCACGCTCGTAGCGTTCTAACTCATTTTCATAATTCATCTCTTAAGTATTTTTGATTTTTTACTAAACTGCTTTTGCAGCATTAACTACTGATACTCTCAGTTTCTACTTTTCCTCCGGTTTATCGTCTTTGGCTTCATCATCTTCTTTTACCACAGCAAAGTGATAAGCTGCGACTACGCCAATTGCAACTACCAATGAAACTCCTCCTGCAATCAGGAAAAACTTGTTCATCTCTTTTTTTGCGACTTCGCTCATCTTTTTCGTCTTTTTAGTTTTTAAACTGATCTCCGGCAGATGTCTAAATCATGCGTTTAATCTTTTGTACAAAGGTCAAAATGAAGTCTGGATTTCACACGTAAAATACACGGCTGGGCTGCCGTAAAATAAGCTCCTAATATTTAAAAATGAGTTAGTTGTTAAGCGAAATAGCCATGCCGTAGAAAAATGAAATGGCATTTAAAAGGCTAGATAAATAGATGATTATTGGCCGTATTTACAGCAAAATTCATTTTTACTTTTCGGTTCACATATCCATTTATTAAGAAAAAAGGATCGTTTAACTCGGTATGACTATTAATTGGATAGTTCGCTTTTCTGTACGAATACAAACTCACTTTTATTGATGAGTATTACTATCATGAATATTGGAATATATTTATTACGTTCTCACATCTTTATATGAAATTGAGTAACTTTTGAGAGATTTTAGATCAATAAAGAAATGCGCAAAACATCAACCAAACAAGTTCAAGAAAAGCCTGTATTAAAGATTTATTGTGATGAGTCTGGATATACAGGAAGAGACCTTTTATCTAAGGTACAGCCTTATTTTGTATACTCAGCCTGCCACTTAGAAGATGATTTATTAGAAGAAATTAAGACACTCATATCTAAGTACAGAGTAGAACAGGGTCAGCAAGTAAAGGGAATAAATTTTGTGTCCACTTCAAAAGGACAAAAAGCAATTGAGGAATTGTTCTCTAACTTTTCCAAATACTTTCGGGTTGTTTATCACGAGAAACATTATGCGCTAGCATGTAAAATAGTCGAATATGGAGTTGAACCATATTTAAAATCTAACCAAGAGTTTTATACTTCAAAATTGAATGATTTTATTGCTCTTGGCCTATATCTTTCATTTCGTACAAAAAAGGACTCAATAGAAAGTACATTTAAGAAGTTTCTCGATATTTTATGGGGAAAAAGGTTATTTAAAGATACTACGCTCTATGATCTTAGTTCAGGTAATCCACTGATTGAGTGGTTGGATTATATTGTTGGTTTAGACTCTGAATTACTACAAAGTGAAATTGAAACACAACAGGGCATTGTTGGGAAAGAAATTCTTGATTTAGTTGTTCCGAGTTTGCTTGGATTACTTTCTGAATGGGGAAAGAAGCAAAAGCCACTTTCTGTTCTTTGTGATGACTGTAATGTTTTTAAGAATAATATTGGGATGGCTACCCTTAACAGCATGGGTACTGGTAAAAGGTCTCAGTTTCTTACCAGTGAAATAGGATATAAGCTCGATCATAACATACGAACAGGAAGTCCTAAAACAAATTATGGTTTGCAGGTTGCTGATCTTGTTTCATCATCAGTATTCTATGCAATAAACAATTTTGACAAGGAATTTAGTAAAAAACTAATTGATACAGTAGAATGTAATTGTATGTGTACCCCTGATAGTTTCTGTGTTACAAATAGAGCAGTAGCTAACATGGAATTCTATCAATCAAGACAAGAGTATTATTATAACTTCATGAGAATTATATATTCTGAGCTAGCTGTGAGGTATGATAAATTATAAATCTGGATGGAAACTTAAATGCTTTATATATATAAATAAAGAATTTGAAAGATGTACTTATTAGATAAGAACAAATTAAAAATTGGAGACATTATACTTTGTCGATTTTGCACAAGGCTCTGCAATGTAATAAGGAAAAAAAGTAACAGCGAATTTTCTCATGCAATGCTTTATTTTAGACCATATTCGGTGTTAGAAGCTGCTTCAAAAGGCGTTCACTCTGAGAATATTCAACGATTACCATTTAAAAATCCTGATGATGCAATTGTACTTAGATATAACGGAAGTATTGATTGTATTCCAAAAGTCATCAAAATAGCCCGATCTATAATAGGCACGGATTACTCAGATGATGAGATGAAAAGAGCAATGACACACTCCTCTGAAAATGCGATTGAAAAAAATCGTCAATTCTGTACTAGATATGTCGCACAACCATTTTCTAAACTTGGAGTTGATTTAGTTGCTAATCCTGACTATTGTACTCCCAATGATATATTAGAGTCTAATTCTTTAGTAAGAATTAATAATGTTTTGAGAAAGGTGACAGAAGGAGATTTGAAAATCATTGAGAGTGAATCAGGAACGGACTTACAAAGAGAGGTGACAAATACACTTATAGGTGCTGTTGAGTCTATTTCCGGTAAAGACATTCAAGACCTGAATGATATTGATGAATTCTTAATTGCTAATCCAGCATTTGATGAATTAGTATGTAAGGCATTAAATGAAAGTGGTTATTTAAACCTGTTCAATAGAGAGCTGTCAGTGAACGAATGGCGATATGATAAAGAGTTATTCTATAAGAAACATAAAATGGCAGGTATGAGAGTTTATTTTGCGCTTCAGAATATTGAAGTGCTTGTAGGATTAACCTCTGAGTATTTATTCATGTATAATTCATATAAATTTCAATCTGACAAATATGGTTTTAAGTATCATGGAATTCTTGCAGAACATTATGGAAATATTGTGAGCCAGCTACAAAAATGTAAGCAGGTTTCAAATGAGGTTTTACAGGAAACTAAATGGAGGGTAGTAAAATGAAAAGAAGGTATTTTATAATACTCATCTTAACAGTTGTAATCAGTCTTTTTATTCCGATAGCACTATGGTCAAGTTCTTATTTTACAAACTTTTCTGACAAAATTAATTCGCCTGTGCTTGCTGACCTAGCTACATTTCTAGCATTGATTATTAGCTTTTGGGGTTTTATACTAAACATCGTATTAGTTATTCTGGCTTACAAAGCGTTTAAAAATTTCGATGTCAAAAAACAATTTTTAAATAAGCAACTGGAGGTCGTAGCAGACTTAGCATCCTCAATTAACGATTTGGAATTATCCAATATGCTATATTGGACAAGTACAGACCCAGATGGGAAGGATCATTTGCTTGCAGAAGGATATACACTCGAATTTTTTGAAATAGCGTTTCGGTTTAAATATCAAGACTTTGAAAGGATTTTTGTTAAGGGAAATAATATAGAAAAGACCTTTCCTTTTCTTCGTTTTAAGAACCACCCCATGCTTCCAAAGACTATATCAAAATCTCTTATAAAGTTCTACAGACCATTAAACTATACTTTGGCAACTCCTAAAAAGAAATTACCTAAAAAGTATGTTGTGTTATATGAGGAAAAACCGAAAACTGGAGAGGACTATACTGCTGACTTGTATTATGAGATTTATAGTAAGCCAAATGAATTCAAGGAAGATGCAATTGAATTAAGAAATTCAATAATAAACTGGTTGAAAGAGTATGGTGCAAAAGACGTTAACTTTTAGTTGGTTGATTCACTACTCTATGGGATGTTCAATCAAATTCATCATTTTCTTAGTAATTAGTTTTAATTTATAATCTCTTACAGTTAAATACCATTTTGCATAATCTCCTTTATGATTTTTGAGCCTATTATCAGTCATAATTTGATAGGTTAACATTCCTAGATTATGGGCATTAATAGTGACTTCCTGTGCATCTTTCAAAAATCGCAATTGGACAATGCCTAAATTTCCACTTTTCATTATGCCTACTTTACCTTGAAGAATGTCTGAGCCATGAACCGATTCAGATAATGAGCGATAAATGATTTCATATAATCCCGGTCTGTTGAGGTAAATTGCAAGTTGTTCTAAATTATTTACTCCACTATATAAACTATACCATTTCGGATTTCTATTGCCATTATTATAAGCCTTTTGGTATTCTGCTTCCGCATCTGCATAAATCGGATCTTTCAAAATGTTATTTACATTTTCAATTCGTTCTTCAATGTCATCAAGAGTAAATAGATCATCTTCAATAGATGTTGATTTGTCCACTCTCAATTTCTGTCTTAATTGTCTGTTAGACTGCTCGGTTGGATTTAGTTTACTAAGCATTTTTAATTGTTTATGATAATGGCATACAAGAAATGCTAACGCTCTGTTTTTGGTATTCTTTTCAAGAATATATTCCAATCCAAAGACAGTTTCTAGGATGGTTCTTAGCATAGCTTTGCAGGGATCAATTGAGCCTTCCCGAATTAATATTGAAATAGAATCTAGAAGTTCAAGAATATTCCGAAACATCAATCCTATCGGTAGGATTTCTTCACCGCCTTTTGCCTCATTTAATTCCCATTGAAGGAGCTGTGTTCCAAAATTGACAAGCTCTTCAATTTCTTCTGAAAACTTATTTAGAAGTTTCTCTATGTTTTTATCCTCAACTTCTCGAATAAGAATGTTTTTTATCGGTTCGGTCATGAACTTATTTGCTGATGATAAGTTTCCTTGAATACACTTCTCTTTGATGCTCGAAGCGCATTAGATATATGCCATTACTCAGTTCTGAAAGATTTACCGGATTTGTCCCATTCATCAATTCAATGTCATCTTTGATAACTCTCCCAGATAAATCTGTAATTCTAAGTGTAACATTTGAAAGTTCTAAAATGTCAATATGTACTATATCTTTTGCTGGGTTAGGATAAACCTGAAGCGAGGAATTGTTTAATACACTTTCGTCCAAACCAACAATATTTACCAATCCGGCTAAAGCATCAATTTTACCCCATCCCCAGGTATTATCACCACTAGGAGGAATACTTCCGGTATATGTATCAGTTCGAGAGTGGCTTTGCAGTATATTCCTGATATTGGTAGGTGATAAATTCGGATTCGCTTCTAACCAAAGAGCGAGTATTCCAGCAACCATAGGTGATGACATGGAAGTCCCTTGAAGTGCGCCATAATACCAATTTTTTGTACCATTTGTTACACCGAATACCACCTCAGGGTTACTTGTTGAATAATTTGGATCAAAACTATTGACCGGAGCAATAATGACATTGCCGGGAGCAGTAATATCAGGTTTAGTGCGATTATCAGCGGTTGGGCCATGACTCGAAAATGGTGCTAAATCTTCAAGAGTTGCATTAAATGGTATTGTTTGCTGCGAACCATTAAAGTTGGTGTAGCTGTTAGTTGTCGTATAAGCTCCTACAGTAATCACACTTTTACCTGTACCGCCTATCTCTCCAACTGTTGAGCTTGTTGAGCCATTTGTAAAGGGTAGGGCATATCCGTTAGAAGTAAAATTTGCATCCTCATGACACCACATTTTAGTGGAAGTATTATGTCCAATTATCTCTATCAACACCCATCTATAATTATCATCCTGATCTGTATGATCTACATTTATGGTAATGTGAGGTTTATTATTCAATGGGCTGATTTCTGTTGCAATATTTACAATGCAATCGTCAGCAAATATGTCATTATCTTGGATGGTATAATTAAAGCTTCCATTTGCACTTGATGAGATGTATGGTGTATAGTCCTCAATTTGGTTAGTGTTTGTGTTATAAATGTTTACAGCCACGGTAAAATTGTCATTTGGTTCTCCCCAAATATCTATTAATCCCACTCCATTAGTACCTAATGAGGATTGGGGGAAATCCATAAATGATACCATAAGCGTATCATTTCCAGAATAGCTCTTGCCAATATAAAGCGGTATCGACCCTTCATTCCCAGCCGCACCAACCAGTATTTTGCCACTTCCTGACAATGAATCAAAGATTTGATCTAATGCTGACATACCATCATGCGGGCCAAGGTGAGTACCTAAACTCATATTTATTACACAGGGTTTATTGACGGAATTTGCATATTTGATAATATAATCAACCCCCTCAGCGATACCAAGGTTATTACTAACTGATACTAAAACAAGATCACTTTCAAAGGCCACCCCTCGATAACTGTTATTTGTACCAACTCCACTACCAGCTGCTGTTCCGGCAACATGGGTGCCATGTGATGAAGGATCATCTGTTTGGGCTGATAGGATAGCACCTAGAGTAGCCAGTTCTCTTCCGTATGTATATCCAGTAGGAGGTGAGCCAATAGTTGCATTTTGCTCCCATACTCTCTTGACTCTATAAGTTGTACCTGTTGAATCATAAAATGTGGGGTGTGTATAATCAAAGCCTCCATCAATGATTCCGACGACAACTCCATCTCCGGTGTAACCTTGAGGTAGATTTAATCCGCTGTACACTTTGTCAACATTGGAAGAAGTTATGGCATTATTAAGCAAGGGTTTGACTTTGGTAGCAATCTCTATGTATTGCACTTTACTTGAATTAACCAGATCCAGTATTTTATTGATTTCAATCAATCCGGTTCTTATTCTTCCAAAATTTCCACTTTCAATAAATCCATGCGTTTTCAGGCTGCTGTGTTGATCTGCAATCAAAAAGATTTTCGCATAATCTTTCTGATCTTTATTAATGATTTGGTATTCATCAAATATTGCTCTGAAATCACCAGACTTTTCTCTCGATAATTTATCCAAGAAAATAGCTGTACTTGGTGATAAGCCAGTTGTTTTATTGCCTGTTATTACCGTGTCGGAGTATTTACTTAAGTAGTGTTCCGGTGATTTATTGAATTGACTTATGCCTTGAAGTGTAGATAAAAACAAGACTAAGGTGAGGTGAATATTTTTCATTTGTTAATTTTTTAGTTGTGCTTTTTCAGCTATTTCAAAGTACTCTATCTTATCAAGATGTAAAAATTGGTTTAGATGATAAATGGGTATAAGAAGTGAGGTCTTGCCAGCTAATTCAGAACCTGTTTTGATGCCTAAACTGCTCAGTTGAGCTTTGTCAAAATCCTTATGTAATGTAGCCAGTCCTTTAATGAAATATGTTTTGTTATCTATAAGTGAAAGAGAGTATTTATCAATCAAATTCGCTGAAGGTTTAAAGTCTATTTCTGATTGATTACTATTTTCTAATTCCTTCTGATAGTCTGATATGAACAGTTTGGTATAATTAGAAACTCTTGTTGATATTGACAAAACATTTTCAGCAGGGGATGCATCCGTTTTTGAGACTTTGTTTTGGTTGGAACAGCCTGACACTACTAGACTGACAAAAACAACTAAACAAGTTTTAACAAAAGGTGTATTCATAATGAGATTGATTGGATTTCTATGACCTTATAAATAGAAAACTAATATACGATTAACTCAGAAAATTTTAGCTCCATAATTTTTGCATGATTCTCTGTTATTAGATTTGACAAGGGAGAAGAAAAATTGATTAACTTTTATATTATGAAAGAAGAATACTTTAATCAAAGATTTTTAGGTACTGTTTACATTGAAGAAGATGACCTATTGATTGAAAATACATGGTTAACTATTACTCAGGACGAAATGTATTTTGAAACCTCTGTGAACTTGCCTAAAAGAAAGTCTTGGAGTTTAATGACAGCCTCATTTAATAAAGTGGATGATAGCCTGACTTTGTTGAATTGCGAAACAAAAGAAGGATATTCTCGAGGCATTGCAGGTCAAACCCAAAAAGTATTTTTTAAACAACTTTTATTTGGTCTTAAGTTATCAGGAGATCAACTAAAGTTTAAAGGGATAGTTCTTGTATCTCCTGCATTCACAAGATGGGTGCAACAAACTGATAGGATAGAATACTCTAAAAATTATCTTAAAGCAAAGATTCCTGAACGGAAGGTTATTGAAAAGGTTGTAACAGATGAGTACAAATTAAGACTTATATCAGATTTTGCGATTATGGCTAATGGAGATGAGTTTTATGCCAAACATCAAATGGCTATTAAGCTTACTGTTACAAACACAAAGTCCGTTGACGAATTAATCCGTATATCCAATAAGATCAGGAAGTTTATTTTGTTTGTGACGAATCAGAATCCTGAATTTTCCCACCTAACCTTGTTGGATGAGAACAAGTATAAGCTACCCATGTGGGTTAATTCTAAACATCTAAATGAGAAAAAGTTTAGTCAAAATCTATGGATAAGATACCTTCATACAAGAAAACACTTAGCTGACATCCTAATGATATGGTTGTCAGACGAAAAGTTAGAGCTTGCTGTCGATCTGATTCTGTCACGACAATTTAATACTACTATG
The DNA here is from genome assembly GCA_964445815.1 of uncultured Flavobacteriales bacterium. Lineage (GTDB taxonomy): Bacteria > Bacteroidota > Bacteroidia > Flavobacteriales_E > Vicingaceae > CAYULW01. The sequence continues at coordinate 166,296 of CAYULW010000002.1, forward strand.
AGTAGCTCTGCTTTCTTTTTTAATACTTGTGTTGCACTTGAAAGTAACTTTGACAGATTCCGAAAACTTAACTACGAGAACCATTCAAAAACTGCTCAAAAGAAAATTGACTCTATAAGTGAGTTAATTCAAAAACAACGAACTAAAGACTGGTTTGAGAACAAAGCTAAGTTTTGGAAAGACCCTATTTTGAGAAGGAAGTTTGAAAAATACAAACCGACAATTTCAGCAATCGGGTCTAATACATTTCCCTATTCAATGACCAAACTCCTTGATCGCATTGTTGCGACTAGGAATGACATTGCTCATCGTGGAGAATCGAAAAACTGCTTCTCAGATGTAGAATTGTTTTTAGCTGGTAAATTATTGGAGTTTACTTTTAAGATAGAGCTTCTAAAGTATTTCAATATTGAAGTTGAAAGCAAACAGAATAACCTACTTCGAGCCGCTTCAGCACATTTGCGAATGTTAGCAACAAAAAGCGACTATAATATTATTCAAAGTGATGATGAGATTTTTAAATTAAAGGGGAAACCATAAGTAGTATAAAGAATAGGCTTTACTCTTATTTAGTTGGTGTCGACTATCATACAAAATCGTACTTAATTAGGAATATAGTCTATTACAGAGCAAAGTTTTATGAAAGGTTTGGATCACTTTTACCAAACATTTCTTCAGCGTCTTTGATATGTTGTGGTTTTCCTTTATTAGTAATAAACTTTGAATTTTTTGATTTGATTTTTAAAGCAAAATCTTTTAGCTGAATCACTTGGTTCTCGACATCTTCTTTAAGCCATTCTTCTGGTCTGTAATGGCTGTAAAAAGTATGGAAGCCAATTATCCAAGAGTCTAAATCTTCTTCTTCGATTTCTCTAATATATCTGTGATCCCTTGCTAGTCCCGACAATGATAATTCAATAATACAGTCATGGTGTATGTCTTCATGGTATACACCATGTAAAGGATGACCTTTTGGAATCAAGAGATAGGCATTGAACCATTGATGATTAGTTACTGTGTCCTTAACTTCTGACGGTCTGATTATCGTTTTCATTTAATTCCTTGTATTAATTTTCAATTTTCATCAAGGCATCCCTAAGTTTTATTGTTGCTTGCTCAACAAACGCTTTATCAACCTCGATACCATCTATGAACTTTTCTCCAATATGAAAACCCAAGAGCCACATTCCTTTATCCGATTCCTTAACTTCATCCCAATGAATCTTAGATTCAGTAGGTTTAGAATAGGTAATTGTTTCGCAACCTTCAATCCCTTCTTTATATCTCTTTGTTCCTGCAAATGGGTGAGTGATCGGAATAATGACATAGCCGTTTCCCCATCCGGCTTTTTTGATATAATGGTCATTGTAGTCATTTGATTCTAGCATTGACTCCAATGATTTTACAAAAGTTTTATACTTTTTCATAGGGGAAAATTAATCTTTTACTGTTCATTAAATTACCTTATTAATCTCATTTTCATTGTGATTATTGATTGTAATCTAAATGCAGTTTAGTATTGTTTTGTTTTGATGAAATAATCTGGAGTTATTTTTGATATATTATTTGGCACTTTTTTGCCAATTATTTCGTCATGAAAAACTATTCCTTTTCTTGGCCTACTCATCTGGTACATGGCTTCAATACCTTGTTTACCGAAGCTGATATCGGATATTATCGATTGAATAGAGGTTATCAGGTTGAAAGGACGAGAACGCTTTGTCTAAAACGCCACAATGAATTGCTCTTAACAATAGAACCTGATAATTCAAGAAATATAGTGACCAGACGTTATTGGGGTTCAATACCGGATTGGTGGGAGTCTCATCCTAAATTTACCGGAATACCAATCTATTTTATCAGAACTTCAAAGTTGCAGACAAAATACTACTATGGCTCAAAATTCTGCGTGTTGCCCATCAAGCATGTTATTTTGAAGGAGGCGAGTGCATTTCGTCAAATATGGCCAAGAGAAAGAGAGAAATTCATTTGGTGCATTGGAATAACTGTTGATGATAAAAGACTAGGAAGCGTCAGCTTACTTCAAAAGGATAATGAACAGTTAATTACTATTCCTGAACAAGTCTTATGGCAATTTTTTAGGCACAGAAAACCGGGGCAACAGTTTAGTCATCTGATCAGAGAAGAATTAAAACGATATATTTCTGAAATTTACCTAGATAAAATAGCGACCATAGATCAATTTTATTACGACTGAGATGTGTTATGATGTGAAAACAAGTCTAAAGACCCAAATGAACCGTGCGGAAAGACAGGGGAATCTTCAATTGACCAATGAACTATGGCAGCAACTTGCACCGCTCATGGAGTCAAATTACTTTCATGTAAATGGTTATTCGCAACCCAAGATGATCATTTATACATCCGCAGATCCGCTTCAACCACAAATAGGCAAGTGGATGTTCCATTATCATCATAAATGGAACGATAAAATTGGAAAATATCTCAACTCAAAAGCAGAGACACTTTTTCAACTCACCTCCTTTAAAGATGCCGCTAAGTATAACAGGTGCTTACTTTATTTAGAGGGCTTTTACGAACACCACCATCATAATGGAAAGGCTTATCCATTTTATATTTACCCATCAAATGCAGAGTACTTTATTGTACCGGGAATCTGGAATGAATGGGTTGATACAGAAACTGGAGAGGTCATTAAAACTTTTAGTATTGTTACTACTAAGGGCAATTCTATAATGTCAAAGATTCACAATAACCCAAAGTTAGAAGAGCCAAGGATGCCTGTATTATTACCGGAAGAACTGGCAGATAAATGGCTGATGAGATATGAAGATGAATTAAGTATCAAGGAACTAAAAGAACTCTTGATTCCTTGTCCGGATGAAGAGTTAAGTTATCATACAGTTGGAAAGCTAAGAGGCAAAGAATATAAAGGTAATAGTGAAGAAATAACTGAACATCTGGTATATGAAGATTTAGATTTTCAGTAAATTGCTATTAATTTTAGATGATATAAGCAACCTAATCTATGAATGAATTTTACGAGATTGTCGACTATAAAAGCTACAAGGAAGATGATCCCTCAGAGCTAAGATTAAAAAATCTTGGGAAACAAGTTATCTCCATGATAATTGGTGGTAGAAATGGCAAAAGCACACGACACTATAGAGATATAAATGCTAAAGATTATGATAACTTGATGGCGAAAAAGTTGATTGACTGTGAACCACCTTATATACTTTCTAATATTTTAGATCATCACTTAGAATATTACCGTTATAAAACTGGAGATAAAAGAACCTTTCTTCAGCAAATTAGATATGTTGTCTTGCCAATCGTCAATAAGAAAGAAAGACATAAAGTTCATGAAGATTTAATTAATCAATGGCTAAATGAAATGGAAGAGAAAAAGCAAAATAAAGAAACAAGCATTGAACTGGGAAATGTTAATGCGCCGATACAAATACAAGTAAATAGTGATAATTCATCTCAGGTTCAAACTGTAAACTATACCAACGGTGATATTCAAGAATTAGTTGCAGTCTTACGCAAGGATGTTCCAAATCTATCTAAAGAGAATCAAATTGAGCTAAATGCAGAATTAGACAAATTGAGCAAACAATCAAATGAGGGTAAAAGTATTAAAGGTAGGTTACTCACTATAGGTGAGTTTATTCTAGGTGTTGGTATAGGAGTTTTTACAAACTTGATTTCTTCTCCGATTTATGAAATAGTTAAACCTCATTTAGGATTGTGAGTCAAGCAGATTTAAACTCCTTGCTTGAGGATTGGGTCAATCAGATTCTTGTAAAACTTGAGAAACGAGACCAAGATGTGATGGATATTTTTTATGGACTAATTAAAAAACATAAAAGTATTCCTTATGCAGAGAAAATTAAGTTTCACATGATAAAGAGATTTCTATTAGACTACGATTTAGCCATTCAGTATGAAAAGAATTATAGAATGTTTTCAATTACATTCAATGGATTAGAAGTAATAGAAAAAGGAGGTTGGAAGATTAACATACAACCGAAATCTAATCCGGTCATTATTAATAGAATTGAAGGAGATATTAATGCACCAACACAGATTCAGCTTGGAACAAATGATTCAAGTCAAACAATAGAAAATCATGATTAAAAAAAAGTGACTTTTCAATTAAGAGATAAAATGAGTTTGGTTGAACTAACACAGAGAAATTTACAATACATGTATTTGTATTCCTTCAATATACAAGATGAAGTCTAGGGTAAATGAGATAAAGAAAAGTATCTTCCCAATTTATAAGAATCTTTTAGAGGATAACACTTTCAATGAGATTTGTACATTTTGTTTTCAATGGGGTAAAGATTATCCATTCGATAGAAACTTAGGTATTCTATTTGTTGGTAAAGCCGTTAACGGATGGATAACCAATGAGACTGATGCTCAACAATTATTTGACACAGAAAATCCTGATAGAATTTTTGCTAGAAACGATCAGATGGAATGGGTTAATAGTCATTCTGGTATTACAAGTGGATATAATACAAGGAAATCTGCATTTTGGAGACTAATAAAAAAAGTATCGGAAACGTATTATCCGGAAAGATGGTATTCAAGTATTGCATGGACTAATCTATACAAAATAGCTCCTTTTAAAGGAGGAAACCCAAATGGAAAACTTCAATATACTCAGAGAAAATATTGTTTTGACATTTTAAAAAGAGAGATTGAAATTTTAACTCCTAAATATGTCATTTTCCTAACATCAGGTTGGGAATGGCCTTTTATAAAATACTTGAATGGAAATGGGAAAGCTAAAATCATTGATGAAAAGCTATGGAATAATAAATATAAAACAACGATGCTTGAAGTGAATAGAACTAGATTTATTGTTTCGTATCACCCTCAAGGAAAAAAAGAATGGAATCACCGAAATGCAATAATTGAATTAATTGATGAAGATGTTTAAACTTAAAGCCTTCAATATTTTTAGACATAGCTTGAGGTCAATATATCATGCAGTTATCATTTCAAAACTATGAAGACTATTTTTTCCATATTGTGTGCGATTATCCTCTCATGTATTTGTTGTAATAACAAGGACTACATAATTCCGACCAATATAGAATATAGCGAAGAGCAAAGAAAAGAAGGGATAACCGTTAAACAAGCCAAGGAACATCACAAGCAATCGTTTAAGGAGCTTAGATTAAATACAATCGGTAGGTCAATACCTTACATAGAAGTTTATAATTTAGAAAATAAGAAATACAACCTTCAAGATTTCTTAGATGATAAAAGAATTATTGTTGCGAGTGACTTAGTTTGTGGATGGGGGTATGGTCACCTTACGCAACAGTTCCCCGATGTAATAGCTGAGATAGATAGTAACATGCTTGATAAAAAGGTGATTTGTCTAATAGTAAATCGGGAAGAAGATTCACTATTCATGAATACTTTGAAGGAGGAACTCATAGAATTAAATAGTATCTATGGCCATCTTTTTATGATAACTTATAAAGAAGCTAGGAAGATAAATATGCTTGCCAATCCTACAAGAATCTATTTAGCTAAAAATCAAAGTGTAAAAGATATTGCTTTTGGGATGGCAGTAGAGGATAAGAATCTAAAAAAGGAAATACTTAGTCATCTTGACTAAGATGCAATAGAGAACCAATCTGAAATGTTCATGAGTTATTTAGAAATGGCAGATGTCTTGATCCATTTTCGATACTGTTTAATAGAATAATTGTGCCTATAAAACTGTATATTAGCGCATAACAATCATTACAAATTAAAAATTATGGCAGCAGTAACAGCAGAAAGTGCCGCAGAAAGCGCGCAAGCATGGGGAAACAGTGATATAGAAGCATTCAATGAGAGTGATACGATTTGGAATTTAACCGGAAATCTAAATGGAACCGGAGGTGCGCCAAACACGGTTTCGGAAGTATTAAGTTGGTTAGGAAATGAAATTGGTCAAAATTCTTATGCTTTAGTAACCTTGTTACAGTCCGCAGGGATTAAACTTGGTGCGGCGTTAGATCATGACCCTTGCAAATAGATCAAATAGTTAATGAAATAAAGGAGACATTTAACGATTATTTTAATGTCTTTTATGAGTGGTTCAAGCCTAATGTACTCAATGAGTATGGATTAGCTGTTTCATTTATTTTCCTACTTGCAATTTTTGTTCTAATAACTAGAGTAACATCTACAAGATTCTTAATTTTTAGATTGCCAGAGGATATTTCTTTTCCGTTATGGGTGAGAAAGATTCTTGATACCAGTAATGCTAAAACTGGATTGATAAATTTAATTTTAGGAGTTTTTTTTATTGTTTATTCTATTTATTCTGCTTCTTCGTTTGCAGAAATAATTGGTTTTATTGCAATCGGTATAGGGATTGCGTTTCTGTCATTTAATGCTATTCATGATTATGTAATGCCTGGCACAAAAAAGATACTTGTTAGTAAAACAGGCAAGTATGTTTTTGTTAATGCAGTAATAATGTCATGGATCATCTACTATTTTTTTATTGACTACTTTCAGCTAGTATGGAAAACATTAGCAGAAGAACCCAATGGAGAAGGGCTAATTAGATACCTTTTTTATTATACAAGTATAGCTACATGGAAGTTTATGATTCCATTAATGCTGATGCACTTAGGAAGGAATAGGGTTAATGTTTTAAACGTTATATTTTTAAGTGGCTTTTCATTGTGGTTTGCTTATGATTTTTTTGACTATTTAGCCGATGGTGGGAAACAAATAGATGGCTCGATATTTCTATTGATTGCTTCTTTCTGTATTACCACCTTTGGGATTTGGCATAGAAGAGAAGAGAAGAAACGATTGGAATTGCAAAAGGCGTAAAATAATTTGGAAGCAGCAATAACTTAGTTTAAAAGGTAAACTAAGCTTCTAAATATTTTAACCAAAATACCAGAATATGAGTATTTCAATAGTCAACAATCTTTACATCTTTGTGAGTTATTCTAATTGTTAATTGAAATGATAAGTTTACGGTGTTAACTGGACAAGATTTTATTTCAGGCATGGAGCTTCATGGTTCAAGTAAAGCAAGAGTCATAGAATATTTGAGCAGGATTAAACTTGAACTTCCTGATAATTCTGATAAACGGGAGTTATCTAAAACACTTGATCGTATTATTAATTCATATTTTGATGTTTACGATTATACTATTCCAAGCAAATCTGTCCTAAAGAATCTTGCGAAAAGATTAGACAAAGTTCGTCCTGTATTGATGAAAGCTTTGGAATGTGTAGATGATGAGGAAGATGAGAAAGCCATTAAAGCAATTTTAGAAAATTATAATAGCCTGCAAACCCATGCGCCAAAATCATTTTTAGAGAGCATTAAAATATCAATAAATAAGGCATGGGTATCTCCTTACGATGCTGGTAAGGATTTATAAGTCTTCACTTTTTACATCCTGATCATCTTCCAGTTGAGAAATTCGATCACCATGTCGGGCGATGGTCATCTGTATCTCTTCAATTTTATCACTAAAAATGCCTTTCCTCTTTAGAATAGTGTCAATGGTATTTCTTAACTCAATTACCTCTTTTTTGAGTTTTATATTCTCTTGAAACACTTGCTCCTTAGAAGTTTCTTTTTGCTTTGAATATTTGCTTTCTTCATGTCCTGTGATTAACCAGAAAAAATTCAAATCTGGACAGATTTTGAGAATATACCTTAAAGAAATTTCAGAGATTCCACCTTTTCGATTCCGAATTTTGTTGAAATGTCCAGATGGAATATCATGAATTTTCTCTAGTTGACTTAGGTTAAGTTTTTCTTCTTCAATGTATTGAAAAAATCTCTCTATTGCTGTCATGCGAAAAGTTATGACAAATGTCTTTTTCTAATAAAAAAATAAAGACATTTGTCGTTAAGTGCTGTGTTACCCAAAACAAATATAGGCGAAAATTTATTAGAGCATGAAGTATTTAAGTAGCTATACAAAGACCAAAGAATCAGATTAAAGAGGTTGATAGCCTTGAAAAATAAACAACCATGAAACTAAACATATTAATATTTGAAAAGTCAACCTTTTATCGCGAGGTCATTAGTTCTGCCATAAGTGAGTGTCCAGAAATTGAAGTCGTTTCAATCAGTGGTTCGGAAGATATTATTTATAAAGCTTTAAACGATCATGAAATAGATGTTCTGCTGACAAGATTTTCAGAATTTGAGAATGCAAAATTTTTATACGTTCTATCTAAGATTAACCCTAATTTAAAAGTGTTAGGCATAGTTCTACCGGAGAAAGACTTTACTGGAAGAGGACTAATTCAAATATCTAATCAACTTTATTTAAGTAAGTATAATGCAGACTCAGATGATTTACTAACAGAAATGAGACAAATCTGTATGAAAAATGGGACAAGTCAACTTCTACATGGACAGGTTAAACAACAATTTTTGCAAGGTGAAGCATAGGAAGGAGTTTAAAACACGGGCACAAATCGCTGATGAATGTGGTATTAGTGTTGATACATTAATGAGAAAGTTGAAGGCTGCCAAAATCGAGTTGCCTAAAGGAAACCTTAATCAATCTTCACAAGAAAAGATTCTCAGTATCTTAAATACTGAATTGAAAACCAGAAACCAGATAGCTATGGAGTATGGCATAAGTACAGATACGTTGAGACGTAAGTTGAAATTGGCAGATGTAAAGTTACCCAGCGGAGATTTATCTCCTTCTTCCCAAGCAATTATTGAAAAGGTATTGGAATCATCAAATTACAGAAGAAAGTAAGTTTTGCCGCATATTTGCGGTAAATTGCTGTATATTGATCGCATTTTGCTGCTTTTATGCTAGATTTATTGAGAGATTAATTTAGACATTTGTAGTTGTTAAGTGACCAATTAATTAAGACTATTTGAGTTGATGTAAGCTCCCTCTTTCTAAAGAGCATTCGACTGCCCCAACCATCGAATTAGACAGGGCTAAAAGCCTTGTTAGAATATATATTGTTAACCAACCTGCATGCAGGTTAATTAATTGAACAAACCATGAAACTAAAATTTAGAATTTTAGCCATTGTAACTGTGTTGTTATTGTTGTCAATAAATGTAATGGCACAAATTAATGGCTCAACAAATGTATGTGCCGGACAAACTGTAACCTATACCAGTGCAGGTACAGCAGCAAATTATAATTGGTCGGTAACAGGGGCAAAGTCATATACAGCTAATGGTTGGAGTGTCACCGTACTTTGGGGGAGTACTACCCTGGGTACGGTTGACCTAAGTACTTATGATAGCATCAACAACTTAACAAGTTCATACAGTGTGAATGTTACAGTTACAGGCAAACCTAATCCTGTAATATTGAGCAGTTTTGTAACCAATTGCATAGATGGATTAGACTCTCAATCAGATGTTTGTTTTGCTGCATGTTTGGATCGGCCTGTCATTTATAGTACACCATTAACTGCCGGAACAAGCTTCACTTGGCAGATTAAAGGAAATGGGACAATGACCACCCTTGCTACTAATGAAATAGAAGTGGTATGGCATAGTCTGGGACTTCAATACGTTAAGTTGATTGCGACCAATGGAGCAGGATGTACAAATGAGTATGAGAAATGTGTGAAAGTTTTAAATTCTCCAACAGCAATCATTGGAACACATCCTTTCGACACAAATGTGATCAGGCTTTGTAAAGGCAGCGACTTGTTCCTACAAGATTTGTCGACAAACGCAATCGGTAGGCGTTGGGATTTTGGAGATGGAACTTCTTCAGATGAAGTGAATATCACTCATAGTTACGATCAGGCCGGGACATATCAAGTTATTTTAACCTCTAATAACGAGTGTTATTGTCTCGATTCAGATACCATTACTGTAGTGGTGACAGATACTGTAGGGGTAGAAATTATTTGTCCATCGGTGGTTTGCAAAGGAGATACCGTAAGTTATTCAACACCTTCAAATTGTACAAATTTTCAATGGTCGGCAACCAATGGCACTATTTTGGGGAATAATTCAAACAATACTGTTGATATCGTTTGGAACAGCCATCTGGCATTTATACATCTCGAAGCTCAAAATTGCAATCAATTATGTGATGCACCTACCATTGAAAAAATTGCGGTTATTGCTGACTCTATTCCTATACAGGGACCAACTGAGGTTTGTGAGGGAGACATCGTGACCTATTCTATACCACCTTTACCGGGCAGCATATATACGTGGGGAGTTAGTAGTAGTTTGAGCGATATCATTGAAAATGGTGAGTATTATATAAAGGTTAAAATCAAAGATCAAAATGCTGCCAATGGAACAGTAAGTGTAAGCTATACTCATCCTTTTTTAGGTTGTTCAGGTAGTTCTTCTTTAAATGTATCTGTTAAACCAAGACTCAGTTTCTCCTTCCCAACTGAAGTATGTCAGAAAGACACATTTTATCACGTTTTTGCACTTCCAATAGTTTGGCAGATTATTGATTCGAGTGGAACACAAGTTGTTAATATCACTGATACAGAGATAATTCAGTATTGGGATTTACTCGGTTCTGGAGATTACACCCTCGTGATCGGAGGCGAATCCTATTGTGATGATTTACGTTTTCCATTTAGCATATTGCCACCACCTGATACAGTAGATACTATCTATGGTCCAAATAGTGTATGTAAGAATGCCGCATATCTATATAGTGTTGACCCTAAGAGCGGGTATCAAATTGAATGGCTCATTACCGGAGGAACACCCTCATCAGCGGTAGGTAATAAAGTATCAGTCAATTGGAATTCTTCAGGCCCATATGAAATTAAAGCAGCTTATAGAGAATTAGACCCACCCAATTGCATATCAGCATATCACATTAAGTCCATTTCATCGTTATTTACCAACTCCCCTCAAATTATTGCACCGGATTCTGCCTGTGGAGGAGATACTACTACTTTCAAACTCAACTTTATTGCCGATGATGTAAAATGGGAAATCATGACAACCAATGGTGCAAGTATATTGTCTGACCGTTTTAAGAGTGAAGTACTGGTACAATTGGATGCCTCAAGTTCGAGAAATGTCACTTTAAGAGCGATCGGTCACGTTTGCGGTACACCATTTGATACCACTAAAACCATTTATGTGCAAAGCTTTCCAACGCCAAATATTGGAATATCTAATGCCAATCCTTGCCCGGGGGAATTAGTTCGATTTTCCACTTCTGCAAGCAATCCGGTATGGACGATTGATGGGCAAACATACATTGCTTCCACACCACAAGTAAGTTTTGATAGTGCGAAAACAATATCTATCAAATTAGCTGCAACTTACACAGGAGCAGGTGGATGTACAATTGAGAGATTCAATGTGGCACAATTAACTGTTAAATCAGCACCAAAAGCATCTATTGCAGTCAACGATACAAACGCTACTACCTGTCAAGACACAATTGGGCCAATTATCTTAGCTGCTAGTACACAAGGTGGTACAGGTTCAAATTACACTTATTCTTGGTCTAAAGATGGTAACTTTTTAAGTAATTCAATCACGTATACTACACCTGCTATTAACGCTCATGGAACATATACCTTAACAGTAGTTGGGCCAAATGGGTGTACATCAACTGCGAGTTATGAAATCATAAGAACGTGCAATTCAAGCTGTCCATATCAGCCAAGTATTCATGCAAGTTCAGTTTCTATTAATTTAGATAGCACAGGATGTTCCGAGTATTTTGTTTCCCAAGTGAATCCATCTGGAGCAACACTTTATGCGCTAAACTATGTTGGTAATGTTGGAATTACAACCAATACAGGCCCATTTGGAAAAGGGGTGATTATTGATAAGGCAGGTACACATACACTCTCATTTTCAGGGGCGGTTATTTATATGGGAGATACCATTTGTTTTGATGCAGCTTTTATAAAAACAGTAAATGTTTTTCCGGATTTTGAAATTGTGAAAGAAGACTGCGGAAGTAGCGGACAAGTCCAATACAAAATGATAAACACCTCGACTTATCTTGGAACGCAACCTGCTTTTAACTGGAATTTGGGTGGAGGAACTTCAATTCAACAAAATTATGATGCTATTGGAGCTTACAGTGCAGGCACTTATACTGTGAGCTTATCAACCGGATCAGGTGCAACATGCACTGCCACCAAAACATTTATTGCTGATTCGCCTACGCAAGCCAATTTTACGCATACTGCTCCTGCCTGTCAACAGGAATTGGTGCAATTTACAGACATTTCATTAGGTGATATAGCAGAGTATAAATGGAAATTTGGAACAAACAGGATGTTGTACGAACAAAATCCGCAGTTAACCTTTGAAGATGGGAATTTATCAAATGATCTTTTCCCCAATGTTGAATTATTTATATTAGACAATAATGGATGTCAGGATTCTACAACTCAAATGCTAACTATTGATGGGAATAAGTTTGACCTTTCTAAAGGAATAACTCCTAATAATCCACCTGCGGTTTGCGAAGGAAATAGTATCTCATTGGCTTATTTGCCCGGACCAACAAGTATTAACCCCAATACACCAATTTCCTATCAATGGTCTAACCAATCTACAATGCATCCATTGCAAGCAAATCAAACCGGAGCAAATCAACTGAGCATGACGGACTCTAAAGGCTGTCGTCATGTTACGCAATCTGTCAATGTTCAGGTGAATACCGCTTCTAACCCTACTATAGTAGGAAAAAAAACCTATTGCTTTGGAGATACTATCAGTTTATCTGTTTTGAACCATCCTTCCTATAGCACCACATGGTATAAGGATAGCGTGGTGACTACCAATACGAGTAGATTCTATAAAGAGATATTGCCCTCTGGTAACTATACCTTTAACATTAACACAATTAATAGCAGCAGCGGTTGTAGTGCCTTAAATGATCCGTTTTTGGTTACTGTATTGTCACAACTTCCTGCACCAACAATAATACCCTCACCTAATTATCCTTTGTGTGAAGGTGGGCCGATACAATTAACTGCAAGTCCTGCGGGAGGTAATTATTATTGGAATACAGGACAAACAGGAAATAGCATTACCCAAAGCTTAGCAGGACAATACCGAGTTTATCAGACTGATGTAAGTGGATGTACCGCGAGTAAAGCGATTCGTATTAATCCTTTACCGAATTTTAATAATTTTCTTACAGGATGTTATTGCTTACCTGCGGTAAGTCCGCCTGACTTATTAGGAATATCGGGTATGTTATCTTATCAATGGAAAAAAGATGGGGTCAATATACCACCAACTGTTGGTCAGCAACAAAATATTCCTGCTTCAACTGGGAGATTTGAACTGATTGCGACTACCGATTCCATGTGTGTAGATTCGGCAGGTTATTTAGACATTACTTTGGGCGGTTGTGAAGAATGTGATTTAGACTTATCCGGTTTGAGTGTTTCGTGTTCTGGCACAAATGGAGATACCTTATTTTACGATTTTAACCTTAATGCGAATATCAATAATGCACCTGCGTCTTACAATACCAATTTTTCTGCCTTTGTGAATAATAGTCCTGTTGTCATCACTCAAGTAGTGCCTGATACTCTATCTGGTATTGGCAACGTTATATCCGGCAGTTTTTACCTTATCGGAGATGCTACGGGAGATAGTTTGTGCATAGAAGTAACCGCTTCTAATCCCGGGGTTAATTGCCAAGATAGGGTATGTTTACTTATAGAACCACTTTCTTGTGACTTTACACCTGATTTTACTTATACCATTAACCCCTATACGTGCTTGATGCAATTGACTGAAGATGCAGATTATGGATTTTGTACTACAGGGGATTCTGTCTTATACTCATGGACAGTAACACAGGGAGCTAATACCTTTTTTGGCAACGGAGTACAAGTCAATATTGACAGTTTAGTACAGGGCAATGCTCAGGTTTGTTTGCAAATGCAGGTCTATAATCCGCTAGATTCAACATGGTGTACAAAAGACACTTGTAAAACAATTGTCATTCCCAACTGCGAATGTGAAGACAATTGTCTCAATACGGATACATTGTCTGTTGAATTTCAGCAATTTGTGATTAGTAATGACACTTGTTTTGTCGAATTTAAAATCGTCTTGTCTAATCCGAATGCTGTGGTGATTTACCCAAATTTCATTCAACCAACTGACGGTCAGGGCTATGTCTCATCCATTACGTCAACCTTTGCAGGACCAAGCGAAGTAGCTTACATAGTTAGGTATTATCAAGGGGAATCTCCTAAATGTGGAGAGCAATGTTTTGAATTGTATTTGTTTGAAGGTGGGCCGTCCTGCTGTTTGAATATCTGTGTGAACTTGCCTACATGTTCTTGTAATTTAAAATTAAGTGAACTGGAGATGTCTTGTAGCAATACTGTAAATGGCTATTATGATTTCTCTCTACTCACCGATCTGACAGCATGTGACGGGTTTAATTATGATCTTGATGTAAAGGCTACGTTGGGTGGTAAAACCGTTCCGATTGTTTCTCAAAACATCAACAATCTAATCAACGGGCAACAAATTCTTTCTGGTACAGTAAATCTGAGTGGAAAAACAGGAGAATTATTCTGTATTGATGTTACCTCTAGTTTAGGTGGAATATCATGTTCTAAAAAACTATGTAGAGAATTGCCTGAAGTAGATTGTGAAATTACCCCTTCCTTTGACGTAGATTTTGATCCTTCAACTTGTACGCTAATTTTAACCAATACTTCAACTACTTCATCATGTGTACGATTGGATACCACAAAAGTAGATTGGACGATTCTATACAATGGTCAAGTGATTACGGCAAGTGGTCAGAGTGTTACATTTTATAATATCAGTGATTCGGAAATTGAGGTCTGTTTAAACCTTACTGCTGTAGATTACTCCGGTAACATAACCTGTACTGAAGAATACTGTGAAATAGTAGAAGTAGAACGTTGTGAATGTGAGACCGAATGCGAGGAGATGGAAGTTACACTCACCGATTTTGTCAGCTTTGTTTATCAGGGTAATTCTTGCCTTTTGAGGCTTAAGGTTGAGATTACCAATAATTCTGGTGTAGGGTATACCATTAATTCCATATTGGCTGATGCAGGAACAGTGGTCAATTACAGCTTAATTCAGAGTTCGGGTAATGTGAACAGTTATTACGTTGACTTGCTCCCCAATCAACCTTGGAACGGAGGAACAGTTTGTTTTGAAGCCTACATTCAAAAGACAGGTGGTGGAATATGCTGCTTGCCTTTCTGTGTCAATCTACCCAAATGTGGATGTGGTTTAGAATTAAGCAATATCAGTTTTGACTGCACAGGGCCTTATGGTAATCAAGGTGATTTTAATTTCAGTTTTACAGCCGATTTGGATGGAACATCAGGCTATAATTATGCCTCCGGACTATCTGCGACATTAAATGGCAATCCGGTAAGTATTAATTCGTATAATCCTTCCAATTTAGTGAATGGAACACAAACAGTAAGTGGCTTAATTACTTTAACAAATGGAATGCCGGGTGACACCATTTGTTTTACCATGTATGCGGCATTAGGAGGAGATACGTGTTCTGCTATGATTTGTGACACGTTGCCAAGTGATACTTGTGACATTGTACCTGATTTTTCATGGTCTTTAGATACTACTACTTGTACACTTACATTAACAGATAGTAGTCAATTTGACCCCTGTACTTATGTTCAAA
Organism: uncultured Flavobacteriales bacterium; assembly: GCA_964445815.1. Classification (GTDB taxonomy): domain Bacteria; phylum Bacteroidota; class Bacteroidia; order Flavobacteriales_E; family Vicingaceae; genus CAYULW01. Next base: position 181,937 of record CAYULW010000002.1, read on the forward strand.
CCTATCAATGGTCGTTAACACCGGGTGGGGCTTATTCAAGTTCGTCAATACAGATTAATTATAGTGGATTAGACAGTATGGTGGTTTGTTTAACAACACTTGGAGTTAATTATACCGGTTCAAATGATTGTCACCCTGGTGTATGTAAAACCATACAATTTCCACCATGTGATCCTGAAGGTATGCCAAGTGAACGCATTAAAGCACCGAAACCAATTCAAGAAGTGAGTGTTTACCCAAATCCCGCAAAAGATAAACTACTGATTCAATGGCCAGAACAATTGGAAGACAAAGTAACAATCAGCCTGAACGATCAGCAGTCAAGAATGGTCTTATTTCAAGAGTTCGAGTTAAATGGCAATCAACTTGAATTAGATTTAAATACATATGCTGAAGGGGTATATATCATAGAAATTCACTGGAGAGGGCAACTCAATCGCAAAAAGATCGTAATTTTAAGGTAGTCAGATGATTAAAAGCATAAAAATGAAATCAGCCTTTAACCTTAAGAAGTATTGTTTTGAAATTACAAATCATTGCATTAATCAAAATTTGAAAATACATATTAGAAGTATCTTTTTATTGATTTGCCATTTATTGCTGGTTGGAAATGCAGTATCACAATCAACAAAGGGATTTCAATGGATCAAGCATCACGGTGGGCCATTTACCACATTCCCGGAATGGGTAAGAGAAATACAGACTGATCAATTTGGCAATGTCTATGTGGCAGGAGAAGTAAATACCATATTTGCTGTAGATAGTAATGGCATCCGAATTCCGAGTATTAAAAATCCGGGCTTTGATAGTACGGCTAACTATGGTGGTAAAGACATTTGGTTAGCCAAGTATGACCCTCAGGGTAATCTTTTATGGCACAAGTATGCAGGTAGCGGTAATCATGAGAGTCTTGACGATATGGTAACTGATCAGAACGGCAATTGTTATGTGGCTGGTTACATGAGTGATCATCCTAATATAGAGGCACATACCTTTGGAGGTGTTCCAGTTGATAAAGATAATATTGGGGCTTTTATCGCAAAGGTGAATTCAAATGGTAGGCTACTTTGGCATAAATCATTAGGGGGTGACACAATAAATAATATCTATTACGATTATTTCGGTCAAATAAGTGATCTTAAATTAAATGCAAACTCAATAAACGGAATTATGTGGGGCGGGGGTAATCATATCTTAGGTTATCAACTTTTATTTAATAGAGATTCATTGGACAATGGAATACACGAATTAACTTTTGATCTAAATGGTAATTATTTAGGTTATAAATCTTTTCCATTTCCGAGGTATAATCGAATACCACAAGTATTTGATATTTCAAAAAATGATAATGGATATTTTGTTTCTGGAGTGTTAGGCCAAGATACAGTTTTGGTAGGAGGTGATACGATATTGGAACAAGGAGTAGATAATGCTTGTGTGTTTAAGTTTGATACCAGTTTGAATTATATCGGTTCATTTTACTCAAATAACATCTTTGACCAATTTTTGGATGCTAAACTATTAGGAGATACTTTAATTGCAGCAGGACATTTTAATTTGTCTGCGAACAATACAGTTAACTTTGATACTTTAATCTACACAGGAGGAACGAATGAACATCAAGCAGTAGGTGTGTTTATTTTTGATGCAACAACAAATCGTTTATTAGGTTTATATCCTTCTAAATCAACTGCTTCGCGTCCAAGTGCAACGTCAGGAGCTGCTTATATTGATAATCAATCGTTTGGTATTGGAGGTTCATTTGAAGCAAATTTGAGTCTTTCTTCTTCTGTCTCACCATTAACTACAGTTAGTAATTGTAGTTCTTGTATAAATACGGATTTGTTTTTCGCATTATTTGACAGAGTTGGAAACCTTATAACTCAAGATGCCATATATTCATCAGGTGGAAATACGGATCGAGTTTATACTATGCACAGAAGGGATTCGATGTTGTATATTGGTGGAGTAATAGGTGATACGGTTATAGTGCCTAGCGTTGATACATTTGTGACCAACTCAACTAATGATGCATTTATTGCAGCTTACAATCTAGGCCTTCTGACATCAGTAAATGAAAATCGTAGCTATATAAAAGCGGATAACGGATTGTTAGCTTATCCTAACCCAACTAATGATGCCGTCAATATTTTGGGTAAAGCCTTAAATACAGAGGCTAATTTATACGATATAAAAGGTGGTTTGGTTAGAACTTATCGTTTAGACAAAAAAGCATTTAATCAAGCTATTCGTTTAGAAGGGATAGAACCCGGTATTTATTTTCTAATTGTAAATGGAGAAGGAGAACGGCAGACCTTGAAGTTGGTGAAACAGTAAGGCTAAATGAATTCTCAGACTTTTAAGTTAAGAATCACCTTTATGGTATTCAAACGTCTTTATTATATGGGCAAACGAATAAGTATTTTAGTTTTGATTGTTTGTTCTTTTTTGCAAACTAAAGCTACTCATATTGTTGGTGGTGAAATTAATTACAGACAGCTTAGCAACTATAACTATGAAATCAAATTGATTTTGATTCGCGATTGTATTAATGGAATACCCCCATTTGATGCAAAAGCAGATTTAGAGATTTTCGATTCTAATCTTGTAAAAGTCAGGACTGTTAAAATTCCATTCCCGGGATCAACCCAGATTCCTAATATATACCCCGGCGAGTGTATCTATCCGGATCATGATATTTGCTATGAAATTGCAGTTTACACTGACACGGTTTTATTGCCTCCCATTGCAGGTGGTTATCAACTAGTCTATCAAACTTGTTGTAGAAATAGAAGTATTGCTAATATTATGGGAATTGGTCATCATGCTACATACTTTGCCTCAATTCCAGATACTTCAATTGCCAAGGTAAATAATAATCCAATTTTTAATGCTCGAACACCAACATTTGTTTGTGCAGGTAACCTTCTTTCATTTGACCATTCTGCTATAGATCCTGATGGTGACTCTTTGGTTTACGAGTTATATAATCCTAGGTCGAATTTGGTTCGTAGAGCATTGTACCCTCCATTTGCTTTAGTTCCTTGGAGTGGTAACCATACTCTTAATAATATGTTAGGTAGTAGTCCACCACTAACTGTTGATCCAGTAAATGGACTGTTAACTGCGACACCAATTAATTCTGGACAATTTCTAATAGGGGTTAAAGTAAAAGAATATAGAAATGGTGTTTTTCTAGGTCAAACATCAAGGGATTATGAATTAAATATTACATTATGTGGAAAAGCAACTTTAGCTTCTTTTTCTCAACCAGATTTCTCGTGCAGAAATACATCTACAGAATTCGTAAATAAAAGTACTGGTAGAATTAGTGGCTATTCTTGGGATTTCGGCGATATTGCATCACAGAATGATACCTCATCTAATATAAATCCAAGCTATACATATAATGATACTGGTTTATATAGTGCTACATTAATAGTTTATTCAAGTGTTAAATCAACCTGCAATGACACAACTTCCAGAGTTGTAAAGATAGTTCCTGAATACACTCATCAAGTTAACTATATAAACCTAGCCTGTAGTGAAGACTATAGAATAGTTGAATATCAATCTAATTCAACTTTAGATAATCTATATTCTATTGAGTATAATTGGGATTTTGGAGATGGAGTAAGATTTGTTAATGAAAAGAACCCCATTCATTATTACCTAGATTCAGGAATATATCAAGTTAAGCTCATTTCATATACTACCGAAAATATGAGTTGTAGTGACACTTCAGAGTTAGATGTGAAAATATTACCTGAGATTACTAGTTCTTCAATTGTTCATGAATTGCCTTGTACTTCTCAGGTGAGTTATATTGGTTCAGTAAATTATGATAATATACTTCCTGTTAGTTATTTATGGGATTTTGGAGATTTAGATGAAGTGATAGACACCTCATCACAAAGAAGCGGTATTTATGATTACACGGATTCGGGCAAATATAAAACTCGGTTAGTAATTTCGATTGATAATGGAATTTGTATAGATACATTTTATCATAATCTTGATGTAGCTTCAAATTTTCAGATTGATTATGACATAGTAGAATTGGATTGCTCTTACAATGTTATGTTTAATTCATCTTCATCTTATGATGATATAGAAGAAACAACTTATTCATGGGAATTTGGTGATGGAGAAACTTCTAATGATGCTAATGTCGAATACTCATATCATGAAGGTGGAAATTACTTAGTGTTTCTTAAGATAGATTCTGAAACAGGTTGTTCAGATTCGATTTCCTTTGAGTTGAGCAAGGAACAGCTAAATGAATTTTCAGTACCCAATGTCTTTACCCCTAACAATGATGGAATAAATGATGAGTTATTTGTAGATGGTACGATTCGAGAAATGCATTGGAAAATAATGGATAGGTGGGGGAGACTTGTATTTGAAACCAATGATCCATATAAGGGCTGGGATGGAACGATCAATAATGAGGCGGCAGATGAAGGAGTATATTATTATTCAGTTACCACAAACTGCAATGGGTTCAATGATGTTAGCAAAGTCGGTACTGTGACATTACTTAGATAATTCTAGTTTAAACTTTAAGGTATTTAAACAATAAATGATGAATAAAATCGTATTATTGTCTTAGATCAAAATAGGTGATATTTTGGTTTGGTTTGGTTGGAGTCTGTCACCCTCTCCCGAGGCGTGACAGGCTTTTTTTATTGAACAAATCTGACCTTTAATATTCTCTTTTCTATACTTGTGATGTAGTAGAATAGTCACTTCTATCCAATCAAAAATTAACTTCAATTTCATCTTCTCTCAAATTATTTCAAAAAAAATCAAATTATTTTCATGCTACTTTTCTACCGAATAAGCCCAAAATAGAACTTAATTATCGGATTTACAGTAATTTAATTCTGCACCTCCGTTTTACCCGCAAACCCCCGGTTTCCCCGCAAGACCTCCTTTGTACATTCTACACAGTTCACGATTACTTTTTATCTCACTGACCTTTGTACTGTAAATAATTAAGAACAAAAAATGAAAGTCTATGAACAAGTCAGTTAGTGTAAACCAGTTAAGCAGTCAAAGTACAACCCTTCATTTATGTGGCTATTCAGAGGAGGTTTTAGACAATCTCATTCAGGATGGTCACTTGCAGGGGTACTTGATAAGGAGAAAGGGGTAATGATGGTTAGCCTAGCGGAAGTTCAGGACTTTTTACCCACAGTTGAAGAAACACTTTCTATATGAGAGCGCAATCAGATAGGAGGGCTGAGTTTATAATTCTTAGGGTAGGCTTTGAAAAACGTCCCGGTTGAGATGGAGCAAGTCAAGGAGAAGGAACATAGAGAGGAAGACTCGCATTAGAAGAAGATAGGGGCAAGGAACGTTTGAGAGGAAAACATACTCAAACGTTCCACTCAAAGCTAACAGATGATACCTGTTATAGGCAGAGATAAAAAATTAAAGAATTGAAATGAAGATAAGGTTTAAACCTAATTGTAAAAGAAAAAGAAGAAAAGCGATGAAAGGAAAAGGGAAAATAGAATTAAAGGTCAATAGAAAGCTAAAAGAGCTTTGTGAGAGATATGGCGTAACAGTCAAGCAGTTGTTGCTTCAATTTCAAAAGGATATTATGAGTTGTGGGACACCGGATGAGCAATATCAGGGAATTCTAGCAGAATTGTACCTCGCTGAGATCATCGCCAATAGATTAAAAGTAGATCGTTCATCAGTTGAATCTGTTTTGGACTATATGAAAAAGTACAATGCACAGCAGTCAAGAGAACATAACATGCTTAAAGGCTTATCCAAAGTGACTAAGCAGATATTAAAAGAAAACAACTACAAGGAGAAGCACACAAAAAATTAAGATCATGTTAGAGAACTATTCAGAAATCATAGAACAATTAATCGCTGCCTTTATCAAGATACAGGCAACGGAACTTGAAGCAGAAGAAAAAGACATACGCTTGGTTTTACAGACAAAAGAGGACGTGCTATTCGCCATGCTTTATCATAAAACCAAGTTTGTAAGAAAAGTTGAGATAAAGGAGATACTAGAATTATTAGGATAAGATGAGGGCAGAAGAGATCAAAAAAGAAGTGATGAAGCATTATGGCAGACTTAAAAGCGATGGGTCTATAGAACATAAGTACCCAGAACTTCAAATGGAAGACGGCAAAAAACATGTACTGATTGTTCAATGCTTGCTTGAAAGAGTCAGCTTTTACCGTAGCTATGTTCCATATCTTATTTTGAACGATTCTGCTACCCATACAGCCATTATTGCATCCATAGAAAAACGAGATTTTAATAAAAGTTTTGAAGATTACGAGGTGTTTTTGCCATTAGACTTGATTAGATGGGCAGATGTCATTGTGTTTCCGGCGCTTTTATTTGATGCAAGGAAGCTGTTTAGTTCGATCTTGGACACCAACCCGGACATACGATTCATGATGGATTTGAATGAACTCCATACAAGCACAGTTGAGTTGGCTAATCCTAATAAATTGGTAGAGAAAATCAATCCTGCTTTAATCGAAAATATGCGTTACAGCCACATCATAAGTTCGAGTTCATCCAAAATGATGAAACTCTATAAACAAGAATATGATTCAAATTATGAGCGTAATCAAAAGCGATTTGTGGTTTTACCTACTTTTCTCGTATCAAGTTATGTAGAAAAAAAAGTAGAGTCAGAATCTAATGCATCACTAAGAATTGGTCTGGAGCAAGGCTGTTACAATCAAGCTACCTTAGATTGCATTTCGAGTTTGACTGAAATAACTAATAAGACCATTGAGCTATGTGTTTATGGAAAACAAGAATCTAAACTCAATTACCCTCAAAACGTAAATACAAGCTTTACAAGACAGGTAAAATTTTTGGATTATTTCCGGACAATTAATGAATTGAAGATGGATTTAATGATTTTAATTAAATGTAAAAAGGAGTCCGAGCCGTCAGGTGCGATCTTTAAATATGGTGAACTTGCCTTGCTTCAAATCCCTCTTGTTTGTGATAAGCGATATGAAGCCGCCAGATTTATCAAGGATGGATTCAACGGATTTGTACTATCAAAAGAAAACACCTTAAAAGATCAACTGACAAAGATTTTAAGTGACCCTTCAGTTACTGAAGGGGTCGGAAATACAGCCAAAGAGATGGCATTAAAACACCTTAGTTGGAATGCAAGAAGAGTAGAACAACTAACTCATATATACGAATAGTGCTTGTACTATTCTAACTGATAAGCAGCGTTTAAACACCTGCCTCTATCAGGAAAGCTAACAATTGATAAGCAGTCTTTAGATAGCTGCCGCTATCAAATCCTACAAGATTGAAAAGTAGCGTTTAGATACCTACCGCTTTCTGTCGCCAAATACTACAAGATCAAAGCTACAAAGCAAAACTTTAAGATCAGTTTAGACACTGGTTCGATGAAGAAGTCTTAGAAATTAAAGGGCATCAATCGCCTTAATGGGTGAATTATGACTGGATTGTAAACCTTAAACAAATGGAATCGGCATGTATAGACCGGAAGAGGCATATAAGATTAGAATAACAGATAATCCTGAAAGTAGCGATTTTTCAGTATGGTTTGATCGTGAGCCAGATGAACTGACTACTTTTTTGTTTCAGGCGATGGGATTAGCTCCCACTAAAAAGAATAAGAGTGAGTTCAAGGCGGAAGGGGAAAAAGAGCGAGCCTTTGCGCTACTTATGCAGGAGAGTTTAGCTCTTGGAGAATACCCCAAAAAAATCCCTTATTCTCCTTCAAAGATAACCGGAGAAGCCGGAATAGAAGCCTTAGAATTTTCGATAGCCTCGTTTAAATACAAGGATGCTTTTGGTAAAAAACATAAACAAGATGTCTTGATTTATGAAAGGTATATTACTAAGAGGATCGGTTTTGCAGGGATACTAGCACGTACCTTATTTAATGTCGGAAAAGAAGGTTTTACCGTTTCCCATCGCCCAAATAAAACTAAAGCATATCAGCTTTCTTTAGGTGGATTTGTCCAAACAAAAATTCAGGAACCATTTGGCTTCTATGAACCCCATAAAAGTTATCCCATTATCCTGCCAGAGGCAAAAGAAAAAAACGCTAAAGAAAGAACTTCCGAAGAAAAAAATGTATCAGATCTATCCGATTCAAAAGTGAGTGTTGAGGTAACACAGTTAACAGACGTGTCACCGGAGGAAGTAACCCACGCTAAAGACGTAACGCATGAAGAGGTACCACATGCAATGCGTGTAACGCCTATTCCTGAAACTACTGACAGTATTGGCTTAGAGAGCGAGGTAACGCACATCAAGCATGTAACGCCTCATGATGTAACGCATGATGAAGATGCAATCCCTCACCAAGTAACACATAATAAACTGAACATGGATATGGTGGTAAATCCTGATCATACTAAAGATGTTTTAAGCCAAGAAAAAAATGTGAGTTCAGAAGAGAAGGAAGATATGAAACAAAGGGAAATATATATGCTATTATCAAAGCTGATTCCTGATCTCAAATCAGCGATCAACAAGGGTATAACTTTCGGAGAATCTTTATCTGAATTTTCAATCTACAACAAGCTCATCTTTAAAACTCAATCAAAAGTCAAAAATGATTTATTGGATGTGTCTTTGGAGCTAGTCCCACAAGATGAGGCAAAGACCAAGTCCATTGAACTTTTTATAAAACTAAATCTCAAAGAAAAGCAAGGTCATCTTATTAAGTGGGAGGTCAAACAAACTAAAGCAAAGAACCATATTTTCATAGAACCGGGAGAAAATGAATTAATAAGTAAGATCACTAGTCTATTAGAAGAAGGACATCTGTTTGCGTTAATGGAAGAGGAAATCCTTGAACCGGATTCAGAAGAGAATGAAGTCAAAGAAGGATTAGCTCCACTAAAACGCATTTTTCTAAAGGAAGGGCAAGAATATACCGGAAATGAGGACTTAGAATCCTTCGATTCATGGGAAGAAGCAAATGAGAAATTAAGTCAGATTAAATATGAGTCCAAATCGCAGCATTATATCTTCTACATCATTGAGTGGGAGAATGGAGAGAAAATAGGGGCTTCTTTTGAACTGTTTTCCGAAGATTTTCATCCAGAATTTGAGGAAGATGTATTGCAGAAGGTGGCTGTTAGGCATTATTTAAAGAATGAATATCATAGAGAAGGCCGCTTTAAGTCCGGTAAATCACAGTCTAATAAAAACTATCTGGATGCTTTAATCGGATTAGACTGTGGAGACAGAATAGCTGAGTTTACTGCTGATTATACGCCTAAGATTCCAATTGAAAGAATAAAGGTCTCAAGCAAAGCAGAGATAGACATCAAACGCAAAATAGGTGCAAAGCCCTTTGAGTCTGTAGAAAACAAATTGAGTTTAATAAAAGCTACAGCTTCACCAAGCGAAACGGTTAATATTCAGCTTCATTGGAGGGATGGTGTTCACCTAACAACAGATATAAAAGTTAAAGCCCTTACTCAACAGACAAATTCCAGTTTTTGGAAAACGCTGTTAAAAAGTAAGACAAAAGTAGAAACCCCAAACCATTATCAAACAAGCGATGATGAGCCTCTAAGATTTGACTACGAGATCAATTTTATTCAACCGAAGTTTTATTATTCTCAATTAGAGAGTGCTTATTGGCATGAATCAGATCAGGAGAAAAGACAGAAAATATACTTTTCGGGTTATGTCTATCACAAGCAATATTTAGCAAAATGTGTTCAGGATTATTTAAACCAACTACCGGAAGAAGAAGTATTTGAGTTCGTTGAATTAACAAGACGTTCATTTAAAGTTGGGAGTTTTCTTGACACACTTCAATCAAATGGGTTACAAAAAGATAATTCTATTCTACAATCTGATGAGATAATCCAACTGATTGAAACAGCAATAGCAGGACATAAAAACGCTGTTGAGGTATTAAGTCTAATTATCAGTCGTATTCAAAGTAATGATACGATGGTTTCCCTACCAAAACAAAGATCAAATCTGATAACTAGGAAAGAAACGGTTGGTAAAGAAGACAAACGCATCTCACTTAACACGGAAATAGAGAAGTTATTAGATCAAAAGGGAAAAGACCCTTTAAAATACAGCGATGAAGAATTAGAACTGATCAGCTCCTATAGTGGGTATGGAGGTTCAAAATTATCAGAGGTTAATAAGGGGTTGTTATACGAGTACTATACACCTGATGAAATCATTCGCTACATGTGGGGCTTCGCCATTAAACATGGCTATCAGAAAGGAGCAGTATTAGAACCTTCATGTGGTATAGGTAAGTTTCTGAAATATGTTCCAAAAGGAAGTAGAGTTGAAGCCTTTGAAACCAATCCTTATTCGGCTCAGATTGCTCAGATACTTTACCCAAATGCTAAGATTAATAATCAATCGTTTGAACAGCTTTTTTTCAATGGCAACATCTATTTAAAAGGAGGGTTTAGAACAGAGCCATTTGATTTGGTAATCGGTAATCCCCCTTATGGCAGTTTTAGCGGCAAGTATGCTGGCATGGGAGAAAAGAGAAGGACAAAAGCCTTTACATACGATCAGTATTTTTTAACGAGGGGGCTAGACCTTTTAGCTCCTAGTGGTTTACTGATCTTCATTATACCACAGAGCTTTTTAGACAATGGCATCAATTACAATCCACTTAAAGAAAGCATCTTGAAGAAAGCCAAACTATTGGAAGCAAGACGATTGCCACATGGCATCTTTGAACACACAGACATTGGAACAGACATCGTGGTATTTAAGAAAGAAATTGATAAAAGAGAAATAGAAAAAATGGATGACAACCCAGCCGATTTAAAATCTGAAACAAATGAGTAGTAAAAAATTAATAGAAGAATTAAAAAAAGCCATCAAAGAAGAGATCGGAGAATGTGATCCACTTGTTTGGGGGAAGCTCTGCGAGCTAAGATCAACAAAACAAGGTTATCAGCGAATTGAAGAGATGGTCATTCGCCTTGTAGCAAGTGAAGGTATGCCCATAGGGTCAGCTTTGGCACTCATAGAGCAAGAATTAGAACATAAGATAGATTAATAATGGAAGAGAAGGTGATAGAGGAGAAGGAAAGAAATGTTGAAGAATCACAGGGTGGAGAAACGAAGCTCCTAAACGACGGTAATTACTTTAAGCAACATCAATCCCATGTATTAGGCGCAGCTTATGCCGCAACCAATGCATTCGGTGAAGAGATCACAAAGATCAAAGGTGGGCTTGAAAATCTTAAATCGGAAGAGGAGTTGAGATTAGCCCATTTGCCGGAAGATGAGGATGAAGTCACCGAGACCATCATTAAATCCTCTTTGAAGGAGGTTTTGGAAAATGAGGAAGCGGCAAATAATATTCAAAAGGCACTTAGTCAAAGTAAGACAAGAAATAAAGCAGTCAATAAGAAAAAACAGGATTATGAGTTGACCTCTTTTGAAGACATCATCGAGCAATATAACCCTGAAATTAGTGCAGAAGAAATCAGGGCTTGGATATGGTATAAACGATCACAGGGTGCATTTAACGATGAAACAATAATCCTTTCAAAAAAGAATGGCTGGTCCAAGTATGTTGTTCCCTTGATCGAGGCCAAAAAGCACCTTGACAAATGGTTGAAAAATGGAATTATCTGCTATTATAAAGGGGATTACATTCCAAGTGTTTTGTATTATGCAGAGAACATCTATGATCGAAGAGCAACATTAAATAGCGAAAAGGAGGAGATCGTACAAAAGTTTGGCCTTGAACAATTTGAGCGACAAGCATCAGGATTAAAGCAAGTAATGCCCAAGGCATTGACTCTGACAGATGTTAATAAGGAGAACCGATTAGTCATAAAGCCGATTTCAGATTTTGCCAAAAGCTATAAAATCTATGAATTAGCGGACGGAACACGATTTAATAGTTTCTACGCTTCAAAAGAGGGTAATGATTCAGCTAGTTTAAGTACAGCCTTTTCAAAATGGTTACAAAAACAACCCTTTGGCCTATTTGAAAAGTCAGATAGTTTCACCATTAATCATTGCTACATCAATGGTAGAACACCAAGTGGGAAGGATAAGGCTGAGAAGCTAAGAAAAAAGCAAAACGCAAAAATAGAAGGAGATCGGTTGTTTCAGGATTTTTTGGCAGAAGCACTTCTGATTGATGATCAGAAAAAAATAGAGTACCTGTGGAATAGTCAGTTTAATGGTTACGCCCAGATCAACTATTTCAAGATTCCGGTAGGTTTTAATTGCAGTAGCACCTTTAAAAACAAACCACTATTTATTCGCCCTGCGCAGCGAGAAGGTTTAGGGTTTATAGCAGCTAATGGTGGGGGATGCATAGCTTATGATGTGGGAGTAGGTAAAACCATGACAGGTATTCTTTCCATTGCTCATGCGCTTGAAAGTGGGATGTGCAAAAGACCACTCATTGTTGTTCCAAATCAAACCTATAAAAATTGGCTCAATGAACTCCGAGGGGTAGTCAATAAAAAGGGTGAGGTCGCAGCAACAGGTATTTTACCACAATATCCAATCAATGATCTCTACAATCTTGGTTCAAAATTCATAGAACCTTTAATGGATGAAGAAGGTAGCGTTGAACAGCTACCTAGCAACTCAATTTCAGTCATTACCTATGAAGGGTTAAAGCGACTCTCATTCAGCGAAGAGACATGGGAAGCCATTGGGCATGATTTTTATCGAATATTAAATCAAGGTATTGAATCCAATAGACAGGCCGCCAAACTAGAAGAGAAGATAGAGGAATTAATGGGCAAGGGGGTATCTGAGAGTATCATAGGCGTAGAAGATTTGGGTTTTGATTATCTCTTGATGGATGAAGCTCATATCATGAAGAAACTCTTTACACAGGTAAAGGGAGAAGTGAATTCTGATGGAAAACGAGATAAGACCGAGTACAAGATTACTTCAGGAGTTCCTTCTGCAATCGCCTTAAAAGGCTTTATGATTGCCAATTATGTGCAACGGAATAATAAGTACAACAATATTGTACTCTTAACTGCTACACCCTTTACCAATAGTCCACTAGAAATTTTCTCAATGCTCACCCTGATTGCCTATCATCGTCTATCTGAAGCTGCATTGGGTAACTTACAACAATTCTTTAATCACTTTATCCAGACTTCCATAGAGCTAATCATCAACGCAAAGCTAAAACCGGAGCGCAAAGAAGTAGTCATGGGATTTAATAATCTGATAGCGTTACAGCAGCTCATTTTCAGATTCATTGATTATAAAAGTGGTGAAGAAGCCAATATACAGCGGCCTAACAAATGGGTGCTACCCTTAACCCACAAAACCGTTGATGGCAACAGCGTATTGCTACCCATCGAGGAACAGATCAGTACCAATCTAAGCCCAACTATCGAGCAAGCTAATTTGATGAAGGAATTAGAACGATACATCACCGGAGAGATTGAATACAATGAATTCTGTAAAAATCCAAGCGGTTTAGAAGAAATGATTGATGGAGATACCGGAGAAAGTACAGCAATAGATGAAAGTTCTCTTGATGAAGAAGAGGAAGAAGGGGCAAGAATATTAAGGGGAATTACACTCGGTAGACAGATTGCTTTTAGCCCTTATTTATTCTCCTGTCATAAGTCCGGAAATGGAGAGATCAATTATAAAAAATTTGTCAAAAGCTCTCCGAAACTCATGTATGTGATGGCGTGTATTCAATCTGTCAAGAATTACTTTAACGCAATTGGCAAACCTATGAGTGGGCAAGTGATATACAGTAATGCAGGAATATCCTATTTCCCATTGATAAAAGAGTATCTAGTCAAAGAATTAGGCTTTGAAGATTCGGAAGTAGATTTTATCAAAGGTGGAATGTCTGCCCGAAAAAAGGAGATTGTCAAAGAGCAATTTTTGGATGGAAGAGTTAAGGTATTAATAGGAAGTCAAACTATTCGTGAAGGAATCAATTTACAAAATAGAGCAACCGATCTGTATAACCTTTGGTTGGACTGGAATCCAACTGATCTTCATCAACTAGAAGGACGCATTTGGCGATTCGGCAATCAATTTGCTAATGTGAGGATCGTTATTCCCCTTGTAGAAGATTCAGTTGATACGGCCATATTTCAGAAGCTGGAAGAAAAGACCAGTCGCATTAATCAGATATGGCATCGAAGTGATCGGGAGAACACTTTAAAGCTGGAGGACTTTAATCCGGCTGAACTCAAAAGAGGTCTCATATCCAATCCAAGAAAAATTGCTGAAATGATGCTGCTTGAACGAAAAGAGGTGCTTTTAGATGAGATCAAGGGGTTAGAGAATCAAAAGCATGAGATCGAAAGCATCTTAGAATCACGCAAATTGTATCGAGAGAACATAGAAAGCATTAAAACCATAGTTTCTAAGTATAAGCCCTTGAAGAAAGACCAGGAGGGGAGAAAGGTAGAGACCATCTTTAAAATCTACGGTGATTACATAGAAGATGAAAACACGCCATATAAATATGGAGAAAAAGAACAATTAGATCAAGTAAAAAAGGCTTACAGACATCTTAAAAAAGCCGAAGAAACAATCTTAAAACCTAGAGGCTTAGACCTAGATTTCTCAAAGGATACAGCACTTAGGCAATTAGAAGAAGAGATAGCCATTAAGAAAGAGCTATTACAAAATGAAACTGATGAAGAAGCGACTGAAAAGCTCACGGCTGAGATAGTAGAAGAGCGCAAGAAAAATGGCAGTAAATCTAAATCAATCGAAGATCGGGTAAAAGAGTTTGCTTCCATAAATGACATAATTCTAGGCGAAAAAATGGTCTACGAGGGAAAATCAGATGAACCCCAAGAAAAAGATTTATCGAAGCCTGTCAATGATAATTCAGGTAAAGTCTTATTAGAGATGGAACAACTTTTAAAGGATATGGAAGAAATGGAACTACTAATGCAAGAAATGGATGAGTTGAAAGCTGTCTCTACTCAGAATCAGAAAAAAGCAGCTTAATGAATTATGAATTCATAATTGAATATTAATAATTAAAGAAGGAGATATGTTGAAGAATGATGTAGAGAAATACCTTAAAAAGCATGGTATAGAAGAAAAGGACTTAAATGAAGTAGCAACTAAGGCACTCGAAGTCTATAGAAAAGTCAGAGCCATTTATGATCGGAATCCCGATAATCCGATTATGAAAGAAAATGTTGAGCAAAGTGGAAAAGATGCGATTAAGGTCATTGAAATGGAACTGAAAGAAAAAGGCGTACCCCAAGCAAGAAAAAAGCGAGCAAATACGCTCATATCAAAAAGAAAGAAGAGCTTAAAACAAGTCAAGAAAAGTGAAAAGGCACTGGATGAATTAGAGCTGTGCCGCATCAAATTAAAAGAAGATCGCAAGAAGAAGTTGGAATCCGGCGAGATCAAGCCTCCAAAGAAAAAAAGCAGGGTAACAAAGGTGAAAGAGTCTTTCACCAGAATTCTAAAACTCATGCCAAGTGAAGATGAGAAAATCATCGAAAAATCAGAACAGTTACTTAGAAAATGTGCCATTGAACTATTCAAGCTCAATGGACTGAACAGAATAGAGTCTGTAGTTAAAGAACTGGAAGAGGTTGGAGATAAAAAGAGTGGAGAAGATAAAAAACCAGCTAAAGCCGCCTAGATAAAAAGAATTGTAATCGTCCAAAATTCATAAGAGGAGGACATAAAGGAGAAAGAAATGGAGAAAGGAAAAAAGAAGACAAAGCATTCGTTTGATTTTGAAGAATTCATAGCAACCAATGGAATAGAGGTCAAAGAATTACCTAAAGACATTCAGACTATGATTCGCTTGATCAGAAAGGGCGAGCAGAACAACAAAAAATACTGTACTGAAACGCATTACAAGCTACTTAATCAGCGGTTTCAAAGATATGCAGATGACATCTATGAGTTCTTACTAAATCATTTTGATGACAGGTTATTAAATAACACCATTGAAGAAGAGGAGAGTAATTCTGAGTCAGTAGAAACAGATACGGAGGAGCTAAAGCAGAGTCGTTTAATCTTAAAGTGGGCTGCAAAAAATGGGAGAAACTACCTGTTAAGTTCTGAGTTAGAAGCATTGAATGTAGACATAGATCATGATTTAAAAATCAATCATATAGATGATCTGAAATTAGAGAGAGAATTAGGCACAGCGAAATGGCACATAGAGCTTAATTCAAAAGAAGAGGAGGAAAAAGTATGAGTACGATAGCAGAAGAGTTTAACGAAAGATTGGAAGCTTTTGTAGAAAAGTATGGTTTAAAGAATGCCACAGAACTGTTAGCCACATTAACATCAAATACAAAGCCATTGTACCTAACAGGTCGATATAAAATAATGAGCGAGTTTTTGCACTTAGAAACCCTGAAGACATTTGATCTTTCGATGGATGAGTACAATCAAAATCGCAGTAAATCGGCAAGAGAAGCACGATGGGCATTGGTTCATGTTCTTCGATCATTTACACGCCTCTCTCATAGAAGAGTGGGGCAACTGCTATCACTGAGTTACAGGGCTTCGAGATACGCTTATGAGAAATGTGAAGAGTTAATTTCAGTTGGGAAGTTTGAAAAGGATTTTAATGCCAGATACCAAGAATTAGAGGAAAAACTCGTGGCATTCATTGCCAAACTTTGAATCTTTTGACCTCTGAATTGACAGAAACCAAAGGGGCAAGAGGTTCACTCAGCTATACACAAGACGAACCAACACAAATAGAAATCATTTAAAGACTAAGAAGATGGATAAAGAGGAAGAAAAGAAGAATGATGAGGGAATAGTGCTTAATTCCGATAATGGAAATATGGAATTGAAAGTTCCACCAAATGAAGAAACCAGTATTGAAGAAGCGTTTGGTGAGAGCATAACTTACGAAGAGATTTCAGAAATTGAAGATAGCCCGATTAACGAACCTGTCAAGGTTGGTGAAGTGTCAGAAGGCCAATCCCTAATAAATAATGATCGGATAGAAGAAAATGCGACTGAAAGCATAGATGATGAATTTGGAGCAGATCTCCCGGAAGAGTTTTTACAAGATATAGATGGTCATGCTAGTCCACCTTTAGATGCACCGGAACAGATAGTGAATGAGCATGAAATTGAAGATGAACAAGATCACACCATACTTGGAGAAGGTATTTCTACTCACCATCCGATAGATCAAGCAGATAAACATGCCGGAATAGCTGCCGACAGTTTTATCGGTGTCGCTAATAATGTTTTAGAGATAGGAGGGGGCTTTTTTGTAACCATCAAGCGAAAAAAGAATCACCTCTATTTTGATGAGTTGTTGGAACGAACCGGTGCAAAGAATTTCCAAAAAATTGGTGATAGGATAGACCTTCAAAATAAAAAGAACCTCAAACGCATCAAGTTGGATGCAGAGGACATTGCATTACTAAGACCAGTTCTGATTGAGGTGTTAAAGAATAGAGCCAAAGAATTGACTCCTGAGCAACAACTAATTGCAGTATCAATATCAATAGCGATTAAAAAAGGTCAAGCAGTTATGGCAATGAGAGCTGAGAATAAGCTCTTTGAGCAGAGATTAGAAGAATCGGTAGAAAAGTATTGCGAGCGTTTTGAGAAGCTTTTAGAGCGAGAAGAAGAATTACTAAAAAAGAAGAAGGATGAAGGAAAGGAAGAAAAAGATTCAAAAAAGGCAGCCTGAAGATAAACTCAAGTTAATTAATTCCAAAAATAGATCAGTAGATCAAAGAATAGCTGATAGACAGCCCATGCTGATGGTTGTTTGCGGAGAAACAGGAGTAGGGAAAACATACCGCACAGTAAAAGAGATCAGGCAGTATGTAAGTGATATTCCATCAACCCAGAAAAAAGGACGCAAGGTACTGATCTTCGATGTCAATGATGATGATTATACCCATTTTATGACCATTGACCCCAATCATGTGAAAGACTTTAAAGAAGTTAGAATCCGAAGAATCAGACCAATCACAAGAACCGGAAAGATGATGACTTTAAATCAAAAAAGGCAGGTTGTAGAAAAGATAGTGGCTGAGTTTAAAAATGGCCTAATCGTATTGGAAGACATCGACAAGTTTATGGTTGGAGCAAAAGGACAAGAAGTTGTCGGCTTGCTTTGCGCCAACAGACATTCTGATTTAGACATTATCATTAGCCATCAATCCATTGCCAAGATCACAACGACTGAATGGCAAAACATGACTTGGCTAAGATTACATAAGCAGGTCGATGATATTTCAAGATACAGAAGTCGCATACCCAATTACCCATTGGTGAGAATTGCCACTTTCATTGTAGAAGAACAATACAATCTTGCTCATGAGGATTTTGAGTTACAATTAATAGACAAAGAAATCTTCCAAATCAGAAAGAGCTTCTTTGTCTATTTAGACATGAGAAGATTGAAGATCAGAGGGTGTAGTAAAGCAGCATTTATTCGAGCTGCAAAAAGATATGTGGATCAGGAAGAGAATAAGAAGGTCAGATTATTGTCTCAGGAAAGGACAATGGATGACAAACCGAAATATAAGGACAGAAAAGCGGTAGTGATCCAATTAATCAAACAGAAGATGAGATACCATCAAGCCGCATAGGAGAATTAAAGGAGGAGAATATGGTAGAAAGAATAAAAAGATGGTTTATCAAGGTGTTTTTGACAAAATACATCATTGTTAGAAATGGATTGTTGTTATGGCAGTTCTACTATCCGGATCGTGTAGAGACTAAAGTTGTACTCGCAAAAAGTCAATTGCTCTCAAAGATTAGCTTCAAGAAAGGCTTGATTTATACACGACTGCTTAAAGGAGCTTTTACAATGAACTTAATAATGTCTTATCTTCTTTTTAGCTATTTAAAGCAGAAAAATCGAGGTAAGTATAAGTTCAAAATAATAAAGGCTACCGATGCTGTATTTCTAAGTGATTTAACAGGACTAACAGGGAATTAATGAACTCAGAAATCAATACGTCTATCATCAAGGCCTCCATTAACCAATTTGAAAATTGTAATGAGGGACTTTCGATCATATTCATGGCATTTAATAGAGTAATTGTAACGACGACGAATCAGGCCACCAATAGAGAAATAGTAAAACATTTTTGCCGACCAATTCCAATCTGCTGCTGCTTTGGGGTATTCTTCTTTGAGTTCTGAAAATGTGAGGTATTCTCTTTTGTGTTCATCGTCATCCATAGTCAATCTGTATTAATTATTAGAAATGAAAAGATTGCAGAAACAAGATCGAAACACAGAAATGAACTAATCGACTAAACCATAATTTATTGAAACCTGAATGTTGAACAAAATTTTATAAGCATGAATCAAAAATTGAATTCTACTTTATTTCTACCTAGAAGACGATCACAATTCTGTGAGCTATCAAAGGAAAATAAATTATTCTTGGTTTCGACTTCATATCAAACAACGTTTCCTATTTAGACGTGAATCAAGAAAAAAAATTATATGTAAGATCAAAAAAAATGTGAAGGAAACATAGACGCAGTAGGAGGTTTAAGTAAAAGTCATTCAAAATTAAACAGTTAAAGAAGGAGATATTATGGAGAAGGAAAAGCAAAAAAAGGAAGAGTTTAAAACCATTTCCTTATCGAAAGTCAAAGAAATGCTTGGCTATACAGGCAAAGGCTTTCGTTCGGTAATCAGATGGTGTACCAAAAAACAGATTACTGTTTTTGGAGAAGGTAGAAGAAGGAGAATACTACAGAGTGAATGGATAGCAACACAGCAGAAGGACTTAATCCGATCAATCAAGCTTGCTTATCCTACCACATGGATGAAAGAACTTAAACGTAGAGGCATAAAGCTCATTGTTCCATCAGATCAGTTAAATCAATACCAAGCTCAAAGCCCGGAAGCTAAAAAACTATTAAAGGACTGGGACAATGAGTAAGCGTTTAAAAATTCCTAAGAGGGACAGGGGCAAATACGAGTATATCAAGTGTGGAAAATGTAAACAAGTGATTGGCGAGACTTGTCCTCTGAGCAAGAAAAAGATAGGGTCATGTAAATTTTCACATCGTCATAAATTCCATTTAAGATATTACGTTCCTAACTCAGGTTCACAGTACATTACAAAAACCTTCAATACCAAAGACTATTTAGAATTTAAAAAACAGGCAAGAGAATTTATTGAGTCATTAGAAGGTGCGGTGTTTGAAGAAGAAAATACTGAAGAGAAGTTATCGAAGAAGGTAGCAACTGATGTAAAAGATCAAAACCAAAAAGTTTCAGTTGCAAAAAACGTAGAACCAATTTTAGACTTGTCTTTTAAATCATTGTTTCTAAGATATGTGGACTATCTGAATGGCATAAATGTACCAGCACATAAATACACGCCAAAAGATAAAAAAACGATAAAAGACTATATAAGACACATTAAGAACTTCAAAGAAGCTCTTCAACTAAAAGGTGTTGAAGTTGGTTCAATGCTCATCACAGAAATAGGAGATATGGAAGTAGGGTACTATCATGAATACCTTGTTAAGACTAAAAAAGAAGATGGTAGCCCTAGATTTTCTGCTAGAACCTACAATAACAGAATGGCGGATAACAGAGCTTTTTTTAACTATGTAAAAGATGTATTAGGCATAAATGTGACTAACCCTTTTGAAGATGTAAAAAAAAAGTTTGTAAAAAGAAAAAATTTCATTGTAGAATTAAGTGAGTTTGAGGAACTATTAAAAGTGGTGAACAAACGAAATGGCGAATATGAACAAAGTGATAGAGGAAAAATTTACATCAGAAATCATTACAGGACTTGGTTAAAAGACGCTTTTAAATTAGCACTATATACCGGAGAACGTAGAGATGGAATTGTATTAATGAGATGGAATTTCGTTGACTTAAAAGAGCGAATTATAACCTTACCGAATTACAAAGTCAATCGGATTAAGGATGTAGATAAAGATCGACTGATACCAATTACAGTAGACTTATACAATCTGCTAAAGAAAATGGGAGCAAGTAAGTTTAGTGAAACAGAAAACTATTTGATTTGTCCTGAGCATGAAAATAGAGCTTCGGTTAAAGACTGGATTAGTAAGTCTTTCACTCATTATTGGAAATTACTAGGTTTTAATCCGGAGGTTTCTTTCAGACATCTAAGAAAGACCTATGTGACTCTTATCTATTCCCAATTCGGTGATAAAACCAAAGCTGTTACAGATCAGAATGTAGATACAATTTTAGAATATTACTTGAATAAGAGGTCTATTGTAGCTCAAGCAAAAAACTTGTCACTACATGATCTTGAAGTAAGAAGAAAGGCAATGTTGATTGAGTTAGGTAGAGGAAATAAAGCTGCATAATTAAACACACTGAAAATATACCTTGTGGTTTGCATTAGTAATTAGTTTAGAATGAGTTATAAACAAAAAAGTGTAATTTAAGAAACTCTGTTTTAAAGTAAGTATTATGGTATTTTATTCAAGCTATGAAAGTGCAAGAAGGGATCGAGCAAGTCGTAACTACTTTGTATTATCAAAAGATAATTGGAATGATTATTGGGAATTTCAGACTTTGTTTTATTTAGAATATATTGATAATAACAGAGACAAGTTTGAGATTGGTAATGTTAAAGTACTTGATAAAGAAAATGGATCAACTACTCTCCCAGCCAAATTTATTGAACTTCCTGATAATTTTGCCTCTTTAGGTCAACAGCTAATATATTATCGAAGACTAAAACAATACATTCCTGATAGCTTTGAATCAGTTTTGGAAGCATTAAATGATTTGGCATTTAATCCACCAATATTAGAAGAGTTTGAGGGCGAAAGAGGTTTAAGTATAAGTTTAATTAGAGATAGTGAAGCAGCAAAGAACTTAAAACAAGCTCAGAAGATTATTAATGGGGTTGATTACAGATCAAATTTTAATTTCAGCTACAGTTGTCGATTAAACGGTGCCGAAAGTGACCATAATATAGCGTTTGATTTCGATATTGATAGCACATTACCCAATAGAATTATTTCTATCATCGGAAAGAATGGGACAGGTAAAACTCAATACTTGGCCAAGTTTGCTTTAGATTTAAGCGGGCAACAAAAAAACTTAAAACATGCTGGTACTTTTGAACCTCACCGACCACTATTTAGTAAAGTAATAGCAGTCTCGTATAGCGCATTTGATAAATTTACAAGGCCAGCAAAGAATAAGTCTTTTAGCTATAAGTATCTAGGCTTAAAAGATCAAAAAGGGTTTATTAGCCAACCAAAACTTGCTGATAATTATAAAGA
Organism: uncultured Flavobacteriales bacterium; assembly: GCA_964445815.1. Classification (GTDB taxonomy): domain Bacteria; phylum Bacteroidota; class Bacteroidia; order Flavobacteriales_E; family Vicingaceae; genus CAYULW01. The sequence goes on from CAYULW010000002.1 coordinate 204,158, forward strand.
AGCCATTGAGTTAATTGAAAAAAGAAATAGGGAAGAGGATTGGCTAGAAATTCTAAAGCACATAATACCAGAGGAAACGCTTCAGGTATTTTACGAAGAACTTTTTGTCAAACACGACTACAACTTGATGATTCAAGAAGGAAAATCACAATTAAGTTCGGGTCAAAGTATTCTAGTTTATGTGATAACAGGTATTATTGCAAATATCAATGAGGAATCTTTGGTAATTTTTGATGAACCGGAAATGCACTTGCATCCAAATGCAATTGCCAATCTGATAAGGTTACTCCATGCGCTATTAGAACAATATAACTCTTTTGCAATTTTAGCAACACACTCTCCAATTATTCTGCAAGAAGTGCCATCTAAGTTTGTAAGAATCTTAGAAAGACACGGTAATATAACCTCAACAAGAAATTTAGAAATAGAGAGTTTTGGTGAAAATTTATCTACGCTAACTGCTGATGTATTCGATACAAATGAAATAGAAGGGACATATAAGCAGTTTTTTAAGAAAATCGCTGAGTCTTTTACTTATGATGAAGTTGTCAATTTATTTGATGATGACCTTAGTTTAAACGCCAAAATTTTCCTTAATAGCTTTTACAACGAACAATGAAGAATCTAGTTCATTTAGATATTGATTACTTTAAAACCTATTCTGATATTATTGAAGATAAAACAGAAAGAGATATTCTGTTGAGAAAAGAGATTCATGAGAAAGTTAAAGAACGCTATGATGAATATCAGAATAATTTTGATAAAACTCGATTTATAGCGATTTCAGATTCTCCATTTGAGTATAAACATCCTCAACTGATGAGTTGCTACAAGAGTAAGACATTAAAAGTTTTAGAACTTCTAAGCAGTATCAGGAATGTACAATCTATAGTTGGTAAATCTAAATGCCAATATTGTGGGATAGGTAAACCTAAGACAATAGATCACTATCTGCCTATCTCACTATTTCCAGAATATGCAGTTTTAGCAATTAATTTAATGCCTTGTTGTAATGATTGTAACAATAAGAAGGATAATTATTGGAAAGAAGACACATATAGAGGTATCATAAATTTTTATATTGATAATATACCTGATAAGCAATTTCTGAAAGGTAAAATTGTATATAGAAATAATCTCCCAGCTTTTGATTTGGAATTTGACTGGACAGATATTGATGAAGAGTTTTCAAAAATTGCATCTGCTCATTATTCAAGATTGGAATTGTTTATGCGATATGAGGAAGAATCTGCTGGTGAAATATCAGAAATATCCAGACAACTAAAAATATATTCAGCTGGAAAAAAGAAGTCAGAGATAAAAACAATATTAGAGAACGATGCTGAAGATTTGAAACAAAGTTTTGGGTTGAATTATTGGAAAGCCGTTTTGAGAACTTCCTTAGCAAATTCAGATCGTTTCTTAAATGGCTTCGAGTTAGTTAATTGATAGTTTTTATCAATTCCAAACCCCCTTTCCAAACCCCTTTTCCAAACCCCCCCCTTGAAATTTTGCAATTTCAAGGGGTAATTGTTCGGATTGTAGCGAGGAGCAGACTCGAACTGCCGACCTCTGGGTTATGAATCCAACGCTCTAACCACCTGAGCTACCTCGCCTTACGATTTTTATTTATAATAATTCAATTTCTTAAAGAACAAAAAGATCAACTTTTTTAAAAACCCTTGATCTGTGGGTTATGAATCCGACGCTCTAACCATCTGAGCTACCTCGCCAAATCTTATTTTTTTGAACCATTCGATTGGTTCATTTTAATGGTTTAACCATTGTGCTTCCTTCTTGTCCGCCGGAGCGGAGTGGAGGAGGAAGCTACCTCGCCAAATTTTCGGGCTGCAAATATAATATTTTGAATAGGTTTTGCAGTTCCTGAAATTAAAAAAACCTCCATGTTGCCACAGAGGTTTTCCTTATGTGCTTCGTCTTATTTGACTGTTTTAACGATTGCTTCAAAAGCTTTTGGATCGTTCATGGCTAAATCAGCTAAAACTTTTCTGTTCAACTGAATGTCTTTCTTAGCTACTAAGCCCATGAACTGAGAATAGGATAGACCATGTTCTCTCGCACCGGCATTGATACGTTGTATCCAAAGTGCTCTGAAATTTCTCTTTTTTAATTTTCTTCCGGTGTAAGCATATACACCTGCTTTTTCTACTGCGTTTTTCGCAACAGTGTGAACGTTTTTACGTCTTCCGAAGTATCCTTTCGCTTGTTTGAGGACCTTCTTTCTTCTCGCTTTTGCAGCGACAGCATTTACTGATCTTGGCATTTTTTTACGTTTTTTGGATAGCCGTGGTCACTGACTCTTATAACGGATATCCCGGTTTAAACTTTTTTAATTTACGATAACCTGGTCATGATTTACTTCATGCACAATTGTAACTTGATGTTAGACTCATCGGCTTTGTGCACCAATGTGGCATGTGTCAAGTTACGCTTTCTTTTCGTCTCTTTTTTGGTCAAAATGTGACTTTTGAAAGCATGCTTTCTTTTAATCTTACCAGACCCAGTGAGTTTGAATCTCTTCTTCGCACTGGATGTAGTTTTCATTTTTGGCATTGCGATTAATTATTTATTTGAACTTATTTACTTTTTCTTCTTCTTAGGAGCCAACATCATGATCATTCGCTTTCCTTCCATTTTAGGCATAGATTCCACAGTTGCTGTTTCCTCTAAAGCCTGTGCCAGTTTTAAAAGCAAAATCTGTCCCTGATCTTTAAAAAGGATAGAACGCCCTTTAAAAAAGACGTATGCTTTAACTTTTGCACCTTCATCAATGAACTTCTCTGCATGCTTCAACTTAAAGTTGAAATCATGATCATCCGTATTGGGGCCAAATCTGATTTCTTTGACAACTACCTTTTGGGCTTTCGCCTTGATTTCCTTTTGCTTCTTCTTCTGTTCGTACAAAAACTTTTTGTAATCAATGACCTTGCAAACAGGGGGGTCCGCATTTGGTGAAATCTCTACTAAGTCCAATTCCAACTCACTTGCTAATTGAAGGGCTTTGTGCAAGGGATATACACCTTGATCAATGTTGGGGCCTACAACCCGAACTTCTCGAGCTTCAATTTTTTCGTTGATTTTGTGAAGATCTTCCTTTTTAACAAAGGGTTTTCTTCCTCGGTAATGTCTAGCTATCTTTTTGTCCTCCTATTACTTTAGTTAAACTCTGTTATTTTTTCAATTTCAGCCTTAAAAAAGGAGGCAAATTCAGCTGTTTTCATGCTGCCTTTGTCACCTTCGCCATGCTTCCTTACCGAAACCATGTCGTTTTCGACCTCTTTTTCGCCAATGATCAACATGTAAGGAACCTTAGATACTTCTGCATCTCGTATCTTTCTGCCTACTTTTTCGTTACGATCATCAACGAAGCCGCGAATATCGTAATTATTTAACAATCTTAAAACCCCCTCACAATTTTCATTGTATTTCTCACTTAAGGGCAAAATGGCCACTTGATTCGGACTTAGCCAAAGCGGGAAATTACCGCCGCAATGTTCGATCAATACCGCGACAAATCGTTCCATAGAACCGAATGGTGCACGGTGTATCATTACCGGACGATGTCTTTGATCGTCGCTACCAATGTATTCTAATTCAAAACGTTCAGGTAAATTGTAATCTACTTGTATGGTGCCCAGTTGCCACTTTCTACCCAAGGCATCTTTGACCATAAAGTCCAGTTTGGGGCCGTAAAAGGCCGCTTCTCCATATTCTACAACGGTTTTTAGCTCTTTATCTGCCGCAGCATTGATGATGGCTTGTTCTGCCTTTTCCCAGTTTTCATCTGAACCAATGTATTTGCTTCTATCTTCACGGTCTCTCAAAGAGATTTGAGCAGTATATTCTTGAAAATCCAATGCTTTAAATACATAAAGCACCAAATCGATCACCTTTTTAAATTCTTCTTCAACTTGCTCAGGCATACAGAATAAATGCGCATCATCTTGTGTAAAGCCTCTTACACGTGTTAGTCCGTGTAACTCTCCACTTTGCTCGTAGCGGTATACCGTACCGAACTCTGCAAAACGTAAGGGCAAGTCTCGATAGGAGCGGGGTTGTGATTTGTAAATTTCACAGTGATGCGGGCAGTTCATCGGTTTCAATAAAAACTCTTCACCTTCGCTTGGCGTTTGTATGGGTTGAAAAGAGTCTTCACCGTATTTTTCATAATGTCCTGAAGTCACATACAATTCTTTGCTACCGATATGTGGAGAAATAACGGGAAGGTAACCGGCTTTCAATTGTGCTTGTTTCATAAAATTCTCCAAACGCTCTCTCAACTGTGCCCCTTTTGGCAACCATAATGGTAATCCTTGCCCTACTTTTTGACTAAAAGTAAAGAGTTCCAATTCCTTTCCCAATTTTCGATGATCTCTCTTTTTGGCTTCTTCCAAAAGCTCCAAATATTCGGTCAGTTCTTTTTGTTTCGGAAAGCTAATGCCATAAATCCGCGTAAGTTGTTTGTTTTTTTCATCGCCTCTCCAGTACGCGCCTGCTACATTTAAAAGTTTTACAGCCTTAATGAAACCGGTGTTTGGAATATGAGGACCTCTGCACAGATCTGTAAATGCTCCTTGCTGATAGAAAGTAATTTTGCCATCTTCTAAATCTTCTAAGAGCTCTAGTTTATATTCATCTCCTTTGTCTTTGAAGTAATCTATGGCATCTGTCTTTGAAATCTCCGAACGCTTGTATTCGTTTTTTTGGCGAGCCAGCTCAAGCATCTTTTGTTCGATCTTTGATAAATCTTCCGAAGATATTACCGTTTCTCCGGCATCAATGTCGTAGTAAAATCCATTTTCTATGGGAGGTCCAATGCCGAACTTAATGCCAGGATAAAGCTCTTCTAAGGCTTCGGCCATAAGATGAGCAGAAGAATGCCACATGGTTTCTTTTCCTTCATCATCGTTCCATGTGAGTAATGAGAGAGTAGCATCTTCATTGATGCCTCTAAAGGCATCGCGCACCTCTCCATTGACTTTTGCGGCGAGTACATTTCTTGCCAGACCTTCAGAAATGCTTTTCGCAATGTCTAATGCACTTGTGCCTTTTTCGACTTCCTTAACAGCACCATCAGGTAAAGTGATTTGTATCATTCAAAGAAATTTTTTGCAAAGATAATCAGCTATAAAACGCTTACAATAAAAAAGGGCAGCTTTTGCTGCCCCTTTCTTAATTATTTTTTTGGATCAGCCATTAATGATCTTGGTTCTTATCGTGGTAATTTTTTCGGTGAGGATAGCAAGTTCCTCTTCCGTAAGCTTTAAGTGATCCATGTCCGTTTCATCCATATCTAATGCTTTAATACTTTCAAAAGCATTAAAAGCATTGTCCAAATTGGTTAAATCAGTGATTAACCAATCCAGATCAAATGAGGGATCTTTTTGATATTCCAATCCCTTAATGATGTTTTCTACTATACTCATTTGTTCAACCAATCGAGCAGAAATATGAGTTGAACTTGAACTTGCATTTGCACCGATATACATGCCTTCTACCCAAGCACCTGAAAAGAATACAGCTTCTTTAGATTCTTCTGAATTTTCCAAAAGGTATTCATCTGTTTTTCTTTTTACTGTGGTCAAAATATCCAATATAGTATCTTGATCTCCAATGTTTCTTTCAAAACGATCGATCATGTCTCCGGATCCGAAAACACTTGGCATCCCGATTTCATCAGCTAAACTCTTTACGGCATGCAAATAATCAATAGACAACTGTTGCTGATCATTTAAAACGGCATAAGCCAAATCTGCAGAATAAACACCAAAGTTTAAAAACTTGCTGGTTTTTGTATTGTAATTTGAAATGTTGTTGGCTGAATTCACCAACTCGCCTTCAAACTTTAATCCTGCATTGCTAAATATAGCAGCAATTTGGATAGGAGAGGGAAGCATTAGGCTAAATTCTTCTTCATCTCCCATGGTTTCCGTTTCAACGACTTCTTCTACCGGTTCTTCTACTTTTTCCTCTGCTTCTTTTTTTGGTGCTTCAGCACATGAAAAAAGCAATAGTGTTGAAAGCGCAATGCTGTTGACTTGAAGTAATAATTGTTTCTTTTTCATAATAACTTATTCAGCGGTTTCTTCAGATTTTTCTTCATTTTTTACAAAAGTGAGTTGGTAGCCCAGTACAAATGCTAAGCAACCGGAGATTTTTTCACCTTTAGCTGCAGGAATAATGTAGTTGACGTACATTTTTTTGGACTTTTTAGGTTCAAAGCTGATTAACCTCCCATCTTTTCCTTCGGAGGTAAAAATCGGAGTTCTTCCATCATGTGATTTGTCTTTATCGTAAACTTCAATAATTACATCTTTCGGTAAAGCTTCCTTATTAAAAACCATTCTGTATTTCTCACCTTTAAACAGAGGGACTTCAATTTCTTTGCGTTTTGCTCTGTAATCATAATCTATAATGCTCACTTTAGAAGAGGAATAATAAAAAGGATCAAGAGCCGAGATGCCCTTCTTTTTGAGCGCTTTTGAATCACAGTTTGAATCTGCCTGTACAAAGCTTAATAATGCCGCCATGCAGATGAGTGCGAATGCGCTTGAGATTAGTTTTTTCATGGGTACGATATCAATTTGCCGCTAATATAACAATATACTTTTAATCCGTATTTGCTCTTATTTTACTTTTGCCTTTTGCATTTCGTTTTTCGCTTTCGATTTCTTTTGTTTAAAGACTTCAAAGCGAGAAGGTGTGATCCGGATGGGCCAGTAATTATTGCTTCTGTCAACATCGGCTGTTTCCAGGTTAGGATCTAGGTTGATTGATACTATATCCATATCATATACCAGTACTTTTGAAACACTTTCAGTGTTATATCTCCAGATTTCTGCAGGAATATATTCTTTTACATAAGATCCGTCGCTAAAAGTGATGCCAAGTATTATGGGCATGTATAGCCCCCCTTTAGAAGAGAATTTTAGCTCATAAAAATTAGAGGCATTGCCCAAAAGCAATTTATCTTCTTTTTCTAATTTATCAAGGTACTTTTCATATTGCTTACGGTCATACGGGATCACTTCAAACTGATCGTATTTATTGTAGAAATCTTTAGTTAAAGGGTCTTGTTCAACAACAGTATTGGTTCTTATGCTTTCATTTAATAAGTCTCCCTGAAATTCTTCCTTTTTGCTAGCAATTTCTTTGTCGAATGCTTTTTCAACTCTAGGATTCTTTGTGCTAATCTGCATCCACTTGACTTCATCAAGACTTAAATCGACATGGTCTGTTGAAAAGAACCAACCTCTCCAGAACCAGTCCAGATCTACTGCAGAAGCATCTTCCATGATTCTGAAAAAATCTGCAGGTGTGGGGTGTTTAAATTTCCAGGTTTGAGCATATTGTTTAAAAGCATAATCAAATAACTCTCTACCCATGATGGTTTCTCTCAATATGTTTAAGGCTGTTGCGGGTTTTCCATAGGCGTTGTTGCCAAACTGAAATATGGATTCAGAATTGGTCATGATGGGGGTAATGTTGCTTTTGTCTCCCTTCATATAGTCTACTATTTTATAAGCAGGACCTCTGCGTGAAGGATAATCAACATCCCACTCTTTTTCTGCCAGATACTGACAAAAAGTATTTAGTCCTTCATCCATCCATGTCCATTGACGTTCATCAGAATTGACGATCATGGGGAAAAAGTTATGTCCTACTTCGTGGATGATAACTGAAATGACGCCATACTTTAATCGTTCTGTATAAGTGCCATCTTCTTCAGGTCTTCCATAATTGAAACAGATCATTGGGTATTCCATACCGATACTTGCAGCGTTGACGGAAATGGCAACAGGGTAGGGATAATCAAAAGTATGTTTGGAGTAGCTTCTCAAAGTATGGGCCACTGCTTTGGTTGAATATTGCTCCCATAATGGATTCCCTTCTTTTGGGTAATAAGACATGGCCATTACTGTTTTATCTCCTAGCTTAACCCCCATCGCATCCCAAATAAATTTTCTAGAAGAGGCAAAGCCAAAATCTCTTACGTTTTCTGCCTTAAATACCCATGTTTTCTTGGCTTTAGATCTTTTCTTTTCAATTTTTTTCGCTTCAGATTCAGTTGTAATAAATACGGGTTGATCCGAATTCTTAGCCAGATTTAATCTTTCTTTTTGTTTGTCACTTAAAACTTCATCCGGGTTTTGTAAGACTCCGGTGGCACCGACAGTATGGTCAGCCGGAACAGTGATGCTTACTTCATAATCTCCAAATGGTAAAGTGAATTCTCCACGTCCAAGGAACTGCTTATTTTGCCAGCCTTCTACATCATTGTATACTGCCATTCTTGGAAAAAACTGAGCTATTGTGTACAAATAATTGTCTTCTTCTTTAAAGTATTCGTAACCGGATCTTCCTCCAATCTGTAAGCGATCATTGATATTATACCAGTACTTAATTTGCATGGAAAAAGATTCTCCTTTAAGCAGAGGTTTGTCAAGGTCAATTCTCATCATGGTTTTATTGATGAAATAGGTCAAATCTTCACCTTGCTTGTCTTTGACATACTCAATTTTAAATCCGCCGTCAAAATCGTTGAGCAGACGTCTTAAACTCTTAAAGGAGATACTGTCTTCAATGCTTTGCGCATTTACTTTTTTAGTATCTGAATCTCTTGATCGCATGTTTTGCTCCAGCTGAAGCCATAAATAAGGAAGAGGATCAGGAGAGTTATTAGTATAAGTGATTGTTTCTTCACCATATATCTTTTGATTGAGGTCATCGAGTTCTACCTCTATTTTGTAATCGGCTTTTTGCTGGTAATAGGCATGTCCGGGTGTGCCTGCAGCAGTGCGATAAACATTGGGAGTTGGTAATTCCTGCTTTAATTGCCGGAACTTATTGTTATTGGTGTTTTCCTGAGCTGAAAGACTCATGGACAACACCATAATAAGACTAAAGTATACTGTTCTCATTTTTAACTTTGAAAGGCGCAAATATAATCTTGCTAATTAAACTGAATAGTGGGTTGATTTTTTGTGCATGTTCCGCCAAAAGATTGTTCATGCATTAAGAGTCGGATTTTATTTTGTTGATCATTAAAGAGTTCGAACAAGAAACTATGTTTTATGTTTAATGGCAGCTTCGGCTTGAATTTTGGAATTTCTACATATATCCAAACATAATCCTGATCGGATTCGTGACCAAGGTAATTGAGCTGTTCTATTTTTTCTTCAGTACTTATGCTAAAATGTTTTTGAGTGTATAATTCGAGTATTGAATCACTTTGTTCGCTTTCCTTTTCTGTTGCCAGAAACAATGATTGACCATGGACTGATTTAATGGTCTTTTCTAGATCATCAACAAAACACTTGATGACGATTTCAAGACTCTTTGAATTTGAATTGTAGGTCATGTCAGTAATGCTAACATAAAACTTATGTGCGCTTAACTGCTGTGAATACATTAAGAAAGAAAAAATGATCAACAAAAACTTTCGCATCTGAACCTAATTAAAAGTTAGAGATCGGCTAAAATTCTGATTTTATTCTTGAAGAGAAAACCGTTTATCCAAAAGCGGGAATGATTGATTTATCTTTGGGTAATTTCGTTGCTCAAAATAACTAAGGACGTGAGAAGATTTATATTACTATGCCTCATCCTGAATACAAGTCATGTTGTATTTTCTCAGAAGGGATATTGGCAACAGAAGGTGGATTATAAAATGGAAATTGATATGAATGTTGAAAGCAATCAATTTCATGGACGACAAACTTTGGTATACACCAATAATTCTCCTGATACTTTAGATCGCGTGTTTTATCATTTGTATTTTAATGCTTTTCAGCCCGGTTCTATGATGGATGTTCGTTCACGATCAATAGAAGATCCGGACCCTAGAGTGGGACATCGGATTGAAAAGTTAGCGCAGGATGAAATCGGCTATCAAAAAATAAACAGTCTGGAGCAAAATGGAATCCCTCTAAATTACGTTGTTAATGGAACGATATTAGAGGTGGAGTTGGCCAAGTCGATCCTACCGGGGACTTCCTGTACTTTTGATATGGACTTTGACGCACAAGTACCGTTACAAATCAGAAGGTCAGGTAGAGATAATAAGGAAGGAATTAGATATTCGATGACACAGTGGTATCCTAAGATGGTGGAATACGATTACCGTGGTTGGAATGCCAATCCATACATCGGCAGAGAGTTTCATGGTGTTTGGGGCAATTTTGATGTTAAGATCAGGATAGATAAATCTTATGTGCTTGGAGCCACGGGCTATCTACAGAATGCTGATCAAATCGGTATGGGCTATGAAACCGGATATGCCGAGGAATTTGCTTCTGATACTCCGATCAACGAATGGCATTTTGCGGCCAACAATGTTCATGATTTTGCTTGGGTAGCCGATCCTGACTTTATTCATACTTCTATAAAATTGGATAATGGAACGGTGCTCCACTTTTTGTATCAGCAAGATTCTACGACCACTTATTGGGATAGCTTACCCAAATATGCCAAGCGCATTTTTGAAGAGATGAATGAGACCTTCGGAGAGTACCCTTATAAGCAATATACTGTAGCCCAAGGTGGCGACGGCGGAATGGAGTACCCGATGATGACTTTGATTCGTGGAGAAAGGAGCAAGGGAAGTTTAATTGGGGTTACAGCTCATGAAGCTTTACACTCTTGGTATCAGCACCTATTGGCAACAGATGAAGCACAATATCCATGGATGGATGAGGGCTTTACTTCTTATGCCGAAGATGTGATCTTACAGAAAATACTGCCTAAGTTTAAGCCTTATGAAAGAAGCTATAGATCCTATTTTTATTTGGTCAACACAGGTAAGCTGGAACCTTTAACTACTCATTCAGATCATTATATAACCAATAGAGCATATGGAACGGCTTCCTATTCTATGGGGCTTATCTTTTTAAGACAATTGGGTTATATTGTTGGAGAAGAAACGCTTCATCGTGGTATGAAAAGGTACTTTAACGATTGGAAATATAAGCATCCGACACCTAATGACTTTTTGAGAGTTATAGAAAAAGAATCCGGTATGGAATTGGACTGGTACATGGAAAACTGGATAGAGACCACAAATAAAATTGATTATGCGATTCATTCTGTGAGTCAAGATGGGAAGACTGTCAAAGTACTGTTAGAGAATAAATCAAATTTTCCGATGCCAATTGATGTTAAAGTCACGTTCAAATCAGGAAAGGAGGAACACTATACCATTCCTTTGAGAATAATGAGAGGTGAGAAGCTCAGAGAAGGGCAGATACAATATAAAGTCCAAAAAGACTGGCCTTGGGTATACAATGCATACGAGTTAGTTTTTTCAGGAGATTTGAAAGCAATTGAAACAATTGAGATTGATCCGATGAAAAGAATGGCTGATGTGAATCGTGAGAATAACGTTTACCCCAATCAAGAGTTGAAAGTCTTTAGGTAAACGGGTCTTTTTACTCAATTCTAAAGCAACTTGAGCTTAACTATTACAGGGTTGTGATCTGAAATGCTTTCATCATTGGTTTCCAATATACTTGTTTTAATTTCAGACTTATTGCTTAAACCCGGTGATACCAAAATATGATCTATTTGCTCGGGTTCACCTTTATGATTGTAAGTCCAACGTACATCAGTATTCTCGAAATATTCATTATTTCCGGTCTGAATTAGCTCTTCATATATATCGTCAAAGCCCCGAATGCGATAAATAGAAGCACTTCTTTTCTCTGAATTCAAATCACCAGTGACAACCACATTTCTGCCTTTATTTAATAATTGAACAATTGAACGTCTGGCAATACTCGCCTGTGCTAGCCTTTTAGCATCACTGTCAAATCCACCTCTTTCACTTTTAAAGTGCAATACAAAAATGTCAATCTCTTTGTCGTTTATTGTAACTGTGGCTTTTAATCCCTTGCTTATCCCGGTTTCTCCTTCTGAATCTCCGTCCAGCTCTTCTAAATAAAGTGCTCTACCAGGAATTTCGTACCATACGTCCTTGATTGGATACTTCGAGAGAATTGCCACATGTTGTTCTGTGTAACTGTCCTTGCAATCGCATACCTCCCAATATTCATAGTTGACACCAATTTCATTCAACTCATTTATCAAGACTTTCAAGTCTTCTGTTCCACCCACCTCGGTTAAGGTTAAAATGTCAGCATTCATTTGCTTGATCCATTGTGCCACTTTAGCTGAAGCTTCTTGCAATTTAGCGGTACGGTTTCCTTCATCGTTCCAAAAATTCTGCACCTTCTTTGGTTCGCGACTAATATCGAAGCTTAGTCCATATTTAAGATGTACCCTTGATTTATTTAAAAATTCTGCATTGAATGTAGCTATTGTTATTTCTTGGGAGTAAATTGAAAATAATCCAACGCAGTAAAATAGCACGAGAAATAAAACTCTTCTTAATTTTTCTATAGTATTAGTGTGCTTTTTCATGTTTAATCTCTTTTATAGAATGAATAATAATGCTTCTTGACCAATTTAGGATAACTAAAGAACCTATAATACCAACGATTGTATCAATGTTATTTACTCCCCAATAGAGGCCGACTACCAGAGCTACCAAAGCTAAGGCACTAGTCAAAACATCAGCTAAGACATGAAGGTAAGCCGCTTTTAGGTTTTGATCGGTATGTTCATCATGATGATGCAATATTTTGGCAGAAAGCAAATTCACCATCAAACCGATAATGGCAACCATTATGGCTTCTCGGTACTGGATATCAAGTGGATGATTGAAACGTTCTATGCATTCGATAATGACATGAACTGCAATAACAGCTAGAGCAATGGCATTAAATAAACCCACAAAGGAGAGGGCTTTGCCCGTATCTATCTTTTTTTCTCGATTCTGTTTTCGGATCACATATTGATAGGCGAGCCAACTTGCGCCTATAGCCACAACGTGAGAAGACATGTGCCAACCATCGCTTAATAAAGCCATGGAATTAGTGATGTATCCAAAAGAGATCTCAAGGATCATGGTTAAAAGAGAAATCAATAAGACCCAAGCGGTTTTTTTCTTCTTTAGGTCTAATTGATGCGAACAATATTTGTGATCCTCATGAGAATGATGATGCGTGTGTCCCATGTTTTTTTATCAAAAGTGATAAATTAAAGACACTTTTTAGCGAATCACCTAACATCATTCATTAACTTACTAGATTGAGCCAATGAATGATGTTTTCAAGATGTTGTTTACCATAGAGTGAAACAAACTTTTTAGTATCTGAATGGTCTTCATTCAGATACACACTCAGGCGTTGTTGCGCAAACTCTTTTGTGAGCTTAATCTTGCAGTCATTAACAATGCATTTTCGCCATTCATCAAATGTTTGAGGGATCATATCAAAGATGAATTGGTATCAATTCGAAGCAACAAACGATTTTCTCCGCTATCTTCAACGGCGGGGCTTCTGTGGATAGCAGCTTTGGCTCCCTGATAAAGGGCGCCTTTTAAAATGACAACATCTCCTGTTTTTGCCTGCTGAATTAAGTCCGGCTTCAACACAATATCTTCATTTTCTCCACCTTCATGATGCCGATTCCGATCGGCCGCTTCTTCTGGTAACCAATAAGTGCCTTGTCCACTATATGTGCACAACAAACGCAAATCATTGATATCTGTATGAAATCGGCGGCACATGTCTGAGTTTACAGTCAATAGATTTAATCGAAAGGATTGTGCTGAACTGATTTTCTCAAAGGTCTTGAGTAATTGCTTAACATCTTCATAGATTAAAGGAACCTCCAATGCATGAATGGTAAATTCATTGTTCATTTTTTTCAGAAGCTCTTTTCTTGAGCCACTAAAACGGAGCAATAGGTTACGCTTCAACATCTGATCAATTTCCACTTTCATCTCATCTACTTTTCTTTCGTAAATGGCAATGTTTTTTTCCTTTTTATGAATGGCATCTAAAGCAGCAAGTGTTTGTACTATTGCAGCATTTCTATACTTAATTGTTTCTGTTTTTAGCAGTAGCTCAGGCATTATTTTAAATTTAATTGGGTTCATGAATGCAGTCATCACCGCATTGACAATATTTTTGATTGTAGAGGTGCAAAATGATCAGAGCCAAAGCCGGAATGTAAATGGCATATTCAGGCAAGGGAATAAAGTCAAACCTTTCGTTTAGAATGATAAATGCTAAAACTCCCCAACTTACCCATAAGGCTCTTCCAATCACCACTTTGCTTGTGGTTTGATTAGACCGAAGAATGGCAAAGAAGGAAATGATCAAAAACACATAATCTAAACTCGACCACCAGCTTGGGCTTGCTTCACAACAGGTCATCGAACAGCTCTGAGCAATAAAGAGCAGGGGAGTAGCTAAACAATGTATTAGGCACAAGCCGCTAGCTGCAGCGCCGAGAACATCTGATTTTTTTTGATAGGTTCGGGATAAGGATTTTATCATCGTTGTCAATTTCTTTCTTTGATGCCTTCTTTAATAAGGCATTTGTTTAATAATAGTTTTAACCCTTTTTCTTTCAAGTCTTTTCCAATAAAAATGATTATACTTTCTTTTTTTTCATCTGCTTTCCAAGGGCGCTTCTCTTCAAAGTTCATGCGTTTGCCTACCGTTTGTATCACGACTTGTTGCTCATTATCATCTAACCACAAAAGCCCTTTGATTCGATACAAGCCTTTGGATTGAAAAGTCAAGTAAACGAAAAGGTGATGGTACAACAGTTCGTAGCTGAAGGCTTGATCGAAAGTGAAGCAAAATGAAACGATATCAGGGGTATGCTCATGGTTGTGGTGATGATGATGAGCTTTTAACTGAAGACCTTCAGACGGCATAATGGTCTTTATTTGTTCCAGAAGATGTTGTTCTATTTTTTCTTTTTGAGTAGAAAGATCAAATTCAGGTAACTGATCTTTGTGACCTGAATAAATTTTTGCCAGAGGATTGATTTGAAGCATTTTCTGTTCTACTTCCTTAACATAAAATTCTGCGATCAGGTCTGTTTTATTCAACAATAAGACATCACTAAAAGTAATTTGATTCAATGCTTCTTCTGTCTCTTCTATTTGTTCTTCAATGAGCTCAGTATCGATCAGACAAATGGTTCCCATTAAGGGGAAGTGCTCCTTTATTAGAGGATGAGATAAAAAAGGCTCCGCCAAGCCTGCCGGATCAGCTACCCCTGTGGCTTCTATGATGATCTCATCAAATTCATCCCGACGATCAAAAAGGTCGTTGAGGATATCGTATAAATTATCGTTGAGGGTACAACAAAGGCAGCCGTTGTTCAATTCCACGATCCCATCTTCTGGTCGGAAGATCAATTCACTGTCAATGCCTTGTTCGCCAAATTCATTTTCTATTATGGCATAACGTAAGTCAGGTTTTTGTTGAATCATGTGATTCAGAAAAGTAGTTTTTCCAGAACCTAAAAAACCGGTCAATAAGGTTACAGGCTTACAAATCTTAGTCATGCTTCAACAATTGTTCCCTATATTGATTAAACACTTCTTCGTTCACCTTCTTCTGGTTCCAGATGTCTGTTACCATTAAATGATTTTGTGTATCGATCATGTGCTGAATACGATCACGATAAGATTGGTAATCGTCATAATGCGTTTCTGCAGCCTTATTCAATTGATTCTGGAAATAGGCTAGGGGGTTGATCCAATGCCATTGCTCAATCCATTGGTTTCTTTGCTTGTTTTCTGTTTCTACTTCAGCTATTTTCACTTTGACCATGTCATTCGTTAATGCAGAATAGGAGTAATTTCGCGCTTTCTTTCTTGCCAGACTATCCTGATTTGCAGGGCTATCTTTTATTTCCGGTAATAATTCAAATAACCGGGTATCCGTTAAATTGCCCTTTTGGTAATACATGGCATAGGTTTCCTTACGACTGACATCAATATAATCCAGCATCAAGTTAGCCGGAAATTTTACAGTAGCTAATTGATGGATAGCTCCCGGGATGATGAAGCTTAGGAGCAGATATAGACCTGCCATGCTTAAAGTGTTTCCTAAAACGGTGTTGTTTTGTAATAAGATAATTAGGTAGATCAAAGCCCAGATGAATTGATAGATCAGTGCATAAAACATCACTAGATGCAAGGAAGAATTTGATATACTCATTCGGCCGAGCCAGGCACCATAAAGAATCAGCAATAGGATAATGCCTGATTGCAATAGAAAATAAAAGCTTAGTCTATTGATAAGCCAAGTATTTTTTGAAATTACCTGCAATTCTATCAATGGTAAAAAACCTTTTTCGGCCTCTTCGGCTTTCAGGTGGTAACTTAAAATCAAAAGCAAAAGCGGAGAAAGAAAAAGGATAGAGAAACTGAAGTCGAGCATGCCGATTTGCAAGCGTTCGGGATTGGCAATTTCTTCTGCCATGTCAGCGTCGAACACTGACGAATTGAAGGTGACAATTTTGTAAAAACCATATTGCTCAGCTTGTCCAATACTGTAGATCATAATTGGTGAAGGGGGCTTGTATGCATATATCGAACTGTACCACATGGCCCAGAATGGGGAAGTCACATCTATCCAAGGTCGGTCAGCAGGGCCTGATTCTCCTTTTTGGTAATGAGTTCGAATGTCTTCGACCTCATCTTTTGCCTTTAGTTTAACGGTTTCTATTTCCTGCTTTTGTTTTTCATACAATTGTTTTCCATTGTGTAAACCATACACAGAAGCCATTACAAATAGCAGGAGTGCCATCAACTTAAAAGGGCTTCGGACAAAATGTTTCCATTCGAAAAGAAATACAGACCAATGTTTCATGCTACATCTGGTTTTTGGTTGCCATAAAAGAGCAAACTTGAAATCAATAGAGTCCAGACTGAAACCCAGATAATATCTAGACCATAGACTCTTAAAATAGATTGGATTTTATCCATCTCATAATGAAAGTCCGCTACCCCCATAAAAAACTCATTATCCGCTTTCCATCCCCAATCTCCGGTTTTAGAGCCACCGTAAGCATGTTCATCATTTAGGGCTTTGATCAATTGTCTACGGTAGTTTTCTACTTGTTTCAGAAAAGACTGGTGGTGAATATTATCAGAGGCGGCAAAACCCATACTAAGGTTCTGAAGCGATATGAAGGGATTGGCTGCTCCACCCAATTGAAGACTCTTTTTTTGCGATTGAAGGATGGTGTTTACACCTCCAAAATGCTTGTCCCAAACTTTGTTTCCATAATCTTCATCAGCTTGCATCCTAATTCCATCAAAATTGATGGGAAGTTGTGACAGACTATCGACTTCATATTCTGCCAATACTTTTTCTTCTAAAGCTTTTGCCCTGTCATCTTTGGGGTTATGTCCGTCTATGCCTTTTGCCCTGTCTTCTTTCATGGCTGCAGTTAGTTCATTTCTACTTGGTAAAGGCTGTAATTTCTCAGCATTACTCATTAAAACATTCGGCAAGAAAATGCTCCACAACATCCAGATAGCTAACATAGAGGTCAATGCCAGAGTGGCATTCTTAAATCGGGCAGCGAGATAAACCGTTAACCCACTAATGATGAAATAATATAAAAGGTAGGTCAATAAAAACAAGACTAAACGCTTGAATATTTCTTCATTAAAGCCCTTGCTATTTAACACCCAGAAAACAAATACTACTGTAAACAATAGCAGAAGACCAATAGAGCAAGCTGTGAGGGTCTTGGACCAAAGCAAACGCCTTAAACTATTGCCCTGCAAAAGCAGCAGTTTTAATCGACCACTTTGTTTTTCGCTATATACACTGTGAAATGCAAGAAAAATGAGCAGTAAAGGAATAATAAACTGCAATAAGATGGAAGCTCTAAGTTTTCCGAATTTAGATATACTCATCATTTGAGAGGCCTCCGAATGCACCATTTCATTTTGAACATGTCCCTCAACACGAATTACTCGGCCTGTTACCTCATTTACTCCATTGTCAAGGCTGTTCAATGCGTTTGACGTCTTGAATATGTAGGTTCCGTAATGTGCCGCACGGTGGGGATTCATTTCTTCTATTTCCTCCCATTGTGCTCTGAGGTGTTGTTTCGCATGTTCTTGAACGATCTTTTGTGATGCAATTTGCTTTTGGCTTATCAAAACGGAAGCTAGCAGTACCAGAAGGAAGCCAATAGAGATACTTATAAGCACCTTGCTTCTCAATAGAGATCGCCATTCGTTGATCATTATGGATCTCATCTGCCTTAGTTTTGCATGTAGGTTAAGTATAGCTTTTCCAGTTCGTTGGCGGAGACCGAATCGCTTTTTAGTTCTTTGACCAGTTCTCCGTTCTTTAAAATGCCAATTCGGTCACAGACTTCTCGCACGCGGAACAAATCATGCGAAGCCATTAAAACGCATGCTCCATTACCGGCTAATTCTTTCAGTAATCTGGAAAGTTCGTTGCTTGCCACCGGATCCAGTCCACTGGCCGGCTCATCCAACAAATACACTTTGGCTTTCTTGGCATAAGCAATGGCTATGCCCACCTTTTGCCGCATTCCTTTAGAGTAGCCTTTTACTCTCTGATTGATGCTTTCACTTTGTAAACCACAGGTGGTTAAGAAAGAAGCTAAGTCAGTATGTGAGTATCTGAAGCCAGCAAGACGGCAGAAATAATCTAAGTTCTCAATGCCGCTTAAATAAGGATATAAATTTACATTTTCCGGAATGTAGCCAATCATCTCCCGAACTTTAGCCGTTTCTTTTGCGGTATCCATTTGATTAATCATAACAGCTCCACTATCAGCCTTTAAAAAGCCGAGCAAAAGATTAATTGTCGTTGATTTTCCGGCACCATTTGCTCCCAACAATCCGAAAATTTCTCCTGAAGAAATGTTTAAGGAAAGTTGATGAATAGCTTTTTGTGCTTTAAACGATTTTGAAACTTTATTTAACTTAATCATAACTTTATTGCAACTGAGTTGCAAATATAAAAATATTCTTGTTATTGCAAATCAGTTGCGGTAATTTTACAGCATGGCAATAAAACGGCAAACTTCATCTGTTAAAAAAGTGTGGCATCAATTTGAAAAAAGTAATGATGCCCTTTCTGTTGTAGATTTGGTTAAGGAATTGGGGAATGACATGAACAAGACCACAGTTTACCGAATTCTTGACAGAATGGAAGGCGAAGGCAAATTACATTCCTTTAGTGGAAAAGATGGTTTAAGGTGGTATGCCAAATGCCACGATTGTTCGGCAGAGAGTCATATTGATGTTCATCCCCACTTTCAATGCAACAATTGCGGTAGAGTGGAATGTTTATCGGTAGATGTTCATATTCCTAATATTGTTAATCATTCCATTCAAAAAGCTCAGGTATTATTATTAGGACAATGTGAGATGTGCTTGGCCTAATGGCCTGGTAAAGTTGTTAGTTAGCTTTTAATCTCTGTCTAATTGAGTAGCTTCTAATAAATTATATAGGTTTTTTATTATAGAGCATATGCTCTTTGAACAGGCCATTCATCATCATAACCTGATCTCCAATCCCCATCACTCAGTTCATCATCAGTTGATAAACACTTTTCGAGTTCTGACTTGATCTGTTCCTCATTCATATCTTGCCCAATAAAAACAAGTTCATTCTTTCGATCGCCAAATGTTTTGTCCCATTCAGCTTCAATTGTTTTTTGATTTTCAATGAAAGAAATGTACTGTATTCGTTTGTCGAAAGGCATGCTGCACCACCAAACTCCGGCACTGTCTGCTTTTAAAGATCCACCCGCCTGACTCCACACTAAAGCCTGTTCCGGACGGGAAGCCAACCAAAATAGTCCTTTACTGCGAATAATAGTGCCGGGAAATTTTTTTTCGACATACTGCCAAAATCGTTTGGGATCAAAAGGCTTCTTAGTTCGATACACAAAAGATGAAATGCCATATTCCTCTGTTTCAGGTGTATGCTCGTCTTTATTCAGTTCTTCTATCCAACCTGCACTTTGTTCAGCTTCTTCAAAATTAAATAGTCCTGTATTTAGGATCTCTTTAGGTGATATTTTACCAAAACTTGATTCAAGAATTCGAGCTGATGGATTCAATTTATGAATGGCAGCTTTAAGAATGCCTAAATGCTCTGCCGTTACTAAATCTGTTTTGTTCAAGATGATCACATTGGCAAATTCGATCTGGTCGGTTAATAGATTGACGATGGTTCGATAATCTCCTTCCATATCGGTTAAATTTCTATCCATGAGGGTTTCCGGACTGCCAAAATCCTTGAAAAAGTTGAAAGCATCTACTACCGTTACCATGGTATCTATGTAGCTGAACTTGGAAAGGTCAATTCCATTGTCTTCATCAACAAAAGAAAATGTTTGGGCAACAGGAACGGGCTCACTAATTCCAGTACTTTCGATAAGCAGGTAATCGAAGCGATTTTCTTTTGCCAGACGCTCTACTTCAATCATGAGGTCTTCCCGCAATGTGCAACAAATACAGCCATTGCTCATTTCAACCAGTTTTTCCTCTGTGCGGGATAGGGTGTTTTCATTTTTTACCAATTCAGCATCCACATTTACCTCGCTCATGTCGTTAACAATAACGGCTACTTTTAAGCCTTCCTTGTTATGTAATATGTGATTGAGTAAAGTGGTTTTGCCAGCTCCAAGAAAACCACTTAAAACGCTTACGGGTAATTTATCAATCATAAGATGATTCTGTTAAATGCGATACTGTTGCAATATTATAGATAAAAAACTTTAAATGCAACTCAGTTGCATTTAAAATTGAGTAATCATAAAATGAAGGTTAATGGCTTTTTTTTGGAAAAAAGAAGCCCATTTCAATTGAAATGGGCTTTTAACAAAATGAAAACTAATTAAGAGAATCTAATTGATCTCTAATCTAAATGTTAATTCAAAATCAGTATCTCCGTCATCATAATCAGAAGTAGCTGATTTAACATCAGGTTGATGTTGAAGTCGAGTAGTGAATGTACCAGTTCTTGGAAGCACTGAAGTCGTCCATCTGGTGATTAAACCTACAGGGTTTCCAGAACCATCCTGAGCATCTGAATCTTCATCTAAATAATTGACATTTCCAGTTGCGCCGGCACCAATGTTTCCATTTCCTGAAGGATTTGAAAAAAGGCCGCTTGTAAAGCCGTAAAAAATTTGATGTTCATCATCTTCTTCTTTAATCTCATCTCCGATATCCTCACCAGGAGTTTCCAAATTATTGAAGATCTCATAAGTAAGTTCATAAGTCTTACTGATGTCTAATCTTATGGTGTCTAGAATCATCAATTCTTGTACACCCTCACCGTCAGGATCTTGAGCTCTGGCCTCTACAATGTCAGTTGAATCAGATGTATTGGTGAAAACTAATTTAACATCAGTGATTACCTCTTCTTCATTCTCTACTGGAGGATTAGTTACAGGAGTTACGTCATCATCATCATCTTTATCACAAGCAGTTAATACTGCAGTTGCACATACTACGGCTATAAAGCCATACTTTCTAAATTTGTTTAAAGTATTCATGTTATAAATGTTTAAGTGTTTATGATTTAATTATTCATTTTGTTAAGGGAGGAGTTCCCTCTTCTATTTAATTATTATTGGATTTGAATTTATAGTTTAAGTTAAATATGACATTTCTACCGACTTCATCTGCAAAGTATCTCATCTCGTTCAAGTAATCTCTGTAGGAGGTATTCAGAGCGTTTTCCACTCTAATGCCTCCGGTGAAACTCTTCCATTTGAAATTCCAAGCAATTCCCAATAAAAAGTAGCCATCAGGTGCATCCGCAAAGTCAAAAATTTCAGAATTGGCATCGACAATTACCTCTCTGTCTATCAATTCTTCAGGTGTAACGGTTCGTGGTGCTTGGAACTGTTGAAAAGTATAAGTGGGCATCAGGCTAATGCTTGAAGATTCGAATTTCCAAAAGTCATTCATCTTCAACTTTAATTCATAATTGACTTGAATCGGCGGTTGATTGATTAGTGATTCCTTATCATCTAAATTGAAAGGAAAAAGATAACTTAAGCCGAATTTGCTCGATAGGTGCTTAGTTAATTCATTCTTCCAACTATAATCTAAACCGGCAAAAAAAGCATCGGCCTGATCAAAAATAAAAGCTGGCATAGGCCCCCTAATCGTGCCAAGAACAGCATAAGGTCTGTCGAAGATAAAATTTTCTATATAATTGGCATAGGCCGTAATGACATGCCTGTTTTTATTTTTGTTGATTTCTAATTCATTAATAAATTTATAGCCCTTTTCTACTTTTACATCACTGTTTCTAAATTCAGTGACTCTATTTGTTCTGATCTTGCCTTCACTGTTTGTATAATACCTTAGTAAACCATAAGAGTTTTTAAATCCACGCTGTCCGAAACTGTATAATTCTGCCATGTTTGGTGTTCTCCAAGCAGAGCCTATGTTTGACCTGAATGATACTTGATCAGACATTTTTCTAACTATACCAATAGAGGCAGTCAGATTATTGAAATTAAAATCATCAATAAATAGTTCCTGATTTGTTTCTCTTCCCGCGATATAATTATTTTCGGCATCAACTCTCAATCCTAGCTCAATACTATTTTTTCCTATGTGCGTACTTTCAATAATAAAGGCGCTCCATCTTCTTGTCACATAATTGGGAATAAAAGCAGTGGTGCCTGTTCCTGGATTGTTTAAATTTTCTTGCTCAAAGTATTGTAAACCAGCTAAACCGTCTAAATGGAATTTTTCTGTGTGCTTCCATTCTAATTGATAATCAGAAGTGATTAAATCCAAATCAATAATTGGCTTTTCAGCATTTCTCCTCACATCAAACTCTTGCCGATAATTCATTTGTCTACCAGCCCTCAAAGTCAATTTTGCATGATCTGAATACCACCAACCTAACTCTGCTTTCGCTAAGTGATGTGCAGTTAGTTGATTCGGCTCTTTAATTTCGTAAGAAAATGGTTTAATATAATCAGAGTCCGGCTTTTCTGCATTTATTGCCTTGATGAAGGAATTTGCACTTTCGGCAATTGAGGCTCTTAAAAATGCTAAGTTTTGTTCAACATAACTGTACTGAAATTTTAAATCAAACTTCTTATGATGAAACCTCAAACCTGAACTCGCCGATTGTTCCTCTTTACCTGAGTTGCTTAACATATAGTCGGGACTATTGCGATCTCCTACTCGTGAAAGGTTTCCATTAATGTAATAGCTCCACTTTTTAAACCCTTGGTTCAATCCAAAGTTAGCAGAGTAACCACGGCCATTTGTTTGATATGCTGTACCTAAATCAACACTCAAAGGTTCATTCAGATGCAATGGGTTGGTTTCAATAATAATCGCTCCACCTAATGCTTCAGGACCAAATTGCACACCTGAAGCTCCTTTTAAAATTGTAATAGAATTGGCTGATGTCACATCTATTTCAGGTGCATGATCGTTACTCCAATTTTGGAAACCATGTTTCAAACCATTGTTTAAAACCAAAACCCGATTGCCATATAAACCATGAATAATCGGTAACTGCACATTAGTTCCTGTTGAAGTAAAAGTAATGCCGTCCACATTGGCAATGGTTGAAGCCAGAGTTTGAGATGGGCTGACAACTATATCTTCTTTCTTAATGATTTCTTGAGATATGGATTCAGTTCCTTTACTTTTTAACTGTTCGGCTTTTATAACTACTTCATCTAACTTTTGGACTTTCTGAGTCAAATAGAAATGAGAAGAATGATCGTGGTGATGATTGTGTTGACAGAGGGTATCACAATAACCAAAGCAAGAGATCACCAAGGTGCTTTCGTCAGAGCATAAGCCATTGAGCGTAAATTTTCCCTCAACATTGGTCATCGTAAACTTATTTTTTCCACTAACCTTTACAGATGCATAGGGGATGGGTTCCTTAGTATCTATGTCCAATACCTGCCCCTTAATCGAAATATTACAGGTATCTTTTTGGGCAAATGACAGCGATGACCACATAAATAAAAAAGTAAATAGCACTAAGAATGGCTTCATGGATTTTCTAAAATTGAAAAATTGAATGTGATATGGTTATTGGATAGTATGAGGTGACCAACAACCCAAATAGACATATTTGATTTCTTTAGATTTATGCATAAAGCAATTGTTAATGCAACTTGGATGCAAATATATAAAGAACTCTTTTAATTGCATCTAAGTTGCATTAAGTTTATTGGTTATACTCTTTGTTATTGATTATCATTAATCTATATTGATTTACAGCTTGGTTGTTTATAATTATAAAAGGGATTGACTTTAATAAAAGTGTTAAATGATCTAAAATTGGAAGGGAGGGTGGTCACATTTTATGGCTCTTTTTCGTCTTAACCTAAAATTAACTTCTCTATTTTTGTTTTTAAGATTTTGAATATGAAAAGACTTTTTTACTTCACTTTGGTAATAGTGGCCGGATTAATGACAGTAGCATGTGATAAAGATGATGATGACGATCAAGATGATCAGGGTGTAAATACGGGGTCTATTCACCCTAATCGGATAATATTCAATATCGTTGATAAACTCGACTCTACCAATTCAGGCTCTTTTGAGCTTTATGATACTGATGGGGTGGGAGGTAATGCTCCTCAGGTGATAGATAGTATTTATTTTAGAGTTGAGCCGACTTCATCCGGGGCAACTTATAATGGTTCTTTGCAGTTTTTTGAAAATACGAATGAAGTCACCTCGCAAATTGCCGCACTTTCTGATAAATACATGATCTGTTACAGAGATTTTGATTTTAACGAATTGGCAGTAGGTTTGCTAGACAAAGATCAGAACAACATTCAATTGGGTTTGAACGGCGAGTGGTTTGCAAAAATCAAGAACCGAGCGGGAAGAATTCGTATTACAATGAATTACAACATTCAACCAAAAGATGGTACATGCAATGCAGGTGTGAGGGTTTATGAAGGATATATCCCTTACCGGATTTTAAACAGATAAAAATGAAACGATTAATTGCACTCTTAAGTTTAGTTACTTTTCTTTCAAGTCTGATGGTATTTACTTCTTGTAGTGGAAGTAAAAAAGGTCAATCTCGTGTTCACTCCGGTTCGGGAATGGGCAATTCCAAACATAAGAATAGACACGTTTGGGGTAAGTAAAGGACTTTACTCTGTAACAATTAATTTTTTCCTTCCTAATACGTCTCCTTTTTGATCTAGAATTTCTATCAAGTAGAGACCGGAATTAAGATTCAGCGAAGAATCGGATATCTGATCTTTTTCTAAAATTTTCTCTAAAACAAGCCTGCCGTTGTAATCATAAATAAGCACTCTGGTTCCTTTTTCATTTGAGTCAAAATATAAATCTTCTCCTTTATTTAGAGGGTTGGGATAGATGTTGAAGATATTATCATCAGATTTTCGTTCAGTAATTGAAGTAGATAGGTTTAAACAAAATGGAATAGACTTGGAACTTGTTCTAAAGTCATTTTCAAAAGCCAATGTGTCTCCGTTTGTGTCCGTTAAAAGTAAAAAACCATTGCCATTTGAACCGCTAGGGTCATTGAACCCGTCACCATAAGAATCCTTTAATACAAAATTGAAACAAGAGTCATAAAGGCAAATGGTATCTCTGTATGTTCTCCCTCCGCTTACTCTCGGGTATGGGCCACCGGAGTAGTATTGTGTTGGATTGCTTGAGTTACTTTGAACCTCCCAACTGGTTTCATCACCGTAATCATCCGTTTTTAAAGTCACAATAACAGAGATGGGGTTTTGAACAGCAATAAATTCAAAGCCTAAAGAATCATTAGATGAGTTGGTCGTTGAGTAGGGATTAGCCCCTTTTATTTTAGTAATCAAGAGGGTATTAGTGCCATTAATCGGTTTTAGTTTTGGGAAATCAATTTTAAAAATATCAGGATAAGTGCTGGAGCCATTCCAATTAACGCTATCGAGTACACCATTGAATTCGTAGAGAATACGAAGCGTGTTCACCGTAATGTCAGAATAATTTTTAAGCAGTAAATAAGTCTCGATACTGTCCAGATTACAACTTAAATCCGAAGGCTTTTTTAAGAAAATGCTGGCAAAATCCCATTGATTTGAAGGAGCTGCGCTAAGCATACCATTGATGCTTAAAGTTCCGGTATTGTCAGGGTCTAACCAGTGTTTTAGACTATTAGTGGAACTTCCTGAACCATTCCATGAAACGGCGAACTTGCCATAATAATCTTCAAGATCATTACCGCATGCGGCGTTTCCTCCTTCCAGTTGACCAATTACTCTTTGATACTCATCAAAAAGAGCAGAACCGGATGAACCTCCTTCTGTTGTACCTACATCCCAATCTAAGACCATCCAATGGCTAGTGCCGTTTAAAGTATAATACCCACTGGTAATGGGAGAGTCATAATCGTGCGATATTTTCATCACATCACTACTTGGATGATGGATGCCTGTTGTCTGCTCAGGTATTCTGTTTGTTGCATCCCATCCTGCATAATAAACATTATAACTGCTCGGGATCGAACTGCTTAATTCAAAAAGATGAAAGTCGGAGTTGGTATTAATTGCTTTAGAGCTGGCACCACTAACAGAATGAGCCAGACTACCGTCAGCATTTGGACTGCAGTTCGGACTTTCATAATTAAAGATAAAGACAGAACTGGTTTGTAATCCACAATGAGATGCAGTGAGTATATAAGGTATTGAATCTTGTCGAACATTGTTTAAGAGCGTCCCGGTGCATAATCTGGTATTGTTAGAACGGGTGATTAATACAATGGATCTTTTTATGTCTTGCCAGAATTCGCCCTCGTTACAATTGATGTTTACGTTACAATTTCCTGAGGACCCAAAGGTCTTTCGGGTCTTCTCAAAAACATCGCGATAGCCATAGACAATGCCTGATGTAATAAACTCAATATCTTCTTTTTCCGAAGAACTCACGGTTAATTCCAGATGGATTAAGTCGCCGCGTACCGGTCTGGTTGCAAAATGACCGTCTTCTTTATTGTTTGAAGAAGTCAATGCTCCTAGAATATCTGTATAGTCAGCATTAGAAATGAAAAACTTCGCTGTACCGGGAAGTTTGAACTTTGAGAAATTCAAGTTAATTGATTTTGCGTAATCAGCTTGAATATCTAATTGCCATAACAAGCTGCCATTGGTTTGAGTCTTCCATGTGCCATCTTCATGAATGTTAATATTAACCGCTTCTTCAATACCAAACCGCCATGGCATATCTTTTATCTGATCTTCAAGTTCATCTTGTTTGGATAATGCTTTTAAATCAGGTTGAGAAAGCTTTACAACATCTGCTTGTGATTTGTTTCCATTTTCAAAAAAACTTTGAGGAAGCTCATTGGTTTCAATTTGAGCATTTAATCCAAAAGAAAGGTGAAGAGCAATGATTAATATGATTTTATTCAAACGATTCATTTAACAAATTTAAGTATTTAAACATCCAGACATCATGGTTTTTAATACGCCAAGGCTACATAGATGAGACGTAATAAGAGCAGCTTAAGTTTGTTTTAAATGATATTAGGTATCCGATTCCCTTCAGAACCGAGACTTCTTAATTATAGATGATTAGCTTTTGTCTTTTGACTTGAACGTACTTTTTGGAACTGATTTCCATGATATAGGTACCGCTTTTTAAGTTTGGGATTTGAAATGTTTCTTTTTTCTCATTGAGCTCAATTAGAAGTCGACCGTTTAAGTCATAGATATTCACTTTATCGTATTTAAAGTCAGACGAAATACTTACTTTACTACCTGATTGTATAGGGTTGGGAAATAATTTGAAGCTGCTTTTAGACTCATTCTCAGCTAAAGAATTAACATTCTGATTACAGAAGTAAGTTGTTTTGGATGCAGACTTAAAATTGTTTTCAAAAACCAAGGTGTCTCCTTTTGCATTTCTTATTAAAGCATAACCATTACCATTTGAACCAGTTGGATCATTGAATCCATCTCCATAAACATCATAGATTTTAAAATTAAAACAACTGTCATATAGACAAATGGTATCTCTATATATTTTGCCTCCGTTAATGTTTTGAAAAGTGCCTCCCATAAATAGAGTTGTATTGTCTAAGGTGCTGATTTCCCAACTTGTTTCCTCGCCATAATTATCAGTTTTGAATGTCATGTATATGGGCGAGGGTATTTTGACGGCCCAAATATCAAAGCCAATCGTGTCGTTTGATGTATTTGTGGCAACTGGTACATCGGGAATAAAACCTGTTATTTCAATTCGATTTGCACTATCGGATAGAGGAAGTGTTGGTAAGTCGATTTTAAGCACTTCGCCATAATTGCTGTTGCCTGTCCATTCTATGGTATCGATTTTCGTATTGATTCGATACACTATTTTTAAGTTGTTAGTCAAGTCGGATGAATAGTTTTTAACTAAGGCATATGTTGTCAAACTATCCTCGCCACAGACCAGTCCTACCGGGTTATGGATATAGATGCTTGCAAAATCCCACTGGTTTACAGGAATATCTGTCATCATCGGATCCGTTTTCAATTGTCCTGAATTACTTGGGTCAAGCCAATGTTTGAGCTGCCCTGAAGGATTGCCATTTCCTATCCAGGATTCTGCAATTTTTCCATAGTAATCTTCCAAATCTCTGTTGCATGCTGCAGCACCGCCTTCCAATTGCCCTATAACTCTTTGGAATTCATCAAAAAGTCCTGAACCTGATGAACCGCCCTCCGTCGTTCCCAGATCCCAACCTTCAACCGTCCAGTGTGATGTACCCGAAGAACCCCATGAACCAGTCGTTATAGGAGGATCATCATCATGAGAGATTTTCATGACGTCATTACTCGGGTGGTGAAGTGCCGTTGTCTTAATCGGAATCCGATTTGTTGCATCCCAACCAGCATAAGTCACATTATACGAGCTTGGAATGGGAGAACTTAATTCTAGAAGATGAAAATCTGTTCTATTGCTAAATGCTCTGGAATATGCCCCGCTAACTGACTTATGAAGACTTCCATCGACACTAGGGCTGCAGTTTGGACTTTTATAATCAAATATAAAAACCGAATTCGTTTGTATAGGACAATGAGCAGCTGATAAAATATAGGGGGTAGAATCTTGACTGGTATTGTTCAATAAAGTTCCTGAACAGCGTCGCGTATTATCAGCACTTGTAATTAGAACCACAGAAGATGCAATGTTTCTCCAATACTTACCCGCTTCACATTCAACATTAACGTTGCAATTTCCTGAAGCACCAAAGGTTTTTTCGCTATTTGAAAAGAAACCTCTATAGCCATAAACAACCCCGGAGATGACAAAATTGATGGCTTGCTGCTCTGTAGAATCAACGATTAATTCAATTCTCAAAAAGTCGCCCTTTAATGGACGAGTTGCAAAAAGTCCGTCTATTTTATTGTTTTTATAGGTAATGGCGCCAATGACATCTGAGTAGTCATGGTTAGACAGAAAAAGTTGTGCAGACTCAGGTAAATAAAAGCTGGAGAAATTGAGATTAATGCTTTTTGCCTCTTTCCCTTCTAAAATGAGTTTCCAAATCATTCTACCATTTTGAAGAGATTCCCATTGGCCGGAATTGCTCAAATTGATATTTACTTTTTCTTCAACTCCAAAGCGTTTGGGAATATGCTTGATTTGATCTTCTTCAAGATCTTCTGTTTTTAAAAGAGTAAGATCAGGTTTAGGGATAGAAATTTTAGGTGTTAAAGTTTTGTGATTATTTTCAAAAAAACTTGGAGGCATCTCATGACTTTCTATTTGAGCCGACAGGCGAAAAGCGAATAATGCGGCAAACAAAAAGCTAAATTTGAAAAAACTTCTCATAACTCATAAACAAGTTAATTAAACTTAAGCATGAAAATAGTAAAAAAATGCAACCTGAAATTTAAGGCAGCTCATGATAAACTCTCTTTAATAGACGTTTTTTATCCTAGTGAAGTTGGTCGGTTTCCTGTTGTTGTTTTTGCTCATGGATTTAAAGGATTTAAGGATTGGGGCATTTGGAATTTATTGTTTGAAAAGCTGTGTCAAAAGGGCTTTGTTGTGATAAAGTTTAACTTTAGTCATAATGGAGGGACGCTTGAAAACCCAATGGATTTTCCAGATTTAGATGCGTTTGCTCAAAATACATATACGAAAGAGCTAAGCGATTTAAATTGCGTCATGGACCTAATTCACCAAGATACTTTTCCTGCACATGCTCAGATGAATTTGAAGGATATTCATCTAATTGGACATAGCAGAGGAGGAGGAATTTCCATATTACATGCTGCAAAAGATGATCGAATAAAGAAGTTAATATGTTGGGCCAGTGTCTCTGACTTTTATGCCAGACTTCCAAATGAAAATGAGATGAGAACTTGGCAAGAGACAGGAGTTCATTACATTCAAAATAAAAGAACAGGGCAAAATATGCCAATGAATTACTCTTTTGTTGAAGACCTTTTCGAGAACCGAGACACTTTAGATATTTTAAAAGCTGCAGAAAAGATTAGGCAACCATGGCTTATTCTGCATGGAACTGAAGATAATGCGGTTTCACATCAGGAAGCCATTCAACTAAGTCAATTGAATTCAAGTGCTAACCTAGTATTGATAGATGGAGCAAATCATGTTTTCGGTGGTAGGCATCCTTATGGGGAATCCGAGCTTCCAGATCATGCCCAAATTTTATTGGCCCGGACTTTAACTTTTCTAAAAAGTTGAGCGGGGTGAAGGGATGCGACTTAAAGAGCCAAAATCCTTTTCGAGATATTTGAAATAGCCAACCATTGCAATCATGGCAGCATTGTCCGTACAATAGCTAAATTTAGGAATGTGCGTTTTATAACCTTTACTCTCCAAATCTTTTAGCCTCTTTCTAAGTTCACTATTCGCAGAAACTCCTCCTGCAATGGCCAATTGCTTTACCCCGTATTTTTTAGCTGCTTTTTCCAGAGTATTAATTAGATTACTGCAGATGGTATTCTGAATAGACGCACATAAATCTTCTTTATTCATTTCGATAAAACCTTGATCCTCAGCTTGCTTTTTTTTGAGAAAATAAAGCACATTGGTTTTTAAGCCACTAAATGAGAAATCAAACCCCTTGACCTTTCCTGCGGTAAATTGGAAAGCCTTTGGATTTCCTTTCTGAGCTAACTGATCCACTAGCGGTCCACCCGGATAGGGCAGTCCAAGCATTTTGGCTACTTTGTCATAAGCTTCTCCCGCTGCATCATCTATAGTCTGCCCAATGATCTTCATTTTTAGAGGTGCTTCTACCAAAACAATCTGCGTATGTCCTCCACTTACCGTCAGGCAAAGAAATGGGAGTTCAGGTGTACTTTCATTGTCTTTGATGAAATGAGCTAAGATATGTGCCTGCATGTGATTAACCTCCAGTAATGGAAGTCCCGTTCCAAGTGATAAACCTTTAGCAAAAGAAGAACCTACCAATAAACTGCCGAGTAACCCCGGGCCTTGCGTATAAGCTATCGCATCCATCTCATGAAGTTCTAGATTTGCTTGTTTTAGAGCTTCTACACATGTTGGAATAATGTTCTGCTGATGTGCACGTGAGGCCAGTTCAGGCACCACTCCTCCATATTTACTATGCACTTCTTGATTGGCGATTAAATTGGCGAGGATTTTGCCATCTTCCAAAATGGCAACAGATGTTTCGTCACAAGAGGATTCAATTCCAAGTATTCGGATGGTCTTAGTCACAAATATTAGGCTTATAATGCTGAATTTTGACAAAAGTAAACCTTAAAGCATCAGAAAGACAATTAAAATAGCATTATGGATAATGCTTGTTCTTTTTATCCTGTTTTTACCCGTATTATTAGTGGTAAACAGTCATGCCTTTCAAACTTATCTTGCACAAAGGATAACAGCTTATTTGTCTGATAAGTGGAAAACAGAGGTTAGTATAGATAAAGTTCAGATAGATTTTCCGAATGCAGTGGTATTTAGGGGATTTGTGGTGAAGGACCAATTAAGCGATACTTTGATATCTGTAAACAAGCTGGGATTTTCTATGGAATACATAGATAGAAGCTTTGCGAAGATACAGTTGGGAAAACTGGAGGTAAATAATGCATATCTGAACCTGTATTCCATTGATTCAACAAGCTATAATCTTGACTTTTTAACTGCCATTTTAGAAAATGAGAGCGAGGATACTTCTCTATTTCAATTGACAGTACGGAATTACGATCTCCATAATTTGAGATTTCACTTTCATGATTTTAATTTTTCTGATAGTTCTGAAAATCAAATTGATTATAATCACATAGAAGTTTCGGATTTAATGCTTAGAGGTTCTGATTTTAAATTAATCAATTCAGAGGTTGATAGCAGGATAAACCATTTGAGTTTGCATGAGAAGAAAGGCTTTCACTTAGACACCTTAAATGCAGATTTTAAGATGAATGATTGCCTTATGGATTTTCAGCATCTTAATATCATTACTCCATATACAAAGCTTAAGGCTCATTATTCAATGGAGTTTAAGCAGTTTTCAGATTTCGGTGATTTCATTTCAAAAGTGAAGCTTAAGGCAGATTTTGAGAATTCAATACTAGCAATGTCAGATTTAAGCTACTTTGTTGAAGAATTAAAAGGTTTGACAAGTCGCTTAACTCTAAATGGTCTCGTAGTTGGAACAGTTGATAATATCAGCGGTCGAAAAGTTGAGATAGCCATTGAAGATAAGCTGACATTTGAAGGAAAATTTGACCTCAGGGGCTTACCCAATATTGAGGAAACCTATATGCATCTTAGGCTAAAGAACTTAACGACAGATGCTGAGGGCTTAAGTTCCCTTCCTTATCCTCCTTTTAAGGAAAAAAATACTTTGGATGTTCCCGATAACTTCAAAGAACTTGGGCAGATTAATTTTAAGGGAGACTTTACAGGGTTTTACAATGATTTTGTAGCATATGGTAGTTTGCACACCGCATTAGGAACTGTAAAAACTGATTTGCTAATGAGTGAAGCTGAAAATGGAAAATTCAGCTATACTGGAGAAGTATTTTCAGAAGAGTTTAGAATTGGAGAGTTTATTGATTTCAAAAATCTTAGTAGAGTAGGTTTGTCAGCCCATATTCAAGGTTCCGGAATAAGCATCAATGAGGTTGAGGCAAAAGTTGATGCAAAAATACAAGCACTTACACTTAATGATTATGAATACAATGATATAAATGTCTTTGGTGAAATTAGTGACAGAAGGTTTCATGGTGACTTAACATTAAGAGATGAAAACTTAAAGCTTGACTTTTCCGGTTTAATTGACTTAAGCCAAGAAGAACCGATATCAAAATTTGATATTAGCGTCATTGAGAGTAAGTTATCAAAGTTGAATCTGTTTCATGAAAATGATAGCATGACTGAGTTGAGCTTTAATGCCAGATTAGATTTTAAAGGGATAGATGTAGATAAAGTAAAAGGGTCGGCTCGTTTTGATTCGATCTCATACAGAGATTCTAAATACAAACATGTGGTGGATCGTGTGAGTGTTAAAGCTTCCGGGAAGCCTACTCAGCGCTCTATAGAGGTCTTTTCGAGCATAATGGATGCACAACTTGAGGGACAAATATATTTAGAGGATTTGCCCAATGCGATATTAAAATACATTGAATATTATACTCCCTTGAAGTCGAGTACTCGTCAATTCAAGGCAAAGCAAGACTTTAAGTTTAGCTTTTTGTTAAAAGATATGACTGTTCTTAACGACGTTTTATGGCCTGAATTGAAAGTAGATACCAATACAGAGATATATGGGATATTCAACACAGAGAATCATTTAAGTGAATTGATTCTTAGCTCAGGAGAACTTGGTTATGGTCCCATTTATTTTGATCACCCTGATTTGAAACTGAACTCCTCTTTTGATAGTCTAAGCCTAACGTTTGTTTCTCAAGCTCTTGCGTTTAATAGAGTTCACATTGATGAAGTCAGATTCTACTCTAATCTTAAGAATGGAAAAAGTAAAAGTCAGATGACTTGGGGGCAGCAGGGTCAAAGTAAAAATAAAGGGCAGTTTAATATAGATGGTTTTTTGTATCGACTGGATAGCATGGAGTTTAGCTTTTTCAATTCTTCGTTTACACTTAAAAATTCTTTATGGAACATTACAGAGCCAAATAACATAGTGCTTGATACATTCTCAATTGCTCTTGAGAATCTGGGCTTGAGTAATTCTTCTCAAGCCATCTCTTTAAATGGAAATGTAAATAATCAAGACGGAGATAGTTTGAATCTTAATCTTCAGAATATTCAGTTGGCCTATTTAACTGCTCTTCTTCCTGAAGGAGTTTTAGACCTTAAAGGAACAGCCAATGGTTTTGCACATCTGAAAAATGCTTATCACGATCTTACATTGAGTTCTGATTTGCAAATTGACCAATTGGAAATAAACGATACCTATATAGGAGATTCATACATTAAGAGCACATGGTATCCACAAAAAGAAGCCTTTAAGATCAATGCAAAGTTGGGTGATAAAAATTCGGAAAAGTTCAACCTGAAAGGAAACCTTTATCCTTTTAAGACTGAAAATTCTTTGGATTTAAAATTGGACTTTAACCACACTCCAATGGAGTTACTCAAGCCTTATTTAACGGACTACCTGAGCAATGTAAGTGGTAACTTAGACGGTATACTAACAATTCATGGTGAGCCCTATAAGCCTCTGATTAGAGGTAAGTTGAATTTGGAAAAGTCAGGCTTTAAGATCGATTATTTAAATACGAGCTATTTTATCGACGATGAAATTATTATAGAGCCTGATTTCATCGGGTTCAATTTAATTGAGATTTACGATGAACAAGGAGCTAAAGCAATTGGTACGGGGACTATTTTCCATGATAACTATCACGACTTTAATATGGATATCGGTCTTGAGTTTGAAAACTTTCTGAGCTTAAACACCAACTCAACACAGAATGACCTATACTATGGAAAGGCTATTGTAAGCGGAACAGCAAACATAGCAGGGTATGCCGATCAAATGATACTTGAAATCGATGTCACTTCTAAAAAGGGGACTAGTTTTAATATCCCGATAAGTGATGGTGTAGAAGTTTCAGGTGTCAACTATCTGACCTTTACCAACAGTCACCTTCAAGAGGAGGAAAAGCCGGAACTAGATCTTAATGGTATCCAAATGAACTTTGACCTTAAAGTTGACCCTGAGACCAATGTCCAGATCATATTTGATGAGCAAGTCGGTGACGTGATGAAAGCAACCGGAGAAGGTAACTTGAAGCTCGAAATCAATACTCTTGGTGATTTTAATATTTATGGTCAATACTTTGTACAAAAGGGAGATTACCTCTTCACACTGCAAAACATTATCAATAAGAAGTTTAAAATAGCCGAAGGTTCTTCCATTTCATGGGATGGAGATCCTTATAATGCCATCATCAATATTAATGCGATTTACAACTTAAGGGCAAGTCTTTATGATATTATGCCTGAGGATTCTACCACCAATACAAGACGCAGAGTCCCTGTTGAATTGGAGTTAAAATTGAGTGAGGCACTGCTTAACCCTGAAATCAATTTTGATATTCGTATACCAACGGCAGGTGAGGAGGTGAAAAGAAGGTTACAAAGTATTTTATATCTCAACTCTAGTGACGTGAATAAACAGGAGATGAATCAGCAGGTGTTTGGTTTGCTCATGTTAAATCGATTCTTGCCACCAAGTTCCGGAATTGCTAACCAAGATCAGGTAGATCGTGGGACTCCGGGAATAAATAATGGTTATGAACTGCTTTCCAATCAATTGAGCAATTGGTTGTCAAAAATGAGTAATCAGTTTGATATTGGTGTCAATTACAGACCCGGTGATGAGATAACGAATGAAGAGTTGGATCTCTCTTTATCAACACAAGTGTTTAATGAACGTCTTGTTTTAGATGGAAATTTGGGGTATACAAATTCAAATAATGTATCTGATGACCAACAGAATACTAATTTTATTGGCGAGTTTTCGGCAGAGTATAAGATCAGTAGAGATGGCCGTTTTAGGCTAAGAGGCTTTAATCGTTCTACCAATAATAATTTACTTCAGAATGTGAGCCCTTATACACAGGGAATAGGACTTTTCTACAGAGAAGAATTTGATACCTTCCAAGAGCTGTGGAGATATTATTTCAAGGCTTCCAATAATGAGAAGAAATCAGATTAGCATCATTGTTCCCGTCTTAAATGAACGACAGACAGTTGATGTTTTTCTGAATCACGTTAAGAAATTACAGTCAAGCTGCCAAGTCATTTTTGTAGATGGAGGTAGTCGGGACGGAACACCTGAATATCTTATTGAAGAAGGCTGGAGTTGTATTCAAACTGAAAAAGGTCGCGCCAAGCAAATGAATGCCGGAGCAAATTCTTCAATCGGAGATTGGCTAATGTTTTTACATTGCGATGTTTCCTGGTCATTTGATCTCTTATCGGTGCTTAATGAATTGATTAAGAATGAAATCTTATTGGCCAATTTTAGATTGCGATTTGATTGGAAACACTGGTTTTTAGAAAGTAATGCTCACTTCTCAAAATACAAAGCACTTCCTTTCCAATTTGGAGATCAAGGTTTATGGATACAGAGAGCTTTGTTTTTTCAAATTGGTGGCTTTGATGAGAGCTTCAGTTTGCTGGAAGATAATGATATTATTCAAAGAGCGAGAAAGTATTCGCCTTTGCATAAAATCAATTTAAGTTTAATGACATCGGCACGAAAATATCGTAAGCATGGGCTTTTTAACCTACAGTTTAAATATTATCAGGTTTATTTAATGTATCGGCTGGGGTATTCCCAAAATCAATTGCAAAAATGTTTAGATAAGGTAAATGATTGATTTGTGAGTCATCTGTATCTAGAGCTTAAAAGCCCTTTAACCTGTTAGTTGATTAATGCTGTTTTTCTATAAATCTGTCCAGACGTTTATTAAGCTGTTTTTGGATTTTTTGTCTCATAAAACTAGACCAACCGAACAATAATCCGGGTATACCAAGAGCCTGTCTTGTCCATCTCCAAAGGTTAAAATCATCGTAATGCTCAACAATTTTTTGATTTTCAAGACAAAGCTCAGATGTGACGTGATTGATCACCTTTCTTTCTTTTGGACCGAATTGGTATTTGGCAACCCACTTGACTATAGCAGTGTTTTCGCTGACTTCTATAATTTCATAAGTAATTGAAGTGTCATCTCTTTTTTGACTCAAAAGCATTAGCCACATGAATTTAACACGTTCATTTTTCAAAGAACCAAAAGCAGGATCTTTAAAACATACCTTTTCTGCATAATGCTTATTCATGGCTTTTGCATTTCCTTGAGCAAAAGCATTATAAAACTGATTGATTATTTCTTTTGGATCCATCAATTGCTTTTCAATAAAGATAATGCTTTGATAGAAATAAGACGAGTGCTTTCACAGATAAAAAATAAGATGTACATCTTTATCTTTACGCTCGATATTATGACCCCTATGCTTAAATTTAAGATTACTCTTCTTGTATATTTCTTGAGTCAAGGACTCATCGCACAGCAATCAGATTCATTGAAGATCAGACAAATTTTTGATATTGCATTGACTGAAGGTCATGCTTATGAAAACTTACGCTCTCTTTGTAAAGATGTAGGAGCTCGATTAAGTGGTTCACCTGAAGCAGAAAAGGCTGTGAAATGGGCCAAGCAACTATTGGAAAGCTACGACTTTGATAGTGTGTGGTTAATGCCGGTAAAAGTGCCGCACTGGCAAAGGGGCGACATAGAAGAAGCTGGCTTTGCAAAAAGAAAGATGAGCATTAAAACACTTGGCGGTTCTGTGGCTTCAAATGGTAAAATCGAAGCTGAGGTGATTGAAGTTAGAAGCTTTGAGGAGTTAGATAGTTTAGGTGAAGAGAATGTAAGTGGTAAGATAGTGTTCTTTAATCGTGCTTTAGACAGGAGACTGATCAGTACAGGTGAAGCCTACGGTGGATGTGTAGGTTACAGATGGCGAGGAGCTAGTAAAGCTTCACAACATGGAGCTGTAGCTGTTTTTGTACGCTCTTTAAGTCATCAGAAAGATAAGCACGCACATACAGGGTCTATGTCTTATGAAGAAGGTATAAAGAAAATACCGGCGGTAGCTTTAAGCATAGAGGATTCAGATTACTTAAGTGAGCAATTAAAGCAAGGGGCGAATGGTTTGGCTTATCTGCACATTAACCCTCAAACTTTGCCTGATAAAATATCCTATAACGTTATTGGGGAATTAACCGGTTCTGAGCTTCCGGATGAAATCATCACATTTGGTGGACACCTTGACTCTTGGGATGTAGGGGAGGGCGCTCATGATGATGGAGCCGGAGTTGTTCATTCCATTGAAGCTTTGCGCTTGATGAAATACAGTGGATATCAACCGAAACGTACATTGCGCTGTGTGCTTTTTATGAATGAGGAAAATGGTAATCGTGGAGGCTGGACCTATGCCGATAGTGCCATTGCAAAGGGAGAAAAACACATTGCTGCATTGGAGAGTGATGCCGGTGGCTTTGTCCCACGTGGTTTTACAATGGACGGCAGTCCGGAACAACTCAAGATCATGCAGTCCTGGGCAAGCTTACTGAAGCCTTATAAGCTTCATATCTTTGACAAAGGTTGGGGTGGAGTAGATATTGCACCATTGAAAAAACAGAGAGTCCCTTTGATTGGTTTGAGGCCTGATGACCAGCGTTATTTCGATCATCATCATTCAGATACGGATGTCTTTGAAAATGTACATCGAAGAGAATTAGAGTTGGGCGCAGCTTCATTTGCTTCAATGATTTATCTGATTGATATGCATGGCTTAGGCAAGCCAATATTGATGGAGGAAAAGGAGGATTAAATTATCCACCAAACTTATTTTATATAAGGTATATGTTGATCTACTCATTTTCCGTGAGTTTTTTTTGGAGATTGCTCTTTAGATTTGATGTATAATGAAAACGATTACATCGTCTCCATCAGAATTAAGAGCTTTTTTAGACAACAAATTGTCGATTCAGGATTATACCGATCAAATGCTTGAAATCATTTTAGATGAAGTGCAAAAGGGGACAGGAAATGCTGAGGAGCGAATCATTCATCGCTTTGAAGATGAAAACATCCCAGTTGGTGACAATCATTTTTCACAATTTGATCTGGGTTTAATAACTGCGGGGTCTTGTGCCTATGTTTTGAGGAGTTACAATTAATTTCTCTTCCTTATTTAGAAAGGAGTTTTACAATCCATAGGATGAGGTAGAACCCAATACCGGTTCCGAAAAACAGAACTAAAATCACAAAGGCAATACGAATCAAAGAAACATCCCAGCCTAATTTTTCGCTTAACCAAGAAGCAACACCAAGAATCATGTTTTAATCATTTTAAATTGTATTTCTAAAGCTATAAAATAAATGCTTTTGTATAATACTTAAAAGGATGTCCGGAATTCATGAATGATTAATGGCGTAGTTGATCACTTGTGTTGAGAAATAATGTTGACGTTAGACTTCTCCAAAATTAGAAAAAGATAGTTCTTGTTATCTGAAGAATTCTGTTGAGTTGTGGCATTTAATGGCTTATTAGTGCTAGTGTGTCGTAGAGTTAACTATAATGTTTGCTTCCTAGGCATCCTGAATGCGATGATAGTTATTGGTTAAAATTGGCATATTGTTGTTGAAGTGATATGGAAGAGACCTTTAAGTTATTCGAGAATTTTCTACGATCAATAAAATATTCGCAATAGGGTACTTATCTGTCCTTAAGGCGGTAAACAAACTTTAATCCACTCCAATCTTTATCTATAGAGGCGACTTTTACATCTACCAAGCCCAGAT
Source organism: uncultured Flavobacteriales bacterium (assembly GCA_964445815.1). GTDB lineage: Bacteria > Bacteroidota > Bacteroidia > Flavobacteriales_E > Vicingaceae > CAYULW01. The sequence goes on from CAYULW010000002.1 coordinate 243,908, forward strand.
CAATCAAATAGTTTCTGATAATATCTCTTTTCAAATCGGTATATATAGAAGAAGTTCCCTTTGGCCAGCTTATCCATAGAAGGCCATCTTTTTTTAAAATTTGTTTACATGTTGGAGCAATCTGTTTAAGCTCTTCTATAGTCTTGACAAAAAGGTGAATGAAATCCGCTTCTTTAGTATCCATTGTTGTTTTTACGGTGACATCTTCCGGCCAGTCAGAAAACAAGTCAAAATATTGCTTTGGCAGTCTATGAGTTAGCATGGTATAACCGGACTTAAGCCCTAATTTTTTTGCCAGTGGAGTAGTGGAATATGCAGAATTCATAAGTGCAGTTTATTGAACAAGATAAGACGATTTAATCGTTTTGTTTAGAAACGAATCATCAATGACATTTCTTTGTTGTCTCCATTAAACTTTGGAAATAATGTCCAATTTGTTTTTTCATGACTCTTATGAATAAAATTACCAATAGCATAACCCAAACTACCACCTACAATAACATCTGAGAGCCAATGAGTATCTTCAGTAACTCTAGACAGTCCTGCTGCTGTTGCAAGAGTATACATGGTATATGGTACCCAGATATGATTTTGGTATTGTTTTGCGATGACGGTTGCCATTCCCCATGCCACAATGGTATGACCAGAAGGAAATGCATCATACCTTGAAAAACCATTATCGTATCTCTCAAAAGCAGCTAGAGGACCATGCCAGAAATCTTTGCCATCATCAACGCTAGGTCTTTGTCTGCCGGCAAGATGCTTCATGACTTGAATAACTATTCCAACATGAACAAAGGTTTGATACCCCATTAGAGCGGTTTGTGTTGCCCGATCATTTTTGCTTAGAAGTCCTGTAGTTAGGAATAAGGTTGAGACAGAAAGACTGGTTTTATCATCGCCCATGTAAGTGATAATAGGGCTGAATTTGTCTATGAAATTGCTTTTAGACTGAAAAGATTTAAATTCTCTGTAAATCTCTTCGTCATAGATAATGGACAATCCGGCAAGTGATATAATTGGTACAACATACTTTAAGTCCCTTTTTTGCATTCGAAAAGGAGAGCTCCAGATTTTTCCATGATCTTGAAAAAGACTTTTTCCTACCCAGGTCTTATTGCCATTTTTATTCTTGAAAATGGCATAATCCTGACCTTTTGAATGGAGAGATAAAAGGTTAATACTCAAAAAGAGGAGTAAAATCTTGTTCATTTATTTGAATAGATTGCTGCAAACATTTCTGTCAATTATAAGAACTCGATCTGCCAAAGCAAAATAATTGACTTAAGAAGTTGATTAGCTAATGACCATAATAACATCAATATTAAACTCGATGAGATCATTAGAATACAACAAACTCAATAGGATTTAATTGACTTGGATAGACTGCTTTAGTTTTTTGATTTTAACCATGGGACCCGGACATAATGCCTCATGGCAGCTCATACAGTTTTCAACCAATTGGATAAAGATCGGTTTTGCAGCTTCTGCCTCTTCTATTTTCCTTAGCTGTTCGATAGTGTTAAGATACATCTGGGCAAATGCCTTGTACTCTGCGGAGGCTACTTTTTCAGGTTCTGTGGCATGAGCAGTTAATATCTCTGAGTGATCCAAGTTTATTCTGATAGGTGTTTTATTTACAATTTGTTTTCTGACATCAGCCATTTCATCGTACATCCTACGCATCAAGAGAGCGAGCTCACTGTCTCCATTCGGATTTAGGGGAATAACTTCTTTTTCCTTTTCTTCAACATGCTCTGCTTTGTTACCATTGCAAGCGGAATGAAATAAAACAATATTGAGAGAAAGAATAAAGAGGATTTGAGAAACTGTCCGAATTTTTAACATGATAATTGAATTTATTAAGCGCTAAAATTAACCGAAATAATCCATCAGAATGGTTTAAAGAGATGTCTAAAGTATTTCTTTCTCAATGATACAAGTAACATCACTTTCATGGAAAGTAAAGCATGAAATACTCCAATTAGGTTGAGTCGTCTAATTCTCTTTCTAATTTCTACAAATTTAGCTTATATAAACTCACTCAACTGTTTTTCCAATACAGTCTTAATTAATATAATAATCTCTTTTCTTTCCATTTTAAAGTAACAAGTAGAAAAATTAGCCCCTTTTTGCATTTTCATTTTAATACCTGATTTGATTTTTTTGTGCTACACTCAGAAAGAAATAGTTTATATTATAATGTGAATTTTCTTTATTGATTTAGGTAATCAGGATGCAACCAAACACACATTGAGCTTTGATAATAGCTACTTTCACTACAAGAATCTATACTTCAGAGTGAATTGCAGTTATGTTATTAGACAATTTGTCTATATCTAAGAGGATAGCCTGTAGCCATTTTTTGTTGTAAAATGGAAAAATGCGTTTGAGAGATTTTTGATCTTTTAAATAAGCATTCAATCGCTCTTTTAATATCCAATATTCACTAGTAAATTTCTCATATTGAACTTCTTGAAATTCTTTGTCAAGTAATGTGTAGATGCGATCTACGTTACCCCTTATTTCAATTTTTAGATTTTTTTTGACCTTGACTGATTTTGCAGAAGTCATGAAATCCATGATTTTAAATATTTCTGCGGTTAAATCTTTACGTAGCAATACAATGATTCTATTTTTTTCCAGATTTAAGGTCTGGTTAATTTTATTACTTTCTAAGATCTCAATATCATCACTCAGTTGATCAATTTTCTTATTATATGCTGACACTTCAGCTTCAAAGGCTAGTACTTTTTGATTCAATTCTTCAGAATTAGATTGGATGTTCTCATTTCTTTTCTCTAACATTTTGTTTACCTCGGAAATTCTTCGGTATTCGGCAGACGCTTGCTTGATTTGGAAGTCTAAACTAGCTTTCTCATTTTGAGCTATCAAATCTTTATTGCGTTGTTCCAATTCTTTAATTTCTGCCTTTTTCTCATTTAACATCTTTTTTTCTTGCATGACTCTCATTTCATAAGCTTCCTTTTCTTTGCTTATCAATTTTTTATAATCATCTTCTTGCTTTTTGATTTGTTCATTCACATGTTTGGTGTATTGGAGTCCTCCAAATATAATTGAGGCAAGAAATGAAATAAGAGCAATGAAGTTAGGCTTTAAATAACCCGGAGTCCTTTTTTCTTTTATTTCTTCAATGAGTTTAATTTTTTGAAGTTCTTCTACTTCTTTTTGAATGAGTTCTGAATTTTTCATAATGGTTGATATAAGAAGCGAAATGGGGATGTACCCATTACGTTCGGCTGTTTATTTATGGCTTGAACTATTAAAAATAGAAAAAATCTCAAACTACCCCAAAGAAAGCGAAAGCCCATCACTCATCAACTTCTATTGCTTAATCACTACTTATGGAAACATTTTGTAGAACTAATTGCAATTGCTCTACAATGATTAGAGCGGCCATTCGACTGCCTTTATATGAAGGGTGAAATCCATCACTGTCATAATAGTCTTTCTTGACTGAAGAGTCAGTATAGATTCTCCATGCTTCTCCCACGGGAAATAAGATCGCATCAGTCATAATTGCTGCATCTTTGTAGTTTCTTATCACTCCATCAAAGGTGTGATAGTAGTTGAGAGAAGGCCAAACCATGAAAAAACCAAGTTGACAGTCGTATCTTAGACATAAGGCCTTAAATTTTTTACCGTAGTCTATAAGCATTGTTCTTCCTGCACTTTGAGAAGAAGGCCCTTGTTGTAAAACAACAAAGTCATAGTGCTTTCGGGCTATCATCTGTTGTACTTTTCCATCATTCCAATGGTCTTCCAGACCATAATCCGAAAAAGCCATCATGTGAGTTTTAATGCGTAAACCTTTGGTTTTAGCATGTTGCTCCACGAGTTTAGGTAAGTTGTTCGTATAGGTTAGACTGTTTCCTATGAATAAGATTTTGAGCTTTTGCTGTTTTTGATTTTGAGCAAAAAGACTGAAAGCTGTCAAAACCAAGATTAGAAGTAAGTAAAGATGATATTTCATAGCTGATGCCCTCGAAACATGGGACTGCTTTGGATTCATTTCCTCATGCTCGAAAAATAAGCTTTCATCGGTTGAAAATAGTGTTCTTCCCAGCCCTTTTTATACTGTTCTCCATTCGCAGGTAAATGAGAGTGAATCAGGGTCAGTTCCGTTTGATCATCAATTGCTTGGAGCAGGATTTCTATTTGAGAATCTTCATCAGTATCTTCAAACTCAGTGGTTCTCCATGATTGTAATATGCGCTTGTTAGTTTCTAGCTCTATGTTGCGGCCTTTAATGTATCCATCCCATGCACTAAATTGTTCCCCTACTTGATTTGAAACAAAGGCCTCTCCGCCGGTCATATTGGTATGCTCCTCACTATTGAGCCAAGCAGAATAAATGGTTTCGGGTTTTGTGTTGATTCTTGTTGTTAAGGAAAACTCCATTACTATGAGCTATATAGATTGTGTTTAGAACTTTTATTCTTTCTTGAATCTAAACTAATAAAATTCTATTTAAATCCTTGTTTGGCTATCACCTCCAAAGCTTTTTGCATTTGAGGGTCGATTTGTTTTTTGTAGTCTTCCCAATTGCTTATCACTTCGTAATCTACTTTTACACCGTCAAAGTCATTCTTGTTCTTCACATTCAGATAATACTTCGCAGTACTGCTATGTATAGAAATACGAGTGTAAGGCAATTGCCAAGCCATTACCATACCACCCTGATAGATATGAGAACAGGCATTTTCTTCTCCAATAAAAATAGCATTAGTGTGCGCTTGCATCAGTGCAGAAAAGACACCTGCACAAGAGCGGCTCATGTCATCGATCAAGATGTAAACTTGACCAGTAAAGCCATTGGTTTTTGCAGGTTCAACTTGTAAAGAAGGGTAATTGATCCAAGTGAATGTATTAGTGTTCTTTTGCTCAAATTGCATGCTGTCTTTAATGCCTTGCTCCATGACAATAAGTGGTCGGAAGGAAAAAGAATCAATGCGTTTAAATTCTACTTCCTTGATGTATGGCATGGAATGATCAATAAAATAAGAAAAGAGGGTTTTACCATTGGCGGTCCACCCGCCTTTATTGCCTCTCAGGTCAACAATCAAATGCTCTAGGTTTTGTTTTTTTATTTCATTAAAAACAGAATCGGTGAAGGCATTAAAGTCCTGCCCATAATGTGTTATGTATTCATTCTTGAACCATTTGATGGTATAAATGCCCGTACGATGTACACTGTCTATTGTAAAGCGCAGTGGACGACCCAATTGCTGTTCTTTTCTAATGCTATCTGGAATTTGAGCATTGAGTTCTGTCTTAGACATGGCGGCCAATGTCAAAGCAAATTGCTCTCCTTTACTGTTTTCGACCTTTAAATGAAAGCTGTCCGGCTGAGCAATGAAATTAGAATACGCGTTTTCAAAATAGCGTTCTATCTCCGAAGTTCTATCTGGTGCGCCGGCACCATCCTGATACATGTATTGGCGTAGAAGATCATTGATCTGCTTTGGTGATTGACCATTGATTTCCAGAATGCGGTCTCCGGCTTGCAGACGATGATCCGAGCTGTATTTTACTCTGTACTTGTTTTGCCTGACAAAGAGCTTCAGTGGAAAAAAGCGGACGTTACTGTCTCTGTATATCAGGTAGGAGGGAGCATGAGTCCATCCACTATGCCCACAAGCCATGAAGTTGAGCGTACGGGAGATCAGTCGTATAAAATCTAAATAATAGATAGAGTCACTGAGAACCTCTTCATGAGCATCAAACAGACTGTCCATTTGGGTTTTAGTATGGTAGTTGTAAAGGTTGGGGTTCACTTCTTCAAGTGCATGCCTTAAAATGCGATAATCGGTTTGAGTCCTTAAAGGATCAAGAGGCTGCTTAAAGTGAGTTTGAATACTTGCTGTATTCTTCTGATTATAATCAGCAATGGCTTGCTGTATCTCTGGAGGCATGCTATTTTCTTGATCTTTTGGTGCTTGAACACAGGAATAACACAGAAGGCAAACGATATGAATAAATCGGATATGTTTGTTCAAAATGAACTTCCAAGGATGATTCATCATGACTATTTTGCTAATGGCAATTCATCTAATGCATAGTACACAGGCAGATCTTTGGTTTTAAACACTTCGACCTCTTCATCTGCTCCTTTTGAATATCCGCCTACTCTTAAGACTGCATCGCATCTTTCAGCCATAGCCAAAGAGATGGGCATCATCAATTCGTCAAAATGCTCAAAACCAACAGTTTTTATAATGGGCAAAGCCACGTTTACGCCGATCACGGGAACATGTCCTTTCAAATGGACTTGGTAGGCCACTTTATTTAAAAAACTATGATTCTTTTTCCACTCTTTACCATCAGAAGAGCCGCCCCGATATGGTCCTGCAATCATAATGTACATCTTGTTTTATTTAAGACTTATTACCGGATGATTCATCTTCTTTTTTCTTCAACTCAAAATAGCCCCAGATTAAACTGGAACCACAGACGAGTCCCAGAATATTGTCGGAAAAAGATTGGCCTTGTACTAAACCTGCCAAAGCTGCTAGCAGACCTAAAATACCAATCACCAATAGAATGTATTTTGCTTGCATGTCTCTAAACTAGGCAATTTCTTTCAATTTAAATCTAAACAAAGACAATTTAGTCTTCTAACTTAATATCAAGATGTGAGAGGAGTCCTCTAATGTTTTCAGAAGAAAATCGGGTGCCTTTTAAAGTGTTTTGAGCCGGAATCAGATTAAAGTTAAAAGCAGTCCTTAAATCTGCATTACTCAAATTACTTTGCTCAAATTTAGCATTTGTCAGATCACAGTGATCGAAAATGACTTTTTCTAAATTGGCTTGTGAAAAGTCGACTTCTTTTAAACTGCAATTTTTAAACACAGTAGTACTTAAGTCTAAGTCATAAAAATTGATCAGATCGAGTTGACAGTTTTCAAAATAAAATTGGAGTAGGAAAGGGGAAGCATCCGTTAGTTCCAAACCCACCATTTTACAGTCTTTAAATTTTACGTCTTTGAAGGCGGTTTTACTGATCAAGGCATTACTGAAATTGCAGCTATCAAATTCACACTCCATAAAGGAGACCTCATGTAGGTTGACATTAGAGAAATTACAATTCCTGAATTGACAATACTCAAAGTGAGTATCCGGTAAACCCGTTTGATCAAACTTTAGAGAAAGGAACTCTTGATCTTCAATCATTTAATTTTTGTAAAATGGGCGTGAGATTGTTTTGTGAGCTGTTATGACCTGAATAAAATACATCCCTGATTTCAGATCACTTACTTTGAATGATTACTGATAAAGAAATCGATCTTCTTATACCAATCGTTTAAAATTTTGTTTCTCTCCTTATTTCTTTCTTGTAATAGATTGTTATAGTTTGTATTCGATGCATTGTAGTCATTAACTGCTGCATTGTATTTATCAATCACCGCCTTTGTCCTTTCTTTATTGCTCATCGCTTCAATGCGCTTATTGATTTTTTCAAACTCGTCTTTTTTAATGAAAAACTCTGAAATGGTATTGAGGTCTTCTTCCGACTCTTTTTGGTAAAAATCAAGAACTTTCTTTGCAGCATTAACCAACGTAATATCGCCCTTAAAACTTTTAAAAGTTTTAAGGGTATTCAGTCCTTCTTTAGAAAAGGCATTCAGGCTGCTATTATTTTGTTCAATGGAGTTTAAATCTCCACGACTGATGGCATCAATCAAATAAGCCTCTTGCTTGAAACTTTTAAAGAAGATAAGATACACATCGTTATAATATTCAAGCACTTCTGCGGCTTTTCGAATCTTTTCAGTTTGTTTGTCTCTATTTTCATTAAGTGTGATTTCATACTTGTCGGCAAATAGTTTTTGAGCAGTATACATGACTTGGAAAGCGCTGTCCAGCTTTTTTCCCGCTCTTTCTTGTGCGGTTAAATAAGCTTCCATTCCGTCATATGATTCCTCGGCAATGGCTTCCATGTCTAATATTTTATCATAATCTTCTTTTAAAACGGTATACTTCAAATCTAAATAATCAACAATGGCATCTCGCAATTGTGAATTGCCATTAAAGTCTTTTCGTCTGGCTGTTGAGAGTTTTGCGGTTTTGATGGCTCTTGTCAGTTCTTGACGTTTATCTTCTACTTTGCTTGCCTTTTTGCCTCTTGTAACTGCTTTTAAATAATCCCATGTCTCATCGTCAAGTTCAAAGGTCTTTTTCGTCACTTCATACATGTACTCCGCAGCTTCATTATTTGTTTGAGCATTGCTGTTTACTAAAAATAAGCCCATAATAAGGGACAGAAGTGTAAGTCTAATTTTCATCTTCTATTAAGTTAATGTAGTTAAGCATGATATGATAAGCTTCAATAATGGAAAGGTCTGATTGAATCATTCTGTAGTTAAGTGTTCTGTTTTCTTTTTCAGAAGCACTTAAAAAGTCAAAGTCCAAACTTGACTCGGGAGACTTCACTTCAAAGGCATATTCCGACTTTGATAATGTATCTGAAAGTGCTTCAGTTTCTAAAGATAGGTAATCACTATAAAAGTCCTTAAACTCCTCAAAATTTAATGGGATTTTATCTTCTTTACTCCAATCGGTCTGGCGTCTTTTCGATTGACTTTTCTTTTGTCTAGCACTACTCAAAGAGCTTAGCTCTTCAATAGGAAGCTCCTTAAGTGGCTTAAAGTATGTCTTTTTATCAATGGCAAACAATTCAAGAGCTGTTTCATATTTGGCTTCACCTAAGACTTTACTGTATTCATTCTGAATTTGTATATCCACCTGTACACCACTCTTCTGATGACTTAAACCATTAACTCTGTAAAAGGCTCCTGTTGTTAATTTTAGATAGCCCTTCTTACTTTCTCTATTTGGATCCAGATGAGAAGACTTATGGGCATCAACAGGAATGACCTTTTGAAACGTAGCCTTTCCAAAAGTATGCTCTCCAACTATGAGTGCCCTGTTGTAATCTTGCATGACTGCCGCCATTAATTCAGATGCTGAGGCACTATTTCTGTTAACGAGCAGTATTAGAGGCTTCTGAAATACTAGCCCTCTGTCAAGATCCTTCACAGATATTGCTTCTTCATCGCGCTCTTTACTGATGACAATTGTTCCAAAATCAATAAATGCTCCCGCCAGTCTTATGGCTTCAAGCATTGATCCTCCGCCATTGTCCCTTAGATCCATAATCAATCCTTCGATCTTATCTCTCTTCAATCGAAGAAGTTCCCGCGTAAAATCGTTGGCGCAACCGTTTGAGATATGGTAGCTTTCATTGTCAGAAGAATAAAAAGAAGGCAAATAAACATAGCCTATCTTTCTATCTCCATCCAAAATATAGCTGTTAAACACATTGTCTTCAACATCTACTTCTTCCTTGCTCAAATCAACTTCCTTTTGATTGCCACTTGCCTTTTTTATCTTGAAATCAATGTGTTTTGATTCATGTATCAAGCGATAGAACTCTTCTTCACTTGTACACTTCAATTTAAGCTCTTTGCCGTCTATCAACACACCTTCAATAATGTCTCCTTCATTAAACAAGTTAGATTTCCACGCTGAGCCACCCGGTAATACACCAATGACTTCTATATCTCCATTTTCATTTTGAATGACCTCTAAACCAAAGCTTTCTATTTTTTTGGATAGGCTAGAACTAAACAAGCTTTGTTCAAAGGGATCAAAATAAACTGTGTGTGGATCAAAACTTCTTGAAATAGCTCTTAAGTACTCAGTTGCGATAACATCTTTAAGATTACGCTCCCTACTATTCATTTGGTTTAAAGAACACTCAATCATCCCAATGCTTTTTGGTAGTTCTTCAGACAAGTATTTTTTGAAATTTTGATAATTAATTTCCTCTTCCGTAGAGTCAAAGTAATCCAACATGATTCCAAGATAGATGCCCTTTTTCCATTCTTTTATTATTTCGATATTCTTATGGTATGTGTCTGATTTTGAAATATTAATGTAGCTTGATTTGCCGTAGTCAAATTCGCTTACATCTGTGAGTTTTATGCTTTGAATGATTTGATCAAATCTGTCTTCAATTATAGAGGTAAGGTCATTGAGAAAATGGCATTCAGAGTTTAGAATTTGATTGTCAATTAAAAATTCATGTTTTTTTAAGTTAAGATAGTCTTCATGAGAAATAAACAATCCATCATAATTGACTTCCGAGATAAACGTTTCAAACAGTTTTTGGGAGAAATCATCGTCGACCTCTTTAGGCTGTATATGGTATTTTCTTGCAGTTTCGACAATATCAGAAGCAATCTCACAGTGGTTGAGACTTTGTCCAAAAACTGTGCTTGAAGAGAGTAGAAGAGCAAGAATGGCGAATAGAGAATTTTTAAATGATGGGATTAAATGTTCTACCATTCAAAACCATCTTTATCGAACCATTTGGAATGTAGCTTCATTACTTTTTCAAGTAACTCTCTTACACAACCTTCACCACCATTTTTGGAAGAAATAAAATGAGAAATACCCTTAATTTCTTCAGCGGCATTAGCAGGACAGGCAGCTACACCTACTTGTTGCATAATTTTATAATCAGGAATATCATCACCCATGTACAAGACCTCATTGTTTTCCAGTCCATGTTGCTGCTTCAATTGCTCAAAGACTTTTATTTTGTTTTTGCAGCCCAAATGCACGTCTTTTATGCCCAATCCCTCTAAGCGTAATCGAACACTTTCTGAAGTTCCACCTGAAATGATACAAATGGTATAGCCTTTTTTTACAGCGTGTTGTAATGCATAGCCATCTTTAATGTTCATCCTTCTAACTTGATCCCCATCCGGAAGAGTCAAAACCATTCCATCTGTGAGAACACCATCTACATCAAGCATAAAAGCTTTGATGTCATTAAGTTTAGAAAGCACATTATCCATTCCGTTCTTGTTGTTTACGGTAGATGTTTTGAGTGATTTTTTCATATAACTCCTGATAATCCGGCTGATCTTTCAGGTATTTCATATGATTCTCTATCACTTTTTTGTCATTACGTACTGCAGGACCGGTTTGTACATCAACAGGACGCTCACTTTTAATCTTAAGCGCAGTTTTTTCCAATAGAGGACGAATCACTTCAAAAGAGATTTTGTTTTGTCTAAGAAGATCATCAGCAATGTGAAACATGTGATTGGTGAAGTTATTTGCAAATACTGCAGCCACATGCAAAGACTTTCGTTTATCAGAATCCATGGCATATACTTTTGCAGATACCGAACTTGCCAAACTGTATAAAAGGTCTTCTGTTTGTGGAGAGTTGCCTTCAACACAAATGGGAATAGGGGCCAGACTTTCTGTCTCGTTTTTAGAGAAGGATTGCACCGGATAAAAGATTCCATATTTGGAAAAACCGTGGTTTTCAAAAACAGATATAGGCGTAGAACCTGAGGTATGTACAATGAGCTTGTCTTTTATCTTGATTTTTGAAATGACCTCATGCAGTGCATCGTCATTTACAGCCAGAATGATTAAATCCGTATCCGCTTTTAACAGCGACAAATCGGTTGTATAATCACAGCTTAAGGTCTGACTCAAAAGCAATGCGCTTTTTTGTGTTCTACTGTATATCTCGTTAATGAGATAACCGGCTTGCTTGAAGCCTTTGCCAAAGTTGTGTCCTACATTTCCGGCCCCAACAATGCTGATTTTTTGAATGTGATTTTTAACGTTCACCTTGTCTATTTTGAACTATACGATTATAAACTGATACTAAAGTACCCAAAGTCATGATGATACAGCCTAACCATAACACATTTATATAGGGAAAAACAATGGCTTGCATGATGACGAAGTCGGCCGCATTTTTGAGTTTTTCGGAAAGGTGGACGGTCAACTTTCCATTTTCTGGGTTAATGCCTTTTAAAGAGAGAAGTAAACCTAAGGTTTCTATTTCATCATCAATTGAAAAGATGCGATTGCCTCTAATCACCATAATCGGGCAAGCATAATATTTCTGACCGCCTAAGGGCTGTGCAGAGATATTAAGACCAATAGCAATATCTAAACTGTCTAAGTTCAGACTATCTTTATTTATTTGACGCCGGAAACTTTCAAAACGTACAACCGCATTACTGGTAAAAACCGAATCTTGAACATTGACCTCTAAAGTATCAGGAAGACCATAACTCTCTTGAGATGCAGAGTCAAGGTTTTCCAGATCAGCATAAGTGATGTGCGTAAAAATGTCTCTGTCCCAATAGTGTTGAGTTGAGGGCTCAGGGACATTTCCCATTTGTTCGTTTAACTGAATGTAGGGTGATAAGCTGAATTGCTTCTCATATTTTCCTTGGCTATTGACCTTTAAATAATCCATGTCGTAATAGACAAATTGATCTTCCACTCTTCGGTCAACATAGGTCACATAATAAGGATTCATCAAAGTGGTATCGCCTTTCAGCATCATGATGTTTTCCTCATTTGCATTTTCATTGTTCTCAAAATTGATGTTGACCGGACTGCGGTTTTTGGAGATGATGTCTTTGTTTCCTGCTGAAAGTAGGCAACCTAAGATCACAAGACCAAAACCAATATGAGCTAAAGCCGAGCCCCCTTTGGACACTTTACCTTTCAGCATCCTGAAAAAATAATCCAGATTAGCAAGAACGGCAAAGAGTGAACTGAACAATAAAAGATTCAGGAAGAAGAGTTTAATTTTTAGATGCCAGGTAAAGAAAATTGTGATGAGCAAGGCCAACACTAAAGCAGGAGCAAGATTTTTAATTAAGGTTTTAAAGTCAGTTGATTTATACTTTAAAAACTGACTGATGGCTACCATGAAACTCACTAAAATGGCTAAAGGAATTTGCCATGAATTGTAATGTGCTATTGGATCTGAAGGTGGTGCCAAATCGGTACCAAAAAGAGCGTTGACAACAGGAATAGATGTCGATAAAGTGATTTGAAAAGCGGAGACAACCAAAACCAGAGAACCGAGAAAAATCCAAAACTCTCGAGACCAAAGCGCATCATCTTCAGATTGTTTCAGGAATTGCCATCCATTTTTGATCAGAAAATAGAGGGAGATAAGAAAATAAAAGGCCATGAAGCTAATCAACTGACCAGGTAAACCATCTGCAAAGGAATGCACCGACGTTTCACCTAGTATTCCGCTTTTTGTCAGATAAGTAGAGTAAACCACGGTTAAAAAGCTCAGGAGCGTTAGTACGAATGCCGAAAAAAGCGAACGAATTTTAGTTCTATTGATAATCATTAGATGTGCGGCTGCAACCATGATTAACCAAGGTACCAATGAGGAGTTTTCTACCGGATCCCATGCCCAGAACCCACCGAAACTTAATGCTTCGTAAGCCCATGCACCACCCATTAAAATGCCTAAACCTAAAACGGCAACTCCGAAATAAATCCATGGTAGTGCCGGTTTGATCCACGATTGGTAGTCTTTCTTCCAAAGTGCTGCAATGGCATAAGCAAAAGGAATAAGTGTAGAAGAGAAACCTAAAAAAACCGTAGGTGGATGTATGGTCATCCAATAATTCTGTAAAAGAGGGTTCAATCCATTACCTTCTACAAATCCCAGATAATTTGGATTTGTTGTAAAAGGTAAAGCGAGCATATCCGGATGTTCTCTTAACAAGATAAAGGGATTACTGCCAATTTGAATGTCAAATGGAAATATGCCTAACAACATGGCCGTCAAAAAGACCTGAACCGAGGCATATATGCACATCACCGCACCTTCCCATTTTTTAGCGGTGTATACCAAAACATTACCGAGAACCAAATTCCAGAACAACCATAGCATGGTACTGCCTTCCTGACCTTCCCAAAAACAGGAGAGAACAAAGCGGAGGGGAAGTTCACTTGAAGAATGTCTCCATACGTAATAGTATTCAAAGGAGTGTGTGGCAAGGAGGTAAAAAAGAATACTGATGAATCCAAGTATAGAGGCCGACTGAATTTGAAAGAATAGTCGTCCTAATTTTCGCCAGGAACTTCGATCCGATTCAATTTTTGAAGAGTTAAAGTAAAAGAGAGTAGAAAGCAGTCCACTTACAAAAGCCAGTATAATTAAAAGCTCACCTGTCTGACCTGCTAAGGTGTTTTCACCGATATAGTCGATCATAGTTTAACTTTCTGCCGTGATTTCAGTTAGACCGTTATTGTTACCGTCATTATATTTTGAAGGGCATTTCATCAGAATCTTTTCTGCTTGAAAATGATTGTCTTCAGCATAACCAGTAATGACGACCTGTTCTGAGCGTTCAAAATCTTGCGGTTTAGTGCCATTAAAGACGACCTTTCTTTCAATTCCGGAATTATCGACCATGTAGAAGATAAATTGATTGATGTTTTCTTGCGGACTGTATTCAATCTCTTTCTCTTTGTTCAATTGCCCGACCACTTGAAACTCTTTGCCCGGTTTTAATTCGGCCGTCTGAAAATCGGCATAAGTTGCTGCATCACTCACCATACTGATAATGGCACCGATGGCAACGGCTATGGCAATAATGGCTAATATATGGGTCTTCTTCATGATGATTGATTCATTGTGTCTTCTAATTTTTTGACTTTTCGGTCTATGCTTATCAGATAAATCAGCAAGCCAATTAAAATGACTGTGATTACTGCAACAACGACATAGATTTTACCCTCTTCACGCATTTTATCGGCCATTTCAATTTCTTGAGCATGACTTAATGCGCTTAAAAATAAGAGGACGATGCTTAGCAAATATTTCATTCTTCTAGTTTCTCTTTAATTGTTGAAATTCTGATTCTCAGGTTGTAAATCCATGCTCCAAGTAATATCCAGCCAATAACGGCCGGGTAAAATACCAGCTTCATGTTGTTGTCTAATGCATAGGCATCAAAACCTGGGTTTCCGCCATTTCCCGGGTGTAAAGAATCGGTCATTCTTGGTAAAATGCCAATGAATACGATCAACATGACAAAAGCAAAAATGTTGTAGATGGCTGATATGCGTGCTCTCTTTTGGGGGTCATCCAGACTGCCTCTTAAGATGATATAAGCGAGATAAATTAACATGGTGATGGCAGAACCATTCAATTTGACGTCATTGGTCCACCATGCTCCCCAGGTGAATTTGGCCCATAGACTTCCTGTTAAAGTTCCCAATACACCAAAAATAATTCCGGTATTGACCAGCTCCACAGCTTTTCTGTCAACCTCTAAACTGTCATTTGATAAGTGTTTAATGCTCATTACGGTGGAGCCCAAAAACAAGAAAATCATGGTAAACCACATCGGCACATGAAAATACAAATTCCTTATGGTTTCATTGAGAATGGCCAATCTGGGAACACCTATAAAAAATCCGGCAATTATGGTGTAAAGTAATAAAATGACAGCCGCAGCTTTCCACCAATTTCTCATTGATAATGAGTTACTTAAATGAATATTTAAAAGCTAAATTAGCTGCGCCAAAGGTACGGAAATAATACCAAAGACAAGGCAAGAACAATTAGATTTATTAGGGCAAGCACCCCAATGTAAAGTCCACACTCTTCCCAACCAAAGCCTAAACCACAAAGCATAGAAGCTTTAGTTCCCGTTAGAATAAGAGGAAGCAAAACGGGAAAACCCAATAAAGCGGTTAAAGCGCTATTGTTATTGGTTTTTGAAGCAATTCCCGAAATTAATGTAAAGACACTCGCCATGCCTAAGGCACCTAGCAACAAAACGAGAAGAAATAGTCCATAATTTTCGATCGGATTACCAACCAGAATGGTAAAGAATAGATAGTTGATTAAGGTAACGGTAGTGATGATTAAACTGTTTACACTTAGCTTAGATAGCATAATGAGGCGAGCCGGAATCAATCCGTAATAGTACAAATACTGACGGTTAGATTCGTATTTGAACAGATTGGTGCTGGCATTGGTCGCTGCAAAAACCATAATGATCCAAAACAAGGCAATCCATGTTGAAAGGTCTTCAATAATCTGAAAAACCATATAAGCAATAAAAACCGTGGTAATGACATAAAGCAGCATGCCATTGATGCTTGACTTTTGCCTGAATTCGATTTTCAGATCTTTCTTTATGACTTCAAATAGTTGACTCAATGGATTTAGGTATTCTGATGTGTTTTGATGTATTCAATTTTATAATGAAACATTTCAGCCATTCGTTCTGCCCGCCATATGGCCTCTTTTGCTTTTTCCCCATGAAAGTTGTGTTCAACCGTTGAGCGAAACAAATCCAGCCATCTCTCAAAATGTTCTTTGCCAATCGGAAGTTGAGCATGAGGAGGAAAAGGGCTGCCACTGTATGCTCGCTCATTGAGTAAAATGGTTTGCCAGAAACCATACATTTTTTTCAGATGGTCAGGCCATCTGTCCTGAATTACACGATTAAAGATGGGACCTATCAAATCATCTTTTTGGACTTGCCCGTAAAACATGTCAACCATTTCTTGTATGGCTTCTAAATGATCCAGATCTTTTTTCACAGGGTAAAATTACAATTATTAGAAGCCTCAAAATTTGCTAAGTTTGAAAGTTCTCATGATCAAAGAATATTTAGCCATATATAAAGCCCATTTGTTGCGCATTTTTGATTCCAATGTGCCTGATTATTTTGACCATAGTGAACGTCAGCATTTTGAGAATTTTTTGAATAAAATGAATTGTCCATACTTTGTTTATTTAGATCAGAATGAAGTCATTGGTGCTGGTGGTTTTGTGCGGGAAAAAGAGGGTGATGCAAGAATTGTCTGGTTAATGGTTGATCGGAATAAACATTCAAGCGGGGTAGGACGAGCGATGATGGAGTTTTTTGAAGAAAGAATCAAAGCGCAAAAGACATATGAAGTCATCAGTTTAATGACTTCACAACATACAGATGTGTTTTATGAAAAGATGGGTTATAAAACGACAAAAGCGGAAGATGATTATTGGGCTAAAGGTATGCACTTGAGGTATATGGAAAAGAGATTAAACGAACATATAATTTAAAATTAGAAACAATGAAACAAGTTTTGTTTTTCATCTGTTTGTTTTTGAGTATACAAGTAATTAATGCACAAGAGATGAGTTTACATGATTTTACCGTTAAGGATATTGAAGGGAATGAATTTAAAATGAGTTCTCTTAAAGGGAAAAAGGTTTTGGTAGTCAATACAGCTTCCGAGTGTGGGCTTACCCCTCAATATGAAATTCTTGAGGAGCTGTACCAAACATATAAAAGTCAAAACTTTATAATAATAGGTTTTCCGGCTAATAATTTTGGCGCTCAGGAGCCCGGTAGTAATGAAGAGATCAACGCTTTTTGTCAAAAGAACTATGGCGTCTCATTTCCGATGATGGCTAAAATTTCTGTTAAAGGTGACGATCAGCATGAACTGTATCAATGGTTGACGCAAAAAATGAAGAATGGAAAACTGGATGCTGAGGTTACTTGGAATTTTCAAAAGTTTTTGATTGATGAAAAGGGACAATTGGTTGCCGTTGTATCTCCTCAAGAATCTCCTGCATCAGAGCAAATTGTGAACTGGATAGAGGAATGAAGTTAGATATTTTAGCAATTGGAGTACACCCTGATGATGTGGAGTTAAGTTGTGCCGGAACGCTCCTCAAAGAAATAGGTCGAGGCCTGAAAGCCGGTATATTGGATTTAACTCAAGGCGAATTAGGTACTCGTGGTTCTGCAGAGCTAAGGTTAAAGGAGGCAGAAGCTGCAGCGAAAATCCTGGGGGTGAGTTGCCGTGAGAACTTGGGCATGAAAGATGGGTTCTTTAAAAACGATGAGGAACATCAAAAAGCCATCATTCAAATACTGAGAAAATACCAGCCGGATATTGTGTTGGCCAATGCCATTGATGACAGACATCCAGATCATGGAAGAGCCTCAAAGTTAATTTCTGAAGCTTGTTTCTATTCCGGTTTGCGTCGTATAGAAACTAAACTGAATGGACAAAAACAAAAGGCTTGGAGACCAAAAGCCATTTATCATTACATACAAGATTACTTCTTAAAGCCTGACTTTGTGGTTGATGTGACGCCCTATGCCGAACGAAAAGTAGAAGCCATTAAAGCCTTTGGCTCACAGTTTTACGATCCCAATTCGAATGAGCCTTCATCGCCGATTGCCGTTGAGAATTTTTTCGACTACGTGAATGGACGCATGGTGCAAATGGGAAGATATATTGGAGTAGACTTTGGTGAAGGATATACCGTTGAGCGTCCGATTGGTTTGGATAGCTTGTCCATTGTGAAATAAATTTTAACTTCGTATGAAATTCATGTTATGAAAAAAGTAGTTAGACTCATTCTCATCTCATTGATAGGAACTTTATCGGGAGGATTATTTGCACAAAGCTTCTCAGCGCAATCGGGTACGATTTCTACTAATACTATGGACAGTTGTTCCACTGCTCAGGTGGATGTCAGAACTTATTTGGGTTGTATCAATTGGCAAATGGGAGCGACAAATGTTTCGGTCTCAAGCTCCACGATCGATGTAGAGGTTCATTATACCAGTTCACCAATCTGTGCAGGGGCAATAAGTTATCCTATGTTTAATGCAAGTGTGAGTGGCGTTTCGCCCGGAAGTTATACGGTAACGGCCTCTGCTTATTTAGATCGAGTTTACGTGAATACCATAACAATAGGTAACTTAATGGTGACGAATTGTGTGGCAACGGATTTAACTGAATCTGAAAATACTCGACAATTGAAGATTTATCCGATTCCGGCTGATAATTTTGTTTTTCTCGAAAGGATAGATAAGAATGAGAGTTATAACTATGAATTGATAGATATTAGTGGGAAGGTTGTCAAATCAGGATTTGTAGCGAAAAATTCCGCTCAGGTCAAAATTGATTGTTCATCGCTCAATAATGGTCTATATTTTATTAAGACAATAGGGGAGGGATCAAACACTCTGATTCAAAAGTTAGTAGTGAGGTAAGTAGGGAGACATTCTTAGTTAAAGGAAGTTTCTTTATTAATCACAACAACAGATGATGTCGCTTTTTGCTTTTTCAAAACACTCTTTGCCTTCTTTAAATGCAAAATAAGAAAGTCCAAGTGTTCCTATACTGTCTATGTATGGGATTTCAAATAGTTCGTAAATACCACTGCTGACAAGTAGAATAATAGACATGTAGATACATACCATTGTACAATTTGCGTCAGCTAAGATAGGAGCTGAGTTCAACTCTTTTCCGACCTTTCTTTTCCAAACCACTAACATCCACATGATGATAATTGAAATGGCTGAAATGACAACTCCCCAAAAAGTAGTTAAGGGTTTGTGTCCCGTCCAAATGTTATAAATGCTAGTGATTAAAAGTCCGAAAACTAAAATGTAAAAAGCAAGCCCGGTTATTCGTAATGCTGTTCGCTCAAAATCATCACGTTTGCTTTTAGGATGATTCTGAATTCTCAAAACCATATGGGCTATTCCAAGTCCTGAAATAACTTCAATAAAACTATCGGAGCCAAAACCGAAAAGAACCAGACTTTCGTCTTCAAACCCTAGATGTGTTGCAATGACTCCTTCTACAACATTATAGATTATAGTGAACACTGCAAGTGCAAAAGCAATAGAATACAATCGCTTGTTTTCAGCCATTAAAGTATAACTTTTTTGAATTGAAATTTTCACTCTCCAATATAAGCTTTTTAAAATTCTACAATGCAATCGATAATCAAGAGTATATGCTTAATGGCAGAATATAAATCAACTCTTAAACCGTTCAGATACAAAGTCAGGAAACTTTATTCCTTTTCTTTTAATGGTGTCGATGTGTAATCCCACCAATTCTGTTTCCGAGACAATAATGTTAGACTCTAGATTTTTCATTACATGTCTAAAGCGGATGATTTTCTCCTTCAACTCAATGACTTCAGACTCAATAATTAAATTGTCTCCGGCTAAAACCTCTTTTAAATACTTTATGTTCTGTTCTAAAGCAACCATGCCGGAATTGTTTTCTTTCAGGTAATTGGACGTCAAGCCCAGATTAGAAAATAAGTTCCAAGTCGCCTGGTCAAACTTTGCAACGTAAAATTGCACGTTCATGTGATTCATGTGGTCACAATTCCAAGGGTAAACAGTTCCCTGATAAGTTTGAATCATAATTTAAAGGTCCTTGATTAAAAAACGCTTTTTCAGATCGTTTCGTTGCTAAATGATACATCGTGTTTTCGATAAAGTTACTCTATCGCAAACAAGAATGCATTCAATCTGATTATTTAACCTTGGATTAAAAATTAAATTTTAGGTAAAAACCCATCCGTTGCTTAAAAACACATTCAACATGTATGTATTCCAAATGGTATTGCATATGATCAATAAAAGCAGAAAAGCAAAGTTTAGTTTTTTGCCTATGAATCGTCTGTTTAACAGATATAGAAATGTGATCATTAGCAATAAAAGCCCCAGATATGGAAACTGGAATCGATTGCCTCCGTATTCAACATTTGCCAGAAACAAACATAAAGACATAAACATAAATGCAAACGCCATATTGGATAATAAAGGTGAAACCCTTGGCAAGTTTGAGATGAGTATTAATAGCGCAATGTAAAAGCAGGGAGAACACATCGTAAATCTGAAAAAACCATGAATATTCCCGCCTGAGCTCAGGATGGTGAATACAAAAATACCTGCAAGATAAAATAACGATACCACAAGCAAGTAGCTTTTCTCCTCATTCATCTTGAAGTGAATCTCTTTTTTTAATACAAGAGGTGATGTCAAGTAAAGCAAATAAGCCAGCGCAGGGATAGCAATAAAGAAAATCGAAAATACATTTAAACCAAAGCCCTCGATTGACCAATCAGAAATGGTATGGATTTTTTGAATTCCTCCTTCCCAATATTTTTGAGCATCCCAAAAAGCCGTCCAGGACCCGGAAGATGCATATTGAATTGAAAACACAAGACCATATCCGATAATAAATGGAGCTAATGTGGCGATCAGACTTTTAATCAATGACAGTAAACTTTTTTGCTTGTTTTTTAGATGAAAGACTAGATCTGTTGATAATAAGGCAAGCATTATGAATAATGTAGCAGGTCTAACCATCGACATCAATACAACCCCAATAAAATACAAAGGGTAGTTTTTCTTTAAAATTCCTATTGAAGTGATTGTCATGAACAGTAGGAACAAGCTTTCGGAATAGGGTATCATGTAAATGACCGAGGTGGGGAGAGTCACTAAAACCAAATAAGATACTAACTTTATGAACTCACTGCACGCTAGGATATACTTCACCAATAGAGACAAGGACAATAAGAAGATGAGGTAATTGAATATCGAAATCATTCGTGGAGACAATTGAGTCATTCTCCAGAATAGAGGGAACATAGGAAAGAAAGCGGCTCTTACATTTCCATAATGCACACTTTCAGAGGCATACATTCTCTCGCTTATGGTATAGTATATTGAAGCATCCCATTGTAAAAAATGGTTATTGTCTGTATTTAAATATGGCTTTTTAACCTTTTTGATTTTGTTGTCCGGATAAGCCCCGTTGCTTTCATAGTTTTTCGAAATAAGACCTAAAGTATTGTTGTATATTTTTTCATTTTGAAATGAAGTGAATACAACTCCGAAAAGGAGAGCACATAAGATACCTGCTACATTTAAATAGAGAATCTGCTTCATATTAGATCTAATGGAGTCTTTCCTTTATGCGAGTTTCCATTGTGATAAAATTACAGTTTTCGCATGGTGCTTAAGAGGATTGGCACATGAAACTAGTTGGAATGATGTTATTTATTTTCTCCGGTTCTTATTGGATAAAAATTAGCTTGTAAATAGGGAAGAGCTTAATGAATCAACTTTACTTGTGCAGGTGTTGGAGCAGTTTTATTCCTTTAGTCTTAAAATATCTACTATAGTATCATTGTTTATTATATACACATAAACAAGACTATCATTCGACAGATTAATAACTTTACTATTATAATTTGCTCTAGCAATCCGATCTAAAACTGTAAACTTTATTGAATCATAGCTTTTGCTAAAAGCCCAATGATTCCTGTGATTTTCCCTAGTACCATATGTGCCATTGCAGAAGAATATTATATCAATATCGCTAAACCTATTAATTTCTTGACGTACCCCATTAATAATTCTGTCTTGCCAGATCCAAGTCTTACTTTCATTTCCACAAATCAAACTTTCAATGTCTTTTTCATTTGTTAGTTTACAACTAAAAAATGAGAAGAAGAATAAAGTAATAAATGTTTTTTTGGTCATTTTATTAGATGCAATGTTTTTGCCACCCATGTGCCGTAGCTTCTTTTCCGAAGTTCTACGAAGGAGAATCTTTCGGAGTTAGGCGTTTTTTTTTAGCTCAGTTCTTTGTTGTCAGGTTTATTACTTTCTTCATGTTCAATTATTTTATATCGATAGAAATTAATTAGTCCAAGTTTTCCAAGTCGAAAAAGCCTTTCTCGGTCAACATCATGGTTTAGTGCCCATTCTTTCCATTTGTCAAGTAGTTTTCCCCAAAAATACCACCCAATACCAACTCCAATTATAATGGATAGATTCCAACCTAGTTCAAACTGTCCAAGAATTAATGCTGAAACTAATATTATTATAGTTACCGGAAGGTTAACCATTAGTTCACCCATAATGATAATCTTAGCAGAAGATAATTGATTTGAGTTCTTTTCTTTCATATTCTAATTGGCTACAATGATTAGTATAAGAAGCTTAGACTATCATTAGTTGGCTATGATTTTATACAAAGTGTCACCTGTAGTTCTTTATTTTTTTAATTTATTCTAAAGCGTTAAAAATTTTATTCATAATTGCTCTAGATCGCACATGCATGTATTGTCTTTGTCCATATGCGGTTGACGTCAGTGAAATGACTAATTCTTCTTCTGGAACAATAATTAAATGATTCCCTCCATTTCCACTAGCCCATAAATATTCAATTTCCCGACCTTTAATAATGGCTTTACTTTTATACCATAACATTCCGTACGACCAAACATCATAAATCACAAAACTTTTTGATTGAATGACGTTTTCAATATAATCAGCCGGAATTATCTGTTGGTTAGCCCATTTTCCTTCATTTGCCACTAGTACGCCCAATTTTGCAAAATCAAGTGTAGATAGAAAAAGAGTCCCCGAAGCTACAGTTTGATTAGAGGGGTTGGTGTACCAATAGTATTTTTTAATTCCTAAAGGCTTAAAGACTCTTTCATTTGCATAATCATTTAAACTCATTCCTGAAGTTTCTTCAATGATTGCACCTATAAGTGCTGAATTTATATCTGCATATACCCATCTCTCGCCTGGTCTTCTCTTCAGCTCAATGCCCAAGATATAGCTAGTCCAATCGTCTTTTTCCATCCACTTTCCCGCATGGCCTGGTGTTTTCCAATCATCAGAATCCGCATCCAATCCTGATGACATATCAAGCAGATGTTTAATTTTTACTTTTTTTAAATCTTCATTTAAGTTTGGATATTTCTCTTTTGAGAAGAAGGAGTAGACATCTTGATCTAAATCTCTAACAAGTCCTTCATCGATTGCTATTCCTAAAAGCAATGCAGTTAAGCTTTTCCCTGCTGACCGAACATCATTAATGTCGCTCCTTTCGGTGTTGGTGTAGAAATACTCAATTGCAATCTGATGATTTTTAATGACCACCATTCCCCTAAAATCATTTTGCTCAAAATCCGATATAAAGTCATCTAAAGCATTTATAGAATCCCTATTTAGTCCTACTTCTTCTGGTGAAATTTTAGGAAGGTTGGGTATAGGAGGGTATTGAGAATATGCACACAGGGAAATGCATATTAATGATATTGTTACAATTGATTTCATCTTATTGTTTTATGCAGGTAAAGTTTCGCCCATAAGTAGTTTTGTGGTTAGTACCTATCCTTTCAAGGATACACCAAACTGAAAATTCGTGATGATTTTCAATTGGCATTTCGTTTACAGAACCGCGAAAAATGATCATTCGATCTCCATAATGTTTTCTTGTTTGTCCTTAAATGCTGCCTCCCAAAGTTCAGACATATCAAAAATTTTCTTGTGTGAGTTCATTGTTTACTATTGCTCCTGTTATGTTACCACCATAGACGGCAGTGGCTACAGAACGCATCATTGAACTATTATCACCACAAGCAAAAATACCATCTACGGAAGTCTTCTGCATAAAATTAACATCTATATGTCCCTGTTCAGTGAATTTACAACCTAGCTCTTTAGGAATGTCGGAGCTTTGTTCAAATGGAAGGGCGGCATAAGCGCAGTCAAAGAGTTCTTCACTACCATCTTCAAAAATGATCTTTTCCAATTGTCCCTTCTTGTGTTTTATCTCTGAAATTTCGTTCTCAATGATTTTGATGTTGTGTTTCTCTAATTTTTGAACTTGTTGATCTTCCAATTCTCTTTTATCTTTCATTAAGATGGAAATGTCCTTCGTCAAATTATTGACTAACGAAGCCAGATGAACAGCTTTATCGCCATTGTTAACAATAATAGCGGTCTTTTTATTTCTGATTTCATAGCCGTGACAATATGGACAATGCACCACCGAAATGCCCCAACATTCAGAAAAGCCTTTTATATCGGGTAATAGGTCTTTGATTCCTGTTGCTAAAACCAATTTATTGGCTTTAAAAACGGTTTGGTCAGAGCATATGATCTCAAACCCCTCTTCTGTTTTTTGAGCACTCACTGCTAATCCTTCATAGAAAGAAACGTGCTCATATTTTTCGACCTGGCTTGTGGCAATATCAGAGATTTCTTTAGGTGTGCTGCCGTCACGAGTGAGAAAATTATGAGAATGAGGAGTTTGACGATTGCACGGTTTTCCTGCATCTATTACTAAGGTTTTACGAAGTGAACGGCCTAAAGCCATAGCAGTAGAAAGTCCGGCATAACTGCCTCCGATAATGATCACTTCAAATTCTTTATTGTCCATTATATTGCATTTTGTACAAGATTGGAGTAAGGTGTTTCTTTGCCCACAAAACTCACATGACCTAAAGCCATTGTCGGCAACTGGTTTTATTTTCAACTATTAAAATAATCGTTCTTTCATTTTTGGCATAGGCCCTTTCTCTATCTTCTTCAGTCTCCATTTTTAATATTTCCTTTTCTGACACAATAGGGTATAATTCTCCTAATCCCTCAATTTGTATTCTAGAAGAATCGATTTTCCTTTCATGTAATTGTATTTTGAACATTTCTGCTCTATGATATGATAATTTTAGATTGTACTTATCAGTTCCTCTTTGCTGAGTGTGATTTATAATTTTAATCTTCAAGGAGTTATTTTCTCTTAGAAAGTCTGCTAGACTATCTAAGATTTTTACATTTTGTTTGTCATGAATTGGGTGAGTATAAAACTTATAGTTGTCTATTGTTTTAGATTGACCAACATGAAAAGAAGAGTCAAAATAGCTGAAATTTTGAGCGATGCAACACGAGAATACTAAAGTTAGGAATACAATTAAAGATGCTTTCATCATGTTTGCCAAAATTTTGTCTTAAAATAGCCTTAGCAATGTTTATAGCTCTTGTTGTGCCCTGTTTCTAGTTTTTCCATAAATCAAGAGTTTTAATTATACTCCACGAATTTTCTTTTCTTTCATAAATTTCTATTCCCGAAGTTGTTCCTTGTTCATTATGACTTAAAACCTTAATTATGACTAAGTTTTTATAGAATATTGGGTCAGAGAGTCTGTGATATTTAATCTCTGGATTTTTTTCAGAAATTACTTTTATTACTTCAATTGTCTCACCCTTCCATTTAGAATCAATTTTTTCAATTTGTTTTCTTAAGGAATCACAATTGATTGGAGAGGCCTTTATCCAATAACAAATAGCGCTTTGGTAAAGTGCGTCAATCTGAGAATACTTTAGTGAATCAGGCGGATATTGAAAGTTTAAATCATCGAACTTTAATTTGTCTTCTTTAATGACTTTAATCTTTTTTTCTTTTCTCAAAAAATTTAAAAATTCATTAGAGTCCATTACTACGTTTTGAGCGATTAAGCTAAAAGAACAGATAATAAATAGACATACAGATAATACTTTCATTTACAATTGTGCCCAATTTTTCTGGTTATGAAATGTAGCCAAATCGTTTTTTTAAAATTCTTTTTTTATCAATTTTAAAGTTCTATTCATATGCCTCGCGTCTTTGTACTCTTTAGTTAATTCTGGTGAGTGATAGCTATAAAATCGATAAGTAGATCTCCCTGCTATTTCAATACAATAAGTATTTCCATCTCTAATCATCTTATTGAATCCTTCAATACTATATTGATTTTGAAGACTCAATATATTCTCTTTAAATAGCTTAGAGGTAAATTTTGTCCAACCTGATTTCGGTGATATATCTACCAAGGTTGATAACCCATAAGAAGCTTTTCCAATCCATTTATCTTTGTATCTGTAGATGTGTAACTTACCAAATGTTTGGTCCCTTTTTGAGTAAAAAAACCAAATTCTTATTTCTAAAGAGTCTACACCTTTTTGTAAGTCCTCCAAGCCAAGCACCTCAGAAGATTCTCTTATTGATTCATAAAAATGTCCTTTAGAACCATTATTGTATGTTGGAATATCTAGTTGGACTTTATTTTGACCAATTAGTGTTAAAAAAGATAATAGAGTTAAAAAAAGTAAAGTTGTTTTGATCATTTAATGTTTGCTAACGTTTAAAGTATGGTGCGTTGTGGTTTTGATAAAGATACACTTTCAGTTTAGCACTTAGCAAAAACCGCTTGGCGGTCTTGTAAATTGGACTTCAAAACAAAATCCTCTAGCGGATTTTGCGACTCTCAAATAGGGAAGAAGTTTACGAACCTGCCGTACCACAATGTACTATACAGCCTGTTGTGCAATGTTTTTTTGTTTTCAGGCGTATCCATTAATGTATAGTTCTGAATATGTTCCCGTTTCTAAATTAACTTTCAGATTGAAGTAACAGTTTCCACCGTCATTAACTTCCATAAGTTTTGATTTCCAATTTTTACTTCCCCAATCATCGCAGAAAAAGTTAATCCATATTTCCTTTTGTCCATTTTTGTTTATCACCGGCACGTACTGTCGTTTAAATCCTGACGTTTTCAATTCAAATCCTGTTTCTGTCCATCGATTGTCTGGATATTCCCTATTGTGCATTTCGAGTTTTTCAAGTTGTTGCTCGTTATTTTCTTTTACTGCTTGTTCAATGATTTTTTCAATTTCAGAAAGCTCATTTTTTGTTAATGTTGTCGGTTTAGCATCCTTGAAAATCCAATGCCAATCACTTTTAAAGTCCAAAATCACATAGGTCGAGTCTTGAACTTGAAAACTGGAAATTTCTGTTCGTTCCTTATCAGTATGGTCAGTCCGTTTAGTCTGTCCGTTACAAGCCGTTAAAGAAATCAGAATTATGATTATTAATTGTCTCACGGTGTTCTTTTCAAATGTTGCCAATGTTTTGACTATGAAATGTAGCCAAAACATTTTATTATGCCATAATTGGCTATGTTTTATAGCTCTTGTTGGGGTTAGTTTTTTTTATACTTTAAATTTTTAAGTTTTGTCTTCTCATAAAAGATTTCCTTGTCATAATTACCTAACGAGTCCAATGTGTGATAAATCTTATTATCTCTTATAAGCCACTTTTCATTTTCAAAATAAAATTGTTCTAAAGATTCACTATTTATTAAAACATTAATCTGCTCCGCTTCATTTACTTTACTAGTGTCGAAGTAAATCCTAGTATTAGGCACTCCCAAGAATTGAGTAACACAACTGTAAGCTGTATTCTTTAAAATTGTGCAGCTACCTAAAGAATCTAATTGATAGACTGAGTCAGTCACTATTGTGCTATATGCAGGTGGCCTATCGTCAACTAAGAAGTTAACAGGTACTGAATCACTTGATGATTTTCCTTTGTATTCAATTTTTATATCTCTACTGATTGAATTTAAATATAAGGTGTCGTATCTAATTTGCCATGTTCCATGAGATAAACTCCACCCCCTTAAATGAAGAAGATCGTATAAGATGAATGTAGAATCAGAAAACAATTGGAATTGCTGACAAATATATCCACTATAATGAGAGTTACATTTATTATATAGTCCAATATATTTTGATTCTTGGCCAACAGAAAAGATAGGTAGTAGAAGAAGTAGTAAAAATCTCATGTCAATTAACTCCAATGGTTACTGTATGGTGTCATTGTGGTTTTGATAAAGATACGCTTTGCAGTTTTGAAATTTGCTCTTTAAAACAAAATCCGCTAGCGGATTTTGCGGCTTTCAAATAGTGGCGAAGTCAACTAAACTACCTGACTAACTATGGGCTATACAAATTGTTAACGGGTCGTTTTTTCTTTACACCTTCCATTAAAACTGAATTCGTTTTTCAGTTTTTCAGGGATCAAGTTATTAATTAAGTCAATTAAGTTTTCAAGTTTACCGTCGCAAAAGAGATAATTTATATAATAGGCTTTTAAGTCTTTGTCTATAATCAATATTCTTGTACCTAAATCGTGGTTTGAAAGTAGTTTTTCCTGATAAAACACCTTATTATCTTTGTAAATAGTATCTACTTTTTCAGTTTTTGCTTCATAGTTTTTAAAGTCAAAGTCATTTAGAAAGGTCAGCAATTTGTTGTAATTCTTTCTGAATTTTTTTAACTCTAAGTTTGAATATTCAAATACTAGCTTATGGAAATTTACATATTCTGATTTGCTGTCTTTCATGCTCTCAAAATTGTCTTTTTTCAAGAGCATGCCATTATTGTCCATCTTTAAAACATGGTCACCATTAATTGTTAGTCCTGAGAAAACTTGAATCTCATATAAATCAAAAGTCAATGGCTTATTATTTTGCCCAAAGGTAGGTTTAGCCAATAAGATAGCCGTAGCTAAGAGAAAATGTAAAATTTTTAATTGATTCATTAATTAAGTTGAGTTAATGCCCGTCAACGTGTTTGGCTATGGTTTCGTTTCGGAAAACGTCCGCAGGACTTTTCCTGCCAGACTTAAAGATAGTAAAGTTGCCCAAATAAACTGTGTAGATCACCTCAGCAATGAACTATAGCCGGTGTTGTGCATAGTGTTTTTTTATTTAGTTCGTTTATAATTCAGTCCAGTTTTTATTCCGCTTATTGTGAGCAGAATTATTAAAATCAGTTGGATTATTAATAAAATGTAAAAAGCATTATTCCATTCATTTTCAGTATTTTCCACAATTCCGCCACTCAAAGGTGGATATTCAGTTGAGCTAGGAATTTCTCGGATAGAATTAACCAATGAGATTAGAAATGTGAAAATCAAAACCAGGCATATGTCCGAAATCATAAAAATCAGATTTGCGGTCAAGTTTTTAAAATTCCGACGTAACATTCGGATTAGGTAAACACCAAAGAAAATCAGCGTTACAATTAGAATAATCAGATGAATATTCGCTATTACATAATAAGTGTCGTGAACATTTATGTCAGTAACGGAATCAGATTTAAGTCCGCCAATTCCGAAAATCCAGAGTATAAAAATCAGAACGAAACTTGTTGTTCCAATTAGCCAAAATGTTTCTTTTCTTCTCAAATTTTAATTCAGTTTACGATTTTGGGACATTATGCACAACAATTGGATAAAGCAACAAAGTTGTGCTTATCCGCATTTTGCAATTAATCCAAATTTAAAGAATCAAAAGGACTTTAATGTGAATACTTCATTGTCTTTGACTGTAAGAAAGCCGGGTTAAAAAATGAAAAAGCCCCACCATCCGGCAGGGCCTTTTCTCTAACATGAAAATCGATTTAATGCGCTTCCGCCATTTCTTCTTTTTCAAAATGGACATCTGCTTTGGTGTTCCATAAAACAAAACTCCAGACATCTGCCCATTCTTCAATGATCTTTTCAGTGGGTTTCCCAGCACCATGTCCGGCATTCACATCCACACGGATCAAGACCGGATTAGCTCCGGCATGTTTGCTTTGCAGTTCAGAAATGAACTTAAAGCTATGCGCAGGTACCACACGGTCATCGTGATCTGCTGTGGTCACCATAGTCGCAGGATACTCTACACCTTCTTTTACATTGTGCAGGGGAGAATAGGCCCTTAAATAGTTAAAAGCGGTTACACTGTCTTCGCTGCTCATGTATTCTCCGGCCCAAGCCCAGCCAATGGTAAACTTGTGATAACGCAACATGTCCAAGACACCAACACCCGGTAATGCTACTTTCATCAAATCAGGCCGTTGGGTCATGACGGCACCGGCCAATAAACCACCATTAGAACGGCCATGTACAGCCAGTTTATCCGAACTGGTGTATTTGTTTGCAATCAGGTATTCTGCTGCACCGATAAAGTCGTCGAATACATTCTGCTTGTTCATGCGCCATCCGGCTTTATGCCATGCTTCACCAAATTCGCTACCACCTCTAAGGTTCACTACAGCATAAATACCGCCTTGCTCCAGGAAGACTGTATTCACGACAGAAAAACGAGGGGTGATGCTGATGTTAAATCCACCGTAACCGTATAAGAAAGTGGGGTTAGAACCGTCCAGTTGTGTGCCTTTCTTATAAGTGATAAACATGGGGACTTCCGTGCCGTCTTTGCTCTTAAAGAATTTTTGCTCGGTCACATAATCCTCACTGTTGAATTGAGTTTCGGGTTTAAAGAACACTTCAGAAGTATTGGCTGCCACATCGTATTTGAAAATGGTGGTAGGGTAGGTATAAGAAGAGAAAGAGAAGAAAGCCGTGTTCTCATCTCGATCTCCGCTAAAGCTGGCAATACCAATACCCGGCAATTCAATATCGTAGAGGTATTTTCCTTCCAGATCATAGACCTCTAATTTGCTTTGTACATTTTTCATGTAGGAAGCAATGATTTTGTCTCCGGCCAGACTGACACCTCTTAACACATAATCTTTTTCCGGAATTAAATCCGTCCAGTTTTCCTGTTGAGGGTTGTTGGCATCAATTTTAACCACCTTATTATTGGGTGCTTCATAATTGGTGAATCCCAATAAAATGCCATTGCCCATGTGGTCAATGATAAAGTTCTCCGTGTCAAAATTGTCGACCATGTTCACAAATTGGCCGTCTTTTTTGTTCATGTCTTTCAACATCATGGCATTGCCATGTGTTGACTCAGAAGTAGAGACATAAACATACTGCTCGTCTTCAGTTACACCTGCACCTGCATTGATCTGAGGATCATCGGCATGTCTGTATATCAATTGATCGTCTGCTTGAGCTGTACCCAGCTCATGATAATAAACCGTATGAAACTCATTCTTGCCGCTGTAATCCGAACCTTCTTTTGGTGGCTCATAAGCAGAGTAGTAGAAGCCATTGCCTCTCCAGTTAATACCGGAGAATTTCACATAATTGATCACATCGCTCAGTTCTTCTTTGCTTTCCAGATTCATCACGTGAATTTCTACCCAGTCAGAACCGGCTCTTGAAATACCGTAAGCCATGTATTGACCGTCCTTAGAAAAGCCCATGCCATTAATGGAAGCAGTTCCGTCATCAGATAAAGTATTCGGGTCAATCAAAACACTTTGCTCTGCCTCAAGTCCTTTTTGATAATACAATACGCTTTGATTTTGTACGCCGTCATTTCTATACATGAAATAATAATCGCCATGTTTGAAAGGTGTGCCTACCTTTTCATAATCCCACAATTCCGTCAAACGGTTTTTAACGTCTTCACGATAAGGGATTTGAGAGAGGTAGTCAAAAGTGACTTCATTTTGAGCTTTCACCCAGGCTTCAGTTTCT
Source organism: uncultured Flavobacteriales bacterium (assembly GCA_964445815.1). GTDB lineage: Bacteria > Bacteroidota > Bacteroidia > Flavobacteriales_E > Vicingaceae > CAYULW01. The sequence continues at coordinate 275,630 of CAYULW010000002.1, forward strand.
GCCGAAGTGTCGTTTTCCAGCCAACGGTAAGGATCGGCAATGGCCGTACCGAAATAATCATCCACAACTGTGGTATCACGCATTACATCGGGATATGCTTTCACTTCAATTTCGCTTCGCATGGTTTCCTTTTCAGCCTTTTGTTCAGGAGCACCGCAAGCAACTACACCTAAAGTCAGACCGTAAATCAGTGTTTTTTTCATGTTTTTCAATTTTGGATTTCAAACATAATCAATTTGAAATCGAATGCCTTACCTTTGGTCAAATTTCAAAAGATGAAGAAAGTATTCTATTTTGTCCTTATTTTGAGCGCTTTTGCAGCTTGTGAGAATCAACATCCAAAAGAGGAGAATCACCAATCATCACAAGATGCCGAGTTTGATACTTATAAGACGGAGTTGATTGAAGAATTATGGAAGTTAAATCCGGTGTGGGCATCTTATGAAGGCAAGCATGATTATGATGAGCAATTGTCCATTCCGGATGAAGCGAGAAAAGAAGAAGAGCGCAATTTTTGGAACAAAGTAGAGCAACAGCTAGACAGCTTTGATATCGTGCGCTTATCACCGAATAATCAAATTGATTATCATCTAATAAAAGACCGCATTGCATCCTCTGTTTTTTATAGAGAAACTTTTCAATCCGGCAAATGGAATCCCTCAAGCTATAATCTTGGAGGGGCTTTTTTTCAGGTTCTCAATTACAGAGCACATTCTTTAGAAGAGCGATTAAACGATGTCTTGCTAAAATTGAATAAAGTGCCAGCCTACTATCAAGCTGCAAAAATGAATTTAGAACGTACTACCGAGGTGCATGCTCAGCTGGCGATTCAACAGATTAACGGGTCTTTGAGTATCTTTAAAAATACGTTGACGGATTCTTTGGAAGCGGCCGGTTTGGATGAAGCATTCAATACGCAATTTGCCTCTGCGCAAAATGAGGCAGTTAAAGCCATTGAAGACTATCTGAACTTTTTAGAAAAAGAATTTATTCCTGCTCACAAAGACCGGTATAAGGACTTTAGAATCGGGAAGGAATTGTTTGAGCAAAAATTCAAACACGACATCCAATCCGGGTTCAGTGCAGAAGAAGTGTATCAGTTTGCCATGGAAGAAAAGCAAAAATTGCATGAAAAGATGGCCAAAACAGCTGAAAACTTATGGCCCAAGTATTTTGAAGATGAGCAACCACCCTCAGATCCTCTGGAATTGATATCTAAAGTCATTACAGAAGTTTCAAAAGTGCATACGCATCGAGACTCTTTTGTGGTCACGATTAGAAAGCAAATTCCCGAATTGGAATCCTTTGTACAAAACAAAGGATTGATCACTTTAGACCCCAATAAACCCCTTACCGTAAGAGAGACACCTGAATACATGCGCGGCTTTGCCGGAGCATCCATTTCTGCTCCCGGACCTTATGATGCGGAGGCGGAAACTTATTACAATGTCACCCCTTTAGATCATTATACGGAAGAGCAAGCAGAAAGCTATTTGCGGGAATACAACCAATACACTTTACAGATTTTAAACATCCACGAAGCCGTTCCGGGACATTACACTCAATTGGTTTACAGCAATCAATCGCCAAGTATAGTGAAGAGCATTTTTGGAAATGGTGCCATGATTGAGGGCTGGGCGGTTTATAGTGAATTAATGATGATAGAGAACGGTTATTCGGAAGGACAACCTGAAATGGATTTGATGTATTACAAATGGAATCTAAGAACGGTTTGCAATACCATTTTGGATTATGGTCTGCACGTATTAAACATGAGCGAAGAAGAAGCCATGGATTTACTAGTGAATCAAGCTTTTCAAGAACAGTCAGAAGCAGAAGGAAAATGGAGAAGAGCCAGATTGTCTCAGGTACAGTTATGTAGTTACTTTACAGGTTATTATGAGATTCGTGCATTAAGAGAGGAGATCAAAACAAAACTCGGAGATCAGTTTGATCTGAAACAGTTTCACGAACGCTTTTTAAGTTATGGTAGCTCGCCTGTAAAATACATTCGAGAACTCATGTTGAAAGACATGGAAGATTAGAGCAATCAGAGCTACATGAAAAGCCATAAATTTTTTTGACCGGATTGCAAACTTACATCCGTATTTGCTCGTAATTTTAATAGCCCATGTTTCAACGTCATCTGCTTCTGTGTGTTTTCTTCTTAATTGCTCTTTTTGAGCTAGAGGCGCAGTGTTTTCAAGTGGCCGATGGCAATGGAGTAATGAGCAATAATCCCTATTTTGTTTCCTGTACACCCGGGACATATACGGTATTTATTCAAACCGATCAGACCATAGGGCCTTATACCATTGATTGGGGAGACGGTTCACCAAATGCTTCAGGAGCCAGCTTGGTGCCTCCGGCAATTGAACAACATACCTATGCGGCAACGACGGATACTTTTAACGTGGTCATCACCAATTCTGCGGATGGCTGTGTGGTGAATGGAGTAGTGGTTATGGAGCGAAACCCTCTAGCTTCTATTCAATTGCCTGCCGGTGATGATAATTTCGGATGTACACCCATACAGTTTCGCTTTGTTAATTCCAGTACTCAGATTTCTCAAACCACCACCTTTACGTGGGATTTTGGAGATGGTACACCGGTTGAAACTTACGATTATACCAATTTAGGCGATACGGTTTACCATACTTATATGCCGGGAGTAGGTGTTCAAAGTTGTAATCTGGAAGTACGTTTAACTGCAACGAATTATTGTGGTTCATCTACGGCTTCTTTTTTCCCTCTAAGAGTTTGGGATTTGGACGAAGCTGTAATTACACCTTCCGCTACCTTATTGTGTTATCCCGATACTACTGTCAACTACACCAATAATACGGTAAGAAATTGTTTTCCCGAAGGCAATCAATCCCAACGTTATGAGTATTGGAACTTTGGCGATTATTGGGGTTTAGGTTATGATTCCATCATTGGTTGGCGCCCTTGGAATCCACCCATCATCAATCCTCCTCCAATTGCTTATCCCGGGATAGGAACTTATACAGTAATGCTTATCGACAGTAGTTTTTGTGGACGTGATACTTCTTTTGAAACAATCACGATCACTTCACCGCCAACAGCGGGAGTAAGTCTAAGCAGAGATACCATTTGCGAGGGCGAATCGATACAGATCTTTAACAATTCGATGGGGGCAGCAAATCGTTTCTATTGGGATTATGATAAAGGTGGGGGATTTGTGCAGCGCAATGGCAACACCAAAACGGTAACATATAACAATAGCGGGGATTATACCATACAACTAGCAATTGGTGTGGCAGGAGCTGGGAGCTGTGTAGATACTGCAAGTGTTGATTTATACGTTAACCCGGCACCAACGGCAGCATTTACATTTAACCCAGATAATCAATGTGATAGCGCTACGGTCAGTTTTACAAATACCAGTACGGGAACCATTGTTCGATGGAATTGGGATTTCGATAATGGCAATACTTTCTCAGGTACTAATCCACCATCTCAGTTTTATGGAACAGCGGGAACCTACGATGTGAAACTGGTGACTGAAAATGATCAGGGTTGTTTGGATTCGATTACCCAGCAAGTGCGCATAAGAGAAACCCCTGTTGCTGACTTCTCTGTCAATTCTGTATGTCTCAATCAGGTCGCACAATTTAATGATCTTTCAACAGCTTCTATTGATGCCATCACTTCCTGGAAATGGTACTTTGGCGATGGAGATAGTAGTTCCGCACAAAATCCGACTCATTTGTATACAGCCTTTGGCAACTATCAGGTGATACTGATTGTAGACAATGGCTTTTGTCAGGATAGCGATACTTTGGATGTGACGGTAGAAGCTAATCCCACGGCAGCTTTTACTCCTGATGTGGACAATGGTTGTTCGCGTCTGACTGTCAATTTTACCAATGCGTCCAGTGTCAATGCGACCACCTTTACTTGGGATTTTGGGGATGGCAGTCCTCAGGTCGTGGCCAGAGATACCAATCATACATACACCAATGGAGGCATTAATGATACCAGCTTTGTCGTGCGGATGATCGCGCAAACTGCATTTGGCTGTGCCGATACAACTTATGATACCATAACCGTATTTCCTGTACCAGTACCGAGCTTTACATCCGATGCTGTGGTAGATTGTGGTCCTGTAACGGTTAATTTTACGAATAGCACCCAAGGTGATAGTCTTAATTTCTTTTGGAATTTTGGTGATGGTTCACCCGTAGTTAGCGATACCAATCCGACACATGTTTTTAGCAATACTACATTGTTCATCAGTAATTATAGTGTGAGCTTGGTTGTGGTTTCCAATGGTGGTTGTCGCGATACTACCACCCAAACGGTAACCATTTATCCCGAACCGCAATTTGCTTTTCAGGCGGTGCCTGATTCAGGTTGTAGTCCTCTTGCAGTGACCTTTCCATCTGTAGTGGGTGCTGTTGATTACAATTGGGATTTTGGTGATGGAAATACAGGAACCGGGGCTTCACCTACACATACTTATATCAATACCACTACTAATGATTTGATATATACCGTGCGTTTAATTGCACAAAATGGTTTTGGTTGTTTTGATACGACTTATGGTAATGTAACCGTATATCCTTCTCCAACAGCTCAGTTTAGTTTAGATACCAATGTAGGCTGTCAACCTTTCCCTGTTCAGATCATCAATTCTTCGACCGGAGCTAACAGTTTTGATTGGACATTTGGTGATGGATCGACATCAGATACAAGCGCAGCAGTATTTACTCAAACATATGCCAATACCTCTGCAATTACGCAATTTAATACCATTGAGCTAATTACGTCTACAGATAAAGGCTGTTTAGATACGGCAACAGCCAATGTCCAGGTTCATCCTTTTGTGCAAGCCGGTTTTATTTCAGATTCTGTAGGTTGTTCGCCCACTTCGATTAACTTCCTGAATACTTCCATCGGTGCAAGTTTATTTCGTTGGACTTTTGGAGATGGAGATACCAGCATCTCTTCCAATGCAAGTCACATTTATCAACATGATAGTTTGAGTATACAGAATTATACAGCAAAATTGGTGGTGCAATCACCTCAAGCTTGTCAAGATAGTGCAAGTCGCTCTATCGTTATTTATCCTAAACCCATTGCGGACTTTAGCTTATCGGATACGCTTGGTTGTCAACCTTTAACGGTAGACATCGTCAACAATTCATCCATTGCTGATTCTTGTTTCTGGTCGTACGGTGACGGAAATACTTTTGATCAATGTGCAATTAATTCTCAGCACACCTATACCAATACCACTTCGTTTTTTCCGATACGCAACACACTCTCACTTTTCGTATTTACAGACAATGGATGTAGAGATACGCTAAGAAAAACAGTAGAAGTAAATCCTCAGGTCATTGCTAATTTCAATTCGATCGATTCGGGATGTAGTCCTCTGACGGTCAATTATCAAAATCTGAGTGTTGGTGGTCAGAATTACAATTGGAATTTTGGTGATGGTAGCAATAGCTTTAATACAAATCCTAACCGCATTCTAACCAATCCAAGTGATAACGATACCATTTATAATACAAAGCTGGTAGTAACTTCTCAACAGCAATGTCAGGACAGTATAGAGATACCAATCAAAATCTTTGCGAAACCAAGAGCCATTTTAACTTTGGATACCAATCGAGGCTGTCATCCTCATCCGGTTCAGTTTACTAATTCTTCGGTTAATGCCGATTCTTGCAGGTGGGTATTTGGCGATGGAGTTGTGAACGATACTTGCTTTATAAACTATACCAAGGTGTATCAGAATATCACCTCAAGCTCAGACATTAGTTACAATACACGCCTTTTTGTCTTCAGTCGCAAAGGCTGTTTAGATACAACAAACCAAGTGATTACAGTTAATCCAAATATAGAAGCAGACTTTAGTTCTATAGATCAAGGCTGCCATCCTTTAGCCGTTAGCTTTACCAATTTGTCTACACCGAATGTTAATAGTGCATGGACATTTGGAGATGGAGGATTAAGCAATACAACAAGTCCCGGTCATACTTTTATCAATAACTCAGATACTACAGCCGAGTTTATAACGCAGCTTTTGGTGACCAATTCGTTTGGTTGTCAGGACAGTATCAATGATACCATACATGTCTTTCCGAAACCAAAGATCAATTTGACTTTAGATACGAATCGGGGTTGTCATCCACATACAGTCAATTATACCAATGCCTCAATCAATGCCGATTCTTGCAGATGGGTGTTTGGAGACGGCATAGTGGAAGATTCTTGTTTCGTGAACTACACTAAGGTCTATCAGAATACCACTTCGAGTTCGGCTATAAGTTATAATACGCGCTTATTTGTGTTTAGCGATGAAGGCTGTTTAGATACAACGAACCATTTGATTACGGTTAATCCAAATATAGAAGCAGATTTTAGTTCCATAGATCAAGGCTGTCATCCTTTGGCTGTTAGTTTTACCAATTTATCTACACCGAATGTTAATAGTTCATGGACATTTGGAGATGGAGGATTAAGCAATACAACAAGCCCTAGTCATACTTTTATCAATAACTCAGATACTACGGCTGAGTTTGTAACACAGCTTTTGGTGACCAATTCATTTGGCTGTCAGGACAGTATTAATGATACGATACATGTCTTTCCGAAACCAAAGATTAACCTGACCTTAGACACGAATCGAGGCTGTCACCCACATACAGTGAATTATACCGATGCTTCCATTAATGCAGATTCTTGCAGATGGGTGTTTGGAGATGGTGTTGTAGAGGATTCTTGTTTTAAGAATTATGCTAAAGTCTATCAGAATACCACTTCGAGTTCGCCCATTAATTATAATACCCGCCTATTTGTGTTTAGTAATGAAGGTTGTTTGGATACGACAAACTACACCATCATTGTCAATCCGGATATTCAAGCCTCATTTACAGTTGGAGATTCTGCCTGTACACCATACAATGCAAGTTTTGTCAATCAATCTACAGGAGTAGATAATTATACCTGGCAGTTTGGTGACGGTGCTGCAAGCACAGTGAGAAATCCTACACATTTTTACTTCAATGCTACAGATCGTGATACCATTTTTAGAGCGGCTTTAAGCGTGTCGAATATCTATGGTTGTGAGGATACGGCCTCTCAATTGGTGACTGTTCACCCTAAACCGCTTGCCGATTTTGTCACGAACGTCAATGGAGGTTGTCACCCTCTTGCTGTTCAAATGACTAACCAATCTGAGTTAGCGGATAGTTGTTTTTGGAATCTGGATGACGGAACAACTGTAGATTCTTGCGGTCCTGTTATTAATCATGTATACACCAATCAATTGAGCCTTGTTCCTATAGATTACTTTCCTCAGCTAATAGTGATGACAAACAATAATTGTAGTGATACTTTAAGTCGACAGATTAGTGTCAATCCGGAAGTTATAGCAGACTTTAGTGCTGATACTATAGGTTGTTCACCTTTGGTCTCTACTTTAAGAAGTCAATCTTCAGGAGCTATCAATTATCTTTGGGATTTTGGAGATGGGGGAATAGGAAGTGGAATAATAACCGGGCATACTTTTACGAATACAAGCGGAAGTGATCAGACTTTTCAGGTGCAGTTAACAGCACAATCGCTTTATGGTTGTGACGATGCAATAACAAAAAATGTCACTGTATTGGCTACACCCAGACCCAATTTTACGGCAACACCTGCTTTTCAGGTATTTCCTGATGCGACCGTTAATTTTAATAATACCACACCCAATCCGGGAAGCTGGACATATGAATGGGATTTTGGGGATACCAGTGGATCTAATTTAGGTAATCCCGGATCACACACTTACCAAAGATGGGGAACTTTTGCGATTCAGCTGAAGGCAAGCGGTGCGGTTTGTGAGGATAGCATCACTAAAACTATTGAGATTGATGTTCCCATCCCGGTTGTAGAGTTTTCAGATTCCGCTTCAGGTTGCTCACCTTTAGAGGTCAGTTTTATGAATGAATCTTTATATGGAGCCAATTTTGAGTGGGATTTTGGAGATGGTGGTGCGTCTACTGCTGAACATCCTACATATACCTATCTTAGAGAAGGGGAGTATAATGTGACACTTAGGGTGCAAGGTTTTGCACCCAATAAGGAAGCCGTGCTGACTAAATCACAATACATAAGGGTATTCAAGTCACCTAGGGCTGGTTTCTTTACCAATAAAGATAAAGTATTCATACCCAATGATCCTCTGGTGTTCTTCAACACATCAATAGATGCGGATATCTATCAATGGGATTTCGGAGACGGCAATGCCTCTAACGAGGAAAACCCGACGCATTTTTATACTGAAGAAGGGGAGTTTCAGATTCGACTAATTGCCTCATCAATCAACAATTGTTCAGATACCTTCTTGCTTCCTAATTTGGTATTGGCCGAATTAGAGGGTTCTATTCTTGTGCCCAATGCTTTTACACCTAATCCAAATGGTTCTTCTGGAGGATTGGTCAATCCTTTAGCAGGATTAGATGCCCTTAATGATGTCTTTTATGCGAAGGTGGCCGGAACCGTACAGTATGAATTAAATATTTTTAATAAGTGGGGAGAATTGTTATTTGTAAGTACAGACCCAAGGTACGGTTGGGATGGATACTATAAGGGAGAGTTGTGTCAGCAAGATGCTTATGTATGGAAAATTAGGGCGGGCTTTGCTGATGGACGAACAGTGGTTAAAACGGGTGATTTAATGTTATTGCGTTAATGGGGAATAGAAAAGCTCAATGTATTCTGATTGTTGTGACTTTGATAGTGGTTAACATGGCATATGGCCAATCTTCAAAGTATACAAAACAGCAAAAAAAAGACTTTTTGGATGCAGATTCTTATTTTGTTTATGGAGATTTTTTAACTGCTTTAGACTTGTTCAAAAAGCTTGAAGGAGCAGATGAAGAATTCAAGGAACTGCATTATAAAATTGGCTTTTCACTGTTTCAATTAAAGCGCTATGATGAAGCTATTCCTTATTTGAAACAGGGGAGTGAGTATGAAAAAGAAGCGCATTATTATCTGGCTCAAGTCTATCTTCGGAATGCTGAATTAAGTGCTGCTCAAAAAGCAGCTGACCTTTATGCTTCATTATGGACGGAGAATAACGCCAAGCATACAAAACAGGATGCCGTCTTTCTCCAATCACAAATCACAACTGCTAGAGAAATGATGCAGCAGCCTGAAGAAGTTAAAATTATCAATTTGGGAGAAGGCATTAACTCCGCTCAACATGAATATGTCCCTCTAATTGATGGTGATGAAAGTCAACTGTTATTTACGAGCAGAAGATTGACAACTACTAATGGTATGTCACCCTACGGACAGCCTTATGAAGATGTTTATGTGTCTTATAGAAATGAAAAAGGAGAATGGACTGAAGCTATTCCTGTACCGGGAGAGGTCAATTCTGAATCAAATGATGCTTGTGTTGGATTAAGCACTGATGGACAAAAGCTGTTTCTCTTCAAGCCAAATGAGAGCTTAAGTGGAGGAGATATCTATGAGTCAGACCGGATCGGAGATGCTTGGTCAAAACCTATACTTTTAGACGATCACATTAACCAATACAATTCTATAGAGGCTAGTGCAAGCATTGCTTTAGATGGAAAAACCATTTATTTCTCATCGAATCGAGAAGGTGGTTACGGAGGCTTTGATTTATATCGCGTAGTAAAGTTGCCTAATGGGGAATGGAGTTGGCCCAAAAATCTGGGGCCTGAGATTAACACTCAGAGAAATGAAGATTCTCCTTTCATTGACGCAGATGGGCAAACCTTGTATTTTAGTTCTCAATCTCACAAAAATATGGGAGGCTACGATGTATTTCAATCTCATTTAAATGATAGCAATAAGTGGTCTCAGCCTGAAAATTTAGGATATCCGATTAATACAACTGCAGATGACATCCACTTTGTGATATCAGCTAACGAAAAACATGGGTACTATTCATCAGAAAAAGCAGAAGGTTTTGGTGGTCAGGACATCTATATGATCGATTATTTGGAAAGACAGCTTCGGCAATCCATTATTAGAGCTCAGGTAATTGATAGCTTGGGAAATCCTGTGGAGTCTGACATTTCTTTAATTAATTTGGAAACCGGTGAACTGGAAGGAATTTACCGCTCCAATACAAGAGATGGAAAGTTTATTTTTTTGGTTAATCCTGATGTAGAATATGATTTCCTTGTAGAGCATGAAGGTGGAGAATATACCGACATCATATTATACACCGTAGAGGATTTAGAGAAACCACAATTTAAACGCATAACGCTGAATTAGATTTGAAGAGAGCCATTTACATAGTTGTTTTTTGTTTGATCTGTCAATGGTCGGAAGCACAGGACATGCAGTTCAGTCAATTTTATGCTAACCCATTGTACAGTAATCCGGGTTTTACGGGTTCAACAATTGAGCATCGCTTCACCATGAACTATCGTCATCAATGGCCCAATATACCAGGTGCTTTTGAAGCTTATCATGCCACTTATGATTACAATGCCTCGGAAATAAACAGTGGTTTTGGTTTCATATTTAATCGTGAAGATGTTGGTTCTTTTGGTTTAAGAACAAATACAGTTGCATTTTCTTATGCCTATCGTTTTCAGATTAAACGCCAATTGTATTTACAACCAGGTTTGAAAATTGGTTTTGCCCAACGCTCTATCAATTATTCTAAGCTGATCTTTAATGATCAGATAGAAAGCAATAATCCGGTGACTTTAGATGAAAATGCTTTTGCAGGGGAGAATGTAAATTATCCGGATATAAGTACCGGCATATTACTCTATGGAGAAAATTACTGGTTTGGTACGTCTTTAAATCACATTAATGAGCCGAATCAATCCTTAATTGCCAATGATGGCTTAAGTATTTTACCAATGAAGTTTATGGTTCAGGGCGGGTATCGTTTTCAACTTTCGGGGCCCATAAAAAAGCGTTTGTCCGCCAAAGACATCACAACGGCTATTCATTACAAAGCCCAAGGCTTATACGATCAGTTTGATATGGGAGCATATTACAATCATGAGCCTTTTGTATTTGGGTTTTGGTATAGAGGCATACCGGGTTTTAAAAGCTATGAACCAGGCATTCAAAATAATGATGCTCTGGCGGTGCTGGTTGGCTTTAGTATACCCGATAGAAACTTTAGAATTGGTTATAGTTACGATATTACTATCTCAAGGCTAGCCTCCAATACCGGTGGAGCACATGAAATATCCATTATCTATGAAGCTGCCAGCCGAAGAAAGAAAAGAAGAAGCAGACGTTTTCTGGTGCCTTGCGCTAAGTTTTAGTCCTGAGAAGAAGAAAGAAGGGTAGCGTATGGTTTCAAGCCGTCTACATGGCTAAAAATAATTTTAACAATGCCTATGCTGGGAATAGCAATGATCATTCCGATAATGCCCCAGATACTTGCCCCAACCAATAGTGCAATAATCGCCACCAAGGGATTGATATTTACTTTTGAACCGATGATTTTTGGTGTGATAAAGTTGCCTTCTAAGAATTGTACGATTCCGAATAAAGCGACAACGGCAATAGGATAGAAGAGGGAGTCTTTTGTCAATAGAGCCACAACAACAGGAATTGTTCCCCCAATCAGGTTGCCGATATAGGGTAAAACCGTTAACGCACCGGATAAAATGCCAAGAAAAATGGCGTGTTCAATACCCAAAGCCAGTAAGCCAATAGTATTAAGAATTGAAATGATACTAATTACGATTAAAAGACCACCAATGTAGTTATAGACCATGGTTTTGATTTCAGTGGCCACAATAAGATAATCTCTTCCATTTTGTTCTCCCAATGACTTGAGAAAGCGCCTTATATTCTTGCGAGAAAGAAGCATAAAGATAATGTAAATGGGCACCAGCGTCATGAAACTGATTAAGCTAGAGGTGGCTTCAACAGCGTGGGTTAGTATGCCTGTTCCTGAGCTAATTAAGCCACTTAAATTGTCCTTTAATAATTTAACAGGTTCAGTATTTTGAATACCAAACCAATCGACAAGTTGAGCTTCTGTTTGGTCGATAAATAAGTTGTAACGATCAATAAGATCAGGAATATCTTTTATCAGGGCTTTTGCCTGAGAACTCGCCAGAAGTAAACCGGAAGTCAATACACCGATCACTAAAACAATGGTCATTAAGATGGCCAAGGCAGTTGGTACTTTTTTGCGTTCAAGAAAAGTGACAATAGGATTTAGTATAATGGTTAAGAACCCGCTAAATACAAGTGGAATAAGAATAGATCTTGCCTGAAGGCAAGCATAGACCAACAATATGGCGGTCAACAAAAATTTCCAGAGCTGATCTAATTTTGATTCTCCAATCATTACCTTGTAAAGATAGTATTATATCTTTTCGCTCTAATGATTGAAAATACTTTGACCATTGAAAGAAACACAACATCGAATAAAATGGGGAATAATTTAGGAAGTGAATATCTAATTCCATATAAGCCCTTAAATTTGATGCATGATCGCAAGGCGGAGATCTTCAATTTGGATGATGGGCATCATTGTATTGCTTTTGGCTTGTCAGGCACCTAGAAATTACCCCAATCATCAAATACTGAGATTCAATATAGCAGAGGGAATAACATCTTTAGATCCTGCTTTTGCACGGAGTATAGAAGCGGTTTCCATTTCTAATCAATTGTTTAATGGTTTGGTAACGATGGATCAGAATCAAAAGGTGATTCCTGATCTGGCGAAATCATGGGAGATTTTGGACAGTAACCGGCTTTATCGTTTTACCCTAAAACAGAACATTTATTTTCATAAAAATGGATGTTTTGGAGAAGATTCTACCCGAACCGTAAATGCCCATGATGTAGAATACAGCTTGAAGCGTTTGGTTAACCCTCAACTCTTATCTCCGGGAAAATGGGTAATGAATCCCGTCAACCTGAAAGGCGAAGATATAGACATTCAGGCAGTAAATGACAGCATTGTAGAGATTCGATTGAAAAAAGCTTTTCCTCCCTTCTTGGGCATTTTAGGTATGAAATATTGTTCTGTTCTTCCACAAGAGGCCGTTAAATATTATGGAGATGACTTTCGGGCTCATCCTGTAGGAACAGGACCTTTCCTGTTTAAATACTGGAAAGAAAATACCAAACTCGTGTTGAGAAAAAATCCTGACTATCATGTGAAAGATGAGCTGGGACAGAATCTCCCATATTTAGATGCCTTGTCTGTTTCATTTATAAAAGATGAGGAGGTTGTGTTCTTAAAATTTTTGAAAGGAGAAATTCATTTTATGACCGGATTAAAAGGAGCATATAAAGATGAATTGCTGACCCCACATGGTCAATTAAACAAAAAATATGCTTCACGGATTGATTTTTTAAAGTTACCTTTCTTAAATACTGAATATCTTGGCTTTAATCTGGATTCGGCATATGTTCAAAACAGTCCTTTAAGATTGAAAAAGGTCAGGCAGGCCATTAATTATGGGTTTGACCGAGAAAAAATGTTAAAGTATTTGAGAAACGGAATAGGAAGGCCGGCACACTCCGGTTTTGTGCCTAAAGGTTTGCCTTCTTACGATGAAGAGAAAATAAAAGGTTATACCTTTCAACCTGAGAAGGCCATGACCTTACTGCAAGAGGCAGGGTTTGACAAGCAGCACCCTTTACCCGAGATAAACATTTCAACGACTTCTCAATACCTCGACATTTGTGAATACCTTCAGCATCAGCTAGGAGAAGTAGGCATTCCAATTAACATAGAGGTCAACCCTGCGGCTACGAATAATGAGTTGATTGCGTTCAATAAGGTGGCCTTTTTCCGTAAATCATGGGTAGCTGATTATCCGGACGGTGAAAATTATCTGGCTTTATTTTATTCTGCCAATTTTTCTCCTGAGGGGCCTAATTATACGCATTATAAGAATGAAGATTACGATGCCTTGTTTGAGCAAGCTTTAAAACACAAGTCAGATACTCAGCGAATTGAGGTTTATCAGCAATTGGATCAAATGCTAATCAAAGATGCCCCGATTGTGCCTTTGTTTTATGACGAGGTGGTCTGTTTCTCGTCAAAACAAGTCAAAGACATAGCTGTTAGTCCTATGAAAGTTTTAGATTTTAGTCAAACACGAATCGGGCATTGAGTGAACGGAGAGCATATTTTTGGGCAAAACTGACCCTATTGGGATTGGTACTTGTCCTTAGCTTTTTATCTTATCGTGCATCAAAACTGGAATTTGATTACAACTTTGAAAATTTCTTTCCCAAAGCCAATGATGACCTTGAATTTTACCAGAGCTTTCGTGAGACTTTTGAAAATGACAATGACTTTATCATTATCGGAGTCGGCAATCGTTCAGGCATTTTTGATTCTACTTTTTTAACGGAAACACAACGTTTGGTAGAAGATTTAAAAAACCTGCCACATCTCAGAGAGGTGATATCTCCTTTAGAGCAGACTTATCTTGAACGCTCAAAATCTGGTTTGGGTTTTGCTTCTAAGCCCTACTTTCATGTGAAAGACCCCTCTAGTTATGGTGAAGACCTGAAGAAAGTGAGTTCTACTTCAGAACCCATATCTGCCATGGTAAATGCGGATGCAACCAACTTGATCATTGTGATTAAAAACGTTCAGATGATCTCAAAGCAAAAGTCGGATGAATTGGCTACCGCTTTACATCAGGTACTTTCAAAATATCATTTCGACGAGTTACATGCCTTGGGTAAAGTGCTTGGTCAAAAAGCATACATCGATATCATGCGCAACGAATTTTTGAAATTCATGCTCATCTCCATTGCTGTATTGATTGTCTTTTTATGGTTAACGTATAGAGCACTATGGGGTTTGATGATTCCATTATTGACCGTTTTGCTGGCTGTAGTAGGTAGCCTTGGTATCATGGAACTAAGTGGTACGCCATTAAACATGATGACCACCTTGCTTCCGGTCATTATGCTTGTGGTGGGCATGTCGGATGTGATCCATCTTATATCTAAATATTTGGAAGAGATCAGAATGGGGCGTCATAAAATTGAAGCCCTGAAACACATGCTCAAAAAGGTGGGTGTGGCGACATTATTGACCTCATTAACTACCGCATTGGGTTTCATTACTTTAATCGGGGTTCAAATGGATCCTGTTAAAGATTTTGGCATATACACGGCAATTGGTGTATTGCTTGCTTTTGTTCTTTCCATATTGTTTATTCCTTCCATTTTCGTTTTGCTAAAAAAACCGGATTTGGTCAAAAAAGTGAAAACGAATTCCCAATGGGATCGCTTTTTATCCAATGCATTTTTATTGATTCTTAAAAAACGCCAAGCGGTATTCTCCATTTATGTTGCATTGACCTTGTTGTCATTGCTTGGTGCATCGCGAATTAAGTTTGATTATTACTTGATGCAGGATCTGGGTGAAGAACATGCTCTGATGCAGGAATTGCGTTATTTTCAGAATAATTTTGGTGGATTAAGGCCCTTTGAGATGGCTTTGATCCCTCAATCAGGAAAATCCATATTGGATTATGAAGTGATGATGGAAGTGGAGAAATTGGAGCGTTTTTTAGTGAAAAACTATGAATTGAATCAACTCAGTAGTCCGACACAGCCCATTAAGCTTTTAAACAAGGCCCTTAGAAATGGGCGAGAGGAGTATTACAAATTGCCCGAAAATAAGAAGCGCTATGATTATCTGATCAAACAACTGTCTGTTTTTAAAGAAAAGGAAGAGTTTAAAATGATCGTTTCCGTAGAAGAAGACTTGGGCAGAATAAGCGGACGAATCAAAGATCCGGGCAGCCGTTCCATGCTTTTTAGAAATGAGGCTTTGGCCGAATTTGAAAGGAGTAATATAAATGCCAACTTACTCCAAATCAGATTAACCGGCACACCCGTGATTATTGATGAAAGCGGCCGTTACGTCTCCAAAAATGTGATCATTGGATTATTCATTGCCTTTTTTATCATTGCATTGAGCATGGGCATTTTGTTCAAATCCGTAAAAATGGCTTTTCTGTCCTTGGTGCCCAATCTTTTCCCGATACTACTCACAGCAGGCTTTATCGGTTTTGCGGGTATAGATTTAAACATGACCACCGCCGTGGTATTTACGGTTGCCTTTGGCATTGCCGTAGACGATACCATTCATTTTTTAAGTCGCTACAGACAAGAAATTAGAAGTGGAAAGGTTAATCTGTTGAGCATACGTCGCACCTACATTTCTACAGGAAAAGCGGTCATCATTACGAGTATTATTTTATTGGGCGGTTTCGGTAGCTTAATCTTTTCCGATTTTCTGAGTACTTTCTATATCGGTTTGTTTGTGAGCATGACACTCGTATTTGCCGTATTGACCGATTTG
The DNA here is from genome assembly GCA_964445815.1 of uncultured Flavobacteriales bacterium. GTDB lineage: Bacteria > Bacteroidota > Bacteroidia > Flavobacteriales_E > Vicingaceae > CAYULW01. The sequence continues at coordinate 291,960 of CAYULW010000002.1, forward strand.
ACCTTATTGCCATTGTTATTACTGAAAAGTAAAAAGTAAAAGCCCTGTTCAAATCAAAGCTACACTTCGATACAATTGCCTGTATATTGAGTGTTTTGTCGGGCTCTTCGATACATCCACCAAATGGCGGATACTCAGAGACCGACAAAATGTATCGAAATGCACAGGCAATTACTCAGTGTACAGCTTTGAGTTGATTATTAAAAATTAATCAGAGTTTAATTTTCTCTCTTATTCAAAACGTACATGATCAGCAACCAGGCCAGTAGACAGATGATACTGATCGTCAGGGTTTCGTCACCATCTTTGAAAAAGTAATAACTGATGCCGATAATGCCGAAAAGTATCAAGGCAATGATGCCTTTGACTTGGTCTTTTTTATACATCTTTTTATCTCCTTCTTCTTCTCGGGCCTTCCTCAGCAGTGTTGGCAGCACGATTCCATTGCTTAATGCTGTCTGTTTCGTTCACACCGTCTAAAAGTTCAATATTAATGCCATCAGATAATCCGGTGGTCACGTAGCGCTTTTCAAATTCTTGATCGCCGACCTTTACTTCAACATAAGCCGAGTCATTATCGAATTGAAGTAAAGCTTCCGGAATAACCAATACATCATCTCTTCGATCTAAAACAATATCTGCACTGGCGCTGTAACCAGCTCTGATGAATTGTTCTTCCTTGAGTTTTACTGCGGCTTTGATCTCAAATTGTATGGCACCTTCTTCTTCAATTCCTTTTGGAGAAATGTATTCCAATACGGCATCGAAGGTTTCGTTTTCTATTGCTCCGATTTTTAAGATCAAACTCATGCCTTCTTTAATTTTTCCCACTTCCGATTCATCTACCTGACCTTCAAAAACCAGGTCGGTCATGTCTGCCACGGAAGCTACCGTGGTACCATCGTTCATGGTATTGGCTTCAATTACAGAATTGCCTTCTTCAACGGGCACGTCGAGAATCATGCCTGAAATGGTACTTCTGATCAAACGATTTGTACTTTTCTTATTGTTTGAGGTTTCTCCTTTCTTAATCAGTTCTAAATTGTCTCCTGCTGCTTTGTATTCTTCTTGCGCTGATTTGTAATTGACCTCAAATTGTTGAAAATCAGAGTCAGAAATGACTTTTTGATCGTAAAGCTTTTGGTTTCTATCTAGGTCTAACTTGGCATTGTCTAAATTGATTTTTGCTTGTCTCAATCTGTTTTCTGCATTGTTTAAAGACACCATATTGGGAATGATTTTAACCAGAGCAATTCGATCGTTTTTCTGAACCATAGTACCTGCTTCCACGTAGATTTCGTCTATAATTCCGGAAACCTGAGGTTTGATCTCAATTTCTTTTCGAGGAACGACTGACCCGGTGGCTACTGTTTTTTTAATGATGTTTGTTTTGAAAGCCGTAGTCGATTTAAATGTGATGGGTTTCTCTTCTGATTTTTGATAGAGATAATACAAGGTCCATCCAAATACTCCCACGAGTACAAGTACAATTAAAATTTTAAAAAACTTCTTCATAATTTAAGATATTACTCTGCTCTTAGTGCGTCTATTGGTTTTATTTTTACGGCTTTTCTTGCAGGAATAAGTCCTGCTAAAATGCCTGCTATGATTAATATGATCAATGCCGTTATGGCAACGTTAAGGTCGATGGTAGGATTGGTAAACATGGAATCTTCTGAGGGATTTTTACCCATTTGATTGGCTATGGCTTCTGTAATCAATACCCCTGAAACCAGTCCAAAATAGCCGGCCATTCCGGTTAAAAAAACAGATTCCAATAGTATTTGCGATACAATGTTCCAGGGGCTTGCTCCAATGGCTCTTCGTATTCCAATTTCTTTTGTGCGTTCTTTGATAATGATGAGCATAATGTTGCTTACACCGATTATGCCGGCCAAAAGTGTGCCTGTACCGACAACCCAGATCAGAGCGGCAATGCCATTAAATAAGCCATTCATGCGCTCAAAGGCTTCTTTGGCATTAAACGAACCAAATGCCCGATCATCTTCCGGTGCAACGGTGTGCCTTTGTTTCAAAAGCCCGACTACTTTTTCTTCGACTTTAACTGCGTCCAGATTGGGTTTTGCCGTTAGTGCCAGCCATCCGACTATGTTTCCATAGTTAAAAGCCTTTTGGAAAGTGGAGAAGGGGATGAACAAAGTTTGCGTGTCTCTCTCTCCATCATTTCCAGAACGTTTTGTTTTCCAAACACCTACTACTTTAAAGAAGACCCCATTAATTTTAACGTATTTATTGATCGGGTTTTCTTCACCGAAAAGAACATCTTTAACGTTAGTACCGATAACACAGATTTTTCGTTTTTCATCAATGTCATACTGATTAATGAAGCGTCCTTGCAAAATGTCTAAAGGGGTAATGTGTTGAATATCGGGGTAATCTCCCATTACACTAAAAGCCCCTGATTTGGTACCATGAGATACGTTATTGCCACCTCTGTATCCTCTCAATTGATTTCTCGGTGCGAGATGTTCAATCTCAGGCACCTGATGTTTTAGGGCAATCACATCTTCATTGCGCATGTTAAACCATCGTCCCTCAGGTAATCCTGCATAAGGCATGCTGGTTCTTTGCGTCCAAATGAAAATGCTGTTGGTGGCTGTTCCTCCAAAGTTTTTGGTGACTCCGTTTTCCAACCCATTTCCGGAACCTAGCATGATGATGAGCATAAAAATACCCCAGAAGACGCCAAAAGCCGTTAAAAACGTACGCAGCTTATTTTTTCTAAGCGAACTAAATATTTCTTGCCATTTATCTGAATCAAACATTGCTATTCGTCCCTTAAAGCGACTATGGGTTTTATCGATGCGGCTTTTTGAGCAGGAATTAAACCTGCTAATGCACCTGCAATTATTAATATGATCGTAGCGGTTATGGCCACCTGAAAGTCAATTTCCGGATTTTTAAAAAACTCAGATTCGGGCATGTTTTTACTCACCAATTCCACAAGTCCTACACCTAAAACCAGTCCGATATAACCGGCGACGGATGTAATCAAAACAGATTCTAAAAGGATAAGGTTGATAATGGACCAGGGCGTTGCTCCCAGAGCTTTTCTGATGCCGATTTCCTTGGTTCGTTCTTTCACAACAATCATCATGATATTACTAATGCCTACAATACCTGCAATAATGGTCATGATGCCAATGATCCAGACAAAGGCTTTTATGCCTTTAAATAAATTCTGCACTTGCGTAAACGATTCGATATTATTCCAAAAACGGATGGCTCTTTCATCTTCCGGGTCAAAATGATGAACTTCAGCCATCTTTTGCCTGACTTTTTCTACCATTCTTTCACTTTCTGCCACTGTTGCGTCTTCAGGTATATTGAACATGTACATGTGGATTCGATTGACGCCATTAAATACTGCCTGAGCTGTAGTCAGAGGAAGGTAAAGTATTTCTTGTTCATTTTCACCTCCTTCATCTTCAAATATGCCGATGACTTTAAAAGGAACGCCGTTGACATTGATATATTTGCCAATGGGATCTTCATCTTTTTTAAAGAGTGCTTTTTGAACCAAAGTACCAATTGATGCGACTTTTCTTTTCTCCTTAATGTCAATTTCATTAAGAAAACGGCCTTTTATGGTGATGGTCTTTTCAATGTGCTGATGACCGGGGTGAACTGTTCTGATCTGGAATGTTGAAGTTTCATCTTTGTAATTGACTTCAGTACCTCCAAGATAAAAACGGCCGCTTGTTTCTTTTGCTCCTACCAGATCGTTGGCTACCCAATCGTAGTCTGCATCTGTAAAACGTACCCTTCTGCCGGGTTGTAATCCATCATAAGGCATACTGGTTTGTCCGCTAAATACCCATATACTATTGGTTGAAGTGTCTCTAAATTGTTCTTTTACACCATGTTGAAGTCCTGTTCCCGAACCCAAAAGAATGATTAGCATAAATATGCCCCAGGCAACACTAAAACCAGTAAGAAAAGTTCGGAGCTTGTTCTTACTGATCGTGTGCAATATTTCCTGCCATTTATCCCGATCAAACATGAGTTGTTGTTTTGTCTACAATTAATCCGTCCTTCAAGTTAATTGTACGATCTGTCATTTGTGCAATATCGCGTTCATGTGTCACAATTACGACTGTAATACCTTCTTTATTAATGGCCTTTAGCAACTCCATGACTTCGTAAGAAGTTTTTGTGTCAAGTGCTCCGGTAGGCTCATCAGCCAACAATACCTTAGGTTGAGTGATCAATGCTCTTGCTATAGCTACTCTCTGTTTTTGTCCTCCAGATAATTCATTGGGCAGATGATGTGCCCATTCTTTCAAACCGACCTTTTCCAGATATTCAAGCGCCATGCGGTTGCGTTCTTTTCTACTTACTTTTTGATAGTAGAGGGGAAGGGCCACGTTTTCTTGTGCGGTTTTAAATGAAATAAGGTTAAACGATTGGAAAACAAAACCTAACAATTGATTTCTGTATTGAGCAGCTTTGGTTTCATTCAAGTTTTTTATAAGCTTTCCGGCAAGCGTATAACTACCTTGATCATGCATATCCAAGAGACCGATAATGTTCAATAGAGTAGACTTTCCGGATCCTGAAGAGCCCATAATAGAAACCATCTCTCCTTCTTTGATTTTTAAGTCAATACCTTTCAATACATGAAGCTGACTTTTTCCGACAGCATAGTATTTATGAACACTGTTTATTTCTATCATAATTGGTGCCCCAAATTAAATTTTATTCAATGAAGTATAAACTTTCAGGGATAAAAGGTGAAAAAAAGGGATGATCGTTATTTTTTTATTGAAAGTACAGAGCTTATCGGTCGATGATCGGATAATTTTTGATCATGAGTGGTAAATTGATGGTTTAAAAAGGTGTCGCTGTGGAAAATATAGTCAATACGAAAAGAGGGGAAGTCACCAATATAAGTGCGCCCTAAACCAAAACCGGACTCTTGAAAAGCATCTTTTAGATTCGATTTTATTGTAGCATAGGCAAAAGAATTTGGCGTGTCATTAAAATCTCCGCATAGTATGATAGGATAGGGGCTGTTTCCTACGGCCTTGCTAATGGAGTCGGCTTGAGAGGCACGGCGTTCAAAACCATATTTGATTTTCTCTACCATTAATAATTCCTTGCTAAAGTTATCCGAATACTCATTTTGATTAATGCCTTGTATGGTTTTATAATCGCGTTTATCTAGCTTAATTGAAGCCAAATGAGCATTAAATACTCGAACAGTATCTCCTTTAACATTTAAGTCGGTGTATATGCAAATATTATCATCATTCACAGAGAAGTTCACTCTGCCTTTTTTGATGATGGGGAATTTACTGAAAGTGATGATGCCCCAATGGTGAATCTTTTTGCGGTGAGAGGTGTATTCTACATGATAGTTTTTGGCTTTTAAAAACTTGGTTAAGGTGTCTAAGGTCTTAAATTCATATTTGGCGTCTACCGTATCAGCTTGATAAAATTCCTGTAAACAAAGGATGTCTGGTTCTTCCTGATCCAAAAAGTCAAAAATTTGATTCCGCGTTAATTTATCCTGTGTCCACATGTACAGATCAAACACTCTGACATTAAAGGATAAGACCTTAAAACTCTCCTCTGTTTCAGGATCAAGTTTTACATTAAATTGAATGATGTTGGGAATTGATTTATAGCCTAGTATGATTAAGATTAAAGAAAGTAAAAAAAGCTTCTTTCCCCGAACAATCCAAAAAAACAGAAAGCCAAATTGGAGTAAGAGAAGGTAGGGGAGCGCCAATCCTAGAAAGGCCGGAAATACAGTCGTTTTAGGATCGATATAAGGTGCTGCATAACCAAAAAGTAAGGCTAGGCCTGAAAGGATATTGAACCAAAGTAAGAGTTTGTAAAAAATCCTAAAGGTTTTCAATGTGGGTTTGACTTAAGAATCTAGTTTTAATGAATGTCCCATTTTCTCTTTTTTGGTCTTTAGGTAATGGGCATTGTGTTCATTTGATTCAATTTCTAATGCGATATTATCTACAATTTCAAGACCATAACCAATCAATCCTGTTCGCTTTTTTGGGTTATTGGACATGAGTTTCATTTTTCTGACTCCAAGATCGCGTAGAATTTGAGCTCCGATTCCATAATCTCTATCGTCCATATTAAAACCTAACTTCAGGTTGGCTTCTACAGTGTCCATGCCTTCTTCTTGAAGTTTATAGGCTTTGAGCTTATTCAGTAGACCAATGCCACGCCCTTCCTGATTCATATAGACAATAACGCCTTTACCCTCTTTTTCAATCATGCGCATGGCTTCTTGCAATTGTGGACCGCAGTCACATCTGCAAGATCCAAAAATGTCTCCTGTAATGCAGGAGGAATGGACTCTAACTAAAATTTCTTCCTCTTCTTTCCATTCGCCTTTTACTAAGGCCAAATGCTCTTGCCCATTCGTTTTTTGAGTGTAATGCACCAAGTTAAAATTGCCATATTCTGTAGGCAGTTTTACATCGACTTCTCTTTGAATTAATGATTCGTGCTTCACCCTGTATGCAATCAGGTCTTTGATGGAAACAAGTTTAAGATCAAACTTTTGAGCGATTTTTTTCAATTGTGGTAGACGTGCCATTGTGCCGTCTTCATTCATGATTTCAACAATCACTCCAGCTGGTTGAAGGCCCGCTAAGCGTGCAAAATCTATAGCAGCTTCCGTATGTCCTGCACGTCTTAGAACACCTCCCTTCTTGGCTCTCAATGGAAAGATATGTCCCGGCTTTCCAAGATCATCAGGTTTGGTTTCCGGATTAACCAAAGCTAAAACAGTTTTTGCACGATCGCTTGCAGATATGCCTGTTGTTGTGCCATGACCGATCAAATCGATCGAAACGGTAAATGGTGTTTCAAACTGGGCTGTATTGCTTTGAACCATTAAGTCTAAGCCCAATTCATCGCAGCGATCTTCAATTAAAGGAGCACAGATTAATCCACGGCCATGTGTGGCCATAAAATTGATGACCTGAGTGTTTACTTTTTCAGCGGCAATGAGAAAGTCTCCTTCATTTTCTCTATCCTCATCGTCTACAACAATGATAATTTCTCCATTTTTTACAGCTTCAATCGCATCTTCAATTCTGTCTAATTCCATTTTGCTAAATTACCACTAATCGCTGCTTTTGTATGTTTTGTGAGGTGGAATTATATCTCTTTCTTTGATGTAACTATTGGGCAAGTTAATCGTCTATTGTTATATGGAAAAGGTCACAGAAAATAAAGAGAGTTGTCTCAATTGCGGAGCCTTACGAGAAACAAATTTTAAATTTTGTCCTGAATGTGGGCAAGAGTTTCTTCAAAAACAGACACTTTCTGTTTTGTTTTCGCAGTTTCTTAATGACTACTTTACGTTTGATTCTAAAATCGGGAGAAGCATTCTACCATTGATTACCCGACCTGGTTTTTTAACGCTTGAATACCTTAGAGGCAAAAGGGTTCATTATATTCCTCCTTTACGACTGTTTATCTTTTTGAGTATTATTTTCTTTATTCTCCTTGGCTTATCAAGTCCTAGTGTTGAATTTGCAGACGAGTCAAGTATTTCCGATCAATTTTGGGATCAGTATTTTGAATCGAGATTGCCTAAATTATTTTTTATTCTATTGCCTGTATTTGCAGGCATTTTAAGGCTATTGTTCAATAGAAAGAAGTATTCATGGTTGAGCCACTTTTTGTTTGCTTTACACTTCCATTCTTCCCTGTTTCTGTTAGGAATTGTCTACTTTCTTTTGAGTAAGCTTTTTATTCTTGTTGGGTTAATAGAGCTAAACTCCTATGTTTTGGGCTTATTTAGTCTCTATTTGTTTTATTATTTGGCCAAGTCTCTTCATCATGTTTATCATCAAACTTGGTTAAAAGTGACATGGAAATTAAGTGTTTTAATCTTACTCTATTTGATTTCCTTAACCGTGAGTAGTTTAGCTCTATTGGCCATATTACTTGGCAATCAATAATCAATAAGTGAGTTTTAGCCGAATTTCTTTTCTATTGGGAATACTATTGCTAAAGAAGGTAAGTAAAACTTCAGCGGGTTTTTCTTCCCCTTTAATTGTTAATGTAAGAGTAGACTCTTCTCCCGGTTGAATACGATTGGGGAAATCCATTTTAAGGCAATCACAATTGGCATTAACGGCAAAAAGCTCAAGTTCTTTACTTCCCTTATTTTTAAAGTGAATTTGATGTTTTTCTTTTTGCTTGAAATTAAGTTCTAAGTTACCTGATTGAGCAGCTCCCGAAAAGGTCAATTCACTCTTTTTCTGGATACTGCCATCATCCAGAGCACGAGCTTCTCCCTCTTGATTATAAGTAACAGCCATCACTTCAATTCGTCGTTCCCGTGCTGCATCCGGACTATATACTGCTTCTACCTTATTGTTTTGATTGTATATTCCTGAAGTTGCAAACTCTCCATAGGGCAGAGGTGTAATCTTTAAACTGCCTCCATTACTTGCAGAGTTTTCCAAATAGGGGAGAAACTGGTTTTGATCGTAATTTTTAAAATAGTTAACCAGACTTTCTATTCTTCTCAAAGCAAGATTTAAGTTGTAGTCGCTATTCGATAATGAGCTTGCAAATCCCTTGATCGTCAATTCAATTTGTGAGCCTTTTTCCAGTTCTTTTAACAAAAGCGGAGAAAATTCATTGAGCTTTTTCAATCCGTTTTGCACTTGCTCTTCAAAAAAGAATTCCAGTTCTAAAACGTGCTCGTCTTTAGTACTATCAGGACTGATTCTAGAGTATTTCTTAACATACTCTTCTTGCAGGTTCATGTATTCTTTTGCAAGCTCTTTATAATTAGCATTTGTAGATGTTGATCGGGATCTTGGATCAGGACTGTCATTATGAAAATAGAGGTAAAGTGGGAGGTATTTGTTGAGTTTAACCACATCAATTTCTACTTTATTCGGATCAGTTTCCAAATACTCTTCTTCTTGATAAAGAGTATTGTAAATGTCATTACAGCAACCGCTTTTAGAGTTATTGTTTGTATTGCGGTTGGATGAGAACAAGGCTTTTTCTTCTAAGTAAGTAAAGTAATAATCATCGGAAACGGAGTTAATATCTTTTCCCAGGTTTTTGCTTTTTTCAAAACTCTTAGGGCCTCCAAGTGCCTTAAAAATGTCATAACCTCCAAATCCGGAAGTCCAGTCTGAAGAAAAATAAAGTTGATGATAGTTTGTATTGTAGTAGGGCGTGATTTCATTGCCCGGAGTATTGATACTACTTCCCAAATTAATGGCTTGATCAAAACCAAAGGCTTCTCGTTTTGAAACCCAGATGTCTAATCCTCCAAACCCTTTCTCTCTATCGGAAACAAAATACAGATATTCTTCTCCCTCAAATTCAACCCACATGGCTTGAGTATTGTTATCTAAACTGGTATTGATGTTATTGTTCAGCTTTTGCACTCCGCTAATTTTGTTATTGCGAAGCTGTCCTCTCCATATTTCACATTTAAAATTGGTATCGCAGACACTAAAGAAAACTTCATCTTCTTTTCCCAGCGCAAGATTGCCAATGTGTTGGTGATGAAAGGCTTTATTTATTTCTACTTTCAATTGGGTGGTCTTCTTTTTATTTTCTTGGTAAACATAGAGTTGTGCGAAGTAGTCCTGATCAAGAATAAGACCGTTGATGTTAACACTATCTGCTCTCAGACTGCTGAAATAAATATTCTTGTTGGTTTGAAGTGGAGCAAATTCTGAGTTACCTGTATTTAAATATGGACCAAATGCTTTTACCTTATCGCTTGTCTTTTTCCTACTTTCTTTAATGGCCCAACTGGCAGATCGTTTGCTTTGATCAATTCGCCTATACCAATATGATTTTCGGTCTCTTCTATAAGGACGAATGGCTCTGGAATAATACCTTCTGGCAGACCTATAGTCTCCTGAATTTCGGTAGGACTCTGCCAATTCATAAGGCAGCATCTGAATCTCTCTTTTTTGATCGTATTTATAGGCTTTTAATAGGTATTGACTTGCCGACTTGTAATTTCCAATAAGAGATAAATTTTTGCCATAGCCAAATAAAATTCCCACATTGTTAGAATCGATACGCATTAAACGTTCATGAAGGCTTAAAGCTTGATAAAAATCACCTTTATCCATAAGTTCTTTTGCATGATCTAACATTCGGTCTATGTTTTGAGCATGCGAAGACCCTGTTATAAAAAGGCCAAACAAACTAAATATGAGCGTTAAATGAATTTTGGACATCGCTTAAATTTTCTGTTCATTGGCTTAAACTGATCGATAATGTAAATCAACGAGAATTCAATACCTCCACGATTGTTGCTGGCTACATCAAGATCAGAGACATTAATGTCATAGCTTACACCCGCTCTCCATTCATTATAATCCATGCCAACCATGGCAATAAAGGCATCTTTGTTTCTATACCATAGTCCGGCGTAAAGATTCCTTTTAAGGCTTGAGCTGGAAGAATAATAGTATTTGAGGTTAGAACCGAAAAAAACTTCACTAAAAGTACCTTGACTAGAATAATAAATGGAGGGTTGAAGGTCTAACTTTTCACTAATTTCTTGGTTAATTCTCAGATAAAATTGGCTTCTGATGTCCAATGGAATATTAGAGTTTTGGAAACTTTGATTGGCTTGATTCAAATTGTAAAAGGATAATCCCAAACTATAATACTTTCTTCTATCTAAATGGTAGTTTAGATTTGTACCCAGATTAAGATTGAGATAGTTAAAACTGTTGCGCTCAAAGGTTTCTCCATTGGATCTACTGTTGTTAAATCGTGAGCCATTATACTGCTGATCGAAACTAAACGCGTTAAAATCAATCGATCTGCCTGTCAAACCAAATTGTAAACCGGCGCCTGCACTTAAGCTGGAATCTGCATTAAGTTTCCACGTTTGACCAAGGCTAATGTTAAACTGATTGGTTTTTAAGTTGCCTGCGCCTGCCTGATCGGTTAGGAAAACAAGACCAAAACTCAAAGGCTGATAAGAGCGGATCAAACGATTGGCTTCTCCGCTAAAAGAAAAGGTTTGAAAGGGCTCAGAAACACTTGACCATTGGTTTTTGAAATTCGAATTCAAGCGATAGTCTCCTCTAAATTGTCCTGTAAGAGCAGGGTTTAAAGTCATGTAAGACCAGTAGTATTGAGAATAATGGATGTCCTGAGCTCTCAGCATGAAACAGGACAAAAGGAGCAATATGAACACGCTATATCTAATCATCTAATCAGTGTCACATTTCCTTGAGTGGTGTAAGTCTGGCCATCAAAACATCTGGCTTTCAAGTGGAAGACGAAAACACCCGGATCGGCCTCTTTGCCTTTATAGGTGCCATCCCATCCTTTAGATAGAGATTGACTTTCAAATACTTTTTCACCCCAACGGTTAAACACTTGAAAATCGATTTCTTGCACCAAAGCGCCTCTTACAAACAGCACATCGTTTTGTCCATCTTGATTTGGTGTGAAAGCGGAGGGAACAAAAATCTCCGGTTCGTTACAGTTGATTTCAAAAACAGAAATGCGCTTAAAGGAAATTACTTCGCAGCTTGTAGAATTGTCTGTTATGGTTACACTATAAACGGTGGTGCTTAGAGGAGAGGCTATGGGTGTTGGCGAGAAAGGATCATTAAGAGATTGCGCAGGAGACCAGACATAACTTAAGTTAGCCCCTGTTCTGTTTGTGCTTAGTTGTATGCTTTGTCCCTTATATACAGTGTCTAGTAAACTCGAAACAAAAGCATCCGTAAATGCCGGGGCATTGACTTCAATAAATGAAGAATCCAGATCAGTACAGCCTATTGAAGACGTACTGTTTAGAGTGATTTTAAGATCGTTTTTCGGAGCTACATATACAGTATTAAGCAGGTTAGAGCCAATTATACTGTCACGGGGTTGCCAGATGTAACTCGGATTGATTGAATTTAAGTCTGTAGCCATAATATTTACCGTGTCACCTTCACAGATACTGATAAAATCATCTACAATAACATCCAAGTCCTGAACATTTATGTTGAGGCTCGAATCAGCATCACAAAATGCATTTGAGGCTTTATAATAATAAATCCCATTTGCTGAAGGACTGATTAAAACACTACTGTCAGAACTTGTATTAAGCAATTGTAAAAAGAGCGGATCGGTAGCCCAAAAATATCGAATAGCAGTACCCATAGAATTCATGCTTAACCCAACGGTATCGCCCAAACAAATTAAAGTATCATTAATTGGTTCAAGATCAACAGATCGTTCTACTCTTAATGTATCTCTAAGCGTATCAGAGCGCATACAAGTATTATTTTCTGTGACCAATTGAATAATATAAGTACCGGAATCTGTGTAAACTTTTACCGGATCTTCTTGACTGGTGTTTATTGAACCATCACCAAAATTAAAGGTGAATTGATCGACACCTTTTTGAGTCGAATTCAATGGAATGGAAGCGGGGGTGCAAATGGAATCGATAATATCATCTAATCTGGCTTCATATTCAATGTAATGAATGTAGACTTCATCAAAGCGCTCACAATACTGGTCTTCAATTTTAAAATAATAGTTGTGGTTTTGGTTGCTGGACACTATAAATGAACTATCAAAAGGGAATGCATTAATTGTATCTGAAAAGGAACTGCTGTTACTCCACAAGAAGCTACTAGCCGTCCCAAAAGAGTTAATGCTGTAATCCAAAATATCTAAGCCACAATAGGTAGTGTCAGCAAGGGGTGAATAGTTTAGGTTGTTTTGCACCACATTTAAGGGAATTAGAGTGGTGTCTTTGGCTTTGCAAAGATTGTTCTCTACAATTAATGATAAGGTATAGTTTCCCGGAGCACTATAATTAACTGTTCTTGTTAGATTAACAGTGTCCAATACTCCGTTGTCAAAGTTCCATCTGAAAGCATCAATATTGTTTAGGTTAGCCATGGCTGTTACCGAAGTATTTTCACAAATGGTATCTTCAGAGAGGTTAGCAGAATAGGAGATAGGAGAATAGGTAATGATTATGGAATCTGTTTTTTCACAGGCATCAGTTAGTGAGTTTGTTGCCTTTAGATAAATGGTATTGACACCATTTTGAAGCACCAATTCGTATTGCTTAGAGTTACCTGCTTGCAATACCGTATTAAAATCAGGATCAGAGGCCCAAGTCAGTTCGTTTTGATTCGCAGCAATGGCATCAATCTTAAAACTATCCCGGAAACAAACTAGCGTATCCTGTGGTAAGTCAAGTATCAGGTTATCCGGCCTTGCCCTTATCAAGATGGAAGTAATATCTCCCGTTGCACAAACAGTATCTTCAACCAATTGACTAATGCTATAGTTACCGGCTTGTGTAATGTATATTGTGGTGTCTGAAAAATTGCTTTGCACCAGAGTGCCGTAAAAGTCCCAGGTAATTTTATCAGCTCTTACACTTAAATCTGTTAAGGTAATGGCTACTGTATCATTGTTGCCTAAACAAAATTCTGTTGAATCAGAAATAAAATTGGCGATGGGTAGAATTTCAAAGTCATATTTAAAAACGGCATTGTTGCAATGGTTGGTTATTGAACCTTTGGTTCGGGAATAGGCATTAGGAGTTGTTGGAAAGTCATTGGAAGAGGTAAAGCACGAAGCACAAACAGACTGATAAATAATACCATCTTTATCAAAACGGCTGGTGCCTCCGTCAACATGGTCATCCGATTGGTTTCCTCCATAGAAAGTAGCATACAAAACACTATCTGCATTGCCGTTGAGTACATAAAGATAAAAATCGTTGCCATCGGTTGTGCTTTGAAATGCTCCAGGTGAAGTGTACATGTTATTGTTAAGATTTTTATCTAATTCTCCGCCGGCGATGTCTCCTCCCCATCCCGAAGCATACATGTTAAAACAGCGGTCAACAAGGAATGCAGTTGGAGAAATGTTAACATTAGTACTTGGCGTAACTACTCCAAAAGTGGTGGATAACTCCAAGGAATCCAGATTGGGGTCTAGCTTTACGAAAAATTGCCCGGCTCCCGTATCGGCTTTAGTGGTCATTTTTAGAGGGAAATTGCTACTTTCTGTTTGCCCGAAAGCGTAGATATGATCCAAGCGATCATATTCAATAAAATAAACTTGATCGCTTGTATTTGTTCCTATGAAGGTACTTTTTAACACGTTCTGTCCATTAGCCGAAAGAATACTGATAAAACCATCAGATCGACCACCGAAAGCAGCATCGGCATATGAGCCTGAAGACGTGGGGAAGTCAGTAAAGCTACTCGTTCCACCTCCAACCAGTATTTGCCCTGAATTTAAAATCTTCAAAGAGTAAATGGCATCGTATTGATTTCCACCTAGGTATCTAGACCAAATCAGACTGTCTAAGTTAGGACTGAATTTCATGACCAGACCATCTAACAAACCATTATGTGAATTGAGTGCATCAAACAGATTAGAACTTCTGGTACAGGTTCCAACATAACAATACCCGAGGGAGTCTACAATAATTTCGCCTCGATGTGCGTCTCCATAATTATATTTCAAGTCATCATAACTCCCTGTACTTGAGTTATTAATTCCATCTGCACCGATGCCTCCGTAATAGGTCGAACCCTTTATAGCGGCACCGTCTTGGTCTAATTTTGTAATGTAAATATCCGTTCCACCAACAAAAGTGCTGATTTCAGTAGTCACAGTTCCTGAATTTTCTTTTGAGCTATCGTAAGCATTAGGACCAAGAGGAAAATTAGTTGAAGCAGTTGTTCCGAAAACAAATAGGTTAAGCGAATCATCTACCACTAAACTGTTTGACGTCTCGTTTCGGTTTCCACCTAGATAAGTGCCATAAATCATTTGAGTACCAGTGCTATTAAATTTGCTAATGGCGATATCAATGGTTCCTCCCTGAAAGGAGGTTTCAAAAGCACCTAAAGTTGTATCATAACCATTGCCAAAGACGGTACCTGCCGTATAAGTATTGCCAAACTTATCATAAGTGGCAGTCATGCCAAAGTTGTTTGCTCTAGAGCCGGAGTAAGTAGAGAAGATGAGAGTAGGGTCTATAATTAAAGGCTTCTTGGGATCTACCTGTCCTGAAATTTCAAACTGAATGAGGTTGCCTTTTGCCAATTGATAGGCACTTTCTATTTCTACTTTTTTCCCATCAACAATTTGATAAACATAAGGCTTGCCTTCCAGTATTTCTCCAAGGCTGTGTTCCACAATAAGATTTCCTGATTGTTTATCTATTCTAGGCTTTTTAACTCCCCGGTATTGGATTTTTATCTGTCGATAATCCGCACCGGGAGAGAGAATGAAGTCATACTTTAAAAAACCTTCCTGACCATATAGTTTTAAGTCAATGCCTTCGTAAAGCGCTCGATAATAGACCTGATTATACTTTCTGACATAAGAAGCCCAGCTTTCTCGATTATTGCCGATGAAGTAATTGTAATAGGTCGAGGAAGCATTAATTGGTTCAATTTTCGGATTTGATTTTGCTCCAATGAATTGGGCTTTTAGATGATGTTTTTTTACCCCGTGCTCTTCGGTTTCTTCAAATTCATGATGATGGTCAGGAAATTCAGCAAATTGGTAATGAAAGGCATTCGATTCATAATAGATTTTGCCTCCCTCAATTTCAGCACTAAATTTTACTTTCCGATCCCATTGTCCTTTATTCTCCTCATAGTGATAATCCTGTGCTTTGGCCTGACTGAAACAGAAAGTCAAAACCATTAGACTAATCAGATATACTCTAAATTTCAGGTAAAACATGCTATATGGTAAATTTAGCTATTCTTATTCGTAGAATAAGACGTATGGTATACAAAGATGGCTGCTTTTTATCTTGGCAAATCTTTATAATGTAATTGTGGAGTGGATTCATTTGATTCAATTTTAATAAGAGAAGACTTAATTTTGGCAAAAGTGGAAAAGATGATTTTAGTTGGTGATAGCGGTTCTACAAAAACCGATTGGCGACTTATTAACGGTGAACAGATTCAGCAACTGGAAGGGAAAGGTTTGAACCCTCACTTTCACGATCGCAAATCAGTTAATGAAGTTATACTTGAAACTTTTAGAGATTTGGATCATCAAGCCATAGCTTCGATTTTTATATATGGATCAGGCTGTAGTACCGAATACAATAAGCAAATCATAAGGCAACCGTTTCAGGATTATTTTAAAGCGGCCCAGATTCATATTCATCATGATCTCTTAGGAGCGGCAAGGGCAGCTTGTCAAAATCAGAAAGGTATCGCAGCAATACTTGGTACAGGAAGTAATTTAGGACTGTATGATGGTGATCAAATTGTGCAAGAGTTCAGATCAGGAGGCTACTCTATAGGTGATGAAGGAGGTGGAGTGAACATTGGTAGAAAAGTGCTAAAAGCCTATATTGAGGAATACATGCCGGAAGACCTTTTGGGCAACTTTACTCAGCGATATCAGACCAATTATGATGAGATACTAACGAACTTGTACAAAAAACCATTTCCTAACCGTTACATCGCACAATACAGTCGTTTTGCTTATCATCATAAGAGTCACCCCTTTGTGTCGCAGCTTCTAATTGAGAATTTTGAAGAATTTATCGAGCGAAAAGTGAAGAGGGTTAAAGATTACGAGAAATACAGCTTAAGTGTTGTTGGTTCGGTAGGTTTTTACTTCAGAGAAGTCTTGGAGCAGGTTTGTAGGCAGCACGGAATTCACCTTGGATCAGTCTTGGAAAAACCCATTGCGGGCTTGACTTTATTTCATCAAACTTAGGCTAGGAATGAAAACAGGGCTGGTTGTTTATGAAGATCAGGGATTTTATTTTGTTTCCATTCTTTCACACTCAAGGTTTTGATCCATTCTTGAGGACTATGCAGGTTTACTGCTAAAGATAGTTGTGTGCTGCTTTGCAAGGTTCTGATCAAATGTTCATAAAGTGCCACGTTACGATATGGTGTATCCATAATCAGTTGTGTCTGGTTTCTTTTTTTGGACTCGGCTTCCAATTGTTTAATTTGCTGTTGTCGTTTTGTGTCGTCACGTTCTAAGTAGCCATGAAAAGCAAAGGATTGTCCGTTAAGCCCACTACTCATTAATGCCATTAAGATAGAGGAGGGGCCAATTAAAGGAACAACCTGAATATTATGATAATGTGCAGCTTTCACCAGTTTAGATCCGGGATCGGCAACACATGGAACACCTGCATCAGAAAGTACACCAAAATGATGGCCTGCATTCAGAATTGTAATAATGTCTTGAATCTCTCTATGGCTACTTCTTTTGTCCAAGGGATAAAATTCACTTTTGTCAATGATCTCCTTCAGACCGATATTCACTAAAAATCGTCTTGCATCTTTAAGGTGTTCATAGCTGAAATGGCGCAAGGTTTTTATCAGTTCGTAATTGCATGGAGGAAAGGCCAGTTCAGGTTTAAGACTGCCTATAAAGTTGGGAATAAGATAAAGCTTAGCCTTAGTCATGCTCAATTTGCTCTAGAAAACGCTCACAAGCATGATCGAGTAATTGATAAACCTGTTCAAAACCTTCCTCACCTCCAAAGTAAGGATCAGGAACAGAGCGGTTTTCATTTGGAAAGCTAAAATTGAGCATCATCTCCACCTTGTTTCTTCTTTCATCATCATTAACCAGCCTTAATGCATTTTCATAATTAGAGCTGTCCATCACAAGAATATGATCGAAGACATCAAAGTCTTCTGCAAGGAGTTGGCGTGCGCTATATCCGGAAATATCGATGTCGTATTCGGCACTTTTCTCTATGGCTCGCCGATCGGGATGTTCACCAATGTGATAACTGGAGGTACCTGCCGAGTCAACCTGAATGTCTAGGCCTTTTTCCCTGATCTTATGTTCTAAGATGCCTTGAGCCATTGGTGACCTGCAAATGTTTCCCAAACAAACGGTTAATACTTTCATGTCAAAAAAATCCCCGCCAACAGGCGGGGAATATATTATTGTATACTTATTTTCTTTTCCAGATCACTGATATAGCCTCTAAATCGCTTGTCAGTATCAATCAAATTGTTGACTGTTTTACAAGCATGTAATACTGTCGCATGGTCTTTTCCACCGCAATGCATACCGATATTGGCTAAACTCGACTTGGTCATCTTTTTGGCAAAGAACATGGCAATTTGTCTGGCTTGAACCACCTCGCGCTTTCTTGTTTTTGATTTGAGCAACTCAATTGGCAAATCAAAATAATCGCATACTACCTTTTGAATATAGTCGATAGAGACTTCTCTAGCGGTATTTTTAACAAACTTGTCGATCATTTGCTTGGCTAACTCCAAGGTGATCGCTTTTTTGTTTAAAGAAGACTGAGCAAGCAGAGAAATCAATGCCCCTTCCAGTTCACGAATATTTGTTGTAATGCTATACGCCAAATATTCCACCACTTCTTTAGGCAATTCCAAACCTTCATTATACATCTTGGTTTGAAGAATCGCTATTCTTGTTTCCAATCCCGGGTTTTGAAGGTCTGCAGATAAACCCCACTTGAAACGAGACAGTAAACGCTGTTCCATGCCCTGTAATTCCACAGGTGCTTTATCACTGGTCAGAATCAATTGTTTTCCGGTTTGATGCAAGTGATTAAAGATGTGGAAAAAGACATCTTGGGTTTTTTCTTTGCCGCTAAAAAACTGTACGTCATCAATGATCAATACATCGATCATCTGATAGAAATGAATGAAATCGTTTTGATTGTTATTTCTGACAGCATCGATAAATTGATGCGTAAACTTCTCAGAGGAAACGTAAAGTACCGTTTTATTCGGATGATTCTTTTTAATTTCAATACCTATAGAGTGTACCAAATGTGTTTTTCCCAACCCTACACCTCCATAGATCAATAATGGATTAAAAGCGGTTCCACCAGGGTTTTTGGCCACAGCATAACCTGCAGACCTCGCCAATCTGTTGCAATCGCCCTCAATAAAATTATCAAAGGAGTAATTAGGGTTCAATTGAGAATCAATGTTTACTTTCTTCAATCCGGGAATGATAAAAGGATTTTTAATGCCTTTTTCTCCACTTACATCCAACGGGACGGCAACAGGGTCATTCTTAAGTGCTTGTCGATTTGTGGTAGGAATCTTGACTGCATAAGGTTTAGGGCTGTTCATGCTGTTTTCCATGATAATGCTGTATTCCAGCTTACCCTCAGCACCTAATTCCTTTTTGATCGTTTTTCTTAATAATGAAATGTAATGTTCTTCCAGCCACTCATAAAAAAATTGGCTGGGTACTTGAATGGTAAGTACATTGTTGGATAACTTAAGTGGAGTAATCGGCTCAAACCAGGTTTTATAACTTTGAAGGCTCACATTGTCTTTAATAACGGACAAACAATTTTGCCAAACTTGGCTAAAGTCTTTACTCATGCTTTTAGTTTATTTAAAGTTAAAAAAGGGGCACTTAGTATAAGAATTAATCTTTCAAAAAACAAAAAAAAATCAACAATTTTTCCTCCTATTTTCGCGGACTCTGAAATTGATGTATGTTTGGTGTAATTTATTGATTTTTAAATAAATAAAACCAATCAATCCCTGAACCAAATGCTCAGCAAATATTTGAAGAAAAAAGTGAAATAAAAAATTTTTTTGCTCTTGATTTTTAAGAAAATTATCACATATTAAAGCGAAATTTAAATTGATTAATTTAACTTACTGTTAACCCGAACTTAACACCTTTTTTATGATAAAAGAAGAGATCAAACTTAGAGTGAGATATGCAGAAACAGATCAAATGGGTTTCGTTTATTATGGACATTATGCACAATATTTTGAAATTGGCAGAGTAGAAGCGCTGAAAAAAATCGGACTGTCCTATCGTGAAATTGAGGAGAAGGGATTTATGCTTCCGGTAAAATCTTTGAACATCGATTATAAAAGAGCGGCCAAATATGATGATGAATTAAAAGTGGTGACCACTATTCCGGAGATGCCGAATAATCGCATTCGGTTTGATTATGAGATTTTTCGGGAAGAAGAACTGTTGGTTACAGGATCTACTACTTTGTTTTTTATGAATTTGGAGGGGCGACCAATAAAACCGCCACAATTCTTTATTGAAATGGTTCAACCTTTTTTTAAGGAAGAATAATCTTTTTTGCCAAACAAGAAATGTTGTAAAACGATGCTTCGTCCAAACATGCCCTCAAGATTAATGTTTGATTTTTGAACTCTTCTTTTTTTCATCCTGTAAAAAGAAAAATGCGCTTTGGGAACAGCTAAGGCATGTTGAAATCCGCTATCTATTAAGAGCTTAATAAAAGCCAGGCCGTCCAGTAAAAGTCTCAGTAGAATTTTTAAACCCGTATATCCTGAAGAGTCATTTTTATAAAGCGTCATTAAACTATTTCTAAAGTTCAGGAAAGTTTTTTTAGGATTGGAGTTTTGCATCGTGCCTCCACCCAAATGATAAACACAACTGCTTCCTATATAATAAACCTTCTCTCCCAAGTTCTTCGCTCTCCAGCACAAATCAATTTCTTCCATGTGAGCAAAGTAACGCTCGTCAAAGCCGCCTAAATCATGAAACAATTTGGCTTTAATAAACATGCAAGCTCCTGTGGCCCAAAATACCTCTTGATTGTCATCGTACTGGCCCTGATCTTTTTCCATGGATTGAAAAATACGTCCTCTGCAAAACGGGTAACCCAAGTAATCGATAAAACCGCCGGCAGCTCCGGCATATTCAAATTCGTCTTTCTGCCGATAGGATAAAATTTTTGGTTGTGCAATGTTTACCTCATTGTCAAGCATGAATTCAACAACATTATTAATCCAGCCTTCCGTGACTTCTACATCGGAATTCAGCAATACATAATAGTCTGCTTCAATCTGCCTTAAGGCATCGTTATAGCCTTTGGCAAATCCGCCGTTTTCTCGATTGTGAACTATTTTTATATTGGGGTAATGTTCTTTTACAAAGTTTACAGAATCATCTGTAGAGGCATTGTCAGCTAAATAAATATCAGCACTGTCAGAATATTTGACAACCGAGGGCAGGTAAGTGGCCAGATGATCCTGACCATTCCAGTTTAATATGACAACCGCTGTATTCAAAGCAAATTAAAGGCGACAAAAATAACGGATTATATACAGTCTATATTGACTGAAATCTAAACTTTTCTTAAAGAGACATGAAGCTCCGACCGTATCTTCTTTGTTTAGCGTGGATTATTAAACAGGTCTTTTGCGCGGTCATTGATGTTTTCATCGTATGGGTTTTCCTGTGTAGGCCGTGCATTGTCTGTTTTACGTTGAAGTTCAAA
This sequence comes from uncultured Flavobacteriales bacterium, assembly GCA_964445815.1. Taxonomy (GTDB): domain Bacteria; phylum Bacteroidota; class Bacteroidia; order Flavobacteriales_E; family Vicingaceae; genus CAYULW01. The sequence continues at coordinate 313,219 of CAYULW010000002.1, forward strand.
TTCCCAGTTTGGGTTTTGAACTTCGCCGGGTACATTAGAATGTAAGACTTGATACCCCAGCATGCCCATTGACGGACTGTAAAAAATAAATCTGCGGTTAGTCAGCCCATTTAACTTATAATACTGCCAAACAGAATAGGGGTAAGTATCAGTTTCATAACGCATGGTCCTTACGGTATTGGGTTTACCGTATTGTAAATAGACGCGTCCACGTTCGGTTTGGTAACCTTTTACACCTCCATAACCAAACTCCTTGTCTGCCAGATCAACTTCTTCTTTATAGCTGATCCATGCTTCTTCAGGATTTTCGGGGTCTCTTGTTTTCCAGAAGTTTAAAAAATAGCGTTGCATCATGTCCAATTGAGCATACTCCAATTGGTTTTTGGCAAATTGCAATTCCGCATGGTCAGAAATTGGCTGTAGGCAGCGGATGTATTCTTTCATTTCTTCTACATTGCTAATGTCATGCACAAAACTGTTTTCTACGCTTACTACATCAAGAGCCAGAAGATTAGGATTACTCCGCTGAAAGGGCACTTCCATGCTTTTGAGTATTTCATTGTTTTTGTTGCGCACATTAAACTGTAGCAAGTAATTTCCCGATGGCAGGGTTTTGACGCTAAATTGATCTGCTATGGGTAAAGTAGCTGTAGCGGTCAATCTTTTAAAACTTCTGCTGTTGTTCATTACCTTTTTCGTCACTTCATCTACAATAGAAAAATCAACCAAGAAGGCTTCGTCTTCGCCTAATATATTTGAACTGTTGTAGAGTTCTGCATAAAAGCCAATGATTGAATCTCTTTTACTGATAAAATTGCGAAAGACGGGTTCAAAGTACAGTCCTGCTTTTTCAAAGCTGGCCTTTTCTCCTTGAGGTCTGAAACCATTGTTGATTAAAGCGTCAGAAAACAGAAGTTCTTCGGTATTGAAATTCAAAGGGTCGAGTTTGGCTTTTGTGCCTGTGTGTTGACCGGAATTGATATCCAATACATCAATTTCAAAATCATAAGTTCCATTGTCCAAAATGATTTGTTTCTTGTCAATCAGGTCTGCAGTAGCATCTCCCTCCTTGTATTTAGGGGTAATTAAGCGAAATTTCTTAAAGTTAACGATGGAATCATTTTGAGAGAGGATATAAGTGATCTCAATTTCGCCTTGTAAAAGGCCTTCTTCATCTGCTTGATAAAAAATACTGCTACCATCTACAGAAAGATAAAATTCAAGATACGGACTTTCTTCAGGGACGAAATAATTTTTATAGTCAAGTAAGAAATCGACTTGAGCAAAGCCAGGTAGTTGAAGACCGAGAATGAGAGCCAAACAGCTACTCCAAACACTTAATTGTTTCATAACATCCAAATTACATATAGAAGACACAAAAAAGATAAAATTCGTCTCAAAAATTGTTCCCAATTTAATATGCTTTGCTACTTTTGCAGCGGAGAAATGGCAGAGCGGTTGAATGCACCGGTCTTGAAAACCGGCATACCGAGAGGTATCGGGGGTTCGAATCCCTCTTTCTCCGCTTCAAAAAAGCTCGAAACGAAAGTTTTGAGCTTTTTTATTTTCAAATGCACGAAGCTCGCTTCGGTGCATTTGAAAATAAAAAAAGATAGCGATTTGAAAATCGCTTGAGCTCAATGTTGTTAAACTTCTTATCCCTTAGGCAAAAACAATTGCATGTTCTTGATTTCCATGGCATCCAGATGTCCCATTTGGCTTTTATCTTCCGTTATGAGGTGTAAATGCAAAAATGAATCATGATGAGTGAAGACCCCTTGATGATTTCTCGAGAAGAACCCCACAATTTCTACCTGCGTCTCACCTAAATTATAATTGACCTGTCCCCGGTGCGCTTCTTCAGGAGAAGAGACCTTTGATCCTTTGGCCAGGTTTTGCACATGGATTTCCGCGTGATTCACTTCTCCCTTGAGCTTCAATGCAAAAGGTTCTTTGATTTCAGACATTTTCCGGTTAATGAATTCTTCCAGGTCAGAAATGCTTTTGATGTCAGATGGCAGGTCAATTGCTGTCCATTCATTGACATTGGCATAAACAAAGAAGGGTGCGGAAACCTGATCCGTTTCTTCCACGCTCATGCTGCTATCTGAAACGACACGCGAGACATAGGTTCTCCCATCATTGATTAGTAATTCTCCCGTCAGATAGCTTTCAGGGCCCAGACCGTAAAGCCCTTTTTTGTCGGACAGGGTATCCAAATCGATGCTGCTGCCCAACTCGCCCTTCCACATCACGTTTTTCATGGCACCGACAATATGAAAGTCAGAATGGTTTATGGTTTTGTTTTCTTTATTGGTGTATGTACATTGACTTAGCGTCATTAAAATCACTAAAGTGAATACAACTGAAATCCTTTTTTTATGCATGAGTCAAAAATAAGCCCTTTGTCAAAAGAAGAATGCTCGAGCTAATGCTTTTTAAGTTGTTTACACTTTTGTAAACACTTTAGCCATGCTATAAGGAACGAAGCCTTAAAGCCTTAAACCTGCACCAATACGGATTAAAAAATGATTGGGAAACATTTCCAACTCTATACTTCTGGTGTTTCGCTCTGATGGATTTAATATTGGATTTTCATAATTACTGCTTAGCATTTTTGCTTCATAGAAAGTGATGGGGATACTGAGGTCCAAAAAAAAGCGATCATTAATGGCATAATTCACTCTGGGAATGATGGACAGAACCAATCCACTGGAAATTTCGGAAATGGGGAATACGGACTGGTCTTTAACTACAAAATCAGAAATCATAAGGTAAGGACTCAGAGCAAAGCCAAAATAAGGCCTTAGCTTCATTTCTTCTCTGTTTTTAAAGAGCATCAAGTTGTGCTCAAATCGAAAAGCCAGATGAAATTGAGTCGTTTTTTGAGCAGAAAGAATATCTACTGTCATTCCGCTACTATCATTGATAATTACAAAGTCATCATCCCGGTGATTAAAGATGAGTCTGGACAACTCGATTTCCTGAAAGTTGCCATTGCTTAGTGTTTTTGTTAATGCAGGGGAGAAGTAGCCGAAATTGTATTCTTGTTGACGGTTTCGTGTACTCGCTTTGTTCAATGCATCATAATAGATGTATTGCTTTGTTTCATAAAACTCAAAATTGTTATAAAGCTTAAAGGATAGCGACCGTTCTTGAGCAAAACCAAAAGAACAGAACAAGATGAGATAAGCGAGGGCGGTAATTGAAGGTAATCTTTTCATGGTTTAAAATTTTCGACATAACGAAAGCCCTTGTCAAAAAGTTGTATGCCAATGAAAAAATGTTTTTGCTTGTCGCTTAGCTAAGACTTTCGCTTTCTATAGGCATCATGCAGGCCTTCACCTTTTAAAATCTGCGGGACATACTTTTCGATTCTCGCCATTCGGGTTTTAGATTGCTTAGCTTGCAAAAAATGCAAGATGTAACCCCTTTGTCTGCCTGTGGTTAAGGCCTCAAATGCAGCTTTAAATTGAGGGTCTTTTTGCATTTTTTCCAATAACTCAGCAGGGGGAGTCTCGGTTTCTTGCCTAAATTTGACTTTACGTCCGGCTTTTTCCAGCTCGATGGCCTCATAAATATAGGCCTTGATCAGGTCTTGTTGTTCAATGATCTGATCGACATGGGTAAAGCGCCATTGTCTGGCCGATTGTGAATGTGCTCCCGCTGCAGTCAACACCTTGTTTTGGTCTTGGAAAAGCACCCCTTTAAAAAAGGCGAGGCAGGCATGGTCTTTAAAAGCCGTAACCAAAAGAATGTTTTTGCCTTGAAAAGTGTAACAGGGTTGCGACCATTTGTAGTCTTCTCTTAAGCCACAATCCAAAACGATACGGCGTAAGAGTTTCAGTTCTTTGGCCCAGGTGTGCACTTTACATTGCGGGGTTTGATAATGAGAACAACGCCCGCAACCTTCTAATAAATAGTCGTCAACTTGTGGATGCATAGCTGTAAATGAAGTTCGAAGATAGGAAAAGCATCAATAATTTATTGCCTCTTTTAGGGACTTCTCAGTAAGCATTACCCTGCCAGGTCATGTCATCAGGCATAACGAATAGATTCTCTACCAATGTGCTATCCGTTTCACTAAATAGCCAGCGAATGGCCAATTTCCCTTTTTGATCTGATCCAAACCAGACTTCTAATCCTTTCGGTTCTTGGTCTTTGACCCATCTGTAACCCAATGCTCTAAAGTTGGGAAGCGTTTTATTGAGTTGACTCAGGTCCTCCCAGGTTCTGTCTGTTTCTGACATGCTTCCTTTTACACTTGCTGCTTTGATGGCTTGGTAAATTCTTTCTGTATCTCCTGTTTCTACGGCGCTTATCCATGTCTTTAGAGACTTTTCGATCAGCAAGGAGTCATTTAAAGCCTCTATGGAGTTGAGCTTTACCACTCGCTTTGACCTTTTGGCCGCGTCGATGCCCAATGCATCTTCAATTTGATTTTTGATTTGGGTCATGGCAGACAAGTCTCTCAAGCCGACAGTATTCAGAAAGATGATGGAGTAATGCTGTTCAAAGTCAAGAATAAAAACATTGGAATTTCCGGGTAAAGAACCATATACTTCTACCTTATTGGCTGTGCTTTCCAATAATTGTCGATTGTCCGGATTCAAGAAGTGTCCTTCAGATAGGGTAGTGGCCAAGAGGCGAAGGTCTTTAACTGTAGAATAACAACCACCGGAAGCATAACGACCTTCATAGTCGGACGAATCTAATTGCCATTGCTCATTAACATAAGCATGGCCTTTTTGGATGGCTAGGCCGGAATTAAAAAGGCCTGAATGCCTCATGTTTAACTCTTGAAAGATAAGCTGTGTAAAAGCCTCATGTAAGTTCATGCCAGTTATTTGCTCAATGATCGCTCCTAAAATCCAATAATTCAGGTTGCTGTATTCTTCTTTTGTGCCCGGTTCGAACGATAATGTGAAATCAGGAAGTGCATCGATAAAGGGGCCTGCCATTTCATTGCTGTCCCATTGCACAAAAGGGAGGCTGTCTTGAGTCATTTCTCGAGGTAAACCCGAGCGCATGTTCAACAAATCGATCACTTTGACTTGTTGTGCAAAGCCAGCTTTTAAATGTGGTCTATACACGGAAATTGGAGTATAAAGATCAATTTGACCCTGCTCTTGAAGTTTTAATATCGCCAGCTTGGTAAATAGCTTGGTCAGAGAAGCGAGATAGACTTTTGTACTATCGCTTATGCGAGGTAGAGAAAGAGCAGGGGACTGTATGGCTCCATTGTATAAGGTCTTTCCCTGCATTTCTACATGCAAATAGCCATTAAATTCGTTTGTTTCAACATTGTTTTGTACAATCTCTTTGATCTGATCTTCTTTGGATTGGCAAGCAATCAGCATCAACAAAATAACAAGAAATGGGACTAGTGTTTTGTTCATCTTCTTTTGTCAATGCTAGGCATTCTCAGCCAATGAACATGTCAGCATGGGATAAACGCAAACATCCATCAATAAATGGTGGTGGGAGGTAGTTTGTAGAATACTATTTTAGGTGATGATCTCGGGCGGCATGTCCGAGATGGCGGATGATAGGTTACTAATTCCAAAAATAGTTCAGACTCACCAATGAATCTATCATGTGATTGGAAATGCCCAATTTTCCTTTTAATTCATCAAAGACGGTTTCTAATTCTAATGAGTCAGCGAGATAATAGCCATGCAGATATCTGATGTAGATGCTTGGGTTTAGCTCCAATTCTTGTTCAATGGAATAAGTCAGTATGGAATCGCCCAATTCTGACGCTAAATTCAAGCGTTTCAGACTGAGGCTATTGCCGATCAAATGGGTTTTAGGTATTTCATATAGGCTAGCCAGGGCAGAAAGCGAATCTCGATAGCGAAGATATCTTTCTGATTCCATTAAGCTTCTATTGAATTGATGCCTCTCCGGTGAACCTGTGGTATAACGCGCGTTTAACCGGATGATGTTTTTGATGTTCTCACTTTGCCAGACTCCGTTACGATAAAAGTAATAGTCTGTTAGTGTCGGAATGTTATTGATCAATTCTACCCGATATTTCCAAAAATCAATCTTTTTAAGATGTTGAATGGTAAGAAGCAGTTCAGCATGGCGAGGGTAAAAGACAATTTTGTTAAAGTAGAATTTTCCCTCGCTAAACTTTGCCTTATTGACCAGATCACTGTTTATGCTCTCAATAATACTACCGAAATCCTCCTCAAAGTAATGGTCAAAAACGGTTTGCTCTGTTTTGTTTAATCCACTAACTCGCTCCTTAAAGAGAGCATTACTCCACGAATTTCTGACCAAATTGTATTCATATCTGTTCAAGCTAGCCGTGAGTTCATATCCAAAATCTTTCAACAGCGTTTTCTCTGCGTCATTCAGCTTTTTTTTGGCTTCCTTTTTTTCTTCTGTTTTACAGGAGCAGATCAGAAGGAGAACCAAACCAAGAATTTTTAGTGTTTGTATACAATTCAAATCAGAAGAAATAATAATCGAAAGTAAGAAATGAAAAGATTATTTAATTTATCAGTTGTAAAGCCTAGTGTGCCTCCTTTTGTTATGAGTCTGATATTGTGAATTCGCATTAAGTATTTATAAGGCAATTATCTCGGACAGCATGTCCGAGATGACAGACAGTATGTCCTCGTTAACTCGATCTCTGAGTATCTATTTTTCTATTAACAGTTTCGATAAAAGAACATTGCCTTGTCACATGAACTCTATGCATATAAATTAACACTGCCACTAATATTAGTGTGACTACTGAACTAAAAATTATCGAAACACCTGAAATTTCAGACAAAGTATAGTTGTTGAAATAAAAAGACAGATTGATCATTATGAGAGAAATTAACAATGACATGGCTAAATTGCCCGTAGCCTCCTTTATGACCACAAATCTTTCACAATTACTTTTCTCTTCTCTAGTAGCTGACTCTTTAAATTTGATGTAGGCCTCATACCATTGTTCTTTTGTCGTATAATCTTTCGTGTAGTATTTTATAATTCGCAATAATTCACCGACTCCTTGTACTACAAACCCAAGTGTCCAAGCTAATCCAATCATTATTATCCATGAAACTTTCATAATATCCATAGTTGCTTTATAATTAAGACTGCTTGAGTATATGCAACTAAATAGCAATAATGTTCCAGGTACTATCTTAGCAAAGACATCCCTAAGTAGGAATTTTTCATATAGTTTATCAACAATTGAGTTTATCTCATTTAAAGCAAGATTTGATGACATGGATTAGTTTTTAAGTTATTTAGATTTAGAATGAGTCGAAGTTAGCGAAATTGCCTCAAGTGTTTATATGGCAATTATTTTGGACAGTATATCCGAGATGGCTGATGAATCCGAAGTTAATGAAATTTCTTTCTGAACTTATAATGTAACTATATCAGACAGGATTAATGAAATTTTATTTCTTATACATTACTAGCTACTGCTTTTTCCCATTCTTCTTTGAAATGAGGGATTCTACTTCTTTTAATCTGTTTTAAATAATTTGTTACAATATTTCGATTCAGTTTCTTTACCCATTCATCACTTCTTAAGCTTGATTTATAATCAAAATCTTCACCCAAATCTCCGACTTCAGCATTTAAATCAATAATAATGTCATCTATAATTACCTTAAGTGCATTTCTCAAGTTTTCTCTGCTTTTTGCATCGGCAACAAATTCCTTTGGTGATTGAATTAAACGGTTTCCAACTTCATCATTTTTTAAAATTCCTTTCGAAATATACATTAGGGCATATTTTGTCAATGCATATCGAGCTATTAATTGATTTTCAATATCATTCATTTTTTCAGAAAGAACTTCATCTAAGACTTGAATAAAAACTATTCTATAGGCAGTAACCTCCGGTCTAGCAAATAATTTATTATAAGCATCTTCAAATACTTGGTATTTTCTATGAGTGTTCCAAGGCTCTTCCAAATCGAAGGACATAAGAAATACTCCCATAAATTCATTTGAGATTACTTTAAGATCATCGGGGGTTTTGTCTCCTCTTTTTATTTCATAGTAATATTCTTCAGAAAATTTTTCAGCTATTTCATTTTGTAACCTTATTTGTATTTGGTTGTATGATTTAAAATCTCTTGGTTTTACACCATTCTGACTGTTAGAATATTCAGTGATCTTAGATGAAAGAGATGAATTAATTGGAACCTTAATTACTTTAGTCAGAATCTTTAAGTCGTCTGTAAGGTGTGATTGATTACGATATAACGAAGTTAAACTTTGACAACCATTAACAACGTAGAACTTTTTTATAGTTAATGATTCTTCATCCTTTTCCACGTCTTCTGCAACTATTGTAATTCCGTTGTGAAATAGTGGAAATTGCTTGTGTAACGAGATGTCTTTGATACTCCTAACAATTCCTTTATTAATCTTGGTATTGCCTAATGCTCCTCTAACATTATAGTCAAAAATTGATTGGTCATTTATACCATCCAATTTGACGAGTTCCTTGGCTTTTATAGGCGCAATATATGTTACAGTTTCAGCATCAGCAAAGTATTTTGTAGTTTCATTTTCTGACACATCAAAATTAGCTTCTGCAAGCAGGTTAATCTCTTTTTTATCGCTAATGTATTGTTCTTCGAGAATTGTTTTGCCAAAAAAATCGACATTGTCGATTTCATTTAGTAGAGATTCTCCGTCTGCGGATAAATTGACATTTGTAACAAATACTCCTCTAATTTTATATGCATCTAATTTTTCTAAAAGATCTAATCTTTTAATTAGAGACGCTACCTGTGCTTTGCCTGCTGTTTTTATTAAGTTCTCAAGCTTTTCTTTTGTAGTAAACTGGTCTAATGTTCCAATAAACTCTTTTAAAGTTGAATCACCAATTGTCTTTTTATCACTTTGAGCAATTTTAGCCTGAAAGATATCAATTGTTCCTAACCCCTCATTCAAGTAAATTCCATCTACACCTTTGTCTCCATTATTGTCACAGACAGAATCAATTGCTAACTGTTGATCTAATCTAAAATACTTCTCTAAGTACCACATTAAAAAAGATGCACTTTCTGTTCTTCCATCTATATTGTAGAATTCAATCTCTTGAAGTATTTCTGGATAACTTACATTCATCTAAATTTTGTTTTTTTGTTTATATTGGACAATAGGGTATAATCTATTGTAACTTTCCTTTAATTATATTTCTGAAATTCATTACAGAAGATTCAGTTGTTGATTAAGGTTTGCGCTCTAAAGATAAAAAATAATTTGCGCTTTCCACAACCAATCTGAATGCTGAATTTTGCCCCATGCATTATTTCGATGAGCAAACGGCTTTAGATTTAGAGTTTGATGAGATCAGACAACTCTTGTCCGGTTATTGCCAAACGGCAACAGTCGCCGATCGTTTGCTCAATTTACAACCCTATCGTCAGCCCAAAGAGGTAGAGCATCATCTGAATCTGGGGCATGAGCTGCAATTAATCCGCAATCGGGGTTTGCGCTTCCCCAGACTGGATTTTCAGGAATTGAGAAAGGAAATCCAATTGCTCAACATTTCCGCTTCGGTTTTGGAAGTACAGGGCATCATCAACATTTTAGATGCCTCTCGTTTTGTGAATGCGCTCTTTCTCTTTTTTAAGGAGCAGGAGCAAGACTATTTGACTTTACAAAGCCTTTTGGTTGATGCCCATTACACCAAAGCCATCGAAAAGGCCATCGACCGTATTTTGGACAAGCGCCTGAAGGTTAAAGACGATGCCTCACCGGAATTGCAAATCATCCGACAGCGCATCGGCACGGTAAAGAATCAGATCAACCGCAATTTTGACAAGGCTTTAAAATCTGCAAAAGCACAAGGTTATGTGGAGGACATCCACGAAAACGTGATCGATAACCGTCGGGTTTTGGCTGTGAATTCCACCTACAAACGTCAGGTGGAGGGCAGTATTTTAGGAGCCTCCAAAACAGGTTCTTTAACTTACATTGAACCCAAGGTGAATCTGGCGCTCAATTTTGAATTGGATCAACTCAAAGACGATGAGCGCAAAGAGATCCGTCGCATTTTGGCTGAACTGAGTGATTTTCTGCGGACCCATTTGGAGCTCATTAAAGTTTATCAGCAGATTTTATGTGCCTTTGATGAAGTGAATGCCAAAGTGCGTTTGGCTTTGCGTATGGATGCGGCCAAACCCGAGATCAATCATAAAGATCAGGACACTTACCTAAAAGAGGCTTATCATCCCTTATTGTTCCTGAAGAACCGTGAAGCCAAATTGAGCACCATGCCACAGACTTTTGCTTTGAAGAAGGATAGCCGTCTATTGGTCATCTCCGGACCCAATGCGGGAGGCAAGTCCATTACTCTAAAAACCATGGGGCTTTTGCAGTTGATGTTTCAGTCCGGTTTATTGATCCCTGCATCCACCAAAAGTAAAATGGCCTTTTTCGATTATGTTTTGTCGGACATTGGGGACAATCAGTCCATCGAAAACCAATTGAGCACTTACAGTTACCGTTTGCAGCGCATGAATTTCTTTTTGAAGAAATGCTCAACTAAAACCCTTTTGCTCTTGGATGAATTTGGCACGGGTTCTGACCCTGAATTGGGTGGCGCTTTGGCTGAAGTCTTTTTTGAACACATTTACGAACAGGGCTGTTATGGCGTGATTACCACACATTATTCCAACATTAAGCTGAGAGCAGCGGAATTGCCGGAAGCCGTAAATGCCAACATGATCTTTAACCGCAAGACCCTGAGCCCCGAATACCAATTGGCGGTGGGGCAGCCCGGTTCTTCTTTTACCTTTGAGGTGGCGCAAATGAATGGCATCCCTCATGATATGCTGAAACAGGCCAAAGCCAAGGTAGATGGACAAAAGCTAAAATTTGACCGCCTGATCTCTGATCTGCAACGGGATAAATCGGTTTTGAAAAAGTTGAAAAGCGAAAGCTTTGAAGCCAAAGAAGCCATGCAGGCCAGTCAAGCCGAGTTTGAAGCCAAAAGCGAACGTTATGAAGAGCGTTTGAACAAGCAGCAACAACTCATCGAAAAGAACAACAAATACCTGAACCACGGCAAGAAGATGAGCCAGTTCATTCAGAACTATCCGAAGTCCAAAAGCAAGCAAAACGAGTGGTTGAAAGAGGTGAAGAAATACATCACCATTGAAAAAGCCAAGATAGAGGCGGCTGTGAGAAAAGTGCAGGAAGCCCAACGCCTGAAAGATGAGGCACAAAAAGCCAAACAAAACAAAAAGAAAGGCCAAACGAAACAGCGAACAGTTGCTGCCAAACCGGTGAAAGTAGGGGTGAAGGTGAAACTAAAAAACAGCAGACAAGTGGGAGAAGTCTTGAGCATGGACGATAAGGAAGCCACGGTGGTCTTCGGTAACCTGAAAGCCAAGGTGAAGATCGATACTTTGGTGGCCGTTTAAAGCAATTCTTTTGGTGAATATACTGGTCTAATTCGTCCCGCCTGACGATATTTGCACTTGATGAATATTCCTCAATCCTCTTACCCTCGGGTAGTGGTTGTAGGCGGTGGTTTTGGCGGCTTACAACTCATTAAAGGTCTGAAGAAAGCCTCTTTCCAAGTGGTGCTTCTCGACCAAAACAATTACCATACTTTTCAGCCTCTATTGTATCAGGTGGCCAGTGCCGGATTGGAACCGGATTCTATCGCTTACCCCTTGCGAAAAATCTTCAAAGGGCAGGATAATTTTATTTTCCGCATGGCGAAAGTAGAGCAAGTTGTCCCTGAGAAAAAAATGTTGAAAACGAATATTGGTGAAATTGCCTATGATCATTTGGTGATTGCTACTGGTAGCACGACCAATTATTTTGGCATGCAGGATGTGGCGTCTAATGCCATGCCCATGAAAAGCGTGCAGGAGGCTTTGAATCTGAGAAGTTTGATCCTTCAAAATTTTGAAAAGGCACTTTTGCAGGAAAGTAAAACGGAACAGGAAGCCCTGATGAGCTTTGTGATTGTAGGTGCAGGACCAACGGGAGTAGAGTTGGCGGGAGCTTTGGCCGAACTAAAACGGCATGTTTTGCCTTATGACTACCCCGATCTGGATATCCGTAGAATGAGTATACACCTGATTGAAATGGCCGATGAAGTACTGCCACCCATGTCGGAAGTATCTTCAAAAAAGGCCTTGGAATATCTTCAAAAGCTGGGTGTGGAAGTCTGGTTGAATCAATCGGTAACCTCTTATGACGGGCATACGGTCACCTTTAAAAAGGTAGATCCCATAAAAGCCAAAACCTTGATCTGGGCAGCCGGGGTAAAAGGCAATTTAGTGAATGGAATAGGAGAGGAGCATGTCATTAGAGGCCGTTATAAAGTCAATGCCATGAATGGTATTGAAGGTTTGGAAAATGTGTATGCGATAGGAGATGTAGCGTATTTGGAAACACCTGACTTTCCACAAGGTTTGCCCATGCTGGCGCAAGTGGCCATACAACAGGGTCAGCAATTGGCAAAGAACTTAAAGCGGCAAACAAACAGAGCTTTTGAGTACAAGGATTTGGGAACCATGGCGACCATTGGAAGAAACAAGGCCGTGGTGGATTTACAGAAGGTAAAATTTCAAGGCTTGTTTGCCTGGTTCGTCTGGATGTTCATTCACCTGATCTCTTTGGTGGGCTTTAGAAATAAGGTCATTACCTTTTTCAACTGGTCGTACAATTATTTTAATTTCGATAAGGGCGTGCGTTTAATCATTCGTCGCTTTGAACGCGATTGATCAACTGATCATATCATCCCGCCCTTTTACGGTGTTTAGGATGTGTTCTAAAGCTTGAATTCGGGCATCGGTCTTACGATCCGCATTGATGATGACCCAGGGAGATTCGTCTGTATTGGTCAATTCAAACATCTTTTCCTTGTACACGGTATATTTATCCCACAGCTCCTGAGCCTTACGATCTACATCAGTCATTTTCCACTTTTTAAGCGGGTGGGCTTCAATGTCTTTAAAGCGGTGTTCTTGCTCTCTTTTGGAAATGGAAAAGTAGAGTTTGATGAGATAGGTGTTGGACTCAATAATCATGCGTTCAAAGTCATTGACCTGCCCCATGAATATTTCATACTCTCTTTCTGTACAAAAGCCATTAACCGGTTCTACAACAGCTCTGTTGTACCACGAGCGGTCAAAAAAGACAATTTCTCCCGGAGCAGGCAATTTGTTGACATAACGTTGAAAATACCATTGGCCTTTTTCATTGCTATCGGGTTTGGGTAAGGCGACTGTTCTGTAATGTCGGGGATTGATGTGGGCTGTGATTCGCCGAATGGCTCCTCCTTTTCCCGCCGAGTCTCTACCTTCAAACAAGACCACCAGTTTTTTCCCATTGTTAATGATCCAATTTTGCATTTCAATGAGCTCGGCTTGCAATTCCCGGATTCTTAACTCGTACTTGGTCATTCTCAAGGCTTTCTCTACATTGGTTTTTTTGTAGAAAAATAGCTGTCTGAGACCGACTTTACTATTGAGTAAGTCAATGTCTTCTTGCGTGAAATTTTCCAGAAGGGTAGGTTCTTTTTTCTTTTCCATAGTCTAAATGTCGATTTGTTCTACACTTCTATAATAACGCATAATGACATTGGGATCCGGTAGAGTGCTTACTCTTTTGCTGTCAGTTGAACTGCTGTATTGAAATTGCGACAAAACGTGTCGGATGCTTTCCAAACGGGCAATGCGCTTGTTGTTGGTTTTCACGATGATCCAGGGACTAAAATTGGAGTGCGTTCGCGAAAACATCTGCTCTTTGTAATGCGTGTAGCTGTCCCATAAGCGTTGCCCTTCCATATCGACCTCACTAAATTTCCATTTTTTAAGCGGGTTGTTCATGCGCGACTCGAAACGTCTTTTTTGTTCTTCCTTGGAAATGGAAAACCAAAATTTGATCAAGACCACACCATCTTCATAAAGCATGTGCTCAAATCCGGGTACCTGCACCATAAACTGTCGGTATTCGGCATCGGAACAAAAGCCCATTACCGGTTCTACAACAGCTCTGTTGTACCATGAACGGTCAAAGAAGACAATTTCTCCGGGATTGGGCAGTTCTTTGATGTAACGTCTGAAGAACCATTGTCCTTTTTCAACTTCTGTGGGTTTAGATAAAGCAACCACACGCATGGAACGGGGATTCAAATGCTCTGTAAAGCGTTTGATGGATCCGCCTTTGCCTGCTGCATCACGTCCTTCGAATAAAACGGCGACTCTTAATTTGTTTTTGGCAACGAATTGCTGTAGGTCTACCAACTCGGCCTGAAGCAGACGCAATTCTTCTTCATAGCGTAAATTGCGGATGGTTTTTTTGATGTTAATGCCCTTTTCATTGGCCAGCCTGATCAAATCTTTGCGCCGTTTGACGTTTTGTAAATCCTCTAGGGTATATGAACTTTTAATACTCACAGCTTTGGAATAAAAAACCACGAGCCCATGTTTGGCCCGTGGAATTTCTAAATGTACTATTTATTTAAAACTCTTCAATCATGAATTTCATTAAATCTCTGCTGGTAACGATGCCTACCACTTTGTTTTCTGAAACAACGGGTAGGGCATGAAATTCATTGGTGCTCAAAATTTCAGCAGCTTCTTTAATGGTGTCTTCAGGTTGAAGCGATTGCACAGACTTGGTCATGACTTGCTCTATGCTCAGACCGTCAAATACCTGTGTTTTTACGCTCTCATCTCCATATTCACTAATAAAACTGATGCGATCCAAATCAGATTTACTGATCATGCCTATCAGTTCTTCTCCTGACACTACGGGAAGGTGATGAATGTTGTTTTCTTTTAACAAGGCATCTACTTCTTTTAGGCTATGCGTATGATTAGCCGTTAGAATATCGCTTGTCATGATTTTACTGATCGGGGTTCTCTTTTTCATATTTTTAAGATATAGTAATTATTACAATTGAATTTTATTCGGGGATAACTAAGACCGGAAGTTTGGCGTGCATTACCATTTTTCGGCTGTCACTTTGATTGAACAATCTTTCCCAGAAAGATTGTTTGTGCCTGATCATACACAACACACCAGTTTCATTTTGCACCACTTCTTTTAAGCCTTCTTCTAAGCTAATGCCCATTTGTTCTTCTGAGCTAAAGTCTAAGCCCTCAAAAAGTGTTTTTACTGCATTCCAGTTTTTAATTTCTTCATCCGGTTCGCTATACACATGCAAAGCTTTGACCGGAAGATTAAACCATTTTCCAAACTTTCGGACAAGCAGTCCTGCCACATCTGCAATGGGATTGCCATCATAGGTAAAAATGAATTGATTCATGGGAATGTCCAGATAATGGAAGGGGATGACAAACAAGGGTACTTTTAAACCACTGACTAAACTCACGGTATTGCTGCCGACCAAAACCTCTTTAATGCCGGAAGCTCCTTTAGTTCCCATAATGATGCAATCGGCCTTGTACTGCATAGCAACGGCGTTGCATTGTGTTTCAAAGTCTCCTTGTAAAACCTTATCAACGATATCTAAGGGATGCTCACTAAAGTGTGCATTCACTTTTTGGATGAAGGTTTTCATTTCTGACTCTGATTGACGTTTCAACTCCTCCAATAAATAAAAAGTACCGCTTGCTGCACCTGCCGGTATTTGATAGACATTCACAAAGATGAATTGTGTTTCATCGCTTTTCAAATACTTAACTGCAAATTCTAAGGCTTTAAATGCATCTTCAGAAAAATCAGTTGGAAATACAATTGTTTTCATGTTGTATTGTTTTATTCAAATATCAACAATCATCATTCGTCTTGAAATGATAATTGTCAGTTTTTAATTAAAAAACGAAAAAAGAGAAGAGCGGTGAATTGAACATTAAGAGAAGGTTAAATACTTTATTAAGTAAAGAAAACCACCCCCAATGAAACGAAACTTCAGCATAATATAAAAATCAGAGGGTGGTTTTCTAAAAATCATTAATAATGTCTAATACCGGAATGGCTAAGCTTATGATTTCAACCGCATTTACTGAACTTGGTGATCTTAACTTAAATTGATAAAAGTTCACCTTGTTCTCTTTAACAATGATCTTATTTTCTTTAAAGCTTTTTATATCAGAATGTTCTATGACTATGTTGTAAGGTCCTTGATGCCTGCACTTTATTTGAAAAAAACCATTTGCGTTACTGATCGTTTGAGCAATCATCTCGCCTTGATCATATAGACTTACAAGAGCATTTTCAATCAACTGTCCGTTTTTTAAGCTGAGTTTTCCATATAACCAAAAGCCTTCTCGCCTAAAGTTATGTTTGACCATGGCTTCATCTTCTTCTTTATGATTACTTTCTGGATTACTTTTCGCATAAAGCTTTGATATTCTAAAATGTAATTTTTGAGATTGTTTTACATATATCATAACATAAATGCTCTGATACTTTTTAAATTGACGTCTTCTGTTTAAGTTCGACAACCATGTAATCTCTTCTTTAACTGCTTTTTTCTTATTGTCTTCAAGAAGTATTGCTTGCCTAACCTTTTCAATATCTTCATTGGCTTTTCTAATGATCTCAAGTCGATCTCTCAATTTATTGCCGTTTAGCAAACTTTGATAATGAGCCTTTAAAATGGCTTCTTCTTCCTTTAGATTTAAAGAAAATTCATAAATGGTATCTAATCGCGTTAGTAGGTTTTCTATTTGTTGAATGATTTCAATATTCTTTAGTTTTTGTGGAGAAACATTTATAGATTGAATGGAACGTACAATAATTTCATCTGTAAGAGATTCAAAACTATTTGAGACAAATGAGGGAGCTATAGAATCAAATTGCAAAATGTATTTAGCAGGAGGTAAACTATCTTCGATTTGATAATAAAACCAGCTTTCATACTCCTTAATTTCAGAGTGATAGACGTGATAAGCCGGTTTAATTGTATCAATTTGAGAGTAGCAGAGATTGGACAGTAATAGAACCAGAAATAGAATTGCATTTTTCATGGTCTATTAATTTATGTGTCTAACTAATAGACAGACTTAGTTCTCTTTTCGTCTACTTCTTAAGTATCGGAAGATAAAAATTACATTGGCTAAAAGTGGGATAATCGGTAGTAAGAATACAATACCCAGCCCCATAATCTGAATAAATTTTTGATCGCTTAACAGATCAAATGACTTAAAAGTCAGAATGATCAGAAATGGAACGCTCAGAGTAATTGTTCCGGTTTTAACCCAAAACACTGGAGTTTCTTTTAATGTAGAAATGAATTGCGGTGCATAATGGTTATTATTAGAAAACAAGATGGAAATCCACTTAGGATAATCCCAAACCAATAGGTAAAGAGTTCCAATAAACATTAATGTTGCAATTAATGGTGTTAACGTACCGATGGTTGAGAGTGTAAAAACCATTATATTCCCAATAATAGGAAGAAAAATGAATGCACCAAGAATAGCAAATCGCTGTGTGATCAGTAATACAGCGGCAATGACTTGCATCCAACCAATGAACTCGTAATAGAAGCCGGTGGCATAAAGTGCATCCAGATACTCAAAAAAAGCACCCTCTTGTCCCGGATTGGCAAAAGGGTGGCTTAGGATTTTCTTTAGTCCCGATGGGATAAACCCAAAACCAATCAAGAATCTAAGATTGATGGTAAATAGCTCTAACCAGAGGTTGCTTCTAAGTTTTAAGAACAGATGTTCAAAAGAGGTCATAAGTTTTAACCATGTATATTGCTGCTATCAAGATGCCGATGCAATTGATGAGCATCAACCATCTTTTTCCTGATAAAGGAATCGTTTTGTGCCATCTGAAACTGATGTATGCAACTAAACCAAATAGCCCAAAAAGAATAACGGGGCCAATCAGAATTGAACAAAATTCACAGTTTTTTTGAAATAGAAGCAGAAGGGCATTATTTAGAAAAAGTAATCCTGAAAAAATCAGGTTAACAATTGCGGCATAAAAGAAGATCAGTTTCATTCAGCTAAATTTAGCTGATTTTAGACAAGTTATCATAAGTTTCTTGTAGATAGATAGCTCTTTTTTCGGGGCTCAAATCTTTAATCAGATCCAAATCATCATTTAATATCTTATCGTATAAACCAAAAGGAGCAAAGGTTTTAAAGATAAAAGGAAGGATGTCTACTAAAATAAACAAGCTGATTAGAAACCATTGAGTGATGCTAACAATGGGATATTTTTCTTTTAGTTGGGCAAGAGCCATTTCTCTTTTTAGATAATCTTTTGCACTGAAATAAGCGGATATCTTTTCTATTTTTTCTTTTTCAAGAGTGGCAATATTTTGTTGGAGTTGAGCTTGTTTCGTTTTCGTTTCTGCTTTCAATTCATCCAATTCTTTTTGCAAGAGTTGCAATTGTTTAATTTTTTCCTCTGCCGAAGGTCCTTTGCCCTTTAATCCCGTCGTTAAATTTTTTCCGGCATTGTTGAGTACTTCGCCGTCAATTTCCTGTGCAACAATCAGTGCTTGCTGATTTCTTGCCCTTTCTCTTTCAAATACGATACTGTCCCAATAAGCTATTTTTTGATTTTGTTTCTGAATGTTAAGATTATAATGATTCTCTATCCTTAGCCTTTCATTTTTATCATTTTCTGCTAATTGATCACTTATGCTGCCATTAAAGTACATCAAAACAAGCGGGTGCGAAATAATAATGCCCAAGATAAAAGCGAAACCAAAACGGAGATAAAAGGCAGGGTTCTCCAGCTCTTTTCGATTGCTTGTTTTTCTACGATGTGTAGAAACAATAAAGCGATCGAATGAAAAAATGATCAAGGCCCAAATGAATCCACCGACAAAGTGTAACCAATTCCAATCTTTAACTTCTTCTATGGTACTTAGGGCAAAGCTCATGGAAATAAAGGCAAGAATAGCAGGGACGAGCACCAGTGTTCCAAAGCCAATGTGTTTATTTCTTTCCGCTTTAGAGCAATGGTTTAAAATGTCTGTGTCGCTTCCGGCACACCAAAGAAAAAAGTTGCTGATCTTCATGTTATCTGGCTTTCTTTCAAAACTAATTTAGATCGGTTTTATTGCCAAAGAGAATGTGACCAGTGGTTACTTTTTTAGTTTGAGAAAGTTCTCCCAATAAAGCGTTTTGTTCATTTCAGAAAAATGAATAATGTAATACCTGTATTGGTAAGACTGAATTTGACAGAATACAACGATGAGTAATAAAAGACTTAGAAAAGCTTTTTTCTTCCACAATTGCAATTTGTCCATTGCAAAGGCGAGTGGAATGCTGAATAAGGGAAGGTATTCTACATAAACTCTTGAAGAAAAGCTTGCTCCGTAATACCACATCCACCATGAAGAGAAGACATAGGTAATGAGTACAAAAAAACCGACCCATATAAGGACTTTGTCTCGTTCATTTTTGTATATAAAATAAAGGCCTAGAAAGGAAATCAGGTATAGGGGAGTGTAAATGAACAGCCCTTTTCTATAACTGAATAAAATATCGAAGAGATGTGGGTCTCTAAAGTTGAATGTTTCGTACTCATAGGAGTAGGTGAACAGTTCTCCGGCTCCTAAATAATAGCAAAGGATTTGGATCCCAATCATCATTGTGCCAAGCAAAACACCAGCCACTAGGTTTACCGGGTTTAAGTGTAGCGTATTTTTAAGGAATGTCTTCGAACCGAAGAAGGGAATGAAAGCAAGAACAAGAACATTAATCGGCCTCACCAGAATGAGCATACTTAATGCAAAGCACAATAATAACCATGTTTTGGCTTTTGATTTTATACTTAAAGATTGTGCTGCATATAAGAACATGCAAATCCATGCAAAAGAGTATACGTGAGACATTCCGGGCTCAACAATGGTGTAAACGAAAAGGTTGGATCCGAAGAAAATAACCAAACCCAAAATCAATTGGGTAGAGCCGCGAATGGAATAGTTGTTTAGAATTTTAAAAATAAAGTGTAGGCCCAAAAGGAAATAGAAGATAGCCGCAACAGTCACTGAGAGTATATGCATTTTTGAATAACCGGAAGTATCCTTATCGGAAATGTAGCTTATAAAATGGGAGATTAAGAAGAACGGACTCTGAGAAAGTGCCGTGCCAATAAAGTACTTATTGATATTTCCTTCTTCAAGCCTGACTCTAAATTCTTCGTAATAAAAACGATAAGGACCTTTGTATGAGCTATCTAAATCGTCAAAGAAATCAAATGCCAGATCTTGATAAATGAATATTGCAGGGTTATATGCGTAGTAGCCTTTGGCATCACTTTGTAGCGTGTTTTTCCATCGTTCACCACCCCAGTTAATATTACTGCTGATGACAGTAAGCACAATAAAGAACAAGAGAAAGTATGCTCTTTTCAAATTGATATTCTGCCAATTAATCATTGATTAAAATTAATGCTTTAGTGCTATTGAATGACTCTTAAGGCTTTATGTAAGATGCCTATTTTAAGCCCTTCGGTGCATGTTTTTGGCTCACCATCTACGTGATATTGATTAGCAGATTTGATGACCAATTCTTGCCCGCTTAATCGTTCATAGTATTTAGACTGTTCTATTTTTTTATTGAATAAGCGCAGTAAGATATCAGGAACTACAGTAGCAGGGAACTTTTTTAAGATTCCGATGTTTAATTTACCATCTTTTATAGACGCTGATGGAGCGATCCATGCATTGTTTCCATATTGCCCGGCATTGGCTACAACAATCAGAAAAGCGTCTTTCTCATAGTTTTTGCCATCAACAGTGATGCTATAGGTATTATTCTGATAATTCATGAATTCATTCGTACTCACTTGCATGTACGACATAAAACCACGTTTGCCAAACTCCGAAAATTTCTGTGCGACATGTGCATCAAAACCAACTCCGCATGTCACTAAAAAAACATCATCATTAACAGTTCCTACATCAATTTTTGAGCGTTTAAAGCGGTTGATTTTTTGCAGGGCCTTATTAATGTCCATCGGGATTTTAAGATGCCTTGCTAATCCGTTGCCTGACCCTGAGGGCAGAATACCTAAAGCGGTTTTAGTGTTGAGCAATGATTGGCCTACTTCATTTAGAGAGCCATCACCTCCGACCACTACAACCGCATTTTTCTTTTGTTCTACGGCCTGCTTTGCTAAATCTGTGGCATGTCCTGCATGTTTTGTAAATTGTATGTCGTATTTGATATGAGACCTAAGATTGGATTTAATGGCATCAATAACCACTTGCTTATCGCCACTACCTGAAATGGGATTGATGAGTATCGATATCTCTCTTGTTTTACTCATGATGGGTTTTGTTCTGAATAAGGTCTCTATTATAAGTTTGAATAATTGCTTTCAACTCGGCTAACATCTCCATCTCTTTCTCACTTTTTTTGTCGGTTAAGTTTCTTTTCATTTCAGGGTCAAGTCTCAGGTTAAAGAAACCGGTTACACTTTCTCCATTATAAAGCAAACTGTATGATTCTTTTATAAATTGATATTCGTTGTTTAAAAAATTGAGTGCAAATCCATCTCCACTTTTTAACATGGATTCTCCGAAACAATACGTTTTTGTTGAGATGTTCAAAATATCTAAAACTGTAGGATAGATATCACTCTGACTCACAACTTTCATTGACGTTCCTGCTTTAATCCATTTTGGACCATACAAAATGATGGGGATCTTATATATACCGGCACGAGAACTGAATTTCTCTTCTAGACTGCTTGATGTATGGTCGGCTGTGATGATAAAAATCGTGTTTTCAAACCAATCAAATTGATTTATGGATTTGAAGAATTGTTTTAAAGCCAAATCGGTATAAGCCACACTTTCCAGAATATCTAGTTCTCCTTTTGGTAATTGACCTTGATATTTTTCCGGTATAGTGTAGGGATGATGAGAACTTAAGCTGAATAGAATATTAAACCAGGGAGGTTCTGAGCTATTGAGTTGATCTGCGAAATACTGAAAATAAGGTTCGTCGAAAATTCCCCAGTTACCATCGTAATGATCAGCTTCCGGATATTCATTTAAACCATAGTAATGGTCTATTTGCGCAATTTTTGCAAATGAGTTAAAACCCATAGTGCCATTGGTAGCACCATGGTAGAAGCCACTTTTATAACCCCGTTTTTTTAAGGTCGATGAAATGGACTCCAATCTGTTTCCACTATACTTGCTCGAAATATAGGCAGTATTCATGAGGTTGGGCAAGCCTGATAAAATGGCTGGCAGAGCTTCAATTGATTTTTTCCCGTTAGCATACGCGTTGGGAAAATGAAGGCTTTCGGTAATCAAAGAATCCAAGAAAGGAGTAAAGTGAGATGAAGGATTATAAGTACCAATGTATTCCTGTCCAAAACTTTCTAAGATGATAAGAGCGACATTAGCATTGATCGGGTCGCCAACTTGCTGTATGTTAATTCTAGGCGAGAAATAGGATTTGAGTTCATCATCAGGATAATAAGATTGTAATTCTAAATCTTCTTTGTAGGATGATTTTAAAACGGTAAAAGGGGTATTTAAGACCAATGGAATGTTCTGAGCTTCTGCATAGAGGCTTGCACTAATCATTCCTAATGGCCTTAATTGAATTCCTCCTCTTGACCCAATAACGGCTATAATTAGAATACTGATTATGAAAATACAATAGCGGGGCCATGAGAACCAATTTGTACTAATTTGAGGTGTTTTTTTATAAAGTCTTAGTGCTAGAACAATACTCAAAATGAACAATAGTATACTGAACCAGAAATCACTAAGAAATTGGGGAAGAAGTTGCCATAAGTCTTGACCTATGCCTTCGGTGGTAAACAGGTCAAAGGTTGTTCTTTTATTTGTGAACTTAAAATATTCTAAATCAATGCTGCTCAGAGTAAGACTTATTCCAATTCCAATTCCAAATAGCCATTTGCTCAGTACCTTAAGCTTTCCAAATGAGAAAACATAAACAATGATGAATGGTGCAAAAATATAGCTAATGGCAATGGCGTCAAATCTTAGTCCGCCTATAAACTCCATCCAAGAAGGATGATTCAGAATTGAACTATTAAAAATGAAAAAGAGTACTCTAAAGAGACTGTAAAACAAAAAGGCGATTCCAATTTTGCTAAAAAAAGCAAGATAACTAAGGCCTAATTTTTTCATGCAGTCAAAAGTATGGATTCAGATAAATTGTCACCCTATCCGTTTTTGGAATCCATCTTTTTTTTCATCTCCATTAAACCACAGTCATCACATTTATGCTTTTTGGAACTATTGTATAAATAGAACACTAAATAAACTATGGCAATCGAAGCAATTAAGAAAACGAAAATCTCTTGGAAATTCATGTGTTGATAAGTCAATTATGGAGAAGTTCAAAGTTAAGCAAATTCAGATATTTTTGTTCACATATCTCTATTACGACTCAGTATACACATGGAATTTATCAGAGGAAATTTATCGGACAAAACATTGTTAGAACTCTATGTATCCTTGCTTAAACCAAGGATGATCGAAGAAAAAATGTTGATACTGCTTCGTCAGGGAAAAATCTCAAAATGGTTTTCAGGAATAGGACAGGAGGCCATCTCTGTTGGAGCGACAACAGCACTAGATGATGATGAATTCATCTTGCCGATGCACCGAAATTTAGGCGTTTTTACATCTCGAAATGTTCCTCTGAATCGTTTGTTCGCTCAATTTCAAGGAAAGGCTTCGGGCTTTACTCATGGAAGAGATCGTTCCTTTCATTTTGGAAGCAAGGAACACCATATTGTTGGAATGATTTCTCACTTGGGTTCACAACTGGGGGTGGCAGATGGTATTTCTTTGGCAAACCAGTTAAAGAATAATGCCAAATTAACTCTGGCTTTTACCGGTGACGGAGCTACCAGTCAAGGTGATTTTCATGAAGCTATGAATGTAGCAGCAGTATGGAACCTGCCCGTCATTTTTGTGATCGAAAATAATGGTTATGGTTTGTCGACTCCATCTTTAGAGCAATTTCGATGTAAGCAATTTATTGACAAAGGAATAGGGTATGGGATGGAGGCTCATCAGGTTGATGGTAATAATGTTCTTGCAGTTTATCAAAAAGTAAAAGAGCTAAAAGAGAGTGCCGGTCAATTTCCTAGACCGATACTTTTAGAATGCATTACTTTCAGAATGAGAGGGCATGAGGAAGCCTCAGGAACTAAATATGTGCCTGACGAATTGTTTGAATTTTGGGAGACAAAAGATCCCATTAAAAATTATGAAAGTTACTTAAGAGCCATTGGTGTCATTAACGATGAAGTCATAGCTAGTGTCAGACAGCAGATAACAGCGGAAATTGATAATGGCCTGGAGCTTGCCTTTAAAGAAGAAAAAATAGTTCCCTCCATTGCCAAGGAAATGAATGACGTCTATGCTTCTTTTGATTTTAAGCTTTCCGAACCCACTGGCGAGTATAGAGAAATGAGAATGATCGATGCTGTTGCGAATGCTTTGGATCTTGCTTTGACACAACATTCAAATTTGATTTTCATGGGGCAAGACATTGCTGAGTATGGCGGAGTGTTTAAGGCTACGGAAGGGCTCGTGCAAAAATTCGGAAAAGGAAGGGTTAGAAATACACCATTGTGCGAAGCAGCTATTGTGGGAGCTTCTTTGGGTTTGTCTATTAACGGCTTCAAAGCAATGATGGAGATGCAGTTTGCAGATTTTGTCTCAGAAGGCTTTAATCAAATCACTAATAATCTAGCTAAGATTCATTGGAGATGGGGGCAAAATGCAGATGTGGTCATTCGAATGCCAACCGGAGCCGGAGTAGCTGCAGGTCCTTTTCATTCACAGAGTAATGAAGCATGGTTTACGCATGTACCGGGATTAAAAGTCATTTATCCTTCATCACCTAGTGAGGCAAAAGGACTGTTATTAACCGCCTTTGAAGACCCTAATCCAATATTGTTTTTTGAACACAAAGCCTTATACAGAAGTGTAAAAGAAGATGTTTGTGAAGGCTATTATACCATCCCTTTCGGTGTTGCCAATTTAGTAAGGGAGGGGCAAAGTTGTTCAATCATTACATATGGAATGGGGGTGCATTGGGCGAGAGAGCTAGCTGAAGAAAAGGGTTTGGATATGGATATTCTGGATTTAAGGTCCATAGTGCCTTTGGACGAAGAGCGCATCTATAAGTCGGTTAAGAAAACAGGTAGGGTTCTCGTTTTACATGAAGATAATGAGTTTGGAGGAATTGGAGGAGAGCTTGTCACAAAAATCAATGAGAACTGCTTTGAGTATTTGGATGCTCCCATTGCAAGATTAGGTTCCCTAGATACACCTGTGCCCTTTGTGAAAGACTTAGAGGATCAATATCTGGCAAAAAGTAGATTGGAAGAGAAAGTAGCTAAACTATTAGCATATTAGCAAATAGTCTTCTCACTTAATACTTATTCATGAGAGAAGTATCTATTACGGCTTCCTTGTCAAAGTATTGAGGAGTAGATAATTGTAGTTCCTTATTCGAGTTTTGATCATTAAAGATGGGACTTGAGCTAATCATAACTTTACCTTGTCCACTTCTTAAAAAGCGACTGTTGCCATTAATGTAATATGAATCATTTAGATTAACTATAAAGTTATTATTGGCTGAATGTTTTATATCCAAGACTTTTATAATTTGGCTGGAGGTTCTATCAACTTCCAATATAATTCTAGAAAAGCCTGTTTTACTCCATTCGGATTGGGCATTCCTATTTTCTTTAGATATGCTTAAGATCAGATTGGAATTTTGTTTTTCATAAATCTGAAAATAGAATACATCCTTAGAATTATGATTAAAAATGACATTAGACGAGTGTATCTGAGAGGAATGATCATTTGATGAACTCAATAACAATAGAACATCTCCCTTAAGGTGCTCTAAGCTGTCATCATAAAAGAAATTATACAGTTCAGGATTACTGTAATAATCGACATCTAAATGAATGGTTACAAGACTATCATGAGGTAAAGAAGGAGCTTCATCTACATTTGGATTTTCTTCCGGATGTTCTAGTTTGCTTTCTTCCTTAGGCAGGTTTTCATCTTCAGCTAAAATGTCCTTGCGATCATATGTGTCTTCAGCTGGAGTGTTGTTTTCTGATTGAGGGATGAACTGCTGAAAATTATATTCTATTGGACTATATGATATTCCACTTAAAGGCGTGTTTTCAATAATTTGCTCTTGGGTTGAATGATGGTCATTGCTTAGGGCCGAAATGTTTTCTTCTTTGATTTCGGTTACCGGCTCTTCAGGCATAACACTTGGTAGTTCAAAAGATTCCGCCTCAGGACTCTCGATAGAGCTTTCCTCATTTGATGTATCGGTTTCCACTTGGGGTGCAGTAACGGGTAGCGGTTCAGGTATTAAACCTTCTAATTCTTCATCTTTTTCACAAGATGCCAAGAAAAGAACCATCCCTATTAGAAACAGTTGGCCTATGTGTTTTAAACATTTCATCGGTAGCTACTCAGAAGAAGATCAATCTATTAGCATTGATCTATGCTTCATTAAAAGTACACAAAAAAAACAACTTAATTCAAGTTGTTAATAATGAATGTCTTGTTTAATGATTTGCTCAAAACGATATTAACCAATGCTTGTATTGATCTCATCTAACTTGACTCTAAGTTGATCAATACTCAGATTGTCTTCCCATTTTCCCTTTTTAGCCACCGCAATCTTTCCTGTTTCTTCCGATACGATAATCGCAATTGCAGTAGAGTTCTCAGTTATCCCAATAGCTGCCCGATGCCTTAATCCAAAGTTGCCGGGAATTTCAGGATTGTCAGATACAGGTAAAATACACCTTGCAGCAACGATTCTGTTGTCATAAATAATAAGTCCACCATCATGGAGCGGACTATTTTTAAAGAAAATGCTCTCCAATAAATGAGCATTTAACTTAGCATCTATTTTTTCACCGGTACTGGCATAATATTTTAACTCATCATCCAATGCAAGAATAATCAATGCTCCTGTCTTTGATTTAGACATTTGCATACATGCTCTTATTATGGCGTTGATGTTTATTCCACTTGAGTTTCCTTCGAATTTATTCCATCTAAATAGACGTCTAAAATATCCCTGTCCCTTAACTGAACTCTGCGAACCCACCAAAATGAGAAAGCGCCTTATTTCTTGTTGAAAGACAATAATTAAAGCCAGAACTCCAACGCCAATAAATTGCCCTAAAATCTCTGATAACAATTCCATCTGAAGGGCAGAAACCAATTTCCAAACCAGATAAATAGATAAAATGCCTAGAAAAATTCTAATGGCTACTGTTCCTTTAACCAGTTTATATAACTGGTATAGCAAAACGGCGACAAGCAAAATGTCAATGAAGTCTAACCAACGAAAAGATATGAAGGCATTTACCATAAGTTAATTAAGCAGTAACAATATTAAACTTTTGATAAGAACTGACAATGGAAATGGCTTCTCTGGCTGCCTTTACATCATGTACTCTTAAAATATTTGCTCCATTGAGTAAGGCGATGACGTGAGCTGCTGTTGTTGCATTTAGTGCTTTATCTGCATCCGATTGAATGACTTCTTGAATCATTTTCTTTCTACTTAATCCCACAAGTATCGGACAGTCTAATGCTGCTATCAGGTTTAGATTGGCTAACAATTGGTAATTATGTTCTAACAGTTTACCAAAGCCAAATCCGGGATCGACAATAACATCATTAAGGCCCAATTGTCTTAAGGTCTTAAGCTTTGCCTGGAGATATTGAAAGACATCACTGCTCACATTATGGTATTTAGCCTTGCTTTGCATGTGTTCGGGTTTGCCCGGTGTATGCATTAAAACATAGGGACATTTAAGTTCGGATACGGTCTCGATTAAACGTTCATCCCAGTCTCCACCGCTTATGTCATTAATAATATGCGCGCCTTCATTCACAGCTTCTTTTGCGATTTCCGAGCGATAGGTATCTATTGATAAAATGCATTTTGGGAAGTGAGACCGAATAAGAGAGATGGCAGGTATCAATCGTCTTCTTTCTTCATTCTCTTCAATAAGCGAGGCTCCCGGGCGACTAGAGAAAGCACCTAAGTCGAGAATATCGGCTCCTTCACTGAGATGCCTTTCTACTTGTTTGAGTAAAGCATTATCATTTTTAAGCTTCCCTCCATCATAAAAAGAATCCGGGCTTAGGTTCACGATACCCATGATTCGACTTGTGGAAAAATCAAGTAGAACATTCCCGATTTTAATCGATTTTATGTGTCTAAAAGCGCTATTTTCGTTTTGTTCAAGCATTGTTCAAATTTAATTGAAAAATATGGCCGATACGGATTTAGAATATGATGAAGCAGCACAAATCTGTCAAGATATTTTTGAAAAAAAAATGAAAGATTATGGCACTGCTTGGCGAGTGTTAAGAACAAGTTCGCTCACAGATCAGTTATTCATCAAAGCCAAACGAATTAGAACCTTGCAAGAAAATGGGTTTAGCAAGGTAGATGAGGGCATATACGATGAATTTATTGGTATAGTTAATTATTCAGCAATGGCTTTAATTCAGCTTGAATTAGGATACTCAGAGCAAACAGGTATGGACAGAGGTGAAGCATTAAATCTTTACACCAAATACATTAAAACTGCTAAAAGTTTAATGCTTAACAAGAACCATGACTATGATGAAGCTTGGAGAGATATGCGTGTTTCATCATTGGCGGACCTCATTCTTCAAAAAATTCTTAGGATAAAGCAGATTGAAGACAATAAAGGAAAAACACTAATCTCAGAAGGGATAGATGCCAATTATTTAGACATGATTAATTATGCTGTTTTTGCGCTAATTCATTTGAACTCTCAAAATAAGAGCTAAGTCTTGTTAACAAGTGTTATATCATTGTATGAAAATGTGTTGTCTAATATCTTTGATGAAAAGAAATAAAATTTAGAACAGATGAAGTATTTGGTGCTGATTTCTCGAGTTATTGTTGGTAATTTATTTATTTTCAGTGGAGTAGTAAAGGCAAATGATCCTTTAGGTTTCTCATATAAATTAGAAGAATACTTTGTAGAGTTCGGAATGGATTGGACATGGTTACATGATGTCCTTGTTCCATTAGCAAGTGGCTTATGTATTGCTGAGATCTTACTTGGTGTTGCAGTTTTGGTTGGTTTCAGAATGAAATTAGTTTCATGGTCCTTACTTTTAATGATTGTCTTTTTTACCATCTTAACAGGAGCATCGGCCATATTTGAAATTGTTCGTTCATGCGGTTGTTTTGGTGATGCTATTCCATTAACACCCTGGCAATCCTTTTATAAAGATTTAATACTTCTGGTCTTGATCCTTATATTGTTTGCAAACAGAAATACGATTAAGCCTTTTAAAAGTGCAAGTCATTTATTCGGAGTATTCCTGGTTTCTACAGTTATAATGGCACTATTAGCAAACATGCTTGATTGGTCAATGGAGGCTTTAGTTGCACTAAGTTTATGGCTTGCTGTTGTTGTACAATGGATAAGCAAAAAGGAAAAGCTCGCAGCTTTATCAGCCGTAGTTATTGGTTTAATTTACAGTCTTTATCTTTGTATAGGTGCAGTAGAATATCTTCCATTTAAAGACTTTAGACCATATGCAGTGGGTAAAAATTTACCTGAGCAAATGACATTACCTCCCGGTGCAAAGCCTCCTGTTTATGAAAATATTTTGACTTATAAGAACAAAGCGACAGGTGAGGTTAAAGACTTTACTTCTGCGGAATATAATGCTTCAAAAATTTGGGAAAACAAAGACTGGGAATGGCAAAACACGGAAAGTAAACTCATTGAAGTGGGAGATGAGGCTAAAATTACAGACCTTTCCATTCTAAGTCATAATGATGAAGATTTAACGGACTACGTGTTGGCTGAAGAAAATGTTTTATGGATTGTTGCTTATGATTTGTCAAAGACAGAAACAAATCAACTGAAGGAGTTGAACTCATTGGTTGATAAGGCAAAATCCAAAGGAATAAAAGTGTATGGACTTTCTTCAGCTGGTGCTGATCAGAAAGACCGTTTTATTCAATCTCATGGATTGAACTTTGATTTTTACATTGTCGATGGTATAGTATTGAAAACCATGGTTCGCTCTAACCCTGGTATAATGCAGCTAAAGAAGGGAACTGTTGTAGGCAAGTGGCACATTAACGATGTGCAAAAGGCAATCCAAAGCATATAACCTTGTTAACTTTTATTATACGTCGTATTTTATATGGAATTCTTGTACTTTGGGGAGTTCTATCCATTGTCTTCTTAATCTTTAATGTATTGCCCGGTGATCCGGCAAGGATGATGCTTGGGCAGAGAGCAGATCAGTCTGCGATAGAAGAGATTAATAGGGAGCTAGGTCTAAACCGATCTTTATCAGTTCAATATGCCCTTTATATGAATGACCTCTTTCCAATGTCTTTTCATAAAACCGATGAGAGAAGCAGCCTTTACTATAATCCGGATAAGTATGGAGGGGAGACAGTTGCTCTTTCAAAAGATTGGCTCATTGCGTTTAAATGGCCATATCTTAGAAAGTCTTATCAAACACAAAGTAAAGTATCTGTTGTCTTATTGAGTAGCTTACCGGAAACAGCTATACTTGCCATCAGCTCAATACTCATTGCAACTGTTCTTGGCATTTTATTAGGTTTATTTTCAGCATTAAATCAAGATACTTTGGCCGATCGATTATTATTGCTTTTAGCCACTTGTGGGATGGCACTGCCATCATTCTTTGTAGGAATCATCTTTGCTTGGTTGTTCGGTTTTGTTTTATCTGATTTAACGGGACTTAACATGACCGGAAGCTTATATGAAGTGGACGATTTAGGTCGAGGGGAGTACATGAATTGGTCAAACTTATTGCTTCCAGCCCTTACTCTGGGAATAAGACCATTGGCGGTAGTCATACAATTGACTCGGAACTCCTTTTTAGAGGTATTGAGTCAAGATTTTATTAGGACTGCCAAAGCAAAAGGACTATCAAGATTTAAGATGTTATTTAAACATAGTTTAAGAAATGCATTAAACCCCATTGTTACTGCGGTTTCGGGAATGTTTGCCAGCTTAATGGCAGGGGCCGTTTTTGTCGAAATTATCTTTGCATGGAAGGGAATAGGCTGGGAAATTGTTAATGCATTAGAAAAGTTTGACCTGCCGATAGTTATGGGAGCAGTGATGATCATTGCAAGTATATTTGTGATTATAAATATTTTAGTTGACGTACTTTATGGTATTTTAGACCCGAAAGTTAGAATGTAATGAGAAAGAGAATAGTCGCCGGAAATTGGAAAATGAATCTTGACCTTAGTCAAGGAAGGGAATTGGTAGAGCAATTAAAATTAAAAAGTTTCAAGCAGGGAGTTGAAGTGATAGTAATACCTCCTTTTGTTCATCTGTCATTGATTAAGGAGCTTTTAAAAACCTCAGACATTAAATTGGCCGCACAAAATGTGCACGCTGAAATTTCAGGGGCGTATACAGGTGAAATAAGCGCAAAAATGCTGGCGAGTTTAGACTTAGATTATTGTTTAGTAGGTCACTCAGAAAGAAGGATTTATCAAAAAGAATCTGATGTAGAACTTCAGGCTAAAATTCAAAGGTTGCTAGAAGAAGAGATCGGCATTATTTATTGTGTCGGTGAGACTTTGGAGGAGAGGCAGGGAGGACGTCATTTTGACCTGATAGATCAGCAATTGCAAACCGTCTTTAATTTGTCTATACAAGATTTTTCTAAAGTGGTTTTGGCTTATGAACCAGTTTGGGCAATAGGGACCGGAGAAACGGCTACAGCTTCTCAGGCAGAAGAAATGCATGCATTTATCAGACAAAAGATTGAGAAGAGATATAATTCTGAGGTTTCTGAAATGACATCAATTTTATATGGTGGAAGCTGTAAACCCGGAAATGCAGAAGAACTTTTTTCTCAACCAAATGTTGACGGAGGACTTATAGGTGGAGCATCACTTAATGCTGAAGATTTTCATTCTATTATTGCTGCAAGGTAATGAACTATATAGAGTACTCTTTTGAGATTCATCCATTTGAGCCTTTTTCTGAGATTTTAATTGCTGAGTTGTCGACTTTAGAATTTGAATCCTTTATTGAAGAAAAACCTTTTGTAAAGGCATATTTAACAGAAGATATGGATTCAGATGCCCTTTTATCGAACGTCCGAATATTGGAATTGAACGAAGTCGATATATCCGTCACAAAACAACTCATCGAAAAAGAAAATTGGAATGAGAAGTGGGAAAGTTCTTTTCAACCAGTTGAGGTAGAAGATTTTTGTATCATTAGAGCTCCTTTTCACAAAAGAACAGGAGACTTTAAACATGAAATAATCATTGAACCAAAAATGTCTTTTGGTACTGGACACCATGCTACCACTCAATTGATGATTGGCATGATGAAGGATCTTGATTTGAAAGGAAAGACCGTTCTTGATATGGGAAGTGGAACAGGAGTTCTGGCTATTTTGGCTGATCAAATGGGAGCGACTAAAGTCAATGCCATTGATATTGAAGAGTGGGCGTATGAAAACATGAAAGAAAACATTGAGCGTAATCATGCCAATAAGGTCTTTGCCTATCATGGAGACACTGAACTATTGAGTACTCTAGAGACAAAGTATGATGTTGTTTTGGCAAACATTAATAAGAACATCCTGCTCTCGGATATTGAAAAGTATAAACAATACATGTCTACATCTGCATTGCTTATTCTTAGTGGTTTTTTTACTTACGATAATGAAGAGTTGACCTCGCATTGTAAGTCCCTCCATCTTCAATTGGAAAAAGAGACTTCAAAAGAAGACTGGTCTTGTTTATATTTTCGTTTAAGCTAATGTGGCGCGTCATTTGCAAGGGTGCGAAAAATGTTTAACTTGCAAACAGAATATGTTTTAATGAGGACTACCATCAGGTTACTTTCTATTTTCATTGTTGGACTTCTTGTTCTATCCAGCCTTTCAACAAAAGCTCAGACACCAAATCAGTTTTCGAGTGACTCCATTGCTTTCTTTAATGAGATGGAGGCCTTTCTAGCCGGTGCAAGAAAGGAAGGGAAGGATTTTATGAAGCAGTTTGAAGAAGTTTGGTATGGAGGGTATTTTTCAGATAAACAAAGACAAGGAGTATACGAAATAAGCAATAAGATGCTGAAACGTAAATTAAGGGCCTTTCCTGATTTTCGAAATTATTTATTTACGGTAGGCAGTTTTGTGACTGACGAGAACCAAACGGAGGATAGTTTCCATGCATGGCAGTCTATAATTGATAAACTTATACAAGATCGAAGAAAGAAAAAATTTACAGACTTTCTTGAGTTTTGTAATGGTTTATTTAGAGAAAAGTCGATTTATATCTCGGCATCAACAAGGTGGGCTTCAAACAATACCAACTACTTTTTTGGGTATGATTCTTTACCAAAGATTGTATACGATCAATTGGATTTGGTGTGTTATGCGAAGAGAGATAGCATGAAGATTGTTGGAACTTCAGGTGCATATTATCCAACTGAAGGTTTGTGGTATGGAAAAAAGGGCATAGTGACATGGCAAAAAGCAGGTTTACTAGGAGATGAAGTATATGCTGAACTGAAGTCATATAAAATAGCAACAAGAACATCCGAATATCAGGCAGACTCTGTGGTTTTTTATAATAACTTTTATTTAAATGCACCATTGTTGGGACAGTTAACAGATAAAATATTGGCGAATATGACACCTGAGCGGGCATCATATCCCAAATTTGATTCTTACGACAAAAGAGTAAGAATTGAAAACATAAGTCCCAATGTAAACTTTGATGCAGGGTTTTCTATGGTGGGTTCAAAACTTTTGGCAAAAGGAAATGAAGATCAAGATGCAATTATAGAGTTTATAAGAAGCGATACTTTGTTTTTAAAAGCAAAGTCGGAAAACTTTTCCATTCGTATTGATAGAATTGTATCTACAGATGCATCAGTAAGCATTTATCTAGGACAAGATTCGATCTATCATCCCGGCTTGAATATGAAATACCTGATTGACCAAAAGTTGGTGACCTTGTATAAGGAAAATAAAGGTGTGGCCAAAACAGCCTATACCAACTCGTTTCACAACATAGAGATGGACTTTGAGGTACTCAATTGGAAAACAGATGAGCCGATAATGGAGATGACCAATCTTCAGGGAGGGACAAAAAGAGATGCGTTCTTTACTTCAGAGAATTTTTTCAAAGTTGAATTATTTGACAAAATAGGAGGGCTTGCTGATGTTAACCCGCTATTTAAAGTGTATCAATATGCTGAACAGCAGCAACGAAATGATTTGAGTATAAGAAATCTAGGGTACCATATGGGACTAGACTATCCGGCTGCAAAGAATATGGTCATTTATTTAAGTACCTTGGGTTTTGTAAGTTTTGATATTGAAAAGGATTTGGTAGAAGTCAAACAGAAACTTACAGACTTTGTATTAGCGAAGACAGAAAAAATTGATTATGATGTTATTAGTATATTCTCTGAAGTTGAAGAGGGGCGGAATGCAAAATTAAATCTATTGAATAATGATTTAAAAATTAATGGAATAGAGGGGATAGTTTTGAGTGACTCTCAGCAGGTGGTTATACTTCCGGCCGGAGGACAGATTAACATGAAGGAAGATCGTTTCTTTGAATTTGCGGGTAGAGTAAAAGCAGGACGATTTGAACTGTTTGGTAAAGAGTTTTCATTTGATTATGAGCAATTTAAGATTAATCTAACGAATGTAGACTCGTTAAGAATTGAAGCCGTTTCTAAAGAAAAAGACGAAAGGGGAAATTACATGCTAAAGCCTGTAAAAACAGTAATTCAAGATGTAAATGGTGACTTGTTAATTGATGACCCCTTTAATAAAAGTGGTTTGCAAAGCTTGTCAGAATATCCAATAATCAATAGTAAGAACGATAGCTATGTGTTTTATGATCGCAAAGAAATCCTTGGCGGGGTATATAAATCTTATAATTTTTACTTTCAGGTTGATCCATTCTCCATTGATAGTCTAGATAATTTTTCAAATGATCAATTGAAGTTTGATGGTACCTTTTCTTCTGCAAACATCTTTCCCGAATTTAGAGAACAATTAACGTTACAAGAAGATTTCTCTTTAGGATTTATTCGTGAAACGCCTCCCGGAGGTTATCCTATGTATCAGGGTAAAGGTCAGTTCTTCGATAAAATTAAACTAAGTCATGATGGTTTGAGGGGAGATGGTAGTTTGAAGTACATTACATCAACGACCTACTCTAAAGATTTTATTTTCTATCCTGATTCAATGAGGGCTTTGGCCGAAAAATATCATGTTGGTTCTCAAAGAGCGGATCAAGGTGTTGAATACCCTGATGCAAATGGAGAAAGCATGAAAATGAGGTGGCTTCCATATGAGGATGAAATGTTTGCTACAACAACTACGGATCAAGGTCTACAGATGTATGATAAAGAATCTCGCTTCTTAGGAACTACAACTTATACACCGAGCTATATGTCCGGCAATGGGATCTATAAATTCTCACGAGCTGATCTGACTTCAAACAATATGATTTTTAAGTACATCACCTTTGATGCAGATACAGCAGATTTTGCACTTAGAGATTCGGAAGTAGCAGGTGCATTTGGCTTGAAAACAAAAAACCTTAATGCTCATGTCGATTATAAAGGCAGATTTGCGGAATTTAAATCCAATGGGAAGGCTGAACCAATTGAGTTTCCGATTAATCAATACATCTGTTTTATGGAGGAGTTTAAATGGTATATGGACAATGATGTTATTGATTTGAGCAGTAAAAAATCAACACAAATTGCTGCAGATGTAAAAATGGAAGGATCTAAGTTTATTTCTACTCATCCGGATCAAGATTCCCTCTTCTTTTATGCTCCTTTAGCAAGATATGATTCCAGAAGGCACATTATTAAAGCAAGAGAAGTATTGTATATCAATTCAGCTGACGCATTGGTTTATCCGGATTCGGGAGCAGATGTAACAATAAAGAAGAAGGCCAATATGGAGCCTCTTGTAAACTCTGAAGTGGTAACCAATAGCGTGACCAAGTTTCATAAAGTTTATGAGGCCAATACAAAAATATTCGGTAGAAAGTCTTACAGTTCTTCCGGGTATATAGATTACATAGATCAGGATAAGCAAAAACAACAGATTTATTTAAGCTCAATCAGTGTTGATACAACAGGACAAACAATAGGAAGAGGTGAAATAGCCGATTCGATAGACTTTAGCCTAAATCCCTATTTTGCCTTCAAGGGTGGAGTAAAGTTATATGGAAGTAAACAGTTTCTGGTGTTTGATGGAGCTTCCAGACTTAATCATACATGTGAAACTATAAATCGGCCATGGTTTAAGTTTGAATCGGAGATTGACCCGAATAATATCAATATTCCCATAGATACAAATATGAGAGATACCGCCGATGCGGTATTGGCATCAAGTATTAATTTAAATACGGACTCAACCTACTTGTATTCAGCTTTTGTTTCGGGGAGATCAAATTATAGTGACATTTACCTAATTCCGACTTATGGTTTTCTCAATTTCAACCAGGAGACTCAAGAGTATATCATTTCTTCTCTTGAGAAGAAAGAGGAATTTAGTTTACCCGGAAATTATCTCAAGCTAAATACACGAGACTGTAAGGTATATGGGGAGGGAGTAGTTGATGTGGGTGCTCGTGCCGGAAATGTTGTAGTTAACTCAGCTGGGAACATTATTCATGATCAGAATGACAATAGTGCCATTTTTGATCTGAGTATGACCATTGATTTCTTTTTTGACGATAATGCCATGCGGAAGATGGCAGATGATATTAATGAAAACATTGATCTTCTGGTTGTGGATTACAGTAATGCTTCTTTTGTAAAGAACTTAAAGGAAATTACCAGTGTTGAAATAGCTGATGAAATGGTGTCTCAGATGACTTTAAACGGCAAATTAAAAAGAGTTCCTCAAGAACTTAATAAGCGGTTTTTTCTAAGCAATATTAAATTAAAATGGGTAGAGGAAATTAACTCATATAAATCTTTTGGAAAGATTGGCATTTCAAACATCAATAAAGAAGAAGTAAACAAGCTGGTTGATGGTAAAGTAATGATTACAAAGAAAAGAGGTGGAGATATCATTGATATTCTTTTAGAAATAGGAAATGATACTTGGTATTATTTCAGTTATCAAAGAGGTTTGATGAAAGTTATTTCTTCAAATGAAGAGTTTAATACACAAATCAAAGAACTGAAGAAAGATAAGCGAAGATACAATCATCAAAAGGGAGAGAAGCCTTTTACATTTATGTTTGGTTCAGTCAGAGAAAAAAGAGACTTTGACAGAGATTTTGAGAGTGATATATAATGACCTTATGCACAAGTTAGTGTTGACTATTTTCGATAAACTGGCATTAAATCCTTTATTTCGCGTTACATCTTTGTAATTGACCTTATTATTCTTATAAATGAAGAGGTGTATATTTTTTATTCTTATCCTGCTTGTTAACTCTTCATTGCTGTTGGCGCAAGAAGATTTTAAGTCGGAAGAAGAGCTAAAGCAGAAGGCAAATGCCTTATTTGAACAAGAAAAGCTTGTTGAGGCTAAGCCGCTCTTTACCCAACTGTTGGCATTGTATCCTAAAGATCCTAATTATAATTTTAAGTATGGAGCTTGCTTAATGGCTAGTCAGGCTGATAAACAGGAGGCCATTACTTATCTTCAGTTTGCAGTTAATTCACCAAATGTAGATCCACTCGCATACTACTATTTGGGAAGGGCACATCATCTTAATTACAATTTTGCAAAGGCTGTAAAAGCTTATAGTCGTTTTAAAACAAAGGGGAACACTGAAGATAAAACTAAATATCAGATAGAGCGTCAAATACAAATGTGTAAAAATGGCAATGATTTGCTCAGTCGTATTAATGAAGTTCAGGTTCTTGATAAACAAGAAATATCTGAAAGTGATTTTTTCAGAATATATGATCTTAAAGGGATAGATGGCAAAATCATTGCAAAGCCGGAAGATTTTATGTCCAAGTACGATCAAAAAATCGATGAACGTTCTATAATCTATTTACCACCTGATGCGAAAGAAGTGTATTACTCCTCATATGGAAAGAAAGGGGAGAATGGGAGAGATATTTATAAGGCGGTTAAACTTGGAAATGGTAATTGGAGTGAGCCGGTGAGACTAGGAGAAGGGATAAATACCCCTTACGATGAGAACTATGCATTTATTCATCCTGATGGGCGAACCTTGTACTTTGCTTCCAAGGGACATAGTAGTATGGGAGGGTATGACTTATTCATGAGTACCTTTGACCAGACAACCAATGAATGGACAGAACCTGAAAATTTAGATTTTGCCTTTAGTTCAGCAGACGATGATGTGCTGTTTATTTCTGACGAAGATAAGTCCTTGGCTTTCTTTGCCTCAAACCGTTCTAACGCATCAGGAAGAATGACGGTTTATAAGGTAAAAGTAAAAAAGGAACCTGCTGATATAACAATTATTCAAGGAGAATTTATTGCTGAGAGTAACCCAACAAACAAAAAAGCCAAAATTACGGTCATTGATCCCGAAACAAATCAAACAGTTGGGGTCTATGAAACAGATGCCGATGGAAAATATCAGGTTGAGTTTAATCAGAGAGGAGGAGTCTATCAGTTTAATATAGAAACAACGGAGGATGCACCAATTCATACTGGTACAGTAAATGTTCCCGATCAAGATGAATTTGAAGTACTGGGACAAGAGTTAAGGCTAGTAGGAGAAGGCGATAACCAACAATTGGTAATTAAGAATATATTTGATGGTACTGCTCTACCTAGAAACCAATCCGGACCAAGGGTGAGCTCAGAATTATTACGTTTAAAAGCCAACCTGGATGTTAACCTTGATGCAGGAGAAGTGCTGGCAATAGAGCAAAGGGCCAATTCAACTACTTCGGAGATAGATAATTCTGATAATAATCAAGTGAGTGAAGATAAGCCACAAGATCAATCATCAGCAGATGCAACTTTGCTTGTCGAAAAGGCCGACCAAATAGAAGCAGATCTGGATCAGAAGTTAGAGCAAGTTAATAAAGCAAAAAACTTAGCTTATAAAAATGCTAAAGAACAAAGCAAGTCTGCAAAAGAACAATTGGCCAATACAGAAGCAAATGCTAACGATCAGAGCAAAAGTGAGTCGAGGAATGAGGCAGAGCGAACTGCTCTTTCTGCAGCATATGGAACCAGTTTAGGTAATGAAATGGCTCGAATAGAGAAGCAATTGCAAGAACAAAAAGAAACCCTCTCGTTGGCTAAAGATAAAGCTCAGAACAATGACTTTCAAGCAGCAAGCCAGTTGATTAGTCAAGTAGAAGCAACAAATGCGAATACAAAAGAGCCAGTTGAAAATCTTCAGGAAAAGAAAAGATCAATTCAAAATAACATTCAGGAGAATGCAGAGATATTGAGTGACCTGTCCGAAAAGAAGGTTGCTTTTGAAAAAGAGTCAGAGCGATTAGAAATAAAAATCGATTCGATAAATGTCTTGTTGGAGCAAAGTGATGATGAAGCGAAGGCCGAATTGACACAACAATCCAATGATTATCAACTGGATCGCGAAGATTTGAGTTATCAGCTTAAAACAACTGAAAACAAATACAATGCGGCTTTGGCTAACGAAAAAGCCTTACAGGTAGAGTTAGAGCAAGTTGAATTGCTGGAACAAGAATTAAATCTTCCTAACAATGATGTAGTTGAAGAGTTCGGTGAGTCAGATGTACAAAGTTTGAACAATCAAATTTCAGAGTTCAAGACAAATAATCAACTGGCATATACGGATGTAAGTTCTGAAAATGATAACGCCAATGCTAACTTATCTTCAGGAACACCCCCACAAACAAGCCCTGAGAACTTTACTTCAATAAATAGTTTGAATTCTTATTATCAAGATCAAATATATAAAACGGAAGCCATTGCTGATGGGGATTTAAAGCAGGCAAGGAAAACAGAGATCATAGAGGACTGGAAAGCAGAATTGAGTAAAAGACAAGTTGAGAAGGAGAATGAGTTGGCCAATCAGACGAATGAAAGAGTAAAACAACAGACCAGAGCGGAGATTGATCAGATTGCAAATAAAATACAGGAATTAGATCAACAAAGTCTGACTATACAATCTGATCTAGCAAATAATACACAGCAATCTGAGAATCAGAATTCGAGTACAAGTACAGAAAATACCTTTCTAGAGAACTCTTCAGCAAATCTAAACCTGTCTAGTCCTATTGAACAGGATATTGATGTAAGTGGAGTCGATGAAAACTCCTTGATCCCTGAGGAGTATACAGACTTGAACTTTAAGCAAGAGTTTATTTATGGCAGCAGTAATTCTACACTTCAGGTAAGATCTGCAAAGAAATCTTTGGCACAAGCTGCGACTTATTCTAAGAAAGCAGAAGATACAAGAAGTGCGGCCTATGGTTTGCCAACTCTTGAAGCGAGAAATGATGCCTTTGATAAAGCAGTGGCTTATGAGCAGGCTAGTCAGCAAAAAGAGTTAGAGTCTGCTCAGTATTTTGCGCAAGCCAATGCTTCAGAGTACAATAAGAATGAAGCCTTGATTAATGATGCTGATAATTACGGAGAGGGCTTTGAGTCTAGTAATTTAGACATAGCACAATTACTTGCAGATGAAGCAGAGGTGTATTTTAATAATGGCTTAGAAGTTCGGGCGACTATTAATCCTGAAGATAGAGCTTCAAAACAAAAAGCGGAATTACAAAAGGCCTACGATTATGAAATGTTGGCACTTGAGAAACAAAAACAAGCGTTAAAGATTTTAAAGATAGTTGATGATGAATATCAGACTAATCCGGAAGGGAAGACTTTTGATTTAAATACTGTCACATCAGTTCAAATTACGGAGCCAAGCATAATTGCATTAAATGATGCAGCGATTGCACGTCAAGGCGGAGATTCCCTGACCAATGAAATAAATGTTTTGGAAGCTAGAGTAGAGGAACTGAACAGGCAATTGGTTGCTGCACCCGATGCAGATGAAAAACTGAAGATAGAAGCGGAAATTGAAACTGTAAATAGCGAAAAGACAAGATTAACCAAGCTGGTTGATCAATACTACGCCAGAGCAACTGAAATTGAAGCAGAACAAAGACAAGAAGCCAATGCTATGGCAAATGTCTTAAAACCAGCTTCAGTTCAAGAAAACCTTACTACTATTGACCTTGATACAGTGACGATAGAAGATAGCCGCAAAGAGATTGTCGTGCAGTCGAAAGCTTACGTTGATTATTTAAATAGCGCCAATCAGCAAGCTAGGGCGGTGAAGAATGCACAATCTGATTATGCTTTAGCACAGGATTTGGTGGAAGAAAAAATACGTTTGCAAAAAGAGGCTAAGGTCATACAAAGTCAAATTGCTCAAGCGCAGGATGAAGAGCAAAAGCAACAATTGATTAAATCAGCAGACATAATTAATCTTAAGTTGCAAGCTACAGAAAACAGCATTGATTCAATAAGTGATCTCATCAAACTGAACAACTTTGTCATTAAGCAAAGCCAGCAAAAGATGAACAATGCAATTTCAGGGTTAACAGAGTTGGAAAAGGCTGAAATTGTAAAAATCGCGAATGACAATATTGATCCGGAAGCCATAGTGCCGGATGAAGCTCTGGCAGACACCAATTTAGATGGAAATACCCAAACCGGAAGTGGACAATTAGACAATACAGAAACGAGTTTGGGTAATACTCAATTACCCAATCTTGATAATACAAGTGATCCGATTCAGTCAGATCAGAATGAGGATGTTAACGTAGATGATGCTAATCCGAATAATGTTGAAAATCAAGATGTGCAGTCTGATGATTCACAAACCGATGACAATTCCGGTACACAAAGACTTGATCCAATCAAAAGGTCGGGAACGCCTTCACTTTCATTAGCCGAAATAGATCGCATACCAAATCGTGTGACCTCTACCATTTTCATGAAAATAGCAAGCACAGAATCGCATTATAGTGTTAATAATCCAATTCCTGTAGATCCCAAAATGCCTGAAGGCTTAGTTTACAAAGTACAGATAGGGGCTTTTAGAAATCCGATTCCGCAGAATTTGTTTAAAGGGTTTGCACCATTGATGGCAGAGAAAACAACAAGTGGAATTACCAGATATACGGCAGGTATTTTTGTGTCTGAACGAGATGCTGTAATTGCCAGAAATGAAATAAGAACTTTAGGATATAAAGATGCCTTCGTTGTAGCCTTTTTAAATGGAAAAAGGGTGAGTATTTCTCAGGCTAGACAAACGGATAAAAGTGCTTCTAATCTGGCAGATGATGTCAGGAATCCAAGTGAATCAGGTTCAACTGAAAACAGCACGAATAATGTTCAAAGAACAAAAACGGGTAGCACAGAAGGCTTGTCTAACAGATTTAAGACTCAGGCAAATATCATCTCGGTAAAAAATGCAAATACGGTTGAGGGCTTATACTATACGGTGCAAATTGGTGTTTTCTCGAAACCACTTTCAGATCAAAAATTCGCTAACTATAAGGACTTAAATGTAAAAGAATTGTCGGGAGGACTAATTCGATACAACTCGGGAATATTTACAAATGCAGTTGATGCCAACAATTTAAAAAATCAGATTGTTGCTCAGATACCAGATGCCTTTGTGGTGGCATATTATAAAGGGAAACGCATTTCTTTAAACGAGGCAGCT
This sequence comes from uncultured Flavobacteriales bacterium, assembly GCA_964445815.1. Lineage (GTDB taxonomy): Bacteria > Bacteroidota > Bacteroidia > Flavobacteriales_E > Vicingaceae > CAYULW01. The sequence continues at coordinate 355,881 of CAYULW010000002.1, forward strand.
CGTATCTCAAATCAATAAACCAAAAAAATGAAAACAGATCTTCAAGAAAAAGTTGACATCCTCGAGGAGCAAACAGACCTTAAGAAACTCATACTTTTCAATGATGATTTCAATACGTTTGATCACGTTATCAGATGTTTGGTATCTGTATGCGACCATGACGCTCATCAGGCTGAACAATGCGCATATATTGTTCACTATAAGGGAAAATGTGTGGTAAAGAAAGGAGGTTTTGACCAACTGAAAGAGATGAAAGTGGCATTGGAATTGCAGAGCCTTACCGTAGAAATTAAATAGTACAAGATAAAAATGAAAAAGACCTTTTTGATAATAGGATTATTACTGTTAATGGTGCATTGCAGCAAGGTTCCTGTAACCGGAAGAAAGCAACTAAAAATTATTCCGACCAGTCAAATGTCTCAGTTGAGCTTTTCTCAATATGAACAAGTCAAACAACAAACTCCACCATTACCGGATTCTGACCCACGAGTTATACAAGTTAAAAAAGTAGGTCAGAAGATTGCAACAGCGGTTAATACCTATCTTTCCCAAAATGGATTTAAAGACAGAGTGAGTCAGTTTGAATGGGAGTTTAATGTAGTTGATGAACCAACGGTAAATGCGTGGTGTATGCCTGGAGGAAAAGTAATGTTTTATACCGGAATTATGGGTATTTGTCAGGATGAAGTTGGCATTGCAACAGTTATGGGGCATGAAATTGCACATGCCGTAGGACGACATGGTAATGAAAGGATGAGTCAGCAGATGGCCATTCAAATGGGGGGAATGGCTATTGGAACAGCAATGGATCAGCAACCTGAGATGACGAAAAATATTTTTATGACTGCGATTGGTGCAGGTTCTCAATTGGGAATGCTAAAATTTTCTAGAAGTAACGAATCTGAAGCCGATCAAATGGGCTTGGTTTTTATGGCAATGGCGGGTTATGATCCCGGAGTTGCTGTAGACTTTTGGGAGCGCATGGCTGCAAATAAAGGGGGAGAAGCCCCACCGGAGTTCATGAGTACACATCCTAGTGATGAAAGGCGAATAGCAGACATCAAAGCGTTCTTGCCTGAAGCGAGAAAATACATGAAGTAAAAATAGATTCGAGAAAATGAAAAAGGGGAGCAAAGCTCCCCTTTTTTATTAAGATGTCTTCTTTTTAGTAGAAGTCGTTTTTTTTGCTGTACTTTTTTGACTTGTGGTTTTCTTAGCGGTACTCGCCTTTTTGCTTGTTGCTGTTTTTGTTGTTTTCTTGGCAGTACTTTTTTTCGCTTTTGGCTTTTCAACTACAACAACTTGTTTCTTTTTTCTTTGTCTGCTCACACCGGCAGATCCGGCCTTTCTTTTGCCTTTTTTTGTTTTGATATCTCCTTTACCCATTATCCTTTATTTTTTGATTCCCAACAAATATAAAAAAATTGATAATCCACTACCGATTGGACATAAAAAAACCCCTTGTAATTTTTACAAGGGGTTTTTTATTCTTTTAGTCGTAATTAGTTTACGCTTCCTGATAAGTCAGAACCTGCTTTAAACTTAACTACATTTTTAGCAGCAATGTTGATTTCTTTTCCTGTTTGAGGATTTCTTCCTTTTCTAGCAGCTCTTTTAGATACTGAGAATGTTCCAAAACCAACAAGAGCAACTTTATCACCTTTTTTAAGTGCACTACCTGTAGCACCAATAAATGCGTCTAATGCTCTTTTTGCGTCAGCTTTTGAAAGTCCAGCTCCGTCAGCCATTGAATCGATTAATTCTGCTTTGTTCATTTTTTTAATTTTTAAATTATAAATTAGATTAATACTTCATTGAAGCGAGTACAAATATATACGAAAAGCCAAGCGGTGCAAGGATTTCAGAAAAAAACAGGCCATTTTGTTGAAAAGTACAGCCGAATGTTAATAAACCGGTAGTCATTTGCCCTTAAATCTTAGAAAAGCCTTTGCTAGCGGCCATTTACTTTGATTCGATTGGCCATATTCGCTACTCGTTTTCGGAGCACTTCCATTGATTCATTTTGCTCTCCATAACTCAACACGATACCCATTCTACGATTTATGCGAGTAGAAGGCTTACCAAAAACTCTAAAATCACAATTGGCATGTTCTGAAACTATTTCTACATTAGAGATATTGGGTTGTTCAGAACTTTCATCCTTAGCCAATACCACTGCATTAGCTCCCGAACGTTCAAGGTGTATTTCAGGAATAGGAATGCCTAAGATGGCTCTCAGATGCAGCTCAAATTCATTGAGGTTTTGCGTTCCGGCGAGGGTAACCATCCCTGTATCATGTGGTCGAGGGGACAGTTCAGAGAAGTAAACCTCGTTTTTACCAATGAAAAACTCTACACCCCAGATTCCTGCACCACCAAGTTCATCGGTTACTTTTTGAGCCATTTGCTGAGCTTCTTTCAACAAATGTGCTTTCATTGGCATGGGTTGCCAACTTTCTTGGTAATCTCCACCTTCCTGTCGGTGACCGATCGGAGGACAAAATAAAGTAGGCCCCTTTTTTTGACTAACCGTCAATAAAGTAATCTCAAACTCAAAAGAAATGAACTCTTCAATAATGACTTCCATTTTATCACCTCTGGCTCCTTCACATGCATAATTCCATGAGGCTTCCAAATCTGATTTTGAATTGGCAATGCTTTGTCCTTTGCCGGAAGATGACATCAGCGGTTTAATGACACATGGGAAACCAACATGATCAGCAGCGGAGAGTAATTCAGTGAGATTTTGAGCATAAGCATATTTTGCCGTTTTTAAATTCAATTGTTTTGCTGCCAAATCCCTGATCGCCTTTCTGTCCATGGTATAGTTGACTGCTTTTGCGGAAGGAACAACTTGAATCCCCATTTTCTCAAAGTCATATAATTTCTCTGTACGAATGGCCTCAATTTCCGGAACAATAAAATCAGGTTGATGTTGCTTTACCAATTGTTCCAGAGCATCTCCATCTAACATGTTAATCACCGCCTTATCATCGGCGACCTTCATAGCAGGTGCATGATCATAACTGTCTACGGCAATGACTTTATGCCCATAACGTTGGCAACTGATTACAAATTCTTTCCCCAATTCTCCTGATCCTAGTAATAAAAAGGTCTTCATACTAACGTTTTAAATGTTTTTCCAATGTTAAGCAATTAGAGCATTAATTAGGGCATAAATTTGTATCATGGAAAATAAAAAGACCTTGATTATAGGTGCATCAACCAATCCTTCTCGTTATGCATATCTGGCGGCAAACCGACTGTTAGACAATGGATATCCGATTGAACTATTGGGGATAAAAAAGGGAGAAATAAGAGGACACGAAATAAAAAATAGGCGAGATCATTTTTCTGATATCCATACTGTTACACTATATGTTGGACCAAAGCATCAAGAAGAATACATTGATTTTGTTATCGGCTTAAAACCCCAGCGTGTTATTTTTAATCCGGGGACATGGAATGATGAATTTGTTCAAAGTTTGAAAGAAGAAAATATAGATGTTTTGGATGCATGCACATTGGTTATGCTTTCAGCCCATACCTATTGATCAATTGGCTTTTTTTTCGAAAGCCAAATTCTTATTCTTTTCAGAAGATAACTTTATTCTCAAAAGTGCGTTTATGAATTGTTAGCCATTACTTTTGCCGAATGAATTCGATCACCTTAAAAAAGAGAAAAACATTTTCACGAAAAACCACCCAGTATCACCATTATTACAGGAGGAAGGGAGTGTATGAGTTTTTGTTTAAAAACCTTTACAAACTACTGATAGGTTTAGGTCTTTTAATGGGTTTAATCTTAGGTTTTCAATTCGCATTTCCGGACTTTAATGTTACTTTTCTGGCTTTTCTGAATGACGTTCCCGATATCCCTGTGATTAGCTTATTTTTCATCTCGGAATCTTTCTTAGGTCTTATACCACCTGACTTATTCATCATCTGGGCACAAAAATTCTCTCAACCTTACTGGATGGTATTTGGCTTAGCTGTTCTCTCTTATTTAGGAGGTCTAGTGTCCTACTTTATAGGTAAATACATTGGCCATATTGCTTTTTTAGAGCGCATGCTTTTGCCCGTCATTCAAAAACAAAAAGCGTTAATCAATCAGTTTGGAGGCATCATCATCATTTTTGCTGCTTTGTTTCCTTTGCCTTTTTCTCCAATTTGTATGGTAGCCGGTGCAGTAGATTATCAGTTCTTTCCTTTTGTGAGATTAGCCTTGTTTCGCTTCCTAAGGTTTTTTGCTTATGCTATGGTATTGTTTCAGGTTTTTTAGCACAGATTAATCCATAAGTCCATAGTCCTCTATCTAAAGAGCTTAGTAAATAGTAACACATTTTGGTATTGGCTTCTTGTGTGGCAGAGAAGGGGCGACCAATTAATCTATGGTATAAGTTATACAGGTAAGCAGGATAAAAAAAACGCCTTAATCGTTGAATAGAAGGACGGATAAGTGGGGTATAATCCAGACACTGAACGGATTCAAATTGAAGCGTGTTTAGATGTGTTTCATACTCTTCAGCGGTGTCCAGCTTCGTGACTTTACAGCCATTAAAGGCATTGGCATATAAACATTCATCCTCCTCTTTACTCAATTTAGCTTTTCCTTGTAAATTTTCTGCTAACACGATTCGTCCTCCGGGTTTTAATAACCTTTTGGCTTCACTCAAGAAGTCCATCTTTGGGTTTGCATAACAAATGCTCTCTATGCCAATAATCACATCAAAAGACGCGTCTGCAAAAGTCGTCTTTGTGTAATCCATTATCTGAAAATCTGTAAGTGCTTCAACACCGTGACGTTGAGCATTTTCTTTAGCTTTCTCAATTTGATGCGGCGTAATACTAATGCCGGTGACATGACAACCAGTTTCTTTGGCTAAATGTATGGCAGAACCACCAACCCCACAGCCGGCATCCAATACTTTATCTTCCGAATGAATACCTCCGAGTTGTATGACCTCCTGATTCAAATGAAACAGTGCCTGCGCTAAGTTCTTAGTTCCCTTTTTCCAGAGTCCCAGATTGAGCTGCATGTTTTTGTCCATGCCCCAGGCATCCCTGTAGGCATTATTACACTCTTCGTAATAGGTTATAATTTCCTCTTCAGCATTCACCCTGCCAAATTAATCAAGTCGTGGAGTATGAGAATTGGCTTTGGTCAATTAATTCACAGTTTTCTCACCATGTTTGATGATCTGAATTTATTTTTTAATATTGAACGCAGAAATGGCGCAACCGAAAAGCCTTAAGAGTAGGAAGAATAAAACAAAACAACATGGAAGAAAATAAAGTAGACATGTTTCTCATGTCAAACAGTAAATATTTTGAGGGACATCATTTACCAATCATTAGAGAGAAGTTATTGTCAATGGATGATTCAAAATGGTCTCAAGTTCAAACACTTCAATTCAAAGATCCAACAACAAGTATTATCGTGTCTATACTGGCAGGACAATTGGGAATTGACCGCTTTTTAATTGGAGATACAGCTATGGGTATAGGTAAATTAGTGACGTGTGGCGGTTTAGGCATCTGGGCCATAATTGATTGGTTTTTAATTATGGGTGCCACCAGAGAGAAAAACATAGAGAAACTTCGGAACGTCATGATCTAATGCCGGTTAAGCAAAAACGGATTTACTTTATCGTTATCGCCTTATGCGTTTTAGCCATTGTATGGATGGGATTTAATCACCATAGCTACAATGAAACAGAACTAGGAGTCTGCATTATGAAAGAGACAACCGGTATTCCATGTCCTGCTTGTGGATCTACACGATCAATTTTAGCCATACTGGAAGGGGACTTTAACGCCGCTCTTTGGTACAATCCGATTGGTTTTTTCTTGCTGTTAAACCTCTTTATCCTGCCTCTATGGGTCAGCATAGACTTACTAAGCAAGCGAAATACCTTCTTTTCTTTCATCTTAAAGGTAGAACAGAAGTTGAAACAAAAGAAGTGGGCGATTTCACTAAGTACTTTAATAGTGATCAATTGGGTGTGGAACATTATGAAGGGCCTATGATCAGTTTGAAGCAATTTGATTACGAACCGAGTGAACACGAAGCAGAAAAAGCTTCTAACAGTTACCTGATGTCTTTAATAGCGGTGATTGTTGGACTGCCGCTGCCTATCATCAATTTATTGGCCACTTTTATCTTTTACATGGGTAATCGAAAAGGAACCTATTTTGTAAGATGGCATTGTACTCAGGCATTATGGTCCCAATTGATTTTATTGACCTTTAATAGCATAGGTTTTTGGTGGACGGTCGATATCCTTTTTAAAAGTGCGGCTATTTCTAATGATTACATTGCTTATGTCATGGTTCTGGTGCTATTCAATTTAATAGAATTTATCACCACGATGTATACGGCCGTTAAAGTCAGAAAGCATGTACATGTGTATTGGTGGTTGTTCGGAGATATTACTCAATTAATCTGTAAACCCTCAAAATGAATAAAGTTACCATTCGTTTAGTGCTTTTTGTTGCCGTTTTTCTTGGCGCTTTTGCTTTAGTCAGAGAAGTGGATTGGTTGACGGTATTTAATGTGGAGCAAAACTCACAAACTCTAGAAAAAAAGCTTGGAGAATTGTACATGGAGTTTTTGAATGCAACAGAAGATACCATTTCAGATGCCCACATCATTGCCCCTGTAGATACATTATTGACTCAACTCTGTAAAGCCAATCATATTGATCGTTCACAGATCAAGCTGCACATTATCAATGACCCTTTGGTCAATGCATTTACTTTGCCGGATCAGCACGTGTTGGTCAATACCGGCTTGATAAAAGAAGCGGAGAATGAGCATGAACTAGCTGGTGTATTGAGCCATGAGTTGGCGCACATTGAGTTGGACCATGTCATGAAAAAACTCATAAAGGAAGTAGGCTTATCCATATTGATCTCTATGACAACAGGAAGCAATGGAGGAGATGTGGTTAAGGAATCACTAAAAGTATTGTCTTCAACGGCTTATGACCGTACTTTGGAAGAAGAAGCAGACCTTACGGCAGTTGATTTTATGATAGAAGCCAAGATGAACCCCACCGGTTTGGCAGATTTTATGTATAAACTTTCCATTTCTGAATCTGATCTTCTGAGCTATTTGTCTTGGTTGAGTACCCATCCGGCTTCAGAAGATAGAGCCAAATACATCGTCGCTTATATTGACGATCAGGATTGGCATTCCAACAATGTATTGAGCGATTCCACGTGGATGCAACTCCAATCAAGTGTAAAGACACTTGAAGATTTCTGATGACGAAAAAGAAAAAGCCCCATACCTTATTTGTCTTTGACATTGATGGAACCTTATGTGATTCAGCAAAAGAGTATCAGCAGTCTTTTCAAAAGTCTTTGATGCAATTGGGTGTTCAACGGATGAACAGTGATTTTGATGCTTATAAACACCATACTGATTCTTACATTGCCAGAATCATTTACGAGAAACAAACCGGAAACATATGGTCCACAGCTTTAAGTTCAGATTTAGATGCTTTGCTATTGGAAAACTACAAACGGGATTTTGAAGTGAGAGAAATTCCGGGTGCAAACAAGATATTGCATCAAGTCATGATGTCTGAATCTTATGCGGTTTGTTTTGCTACAGGAGCCATGAGACGTTCGGCACTTCATAAATTAGACCAAATTGGCATAGAGATAGAGGATGAGCTTTTGGTAACATCCAATGATCTGGAGGAAAGGGAACAAATTGTTTTACAAGCCATTCATAATGCAGAAGTGTATCATGGTGTCAACACATTTCAACGTATCATTTCAGTTGGGGATGGGGTATGGGACTGGCATGCTGCCCAAGCTTTGAACTTAGAGTTTGTAGGAGTGGGAGAGAGGAATAAGGATAAATTAAAGAAACTGGGAGCTCAGCTTGTTTTGGATGATTTGATACAATTCGACAAGCATTTTCCCCTGACTTGAAATTCGTGTAAAGAAGCAATTCACGAACTCAATTTTTTTTATATTTGCAGCCCTCTTTTAAGAGGTAAATGGTGGATGTAGTTCAGCTGGTTAGAACGCTTGATTGTGGTTCAAGAGGTCGTCGGTTCGAGTCCGATCTTCCACCCGACAAAAAAAGAAGTCAGACATTGGTCTGACTTCTTTTTTTGTATAGAGCAATTGGTCTAATATCTTTTTCGTTGCGACTGCATAGTAATTCTTCCTTTATGCAACATTAATAAAACAAAAGGTGTCTTACTAAAAAGCACTTTTATCATGAGTAAACTATACACTTACTTTCTAATCTTTTGTTTTTTTTCTTTTATCGCGATTCAGGCACAGCCTCTTCGTTTGGTGCAAGTAGACCGTGTTAATAATAGTTACCTTGGATTGGATAGTATTCCAAATGTCTCATCCATTACAACTCTACCTAATTATCAAGAGTTTGATCAGGTCAATAATCGATATATTTTACATGTTATTAATGATAGAGGTGAAAAGCGACTCTATTCTTTAGATGCTAACACTGGTAATGTGTTATCTAATCCATTATTTCCCGTCTTAAGTGCCAATCAAGAAGCTGTTATTGATCTTCAGTTTGACGACTCTACCGGAATATTATATGGTTTAGGTCGAGTAAGAGTTAATCAAAGTGCGAATGGAATTAGACATTGTCTGGTTTCTATCAATCCTTCCACGGGGGGACATTCTATAATTGATACTATTCAAAATGTAAGAAGTATAGACTATTATCAGGGACATGCTATAGTAGACCCTATTCAAGGACACTATATCTTTCGTAGTGAAAATCCACATCGCTTATATTCCATTGATGTGAATTTCGGCAATGTTATTCATAATCCATTATTTCCTATGCTTTCAGATCCTAATGATAACATTACTAGTCTTCAGTTCGACGATTCAACCGGAGCCATCTATGGATTATACTGGGATTCCTCTACACAAACTAAATACTTTATAAGTGTAAACCCTGCAACAGGCCTGCACACTATTATTGATAGCATACCGGGTTTAAAATATACCAGCTCTCAAAGTCACAGAGTTACCATAGATCCTCTAAACCACCTTTATATCTTTCAAGGATCTGAAATTAATTATCAAGGACCTTCTTTTCTTTATTCTATTAATATAGGAGATGGCAGTATCGCCGCTAAACGTCCTTATAGTCGTAGAACTAACCCCGACTCAATCGTTACACCTTATGGTCTGCATACTAGACATAGTGATGGTGTTTTGTTTGGCATGGCATGGATGAATAATGTCACGACTGACTTAAACGAATTAGATAAAAAACAAGAGAGCTTTTCAATTTACCCCAATCCCTTTAATAGTCAATTGACCATCCAATTTGATGAAGAACAAGAAGGTGTCTCTATACAATTGTTTGATATTGGTGGACAACTCATGTTAAGTAATTATTCTGATTATCTAAGTTCCTTAAAAATAGAGCGAAATGGCTTGCCTAGTGGGGTCTATTTCTTACACATACAGAGTCATCAAATTCAAGCCATTCAAAAAGTGATTATTAGGTAAGATAGGTTATTTTGATACGATTGATGGATTAATTGCTGTCTCAATATTAAAAGAATTTTGAGACTATTGTGGAAATCTTAACTTTACTTTATTATTATCCATCATACCATGAAAGGCTTTGCCATTACCACTTTTCTATTTTTTCTTTTTGCTCAGGCATTACTAGCGCAAGACAAGATTTTTGTTTTTAAAGGGAATGTCCATGCCTATGGTTCACCGTTAAAAGGAGCGATAATCGAAGTTTATGAAGCCGGAGATTTAATCTTTGAGGGAGTAACCAAAGGTAGTGGTAAGTTTGAATTTGAATTAAAGGCAGAACAGGAGTATATGGTTGAAATATCTGCGGAAGACATGCGCATGAAAACCATTTGGATCAATACCAAGAAAACACAACATCTGAAACATAAGATACCGGTGTTTGCCTTTGATGTATATCTGAAGAAAGAAAAGATCACACCTTATGATGAATTGTCTGAAATTCCTGTGACTTATATTAAGTATCAACCCAAGAAAAAGAAATTTTACATGGACAAGACCTACGAAGATGCGATAAAGAACCAGAAAAGACGCATTAAAGAGAGTGGGTTGAAGATGCGCTAGGAGAATCTCTCCCATAATGCTCTTTCAAGGCTCTCTTTATGATTTGGATGTGCTATTGAAATTAGAGCTTTTGCTCTTTGTCTTAGATTCATCCCAAATAAATTAACGTGTCCAAACTCAGTAACAACATAATGAACGTGCGCTCTTGTCGTTGTAACACCTGCCCCCATTTTTAGAAAAGGGACAATTTTACTCTCACCTGTTCGTGTAGTTGATGGAAGAGCAATAATGGCTTTTCCACCATCTGAAAGTGAAGCTCCACGTATAAAGTCCATTTGACCACCCACACCGGAGTATTGTCTCTTTCCAATCGTATCAGCACAGACTTGTCCGGTTAAATCAATCTCAATAGCACTATTTATAGCTGTTACTTTTGGGTTTTGAGCAATTAATGCTGTTCTATTGGTATAAGAAGCAGCTTTCATATGGATGGAAGGGTTATTATCCATGAAATCATATAACTTTTGATTGCCCATAGCAAAGCAACTGACAATCTTACCTGTTTTAAGTATTTTTTCGGCTCCATTTATTACACCTGACTCCACAAGAGGAATAATGCCATTAGAGAACATCTCTGTATGTATGCCCAAATTTTTATGATTTCCAAGTTGTGCTAAGACCACATTTGGTATTGCTCCAATGCCCATTTGTAATGTTGCCCCGTCTTCCACTAATTCTGCTACATGCTTTCCAATTTGCCGATCTGTTTCGCTTGGAGCCATACTGCTAACTTCAAACAGCGGATGGCTTACTTCGATTGCAGCATCAATCTTATCGCGATGAATAATTCCGTCTCCGTGTGTTCTTGGAACTTGGTCATTGACTTGTGCAATAACAAACTTAGCAGAGTCAATGGCGGATAGAGTTACATCGATGGAAGTACCTAAAGAGCAATATCCATGCCTATCGGGAGGCGAAACTTGCACTAATGCTACATCAATTGGTAAAATGTTTCTTTCAAATAATTGATGTACTTCACTTAAGAAAATAGGTATATAATCACCATTCCCTTCATTTATAGAGTTACGCACATTGCTTCCGACAAAACAGCTATTTGTTTTAAAGTGCTTTTTGTAGGGTTCTTCCGTGTATTGGGCCTTTCCTTCAGTATGAAGGTGAATAATTTCCACATCACTGATTCTGCTGGTTGCTTTGCATAAGCCGTCAATCAAATGTATGGGTGTCATTGCAGCACCTTGGATAAAAACACGGTGACCACTCTTTATGTATGAAATCGTATCTTCTATTTTGGAGTATATAACTTTTCTCATCAATTGAATTTTAGATGACAAAATTATACCCAGGTGTAGTAGCAAATGATGATAGTTATCAGTTTGATCATCTATTTAAAATTAAAGCATAAAAAAAGTCCGTCGCGCCTCGGGAGAGGGCAACGGACTCCAACCAAACCAAACCAAAATATCACCTATTTTGATCTGAGACAAAGATACGAGAATCTTTGAATTCGCAAATAAAAAATTAAATTTTTTTTAAGAAATAGTTAAGTGTCTATTCTTCAATTAACCAGAGTGCTTCTTCAAGTTCTCCTTTGGCTTTGAAGTCGTTTTTTTCTGTAGAAAGCTGGATGCCATGAGCGTAAATAGCTCTAGCCTTGTCCATTTTGTCGGTCACCTCATACAATTGTCCTAACTTATAATAAGCACCTAAATAATTAGGATCATGTTCTATGAGTTCTTCTATGGTATGTATGGCTTCCTTTAGTTTACCGTCTTTTTCATACTCAAGAGCCAGAGCATAGCAGAGAAAGCTGTCTCTCGGATCAGTCTTCAACATTTTCTGTATTTCTTCAACTCTGCTCATCATTGCGAATATACGTTAATACTTCAAATAATTGATGAGGACTATGCCATAGAATTTCCTCATCTTTTTTGAACCAGGTCATTTGCCGTTTTGCATAACGTCTGGTATTGATCTTTATTTTTTCCAATGCAAAATCCAGTGTCCATTCTCTCGACAGGTATTTAAACAGTTCTGTATATCCCACGGTTTTAAGAGCGTTCAAATCCTTGTGCTTTTCTAAAGATCGGACTTCACCAAGCAAACCTTGCTCATGCATGATATCTACCCTCTGATTGATACGATCATAAAGCTTTTGTCTGGGCAGTTCCAAACCGATTTTAATAATTTTGAAGGGGCGCTTCTTTTTTTGACCTTGACGAATCTCTTTTAGTGCTTTTCCGGTTAATTCGCAAATCTCTATGGCACGCATCACTCTTTTGGAGTTGGCAGTGTCAATTTGCTCATGTGCTTCAGAATCCAGTTGTTTCAACCATTGCAAAAGCTGCGGTAACCCACCTTTTGCATAACAGGCATTTAATTTCAGTCTCAACTTTTCATCAGCATCTGGAACTTCCTGATCAAAACCATGACAAACAGCATTAATGTACATACCTGAACCACCAATCATTAGGGCATAGGTTTTATGTTTGAAGTAATCACTCAAGAAGTCCAAAACCTCTTCTTCAAATTGACTGGCATTGTAAACTTCTTCTATGCTTTTGTTATCGACAAAGTGGTGTTTTACCGCTGCTAATTCGTCAGCAGATGGCTTTGCAGTGCCGATGCTCATTTCTTTAAAAAATTGTCTGGCATCAGCAGATATGATTTCTGCAGATAGTTTTTGAGCCAATTGAATGGCAAATCGGGTTTTCCCAACAGCAGTGGGACCGCATATGACGATGAGAGTGGGTGCCATCAGATCAGATCTTCATAATCATCAAGTGATTCAAAAAGATCATCATCTTGCTCGTCTTCATCTTCAAATTCATCTCCCAGAATGGCATTCAATAAAATGGCTTCTGCTTCTTCATTAGACATTTCTAGTTCTTGCTCTTTAGGAAAAGTGCCGTGCTTTTTAATGACCAAAGGGGAAGGGACAGATGGAGAGTCTAAAAGCTCCATGCATTCAAAAGTGAATTTGTATTCATTCATAAAGTCATAAGTATAGAGCAATTGATCACCTACTTCTTCGATCAGGTCTTTTAGTGGTACTTCTTTCATGGTACGACCACCGGACATCTGATCAACAGGGATTTCTTCTATGATTTCAAAATCCTCATTAATGCAATAGAAAGAAGCCATTTGTTTTCCTGAAAAACCAACGGCTTTAATAAGGCATGTATGCAATTCTTCTAAAGTGTTTTGATCATTGACTTGAATGTCTAAAAAAGCAATGTCTTTGCCTTCATAGATGCATTTTAGCAGGTAGTGCTTCATTCTATTAAATTTAATCGCTTTGCTTCCTTTTGCAAATAGTTAATGGCTTCTTCCTTTTCATTGCCGATCTCTCCCTCAAGGATGGCTTCTCTAATGGCATTTTTTAAGAGACCTACTTCTCTGGAAGGAGAAAGGTTGAACATTTTCATGATTTCTTCTCCGCTGACCGGCGGTTGCCAGTTTCTCAACTTGTCTTTTTCTTCTACCTCTTTTAACTTTTCTTCTACCAACTTAAAATTACTCAAGTAGCGTTGTTGCTTTTTTGAATTCTTGGTAGTAATGTCGGCAGAGCAAAGCAGCATCAAGTCTTCAATGTCATCACCGGCTTCAAACAATAAACGCCTTACCGCCGAATCGGTCACGCTCTCTTTTACCAAGGCGATAGGTCTGAGATGTAGCCTGACCAGTTTTTGGACGTATCTCATTTTCTGATCCAAAGGCAATTTCATGCGTTTGAAGATTTGAGGAACCATGCGTGCCCCTTTATCTTCGTGTCCGTGAAAAGTCCAGCCTTGCTTTTTGTCAAAGCGTTTTGTTGCAGGTTTAGCAATGTCATGCAAAATGGCGGCCCATCTTAGCCATAAAGAAGAGGAAGTTTTGGCAATATTGTCCAAAACTTCTAAAGTATGATAGAAATTGTCTTTATGGCCTTTTCCTTCTCTTACTTCTACACCTTGTAAATTTTGCATCTCAGGAAAAATGATGGCCAATAAGCCGGTATTGTAGAGTAATTTAAAACCATAAGAAGGAACAGGAGAGCAGATGATCTTATTCAGTTCATCACAGACGCGCTCTTGTGAAACAATCTCAATTCTTGTTCTTTCGCTTTCAATGGCTTTTAAAGTGACAGGATCAATTTCAAAATTCAATTGAGAAGCAAAACGTATGGCTCTCATCATGCGCAGAGGGTCATCTGAAAAAGTGATTTGCGGGTCTAAAGGTGTTCTCAGTAGCTGTTTTTCAATATCATGAAGTCCATCAAAGGGATCTATGACTTCTCCGAACTGCTTTTTGTTGATTTGAATGGCCAGAGCATTTATTGTAAAATCTCTTCTGTTCTGATCGTCTTCTAAACTACCGTCTTCAACTATTGGTTTTCTCGAATCTCTTTGATAAGATTCTTTTCGAGCACCGACAAATTCAATTTCCCAGCCCTGGTATTTTAACATGGCAGTCCCAAAATTCTTAAACACATGAACTTCAGAATCTATCTGCCATTGCCTGGCACATGAAGTTGCCAGATCAATTCCACTGCCAAGACAAACGATATCTATGTCTTTACTTTCTCTGTTAAGGAATAAATCTCTTACAAAACCACCAATGATAAAAGCAGGCAAGCCTTTTTGATCGGCTATACGGCCAATATCATGAATAAAAGCAAAGTCAATTTTATGCGCTAGATTCATCCAGTTTAGCTTCTTATGATAGAGATTTCTCCACTGTTAGATAATTTAATGATCTTAGAAGGAGCACCTGTTAAATCTTTGTCAAATTCCTCAGGAACCACATGATCGATCTGCCGAACCAAGTCAGCATTGATGTCTTTAAAACTCAATGGAGTAGGGTCGCCCGAAAAATTAGGACTTGTGGAAACAATGGGTTTCCTGAACTTTTGAAGCAGGTCATATATAAAGCCACTTTTTACCATTCTAATGGCTACGCTTCCATCCTCATGAACCACATTAGGAGCTAAATAAGTTGTTGCGTCCATAATGATGCTGAGTGGCTTATCGGCCAGATCAATTAAATCCCAGGCTACTTCCGGAATTTCTTTAATCGATTGGTTAATCATGCTATCGGAGTTCACTAAGACCACCATGCTTTTGCTTAAAGATCTTTTCTTTAGCTCATAAATTTGACTGACTGCTTCTTGATTGGTCGCGTCACAACTTAAGCCCCATATTGTATCTGCGGGACATAATATGGGTTTTCCTAACCTTAAGGCATCAACCGCCTCTGTAATTACATTCTTATAATCCACGGTGCAAAATTAAACAAGCAAATGGTTTGGGCATGGAATTCGCTACATTTACCTGCATGACTTTTCGCTATAAAATGTTAATTGTTTGTTTGATTGGGGTATTGGCCACTGAAACCACCTTTTCACAAAGTCAGAATGACACTGCTTTTGTCTTAAAAAGGACTGTTTATCAAGGTGATACTATCCCAATGTTTGAGCTGCAACCTATTCCGGTGTTTAGTCCACGTACGTTTAAAAATGAGCGGGAACGCAAAAGATACGGACGCTTGGAGCGTTATGTGGTCAAAGTTTATCCCTATGCAGAGGTGGCAGGAGAAATGTTGAAGGATTTTGATGATACTTTGAAACAAATCAAAACAGAGAACAGAAGAAAAAGATACCTTAAGAAGGTGGAGGGACAATTGAAGGAAGAGTTTTCCGGAGAGTTGAAAAGATTAACCATCATGCAAGGCATTATACTCATCAAACTCATTGATCGCGAAACGGGAACCACTTCTTATGACCTGATTAAACAGCTCAGAGGTTCTTTCTCTGCATTTATGTGGCAGTCGCTTGCCCGGCTTTTTGGTTCTAATCTAAAACTGGAATACGACCCTTTAGGTGAGGATCAAATGATAGAAGAAATTGTGCAAAAAATTGAATACGGGCTTATTCCTTACCAAAAAAGAGAGCGAAAGAAATGATTCCTTCGCTCTTTTGTATGTTGAGAACGGAAATTTTAAGAAAAATTACCGGATACTTTCGCAGCTTTTAGTCCTTCACTATAGTCATAAAACCCTTCTCCAGATTTAACTCCAAGCTTGTTTGCCGTAACCATATTAACCAAAAGAGGGCAAGGGGCATATTTGGGTTGACCGAATCCCTCATGCAATACATTGAGAATTGATAAACAAACGTCAAGTCCAATAAAGTCAGCCAATTGTAAAGGCCCCATTGGATGAGCCATTCCTAGTTTCATCACGATATCAATTTCCTGAACACCGGCTACACTTTCATAAAGGCTATAAATGGCCTCATTGATCATGGGCATCAAGATGCGGTTAGCAATAAATCCGGGATAATCGTTAACCTCGACAGGCACTTTATTTAACTTTTTGGAGATGTCCATAATGGTATTCGTTACTTCATCAGAAGTAGCATACCCTCTAATGATCTCTACCAATTTCATAATTGGAACCGGATTCATGAAGTGCATGCCAATCACTTTATCCGGCCTGTTGGTGACAGATGCAATTTTAGTGATCGATATGGACGATGTATTTGATGCTAAAATCACATTTTCTTTGGTTAATTGATCTAAGTCTCTAAAAATTTTAAGTTTCAGGTCAATGTTCTCAGTTGCTGCTTCTACTACTAATTCAGCATTTTCAACGCCTGACTTAAGATCGGTAAAAGTGTTTAGATTATTAAGCGTATTGCTTTTGTCTGACTCTGTAATGGCCTCTTTCTTGACTAAACGATCCAGGTTTTTGTCAATTGTGTTCAATGCCTTATCTAAGGCGTCTTGAGAAACATCAATCAATGCAACAGAGTATCCAAACTGTGCGAAAGTATGAGCGATTCCGTTTCCCATGGTTCCTGCACCAATAACTGCAATATTTTTCATCTTGAAATGTGTTGTTTTTTGAAGTTCAAAAGTAGTGAATGAGTAAAGATTTATAAAACTATTTTCCCCTTCCTTGTACGACGATTAGTATTGTATAAATCAATATTTTAAAGTCTACAAGCAAAGACATGTTTTCAATATAGAGGATGTCGAATTTAAGGCGCTCAACCATTTGATCTACATTTTCAGCATAACCGTATTTGACTTGTCCCCATGAAGTAATTCCCGGGCGGACTTTCAGTAAATGGTTGTAATGAGAAGCTTTTTCAACAATCTTTTCTATAAAAAACTGACGTTCGGGTCTGGGGCCAACTAAAGACATGTCTCCGACTAAAACATTGTAAAACTGGGGAATTTCGTCTAGCCTTGTCTTGCGCATGAAGCGACCGAACTTTGTAATTCTGGGGTCTCTTTCACTTGACAAGGCAGGCCCTGCCTTTTCAGCATCAACATACATGGATCTGAATTTATGAATCATAAAAGGTTTACCATGTATGCCTATTCTTTCTTGAGAGAAAATAATGGGACCGGGAGTCGTGAACTTTACTATAAGGCCAACAACCAAGAAAAGCGGGAAAAAGAAGATCAGAACAAACAAGGCAGCGAGTATATCTATCGCCCTTTTGATGGTTTGCTGCCAGGCGGGCATGATCTCTCTGTTGATAATGATTAATGGTGCTCCGAATATGGAGCTCATTCGCACTGAGCCGGATAAAATATCATACATGTCAGGAATGACTTTGATCAAAACATTCAGACCTTCCAGTTCACCGATAATGTTCTCAAGGCTTTCATGTTCGGAAGATTCGATGGCTATAATGGCCTCTTCTACAGCATATTCATCAACAATGGATTTGAGTTCCTTGGCTTTGCCCAGAAAGGGGAGGTGCTTTTCAACCGGATATTTTTCTTTGCGATTCACTCTCACAAAACCCACAAACTTATTGCCGTAAGATTTGCGTTCTTTTTCCATCTCAAGAAAGAGTTCCATTGCTTTTTGACTAGATCCTATAATGATGGTATTGAAACCAATTTGCCGGTTTTGAATTCTGTAGACCGTTCTACTCGTCAATAAGAAGCGCAATAAGTAAGTAAATACAAAGTGAAAAAACAGAATGTAGAGATAGGACAGGTAATAATCTTGGTAAGTCTTGATTTCATCATCAAGTATAAATACAAAGAAAAGCAGGGTACAGCCTAAGATAGAACTGGTGAGTGTTTGTCCCAATTCTTTTAATCTTGACTTTCTGTACACACTTTTGTAAAAACCCGAGGCGGCATAAAGTAAAATCCAGGCTGTGGGAATGGCAATAAGTCCAATGTAAAAATTAGAATCGTAGTCCACAGGAATTTCGTAACCAAATTTTTCGGGCTCAAGGTAGACCTTCCTGAATCGATAGAACAAGAACCATGCAGTAAAGGCTGCAAAGAAATCGCCAAGTATGTACTTAAGTGTTTGTAGTCGTTTATTCATTAAAAATGAACCAGTTTCACATTATCAACATCTAGTTCTCCGATTTGATCGGAAGGTTTAGTATAACCAATGGCAATATTAAAATTTATTGCCGAAGGCAACGAATTAATTACCTCATCTAATTGAATATATATTTTATTCCACGATGATTTTGGCCTCAGGTTAATGACAGGAATTTGAATGCTCTTATTGTCTGCATATACACTAACTACAACATCATGGGTGCATTTATAATTCATTTCTAAATAAATATCAGAACCGTTTCTGGGTATTTGATGGAAGGTTGGAGTAAATGCTTCAAAAAAAGTTTCGCCTTGCTCTAAGCGGGCCAAACCTGAAGATGTACCTTCAAAAACATCGGATGTGGAATTTCTAATGAAATTTGTTTGGCTGTTGTCATTGTATTCAAAGTTAATTCCACTTTCAAAGTTCTCTCCTGACCAGGGTGTATCAAAAACTGCAATGGATTTATATTCTACTACAGGCTCAAGTCGGTACTCTTGATCTGGGACTAAAGTAGTGTCTAATTCATAAAAGTCATAGAAGGGATACCTGGTTCTGTTGTTAGACATCCCGCTTATAAAGACGCCGGCACTGATTTTTATGTTGACGTTTCCGGTCCTTTGAACCGGAATAACTGCAGGGAGCTCGAAAGAGCCAATTAAAACACTATTTACAAACACCCAAGCATCAGTAATCTGATCGCTTGATGAACCTTCAACAGAACTGTTAATTTTTACATTAATATCATCGATAATAAGATAAGCAGGAACAATGGCCTTTTGGTCATCCTTATCGCAAGAGATAAAGCATAAAAAAAACAGAGTAAAAATGAATTGGTAGTACTTCATATGAGTATAACCCAATAAAACGACTTTTTGTGTTGATTTATTGTGATTTTAAACAGAAAAATTTTCGTGGGTCAAATTTAACTTTTCTATGATTTGATGCGCCACATCTAACGCATTATATCCGTCGTGAATAGTTACTGCAGGTGATGTGTTGTTTTGTATTGAGAATGAAAAAGATGATAATTCTTCTTTGATGGCATTGTTGGGTTCAATGTCAGGTTTTTCAAAATAAATCTCTTTTTGACCCTTGCCTTTCCCCAGATCTATTGTTACAGATAAAGGATCCGGCTCACCTTCAACCTCTGAAAGTCGAACAATCTCAGATTCCTTTTCTAAGAAATCAATAGAAACATAGGCATCCTTTTGAAATACTCTTGTTTTGCGCATGTTTTTGAGCGATATTCTACTTGCCGTAAGGTTAGCCACCGCACCATTATCAAACTCTATGCGCGCATTGGCAATATCAGGGCTCTCGCTCACAACAGCCACTCCGCTTGCACTTATTTTTCTCACATTGCTTTTCACAATGCTTAGAATGATATCAAGATCATGGATCATTAAATCCAATACTACTGAGACATCAGTACCTCTCGGGTTAAACTGTGCCAGACGGTGCGTTTCAATAAACATGGGATGTTTAATGTATTCTTTAGATGCAATAAAGGCAGGATTGAATCGCTCAACATGGCCAACTTGAACTTTTACATCTGCTTCTTCTGCAAGCTGAATCAACTGACGAGCTTCTTCTACAGTATTGGTGATGGGTTTTTCAATAAAAACGTGCTTTGATTTTTTTATGGCCTTAACCGCGCAATCAAAATGAGACAGGGTAGGGGTTACAATATCAACAACATCTACCATTTCAAGTAATTCATCAATACTGCTAAAAGATTTGGTTTTAAATTCTTTAGCAACAGAATCAGCCGCATCCTGATCCGGGTCATAAAAACCTATCAATTCAAAACTATCAATTTCCTGAAGCAATCGGATGTGAATTTTTCCCAAGTGGCCTGCACCTAAAACACCAATTTTTAGCATTTTAATATATTTTTTTAACAAATGTAAATTTCCAATCTTTAAACTCGGTTAAAGTGCTTTTGGTTTGTCAACATTGTATTATTAATAAGCTAAACGACGGGTGATGGTCCAGAAGTTTTTATTCTTTTTTTTTGTAGCGTGCAAGATTTATTTCGCCATAAAGGTTTACGGAAGAAGTTGGTGACTTTACTCGAAGAGAAAGGCATTGACGATACAAAGGTTTTAAATGCCATGATGAAAATTCCAAGGCATTTTTTTATGGATACTGCTTTTATCAACTTTGCGTATCAGGACAAGGCTTTTCCGATAGGAGCCGACCAGACAATATCACAACCGTATACGGTGGCTTTTCAATCTCAACTGCTTCAATTAAAAACCGGAGAAAAGGTACTTGAAATTGGAACAGGAAGTGCTTATCAAACCTGTGTGCTTGCAGAAATGGGCGCAAAAGTATTTAGCATAGAAAGGCATAGAAGTCTACATTTAAAGGCCAAGAAAAGATTAGATGAAATGGGCTACAGGGCAAAGCTCTTTTTTGGTGACGGATATGAAGGATTGCCAACTTTTGCACCTTTTGATAAGATCATCATTACCGCTGCTGCTCCAATTGTTCCGGAGACTTTAAAGAAGCAACTGAAAACAGGAGGTTGGATTGTTATTCCTCATGGAGAAGGCGATTCTCAAACCATGCTTAGAATTAAAAAAATTGGAGAAAATCAATTTGAACAGGAAGAGTTTGGAGAATTTAGTTTTGTACCTCTATTGAAAGATAAATCTTTTAAGAGTTAAACAATAAGTCCTCAATAATGATGTTATTTGTTCTAAATTAAATTTCATGACCTCAAAATTTTTAATGTTAAGCCTTTCTGTTTCACTGATCGTTTTCAGTGTTTCAGCTCAAGAAGTGAATCAAGAATTGAAACCTAAAGCCGGTGATTTTGGTGTAAGTATCCTCGTTAATGGCTTAATTGATAATGTGAATCTAGAAAGTTTTGATAACCAATACGGTCAAAATATTTTATTGGGCAAGTATTATTTAAAAGATGATTTTGTATTGAGAATTGGCTTTGGTTTTGACCTTGACTATGCCAAAAGAGAGTTGGCAGATAGCGTTGGAACTACTCTGGTAAAGCGGGACTCCTCATTTAGTCAATACCGTATTAACATAGGAGGAGGGATAGAAAAACATTTTAGCGGCTCAAAACGTCTTGATCCTTATGTGTTTTCGCAATTGGACCTGACTTTTATTGGTAAGTCAACAGGAAAGATCAATACTTCAATTGAATCTAAAGCGGGTACTGATCGAACAGAAAGAACAATTAAAGCAGATGGTGGAATAGGTTTTGGATTAACTACAGGAGGTGGTTTTAATTATTTCTTAGCCCCCCGATTCAGCTTAGGTACGGAGTTGGGTTTGCAAATCTTCTACTCCAGTGTGGGAGGGAAAATAACAGATAATACTGTAAATACACCGCTCAATGGCAGTAGTACAACGACTTTCATTTCCAGAGACGATCAGACCAATGAAGCAATGATTGATGTGCAACCGAATGCAATCATCAATTTGTCGTACTTCTTTTAAAAAACAATTTTTCTTAGTCTTATCTTTGGGTGATGTTATTAAAACGATACTTTGCCCTTTGTTGTTTATTGGTAAGCATGGGCTTAATTGCACAGCCCTCCAGTCGTCTTGCTGTAGATTCAGTAGCTCATTTCAGATACAACGGAATTGGATTGAATGACATTTGGGGTTATGTTGACTCTGCCGGGAATGAGTACGCCTTAGTGGGAAAAACCAATGGCTTGTCTATAGTTAATGTTACAGACACCAACAATCTGGTAGAAATTTTTGCAGATACAGGTGCCATATCTATCTGGAGAGACATTAAAACCTGGGGCAACTATGCCTATGTTACTAATGAGTCTTCAGGTGGTTTGGCCATTTATGATCTTTCTACTCTTCCGGACAGTGTAAAAAGTACGACATACTTTACCGGAGTAAATTATGCCGTAAATTCTGCGCACAATATTTATATCGATGAAAATGGGGTGGCCTACTTGTTTGGTTCCAACCATGCCAATGGCTCTTTTGGAACGATCATGTTAGATGTCGCAACGAACCCCGGTCAACCGATAGAGTTAGGCTTCTTTGACAGCTTGTACTTGCATGATGGATATGCAAGGGGAGATACCTTGTACGGAAGTGCCGTGAACGATGGCTTATTGCTGATCATTGATGTTTCCAACAAGTCCAATCCCCGAATTGTAGGATCTAAAGTGACACCAAATAACTTTACTCACAATGCCTGGCTTTCTGATAATTCAAAAGTCATTTTTACAACAGATGAAGTCTCAGGAGCATACATTGCAGCTTATGATGTGAGCAATCCATTTAATGTTAAGGATTTGGATCGATTGCGTTCAAGAAATACCGTGAGTGCAATCCCCCATAACACTCATGTTTTAAATGACTTTTTAGTGACCTCTTATTACACTTTGGGTTTATCAATCGTAGATGCAAACAAGCCGGACAATCTCATTGAGGTTGGATATTACGATACCTATCCATACTCTAATGGGACGGGGTTTAATGGCAATTGGGGGGCATATCCTTTCTTGCCCTCGGGTTTGATTTTAGTTTCTGATCGTGGTGAAGGACTTTTTGTATTGAGATCAAGCTATAAAAGAGCCTCTTACTTGGAAGGTTCGGTGAAGGACTGTCAAGGAGCTGCCATTCCTCAGGCTAATATTACCATTGAAGGCAGTGAACATCGTGAGGTTAGCAATCTTTTGGGTAATTACAAGTCAGGGACTCCGGAAGACGGTTATAAGAAAGTCACAATTACGGCCAATGGCTATCAAACAAGAGTCTACGATAGTATTTTATTTACAAGAGCTCAGGTGAGCGTCTTGAATGCCGAATTAATAAGAGATACGGCAAATTGGTTGATTCAAATCAAAGATCACAACGGAAAAGCCCTTTCTAAGGCGGAAGTGAAACTGGAAGGTTCAGATACAAGCTACAGTGTGTTTACCGATACGCTTGGGCAAGCTAGCTTAGAAAGCTATGATTTTAAGGATTACTCTCTCAATGTTTCCAAATGGGGTTATTTATCCATTTGTGACACTCCGATTACTTTCTCTTGTCAAAATTTAAATCCATTATTGAATTTGCCCATCGGTTATGAAGATCCATTCAATATGGATTTAGGGTGGACTGTTCAAGGGAATGATAGCATTGGAGCTTGGGTTAGAGATGTTCCGATTCCTACCATAGATCAGTTTTCAATAGCCAATCCAAGTCTGGATTTTCAAAATGACTGTGGAGAACAAGCTTATGTAACAGGAAATCAGGGAGGCCTAGCCTCTTCGTCTGATTTAGATGGTGTAACATCTTTATTTAGTCCGAGGCTTGATTTATCAGCTTATGCGAATCCGATAATCAATTTCTATACTTGGTTCTATAATTCTGGTTCAAGCCCTAATGACTATTTAGAGGTCAGTATTATTGATTCGTCAAATGCAAGAATAGTACTGGATACCATTGATCTATCAAACCAACAATTGGGTTGGCAATTGCGTTCGTATAGAATAATGAATTATGTGAATTCCGTTTCTTCTGTGAGAAGCATTGAGTTTAAAGCTGAAGATTTAGCTCCGGATCATGTTCTTGAAGTAGGCATTGATTATTTTTACGTAAGAGAGGGGATACTTTCCGAACTAAATGAAGAAACCCGAAGAAGCGAAGAAATAGCGATTTATCCCAACCCTTTTGACACATATCTAAACTATGACATAAAAGAGTCGGCATTGGAGTATGATGAAGTTTTGATTACGAGTGCGATTGGCAAAGTGGTTTATCAGGCGAAAATCAGAGGTGAGAAAGGGACAATTGAACTCGGTCCATTGCCTTCAGGTATTTATTTTGTTCATTTTCAGACTGAGCAATCAAGAAGGAGTTTGAAACTCATCAAACATTAACAAGCAACCAGTTGACTGGCTCCAAAAAGGATAAGCAGCCAGATAATGCCTTTAATTAAGAAGAACAAAAAGCCCGCCACACCGATACGCTTTAGCCATTTTCGTGTGTTTTTATTCTGCATATTAAGCCCGTCTTAATTTCTTTGCTATGACGTCTTTTTGATCTCTTTTTCGCAGTAACTTGAACAGTTCCAAGGTCGCCAATGCATCACCCTTGGCACGATGTCTTTCATTGTTATTGATGGATAGCTCTTTGCATAAATTGCTTAAACCATAAGCCCCGATTCCCGGAATCAACAGTTTACTGAGTTCAAGAGTGCACAGTCGATTCGAACGGAGATGATAGCCGGTCTTTTTAAATTCCATTTGGAGAAAACTGTAGTCAAATTTGATGTTGTGAGCCACAATGGTAGTATCGTTAATGAATTCCCAGATAAAATCGGCCATCTTGCTAAATCTTGGTGCTTTAGCTGTCATGGAGTCCGTGATTCCCGTTAGTTTTTGCACATAGGGGGGAATGCTCATTTCGGGATTGATAAGACTTTGAAACTCATCGATGATGTGCTGTCCGTCAAATTTGTAAATTGCGATTTCGGTCATTCGTCCTATCGACGCGTTACCACCTGTAGCTTCTATGTCGATGATGCAATACAAATTAACAATGCGATCTGTAAAAGTACAGAATATGCTTCCTTAAGAGATGCAAGAATAGTTTATTTTAGTCTAAAATTGAAACCATGGCAAGTAGAAGAAAACTAAAGAAACAACTAAAAGAAGAAACCAATTCACTGATTGAAGATGCATTTATTGAGACCTTTAATGGAGATCAAAAAATGGATAAAGTGATTGATGACTTAATCGACAAACGTTTTGAACTGATTTCGGCAATCGCCAACTATCCGAATAAGGCCAAAGGCGCAGAAATTAAAAAGCATTTTAATGAAGTGAAGACGTCGATCCAAAAAACGGTTGAAGATTATACCAAGAAGATCGGGCACGTGAAGTAATGCCAGCCTCCTTTTTTTCCAGATTAGGCCCCGGACTACTTTATGCGGGAGCTGCAGTAGGTGTTTCTCATCTGGTGCAATCGACCAGAGCTGGAGCCAATTATGGCCTGGCGATGATTGCCGTGGTCATCATTGCCAATGTCATCAAATACCCTTTTTTTAAAGCCGGTCCTTTATATGCGGCAGTTACCGGTAAAAGTTTGCTAGAGGCCTTTAACGCTAACGGGAAATGGGCCATGTGGCTCTTTTATCTGGTGACGATAGGCACCATGTTTGCCGTTCAGGCGGTGGTGACTTTGATCTGTTCCAGCGTGTTGGCTGCGATTTTTAATTTGACCATGCCGCTTTGGCAGATATCGGCTTTCATCATTCTGATTTGTTTTGTGATATTGGTGGTCGGCCAGTTTGACTGGTTAAACAAGATCATGAAGGCAGTGATCATTTTGTTGACTCTCACGACAGTGGTCACTTTGCTAGCTGCATTGGCTGAACCGCCAGCAAAAATGGCGGAAATGCCCGCCTTTGATTTTTCAAATGCAACAGATGTTTTGTTTTTAATTGCCTTGGTCGGATGGATGCCGGCTCCTTTAGACATTTCCTTATGGCATTCTGAATGGACCATTGCAGAGCTCAAAGCACCTGGAAAAGCCTCGGAAGTCAAAAAGTCCGTCTTTGACTTTAATGTGGGCTATTGGGGAACCACCTTTTTGGCTGTAGCTTTTGTGACTTTGGGTAGCATTATTTTGAGGGGGAGCGGGGAGACGCTTTCTTCAAGCGGAGCTGTATTTTCAGGACAAGTCATCGGCATGTATACCCAAACCATAGGGGAGTGGTCCTTTTTGTTTGTAGCCATCGCCGCTTTTACCACCATGTTTAGCACCACCTTAACGGTTCTGGATGCTTTTCCCAGAGTGCTGAGCAAAGCGCTTCAATTGTCTTTCGGTCTGGCTGCAGCAAAAGTAAACAGATTGTACACTTGGTCTTTGATCATTCTGATCTCAGGAGCCATGCTGGTCTTGATCTTCCTGATGGACAATATGAAACAATTGGTGGATCTGGCCACCAGTATTTCTTTTTTGACTGCTCCAATCCTTGCCACTTTGATCTTATGGGTGGCTTATCAAAACAAAAAAGTCTTTCAGCAGTATACCACGATCAGCAAAGTATTAGCGCTCATCGGTCTGATTTTTCTCTTTGCCTTTAGTGGCTATTATTTGGGATTGAAGTTGTGATGGTGTGGGCTCTAAAATGCCTGCCATCGTTTCACTTTAGCAGACAAGTTAGACAACAATATTGTTTACCATTTGATCCGGCTTATCAATCCAGATTAATTTGATTTTTTATTTGGATTTAAGCTCAGTTCTTTGTTATGCTTAGTTTTTTAATTCTTTATTTAATATTTCTGCTCCAAATAATATTAGGTATTCCTATTGAGAAAACTGCAATTAAGCTTACATAAGTCAAACTGCCACTAAAAATTGGAACTTCAGAATCAAGCATTGATAAAATTAACAGAGTGACAATTGGGAGATGAAAAAATAATTTTTTAATTCTCTTATCTCTTAATCGTTGAATCAAATAGATTATAACTCCATTAATGAAGCAGAAGAATAGAAGGGGAATAATAAAAATAGTGAAGTAAAATCCTATTGTGTTAATGTCATCTCCTTCAATATAGAATGCACTAAGTAGAAGCAGTCCAATTGAGCTTAAAGAAGTAATTAAAATTTTTCTTTTCATTATACAATTAAGCACAACGGTTTGGCTATGAGCAGTAGCGTCCCGAAGGGCGATATTGCTTATAGGTTTTGTTGGGCAACGTTTTTATTTAAAGGTTTCCTCATATTCAGCGTAAATTGTAGGGTCAATCTTTTCTTTGTTTGATTCAATTATATCTCGCCTAGCAGAAGAAACTGTCCAATCTGTTCCAATCCAATAAATCTGATTATTAGAGGAAAAGGCTTCGGTAATCTCATTTAACTGTTGAATAGAAAACCCATCAAAATTTCGAAGCTTTCTAATTACACTTTTTGCATTATCAAATGAATAGGCTTCTCTTAGATTCTTAATAATAATTTCCTTTTCTGTTTCACTGGAAATCTCAATATCAGGGTAGTTTACTTTAAAGAATTCCGAAAGTCTCTTATAATAGTGTAGTTCTGAACTCTTCGTTTCTTTCCATTCTTTTAAGAGATATGAATTGAAATTAGCTTCATTGAGCTTAGAATAATAGTCCTTGTCCTCTGAAATAAAATGCAAATCTTCATGTTCAGGCGCTACTTCCAATAAACTCACCCAATTTATAGCGTCCCCGTATGATTTATCCTTGCCTGGAGGGTTTCCAATTTCAAATCTTGTAACGGCCTCATCTAGAATATCAGAAGATGTCTCGATATAAGTTGCTTTAGAAAATAACTGATTCAACACATCATCAGCAATTAGTGATTCTGATTCCGCATCATGTTGCAGCTGTTTCAACAGTTTGGATTTATTTGTTTCAAATTGCTTGATAGCCTTTTTCATTTTGTCATACTCATCATAAGAGTGTGAAATCATAGGAAACTGATTATTCAATTTCGAGGCTCGAAGCTTATCTAGCGAATCTGATATTTTGACCTCTCTGTTTCGGTAGAATTCATTTTGAGTCTGTTCAGGTAAATAGAGAACAATGTTCCCTGTATTTATCAAGGCAATCAATTTCTTGAGCTCCTTCAAATCCTCGTTTGAGAAATGATAAAAAGTCAAATAAACATTTGTGTCTATGTAAAGATTCATCTGTTTCTTTTAAATGTTTGCCAACTATGAAATAAACGTAAGTATAAAAATCGACTTGGACTGGGGGTGCTTTAAGTTGCTAAAAAAGAAAGATGTAGTCAATTGTAAAGGACTGTCTCTATACTCTTACTCCTATCACACAAACATCATCAATCTGCTCCAAGCTCCCTTTCCACTCGTCAAAGGTTTTATCAATGAGCAGCTTTTGTTCATCAAGGGGTTGATCCTGAATGCTCAATAATAATCTTCTAAAATTTGGAGCCTTGAATTTTTTACCTTTTTCTCCACCAAACTGATCGACAAAGCCATCCGAGAAGATGTAAAATGCATCTCCTTTGTTTAACTCAATTGTATGGGTTGGAAACTCGCTTGAATTTTCTACCAAACCAATGGCTTGTTTGTGGGCTTTGATTTCTTCTACTTCTGTTGCGTTTTTTCTGATGATCCAAAGTGGGTTATAGGCTCCCGCATACTTTAAACTATATTTTTCCGATTTGGGTTCATCCATTTTACTCAAAGTTGAAAGCGAACAAAGCGCGATGTCCATCCCGTCTTTTACTTCTTCATCCGATTTTTCGAACTCTTCAACGACTAATTCTCTGGTTTTTGTAAGGATATCGCCCGGTTCTCTTAAGCCAAATTCTTTTACTGCTCTATTGAGAGCTGAATTGCAGACGACAGAAACCATGGCTCCCGGTACTCCATGTCCTGTGCAGTCGGCAGCGGCAAAAAGCACCAAGTTCTCTTCGGGCTTGGTGTACATCCAGTAAAAGTCTCCTGCCACCACATCTTTAGGTTTATAAAGTATGAAGTTGTTGGGTAGGTACTCCTTCACCAATCGATCCGGAGGAAGAATAGCGGTTTGGATCCGTTTGGCATAGTGAATCGAATCGGTAATTTCTTTATTCTTTTCTGTGAGTTCTTCATGTGCTTTTTCTACTTCTTGTTTCTGAAAGGCAATCAACTCGTTGTCTTTTCTTTTTTGTTTATAGGCTTTAAATGCCACTCCCGCAAGAATTAGAGTCAATAACAGACCTACAGTCATTGCCCACAACTGTGTGTTTTTTGCAGATGCAATGGCTTCATTTTTTTGATTTTGAGCAGAGGTGATCCTCAATAATTTGCTCCGATATTCTCTATCGGCTACTGAATTAAGATAGCCGTTGTAATTGGCTGTTACATTTTTTGGCTCTTTAGCTAATACGATATTGTATAAAGAGTCGATCTGTGCAGCAACAATTGTGTCATGCTCAATCAGTTGAGATTGGTATTCTGATAGTTTTGATGCTGCAAACAGATTGATATCGACTCTGCGTTGCCAAAGTTCCGCTGAATCATTGACAATGTTGAATTCCTGAACAATCTTGAAATAAGATTCAAAAAGCTCCATGCCAAACTCAATTGCAGAAGCATCTAAAGCCATAGCCGCTTCATTGTAGATGGTTGCTGCTAAAAATTTTAATGACTTTACTGCATCATTGCGCATGTATTCATTGGTATCTGTCAGCTCAATGGCACGTTTATAACTTTTTACAGCAGCTTCTCTAGCCAACTTGCCTGTTGAAAGCGCGCTATAATACTTGAATTGATCTTTAAGAATGTATCCTCTGATATACCAAAATCTGGCATTACTTGCATTTGAATCTATGCTCAATGCACTGTCGATTGCTTCTAAGGCTTTATCATAATATGCCGACTTGTACAAGTGAATCACTTTACATTGGAAATCTTTACAATCATCCTCTTTGAGCGCCTCACTTTTCAAATAAGCTTCTGCCTTGGATTGAATAGATGTTCGGTAGCTCAGCATTCGTTCAATCGATCTAAGCCTTGCATTAAAATCTACACTTAGCTTAACAACTTGCGGATAGTTATGGTTTGTATCAACTCGCTGAAGGTGACCGACACACCATTTAAAGAGTTCTGACTGACCGGAGTCAGGCAAGGCATCTGCATTTGTAGCAGTCACATTCATCCATTTCAGATAGGCAAAGGCGAGATGCGCATCTAGAGAATCATTTTGACCATGATCTTGGATTCTTCCATAAAGTTGATCAACAGCTTCTTTAGGACTTGAAAAGTTAATGCTTTGTTCAATGGAGTCCAATGGACTGAGCTGTACCTCATTCTCTGACTGACTAAAAAAAGAACAAGAGTTGTTTACTGCTGCAATTAACAAGACAAAACACGATATAAGCAGAACACTTCTCATAATTCTAAGACCAATGATACAAACATCATCAATTCGATCCAAGTTTACTTTCCATTTTTAAAAGCGTATTGGATGAGTTATTTAGCGGCTATTATTTGGATTTAAGCTCAGTTCTTTGTTGTGCTTAGTTTTTTATTATTTCAATTAACTTTTCCAATTGAGAATCACCTTTTCTCAATACCTGATTCTCATCTCTTTCAATAATAATATCCGGAACAGTTCCATTTCCATCAAGTGTTTTGCCATTTCTTTGAAATGAAAGCATAGTTGATAACTTTACTCGAATATTAGAATTTTTAAGATAAAATTTCTTTGACCTACCGCTTGAACCATTGGTAGTTACGCCAACTATTTTTACATTATCTAAACCTTTAAGTGCCGAAGTAAAGACAGAAGCCGCACTAAAACATTCTTCATTTACCAAAATATAAATAGGGCAATTTATGGGTTGTTTACTGTGAAGCACCATATAATACGGTTCGCTAAATTTATTCACGTCAACTTTAAATTCTGTTTCGTAATTCTTATTGAAATTATCTATTGCTTTTCTGTCCTTGTCGGATAACATTTCTGAATTATAGTTGTAAAGAAACCTTGATTGCATAGAATAAATATCCTCATCTAAAAATTGGTCACTTCTCACATAAGCCACATTTGCTACCCAAGGCGATTGTTTAGAATCTACGAAATAACCTGAAAATGTATTAAGTATTTCTCTTGTTCCGCCACCATTTCCACGAATGTCAATTACCATTGCCTTTGAATCTTTGTACTTTTCAATTGTAGATGTTAAGTAGGGTTCTAAATTTGGGATTTCTTCATAACTTACCATTGAAGGAATAGCTAGATATGCAATAGAATCTGTCAGCCATTTGTCTAATTTTGATAATTCAAAATCTTCATCACGTCCAAAATCTCTGTAATCTCGATTAAAACTTGTAGAGCCAATATCGAAATACCAATTTCTCCTATCGCTCACAGGTAAAACCAACTTTTTATCGGTTTTGCCATTAGTCAAAGTTATTTGAATCTCTTTCAACGCTGTTTTGCCTTGTTTAAAATAAAGCTCTCCAATATCTCTCAAATCTTTTAATTCATCTGATTGTTTTGCATTTTTTGGTGAGAGTTTTCTCGTGTAGGCGTTACTATTTAAAAAGTCTTTGATGTTAACACCGTCAACTTCTTTTAAATATGGATATGCTTGGTCAAAATACTCGTACTCTTTGGTTGTTCTATTAAAGTTAAGTGCAAGAATATTGTTGCCCAAAGACGATACTACAAAGGGCAAATACAAATTATACAACTCGTAATCATCTTCTTCAAAATTTTCAATTCTAATATTAGCGTGTCTATCAATTATATTTGAGATAATTTTTTCTAACTCGAATGCTAAAAAATATATTGGGATTGAGTCCTTTTGGTTTATTTTTCTTTCGACTTCATTATAGCTTTTTTCAAAATCAAAATCTGATACTTGATAATATGAAGATTGAGTTTTCAATAAGGTCTTAAATTCCTTTAAATCTTCTAAAGCTTTTTCTTTTGACAGATATTGACCAAACCCCAAAGTTGAAGTAAGCAATAAGGTTAGGAATATTAAGATTTTTCTTTTTATCATAGTTTAGTTTTTTCTTTTATACTCAAATTCAAATTTGGTTTGATTCTCAATTATTAATTCTTTGATTAGAGCTGTAAGTATTGATAAAGCAAACTGTGAATAGTCCCAATAACTTCTCTCAAATTGGTCGAAATCGCTACTAAATTTGGGTGGAAAGTTTAAATCTCCATGGACGAACCTTGAGCGATAGTCATAAAGTTTTTGGAGCTTCTTTTTAAATTCTTTCGGTTGACCTAAGACGATTGTTGACTTTGTTTTAATCTGTGCCATAATACTATTAGTGCCTTCTGCAAGAAGACTTTCAATTCCTATCATAGTCCAAAACAGCTCTGATGTATCCTTTTCTTTATTGTGTGAAAAACTGTAGGAGAAAGCATTGATTGCTCTTTGCAAATTAGTTTGACTCAAATCATCAGGATGAAAACTATGACCAATAAACCAATCAATCGTCTTTCCAAAATCAGGTTGCCGAATTTTAGGCCAATTAATATCTAAAGCGTGACCAAGGGCCATATCAATGTTACTAATACTCATTTCTGTTTTCCCAAGAATATCATCTATGCTCTCTTTGAAAATTATTCCTGGAAGGAAATCAAACTTTGAATTAAAAGACAAATGCAGAATGAGTGAAAAACGTTTAATAACATGATTAATATATATTTCCCAAAGCTCATCAAGGTCATGCTTAAAAGTGAATTTTAGTTCTATGAATTCAGAAATCCATTCTGAATGAAAGTACTTATGTCGATTTGAGATTGATAATATTTCAGGATCTTCCTTCTTGTGATACTTTGAACTGTATATGATGTTGATGTTTAGGTCGACTATCTTCTTATATTTTTCGTCCTTTTCATCAATAAGGTGAATGAAATCTGTGTTATTGCCAAAAGTCGGTATAGTATCGAGTGTTTGCTCATACACTTCGTCTAGCAATTCATATTGCTCAGGACCTCGAAAAGGGATTATTACCCTGACTTTTGGCTGCATCTTTTTTAATTAAGCACAACGTTTACTGTATGGTGTCGTTGTGGTTTTGATAAAGATACTATTTCAGTTTGCCACTTAGCAAAAACCGCTTTGCGGTATTGTTTCTTTGCCTTTTTACAAAAACCGTTAGCGGATTTTGCGACCATCAAATAGCAACAGAACTTACCAAACTACCTTACCCACAATGCACTATACAGCGTGTTAGGGCTAGTTTTTATTCTCCGTCCATTAAGACAAAATATCTTACTGCGTCAGCAAACCCTGTTGCTCCCTCAGGTAAAGTATAAATCTGACAATAATTGTCTACCATGTATATATATATATTCTTTGTCCATCACTTTGTCTTGCAGTCCAAAACACACCAACACGCCCATTATTAAAAGTTGGCTCTCCTTTGTCCGCATAAAAAGTATATTCTGCAACAAATTCAGATTCTTTTACAAACTTTGAAAATTTAAATGTTGTTTTATCTGGCTCATTTTCGTCAGTTTCAATGTTTAGTAAAAATTCAGTGTTTGTAAGTTCCTTTTCATCTTTATCAAACACTGTACGATATACAATCCTTACTTGAGAAATGCTTGATTTTACAATTAAAATTAATAAGAGCAATAAAAGTTTTTTCATATTAGATTAATTCAAGTTCATCAGGATCATAAGTACCATAATTATCTTCATCCATAGAGTCAAACCTAACCTTAACTTCTCCCTTTTTTGCGAATATCTTTTTTCCATTCTTATCGAAAAAGACTTCATCTTTATCAAAAAAGCCAAGTATAATTCCTTTCTCCAATTTTCTTGAAAATTTATGCCTTACTCTCTGGTTTAATTTCATCTTTTTTATCATTTATTCAATTAGCCCTAACTATGAAATAAACGTAAGTATAAAAATCGAATCAGATTGTGTTAATTATGTATTTAAGTTGCTAAAAAAGAGAGTTATAATTAATTGTAAGTAGTTATAAGTATTTGCAAATACTTACAAACGTTTAAAAGCGTTTCAACCTTATTCAATTTCAACTGCTTCTGAAGCTTTACTTATTTTTATCACAAATTAGCATTATGAACATAGAATCATATCCGGAATATTATAGACCCTATATCCAAAAAGTACCTAAAGGAGAGCCTTTAGCCATTTTGAAAGTTGTTCAAAAAGAAAGCCTAGCCACTTTGGTGATGGTAAGCGAAGACAAGGCCATGCACCGCTATGCAGAGGGCAAGTGGAGCATCAAAGACATTGTTCAACATTTGATTGACACAGAGCGCATTTTTTGTTTCAGGGCTTTGGCTTTTGCCAGAGGAGATAAAACCAATATATCCGGATATGATCATGATGCTTATGTTGTTAAGGCCAAAGCAGATCAGCGCAGCATGAAATCCTTGTTGGAAGAGTGGAAGCGTGTGAGAAGCTCAACTATAGACCTCTTTGAAAGCTTTGATGCAGAGATGTTAAAACGAAAAGGAATAGCCAATGAAGTGGAATTTGCAGTTGAGCAGTTCATCAGCATCATTATCGGGCATGAAATGCATCATATACAAATCATAGAACAACGCTATTTATGATCACCTGGGAAGATTTTGAAAAGGTTGATATGCGTATAGGGACGATTATTGAGGTCAACGATTTTCCCCAAGCCAGAAAACCGGCCTGGCAATTAAAAATAGACTTTGGGAGTCTGGGCATAAAGTCTTCTTCCGCTCAAATCGTCCATCATTATTCTAAAAAAGACTTACTTGGGAAACAGGTTGTGGCTGTTGTCAATTTTCCACCCAAACAAATTGCCAATTTCTTTTCAGAGTGTCTGGTTTTGGGAGTAGAGGATAGTGAAGGAAAAATAGTTTTAATAGGTCCGGATCAGAAAGTTGATACGGGCTCAAGGCTACACTAAATAGCCACTGTATTTAATCTTTAATAAGTTTTAGTAC
Source organism: uncultured Flavobacteriales bacterium (assembly GCA_964445815.1). Classification (GTDB taxonomy): domain Bacteria; phylum Bacteroidota; class Bacteroidia; order Flavobacteriales_E; family Vicingaceae; genus CAYULW01. The sequence goes on from CAYULW010000002.1 coordinate 390,690, forward strand.
TGATTTAGTTTTTTTATTGTAATCAATCAGGTGCATGTAATACGTGCCTCTTTGGAGCAGTGGGGACAATTCTTTTTCGGTTTCAAATCGGATGTTTTTATACTCTATCACTTTCTGACCAATTCCATCAAATAGGGTAATATCTCCTTCAAAGGGTGCATTTGTTTTCAGAACAAAACTTTCATTGAATGGATTAGGATAAATTGAATTATGACTCTGTTTTGAGTCTATATTCTTATTGGAGTTAGAAGTCACAAAACTTGGTTTAAATTGAAATATAAAGCCATCACCTCGACCTAAAGCAGAAACAGATTGAGTTGAACCTCCTAAATTATAATTAAAAGCTCCCTCAAAGTATCCGGTACAGACTATTGAGTTGGTGTTATTTGAGCTAATGTGATTTATACCCATGAAACTTGTGTCTCCAAACTGTATTGTTTGTTTTAAGTTACCCTGAGAATCTCTAATGACTAGAAAAGAGTTATCGATAGTTGAGATTAGAGTAAAGGGAGAATTTAAGCCGTCAAATTTTAAAGAATCTATAAAATGTCCACCGGTTACCACATCACCATTGGGCAATAAAGTTAATGCCCAATTTCTGCTATATCCCGTATTGTTATATGTTTTTATCCATTCAGGAACTCCGGTATATTTCATTTTAATAAGAAAACATTCACCTAAGCCCCCTGAACTGATTTTGGTAAATCCAAGAACACCTAAGGTTATAGTTCCATTATAGTATCCACTCATGTATAGCGCAGAGTCATTCCATTTTAATTCAAAAACAGCATCTCGCCCTGTTGATGTGATTTTTCTCCCCCAGACATAATCTCCATTTACATTGAGTTTACTAATGAAAATTTCGTTGGTTCCAACTGAGTATAAGTAGCCTATCCCCGGGCCGGGATTAATGTCAATTAATCCTTGAAATAGACCGGCTGTATATACGTTGTAATTGTCATCAATTGCGATTGAGTATCCATTTTCATTATCTCTACCACCAAGTTGCTTCGCCCATATTAAATTCATGTGAAGGTCATATTTGCAGATAAATGCATCACTCAAGCCTTTAGAGTTTAAGATAAAAGGATTGAGAATGTCCGTACTGAAATTACAAGCTCCACGAAAAAGTCCAGTTGCATAGATATTGGAAAGGTCGTCAATTTGAATATTAAAGATGAAAGCATCGATTTGATTGGCAGAAATCAGAGATCCTCCTGGGGAGAATTTGGCAATGATACAACGCCCATTAATTGAGTGACGCAAATCAACATAAGAACTAGGATCAATATCGATAGTGCCTGAAAAACCTATTGCAATATAGATGATGCCATTAATGTCAACCTTTAACCCTCTTACAACATCACTTGAAGATCCACCTAAAACAAAACTCCATATCAGAGAACCATTAGGGGAGTATTTTGATAAATGGATATCTCTTACACCAGAAAAAGAAGAAAGTGTTGATTGATTTTGATTGATCGTGGCACTGTCACTTATAAGTGTCGCTAAAATCACATTTCCTGAAGGGTCATGAGCAACTTTTTCCCCATAATCCCAATCAGAGCCAATGCCATTTCCTCCAATGGTATTTATCCAGTCTAATTTTTGAGAAAATAAACTTTGAACGAATAATAAAGATAGAGCAATAAAAAGCGTTTTTTTTCTATTTCGCATTGTGAAAAGAAGACGAAGCTTTAATATTTATTGTTGCATTTTAATTTTGTATTAAAAATTATTGGAACAAAAGCAATTAACTTTATTGCTCAATAAAACAAGAGATGAACATTATATTATTTGACGATAGAAGAAATAATTTTTTGCCTTTCACTTACACCAGACCCGTGGCAGAAATCAGGTGCGGTATATTGACCATTAGTGAAAAGTGGAGCAAGCATCTGAATACCTCGGTTTCCTATTTAACCGAAGATTATCTGTCAGTCAAATATCCGGCTCATTTTGAAGGAGATAATGTTTACATTAACGGGACGGTTTTTCCAAACAAAAAACTTTGTTCTGCCATTACAGCATTGGAAGAAGGAGAGTTGCTCTATCATCAGGAGCTTGAAAAAATTGTTGCTTTTCGTTCGCATCAACAAATCGACTTTCAGGAGATAGAGGCTTATGAATTTACTCAAGTCAATTGTGAAATAGATTTTTTAGAGATCAATGAGAAATGGGACATCTTTTCTAAGAATGGACAGGCCATCCAAGAAGATTTTCAATTGTTGACTGAGGGCAGAGTAAGTGCCCAACTAAGCTCAACCAACACGCACATTGGCGAAAGACTATTTATTGAAGAGGGGGCTAAGATAGAGGGAGCCATTTTGAATTCAACAACAGGTCCCATTTATATCGGAAAAGGCGCTGAGATCATGGAAGGTTCTGTGGTGAGAGGAGCTTTGGCCTTGTGTGAAGGTGCTTGTTTAAAACTATCTGCGAAGATCTACGGACCGACTACCGTAGGGCCTTATTCTAAAGTAGGAGGAGAGGTCAATAACTCCGTCATCTTTGGATATTCCAATAAAGGTCATGACGGATTTTTAGGCAATTCGGTCCTGGGCGAATGGTGTAATCTGGGCGCAGACACCAATGTCTCTAATCTCAAAAACAATTATGCGGAAATTAAACTTTGGGATTACGATAAGGGGGGATTTAAAAATACAGGCTTGCAGTTTTGCGGCATGATGATGGGCGATCATTCTAAGAGTGGCATCAATACCATGTTTAATACCGCCACTGTGGTTGGTGTAAGTTCCAATATTTTCGGAGGGGGATTCCCTCGTACCTTTATTCCTTCTTTTGCCTGGGGTGGAGCGGAGAAGTGGGTTACCTATAGAACGAATAAGGCTTTTGAAGTGGCTGAGCGGGTGATGGAACGACGTAAGGTGCCTTTTAGCAATGAAGACAAAGCCATTTTGGAACACATTTTTGAACTGACCTCAGCGTATCGAAATTTTTAGACCTGACATTAAAGCAGTCTTTTTTTTTGGCATGTCTATTGACTAATAGACGTGCGAACAGGTTTGAGCGGAATAAATACTCAGACTGACAATTTGACGATAAATATGGGGACATTTCGATTTGATGATTTTGCATTTGCCAATGCTATAGATGAGGGCACAGAGTTTATTCCATTAATGACCTCCGAGGATGAGGAGGAAATGAATCAGGAAGAGACACCTGAAATATTATCTATACTTCCATTAAGAAACACTGTTTTATTTCCAGGAGTGGTTATTCCGATTACCATAGGAAGAGACAAGTCCATAAAATTGATTCAGGATGCCAATAAGGCCGACAAAATCATAGGAGTTATTTCTCAAAAAGACGATGAAATAGAAGATCCTGATAAAGACCAGTTGTTTGAGGTGGGAACCATTGCGCGCATCTTGAAGGTGTTTAGAATGCCGGATGGAAATACCACCGTAATCATTCAGGGGAAGAAGCGCTTTAAGTTGCTGGAGCTGATAGAAAAAGAACCTTACTTAAAGGCTAAGATAGCACCTTATGAGGTAGGCAAAACACCTAAGGACAAGCGTTTTAATGCCATGGTCGATTCCATTAAAGATCTGGCTTTAAAGATCATTGAACAATCGCCAAACATTCCCACAGAAGCTTCTTTTGCAATTCGCAACATAGAAAGTAGTTCGTACATGATCAATTTCATTGCCTCAAACATGAATGCCATTGTTGAGGAGAAACAGAAATTGTTGATGGAGCCTGATATTAAGGTCAGAGCAGAGCTGTTGCTTCAGCATTTAACCAAAGAACTTAAGTTATTAGAACTAAAAAATGACATTCAATCTAAGGTAAAAACGGATATAGATAAGCAGCAGAAAGAATACTTCCTCAATCAACAGATGAAATTGATTCAGGAGGAACTTGGAGGTACTCCTCAAGATCAAGAAATTAAGGAGTTTGAAAGGCGAGCGCAAAAAAAGAAGTGGAACAAAGAGGTCAAGGAGCGTTTTGAAAAAGAGTTGAGTAAATTACAAAGAATGCATGCTGCTTCTGCTGAATACTCTGTGCAAGTCAACTATATAGAGACTTTGCTTGATCTGCCCTGGAATGAGTTTTCTAAAGATAAATTTGATCTGAAACGGGCAAAGAAAATTCTGGATCGAGATCATTACGGATTGAAAGAGGTCAAAGACCGTATTATAGAACACTTGGCGGTGCTGAAACTAAAAGGCAACATGAAGTCTCCCATACTTTGTTTGTATGGTCCTCCCGGAGTAGGTAAAACTTCGCTTGGCAAATCAATCGCCGAGGCCATTGGTAGAAAGTACGTGAGGATGTCTCTCGGTGGATTGAGGGATGAAGCGGAAGTGAGAGGGCATCGTAAAACGTATATTGGTGCTATGCCGGGAAGAATACTCCAAAGCCTTAAAAAGGTGCGAACTTCCAACCCTGTTTTCGTTCTTGACGAAATAGATAAGGTGGGAACCGGAAGTATGCAAGGCGATCCTTCATCAGCCATGTTAGAAGTCTTAGACCCAGAGCAAAATGAAAGTTTCTACGATAATTTCGTAGAGTTGGATTATGATCTATCCAATATCTTGTTTTTAGCTACTGCCAATAATTTGGCAACCATTCAGCCCGCACTCAGGGATCGTATGGAAATCATAGAGATTAACGGTTATACAATAGAGGAGAAGGTGCAAATTGCAAAGAAACATCTTATTCCTAAACTGCTAAAAGACAATGGACTTAAAGCAGATCAAATTGTCTTAAGCAAAGAGGTGATTGAAAAAGTATGTGAAGAACATACAAGAGAGTCAGGAGTGAGAAATCTTGAGAAAAAGCTTGGCAAATTGGTGCGCTATGCGGCAAAATCCATTGCAATGGAAGAAGAGTATAATGCCAAGTTAGATTTGGATGCCGTTGAAGACATATTAGGTCCTGGACATTCAAAAGACAAATATCAAGGCAATGATGTTGCCGGAGTGGTTACCGGTTTAGCATGGACCTCCGTAGGCGGAGACATTTTATACATTGAAGTGAGTCTGAGCAAGGGTAAGGGACGATTAACCCTGACGGGTAATCTCGGTGAGGTGATGAAAGAGTCTGCCATGATTGCTTTAGAATACATAAAATCAAATGCAGAGGAGTTTGGTATTGAAAATACTGCCTTTGAGAATTGGAATGTTCACATTCATGTCCCTGAAGGCGCTACTCCTAAAGACGGTCCTTCTGCAGGTATCACCATGTTGACAGCCATTGTCTCAGCTTTTACTCAGCGTAAAGTGAAGAGCAAGATGGCCATGACCGGAGAAATTACCTTGAGAGGACGTGTATTGCCGGTAGGAGGGATAAAAGAGAAAATATTAGCTGCAAAACGCGCCAATGTCAATCACATTATCTTGTCTGAAGACAACAAAAAAGACATTGATCAGATTGATCAAAACTATTTGAAAGGGTTGAGCTTCTCTTACGTTAAAGAAATGAAAGAGGTGATCAATATTGCATTGTTGAAGTCGCTTGTCAAGAAAGCAAGGACAATTAATTAAACGACTTTAGTCCTTTTTGGACATCCGATCCTGAATTTAGTTTTAATGCTTTCATCCAATTGCCATACATCGCATTGGGTAATATGATAAACTTTTTAGCAAACTCTTTCGCATTTTTTTCTACAAGATGGTCTCTTTGCTCAAGGCTTAGTTCAGGATTATCAAATGTTTCTGAAAAATCTGCTAGATTATCACCGATGAGCATTAGAACTTCTCCGTAATCAAAAGCCATGTTTCTTCTTTCCGTTTTTTGAGATGTGCTTGTTTTTAAGAGAAGTTTATCTTCGGTAACGCTAATGCCTTTTTTTGTCAGATTATTCATTGTGTATTCCATGTGATCTGCAGATCTATTTGAAATAAAAAACACACTGATGCCTAAATCTTGCGTCAGATTGAGAAACTCTTTTGCTCCCGGTACAAGTTCAGCCATTTCTTTACGTACCCACTTATTCCAGGAATCATCACTATATGATTGGTTATTTGCTATTAACCATGCATTATAAGGAGAATTGTCCAGTACGGTTTCATCAAGGTCCATAATTATGATTTTACCTTCAATGCCTGAATCGGTATGGTACATGTCTTTTAGCCTTTTTGAGGCAATGTTGTATGCTTGATAGCACAAGGCTTTATATTCTGCTGATGTTTGCTGCCAAAGAACGGCTGTAGCATCCTCTTTTGAAGAACTTGCATCTGCATATGATACCTGATTAGAACTGCCACATGAAGCAAGAAATAAAAGAATTAAAAAAACAAAGGGTATACGTTTCATCTTACTGGATTAAAATACTGTTTCTCGAAATTGACGACATCGAAAATACACCTAAAACTTCATTTTGAGGATTTCCTGCAATATCCGTTATGTTGGATTTAATATTCGCAGTGGGTGTTGCAAATAAACCGTCATTACTTGCTTGAGTGGCTACTTGTAAAAGATAGTTCCACACGTCTTCATTGACACTTAATAGTTCAACAGAAGAAACTTCTCCTTGTAAGAAGGGAAATTCGGGGTCGGTTATAGCAGCCCGAATGGGAAGAATAAAAACAAAACCATCCGCTCCATCTCCTCCAAATGCTGCGTTTTGTGATAAAATAAAGTTGGCAGGTTCTTTCGGATAAAGTGGTTCACCGTTTCGAAAAGCTTTTATCCAATAAAAGTCATTTCTGCCTTGAAAATCAGTTGCAAAAAACTGCGAGTAATATCCCTCTTCCGCTCCCGGTTCTGCTTCCTCATAGTTATAAGTCATGGTATCTATTTTGGGTACAGGGTGAAGTACTGAATTGCCAAGGTATGTTTTGCCCTCAACTTCTACCTGAAGTTGATATTCAAAGCCGAGACTATCCAGTGGTCCCAAATTATTGGTCTTGGGATTATAGGTGTAATTGCCATTTCCCTGATCACTAAAAAGATATTCCACTCCATTTGGTCCCGTTATTTTAACCTTAGCACCTTGAACAATTGGGGTGGGTGCATTCAGAAAATATTCTGCTGATTTTGTCAGTCTTACGGTTTGCAGACTGCTGTCTGAATTAATAAATGCATCTACCACCACTTGAGACTGCCCATTGTCTAGCTCTAAGTCAATAGGATCTTCACAAGAAGCGAGGACAAGAGATGCGATTAGTAGTATTAAAATTCTTTTCATGACTAAAAATTAAAATTGAATGAAACCGCAGGCACGAAACTGCCAATTACTGCATAGCGAATGGCGTCTGTCTGTTGGGGGTTATCTTTATTTTGTTCAAAATAGATAGAGAAAGGATTCTTTCTACTGTATAGATTATAAATGGAGAAGACCCATTCTGATTGCCACTTCCTGTCCTTATTTTTCTCAGGTACCAGTGTGGCTGAAATATCCAAACGGTGATAACTTGGTACCCTGTAATTGTTTCTCTTATTGTCCACATTATGAGCAACAACTACTCCTTGTATTTCATATCTGTTAGTTGGAAAGGTAGCTGGTGTACCACTAGAGAAAATAAAGTTAGCAGCAAAAGACCATTTCTCGTTCAGTTCGTAAGATGGAACTAGACTCAAATTGTGTAATCGGTCAAATCGATTAGGATACCATTCACTATTGCTTATGCCGTTAACCTTTCTTTCTGATCTGGAAATGGTATAGGAAATCCAACCGTTTAACTTGCCGGTATTCTTTTTCACATATAGTTCTAAGCCATAGGCCCTGCCGTCTCCGCTTAAAAGTTGACCTTCAAGTTGTTCATTAAAGAAAAGGTCTGCATTGTCTATATAGTCAATTTGGTTCTGGAAATCTTTTGCAAAAACTTCTGCAGACGTTTCGTATTTATTCTGTTTGAAGTTTCTAAAATATCCTACAGCAATCTGGTCGGCAATTTGGGGCTTTAGGTTGTTGGTGGTTGGTAGCCAAATATCAATTGGTGTAGAAGCAATTGTATTTGAGATCAAGTGAAGGTATTGAGTCATTCGGTTATAACTCGCTTTGATGGATGAAAATTCGGTGAGATCGTATTTGATTGAAAAGCGCGGTTCAAAATTATTATATGAAGCAATGACTTCATTTTTATCATAAGAAACTTCATTCTCTAAAGGTTTTTCGATGCCTGGAACGGTATCTCTGAAAACTTGTTTATTTCCTTTACCCAGATAGGCAAAGTGCGACCATCTTAATCCATACAATATACTTGTTCTGGCATTTAATTTTTGCTCATTCTGGAGATAAATCCCATTTTCTATACCGTACTTTTCAGTTAAACTGATATCATTGGTTTGTCCTGCACTTGCAAATTTGGCTTCAGCCGGTTTAAAATTGTAGTAGATGGATTGGGCGCCGAACTTGACTGTGTTTTTGTTGTTGACATAATAGGAAAAATCAGGCTTTAAACTTGTGCTAATAATGCTTGAATTCCATTCAAAATCATCTGCAGGATCATCTTCTTCGACTCCGAAGGCATAGTCATAGTCACTATAGTATGTGGTAAGGTTCATAAACAGTCTGTCACTGAAAATATGATTCCACCGAGCTGTTGCTGTTGCATTTCCCCAGTCAAATAAAAAGCCGGATCCAAAAACGTCTCTTCCAAAATATCCGGAAAGAAAGAGCTTGTTCTTTTCATCTAACTCATAATTGACTTTTGCCGTCAGATCATAGAAATAGAATTTACTGTCCTTTAAATCGCTATTAAGGAATGGCTTGGCTAAAACATCAGCGTATGAGCGCCTACCTGCAACAATAAATGAAGCTTTGTCTTTTTTTATCGGTCCTTCAAGTGATAGGCGACTAAAAATAACGCCGACACCACCTGATCCTGTAAATTTCTTTTTGTTTCCTTCTTTCATCCTGATGTCGAGTATTGAAGAAAGCCTTCCGCCATATTCAGGTGTTATTCCACCTTTTATCAATTTTACATTTTTTACAGCATCAGGGTTAAAAACAGAAAAGAAACCAAACAAATGGGAAGAGTTATAAACCGGAGCTTCATCAAGCAAAACAAGGTTTTGATCAATGCCACCACCTCTTACATTAAACCCTGTGCTACCTTCTCCAACGGTACTCACGCCCGGAAGTAACAGGATGCTTTTTACAACATCAGCTTCACCAAGTAGAGCAGGAATCTTTTTAATGGTCTTTGAATCAATTTTGTTGACACTCATCTCAATGCTCTTCACATTGTTTTCAGCTTTCTCTCCAGTTACTTCAACGACCTCTAACTCAGTAATGGCTTCTTTTAATTCAATATTCATCTGAATATTTTCTTTGAGTTCAACAGAAATGCTTTGCTCTTTAAACCCTATATAGGTATAGCTCAACTCATAATTCCCCTCAGGTAAGGTTAAAGAATAGAAGCCATATACATTTGCACTTGTGCCAATCCCTTGACTTTTTACAGATACCGTAGCTCCGATTAGTTCTTCTCCTGAACTAGCCGACTTAATGTATCCGCTTACCGTATATTTCTCTTGTGCAAAAAAGGGAATACAAGTAAGCATGAGGTATGTGAGAAGAATATAGTTTTTCATGTTGGTTTTGAAAATTTGCGGCAAAAATAGTGATATGAAATTGTCTGAGCTGTAAAATAGCTGAGAATTAGATAAGCGGTAAAAAAATAGTTCATTTTATTGATTAATAGCAAGTTGTAATTTGTATTCTTCATGATGAGAGGATTTTTTTGGACTGAAATAATTTTTTATCTTTAAGCTATGTCAGTAAATGATCAGAATTCTTCAAATAAAGACTTTGAAATTACATACAAGCGCGGATCTGATTTGCAAAAACGCTTGTTTGAAGTTTACAAAAGTTCAATTGATGTTATCAATCAATTAAAGATTTCATCCAAGAAAAACATGGAGATGATTTCAAATGTAGAAGAGGACTTGGGGGCAAAAACAGGTTTTGATGCTTCAATCAGGGATTTACATTCTCTTATAGATACCTTCAACGAAAACATTACAGATCAAATAGATGAATTTTATCAAGCCTTGGAAAAATTGATGAGTTGTTATGAAGAATTGATTGATTTCTATGAAGCAGAGAAGGGGCAAACAACTAAGATGATCTATGTTAGAAAACAAATCAACTTTATACTTGCTCTAATAAAAAAATACAGATACAAAGTCAATAGTCTTCAGTTAATGGGGAATTCCATGCTAAGTCATTCCGATGAATTTTTAGAATCCAATCAACTGTATAAGAGCAATCTAATAACCCTTACTTCAACTTTACATTCGGCTAATAACGACTTGTCTAAGCTTTTGAAATTAATTGATCAAAAAATTTAGCTTTTAATCAGTCCTTCAGTTTCAATTAGTGGATATAAAAATACATTCCCATACCAAGCCATTCAATTTCGTTTTTCTCATATTGGGAATAAGGCAGTTGTCCTTTGTAATATTCAAATACTATTCTCAACGGTTGGTATTCGTCCCTTTTATAGGCTAGTCCAGCTGCCAGTTTAATGTTTGGATTAAAATCGGTTTCTTGAACAACTTTTAGAAGCCCCCCATAAGTAAATCCCCAATTGGATGTTTTAAACAATGAGTTTTCAAAAAACAAATTCGATGATAAAGCTTTGCGTTTTGCATTTGGGCGAATGACGGATCCTACTGTGGCTCCCCCTCGCTTATAATTGCTCCAGTTCTGAAAGAGAGAAAATTCCAGTTGCTCATAATTGACTTTATTTTCAGTGTGTGAGTTGATGCGACTTCTAAAGATATAATCATCGCCAAGATGGGAAGAAACATGGAAGAATCGAAGTCTAAATGTAGATTTTTCGTAAATCTTAGCCCATGAGAATGCAATTTTATAGTCGGTATTAATCAAGTTTCTTTGCTGCTGCCCGTCAACGACCTTCCATTCAAATTGTGTCATGGATGCGAGTTCAACAAAAATTTCATAAGGCCTTTCCTTTTTGTCTTGGGATTGAAAAATGGACTGGGCAGCACCGAAGGCGAAGGGAATGTACTGATAATCAGTAATAGATTCTTCGGTATCAATTACTCCTGAAACAGTACACATCATCTGTACTTCATTGGGATCTAGATAGTTTGCGGTTGAAGTGTTTCTCTGTTGAAACCAATTTTGAGACATGCAGTTTAGGGAAACAAGTACCAATAAGAAGAAGCTACTCAAGAGGCTTTTTATAGAGTTCATTAAATTGTTTTACTTTAGTACAAAGGTCAAATGTGATGAAAAAAATACTATTAGCTCATTTATTTATTTCGGTTTTTACGATTAGTATGGCGCAATCTGCCTTGCATTTGGACGGGGTTGATGATTATGCAATAGGTACTTTAGCCGGACCTAGCGGAAATGCCAACCGAACGGTTGAATGCTGGATTAAGACTTCAAAGTCTATAAGCACGCAACAAGTGATTGTAGATTGGGGGAGTATGAGTCCTTTGGGTTCTCGTTTTACTTTAAACCTAATTGGATTTGGGCGTTTAAGAATAGAAGTAGGAGGGAATGGTTTTAATAGCAATCGCCAAATAGCTGATGGAAACTGGCATCATGTTGCAGTAACATATAATAATCAGGCTGCTTTAAGTACCTGTTTGTATATAGATGGAATGCTAGATACGTGTAACAATTTTACACAATCAGTGAATACGACATCCATCAATGCGATTCAGATTGGTAGACGTAACGATAATGTCAATTTTTTTGAGGGAAGTATTGATGAGTTAAGGATATGGAATAGAGCCAGAACAGCAACTGAGATTTCGGGAGATATGCATGCGCAATACTGCGATATACCCAATGGTTTAATTTACTATTATAAGTTTGATGAGGGCATTCCAAATGCCAACAACATGAGCTTAAGCAGAGTTGTTAATTGGGCCGGAACCAATGCTTTAACTCTAATGAATATGAACCTACAGGGAAATATTTCAAACTGGAGTTCAGATACTTTGGGAGCTGTTTTAGATACAAGCCTTACAATCAATGGGGTAATTATTGAGTCTAATGACTCAAATGCAAACTATCAATGGTATGACTGCAACAATCAAAGGCAAATTGCGAATGATACCAATCAAGTTTTTACTCCTTCTGCTAATGGCTCCTATGCTGTTATCTTATCTTTAGGAAGTTTCTGCAGAGATACTTCTAGATGTGTGAACATCATTTCGGTTGGTTTAGAACGAAGAGCTTCGTCTCCGGAAATTTATTTTTCAAGCTCCATAATTAGCATGGACTTTGAAGTTAGGACAGAGCAGATGACACGTTTTGATCTCTATGATATAAGAGGCAGATTAGTCTATAGCAATAAGTCAAACCATATATTTGGCGAAGACTTCGGCGATTTAGAGAAGGGAGTTTATGTTTTATCATGCAAGAGCAATAGTGGAAAATCTGTGAAAGCTAAACTGATTAGGCCTTAATGTTTGACTAAATCTAAAATGCTGTCATAAAGAGAGACCTTATAAACCTTACTCTTTAGCCAAGCGTAAAAGGATTTCAATAACACATCGTCATACTGATTCGTTTTAAAAGCCAGCTTTTCTTCAGCATAAGCTTCAAATTCAGGAACATTTATTTTATCCATATTTATGCATCTTTTCACAAGATGAAGAAAGGGAATAACGTTAAACTGAGAAAAATCCTTAAAGAATTGTTTGTGTTTTCTCATTAGGCTATTAAATCGTGATTCCGCAAGATCATTGTTCTCCAGTTCAATATGCAACAGAACTTCCATGATTTGCTTGTAAATTATCCAATCTCTTCCTACATGGCTTAAGTACCATCTGTCAGATTTATACAGCTTGTTAATTATTGATACTGCATTTCGGTATTTTTCTTTTATGAAATAAAGTAAAACTTCAGTTAACTCTAGATTATAATAAAGGCGCGATTGATAATGCGACATGGATTTTGCTTCCTTTAGCGCCTCAGTTGCTTTTGCTAATCCATTCGTATAAATTTCGTTTAAACATTTCAGGAACAAGTGCTTGGCATTGAGTTCAGATTCTAAGTTATTATGCTTTTTCAATAGCTTGCTTAAGCGTTTAAGGTAGTATTTGCTTTTGCTAAAATCACCCGTTCTGAAATAAATATTTGCCATGAGATAAAGAGATTCTTGCAAATGATAATTATTCACATTCGTCTCTTTTTCAAGCTGTTTCTCAATTTCACTTTCAAAGAACAGGTTTACGCTAGAATAATCATATGTATATGCACCGTACAAATCTGTAATTTCAACAAGTTGATACAATAGAACTGGGTCAACACTTAAGTCCTTCTCGATTTCATAGAGACTTAAGGTTCTTTTTATTAGATCACTTAGATCTAGTTTTTGCATGTTATGCAAGTGTCCTTTATAATCTTGTTTTATATTTAAATAAGCAAGATTGATCTTTTGTCGTTGCAATAGACGTTTGTTATTGACTTGAATACTTTTAAAAAGCTGTTTAATATTTAAATCCTTTATTTGGTCTGCATACTTTATTTTCAAGCCATATACTTCATTAAGGAGATTATAGTTACTCCTGTTAAGTGCATACTTTTCACATTTTGTAAGCAATTTAATAGCATTCTGATACTCTTTATGTTCAAAAACAGACTCAGCTGCCAGTAAGAATTGCCACCCTTTTTTTTCATTCTGTTTTGAATCATCAAGGTTTTGAATGGCCTCATACCTGACCTTATAATCCGCCAGCCTTGATTTCATAACTCTGTATGTGCTTGTTTTAGTGTTGTTTTTTACTTGATCGTTTGTATAAAAGTCAAAAGCACTTCTGGAATGGAGTTGTAAATACTGCTTAAATGTAAGTTTCAAACTGTAACTTTTTTTAAATTTAAAACATTGATAATTAGGTAAAAATAAAAATATTTTATCTGATCTGATGTAGCATTTTTATCAAAAAGAGTTTTTTATATACTAAGGTCGTTTTCACTTTTGGAGCATAAATTTTAAAACTAGAAATCATGAATACAGATGTTTTTATGACAGAAGAACAGAACGAAAATGTGATTACCAAACCTCAGAAAACAAAAGAAAAAAAATTGGGCGGCAATTTAAGTAGCTTAAAACCGACAGCGGCATTTATTGGGGCTTCATGGCTTGCATTAGGAATTGGCGTATTGAGTTATTGCATTGGATTGTGGAATGCAAATCTCGATTTAAATGAAAAAGGGTACTTTTTTACGTTGCTGCTGTTTGGATTATTCTCGGCAATTTCTGTACAGAAGAGCGTTAGAGATAAGACAGAAGGCATTCCGGTTACTGAAGTATACTATGGAATCGCCTGGTTTACAACAATAGTCTCTATCATCCTTCTGTGGGTGGGCCTTAGAAATTCAGACATGGCATTGAGTAAAAAGGGCTTTTATGGAATGGCTTACGTTTTGGCTTTGTACGCTTCGGTTGCTGTACAGAAAAACATTAGAGATGCAAGATGTTATGATAGCTATGAAAAGCAAAAAAGGTAAGACATGAGGACAATTGAATTTATTGTAAAGATATGGGCAACGGGTGTTGCACTATTTTTAGCTTACTTTATTCTGGCTCACTTTATTAATAACGGTATGACGGCATTTGAGTTTAAAACAGAGAACGAGTTGCTTCAGTTTATTGGCTTTCCTTTAATTGTGTTTTTGGGTTATGCTCTCATCTTCTTTAGATCGAACATAGGTAGTGTAGTTGCTCTTTTGGGATTTTTTATTCTCTTTTATCAGGATGTTGGACTCATAATGAACCCTTTGTTTGTTTTTGGACTTTTTCCTCCATGTGTGTTGTTAATATTAATCCATTTTATAAAACACAGACAGCCTAGGTAAATAACTTAATGAAGTATTTATGTAACTTTTTGCTGTCTTAAGGTACTTACTATAGGATAACCGAAATTAATGGAACGAACAAAAGAGGAATTTCTAAAACTTTATGAGCCATTGCATGATGCATTTGCGCGCTTCTGTCATGCAAAAGCATATGGAGTAATAGAAGCTGAAGACCTCATTTCAGAGTCAATTCTTCAGGCCCTCAAGAGCTTCAATACCTTAAAAAATGATGCCGCTTTTTTGAGCTTTCTGTTTTCAATTGCTAGTCGTATTGTGCATAAGAAAAACAGAAGATTGAAATATAAAGCGGACTATGATGAAAATGTTTTGTCTCAGATTCCTGAGAGTGGCATTGATGCTGAAACGCGATTAGATGTTGAACTGCTTTACAAGGTATTGAATACCTTACCGCGTAATCAAAAGGAAGCTCTCATCTTATTTGAAATTAGTGGCTTCTCTATTAAAGAAGTAGCACAGATTCAAAATGCTTCAGTTTCAGCAGTTAAACAACGTCTAAAAAGAGGTAGAGAAAGGCTGAGTGTGATATTTCAGTCTGATTTACTCAAGTCAGAATCGTTGACAAAGCAGTCGAGTCTATTAATGACGGTATTCTTTTAAGCCTTAATAACCATGAAAGAGAAAAATGTAAAACATTATTTTGAAGCTGCAAGAAAATTGCCATTGGGTATGGTGTTTTCGGATGTGGAAAAACTGGTCAATATTAAGGGAGTTATCAATCCTCCACCCAGCAATTGGTGGAATTCAAACTTTAGACTTATGACAACAATTGGATTAATTATCGGAATTAGTACTTTATTAACTCTCAACTCAGAAGAATCGATTTATACACCCTCCATACAACCCAAGGAGATCAAAGATTACAGCAATGAATTTAGCAATTCTGGTTTAAATCTGGAAATAGAGAGTGAAGATCTTGATTCAAAAGAAAGTGTTAATGATATGGAGGTCATGCCATACAAAGCCTCATCTTTTGATGTATTTGAAAATCATGATACTCAAGAAGCTTTAAAAACGCCTGCCTTCACTTTAAAAGACTACTTGAGTCCTGAAGAATTAGAGATAGTTGACTTGGAGAAAGATGTATCAGAAGTCAATGAAGATAGTGCTCAAACGAATGGTAAAATGAAACAAATTGAACTCTCTCATGATTTAAAGGGAGTAGATTGGTTTGTTTTAAGTAATTCCAGAGGAAATATTCGAGTAGAATCCTGGGATCAGAATCAAGTAAAAATTACTGCCATTGCAGATATTGAAACCAAAGACAAAGCTCAAGAAGAGGCGGCGGTAGCAGATTTTGAATTAGAGTGGGAGAGAAAAGGGAATCATTTGAGTATAGGTTCTAACTGGAAAGACCTCCTTAATTGCGTATGCTCTTTCTCATCAGACAATAAGAAAAACCAAATTAAAACCGATGAAGGTGAGAAAATTAGAATTAAAAAAGTCACAGTAAGCTATACTGTTTATTTGCCTTCCGATATAAAGGTTGACCTTAAGAACTCCTATGCAGACATTATTTTACCTCAATGGAATAGTGACGTCAAACTGAATGCATTTAAGGGAGATATTTTTACTGAAAATATCGAAGGAAATGTAATGCTTTCTCAAAAGTACGGTAAGGCAAAACTTGGTAATTATAAAAAACTGGAGCTTGAGGCATTTAAGGCTGAAGTAGAGCTGGGACAAGGGGAGCAAATAAGCGGAAAATCAAACTACTCCGACCTAAGAACGGGAAAGGTTGATGAAATGGAACTCAATACGTTTAAAGGGAATACAATCGTAGAACAGATTACTAGTCAATTTGACTTAAACATTAGATACGGTGACATTACATTAAAAGAAAACTCCAATAAGGGAGAACTCTATGCATTTAAGTCTGATATAGAACTCCAAAGTCTGGAGCAGTTAATTCTAAATGCATCATACTCAGATTTGAATGCCACTTCCATAGCTGATTTACAGCTAAATAAGGCTTTTCAATCAAAGCTTAAGATTGATCAGGTGAAAAAGGTCGGAGGACAGGCAAAATACACACCAATTGAATTTGGCCGACTGGACGAATCGATGGAGCTAGTTACCTTTAAAGGTAAAGTAGACATTAAAGAGTTAAGTTCAGGATTTAATTTATTAAAACTGGAATCGAAGTACACTGATTTGAATTTTAAAGTCAATCCCGATGCAAAGTACAATTTCAATTTAGAAAGTTATTATGCCTCCATCAATTTACCTGAATCTGAATTTAACATGAAATATCAAAATAAGCAAAATCATAAGTCAGAGATTGAAGCTGCTTTTAATGGGGGAGATGCCAACTCCTTTGTTGATCTCAACCTTTTTCAAGGCAGTTTATCATTAAGGTAATGAACAAAAGCGAATGAATCGCCTATCTTAAATCAAGCTTGGAGTTAATGTGTTTGGTTACATTAACCCAATTCAATGCTGAACCAAGTATATTGGCTTTTATACTTTGTGCATTTTCAAAATGCTTTAGAGATTCACGGTAGTTGCCTAACATGAATTGTGCAATGGCAATGTTAAAATGCAATGCGGCAGCTATTTTATCATTTACTTTAGCCTTTGCATTTTCTATATCGGCCTCTTTTAGTAAATCGTCAAAAAGACCAATCGCCTTATTTAGGTCTTTCCGACTCTCTTCATCTAATTGGTATGAGGTATTGTTTTTGTCGTATACTGACTTCAGTAATTTAAACCCCTCATCGTATTCGGGATACTTGTATTTTTTTCCAAGAATGGCCGGTACTTTTATTTGAATACTTCTTTCTATGTCAGTAAAATGCTCATTGAACAAGCGGCCCGCTCGGTTAATGAAATCATTCACCACATTCTCTTTTGCCTCAAACTTGTCATACGAATAGTACTTCTGAGCCTTGCTAAGTGAAGTTGATCTTCTGCCTTTAGTTCCTACATTTCCGGTCAGAAGTTCTCTATAAACTTCATTGCCATCCTTATCAAGCACCTTAAAAGTATAATGATAACCTAAAGTTCCGGTAAAGTAATACTCGGTCACCGTCTTTTCTACTCCGTTGGTAGTTACTTTTTTAGAAGAAGAATTGCGTTTTGAAGGACTGAATTTAAAATCTCCTTCTTTAATGTCAATGGTAAATTGATATTCATCAGATGCTCCTGCCTTCTTAAATTGATTGATCTCTAATTTATCTTCAATCAGTTTTCTGCGGTGTAAATCTTCATCGGAGATTTCCACTTTTAGATAGTAGTGAGTAGCATTGTCTAAAGCTAAAGAAGCTCTCGGTTCGTGGTAATTAAAATAACCGAAAGCTTCTTTCTTTATTTTTTGTGCTATGGAATTAAAGGATAAACCAATAAGGCCACAAACACAATATAACTTTAAGAGTCGTCTATTGCTCACAAGCATTATAATCACCTAAGATTTCTTCTAAAACACCATCAGCATATACAGAGTTAGCCTTATTGGCAATCATCTTTCCCAACTTGGTTTTTGCATCAGGATTAACTGGTTCAACTCCATAACCTCCGGAAGTATATTTTTCTTGAACGCTTTTACAATCTTTCAAGAAGTCAGCCAGATCAACCTTTCCAACTGGTGTTAATTTTCCTCCATCTTTTGAAACCAACATTACCGGTTCATTTCTCATGCGTTCTAATTCCGCTTCATAAGCTGCTATCGCTTCTTCACCAATATTCACTGCAGCAGGATCCGGAGCTTCATATAGTTTGTAAAGTTTAATTTTTCCTTCTACTAAGCACTCTACAAATTTGTTTTGAGGGATTCCCATACCGGTGGTAAATTTTGAAGCCGATACTTTTAATACTTCAAAATAACGATCTCCCGCTCTAAATCCTTTCAAGTCCTTAGGTTTGAACTTTTCCATTTCCTTTCCTTTCACCTTACCGTCTTTGGTGGCTTCTTCTGAAAAGAATTTAACGCTTTGTTGGGTAGCCCATGGTGTCATGTCTCCACCTTTTAAGTCGATGTATCCTTTTCTAACTTCCCCATTTTTTAAGATGATTTCTCCTTCAAACTGATCTGCTTCTAGCTGATATTCTTGTGCTTGAGTGACGAAAATGACAGATAAAAGAAAGAGAAGAGAGTTAAATTTTTTCATGATTTTAAGTTTATAATATGTGTTTCGTAAAACTAGTGTAATTAACTTACTAATTTGTAGAATCTCCATATAAAATAGCATTTGTTAGTTTCTGCCATTAATTAACCATGCCAGTCTTAGCCCAACAGAGTGCTGAGTACCAAAGGGCTGTAAATCTTTTCTCAGATAAGTTTTTATGTAATACAGGTTGTAATATAGGTCCGTTAATAGGTTTGAACCTAACTTAAAATTAACACCTGTTCCGATTCCGCCGCCATAACCCACACCTCCGGGGCGACGATTAAAATCACCATCTACAGGATGTAAAATCTCATATTGTCGATTATCAATAACGATGTAATTGCGATCTAACTCTACATCATTGATGTTAACAAGAAAAGAGAAGTAGGCATTTAATCCCTCTTCATAATAATAACTGGCTTGTATGCCAGTATTTAGATAAAATCTGTTTTCCTCTCCGATAACCGGAAATTGAACATAGTCCGGTTCTACAGTTGGTTTGTTAGGATTATCTACAGCAACGGTAAAGGCCTGTTCATACCTTAACCGAACAGAGTTAAAATCAATGAAAGCCTTAATTTCTTCACTAAAACGATAGGCAAAGTGTAAGCCCATTTCTATGCTTACATTGTAGCGAGACTCTAAAGGAAACTCAGCCAGATAATAAGACGATTGGAAGTACTGATCAAATGCACGTTGATTTTGTGGTTGATTGAAAATCCTTACAATCCCATAGTCAGTTTGTGCAGGAGTTCCCGAATAGATCTGAGCCGTTTTTTTATTGGCAAAATGCGCACCGAAGTTGATTCCAAACGAAAAGCCATTCTTTTTATGCTGATTAAGTTCTTGCGATAGAATAGGAGAAGTGAAAAGAACCATTATGATGAAAAGGGCAATACAACTTATAGACCTGATTAAGTTTAACACTCTCCTAAATTAGGAAATACTCATTTTTAATGAGCTGATTCTATAAAAGAGTTTATAGATTTGATGATATTCCTAACTTTTAAGAAAACTAAACGATGAAACGCATTATCATTTGCTCAGACGGCACCTGGAACCGACCGGAAACGAAAGATGAAGACAATGTTTTCCCTACTAATGTGATCAAATTTGCAAGGGGTATCGCTCCGGTTGGACAAGACAATGCCAAGCAAATTGTGTTTTACGATTGGGGCATTGGGTCTTATCATGACAAAATAGGAGGTGGGGCTTTTGCGAATGGATTAGAAAAAAATGTGATGGATGCCTATCGTTTCATTGTACATAATTATGAGCAAGGAGATGAGTTGTTCTTTTTTGGTTTCAGCAGAGGTGCTTATACCGTAAGAAGTTTATCAGGAATGATTAATAATTGTCACATATTAAAATCTACCGAGGGACATTTAATAGAAGAGGCTTTTGATTTATATAAAAATGATAAAGTAAAGCCGAATGATCAATACAGCATCGATTGGAGAGCAAAAAATGCCATCCCGAACAGTGGGAAAGTCAAGTTTATTGGTGTTTGGGATACAGTTGGATCTATTGGTGTTCCGATTACTTTTTATGGTCTTCTAAAGAAGAAACATGTGTTTTACGATAATCATATCGGAGGCAATATAGAAGTAGCCAGACATGCTTTGTCTCTTGATGAAAATAGAAAGGATTTTGAACCGACCATTTGGCAACCGAAACCTCAGATTGATTTAAAACAAGTGTGGTTTGCAGGTGTCCATTCAGATGTTGGTGGGGGATATGACCGTTTTGAAAAGAGAGGGAAGAAAATCAGTACGGCGCAGAGCTTGTTGTCTGACATTCCAATGGAATGGATGATGCGGGAAGCACAACAACACCATCTAAAGTTTGATGATACCATTGACCTCGGTACGCTTGATGCCAATGCAGAAAAACACAATGAATTGACCGGGATAGCCAAACTAAGAGGAAAACACATCCGAAAAATTCCAAGTGACATCCCAACCAAGGTGCACAAAAGTGTAAAAGAAAGGTATGCGGGAAGCAATTATAAAAGCACTCCCATTCAACGTTACTTAAGGGCCAACGGCGGACAATGGCCGGAAATAGAAGAATAAGGTTCTAAAAACGCAATGTGCTGAAATACTTGAAAATGAGTATTGTGGTTTAGGATAATTGTTATACATTTCGACTCTTAAACATAAAACAACTCACCATGAAAAAATCAAAACTTTTATGGCCGGCTCTTTTGTCGGGTCTATTAATTTTAGGCGCCTGCGGGCAAAAAAAACAAGAAGCTGAAGAAGATGTCAAAGAAGAAACCAGTCCTACTGCATTTGATCTTAGTTTTAGCTTAAGTCAAATGACAGGTAATACTAACGCTCCTGAGTTACAATCTTTTGCTCATGCCGTTTATGGAGATTACTGGCTCTTACTTTGCGGACGTACAAATTATGAAGACACGGACAATGGGGGGATTCATGACATTAATACAAAACAAGCTGATTATACGGTTAATTCGTTTCCTCCAAATTCGTTTAACACGAATATATTGCTGTATAACTTCAAGACAGATAATCTCACTACCATACCAATGTCAGCATTTGAATCATTTTTAAATAATGCTATGGCAGACTCTCAAGAAGAAGGTATGGAAGATTATGTGACTCAATTGTTGCCACTAACTTCTTATTTAAGATGTTCAAACCCTTTAGCTACTCAGGAAGGTGATTATCTCTACATTGTTGGAGGTTATGGTACTAATCCGGATAGCACAACTTCTTCCGCAAGTTATCAGACTTTTGATGCGATAACACGAATACACGTTCCTTCTCTGGTTAATCTGTTGACTAGCCAGCCTGTAACCAACTGGAACAATTTTTATAGAGTAGGATTTAATACTGCTTTACAAAGTACAGGAGGAGAGGCTCACATGATTAACGGAACCTTATACGTATGCGGCGGACATAATTACGGAAAGGGAGCTCGAAAAGGCCAACAATATGTAGATGCTGTTATTCCTGTAAACGTTTCAAATGATCCTAATAATATTCTTGGTTTGATTGTTAACCCCGGAACTGCAATTACAGACGTTCCTGTTGATTCTTTAGGAACAGCCTATGCGGATAACAATTCAAAATTCAGAAGACGAGATGGCCCGATGGTACCGATCCTAGTGGAGCAACAAGGCAGCTATGTTGAAGGTGTTGGTTTTTATGGTGGCGTATTTAAGCCGGGCAGAGCTTTACAAGCATGGAATGATACAGCGATCTATGTCACACCAGACTTGAGTGGAAGTAGCTATGCACTTAGCACCTATACCTTTGATATTAATTATGATCAGAAGGGGTATAATGTATATTCTTGTCCTGACTTTGGAGCAGTAGCTTATAATCCATCGGGAAATTTACAACTCTATACCTTCTTACCCGGAGGCATTGGTAATGGCGGTTCTGATGGAAACCTCTCTGCATTCAGTAATACTTGTGTGACAGCTGTTTTAGATCCAAGCGCTTTAACCAGCACACCAATTATAGATCAGGGCAATATTTTTGATGGTTCCGGTGATTATTTTGGGGCTGAAGCTGCATTTATGCCTGCTAATAATTCAGAGATTGTTTATTATGAGGCAGCAAGTGGTACAACAGATTTTATTGATGTTAACGCCAGTTTTTCCAGTAATGGAGGAACATTAGATATAGGATACATTTACGGAGGAATAGAAGCAGATACTGCAAGTCCTGCGGCTGGAAAAACCAATACCGGTTATGGTCCCGGACTTTCTAAAGCTAGTAATGCCATATGGAAAGTCCAGTTAACAGCTACACCAGTCCAATTATAAGTTTATTTTAAGTGAAACAACTTAAGCGCTCTTTCATTTAAGAAAGAGCGCTTTTTTCTTTTTTGAATGGAAACAAATACAACTTAATGAGAAATTAAGTGAGGCCAACTTTCCTTTCTAAAAGAACCACACGATTGCCTTGAGCATTTTCTGAAGTACCTTCTTTTTCAGGCACATCATAATAATCAATAACCTGAAAACCATTTCGTTCATAGAGTTGAGTTAATCCCAATGAATCAGCCCAAGTGTCCAGCCTGAGATAGTGTTTGTTTTTGGAAAGGGCAAAAGCTTCTATCCAATCTAAAACGATTTGAAACAAACCGGTTCCTCTGTATAAAGGGTTGACAAGTAGTCGGTGTAAATAAAAAGCAGAATCTTCTTGTTTGTCTGTCCAAATGAAGGGGTCACTTTCCCAGATTGTGAACAGAAAAGTAATTTCACCTTCAGAGTTAATTAACTTGTACTGCTTTCCATTTTCTATATCTCTTTTAAACAATTCGCGATCAACAAACTTATAAGAGGGACCTCCTTTACTTTTTTGAAAATCAATGGCTTTTTGAAAGAAGTAACAGGATAAATCCAGATCATTTAAATTACAAAGTTCAACTCTCATTGACAGAAAAGACTAATCTCTATATTTCTTTTTCTCTGCATAATGAATGTGATCAAATAGATTGATTTTATTGTAAAACTCTAATCCTAACTCACTCCATAACCAAGACTGTTGAGCATAGCTGGCATCCCATAAATCAATTGTATTTTGCTTCATTTTCTTTTCATAAGAATACCTCTTTTTTCGCCACTCTTTTTTCTTCTTTTCTTTTTCTTTGGTGCTTGGTTTATCGTATTTAAACACCGTACTTTTTTCAAAAACCTCTTTTCCATTGTCCGTCACTTTATATTTATAAGTCCACGATTTCTGGGAACCTAAGGTAATGATATCATCAAGTGTACTGGTATTGTCAATTAGTGTTGCTTTCGGAACAATCTGATCCATTCTTTCTTTAACAAAATGTTGTGCTTGACTATCCAGCCAAGAAGAAAGTTTGAAACATTCAATGGCAGCGGCAATCATGCCCTTATGCCCCAAAGGGGTTCTTTCAGATTTTGATCTGATCTCTGTATGGTATTTTAGATTTTCCAATGCATAAGCTGTGTATAAGCTAGCTACCATAGAGCCATATGTTGGAAAGTAAGGGATGAAGGCTAATTTTTCTCCTTCAAATTGGGATTGACCCAAGATACTGTCTTCTGCTTTATCTAAAAGATATTTACAATAATCGTTAAAGTCTTTATTGTCTATTCTTCCTGAGTATTGAGAAGTTAAGATGAGATCAGCTTGTGCCTGATTGTCTGAAATTTTGTTTTTGATGTCATTTGCTTTCACTTCTGTAATGGCCGATTTAATCATTTTCTTGACCGCTTTCATCACTTTATCAACAGCTTTTTGTATCCGGTCTTCTTCCTTCCAGAAGATATCTACGGCCGCAGTTAAAACGGCCATACCAATATTGAGCTTGCCGGCATATTTAGTCATACTCTCAGTAAACTTGACCATCTTCATGGCGGCTAGAGTATATTTTTTAGCATTGGAGTTTTGCTCGATTACCGTTTTTTGACCACTGGCTTCATTAGGAAAAGGACTCTTAAAGTCTGTTTCATCATCAAAGCGAATGTTCTTTGTCTTCTCGTAATAAACTTCTACTTCAACGGCTGTATTTTTAACTTCTGTCATTACTCCATTTCTATTTACCGTGGAAACCATTCCTTCCCCGGAATTCATTCTTTCATGGTTAACAGAAATGCTGTTCCCTTTTGTATCCATTAATTTTATGGGCGAGTTTTCCCCCTCTGCATACCAAGCCAGCATATCCGCTTTAGCCACATAAACAGGAGGATCCAGCTTAATGTATACATCTCCAGAATTATTTGTAAGATCAACACTTGCCTTTCCCTGAGCAACACGTTCAGCTTTTTCTTTAACAAAGAATTTTTCTTCGTTTGAGTTTTGAATGGCTTCTTCGAACGATGATCTGAAAATGTAGAAACTGCACTTTTTTGTCCCGCTGTATGATGTTTTTGGGATTTTGATGTAATTAATTTTTCCACTGTATGGAAATCTATACTTACTTAAGACAATTAAATGTCCATTCAATTTTTCTTGTTGACTTGAAATACTAAGTCGAGTGCTTATGTCTACAGAAAACCTGGATGGCCGACTAATGACTTTAATGCCATAATTCCTTTTTGTGGCTGTCTTTCGTTTAAAGACTTTACTGCCTTCAACATACCAGCAAGACACACATTTATTCATGTCAATCTCACTTTTAGGTAAGCCTGTATACCCTCTTTCTTTATCAACAGAATAGCCAATAACTCCTGTTTTATCTAGAAAAGCCAGATATTCTCCCGGTTCTGTAATCCAACCAAACTGAACGGAAGTTTCTCCTTTTTTACTAACACTAACTTTCTTCTTGTATGTTTTTTTGATTTCAAAATCATCATCATCGTTTCTGGTCATGAGGTAAAATTCAACTTCACCGCTTTTAACCGCATTAAAGTAAATGTACCTTACATCCGCTTTAACTGGGTGTAAATCTTTTAAGATGACGATCGGTTTTTCATTAGCATAGCCCTTACTTCGATTAGAAGAGTCATCTCCCAGAACCACATTCTGAATATCCTTCAAAGCTTCTATCTCACCAGGTGAAGAGACGGATTTAATGTTGACTGTTTGCATTTAAGTTTTTGAATTTATTTAGCAATGATTTACAAGGTCTCTAACTTAAGTATAAAGTTTAATACAGCAAAAGTTGAGGGTCTCCTTGAAAAAGGAGTTCTTTGTTACAATGAGCATAAACATTGAGCATCTATGTAAAGAACTTTTTCGGGCAGACGCAGTAGAAAAGATTGAAACTATTCAGTCGCTATGGAGCGGTTACGGTAGCATCAGTCGTTGGTTGATAAAAGGCAAAAGTGTGAAGTCTGTGATTGTGAAGCACATTGATTTAAACGGGGCAAATTCTCACCCAAGAGGATGGAATACAAACCTTTCACATGAAAGAAAAGTAAAATCGTATCAGGTCGAGATGGAGTGGTATACCAATTATGCTCGAAAGACGAATGCATTCTGTCGTATTCCACAATGCTATCACATGGCCTCTAACAATAATGAACAAGTTATTATATTGGAAGACTTGGATCGGGCAGGTTTTCCGATCAGGAGAAGTATATTGAATTTTGAAGAGACAAAACCTGTTATCAATTGGCTAGCTAACTTTCATGCGGTGTTCATGAATGAAACAACAAGTGGCCTTTGGGAACAAGGAACATATTGGCATTTGGATACTCGCCCCGATGAGTATAAAGCCATGCCGGGTGGAACTCTAAAGCAAGCGGCTAAAGCAATTGATAAGCGCCTGTCTCAGTCTCATTTTCAAACTTTGCTTCATGGTGATGCTAAAGTGGCCAACTTCTGCTTTTCCGAAACTATGGATGCTGTAGCTGCTGTTGACTTTCAATATATTGGTAAAGGTTGTGGGATGAAAGATCTGGCTTATTTTGTTGGAAGTTGCATTGAACAGGAAGACCTGGCAAAGCATGAGGAGAAGATATTGGTTTATTATTTTGAACAACTTAAACAAGCTTTAAAATTTTATCAAAAATCCATTGATTTTAATGCCCTTGAAAAAGAGGGGAGAGATCTATATCCATTTGCCTGGGCTGACTTTATTCGGTTTTTATATGGATGGATGCCGGAGCATCAGAAGATAAACACTTACAGTAGGTCGATGGTAAATAAAGCAGTGACTAGAATTAACTATTAATCTATATCTACTTTATTTTCAAATTCAAAGCTTCAATCAACTTGTCAGAAGGAATCGCAAAACCGATCCCTTCGATTCCGGTATCTACAATTTTTCTTTGAATAACGCCAAGTATTTCACCTTTGTCATTCAGCAAAGGACCACCGCTATTCCCAGGGCTTACCGCCATATCAAGTTGAAGGTAGATGTGACCTTCTTTTTCTCTTTTGCCGCTAAGAATGCCTTTAGAAATACTTTGTCCCAAATCAATGTCATAGGGTGTGCCAATCGTTAATACATCAGTACCTAAGCCATAATTATTGCCGGAATAGAGTGGTAGTGCCTTATACCCATTGCCGGGTATTTTAACAATAGCAACATCATTAAACTCATCAAACTGTTCTATACTGGCCGGAAGAACAAGGCCATTGGCAAACTTAATTTCTATTTTATTTACACCCTCAACCACATGATAAGCCGTTAATATCAACCCGTCTTCGCTAATTACTGCGCCACTTCCATGTCCTCCATCGGTTACAATGGTCACACAGGCATCTTTTACACCTTTGATCAACTCACTTTTGTCCGTAAATTTTGGTAGTTCGATTTTATCCAAGAGAGTAACAACCTTCTTTTTCTCTTCATCTTCTTGTTCCGGAACATAGGATGATTCCCCTGATTCAAGTAATTTAATAAACTCTTCACTTTTAAGAAACTTGACCAAGGCCAAATTGAAAACATCCTCTATATAGGTTAATTGCTGATATCTGCTTTGCCTGAAGTGCGTTTCCGCCTCATTGCTTAATGCCAGAACAACTTTACTGTTTCTTTGATCCAATACTTGCCACTTAAATCCAAGTTGAGTGTGTCCTATTGTTTTACCATCGCTATAATCTTCTTCTTCCGTTTCTTTATAATTGATATTAAATTCTTCAATCTCAGCTCCAATAATAAAGCGAGGTAATTGTCTTTTTCTACTCGAGTTCTCTGAGAATAACTGTGAACTCTCAGTTACTAATGTGTTAAAGCCCATATTAGTGGCAACATCATAAAATGACTCTTCAAAACTTTCGTCACCCACTTTAATGCTTCCTGACCATGTAATGGATTCTGAAGCTCTTTTCAAAAACTTTTTTTCACCAATGACTTTTCCATCTTTAATATCAGCTCTTACTTTATCAAAAGCGATCAAAGGTGTAGATTTTAAATCAAGAACAGGGTACTTTATGTCTAGGATAACTCGATCATAGCGGTCAAAATCAGTAGGTTTTTCTGAGATAAGAACTTCTTTCTTTTTATATCCGTTTTTTTCTACAGAAAAGGTAATATGTCCATCTTTTTTCTCTCTCCAATAGTACTTTACTTTGCATGGTGTGAAACATTTTTTTTCTCCATTCATCATCACCTCTGCTGAATCCGGCATGGATACAAAAGTATAGGTAAACTGTGCGTTAGAACTCAAAGCACAGAAAAGGAAACCTAAAATTATTGTGTATTTCATGATTAAATTAAAATGAATATCCAAAGCCCATTGAAAATTCTAAAACCAATGCTTTATCTTTCATCTGACTTGGCACGGGAATGTTAACCAAATTACCGGAGCCTGAAGAATAGTTATTGGCACTAATATTAGCAATGGTTCTTTCTGACCCGCTTACACTTAGAAAGTCAGCCGCGCCCATGTATTTAAAATAAAAATGATCTCCAATCTTAGGCATGTAGCCAATAGCAAATCCAGGTCCACTGGCAATAGCTTTATAAGCATAACTGTAACTCATGTCGGGTAATGAGGTGCCTTGACGTTGATAATTTAAGGTTTCATTATAATTCTCAATCGAATAGCGTAGATCTAAAAAGTAATTTGTTTCCACATCAAAATAGATTCGCATGAAGAAGGTCATGGATGAACTCAATTCAACATCGTATTCAAATCGACCTTCAGCCAGGTTAGGTTCATCAATAGCATCTAATCCGCCGCCGCTCACATACTCGCCTTGCTGATCAAAAGAGTACTCATAGCGAAAACCTTTAATAACTGGTATTCTAAAACTAGCCCCAACAGCCAAATTTCTTATTGGTCGATGTATCAGATCTAAATTGACAACCATATTATTGATTCTTGCTATATCGGCCTCACTACCTATGCTCGATTTATTGTCAAACTTTACATTGTGATAGGAAAGGCGAAGTCCACCATAAGTAAATTGAGCGCTTGCATTATTCAGGTATAAAACCCCAATGAAAGCCGTAAAAATAATTTTCAGATGATTAAGCATAAATTTAGATAGGCAGCGAAATTAAATATTAAGAAGTACAATACAGACAAACATTATTTGTCAATTTATGGAAATGATGGTTAATTTTTGAAAAACTCAAGCTAGCATCCTTTTTAATCCACTTTTTAACTAATGCCCTTCATACTTAACTCCGGCTTCAATCTTAATCGATAGAAAGTTTTCTTTAGGAGGAATTGGGCAAGAGTAGTTGTGATTGTATGCACAGAGTGGATTATAAGCCTGATTAAAATCAATCATCAACTGATCATTTTCAGGGATTAGGAGGTCAATAAAACGTCCCCCTCCATAGGTTTCGTTTCCATTGGTCTCATCGGTAAAAGGGAGAAACAAGTGATTCTTATAAGCTTCCATTTCTCTCGTCTTATGTCCCTGATAGATGTTTAATACAAACTCCTTCCCATTAATGCTAAAGTATGCTTCTCCATATTTCTCATAAACGGGTAAGCGGTCGGTAGTTGTCTGCATTTCAAAAGGTTCACTGTTAGGTGTGCGTTTAAATTGAGCCAATACAATAAATGTGGAATCTATTGGGTAAAAGGGTAGCCCTTCAAATTTGGCCCAATCTTCCATCAGCAAAGGCGTTTTGCTTGAGTCTGCATACTCCTTGTTTAGTTCATCTTGAAATTCTTGGGCAGTTTTTGGCTGGGCCATACCCAATTGAAAGATGAAATAAAAGAAAAATAAAAGGGGAGTTCTTTTGTTCATGAGAGCTTGTTTAGCCTCCAAAGATATTAATGAGGGCAATAATCTAATGAAAATCAAAGTTAAAACTCTATATATCTTTTACCAATTAAACCTCAGATCATGATCAGGTATAAAATCATTAGTCGCCCCAATCCTCAAAATCGGACAATTGAGAAGTTCTATTTATCACCTGTTTACTCCGGTGCAATTGAGTTGGAAGAATTGTCTAAACTGATGAGTGATGGCAGTACAGTAAGAGAAGCTGATATCTATGCCGTTTTAATTGGAATGGCCAATGCGGTCAGTCAACAACTTGCGCAAGGTAAAATTGTCAGACTAGGCAAGCTGGGGACTTTTCGTGTGGGGTTTAATTCTAAAGGCAGCGATTTGATAACAGAGGCTAAACCTGCCTTGATCAGATACAGTAAAATTCGCTACTATCCGGCTAAAGGGCTTCAGGAGATGCTTAAACAACTCGTTTTTAGAAAATACGGTTGATCTTAATGTTTCATTTCAAATTCTTAATCCCCTGAACTTATCCAGGGGATTTTTTGTACTGCATTAATACATATCCGACACGTGTTCGTTAAACATTCAAGACGTGTTGATTGTGCATTCATCACGTGATAAACTTTATTTTTCTTTGAGTAAAGGCATAATTATATGCTGAGAGTTAATAATTATGTTGGTCAATGTGAAGAGGCTTCAGCTTTTATATTTCCATTGTAGACTTTTTTTGTACAAAGGTTTTCTTTGTTAAAACTTTATTTTTTTACACAAAATAGTTGCATGTGCAACTAAATGGTACTTTCGCAGTGTGAAAGAATCATTTGTAAAGATAAGGGAAGGTAAAATTGTTCCCAAAGTGGGGAAGACGGCGAAGTACATCAGTGCTTTTATTCGAGCCATGTTAGAAGAGCACAAGTTGCCACTCAGTAAGGAGCAGTTTATTGTGTTACACCATCTGGAGGAAGAGGATAAACCTCAGTCCTTTTTAGCTATGATCACAGAGCGTGATAAAGGTTCATTAACCCGCTTGGTTCAATCCCTAGAAAAAAAGAAACTCGTGGTGCGTAAAGTTTGTCCTAACGATAGTCGCGTAAACCGTGTTTCATTGACTCAGGAAGGAAGAACTATTCTTGAACAATCCAAGCCCATCTTTAAGCAAGTGTTTGACTTAGTGGAAAAAGGCATTACAGAAGAAGAAAAAGAAACTGTACGTCGTGTTTTGCTTCAATTGAGAGAAAATGCTGTCGCTGAAATGGAAAAACTAGAAAATCGTAAAGAAACGCCATGAAAAAAAGACAAATCATCATCATTCTCATCGCCATAGCCATTGTTGTTATTGCTCGATTGATTTCCAGCTTTCTTGCTACGCCGAAGGAGAAAAAGGCAGCTCAGCCCAAAAGCAATGTGTCTACTGTGTTTACAGCAAAGGTGCAGAACGACTCCATACCTATTTATGTGAGTTCTACAGGCGTTTTAAAGGCAGTTAGACGATTAGAGCTATACAGCGAAGTGCAGGGTGTAATGGAAGATGATCAAGGTCGATTTAAAGCCGGAAATGCTTTTCAAAAAGGAGAACCCTTAATCAGTATTCGTTCTCAAGATCAAAGAGCTCAATTGTATGCACAGCGCAGTGCTTTTCAAAGTGCTTTAACGTCTATTATGCCCGATTTAAAAATTGACTATCCCAATGAATTTCATACTTGGGATGCCTATTTAAAAGAATACGATACGGAACAAGCAGTAAGACAATTGCCCGAAGTAAAGAATGAAAAGCTTAAAACATTCTTGATCGGGAGAAACATCTACAACAGCTACCACACGGTTCGAAACTTGGAAATCATCAACGAAAAGTACAAAATAAAGGCACCTTATAATGGGGTCTTGATTTCTTCGGAAGTAGATCCGGGAACTGTTATTCGAAACGGACAATTATTAGGGGTGTTCATTCAGCCTGAGCTTTATGAAATGGAAGCGTCTATCGATGCTAAAACGGCCAACTACTTGTCTTTAGGTCAGAAAGTGGAATTGCTTCAAGAAGGCACTTCAAATACCTATACCGGTAAAATAGCTCGCTTGGTAAAAGCCATCGATGAAAATAGTCAGCTCAGTACCTTCTTTGTAGAAGTAAAAGATGCTCAATTGAAAGAAGGCATGTTCTTAAAGGCCAAGGTGAAAGCACAACGCATTCCCAACTCCTTTGAAATTAAACGTTCCGCTCTGATCGATAATCAAGAAGTGTATGTGGTGCAGGCAGATACTTTAGCAATTCAACCAATTGAACTGAAACACTTAAGTCAAAACACAGCCATTGTCAGTGGCTTAAAGAATGGAGAAGAAGTACTCACCAAAGTGCCTCCTTCTGCATTTCCGGGCATGAAAGTCGCCATATACAAGCAACAATAAGATGAAGAAGATCATTACGCATTTTATCAAGTACCCGGTTGCAGGGAACATCATCATCTTAGCCTTTGCTATTTTGGGTTATATGGGCATGAAGAGCATGCGCTCCAGCTTCTTTCCCTTACAAGATGCCAAGTTGATCAACATCAGTGTGACTTATCCCGGTGCTTCACCTCAGGAAATTGAAGAAGGGGTAGTACTCAAAATTGAAAACAACCTGAGGGGACTTTTAGGTGTTGATCGTTTTACTTCCTCGTCTTCGGAAAACTATGCCATCATTACCATTGAATCCGAAAAGGGATATGATATTGATGTGCTTTTGGCAGACGTGAAAAATGCCGTAGACAAAGTTCCGTCTTTCCCAGCAGAAATGGAACCACCTGTGGTTGCCAAACAAGAAACTTTAACCGATGTCATTTCTTTGGTCATTAGTGGAAAATCCATGGATTTGTACACATTAAAAACTATAG
This sequence comes from uncultured Flavobacteriales bacterium, assembly GCA_964445815.1. Taxonomy (GTDB): domain Bacteria; phylum Bacteroidota; class Bacteroidia; order Flavobacteriales_E; family Vicingaceae; genus CAYULW01. Next base: position 423,043 of record CAYULW010000002.1, read on the forward strand.
CTAGACGGGTGGAGTCTGATTTAAGGAGCTTAGAGGGCATGTCGCAAATTGAAATTAGCGGGTTTCCCGATGAAGAGATTGTGGTGGCGGTAAAAGAAGAAGTGCTTCGTCAGTATCAACTGAGCTTCCAAGAAGTTGCTCAGGCAGTTGCTTCAGCCAATCTTCTGGTCACAGGAGGAACGGTAAAAACGCAAGAAGAGGACTATTTGATCCGTTTGAGAAACAAGGCCTATTATGCAAAGGAGTTAGAAAACATTGTGGTGAAAGCCTTTCCTAACGGGGCAAAAATATTACTTCGTGAAGTAGCCGAAGTAACAGATACCTGGTCGGAAACACCCAACCGATCCTTTTACAACAGTAAGCCTTCCATTTCTATTCAGGTAAGAACGACTAATCAGGAAGACATGATTAATGCTGCTGAAAAAACTCTGGAATATGTAGAGCAGTTTAATGCAGATAATCAGAATGCACAGCTTTCTGTGGTCAACAACAGAAGTGATACGGTGATTCAGCGAACAGATTTACTGTTTAAGAATGGTTTACAAGGGGTCATATTGGTGTTATTTTTCTTATCCCTCTTTTTACGTCCCCGTTTAGCTGCTTGGGTGGCTTTTGGATTACCCATCTCTTTTTTAGGCATGTTCATGTTCGTCAATATGTTAAATGTCACCATCAATGTGCTCTCTCTTTTTGGTATGATCATCGTTATTGGAATTTTGGTGGATGATGGAATTGTAATCGCAGAAAACATTTATCACCATTATGAAAAGGGTAAAGGAAGGATTCAAGCAGCGATTGATGGCACTATGGAAGTGGTTCCTGCCATTACTTCAGCAATTTTAACCACCATGCTTGCGTTTAGTACCTTCTTTTATTTGGATGGAAGAATTGGCGAATTTTTTATGGAAGTGACCATAGTAGTGATGCTTACTTTGGGATTTTCATTGCTGGAGGCCTTTATTATTTTGCCAACTCATATTGCTCATTCTAAGGTGTTAACGCCACATCAAAAGATCTATCGCTTTAATGTCTGGGGCGATCAACTGATGGCGACCATGAGAGACAAAACCTATTTGCCTTTTTTGCGATGGTCTTTGAGAAATAAGCCGATATCTTTTGCATTATTTATAGCCCTTTTAATGATCACTTTTGGTGCTTTGAAAGGAGGTATTATTCGAGCGACATTCTTTCCTCAAATTGCAAGTGATCAAGTTTCTGTAACCTTAACCATGCCACAAGGGGTAAATCCTTTACAAACAGATTCTTTGATATCAATAGTAGAGGCGAAGACTTGGGAAGTCAACAAAGAATATACGGCTAGACAAGCCAATGGAGAGGATGTTGTAGAGAATGTTATCAAACAATTGGGGCCCGGAACGGCAACAGCTTCCTTGAAAATCAATTTACTTCCGGGAGAATTAAGACAATTCACAGCTTCTGAAATTGCAGGTGCCATTTTTGAAAAGGTCGGAAAATTTCCCACTGCTGAAAGCCTCGTGATTGACGGTGGCTCTAATTTTGGCGGCAAGCCGGTGTCGGTTTCCCTTTTAGGATATAACATCCGAGAACTGAAAGCGGCTAAAGTAGAATTGAAAGAAATTTTGGACAACAATTCCCTTTTACGTGATGTATTGGACAACGATCCTGAAGGAATTAAAGAGGTGAAGTTGGAAATGAAGGACAAAGGATACAGCTTAGGCATGACCTTAAGTAGCCTGATGTCACAAGTGAGAAGTGGATTCAACGGCTTACAGGTTCAGCGCTTCCAAAGGGGAGAAGACGAAGTGATTGTATGGGTGCGTTATGATCTGGAAGGTCGATCTTCATTAAAAGATTTAGAAGAAATGCGGATTTTGGTGCCTTCAGGAAGTAGAGTGCCACTAAAAGAATTGGCCACCTTTAGCATTGACAGAGGAGAAATTTCCATCAACCATTTAGACGGAAAAAGAGAAATAAAAATAGAAGCAGATCTAAAGAATCCCAAGGAAAGTGCAACAGCTATAGTGGATGAAATAAGAAATGTGATCATTCCCGAGATGCAGAAAAAATACCCAAGCATTTCGGCATCTTTTGAAGGTCAGAATCGGGAAGCAGGTAAAGTAGGAGCTTCTGCCAAAAAGATTTTTCCGATTATTATCTTATTGATCTACATTGTAATTGCCTTTACATTTCGATCATACAGCCAACCCTTGTTGTTGTTGCTCATGATTCCTTTTGCTTTTATCGGTGTGGGTTGGGGGCATTACATCCACGACTTTCCGGTCAACATTCTATCTTTATTGGGAATCATAGCTCTTGTCGGAATTGTGGTAAACGACGGCTTGGTATTTATTGCCAAATTCAATGGTTATTTAAAAGAAGGCATGCCTTTTAACGATGCCTTAGTCCGTGCGGGAAGCTCCCGTTTTAGAGCCATTTTCTTGACATCCGTAACCACCATTGCCGGTTTGTCGCCACTTATTTTTGAAACCAGTCGACAAGCTCAATTTTTAATCCCTATGGCCATTTCTATTGCTTATGGAATTGGTATTGCTACTATTTTAACCTTAGTCATGTTGCCCATGATGCTTTCCTTGAGCAATGGCATAAAAGTCTATTTACAATGGTTTTGGGAAGGCGAAAAACCCAAGCCCGAAGAAGTAGAGCGCGCTTACAAAGAATTAAAAGAAGAGGAGGAATCTCATGAAGACTAAAATCAGCGTACTCGTATTTGTTTTATGGATTGGGCAGAGTGGTCATGCACAAGAGTTCTTGACTTTTGATGCCGCTTTGAAGTTGACATTGGCTAATAATTATGCCATTCAATTGGCCGAAGTAGATGAAGAAGTGGCCGCTAATAACGCCACCTTGGCCAACAATGGATATTTACCAAGTTTAAATGGTTCAGGAAATTACAATTGGAACTATTATGAGGGTAAAAACAAATTAGCCACCGAAACCAGAACATTTGAGGCCAATAATTCATACAATTTTGGTGCTTCCATAACGGCAAGCTATCGTTTGTTTGAGGGCATGGGTAGAACCTATCGCTACAAGCAATCTCAAGAAAGTTTGAAGTTCACGCAATTGCAAGTGGAGCAGATCATTCAGAACACGATCTTAGAGTTGAGCAATTTGTATTATGAAGTCGCACGATTAGAAGAAAGTAATCAAGCTTTAGCCAAAGCCGTGGAAATTTCGCAACAGCGCTTAGAGCGTTTGGGTTATGAGTACGAATACGGTCAGGTCAATCAACTGGAAGTCTTAACTGCTAAAGTGGATTTAAACAATGACAGCATTGCCTTGGTGAATGGATTACAGGCACTTGAGAATACCAAGCGCAATTTGAATTATGTAATGGGGAGAGAGGTAGAGCAAGACATCACAGTAGAGAAAACTCTAGACATCCGACGGGGCATTACGAAAGAAGAGGTACTGACGGCGATGGAAAGCAACAATTTAGATTTGCAATTGGCCAAAAGCAATTTGCAGATGAATCAATATGCCATCGGGCAATCTAAATCAGCTTGGCTGCCAAGTATAGATGCCAATGCAGGTTACAATTTTAGTGGCAATGAAAACCCCAACAGTCCTTTTCTCATTGGTTCACAAACCACAGGGCCACAAGCAGGACTAAGCTTAAGTTGGACACTTTTTAACGGACAAAACAATGTGGCGGTAAAGAATGCCAAATTGGGTTTAAAAAGTCAACAGATCAATCAAGAAGCTACGCAGCAGAGTATCCGTTCTCAAGCTTTAAATGCTTATACCAGCTATCAAAATGCCTTGTTTGTGTTGCGTTCGCAAAGCGATAACATTGCCACTGCAGAAGATAATTTTAATCGAAGCAAAGAGAGCTATGAAAGAGGACAAATCGATGCCATTACCTTTCGTCAGGCACAACTCAATTTATTGAATGCCCAGCAAGCCTTAAGCGAAGCCAAATATGCAGCCAAGAATGCTGAATTGCAATTATTGGCAATTATGGGGCAGCTTGTTGAGTAGTTTAATACAACTTGATGACCATCAGAGGGATTGATTGTTGATTATTTTGGAGGCAGCTCCGGATAGGGGACAATTGATTCTATAAAAAGCAAAATTCCATCTTTACTCATCAAGGCCAAAACCATAATGATAGAAATGAGAATAATGGATACCCCAATGTTGTTTTCCTTGATTTGTTTTAATTCATTCATCGGGGTCAAATAAGTGAAAATGCCTATGCCGGTTAAAATGACAAAGACAGACAAGACATAAGAGGTGGCAATGTATATGCCGCCGTATAATAAGAAGCTCAATGTTAAATCGGTAGTTCCCATGTGAGAATCACTCAAGATTCTGTAAGCACTTAAAATGGGTTGAATAACACCTGAAACAATAAAGCCAATGGAAAAGGTCAGTCCACCAATAAAAATCTGATAGGCCATATTAGTGGCTTCTATCTTTAATTTGTGTTTACCATACCAAGACAGCAGTCGAAAGGTGATGAACAAAATCACCACTCCGCAACTCAAGGCACTAATGATCTGTATAATGCTTAATAAGGCTATTTTTTCATTCATTCTTTAATGTAATGCAATTTCCCATTTTGAAACATCGGCTGTAATAGGCGGCATATAACCGGCCTTCCATCCTTTAGCGGTTGTTTCCCAAAAATAATACTTCTTCCCAAGATGACTTAAATGCGTACCCGGACCTGTGATGTCAAGCAACAACATGGCATGTCGGTATGCATTACTGACTGCAATTTTAGGTGAGTAGCCCAATTCTTTAAACAAAGCGTAAAGCAAGACAGATCGTGTATCGCAGTCTCCTCTTAAGGTGTAAAGAAATTCAATAGGGCTCAATAGCCCAAATCTTTCATTTTCTAAACAATTTTCAATGTTTCCGACTTGATCTTTACACTTTTCCTGACTTAAGATATAGGCATAATCAATGTCTTGTACCATGCTTACCACTACATCAGCAAATTGATCTCTATCCAATTCATTGCTATCATTAAGTCCCTTCAAACTGTCTAATAAGGGCTTGAGCATTTTAATGTCTTTCTTGGCGAGGTATTGATAAAGTCGCCCCCAGAATTCAATATAGTCTTTGGCCATGTAATCTTCGTAATGGTATCTCCGTTCAAGGGCATCCTGATAGCTCTCTTCTTTGAGTTGGTAGGTATTGCAAAAAGTGTTGTAGTAATTGTCTCTCCATGCTCTTCGATGAAATCGTGTTTTAAGTGTATCCCAATAGGTTTCGGGACAATTGGTTAGAGGTATTTCTTTCCTGGAGGTGCCTGTATCCGGTATGTGTTCAAAGCGCGATGAGATGTAGATCATCAAAACAATAAAGCCGAAAAACACAGCCAGAACAAAACGCAACGCTTTCACGATTTGAATATAGGGTTAATTTATGAAGCGAAAACATACAGAGTATGAAATGTTCTATGAGAAAAATGAGGAAGTTTTGGCTTAATCATCGGGAGTAAAGAATTCTCTTAATTCAAAAAATGAATTACCTTAGCGATTAACGCAAACGGGAATACAAGCCATGAAAATTTCTTTCGAAAACCAGCTGAACAACATTATCAATCAACACATCAAACTAAGCGGAGTCAAAAAAAAGGAGTTGTTTGCTATTCAGGAGAAAGTAGCACAACTCGACGTTTCCTATACCTCTATAATGAGCAAGATAGGAGATTGCTTTTCCATTGTCAATGCCGCAGATTATGGTACTGAAATGTATACGATGATCGAAGAAATTCAAGGCCTTAGTAAAGCCATTTCCCCCTTGCTAAGTCAATTGATTGCAGACCTTGAAGATTATGCTTCTTTGTATGAAGGTAGAAAGCGTAGCTTTTATCAAGCAAGTGAAGCATTTTATGTGTTGAATAAAGACTTCAATCTAAACTTTACCGCAACATGCGAAGATGCCGCTCAGTTGAAACTTAGTTTTAATCCATTGGTGCATCCTTTAAAGAGTAAAGAGTTGATTGCCAAGTCCTATTATTTAGTGGTGCAGCGATATGCTAAGGTTTGCAATTTGGAGTCTGCTGAACGTGCATTTGTCCAAGGGAATAATAACGTGATTAAGTTGAAGCTAAAGCCTGAAGATTTTTCCAAACCTGCGAAACTCAATCTAAAAGTGGCTCAGCTTAAAACCATAGATGGCAATGCCTTAAAGAGAATGTATAATTATCAGGCTTACCTTTTTGCCGAACTGAAAGACGCTTACAAAAAAGAGATTGGCAATTACAATAATTATCTCTCCTTTCCTTCTTTTCCATTTGGTATTTCAAAAGAGCTAAATGCATACACACCTTTAAAATGCCTTCATCAATTTGATGCTTATGTCTTTCAACTCAATTACCTCAATTCAAAGGCTTTAAAATTTGACCAATTCCTAAACAAGAAAAAGGCTTTAAATCCACTCATCTCGTCAGATTTGTTAGACGCTATGACAGGATTGTTAACTCAATTGCAAAACCAGCAAAAACAGAATGCAGCGTGCCTTAAGCTGTTGGTGAAAATAGTAAAGGCTTAAGCATCTCTATTTCATTTTTACATTCATGGCCTCCTTTCGTGACTTCACATTTAGTTTGGTGTAAATATTACTCACGTGAGATTTGACGGTGCTTAATTCAATATTGAATTCATCGGAAATTTCTTGATTACTTGCCCCTTGATGTAGAGACTTAAATATTTTTCGTTCTTGCACTGTTAGGCTTTTCAGTTTGGTAGTTTTTCTTTTATAAATCATCCGGAAAAGAGCAATCACCGATGCAGCAAAAAGTAAAAGTATGGTGATATAAAGCCATATTGATTGCTTAGACTTCGGCACTTGCCTTTTTAAGGGCACCCAATAGCTGCTGTTTTCATTTTCCCATTTGGATAAGAATGTTTGATAAAAGGATTGGTCTTTTTCAAAATCCGTTTGATAGAAGGCATAAAGTGCAACTAAGGGATTGTTACAAGTGTCGGCAATCAACTTCAACTTTTCGGCAATGACTTCTTCCATAAACCGCCTTTCAATCAGAGAGTCATCGTAGTCTAGAGAGTAGGCGTAATTTTTCAAGGAATTAATCAGATCGAAGGTTTTCATTTGTGGTGCACCCAATATGGAAACACGACTAAAAATGGCACTGTCTAAGTTGTTATATACTTCTATCTTAGATTTGCGATTGAGCACTAAAAAGAGATGATTTTCATCTTGACCACCAATAATGAGTGAAGCTTTAGGGCTGCCTTTTTGGACAATGTGCATGCGCACAAGGCTCCAATCTTCAGGTACCTTATTGAGTTTTATGTTAAAGCCACCTTTGTTGTTTATAGGAGCACTTGCTACGATCATTTGATTGGATACTGCATATTTATTTTCTATGGTTTCAATATAACTCAGGTAAATGTGTCTTTCCCAGCGCTCATCAAGCTGCAAGTTGCCTTTTATATATCCTGAAGTATCACTCTCTCCGGCTATAATTGATCCGGCAAGTAAACTCCAGATTATGAAAACAAAGGCCTTTAATTTATTCATCGATGGAATGATTTGTCCACTGTACAACAGCTATAGCAATAATGCTTTGAGATTTTTCTGATTTTATCTTAATGAGCCAGTCTCCAGCTTTGGCCACATTGATGGTTTTATTAAGTGTGCCGGTGACCTTATTGTTGTCTTCCGAATCATTGGCTTCACTTTGCTCTAAGGACAATTCGCCCTCTTTTTTCCCATTGGGGTCAAAAATTTCAATGTGAACATAACCAGAAATAACTGAAGCTTTGGATTTAAAGAACAAAGCTCCCTCTTCATCGACGGATACTTTAATTGACCGACTTTCCGATTTGTCTTTAGAAAAACTAAGCTCTTCGCGATGTAGCTTTTTGAAATCGTTGCGCATCTCGGCCGCTTGTTTCCTTAAGCCTACGGCCGTTTTTCTTCTTTCGTGTGCTTGCTTTCTTCTCTGTTCTGCCATACTCCTCATTCTTTTTGCTCTATTGCGATGTGCTTCAGCGAATTCTCTACGTCTATCTATTTGCATTCTCCGGTTTTTAATGCGTGCAATCATCTCTTCTTTCTGCTTTTCGTATTCAAGCATTTTCAGTTCCATTTCTTCTTTGGAAAGTTCTTCAGCTTCCAGCTTTTTTTGATAAGCCTCCTTGTGCAATTCCCAACTTTCTTCTTCGGTTAAAAAGGTAGAAAATCGAGGATAGGGCAATTTATGAGCTGAGCTGTCGACTGCAGTTTGAGCATTGACATAGTGTCCAAATGCCAAGATTAAAAAGAGAGTAGCTATGATGTACTTGTTCATGTCTTAAAGTTTAAAAATAAATAAATGATTTCGGAGCAAACCTATTTCAATCAAGTCAAGTCGTGGGTCGTAAAAGAGTACGAAAAAAGTAGGAGGAGGGAGGGAAATTGGTGCGAATGCTTTAATCTCAAGCAAGTCTTGCACAATGTTCTTGTTTTAATGTGTTGATATATAGTGTTTTATAATTAGAAGGCATTAAGCCCTTTTTTAACACGTGATAAGCTCTTGTTTAAGACGTGTTAAACAGCTACTCAACACGTGTTGAAGTGGTCTTTAAGACGTGATAAACGAACGCTTATTGCTTGAAGTCAATTTTCATCAGTTAGAAATGGATGGTTTAAGGTATTTCGAGATAAGATGAATTGAAGGTCAATCACCTCAATCGTTGAATTTTGGTAGAGGCATTAGATTATAGAAATTAATGTCGAAGGTATACATGGAATGAAGAATATACTTTAAGTGCTTCATTAAAGAAACTGTTGTTATATTTACAGCAATGAAAGTTTGTACCTGGAATACATTTAGTTCTAACTTGACCAAACAACAGCTTGTTTGGAATCAAAAAATCTATTGTAGTCTGGAGTAAGATTGACTTTTCAAATAAAGAAATTATTAAGCCCGGACTAGAGAAGTGCCGGGTTTTTTTATGTTTAAATTTTAATTCAAATGAAAAATTATACGCATCAGGAAATTCACGATTTGATTGAACGATTTGAGTCAAGAAAGTTACCTAAGCTCGAATGGACACATGAAGCACATATAGTTGTTGCGCTGTGGTATTGCTCTAAGTATTCATTTAAAGAAGCATTGAACCATGTGAGAGAAAAGATTCGCAAGCATAATGAATCGGTAGGAACTGAAAATACTGATACAGAAGGGTATCATGAGACAATTACAAAGTTCTGGCTTTTGGTTGCAAGTGATTTTTTGAGAAAGACAAAACATCTAAGCATCGAAGACAAATGTAATGCTATGATTAACTCTGAATTCGGAAAGAGCAGTTACCCTCTTGATTATTATAGTCGTCAACTCTTGTTTTCAACCACAGCCAGACATTGTTGGGTCAAGCCTGACTTGAACGATTTTGAGGTCAACATATAGTTTGGCAAAGTTGTATCTCTTCTTGACTAAGCCTTATGAAACTATGAGGCTTCTTTATGTTTTCTTTATGTGGATTATCGATTATGATCATTTTAAGTCGCGACAATATTGGATTGGAAATTTCTGGTGAGGCATTGGATAAGCTTATGACTAAGTCTTCACAGAAAATGATCTGAGATTAGTCTGATTGTATTAATTTGGTGGCTAGCTAAACAATACCTTAACCAACATACTTTCGATGTACTTAGCAGAACCTTATGTATTAAGTTCAGAAAACCTGATCGACTATAAATTGAACCTTCTCAACTTAAAAAAAGGAGAAATACTGATGGATCTTGGTTGTGGTAATGCTCAGGTTTTGATTCGCGCCTATCAATTGGCTAAAACAAAAGGAATTGGCTATGAATTGCGGCCTGAGGTCATAAAAGAGGCAGTACAAAACATTCAAAATCATCATCTTGAAGATGACATTCTAATTAAAGAAGAGAGTTTTTTTAATGCCGACCTTAAGCAGGCTAATGGGGTATACTTGTATCTGACGAGATGGAGTCTTGGAGAACTCTCTTTGAAATTAGAGCAGGAATTAAAACCGGGAACTAGGGTAGTGACCCACGATTTTGATATTCCTGCATGGCAAGAGAAAGAAAAGCATCAAGTGTTGGATGAGCATGGGCTTGAACATGAGGTTTATCTTTACATTGTGTGACGTTCATCAGAATCTCTAGGCGATATCAATTGCCAATATTAGGTTAGTTAATCACTATTGTTTTCCGGTTCATATCCTCTCCTTAGTGATGCTAATCAATTTATCATCCCTCATTCTAGCAAATCTTATGCTGTTATCGTCAATAAAAGCCAATGTATAGATATCTCTTTATACTAAGATCTATCAACATAATTATCATTATTTTAAGAATCTTCCTGTAGCAGACAAGCAAAGGTGCCACTTTAGAAACAATCGTTCTCAACCAAATATCCGAGTTTCGGGAAATTCAATGAAGTCACCTACCCATGTTAAAAAGATTATGCCTACGGGAATAGCCCAACCCATGGTTGTATAAAACAGTTCTTCAACCACGGTAGAATCAGGATTGTTAAATAGAAGGTTGTTGCCCCCTTTAAATTCAGATCTGAGGATGCAGAGCACAGATTTTATCCAATACCACAGTGAAACGAGAGATAGCAATAGGCTTGCTATAAATACCATAAGATCGGGCAGTCCCTTTTCAGCTTCTTTTGCTATAGGGCAAAGCAAGGCAAACAAAAAAATCACATACCAAGCATTCGAGGTTTTGTAAGTTGTTGCTTGATTTTTTTTCATACAGTTTTGTAAATGTATTGAATATACTTGCGGCGTTTATGCCACAAGGGACTAAGCACCCCCTCTAAAGGTTCGGAATGGCACATGTACCTGCCCAAACAAGAAAGGCGGGGAGAAATTTTGATTCACTTTATGTTGTCTTTTAAGTTTGGCGGAGTTTTTGGCCTTGAGGACAAAACAAACTGTGACAAAATTTATGGCTTGGTAGAATTTCAGTTTTTTTTTAATAAAAACACGGAGCGAAGCGGAGTGGGGCAAGTTTTAATTCTCTCTTAAATTCTGGGAAAAGGCATGAAATACTCTTTTGCAAAGCTTGCGGAGACAAACGAAGTTCACAAATACCCGAAAAAAGTCAAAGCAAGATTTGTAAATGTGTATGAAATAGGGGAGGAAGTTAACAATTAATGGTCAGCATGATGTTTAGGCAAAGTGTGCATAAAATCAATAAAGCTTTCAAAATCAATAGAACCTGATAAGAGGTTCTTAAAAAATTGTGGAGCTTTTTTGGAAAACTCTAAAGAGTTAAAAGGAGAGTATTTTGATGAAATAATGAAATTATAAGGTGTAAGATGCCTTTTCCTTAATTCAGCGCTATTAGTTTTAATTATTTTTCCATTCCTCTCGGCTGCACCATCATCATATTCAGATCTCGTGATAAATGTGCCATTGAATATAGCATATTCTTCATCGTAGTGTTCACCTTTCTTTAGATATGCTTTAACCTGTTCTTCATTTTCATACAAACCTGTAGGCATATCTATATTTGTTTCAATGTAAACGAAATCATGAAAATAAGATGAGCCTCTTACAATAGCTATTTTTTTTATATTCAGTTCTTCATACTCCATTAAACAGTGAGTACTATCAAGTCTTTCAAAAGATCTAATAGGCAATGCTCCTCGACCATTAAACCACCAAATAGGGTCTGTAGTGGTCCCATACCCTTTAGCTTCATCAAAATAGGTAGGTATTTTTAATAAATCTAGTAAACGCTCAATTGCAGCATAAGGGTCATTTATCCATTTAAATGATTCCACACCTGGAAAGCTATCGCAAACTCTATAATGAAAAAAAACTGTTGGAGCTTCAGTAATAATAGTCTTATCTAGATCGTTTGCAATATCATTTTCATTCTCTGTAATATTATCTTCTCTAGTTTTAGTTAATAGCTGTTCTCTTGAGCTTGCCTTTTTTCTATTCACTTTCAAGTATATAAACATCCCTACACCTAAGAGAATAATGATAATAATAATTGTATAAATTATATTGGGGTACTTAAATATTGATATGAAAGCTTCTTGGAAAGTGCTATTATAGATGATGCTTTTTATATAAAAAAACATAGTAGAGCATAATGTTATTATTCCAAACGCAATTACTTTACTCCAAACAGTATCATTCCAAATTTTCTTAAATCGACTCATAGGTAAATATATTTATGAACTTAGCTAAAATATTATAATATTGATTAATGAAAGGTCTATTTAACTTTTTTGTATAAATGAGATATTTTAAGATTCTAAAAATGAGTATTTATACTCTATTATTTATTCAAATTTATTGTTAGTTTCGTCATTACTCTAGTTAACATTTTGATTATCAAAAAACTTAATAGACAATTCAATCATAATCTAAAATTCAATGGCTACCCAATTAGATCTAAGCACGATTCAAGTAGAAAAAATAATAGTTCATGATATACCCAAGCACAAAAAAGATGACTTGAGTAATGAGCCAAAATACAGTGAACAAGAAAGTGAAATTACAGATGGACTAAGATTCTTTTTTAAAGATAAAGTAGTAGAGGCATTGGGAAGAGATAAGGCATTTAAAATATGTATCGATCCTGAAAGTGAATCTCCTGTTCCATGGCTTTTATCAGACTTAATAAAAGATGAAGATAACGAAGTTGATTTTGTAGAGCAATCAAAAAAAATTGCAAAACATCTTTTTGAAATACAAAAAGGAAATAATGCGGCCGGAATTTTAGTTGTAATTCAAGGAAAGATTAATGATCATAGAACCTGCGTGATACTAAAGCTGGAAAGAGATCAAGGTGCACAGTTAAGTCTCGACCCTATTACTAAATCATTCAATATTATAGAAGTTAAAAATTTAATGCTTACTCAAAAGACAAAAGTTTTTAAAGTGGCATTATTTATCTCAAGAGAAAAATTTGGAAGTAATTTTGATGGCTCTATCATGGATTATCAAAATAATCCAAAAGTTAATAGAACAACTACTACATTTTTCATTTCTCTTTTTCTCGGTTGTATACCCTTTGAAGATCCTAAAATTTCAACAAAAAAATTCTTTTCTCAATCAAGAGCATTTATTGATACTATTGAAGACCCTGTGGTAAGAACTAAGTATATTCAGGATTTAAATTCTTATGTGCAAATGAATAGTTCTATGATTAATCCAAAGGAATTTGCGGATAATTATTTAGAATCAACATCTGAAAGAAATGACTACAAAAACTTCCTTGAATCTAAGGATATAAAGTTTGTCGCATTTCCAAAGGATACTCAATTAATTGATAATCGAATCAAAAAAATTATGCTCACATTCGAGAATGGCATATCAATCATGGGAAGTAAAGGAGTGTTCGATGACAAGGTGAAGCTAGAAACATTGAACTCAGGACAACATAAAGCAGAAATAGTATCTAGAATCAAGAAAGTAGGTTAATGTTAGCCATTGAGGAAGTTGTAGATAAGTGGGAGAAGGATGAGCCTCTTTATGAAGAATTAGGGGCAAAAGTGACTGAATTTCTTAAGAAAGAAATTCCATCAATAGAAATATTACCTGAGGTATCATATAGAACCAAGGATATATTAAGTATTGTCAAAAAAATTAAGAAGAAGCTTAAAGACAAGGAATATGACTATGACAAGCTGAATGATAAACTTGGAATAAGAATAATTTGCACATTCAAAGATGAACTTGACAAGTTAGATGAATTCTTAAAAAACTCATTTATAGTAGTTAATATTGATAAGAAGAAGGATGACCTTGATTTTAACCGACTTGATTATTTATCAAATCATTATGATCTAAAAATAGACACCAATTTAGAGACATTTAAAGATTATAAGTACTTGGATAATCTTGTATTTGAAGTTCAAGTTAGAACTCTAAATCAGCATGCTTGGTCAAATGCTGCTCATAGTCTTTCATATAAGCAAGAAGCTGAGATTTCTAATCCTCTTAAAAGAAGAGTTTATAGGTTATTATCACTCTATGAAATTGCTGATGATGAGTTTTCTGCAGTTAATGACTCATTAATACATCAATCAGATAACTATCTATATTCACTTCTTAGAAAGCTAGAAGGTAAAATCTATAAGTATGCAAAAGTTGACTTTGATAGAGAGTTGGCTATTTACACTTTAAAGATATTACTTACTTACTTTGATGAAGCAATAAAACAAGAAATTTCGATAAGCATTATTGACTTCATAAATACCAATGACACAAAAATTAAGAGAATATTTGATCAGAATAAAGTGAGATTTCACGAAATTCCACTATTAACTCAACCTGAAGTATTTATCATTTGGTTTGCTAATGAAAAGTACCCTTTCAATTTAGATGATAATTGGGGAAATGATTTTGATAAATCAGATTTAGATCAAATTACAACACTATGGGGAGGAATAATTAATTAAAAAATGTTAGAATATATAAATAGTAACCTAATAAGGCTTTCAGCACATAGAGTAGAAAATAAAGTAAATGGTGGTGAAGTTAGCTTATCAGCTGATGAACTAGATATCAGCGATAATACCCTAAGAGAGGAAGTCTTAAAATATGTAGTTAATGGATTTAAAACAGAAGAACAATTTAGATTCACATTTACAAATGATGAAGTTGAATTAAATCCTATTTATCAATATGTATCTAGAATATTTGATAGTAATAATGAATTTCATGAACAGTCAAAGAATCTGGCAAAACACTTATATAATTGCTCAAACCACCCAAACATAAAAAATGGTGATCTCTATATAGCATTTTTAGAAAAAGTTGAATTAGAGGGAAAAGCTTATGATGCCATAGGAATATTTAAAGCGGAAAATAAAACCTCTTTTCTAAAGTTAGACTCAAGTTTGAATAATTACACTTTAAGATTAGAAAAAGGTACTAGCACAAATAAACTAGATAAAGGATGTATTATACTAAACAGTAATAGAGATAATGGATTTAGAGTTTTAGCTGTCGATCAATCAAATCGTGGTGAAGCACAATATTGGTTTGAGGACTTTTTAAACATTACAAGCATTGAGAACGAATTTCATAGTACTACGCAATATTTGAATCTAGCACGATCTTTCATAACTGAGAAACTTCCAAGTGAAGTTGAATTAGAAAGGGCTGACCAAATTGATTTACTAAATAGATCTGTTGAATATTTTAAAAGTAATGAGCAATTTGAAGAAGAGCATTTTGCAAATGAAGTATTTGCGAATAATGATGTGATTTCAAGTTTTAAGAATTATAAAGACTACTATGAGCATGAGAACGAAGTAAAATGTATTGACGATTTCGAAATCTCCAATCATGCTGTAAAGAAACAATCGAGAATATTCAAAAGTGTTTTGAAGCTTGATAAGAACTTCCATTTATACATTCATGGGAATAGGAGTCTAATTGAGAAAGGGTATGATGAATCAAAAGGAAAAAACTTCTACAAGATATATTTTGATGAAGAGAACTAGCTCTGTAATGTGAATTGAATGCAAGAGGCAGAAGAAAAAGATAAGTGGTACCAAAAGAATACAACGCTGATAATAATATTTGCAATTATTGTAGCAGTTATTGGATTTATCTTTCTATTAGGTCGAGTTAAGCTCAAGAAAACAAAACCAAATTATGATGATATAAATTTCGACAAGTTACCTGTTGATATAGAGACGCACATTATTAATCTAAATGGCAAGTTAATTGACTTAAACAAAGAGAAAACTAGGTTAGAAAATAAAGCTATTAAGTTTCAAGCATACATAAAATGGTTGATTATAATCGGCTATGTATTGGGACACGTTTTAATGTTTCTTTTTTACTCCTCATACGATCTTAATTATTTCATTCAAATCAACAAAGCAATTTTAATAGTTATGCTTTTCGTTCTCTTTATGATTTCAGAGGAATATTCGAACGTTAGAAATGGTTTTGTTGCACTAAATAAATACGTTAAACAAAAAGTTTTTGAGAAAGCTAGACTAGATTTGAATATGATTGAAAGGCTAAAAGTAGAAATTCATATACTTGAATCTATGCTCTACACGCACCCTAGTTTGATTCTCAATTATAAATCAAAAGAGTAGGGGATTAGTCTTCAGATTCTAAAGAAACATTTTTATAAAGCTCAGTAAACATTTCAGCAGGATCAACATGAATAGCTAAAGCGATTAAATAGAGCTCTTTAGCTCTTAAATGAGTTTTCTCATTCAATGTCAGTTCACTTAATCTAACCTTACTAATTCCCGTTTTCCGAGATACGTCCGATTTATTGATAGATCGTTTAGCTAGATAAAGTCCTAATTCTGTCATGTTTTCTATTAATCTGTACGTAATATCAGATAAAACTAACTAATGTTAATAATATCTTTACATCTAGTTGTTCTTTTGAAGGTTTGTCTGCAATATTGTTAATATAATCTGTATTATTTTAAGGAATATATTAAAATGAAGAATAAAGAATTACTGATTGATCTTATCCAACAAGACCTCAAACACAATCAATTAATCATTGGCTTAGATAAAATAGGGTTGGAGGGAAGCGAAATGCACAACCTTAGAATATTAGAAATGGTTTCTAAACTCATGAAAGTCCCAAAAGCATTACAAGAAGATTGGGCTAACGCTTATATGCTGTGTATGGAAGAATCTGTGAATTATCAGATTACGAATCGTGGAGAATCCTTGAAACCCTTAGCAGAAGTGTGTTATATGAAACTTAAAAAGTTAATAAAAGAGAGAAGTGGTTAAATTGTATTTTTACTATTATGATTTATAAGTTCTTCGGAGTTGTGATTATTATTCTTACCATAATGATTGGTGCATTTTGTTTAAAAACTCTCATTGGTTTAGTTAGCTCAGTTATTACAGCTCCAAGTTCTGATTCATATTTATTAGGCATGTTAACCTTTTCTTTGATTGTTTCATTGATATCTGGTTTCTTAGCATATTTTTTGTTCAAACTAGGTAGAAAGATGTTCAAAGGCTATTAATCATCTTTTTTGAATCATGAAAAAGAGCTTATTTCTTTGTACTTTATTCGTTTTATTTTGTGTAAAAATCAGCGCTCAAGATGAGGCCGTGCGATATTATGAGGAAGGGCCTCTGACTTTTGAAGACTTTAGAGGTATTCCAGTAAAAAATGACAGTTCCGTTACTCGCATTGTATATAATATTGGGTACACTCTCAAACGATTAAGGCGAAACGATTCTAATCTCACTATTCTCGGAACTAAAAACTTCATGTACCCTGAAGTCTCATACATTCGCAAGAGTTACAGGCAACAAAAACTTCTAGACTTTAATCAAGTCATCTTTAATCTCTCAGAAATTGAACGTAGGAGGTTACATGTTAAATTATTAAGGAAAGAAGATTATAATGATTCAGAAGAAATCTTAAATGCTCATTACTTAAGAGCACATGATGCCGGTAGACAATTTATTGAACAAATGGAGCAACTGCTTGATTCGCTTAGTATTTCTTATTTACACATGCAGTTGGATTCAACACAAAACTTAATTGACCAAATACCAATTGAAGCTTACCCAGAAGTTGAGGCTCGCAATTTTAAGTGTAGCTTCTTTCTGGGCTATGGACGCCTTATAGAAGATGAAACTTTGTCAAAGTATCTTAGCATCAATTCAGGTTTTGTTTTTGGTTTAGACTTTTTTTATAGGCGTTTCTTCTTTACTACAGCAGTTAATATGTTATCAAATAAAATAACAGCCGATTTTCAGATCGGCAACGAACCTTGGAGCAGAGGAGATAAAGGCAACATAAATCACGGCAATTTTGGTTTAGGTTATTTAATTCATGAGGGCAGGAAGTCGAAGATTATGCCATTTTTAGGCTTTACCAATTATGTTGCTAGAAATACTCAAGGCGAGAAGGAGCTAATGTTTGAAGAGAATGGTTGGTCATATGGCTTAAGTTATGATTTCAAATTTTGGAAGTCAGTAAACTTTGTTAAAGTACCATATCGAGAGACAACGGATCATTATTTAAGGTTAAGACTAACAGTGACAGATATTAGCTATAAACCTATTGAAGGAAATTTGATCGTTTTAACTGTTGGATATGGATATGTAATTGGTGGTCAAAAGTTAAAATAATTCACTTATTTAACATAATATTTAGACAACTTGAAAATTCTATTTATATGTTCCGCCAATAAAGACCGTTCTGTTACAGCAGAAGAGTATGCTCAATTATATTGGCCACAACATGAATATGATTCTGCTGGCACTAATCAAAAGATCTGCTTTCAACTAGGTACGCAATACATAGATGCTGCACAGTTAGATTGGGCAGATTTGATTTTCTGTATGGAAAACAAACATCAAACAGAAATACAGCGCATATTCAGCCAAGCATACAATTCAAAAATTTCTGTGCTACATATAAATGATAGATATGCATACAATAGCTCAGAGCTAAAAGAAATTCTTGTAGAGAAATTAAAGGAGTATTTAGAGTAATTTTTAGAGATGCCGAAATGAATTCATCATGACCTAAAAATTATAAGTTCATTTCCTGATCGTATTTAAAATTTAATTGAGGTTAGTGCGGAATATTGAAAATTATGACTACAGATTTTGTAAGTAGCATCCCTTAACATAATATCTACCGATATAGAACAATCCTTTGGCTTGTCACTATATCTGATATTATGTATAAATACTCGCAATGGCTCGTATTAAGGGATTTACTTATTCCTTTTGTCCTATAATTAATATTATGTTAAATAGTAATTTTGGTAATTAAATCATTACTCTCCTATTATTTCATCTATTGTTTGATTAATCGATCAGCAAACCCATTCTGATCTCTTAGATAATATAAACCTTTTGGTAAATCTTTAATATTTACAGATCGTGCACTATTGATTTCTTTTACAAGCGCTCCCATTTGATTAAATAACTGACCGCTGAAGGTTTGATCAAAATACAAGACATCCTTTACCGGATTCGGATAAAAGTCAAATGATTTTAATTTAGACTGAAGGTGTTCTTCCTCTTCTCCAACACTTAGCGGCACTTTCCATTCTTGAACATAATACTGCAACAAAGTAGTTGTTAAAGTATCATTAAAATCATACAGAAGATAACCGGCAGGATTTCCTGCTATGATAACTTTGCCGGAATCAATGTACAATATACTTTTTACAAACTCTCTGGATGGCGTCGGAAAGCTAGATGCTCCGGTTATGTTACCCTGAAAGTCATACTCCACAATAACAGGATCTTTATGTTGCGAAATACTTTGATGATTTGCACTCCATTGTACTGTATCTTGATATTCTTGTATAAATACCATTGCCATACCATCCTCACTTTGACTAAAGCCTTTACCAAAAATATGTTCTACTGAACTGCCTGCATTTACAGAATTCATTTGATGAACCGATTCCACTTGTCCATTCGGCTGAGTAATGCTGTATAAGAAGTCATCTCTGCCCGTCATGTATTTAACAAGATTAAAGGTGTCTAGTTGCAAACTCTTATTTAGAGGCGATAAAAAATGCAAGCGATCTTGCCCGTCTATCTGTAATTGTGGAGATTCACAGGTAATGTCATCCATTATTTTGAACCAAATGGCTGTCATACTGCTATCAAACTTGCCATAATATAAACTGTAGTTGTATGAATGACTCAAATTCAAACTGTCAATTTGAGCATTGTTATTCATGCATCCTCCAGCAACATATAAATTCCCATGCAAATCTACCTTTACATGGTCTACATATCCAATACCAGTAATTAGTTTGCTACTTACCAAATTACCTGATTGGTTCAACTTGGTAAAGGTGACATTTCCACCAAAACCTCCATGATCGCCTATTAAATAGACAAAATTTCCGTCAGGTGAAATACCAAAGCCTTCGTATTCTAAGGGTGATTGCTGTGCCCAAACCACATTAAAGTTACTGTCTAGTTTCATTAAAACACTTTCTCTTGCGCTGCTGTATAAAGTAGGCGCATTAGGAATATTTATGGAATCAATAAACCTCATTCCTAGATATAAATTCCCATAGCTATCGCTTTCTGATTGCTCTACCCTTAAATTTCCTTGTATGATTAGAGAGTCTATGACCTGTAGATCGCTTTTTCTTCTTCTGTATATCAAATAGTTTCCCAAGTAATTGTTTCCACTTCTCTTTTCGATGTGATTTTGCATCAACACATAAAAAGCATTTGGCCCCGCATGGTTCATTTTAATATCCGATACAGTATAATATACGTTCAAACTATTGGCCTTACTTATGTCATATAGTTCTGTATTGATGGGTTTCTTCTGGGCAAAAAGTGAAAAAGTAATAAAGGCAAAAACAATGGGCAGTAGTCTTGTTTTCATAAACACTTCAATTTCTTTCTGACTAAAATACACTTCTTTTATCAAAATTTTATAATGCAACAGTTTGTGTTAATGTAGTTATTTCTTCAACCAAGCCAAAGCCTCTCCTCCATTATATGCAAAAAACGCGTAGTAATACCTATTGTCTTTTTGCGGTATTACATCGTTCTTTGAGTAAGGCACTTAGGTGTTTTTATTGACAATACTTCTACCCTATGGGTATTTATTCTGACGAGAAAAAAGAAAAACAAACGCAGTTAAAAGCTAATCGTGTTCAGAACAAGTATGCTCAGAGTTTATCAAGTCTATATCAAGATTATCGTCCAGAGGCTGCTGAGGAAGAACGATTAATCGACTTAGCCAACCAAAGTTCAAGAGTCGAAGAAGCTGATGGGCATGCTTTCCAAAAAGAGCTTCCTATACAGCAAAAAGTTAATAAAACCGGCTTGCCTGATGGACTTAAAGCTTCGATGGAAAATATGTCTGGCTATGCCCTAGACGACACTAGGGTACATTACAATTCTTCAAAGCCGGCACAATTGAATGCGCATGCCTACGCACAAGGAAACGATATACACCTTGCTTCTGGACAAGAAAAACATTTACCTCACGAAGCCTGGCATGTCGTGCAACAAAAACAGGGAAGAGTTAGGCCCACCATTCAATCAAAGGAAGGTATTGCCATCAACAATGACACAGCTTTAGAGCTAGAGGCAGATGTAATGGGTGCTAAAGCCCTTCAAGCCTCCACACAAGAGAGCTTCTCCCCCTCCCTTACCGATACCCAACCTACTCCCCTAGTTCAACAAAAAACAAGCAATACTCAACCCGTACAGCGTGTTTTAAACATCAATAATGAAGCTGTAGACGATGCATACATAGATGATTTAGATGAGGTCGATTTCGAACTTGCTGGTGTGGCATGGACATCTGTAGTAGCAGTTCTAAAGTCATGGATTGCTTTAAATGCGACCAAAAATGCCACCGATGATGCGAATGCCGTTACCCAAGCCCTTGCTGCTATTAACACCTATACCGACTTTGCAGAAGACGAGCATGACTTTGGTGATTTAGAATTAGAGGGTGATGATGAATTAGGAGATGAAGATAGACTAGTCAACTATGAAGCGATAAATGGGTTTACCACAGCCGGCTTTAGTGCAAATGAGCGCATCATTCTATTTGATTTATTAGGAGATGAAAACTTTACCACCTTTGGTGAAAGTGCTGCAGCAGTTGGAACATTAAGAACCATCTATACCACTCATGGAATAAATACCATAGAAGAGCTTCTAGCGATGGATACCAATCGATTACTTGGAGCGTTACAAACCATCACCAACTTATCAGCCCGAATTGGCACTATGGGTGCCGATCGAATGATCACGTTAATAACAGCAAGGACTAATGTTCAAATTAATACCCTGTTTACTTCCATGCTTCCCGCGAGAGTAGAAACCTTAACTGATGCCGTTGTAAATGCACTGGCAACTCATACTGCCCCTGAAATTGCAGGCATCAACGGTCAATGGCCATCATGGGGAAACTGGTTGCAAACAGTAGCTAGCTTAAACACGATATACGACATGGTAGGTGATGGCTATACCTACGCCCAATGTGCTACTCTTGTTGCTCATAATTTGAGTGTTACCGAAATTAGGGCCTTACAACAAGAAACGGCAAATTATGCCGTATTGAATGCTTTTATAACTGAAGCCCGAAGATATGGCTTACCTTATGCTGATATGTTGGCCATAGCCCATGCCAACAATGGAGCAGCCATTGGTGTATTAACTGCTGCAATAAGAACCCAATCACTCAATCGAATCGATAAAAATGCCCGTTTCCCTGCATGGATAAGGGCAGTTTCATTGTTGATGGTTGATCTTGCCTATACCTTAAACATTGATGCTGATTCGCTACTCTTAAATGGTGAGCCGGAAACCCATGAACGAAGAGTAAGAGTGCGTAATGCCGGCGGTGCACAACAAGGCATATTTGTGATTCATTATCACCCCCATGCAGCAGATGCAGCAGTAGGATCTCCCGATGCTTCTCCACGGCACATTAAACCCCAAAGAGGAGGTGCTATTCGTATGTACTGGGATCTAATTCCGGCCAATATAAGAGCCCTTTTACCCAATCATTTTGATGATTAATAAACGAAATTAAGTATAGCCTAAACTCCTCATTCCAATCGAGTACTAACTGCACTTCAGGTCTCAATTTAGTATGTCTCACTTAATAGAGACAACTGAAAGTGAAGTGCCAAAATGATATAATTGAAGCATTAAACTTTTAGTTTTTTTTGATTATGATGCATCGTTTAGAAGAAAAATTAAGTCTATAGTGCATGTGTGACAGAGATCAAAATTTCATTTCTTTAGTGTGTTTGTTTTTAGGTAGTCTACTGGTGCTTTCTGTAATTCTTTAAAGCCGTAGTCTTCATTCTGTAGTACTTTTGCTACATGCGTATCGACAAATACATTTGGGCTGTTCGCCTTTGCAAGACCCGAAGCGTAGCGGCTAAGCTCTGTATCTCTGAAAAAGTGCAAATCAATGGCGAAGTCTGTAAAGCATCTAAAACAGTAAAGATTGGAGATGAAATTGCCATTAAGTCGATTCCGGTTTGGCGGCACTACTCCATTATTAATCTTCCTAAATCTCGTATGGGAGCCAAGTTTGTACCCGATTACCTTAAAGAAACCACTTCAGAAGAACACATTCAGTTGATAGAGCAGGTTCAGGAAAGCAATCGTCAAAACCGTTTATGGGGCTTAAAAGGAAGACCAACCAAAAGAGATCGTAGACAACTGGAACGTTATAAATCATAAACAATTCAGTTGTATTTAAACAAACAAGCGCAAGAATTGTATTCTAATCATAATAAAAAATCATGTCTGCTTATTCCATCAAAGATTTAGAGGTCATTAGTGGCATCAAAGCGCATACCATTAGAATATGGGAGCAACGTTATCAGCTTTTAGTGCCGCAGCGAACAGATACCAACATCAGGTTGTACAATGATGATCAAATGCGTCGTTTGCTAAACATTACCACCTTAATAGACAACGGCTTTAAAGTATCAAAGGTTGCTTCGTTGAGTGATGCGGAGATCTATCAAAAAGTAGAAGAATTCATCACTGATACAACCGCAGATGTACAGATTAAGGCTTTGATTAATGAAATAATAAGTGCAGGACTAAGTTATAATGAAAAGAGGTTTACTACTGCCTACGCCATTGCAATTGACAGTTTTGGTATTACAGATACTTATATTAAGGTCATTTATCCCATGTTGATACGAGTTGGTCTGATGTGGTTAAAGCATGACCTGATTCCATCTCAAGAGCATTTTATCTCTAATTTAATAAAGCAAAAGCTCTTTACGGCAATTGATTCCCTGAAAGAGCCTTCTAAAGATGCTCAAAAGTGGATCTTGCTTTTACCTGAAGATGAAGACCATGAAATTGGCTTGCTTCTATCTTCTTTTTTATTAAAGAGCAAAGGAAAAAAAGTAATTTATTTAGGTCAGCGTGTCCCCTACTCTAATATTGAGTCAATAATCAAGTCAGAAGAACCTGATTATATACACTTTTTTATGATACGCAATCAATCTGTTACGAAGTGTCAGAAAATAGTCAACACTCTAAACCAGTATTGTTCTGACTGTAAGGTCATCGTCTCCGGTTCTAAGTTTTTGGAAAATGAATTGTCCTTACCTCCTCTTTTTTCATGGATGAATTCCATAGAGCAATACAGCAAACTTTAAACATCTTTTGAAAAATGTCAAGCTTGGCTAAACCTTATGACAATTATTTTGTTTAACTTTTCGAGCAATTAATTAAACAATTGAAGAATTCAAAAAAGGTTTCTGTTATTGGTTCAGGTTTTGCAAGTATTGCAGGTGCCGCAATTTTAGGCCAAGAAGGTTTTGATGTAAAGGTCTATGAAAAAAACAAAGACTTTGGAGGACGTGCCAGACAGTTTGAGGCTAAAGGGTTTAAGTTTGACATGGGGCCAAGTTGGTACTGGATGCCGGATGTATTTGAAAAGTTTTTTGCCAGATTTGGGTATTCTTCAACTGATTTATATCAATTGAAGAAATTGGATCCCGGTTTTCAAATGATTTTTGATGAATCGGAGCAAATTAGCATTCCCTCAAGCTTTGAAGCTCTTTGCGAGCTTTTTGACTCTATAGAACAAGGTGCTTCTAATCGACTGGTTAAATTCATGAAAGAAGCAGAATACAAATACCGGGTTGGTGTTAATGATCTGGTCTATCAGCCCGGATTATCCATTACTGAATTGATGAGAACTGATCTCATGACCGGCTTGTTTAAATTGCAGGTCTTTACTTCTTTTAGTAAGCACGTTAGACGATATTTCAAAGATCCAAGATTGATCGCTTTGATGGAATTCCCGGTACTCTTTCTTGGTGCCATGCCCAAAGACACTCCTGCCTTATATAGTTTGATGAATTATGCGGGACTAAAACTAGGCACCTTCTACCCCATCGGAGGTTTTGTAAAAGTAATTGAGGGCATGAAAAAAGTAGCAGAAGAACAAGGTGTCCAATTTTTTAACGAATCAGCGGTAGAGCAAATAAGTGTCGAGCAAAACCTTGCCAGGAGTTTGTCCGGAATACATTTTACTTCAGATGCGGATGCTATATTAGCAGGTGCTGATTATCATCATGTAGACAGTCATTTACTCAAAAACGGATACAGCAATTATAAAGAGCAATACTGGGATAAAAAGGTTTTTGCTCCCTCCTGCCTGCTCTTTTATTTAGGAGTAGATAAAAAAATAGACAAATTGCAACACCATAATCTCTTTTTTGATGAAGATCTCAACCCTCATGCTATAGAGATATATGAAACCAAGCAATGGCCTAAGAAGCCCCTGTTTTATGTTTGTTGCCCTTCCAAGACTGACGATTCTGTGGCACCTGAAGGCAAAGAGAATTTGTTTGTTCTGATGCCTATAGCTCCCGGCATTCAAGATGAAGATCACATTCGTGAAAATTATTTCGAACAGTTAATGCACAGATTGGAGAAGTTTACCGGAGAAAAGATTCGAGAGCATTTGACTTATAAAAAGAGCTATTGTGTAAATGACTTTGTTAAGGATTACAATGCGTACAAAGGCAATGCATATGGTTTGGCCAATACCCTAAGACAGACGGCCAATCTGAAACCAAGCATCAGAAATAAAAAAATAAAGAACATGTTCTACACCGGTCAATTGACTGTTCCGGGGCCCGGAGTACCTCCAAGTATTATTTCAGGTCAGGTTGCTGCAGAACAAATTATTAATTACTTTAACCACACAACATGAAGTCCATTTTTGATTCGGTATCTGCAAAATGCAGTAAGTTCACAACAAACGCTTACAGCACCAGCTTCTCTCTTGGCATCTACCTTCTAGGTTCGAGCATTAGAAAACCCATCTACGCCATTTATGGGTTCGTGCGTTTTGCCGATGAAATTGTAGATACCTTTCACGACTACAAGAAAGAAGAATTGCTCGCCAAATTTAGGCAAGATACCATTGAGGCCATTGAAGACGGTATTAGCCTCAATCCGATATTGAACTCATTTCAACATGCAGTAAACACGTACGATATAGACTGGGACTTAATTGAGGCTTTTTTGGACAGTATGAAAATGGATTTGAACAAGCATGAATATTCTCAATTGGGTTATGAGAAGTATATACTTGGCTCTGCTGAAGTTGTTGGACTTATGTGTTTGAAAGTTTTTACCCATGGCAATAAAGCGCAATATGAAGAATTAAAACCTGCTGCTCAAAAGTTGGGGTCTGCCTTTCAGAAAGTTAATTTTCTAAGAGATATTCAAGCGGACTTTAAAGATCTTGGACGATCTTATTTTCCTGACATTAATCTGAAACAATTCACAGAAACAGAAAAAGGCAGAATAGAACAGGAAATCACAGATGAGTTCAAAGCAGCTTTAGAAGGCATTAAACGTTTACCCAAATCATCTCGATTGGGTGTGTATGTGGCTTATGTGTATTATCAAAACCTTTTGAAACGCATAAGTAATGTACCTGCTCATCGAATTATGCAAGAGCGCATTCGAGTGCCTAACTCCCAAAAAATGAGCCTAATGCTCAATTCTTATTTTAAAAATGAATTGAATTTGCTTTAATGAAGGTCTTTATTTTTTCTCTTTCGATTTTTATACTGGCATTCTTCTCGCCTCCTTCAGATAAGCATGACTCTATGCTTCAGTCGTTTTATGAAGCATCTACTAATCCCAAAGAGATTGATAAATTCTTGATTCGTGTTAGGGCGATCAAAGAAAAAGATGATCCCGTTTCTCTTGCTTATCGAGCCATGGCTTATTTTTTACAGGCCAAACAAAGTTGGAACCCTTATCACAAGTACGATTATTTTTTAAAAGGACGAGAGCTATTGCAAGATGCAGTATCAGCAGATCCCGTGAATACTGAAGTTAGGTATTTGAGATTATGTACGCAAAGTGCCTTGCCTTGTGTGCTTAATTACAGTTCTGATATTAAAGAAGATAGTCAATTTCTGATTCAATCATATTCATCTATAAAAGATGAAGATTTAAAGCTAAAGATCAGGCAAGTCTTACTTGATTTTAGGTATTGTCAACCGGATGATCTTATCGAAGCATGAAAAACACTTTTGTCATACTTGTAGACGAAAATGACCTAGAGATTGGTCAGATGGAGAAATTAATGGCTCACAAACAAGGTTTATTGCACCGTGCATTTTCAGTGTTTGTTTTCAATAAAAAGGGAGAAATGCTTGTACAAAGAAGGGCGTTAAAGAAATATCATTCTCCCGGTTTATGGACCAACGCCTGTTGTTCTCACCCTATGCCTAATGAGAAGACTTCTGATGCGGCTTACCGTCGTCTAAAAGAAGAGCTAAACATGACAGTTAAAGAATTAAACTATGCTTTTGCTTTTACCTATAAAGCTGAGTTTGATAACGGATTGATTGAACATGAATACGATCATGTATTCATTGCTTATTCAGATCTTCTGCCACAAGCTAATCCTGACGAAGTGAGTGAACTAAAGTATTTAAATACTAATGAATTAGAGAAAGACATTCAGTCTCATCCAGATAAGTACACCCCTTGGTTCAGAATCTGTTTTGAGCAGGTTGTTAAACATGTAGAACCAAAACTGAGGGCATAAAAAAAGCTCCGTCAGAGGAGCTTTTAAAAGAAACTATTAACTATTGGGAGGTACGGTATAGAAAAATTGTTCCAAAGTGATTTTTCCATCCTTTACTCCATATACGCAGATTTCCTCCATATCCATTCTTGGCGCACCTTTCATTTTTACGTCCATAGACATGGTTACCGAAAAGTAATTGTCTGCAACCAAGGGATCAGAAACTTCAATACCATAATGTTCTTCAACCATGCTGTTAAAATGTTCAGCTTTTTGTATCACACCTTCCAGCCCTTCTACTCTTTCCATTGGCGCACCTTGTGGCTCAATACTAATAATGTCTTGCCCATAAAGCTCTTTTATGGCGGTTTCAAATTCGCCTCTACGGCATAGCTCTACAAGTCTGTTGGCAACTTCTTGTACTGTCATGATTTTATGTTTAATGATTAATAATTGACTATAATTCTTCAGGACTCACACCCATTTGATTTAAAAAGTTCATGGTATTGCCTCTCACATTTGCAGGAGGATTTAAAGATAAGGATGTTTTGAATGCTTTTTTTGCTTTGTCTGTCATGCCATTTCTAAAATAAGCCTCCCCTAAACTATCAAACACATTAGGGTCTTTAGGATTCTTTTTCGCATTGTATTCAAAATACTCCAAAGATTCTTTGGTTTTTCCTCCGTACAGCAAGCTATAAGCAAATTGATTCAATTCTGCATTACTTGAACTTTCCAAAGCGGTAGTCTTGATCTCTTTACTTTCTTCTCCCCTTCCTAAAGCTTCTAAAATCAAAGCTTTATTCATTTGGTTAGACATTTTAGGATTCATTTTTACAGATTGAGAAGCAAATTCAAGTCCTTTTTCTAATGATACATTATTGACCAAGCAATAGTTAGCCGCTGAGTTATATTCTTTCCATGTAACGGGCTGTGCTGCGAGATTTTTTGAGAGGTTATCTACAATTGCTTCCTGCTCATTTTCAGCGTTTTTAACCTTAGCAGATAATTGTGCCATAAGTAGTAAATTCTGAGAATTTGGATTATTAAAAACAGAACGTCCTGCCCATTGCAAACCTTGGTTTAGGTGAATTTCATTTTGATAACAGAAATTAGCTGCTTCATACCACCCCAACCAAGTCCACCCCGGTTCAACTTGTAATTGCTGTTTGATGCTTTCGTAGGTCAATTCATTGGTTTCTGCTTGAATTTCTATTACTACCTTTTTATCAGCCCATTGTAGTTCTAGTTCTCCTCCGGTATTACTTAGATTGGTAAATTGATAAGTCAGAAACTCTATATAGGGACTTTGCTCAACAATGTCTGCCTCAACACGAATAGCATCTAATTGTTGGTTATAACTGTAACTCCCCCATGAAGCTATATTGGTATTGAAAATAACGGTGGCTTTATCTTCAGAGGCGATCATATGGAGACTATAAGTTCCTGCTGCTAGTTTTGTGCCTTCTACGTTAATGTCGGTTGATGTAGTAAACACAGTATTTTCATTGGCTCCTGCCCTCCAGGGGATGGGCTGACCACCATCATAAGGAACTAAACCTCCCCAGACTTTTCGTTCCTTAGCCGCGGGACGATGATATGATACTGAAAGATCGCTGATACCGATACGCTGTTCAACTTTAGCGGCCTGACTTTTTCGTGGAATATCCAGTGTAAAAGACTGAGAATACCCTTTTTGAATGAGTAACATCAAAACAATAAGGGCACTCTTTTTAATACAATTCATAGTAGTAGATTTTAGATTCTACTATGAAATTAGACATACTTGTAGTGTGAATACCAAATAATGGTATCAGCGGAGATTAAAAATTACAAATGGGGTTGAATTAAAGCTTAACGCCTTCTATAGCCACTTTTTCTTTTCTGTTGACGCGCAAACTTTCTGGGTTTGCGATCTATTTCCAAGCGAACTTTTATAGGATGGCCGTTGTCCAATTCTAAACCATCAAATTTTTGCTCGAAGTGTTTTGGTGTCGATTGACTTAAATTAAAGAATGAGCGTTTTTCCTGAACGGCTATATCGCTGATTGATTTGAATTTAACTCCGGTTATCTCACTAATAAATTCGGCTAAATCTCTTTTTGTAACTCCGTCTTTACTTCCAATGTTAATCTGGTAACGACTATCTCGTCCGCCTCGTCTATCGGAATCTTTTGAAGAAGAACTTTCCCCTTTTTTATCTAAAGTCTGATTTAGATTGGCTTTAGATCCTGAATTTTTAATTAATGTAGAGAGTTCTTTAGCGATCAACTTTTTTACCACGTCTTCTTTACTTAATTCATGGAGTTCTGTTTTTACCGCCTCATATAATTCGTCGATGTTCTCATCACTCTCAAACCTCAAAAAAGATGCGGCCCAATGTTTTATGCGTTCTTCCTTAATTTGTTCTACATTCGGAATGGCATCTTGAGAAAAGCTGACTTTCAGTTTACGTTCGATGTCTTTTATTCTTCTGCCTTCTTTAGGATTAATAAAAGCCAAAGAAATACCTTTCTTGCCTGCCCTTCCGGTTCTTCCGGAACGATGGGTATAATATTCTAACTGATCGGGCAAAGTATGATGAATAACATGGGTCAAATCATTGACATCGATACCTCGGGCTGCAACATCCGTTGCAATCAAAAGCTGCAAACCTCTTTGTTTAAAACGGTTCATCGCCGCATCTCTCTGAGCTTGAGACAGGTCTCCATGCAGCGCCTCGACATTATAACCTTGTTGACTAAGAAAATCCGCGATGCTTTGCGTTTCACGTTTGGTTCTGCAGAACATAATTCCCTTCATATCAGATTGGAAATCTAAAAACCGTCTTAGAGCATCCAATTTGTCAGCATTTTTGACGACAACAAAGTGGTGTTCTATATCTGTATTCCCGACAATTTCCTGATTTACGGAAATTTCATTGGGATCTTGCATGTACTTTTTAACAATTCGACGAATCTCTTTGGGCATTGTTGCAGAAAACAACCAAGTATGGTGTGGGCTTTTGACATGACTCAGTATTTCATCAATCTCCTCCTGAAAGCCCATGTTAAGCATTTCATCAGCCTCATCTAGAATCAAGTACTTAATTTGACTTAGATTGACAGCTTTACGATTAATCAAGTCGATCAATCGTCCCGGAGTTGCAACAATGATTTGACTTGAGGACTTTAAAGACTTTATTTGTTGTTGAATTGAGGCCCCACCATAAACAATCTTCACGTGAAGGTCTTTCACTCCATCAGAGAACAGGTCTAACTGTTTGGCAATTTGTTGACTCAATTCTCTTGTTGGTGAGAGGATAACGGCTTGCGTGTGACTTAAGTTGCTATCTACAGATTGTATCAAGGGCAGACCAAATGCGGCCGTTTTTCCTGTACCCGTTTGTGCCAGACCAATAAAGTCTGAAGCATCTTCTAATAAAATGGGAATGGCTTTTTCTTGTATTTCGGTAGGTTTATCAAAACCTATTTTTCCGAGGACTTCTAAAAGTTGATCAGAAAGCCCTAATTGCTTAAAGTTGCTCAAAAAGTGCGTGTTTCAAAATGAGCCGCAAAAGTACTTAAAATTAAAGCGGTATGAATTAGCTCTTAATGAATCTTTCTATACTGCGTTTTGAAGCAGTTTGAATACGGATAAAGTAAATTCCATTTTCATAATGCTCAACATTTAATTGATGAGTCCCACTGTTCAATTCAGACTCTTGAAGCGTTTTTCCTTGCAGATTAATTAAGGTGATCTGAGCGCTTTCTTTTA
Source organism: uncultured Flavobacteriales bacterium (assembly GCA_964445815.1). GTDB lineage: Bacteria > Bacteroidota > Bacteroidia > Flavobacteriales_E > Vicingaceae > CAYULW01. The sequence continues at coordinate 454,270 of CAYULW010000002.1, forward strand.
ACTCTACATTCAAGATGTTTACAACCGGATTAGGGTATACTTTCAAACTTTGCTCTGTGTATTCTGCAATTGAAGTACTAGTTCCTTCAGCTAAGGTGAATACGGTTGTATTTCCACCATCTCCTGAGTTTCTGCCATTGTTATTGGCAGCTACTCCCCCTCCAAAAAACCTAACGTTACCTGTGCCTATGGGTGGAGCTGTCCAGTCTACTTTAAATGTGGAGCTCAAACTAGGGCCGGCATGTTCGGCATAAGTTCTTGCCCCAACTGAAGCAATCCGCGTATTGCCCGATGGATTTGTCCATGCATTGTAAGGTACATTCCCATTTAATAAAGTTACCATCTGAAATCCATATCTTATAGGGCTTCCCGCACTGTTGACTTTAAATTCTATTTCGTAAACGTTACCAGGCACATATGATGTGACCGGATTCCCGTTAACATCTTTTACTAATAATGAGACATTTGCTCCAAAACCAGAGCCATGACAGGTTCTGCAGGTTGTCGATTCTCCCGGTGCACCAGTGTTTCCCGAGTTCGCAGAAAACGCTCTTCCATTAGAACTGGATGAATGAAGAATGAAAATGGAAATCAACGCCAAACTCAGGCCAAACAGAGTGTTAATGTGTTTTTTCATCTTTAAGGTTTAATAGCTAAACTCCATTTTTATGAAAATGTTCAATCTAATAAATCAAAAACGAAACTAAGACTTCCCCTAGAAACACAATTGAAAAGCAGGCGACATAAAGTAAAATAGAGATCAAGCCCTTAAAGAATACTACAATTCGCTTTTGTTGAAAGACTTTCAATAAGGCTGCATTAAAATAGACGAGTAAATAAAGAAAAATCAGAATAATGAATAGGTTGTTTATTAATTCCGGAATAGTAAGCAGGTAGTTGATAAGAAAATAAAAGCCGGATAAGAAAAAGTATAGCGCGTGAATGTGAATGCTAAAGATGAGATATTCTACATAAAAACGTTTCTTCCAGCCAAACAGTATCATCAGAATTAGGGCAGATATAGGCAAAACGAAAAACATGGCAATGGACATGTTTTTCAAGATAAATTTTTTGAAAACACTAGATTCACTGCGATAAACTTTAATGACTTGATAAATCACCTTAGCATGAATATATCCTAGCCGATCCGGGTTGAAGTGATTGAATACCGCTGAGTCGCTTAAACTCTGATCATAGCGGTGATTTTCTAGGTAGGCCCAATCAATTTTCTGCAAAGCTTTTCGAATGGATAAGTCTTCTTCTCTACCCTCCTGTTTTGGTTTTTCTTTTTCAAAAGTAATATCTGAAGGGATTCCTATCTTTTTTTGAAGTTCATCAGGTAAAATGCTCAGCGTCTTTAATTTAGCTATGTCGTCCAACTGATTAAAAGCATTTAGAAATTGATTCGTCGTATCTGAGTTCAGTATGGCTATTGCTGTTGTATTAAGATAGGTGCCTAAGTTCTCTTCTATTTCTTTGGGTAATTCAGGAAAGTCCTTTACCGGAACCGTTGTTTTTTTCAGGTTAATCACTTCGTCCCCACTTCCTATGATACCATTATGGTTTATGGTCAAAAAGAAAAAGAAAAATACACTTGAAAAAATATAGAGTCTAAATGGATTGGCGTAGTTCTTACGCTTACCTTCATTAAACTCCAGAGTTAAAGTTCCCGGTTTAGTAAAAAAAGGCTTAATGCTTCTGCCCAACCTGGTGTCAAAAGACAAATAATTCTCAAAAAATTCTTTTAATAAGGTAGATAGTTTAAGATTGTTTTGATCGACTTGCTGACCACATTCGGAACAAAACCGATCGGATTGACTTAGGTCTTTATTGCAGTTTAAACACTTCATTGTACCAAAATGAAAAGATACCTCTTTTTCAGATAAGCGAATATCGGTAATTCTTTATTCTCATCTGTCGTTTGATAGACAAGCCATTTTCTAATCAATGATTAAAATTGTAGAAACTGATAAGATGAAAAAGCACATATTATTTTTGACTAGCGCATTACTTTCCAGCCTTTTTATTGTCGCCCAAATCCCAACTAATTTTACGGCAACAGATTGTTCAAACACCTCAAAAACAATTCATACGGTTCTTGGTACAACAGGTAAATCAATTATCATTATGAGTAAAGGTGTTGACTGCTCTGCTTGTAGAAGCACCGCTTCAGGTTGGCAAACTTGGGCCAGCCAAAATACTACTGATGTAGAAGTTTGGGGCGCCATCACCTACCGCTATAATCCGATGGTTTTTAGCAATCCTTGTGCTGCAGTAAACTCATGGGTTAATCAATACGCTTGGACAAATATTTTTGCATTTCCAGATAACAATCGAGATTTTCTAGGACCTGCTATGCCAAGATATTATGTGTATAGTGCAATAGATTCAAGTATTGTTTATAACGGTTCTTCATCTTCAACAGCTAGAAGTATAGCACTGCAAAATTCTGTTGTAGGTATCAATGAGTTAAATGCTTTAAAAGCAGTTTCTGTCTCTATCAGTAATGGACAATTGACTTTAAGTCAATTGCCAAATGAACCATTACAGTTTGAAGTTTATAATGTAAATGGACAATTGATTCAAAGTGCAAGTGTTAATACGGAAACACAAAGCATTGGTACTAGTCATATTAAGTCTGGAATTTATCTGTTGAGACTAGGTCTAGAAGGCAAATTTCAGACAAGAAAACTATTTATTCCCTAATCGAATGATGTAAAGGCTTTTCTAATGTATGAATTTAGTCGCCTTATATAATCTTCCTCTAGCCAGTTGAGATAATTCTTAGTGGTTTTTATAGTGCAGTATGAGTAATGCCTTATTCTATCTTGAATTTCAGGTACTAGTTCTTTCGCTAAATCCAAAGCATCCCACATGTCTTCTGAATTTTCCATGCAAATTTTAGCATGCTGTTCAATTGAACGCTTGATGACATTCTTAGAATGCTCTCCCCTGCTCATGGACTTTTCATATTCCTCTTTAACATTAAAATCCAAGTCATCTGACTTTTTAAAGAGCGCTTTTACTTCATCGGGCATTTCATAAATGAACTGTCTCTCAATCGCATCGTCGGATTTTAAATCATCATAGTATTGATGGGGTGACATAAAGATATGATACCAATCTACTGCTGATTCCCAAAGACCAAAACGATGTAAGTTATTACCAAGGTCAATGACTGTAAACTCCTTTTTGTTTTTCAGAATACGTGAGCCACGTCCGATCATCTGATGGTAAAGACTCAAAGAGCGTGTTGCTCTATTTAAAATGATTGTTTCTACTGTTGGTTCATCAAAACCCGTGGTTAATATTCCCACGGAAGTAACAATGGCATCAGGCGTTTCTTTAAACCACTTTAAAATGTCTTTTCGTTCTTGATCGGAAGTATTGTGGTCCAAATGTTCTACAGGATATCCTGCAACTCGGAATGTATCGTATACAGCAAAGCTGGTTGCTATGCCATTGTTAAAAATCAGTGTTTTTGTGCCAACTCCTTTTTCTTCATAGGCTCTTAGAAGTTTTTCCTGCATCATGTGATTACCATAAAGCTGTTCTGAAGATCGAACTGTATAGTCTCCATTGATACCGATTTTTAGACTATCTAACCTGACATTATAGCTATAGGTATTTGCCTTTGCTAAAAACCCTTTTTTTATGAGCGATGCGATGGATTCTCCAATCACCAATTCTTGATAGTTTTCGTTCATCGGCAATTTAATGCTAGAACTTAAAGGAGTTGCAGTTACCCCTAATATATTCACTTCTTCAAAGTACTTAAATAACTTGCGAAAACTGTTGTAATGCGCTTCATCAACAATCACCAGGCCGATATTGTCTAAACTGATTTTATCATCCTGAATACGATTGTTTAAGGTTTCAACCATTGCGACAAAACACTCATAATCATTTTGATCTGGAACGGACTTTACCTTTGAATTGATCACCTTGTTATGCAGGCCGAATTCCTCTAACATTAAAGAGGTTTGTTTACACAATTCAATGCGATGAGTAAGAATCAATACTTTTTTACCGGTTGCTAAAACATATCGTCTTGCAATTTCAGAAAAGATTACTGTTTTTCCACCACCGGTTGGCAATTGAAAAAGAATGTTATGATTATCCTTTAGCTCGCGGAGCTTATCTGAAATTTGTTGAATGGCATCTAACTGAAAGGGATACAGATCTTTCCCGAGTTGTCCTTCTTTAATATCCGCAAGAGAGGTCGTTTGAGCGTCTTCCATAGAGTTTTGCAAAAGTACCATCAAAGAAGACTTATCCCTAACTTATCCTCACTTATTTCAGAAAAATTTATGTTAAATTTACTAACCCCCTAATGTTGATACTCATTTTCAGATAAAGCCAAATAGTATGAAAAAGCTAAGTTGCATTGTAATTGTCTTACTGCTTTCTGTTTGCATATATGCGAAACCAAACTTAAAACAAAGATTGATTGAGTTAAATGTCATTTGGTCAACTAAGAGTTTACCAATTTACTCAGGAGTTAATATTGAAAGTATTGATTCAGATGTTGATTTGATTAAAACACATCTTCTACTTGTTCATCATGAATTAAGTTTAAAACCGACATTTTATTTAAGCAAAAGTCAGAGAGAAAAACGAACTCAACTACTCGAAGATTTAAAAGCCTATGCGGAAGCCGGCATTTTTCCAAAAAATTTAGACTACTCCTACCGGATTCCCTATTTTATTGATGCATACAATACAGCTTGTGCCGTTGGTCAATTGATGATAAATAGCGGAGCAGAAGATTTTGCCATGAAAATAAAATCTGAGAGCAACAATCTCTACCTGAGAGAAATGCATTATCCTGAGATTCAAGAATGGGCAACAACGAATGGATTTACGATTGAAGAACTAAAATGGATTCAGCCTTCCTATGGGCCAAGCTGTCCTCCTAATTCTGCAATTTCGGCTAATTGTTACAATGGCTATGGTTGTTTAAATCCTGCTTGGTATAGTAGCTCATTAGATAGTGCCTCCTTAAAAGTGGATAGTGTTCAAAGAAATTCCGGAAAAGGATGGGAATTAGATACAATATTTATGTTTAACTATCTCTATTGGGGAGCTATAGCTCCTCCAGGAGATTACCGTTTTTATTTGAGTGATTCATTAGGTGGAAACGATACCTTGTTCTATACGATACTATCTCCACCTCCAATTCTTATGAATTACATCTCTATTAGTCAGACAACAAGTTGTTACAATAGCGTTCAGGTTAATGCATCAGGAGGAGTGCCACCCTACTCCATGGCATTGTATGACTCTACAATAAATCAATGGAGACAAGGCTTAAATGGAAGATTTGATAGCCTCTGTCCGGGAAACTATCAAGTTAATCTTAATGATGCAAACAATTGTTTTTCAAGATTGATGGTTCAAGCAGGAAATAGCGTTTCTATTGTTGAGCAAACTTCTCAACCTTTTTCTATGTTTAATGACTTTGTAGATAATTCTATTGGTTTAAGAGGTCAAGTGAATCTTATAAAGCAATTTGCTATTTACAATTTAAAGGGCCAAAAGCTTAAAAATTCACATTTGACTTCAGATTATCGCATTTCCTTAAATGGGTTAAGCAAAGGCGTTTATATCCTTGTTTTATATACTGATACAGGAGCTTTTACTCAAAAGTTTGTAGCTCAATAAAACACATGATCAATTTCATACTTTTGCAAACTCAATATTGCGGAAGACATGAAACTTAAAGAAGAGATTGAAAAGCGGAAAACCTTTGCCATTATTTCTCACCCTGATGCCGGAAAAACAACTTTAACCGAAAAATTTCTATTGTTTGGTGGTGCCATACAAACGGCTGGGGCGGTAAAAAACAATAAAATAAAGAAAACCGCGACTTCAGACTTCATGGAAATTGAGAAACAAAGGGGAATTTCTGTGGCGACTTCTGTAATGGGTTTTGAATATAAAAACTTACTCATAAATCTATTAGACACACCCGGACACAAAGACTTTGCTGAGGATACTTACAGAACGTTGACTGCGGTAGACAGTGTGATTCTTGTCATTGATTGTGTTAAAGGAGTTGAAGCGCAAACGGAGCGCTTAATGGAGGTGTGTAGAATGCGGGATACTCCGGTTATTGTTTTTATCAATAAATGTGATCTTGAAGGAAGAGACCCTTTTGACCTTTTAGATGAGCTTGAAAATAAGTTAAACATTCAGGTTAGACCCATGACATGGCCAATTGGTATTGGCTCTACCTTTAAAGGCGTTTATAACTTGGGAGATAAAAATGTCAGACTTTTTCAATCCGATAAAACGAAGGTGGCAAAAGATGTGACCTTTATCGATGATTTATCCAACCCGAAACTGGACGAACTGGTAGGAGACGAATCCAATCAACTGAGGGAGGATGTGGAATTGATTGAAGGGGTTTATGATCATTTGAATGAATCTGACTATTTAAAGGGAGAGATTGCTCCTGTTTTCTTTGGTTCTGCCGTCAATAATTTCGGCATTCAAGAATTGTTGGATCAATTTGTAGATATTGCTCCTACCCCCAAAGAAAGGCCGACCAATGAAGGTTTAATAGAACCCGAACATGATAAGTTCTCAGGATTTGTATTTAAAATACACGCCAACCTGGACCCTAATCACAGAGATAGAATTGCTTTCTTGAGGGTTTGCAGTGGTCAATTTGAACGCAATAAGTTTTATCATCATGTACGTCTGGAAAAGAAACTAAGATTTGCTAATCCAACAAGCTTTATGGCAAAGGAAAAAAGTTTGATTGATGAAGCTTTTCCGGGTGATGTAATCGGTCTTTATGATACCGGAAATTTCAAAATCGGTGACACCTTAACTGAAGGTGAACAATTTCAATTTCAAGGTATTCCAAGCTTCTCACCTGAGATATTCAAGGAGGTTATCAATACGGATCCCATGAAATCTAAACAACTTGAAAAGGGCATAAATCAATTGACAGAAGAAGGTGTTGCGCAATTGTTTAGAGCAAGAATGGGCAACAAAAAGTACATTGGAACTGTTGGTGAATTGCAATTTGAGGTGATTCAGTATCGATTAAAGCATGAATACAATGCATCTTGCTCTTTTCAACCTATGAACTTCTATAAAGCCTGTTGGTTTACTTCTGATAATGAGGAAATGTTGGAAGAGTTTATGCGTTTAAAGAGCAATTACATAGTCAATGACAAGGACGATAATCTTGTTTTTTTAGCACAAACTCCCGGAATACTGCAAATTACTCAGTCGAACTATCCGGATATTGAGTTTCACTTTACTTCAGAGTTTAAGAAAGCACTTTCAGCTTAAAATATTTTGTAAGCACTTTGAAATTCTTCACGATCTAAATACCAGCCATGTCTTATCAAAAACTTGAGGATAAATATTTCCTTTTTTTAAGGAATCTAGCAAAGATCAATTTAACGATTACTCTATCTAGTTCGTCATTAAGTGATTTTCCAAAGAATTTAAATTCTAAGATTCGAAAAGGCTGGGACGACTTTGCTCGAGCAATAAATGAAGTAAAGAAAGGTAACAGAAATTTTAGAGCTAAGCATAAGTTACCAGGTGCCATTTTCATTAGACAATCTATTAACCCAATAAGGACAAAAATAAAGCGGTTTCAAAAGTCTAATAATGCCAATGAAATATTTAATTACTCAGATATATTAACTGAAGAGCTAATAGTGCTATCACATTCATATTTAGAAGCATATATTTCTGATGTTCTAAGAATAGTTTATTTAAAAGATAGCTCATTGTTAAACTCAGAATCTCAATTTTCATGGAACGAAATAAAACAGGAAAAAGATCTAAAATCATTAAAAGAGTCATTAATTGATAAAATCCTATCGAAATCCGCCTTAAATAGAATTGACGAAATAATTCCAAAACTTAGAAATGAACCATTATATCTTGAAGGACTAAGAATAGATAATGATCATTTAGCATATTTAAAAGAATTAAGACTTCTTCGCAACTGTATTATACATAACGGCTCTAGATTGTCTGAGGAATATAGAAGATTCAAAAAAATTAGAAAACATGAATGCACAATTCACAAGCATATGAATTGGAATTTGGTTAATAATCAGTATTTCCTTATAAAGTATGTTGCATTTGAAATATTTGTATCTGTGGCGGTTAAATATTTTAATAAAAATATAGATCACCTTAGAAAAACAAGAAATCCAATGTTAGAAATTGAAACTCTTAAAGATAAATTAAAAGAGGATTTATAAAATTTACAAACCTCTTTAAGATAAAATACGAGCTAAAACTTGATGATATTCCTCGCGATCAAGCATGTCGGAGTGAGTCGCGCCTTCAACAGCTATAAAATTTATTGTGTCATTGACCTGTTTCAACTTCTCACCGGAATAAAACGGAACCTTTCGATCTTCTGTTCCATGAAAAATGGTAATTGGTACTTCTGCCTTAGTCAGGTATTTATTTGTCCTGAAATGGTATTTACTGATCAAGTCAGCAGGTAGATAAGCTTTGTGGTATTTTATTAGGTCTATGAAGTTAAAATAAGGTGCCTCCAGTATCAGGTGTTTTGGAGAATTATTGGAACCAAGTCGCGAAGCAATACCTGTTCCAATGGAGAAGCCATAAATAATAGTGTTTTCTTCACCATACTCTTTGATCATTTTAAGGTAAATCCGTTTTGCATCTCTTTGAAGATTGCGCTCTCCCTTTATACTTCCTTGACTTTTACCAAAACCTCTGTAATCGTACATTAAAACATCGTAATTGTATTGGGTGAAATTAGAGGCAAACTCTCCCCAATATCTCAGATTGTCTGCATTGCCGTGAATATAAAAGATCAACCCCTTCGGGTTATGACTCTTAAAAAGCAAGGCATTAATGTTCACATTGGTGTCCACTTCAAAAAAGCGCTCTTCAAAAGGAATTTCAAATGGGAACTTATAATCTGCAGGCAATTTGATCGGATTGAAAATCAGTTTCTCTTGTAAAAAGTAAAAACTCAGAAGCACACCAATTAAACAGGTAATGCATAATAGCACGATTAAAACGATCCATGTTGTTGTTTCCACTGCTTCAAAATACGTTAAATCTCAAGTATAGTTTTCATAATTAAGAGAGAAATTATGTGAGTCCTTTAACATGCATTAACATGCACAGACCAAACGAAGGTCTTATTTTTGATGGTTAAACATTTGTACAATGAAAAAAAGCTTATTTATTCTGACATTATTCTTGATAAGTTCCTCATTGATAAGTCAAAACAAGTATTCAGTTCAGGTAAAGTTTGACGGTGTAAAAGATACTACAGCATACATGTCTTACTTTTTTGGAAAGGGACAATATTATAAGGATACGGCAGAAGTTAATAGCAAAGGGGAAGTTCATTTTTCTAAAGTAGATACATTGGAGGTAGGCATGTATTCTGTTCTTGTGGGAAAAAAGAAGGTGTTTGATTTTATTGTGGATAATCAACACCTTCAGTTTGAAATGGACTACAATGACCCTATTCCTACACTAAAGGCTAAAGGTGGTTCTGAAAATCAGATCTTTTTTAGATACATGAAGTTTCTAAATGAGAAACAAAAATTGGCCAAGAACCTGCAAGCTAATCTTGCTGAACAGACGGTCAATACCAAAGAATATGAAAAGATAAAATCTGAACTGGATGAATTAGATATAGAGGTTAAAGCATACATTAATCAATTTTATATCGACAATAAAGGAACATTGACAGCCTCGTTTTTAAAAGCAATGGAGCCTCCTTTTGTGCCTGAAGCCCCTACTCTGCCAAATGGTAGAATAGATAGTACTTTCGGTTTTAGATATTATAAATCTCACTTTTTTGACAATATTGACTTAACAGACGAACGTTTATTGAGAACTTCTGTCTTTCATGAGAAAATCATGTATTATCTCAATAAACTGACTTATCAAGACGCCGATTCCTTAATTCCCGCTGTCGAGTTTATTCTAAGTCAAGTGCAATCAAAAGAAGAACTGTTTAAATACACTTTGTCTTTCCTGACGTCTAAATACGAACGTTCTGAGATGATGGGAATGGATGCGGTATTCGTGCATTTAGTTAGAAATTACTACCTAAAAGGGAAAGCTCCATGGACTGAAGAATCAACCTTAAAGAAAATGAAAGAACGAGTCGATGCTTTGGAGCCTCTCTTGATCGGTAAAAAAGCTCCAAACATTATTGTTAAGGATACCTCTCAAACAAAATTTCTTCAGCTTTATGATGTGAAGGCGAATTACACAATTGTGTACATCTGGTCTCCTGAATGTGGTCATTGCAAAAAAGCGACTCCGGAACTAAAAAAGCTCTATGATAAATACAAAGACAAAGGAGTTGAAGTTTTTGGTGTTGGAAATGAATGGGAGAACGAAGAGTGGATCAAATTTATCAACAAACATGATCTTAATTGGATCAATGGTTCAGATGGCGGTGATTTTAAGAGTGATTTCAGACACAAATATGATGTCTTTAGCACTCCTCAAACTTATTTATTAGATAAGGACAAAAAGATACTCTCAAAGAAAATGGACGTTGAATCTCTTGAGAAAATATTGGAGTACTTTTTCAAATTAGATGAGAAAAAGCAATCCAACTAACAAAAAGTAAGTCATGCTTAAAAAAGGGCTTTCTCTACTTATTCCTGCCATACTTTTACTCATAGGTATTTACATTGCCTATGGCGTAATTAAAGAAAGAAGAGTTTTGCCCGTTTACTCTCCTTCACAGATTAATCCTGATTTAGTTGATGAAGAATTAAGATCAGTGCGTAAAAACTTTCGTGTTCCATCCTTTAACTTGGTTGATGAAAACAATGAGCCCTTTACCGAGAGCAACTTGAGCAATAAGTTTTATGTCACCGACTTTTTTTTCACAACCTGTCCATCAATTTGTATTGATATGGGAACTCAACTCATGCGTGTTCAGGAAGAGTATCAATCACTAGATGACTTTATGATTATTTCCCACACTGTTCAACCGGAAGTGGACTCGCCAAGTGTTTTAAAAGCTTATGCTGAATTACATGATGCCAATCCGGATAAGTGGAAGTTTTTAACCGGAGATAAAAAAGAAATCTATCGATTAGCGCGAAAAGGGTACTTCGCAGCTACTACAGAGGGTGATGGTGGACCTAATGATTTTATCCACACAGAGAACTTTATTCTGGTTGATAAAGAAAAAAGAATCAGAGGATTTTATGATGGTACTTCTGAGGAGGATGTGGATCGATTAATTGAAGATATTTCTATCTTAAATCAAGAGTATGAGAGTAAGTAAAGCGCATTTTGTTGCTCTTCTTACATTGTTAATGGTGATGGTGTCTTGTAATAATCCTTATAAGGGATTTAAAGGAGTAAACAAGAAAGGCATGAGCACGAGAAAAACACCAAGTCAGGAGTTAAAAGAAGATTATGAAGATGCAGGCAAGAAGATGCAACGAAGGTACAAGAGAGAGATGAAGCGCAAAAAGAAGAAATACGGCCACAGTAATGGACAGTAATTTTAACTAAAAGAAAATAAAAAAGCCATGTAATTTACATGGCTTTTTTATTTAGGATCATAGAGTTATGTTTTATTCAAACATTGCTGAATCGTACTTTTTATTCAGTTCAATTGACTCCACTTTCATGTCGATTTTCTGTGGACCAACGGTCTGATTGATCTGATATGGAAACATGATGTTTTTGACCGCTTTATAATTACTATAAACGCTTTCTTGAACAATCGAATTGCCTTGAGCTTCTATAGTCTCTACTTTCTTCAAAAGCAACTTACTATCCACAGCATAATAATCTGTTGATTTATCTCCGACAGGATTAGTCACGTTAATGACATAAACGTCTTTATCGCCAACCTTATCCATTCCTTTAAGCTCAAGTTGATAACCTTCACCGGTGTAATTTAATTCAGGGAATAAAGCAGATTCATATTTCATGGATGCCAATTCTTCTTCTGTCATTTCTTTACTTCCTTGCATGCCGGATGATTTTCCTTTTTCGCCATTGTATACTTGCTTTTGAACAACCATTTCTCCGCTTTTTACTTCTGACATAAAGTAGTTAGGTGCTTGTTTATAAATGTTAATCTCTAATGGCATGCCTTGCATGGTTGTAGACATGGCAAATTTATAACTCTTTAGTTTACCCAAATTCTTGGTTCCTCCAATGGCGTTAATGTAGTCGTTGATAATTCCATCTGCCGTTACCCCATCAGGGACAGGTTGAAGCGTTTCTTTGGCTTCATTGCCATAAACATCTAAATATTCAACTTTTCCCGTGGCCGAAAACTTTTTGATTTTTTCAGCCACTTCCTCTTTGTTTCCAACAATTAAAATGTAACCCTTCATGGGTTGAATGTACTTCTTAGACATTGCTTTTACATCTTCCAGTGTGACTTCGGAAATGTGCTTTAGGTAATTTTGATAGTAGTCTGCGGGCATGTTATACCTTTCAGTATTAATGGCAAAACGTGCTTTCGTTTGGGGATTTTCCAAACTGTATGCAAACGTTCCTGAACGGTACTTCTTTTGAGCATCTAGTTCCTCTTGACTTACTTGGCCTTCTAGCATTGCAGAAATTTCTTTAATGGTCTCAGTCAATGCACTATCTGTAACTTCATTTCTCACTTTTGCTGAAGCGAGAAAATTTCCTACTAATTCATCAGAGTTAATTGAAGATCGGGCTCCATAAGTATATGAATGTTCCTCTCTTAAATTTAAATTCAATTTGGAAACAAAGCCACCACCTAAAATGCTATTAGTTATAGACGCTTTAATCGCATCTTCACTTCCGGGTTTTAGATCAATGCTGTTGAAAACAGAAATAACAGACTGAACAGCTCCCGGTTTATTAACAAATGCAACAACCGGTATTTTAGGCTGCTCCGGCATCGGATATTCAAAACTAGGAACTTCACCTTTTTGCCAGTCACCAAAGTGTTTCTTAATTAAAGGCTTGGCTTCTGCAAGAGTAATGTCACCTACAACGGCCATATAAGCAACATTTGGTTTAAAATAAGTACTGTAATACCTTTTAGCATCATCTAATGTCACATTATTGACCGTTTCCTCAGTCATGATCTCACCATAGGGATGGTCTTTTCCATAAAGTAATACTCTCCTCACATTTCTGGATATTGCATCCGGATCATCTTTTTCTGCTTGAATTCCTGAGATATATTGGGTTTTTAATTTTTCCAACTCTTCGGCCTTAAAATCAGCATTTTTGACTACATCAGACATAATTTCTAATAACTTATTCTGATGTTTCTTAAGTGAGGCTCCATAGACAGAAGTTGAAGATGTATTTAAAGTTGCTCCTATGTAGTCAACCGAAAAATTAATTTCATCTTTAGTTCTGTTTTTTGTTCCCTTAGATAATAGATCACCCGCTAAATCTGACATACCTACTTTATCTCCTTCAACTATTGGGTCAATATCTAATACCAAGCTGATTGCTACTCTTGGTAACTTGTGGTTCTCAACCACAAACACTTTCATCCCATTATCTAATGTAAAAGACTGCGTTTCTCCCAATTCAATTTGGGGGGCAGGCCCCGGCTCAGGCATCTTACTTCTATCTACCTGTGCAAAGCTCACCAGTACAGCAAAAACAGCTGCACAACTTATATATAACTTTTTCATTTCTTTCATCATTTCAGTTTCTAATTATTTTCTTGTGATTTTGGTAGATAATAAAGGACTACTCTATTCTCTTTATTCAGATATTTCTTAGCTGCTGCCATGATTTGCTCTTTAGTAACGGCCATATATCTGTTAATCTCAGTGTTGATCAAATTCGCATCACCATAGTATACATGGTAATTCGCTAAATTTTCAGCCAGACCTGCAACACTTCCGTTTCCACTAATAAAATCATTCTCAATCTGATTTCTAAGTTTGGCGAATTCTTCATCAGAAATTATTTCTGATTTAACCCTATTAATCTCAACATCCATCGCTTCTTCCAAATCAGTTGGAGCAACTCCCATATTGGCAATTCCAAACATCAGAGCTAAACCCGGATCTTCTGTTGGTAAAGGAAAGGCCCCTACAAAAACAGCTTTTTGTTTTTCATCTTTTATTACCTTTTGAAATCGAGAACTCTCACCTTGAGATAAGAGTTGAGAGACCATGCTCATGGCATAAAAATCTTTAGTTCCTTGTCCCGGCATGTGATAGCCCATAACAACTGCAGGAAGCTGAATATTATCAAAAACAGTATCTCTTACTTCTTTCGTTTTTTCTGGCTCTACAATATCAGGTCTGGGAATGGCTTTTGTCCCCTTAGGAATAGACCCAAAGTAGTCGTTGATCCATTTCTTTGCATCCTTTATATTTATATCCCCTGCAATGGATAATGTTGCATTATTTGGCACATAGAATGTATTGTAGAAATCCATAAACTCCTCTAATGTTGCCTTGTTAATGTACTCAGGAGACCCAATTGGAGTCCATCTGTATGGATGTTTTTCAAAGGCATGGCCAAAGGTTTCGATTAAAATGGTTCCATAAGGTGTGTTTTCATTCCTTTGTTTTAACTCTTCTTTTACTACTCCCCTTTGCGTCTCTACGCCTTCCTCATCAATCTTAGCATGCAACATTCTTTCAGACTCTAACCATAAGCCTAATTTCAATTGATTGGAAGGTAATATTTCAAAATAGTATGTTCTATCAAAGGACGTATTGGCATTTAGAATACCTCCATTGCCTTGAACAATCTTAAAGAACTCACCTCGTTCAATGTTTTCTGAACCTTCAAATAAAAGATGTTCAAAAAAGTGAGCAAACCCAGTTCTTTTTGGATCTTCATTTTTAGACCCTACATGATATAAAACAGAAACTGCAACAATTGGAGTTGAATGATCTTCATGCAAAATGACATGCATTCCATTGTCAAGATCATATTCGACAAACTCAATTTTTTTAGCCTTATTCTGGGCTGACATGCTTAAAAAGCCAGCTATACCCAAGGCTAATAATAATCTTTTTTTCATAGATGTAAACAATTTATTTTGAGGCTCGAAAGTAAGCATTAATTAAATTTATCATATGGGTGATAGACTAATGGAGTTTATTGGTTTTGAACGGCTGAATTATTGTTTTTCTAGTTTTTTATGTTACATTTAGACTAAAATGAGCAGGTCATGAAAAAAATTACACTCTATTTATTCCTAATTGTCCCAATACTCGGCTACAGCCAATTACCTCTTTCAGGAGGTCCTGACAACTTTGGATATACATTTAAAAATTCAAATCATCCCTCGGGTCCGTCATACAATTGGTTTGATATTACGACCATAGGGACTTTAGTTCCCAGTCTGGCCGATGATAATTTTGTTGGTCCTTTTCCAATAAGCGGCTTTACCTACTATGGGAATACACCAACTCAATTTTGGATTGGATCAAATGGATATATTGCTTTTAATGCTGTTAATATTGCTTCTACTGCAGCCTCTTTTCCAATTATACCAACAATTGGAGGCCCCAATCATTATATTGCTCCATTTCTGAGCGACCTTAATTTGGCGGGTTCTTCCAGTAATCCCGGAAGAGTCTATCGGTATGACTCAGGAGATACAGTTTGTGTAAGTTTCGTAAATGTTCCTTTTTGGTATAACAATGCTAATCAGTATTCAGGTGATAACACCTTTCAGGTCATTTTAAATAGAGCCGATTCATCAATTACTTTTAATTATGAGAAACAAGTTGGTGCCCCGGATCCTGTCTATGTCAACAATTATGTATCAATAGGTATCGAAAATTCAACGGGAAACGACGGACTACAATATTATCGTGGAGATTCTATAGCCAGTATTTTGTATACAAGCGTAAAATATGAATATCCGGTAACCATTCAACCTCTAACAGATATTTCAATAGAATGGATAGACAATCCGGGAAATAAAGCTCGCTTTACAACTCAACAGAATGGCTTTATTCCGGAAGCAAAAATTAAAAATATTGGCAACCAGAATGTGACTAGTACCATTAACCTTTCATATCTCATTGAAGATTCTTTAAATTCTATTGTAACTCTCGGCTCAGCAAGCATTCCTTCTTTATCTGCTGGTCGAGATACCACTATCGTCTTAGGCCCTAACTTTTCTCCCTCAGCATATGGTAGATATAATCTAAGGGTTTATTTAAATGGTGTAACTAATGATATGATTCAATCGAATGATACAAGCGAGATATTCTTTAAGGTGATAAATACAAATTTGCAATCTCAAAAATTAAATTATTCAAATCAACCACCATTTGTTGGAGCGATCAGTTGGACTGGGGGAAATGGTGGTGTTGCCTGTTATTTTGAGCCGCCTTATTACCCGGCTAGAGTAACGAGTTCTGACTATTATATTACTGCTTTGGGTACTCCTCCTGTAGGTTTCTCTTCAATGCTCTTTGATGATGGAGGTAGAATTACACCTCAAGGTGCTTTGCTGGACTCCGTTTATGTTCTGCCAGGCAATGTATTTACTGGTCAATACAATAACATCCCATTGGATACACCAAGGGTCATTACAAGTGGTGGGGTTTATTTGCTATGGTTAATGGGTGGTGATGGGGTTTCTTTAGGAACCTCGAATATTACTCCTGCTTCCAATCAAACTTATGAAGTATTGTTTGGGTCATGGGCACCATATAGAAGTGCAGGAACTCAAGATTTCTTAATGGGTTTACGCATAGAACCTGTCATTACCGGAATTGAGAATATTTCTGACGAATCTGTTCAACAAGTATATCCTAATCCATCTGCAGATTTAATAACGATTCAGTTAAACCGAACTGATGTTGACAGAAACGCATTCAGACTTATTGATATTCAAGGAAAAACAGTTGATGCGAAGTTTATTTTCAATGATGGTGTGCTCAGAGTGTATAAAGGCACGTTACCCGCGGGCATCTATTTCCTCAATTATAAAAACACAAATACAAAGCTTGTCTTCACTGATTAATTGATGGTAAGTTTTAAGCCGTCGTAGGCTAATTTAACATGGGGAGGAAGTTCATTTTGAACTTCCTTTTCTTTTCCCATCAAATGACTAATATGAGTCAGATAAGCATTCTTTGGCCCAAGTTCTTCAATTAAAGCTAAAGCTTCTTCCAAATTGTAATGAGAAATATGCTTTTCTTTTCTTAGCGCAGAAAGGATAAGCGTATCCAGATTGAATAACTTCTTCTTTTCTTCTTCTGAAATATAATTGGCATCAGTTACATAGGCAAAATCCCTTAATCTAAAGGCTTTGACAGGTAATTTATAATGCATTACTTCTATGGGTTTTAAAACTATATCTCTGATGACAATATCATCTTTATGAATGGTATTGAGTTCAATCTTAGGTATACCTGGATATTTAAATTCTGAAAATACATATGAAAATTCTCGCTTTAAGGCCGTTTGAACTTCATGACTTGCGAAGACTTGCATGGCCTCCCCCCCTCTTTTGAAGTTAAAAGCTCTGACATCATCCAAACCTGCTACATGGTCTTTATGCTCGTGGGTGAATACAACAGCATCAAGATCCATTACCTTTTCTCTTAGCATTTGAGATCTAAAATCCGGACCGGTATCTATGACGATTGTCGTTTCTTCTGATTCAATTAATAAAGAGGTTCGCGTTCTTTGATCGTGAGGATTGTCTGACCGGCAAACATCACATTCGCAAGCAATTACAGGAACGCCTTGAGAAGTACCACTACCAAGAACAGTCGCAATCATTAAATGGCTTTAACAAATATTTTTTCCAATACAGCAATGCATTGATCTACTTCTTCTTTGGTGTTGAATCGTCCAAAAGAGAAACGAACAGAAGGTCGATCACTTGGTGCACCAATTGCCTTTAAGACATGAGAGCCAATATTAGAACCCGAAGAACATGCACTACCACCTGAGGCACTAATTCCCTCAATGTCTAAATTATAGAGAAACATTTCATCCATAAAAGTAGACGGGAAACAAACATTAAGTACAGTGTATAAGGAATCTTCCGATTCTGAATCACCATTAAAATGAACATCAGGGATGCATTCTTTTAATTGTCTGATCATGTACGACTTAATCGATTGAATCTCCTTTTGATGTCCTTCAACATCTTCATAAGCTAACTCTAGTGCTTTGGTTAGGCCTACTATGCCATAAATATTCTCAGTGCCGGCTCGCATGTTTCGTTCCTGAGCTCCTCCTGTTATCATTGGACTTAAACCAACATCATTTTTAATGTAGATAAAACCTATGCCTTTTGGGCCATGAAACTTATGTGCAGAACAAGTTGCAAAGTGCAAATTCAAATCCTGAAAATCGAATTGATAATGCCCCATGGTTTGAACGGTATCCGAGTGAAATAGAGCGTTGTATTGCTTACACAATGCTCCTACTTCTTTAAGAGGAGTTCTTGTGGCAATCTCATTGTTCGCATGCATTAGACTAACCAAAGCTTTACCTCCTGTCTGTAATAACTCTTCTAAATGGGGTAAATTAATTTTGCCTTTTTCATCTACCTTAACAATGCTGAGTTTAATTCCCGTTTTTTCTGCTAATTCCTCGGCTGTATGTAAAACAGCATGATGCTCTAGGGGCGACGTAATTATATGGTTAACCCCTAAATCAAAAACAGAGCATCTAAGAATCATGTTATCAGCTTCAGTACCACCGGAAGTGAAAAAGAACTCAGAGGGACTTGCATTAAAAAACGAAGCCACTTTTTTTCTGGATCGTTCAATAAGTGATCTAGCCACTCTACCATCTGCATGAGTTGAACTGGGGTTGCCATAAGTATCTTTTAATACCGGCAACATTGCTTCTACTACTCTTGGATCAATTGGTGTGGTTGCGGCATTATCAAAGTATATGTTGTTCATGCTTTTACAATTTCCTTTATCTCTTCTATTATTTTGTTAGCCAATGCATTAGCTTTAGCTTCATTTTCGCTTTCTGAATATACACGAATTATAGGTTCTGTATTTGATTTTCTCAAATGCACCCACTCTTTATCAAATTCAATTTTAAGTCCATCAATGGTGTCGATGTCTTGGTCTTCATACTTTAACTCCATTTGTTGTAAAACCTGATCAACATTTATATCGGGTGTAAGCTCGATCTTATTTTTCGAAATGAAATAATTGGTATAACTTGACCTTAACTCGGATATAGATTCTTTAAAATCAGCTAAATGAGAAAGAAACAGAGCGATGCCTACTAATGCATCCCTTCCGTAATGCAGTTCGGGGTAAATGATTCCCCCATTCCCTTCTCCACCAATAATTGCATCAACCTCTTTCATTTTTTGTACTACATTGACTTCGCCAACTGCAGAAGCAAAGTATTGACCTTTATGATTTTCCGTAACATCTCTTAAAGCACGCGTTGAGGAAAGATTACTCACTGAGTTACCTTGTTTGTGCTTCAGCACGTAATCTGCTACTGCCACTAATGTATATTCTTCTCCAAACATGCTGCCATTTTCAGAAACAAAAGCCAAACGATCTACATCAGGGTCGACAACTATTCCTAAATTGGCATTGTTTTCAATGACCGAATTGGAGATGTCTTTCAGATTTTCAGGAAGTGGTTCCGGATTATGTGGGAATTCACCATTCGGTTCGCAATACAATTCAATAACTTCTTTTACACCTAATGCTTTGAGTAAAGGAGGAAGAGCAATTCCTCCTGTAGAATTAACGCAATCAATCACAACCTTAAAATGACATGACCTTATTGCATCTACATTCACTAAATCAAGTTGAAGTATTTCTTTTATGTGCTTATCGATATAAGAATCATCTGTTTGTACTTTACCTAACTCTCTGACCTCACTGAAACTAATTTCTCCTAAATCATCGGCTATCTTTAGTAATCTTTCACCCTCTTCTGCAGAAATAAACTCTCCTTTGTGATTTAATAGCTTTAAAGCATTCCATTGAATTGGATTATGACTGGCCGTTAAAATGATTCCTCCATTAGCTCCTTCTAGTGGTACGGCCATCTCTACCGTTGGTGTGGTAGATAAACCAAGATCAAGTACATCTATCCCCATACCAATCAAAGTACCTATAACCAAATGATTGAGCATTTCACCACTTATTCTAGCATCTCTTCCAATAACAACCCTTGGCTTTTCATCGCCTGAGTTTTTATCCATTAACCACTTCGCATAGGCTGTTGCATATTTCACGATATCAAAAGGAGTGAGATTATCATCGGAAAAACCACCTATCGTCCCCCTTATTCCTGATATGGATTTGATTAATGTCATGCTGATAAGAATTAGGAAGCAAAACTAAGAATTTGGCATTTTTAATCTGTTAATTTCTTTGTGGAAAATAATACTCTACAGAACTTTGCATCGTTATATTTTTAACAACCTTTGTTAAGGAGCGGAATTGAATTTATGGAAAACGAAGCCCACAATCCCTTTGATGAGTCTCAGGAGAAAGCCCTAGCTTGGCGATTCGAAAACATGCTCAAAGAAAAGAAAACCTTGTTTTTTGACGTGGACGAATTAGAACATCTTATCGACTATTATAATTCTAGAAATGAAACGGCTAAAGCTATAGACGTTGTAGGTTACGCTCTTGAGATTCATCCAAATTCAGGCACACTATTAGTCAATTGTGCGCAGCTTTACCTTTCAATTCACAAGCCACAGGAAGCCTTAAGGTATTTAAATTTAGCCGAGAGTTTTGAGCCTTTTAATCATGAGTTGTTTTATACCAAAGGTTCCATATTCAGTCAACTTAGGCAACATGAGAAGGCAATAGAGCAATACAAAAAGGCGCTTGAGTATGCCGATAGTGGAGAAAAAGAGGACATCTGCCTTCAATTGGCATTTGAAAATGAAAATATGGATAATTATGACGAGGCCATTAATTATTTAAAGGAAATACTCAACTCTAATCCTGAAAATGAAACCGCCTTATATGAAATTGGGTTTTGTTTTGATGTCTCTGAAAAACTGGAAGAAGGCAAGCTTTTTTTCTCGCAATTTGTTGATGACCAACCCTACTCCTATATTGGGTGGTACAACCTTGGAATAACATATGGGAAGCTGGATCTTTTTGAAAAGGCGGTAAGCTGCTATGATTTTTCAATTGCAATAAAACAGGATTTTTCTTCAGCTTATTTCAATAAAGCACATTGTTTTAGTCAAATGGGTAACTATACTCAAGCACTTGAATGTTTCAGAGAGACTTTAGAAATTGATAAGGAAGATTCATTGAGCCATTATTATATCGGTGAATGTTATGAGAAGTTAGAGCAACTGAATAAAGCCATTTCTTCCTATAAAAAAGCCATAGAAATTGATGACTTCATTGCCGATGCATGGATGGGGATTAGCAATTGCTATTTTGATCTGGGACAATATCACGATAGTCTTTCTCATATAAAAAAGGCCATTTCACTCGATGATAATAATGCAGACTATTACTACCTCTTGGGTGATATACAAGCGCAATTGGGTTTTCTTGAAGAAGCATTAATTTCTTATAAAAAGGTTCTGGAGATAGATGAGGACGATGAGAGCATTCTTATTGATTTAGCTAAAATAGCTGAAGAAACTGACAATACTGATTTGGCAATGGACTACTATTGCTTAGGTGTGAAGAATCAGCCTAATAATGGTAAGTTATTGTATAACTTTGTGGCCTTCCTATTAAAACGGGGAGATCAGATCAATGCCTATTTTTATTTGGATTTGGCTTTAAAAAAGCACTTTGATGAAAGAGTAGAACTTTTTGATGCATATGCTGAAGCCATGTATGACGAACAGGTCATTGAGATGATAGAATACTACAGAAACGATTAAATGAATTACGATTTACCTTTTATTCCTGAACGAACAAAAGCACCTAGAGATACCGGCTTAACCATGATGATGGACAAGGGCTTAAGCTGGAGGCAAGCAGAGAACTTTGTTGATTCATGTGCAGACTATACAGATATAGTAAAATTGGGCTTTGGAACCTCCTACCTTACAAAAGACCTAGAACAAAAGATCAAAATTTATCATGAAGCAGGGTTTAAGGTCTATCTCGGAGGAACTTTATTTGAGGCCTTTATCATAAGAGGCATGTTTAAAGACTATAGAAAACTCTTGGATCGTTTAAAACTTTCAACTTGTGAAGTGTCTGATGGATCCATCATTATTGATCATGAAAAAAAGTGTGAATTCATTAATATCTTGAGCAAGGACTTTACTGTATTATCAGAAGTTGGTTCTAAAGAAGAAGGCATATTAATAAGTCCAAACAAATGGATAAACATGATGCAATCTGAATTGGAAGCGGGTTCCTGGAAGGTTATTGCCGAGGCTCGAGAGTCGGGAACCGTTGGAATATATAGGCCAAATGGAACTGCGCATGTCTCACTTGTAAACAAGATTACGGCTAAAGTTAGCCTTGAAAACATTCTATGGGAAGCTCCTATCAAATCTCAGCAAGTCTGGTTCATTAAACAGTTTGGTGCGAATGTTAATTTGGGCAACATTTCCAATAATGAGGTCATTCCTTTGGAAACACTTAGAATTGGTTTGAGAGGGGATACTTTTCATGATTATATTCCAAGTGACCTATCTGAAAAACATTTGCAATGAAATTTAAGGAAATAGATCGTTCTGACTTCGATTATTTAAAGGACATGGATGCTGCTCAAGTAGTTGATGTTCGAGAGGAATACGAATTTGAAGATGAAAACATTGGTGGGATTAATCTCCCAATGGCAGAAATTCTTAATCGTCTTGATCGACTTTCTCAGTTTAAAACAATACTCCTTTGTTGTAGAAGTGGTAATCGCTCTAAAGTAGTTGCTTATCATTTATCACAAAGATGTCCTGGTGTTGAAGTGTACTCCCTGAAAGGAGGCATAAATGCTTATCTGGAAAACGCATGAATAGAAATATAAAAGATTATGCTCTCATTTCTTTAAAAGGAATGGCCATGGGTGCTGCAGACATTATTCCCGGAGTTTCAGGAGGAACAATAGCGCTGATTACCGGAATTTATCAAGAATTTATTGATGCCATAAAATCTTTCAGTTCTGTTATTCCGGTTCTTAAAAATGAAGGCTTTAAAGGAGCTTGGAAACATGTCAATGCACCATTCTTACTTGCTCTTTTCTTGGGTATTGGTTTAAGCTTAATCAGTTTAGTTAAAGTAGTTAAATACTGCCTTGAGTTTTATCCGATTTTTTTATGGTCTTTCTTTTTTGGATTAATTATCGCTTCGACATATTATGTTGCAAAAACAGTCAATAAATGGAGCATCACTTCCTTTATTGGTTTAATCTTAGGTACTATATTGGTCTATTACCTGACAAGTATTAGTCCCTCAGAGACAAGTCAAAGCTATTTGTTTGTTTTTGTTTCAGGAATGCTTGCAATATGTGCAATGATACTTCCTGGTATTTCAGGTGCATTTATCCTTGTATTGTTAGGGAAGTACAAGTTTATCATCGCTTCGTTGAGTGAGTTTAAATTAGACGTTATTGCCTTTTTTGGAGCAGGGTGTTTAATTGGTATCTTAAGTTTCAGTCACCTTCTCTCCTATCTTTTGAAAAAACAGTTTAATTTAACCATAGCTGTCTTGTCAGGGTTCATGATTGGCTCTTTAAACAAGATATGGCCATGGAAACACACTTTAGAATGGACCATTGATCGTCATGGTGAAACCGTACCGAAATTTCAGGTCAATGTAAGTCCTGAAGCATTTGAAGGAGATCCACAGCTAGGTTATGCTATTCTCTTTGGAATACTTGGATTTGTACTCATTTTTGCGCTTGAAATAGCTGCAGAGAAACTAAAAAAGCAATAAATATGCGACGATTTGGCTTAATTGGGAAGTCATTGAGTCACTCCTTTTCCGCAAGCTACTTCTCTTCAAAATTTAAAAGAGAAAAGATCACAGAAACAACCTATAGGTTGTACGAAATGGATGATGTTTCCTTGATTCGTCAACTCGCAAAGAAAGAATCCCTTGATGGATTTAACGTTACAATTCCTTTTAAAGAAAGCATTATTCCTTATTTAGACTATACTGATCCTATAGCTAAAGCGATAAAAGCAGTAAATACAGTTAAGGTAAATGGTGATCAGTTATTGGGATTTAATACGGATTATATCGGTTTTCAGAAGTCAATACGCCCCTTCCTGGCAAAAGAACATCGCAAAGCATTAATCCTAGGCACAGGAGGTGCAAGTAAAGCCATTGAGTTTGTATTGCAGCAATTTGATATTCAGTATTTTTTTGTCAGCAGAACACCACAAGCCAATCAAATTGCCTACTCAGAATTAGATGATATCATTATCAAGCAATTTCAGATTGTTATCAACTGTACACCTTTGGGTACTAGTCCTAATATTAACGACCACCCTCCTATTCCGATTCATGCCATAGACAAGCAGCATTTCATTTATGATTTAATTTATAATCCAGAAGAGTCCTATTTGTTATCAGAAGCAAAAAAACAAGGTGCTTTGGTTTCTAATGGTTTGAACATGCTAAAAATACAAGCAGAAGAGAGTTGGAAAATATGGAATAGTTAAACAATCTTTAAAAAGATTCAACGTTCCTAAACCATGACTTTCATTTGGCGGAACTACAAATACTTGTTATTGACATTTCTCTACAGCTTAAGTTCAATCATAATTTGCTTAAGTCTGTTTACCGGAGAAGCATCGGCAAATTATCAAATTTTAGAGCACATTCAAATCAATCAAAACGATTGGTATTTCTACTTTATATTGCTTTTATCAAGTCAGTTTGTCGGATTTAAACTATTGGAGTACAATCTTTCTGAAACTGATGAGCGATCAATATTATTTGTAGCAATGCCTTTTGGTCTCTTTTTCTGCTTGATCATATTATTGACTGTTCAGTTAAGCTTTAATCTGATTTTCTAGTGAGGCATTTTGTTTGTTTAATGCTCTAACAGCAAAGAGCATTGCAATAAAAACACAAATGGCACCTAAGAAAAATGGTGCCCCCGGAAATATAAAAGGAGCTTCCTCTTTTGTAAAATATGAAAACACATTGGTCATAAATACCGGACCCATAATTGCAGTTAGGGAAATGAGTGAAGTAATAGCACCTTGAAGTTCTCCCTGCTCCTTTTGATCGTACTGATTAGATACTACGCCTTGCAAAGTGGGATTGGCTATTCCTCCTAAGCAATAGGGAACAACTGAAATAAACAACAACCAGCTTTGATTAACAAATGCAAAGAGTAAGAGACCTGTTAACCAACAAAGAAAACCGATGTATATTGTCTTCTTCTCTCCCCACCAGCCAACTGCATGTTTAACTAATCCTCCCTGAACAATGGCAACAACTACTCCCACTAAAGCTAATGAATACCCTACCATAGATTTTGACCAATCGAACTTAAACATGCCATAAAATGCCCACGTAGATTGTACGGCGTAACCGGCAATGTATAGAAGAAAAAATGCAGCAGATAAGCCAATTACAACATTACTGCGTTTCAACAAGTAAAATGATCCTACTGGATTGGCTTTAGACCATATGATTTCTCTTCTTTTTTCTGGTTTTAGTGATTCGGGAATAATCAGCCAGCCGTAAAGAAAATTTAGAAATGAAAGTGTAGCGGCAATAATAAAGGGAAGTTGCAATGAATATTCACCGGCAAGTCCGCCGATGAGAGGGCCAACAATAAAACCCAAACCAAAAGCAGCACCAATAATGCCGAAGTTTTGAGCTTTTTTATCAGGCGTACTAATGTCTGCAATATAAGCGGTTGCAACAGTAACACTCGCTCCGCAAAGACCTGCTATTACTCTTCCAACAAACAACCAAAACAAGCTTGGTGCAAAAGCATGAAGTAAGTAATCAAGTCCCAAACCAAATAAAGCAATCAATAAGACAGGTTTACGTCCTACTTTATCGCTAATTACTCCCATAACGGGTGCAAAAAAGAATTGCATAATGGCAAAAGAGAAAATCAACCAACCTCCTATTCTGGAGGCCTCGCTTAGACCTTCTCCATTCAAACTTTCAATCAATGGGGGCAAAACGGGAATAATTATTCCCAAACCAATCACTTCAAGAAGGATAGTCACGAAAATAAAAGAAATAGAAGCTTTTCTATTTTTCATGAGCGCAAATGTATCTTTTAGTTTGCTACTTTCTCAATTGATGATATTCGTCAGCGAATGCAAAAAATTAGCTGAACACTTTGGATGATAAAAGCTGCGCGGCCTCAAACTCAGGTAGATTCAAACTTAAATCCACTTCATGCTCTTCAAAGTATGAGATTAGTTTTTCAGTAGGCATGTTTCCGGTCAAGTCATCTTTTGCCATAGGGCAACCTCCGTAACCGGCTATTGCTCCATCAAATCGCTTACAACCTGCCTCATGCGCCGCCTTTATTTTTTCTTTCCAGGTTTCAGGAGTGGTGTGTAAATGAGCTCCTATTTCAAGGTTTGTAAACTCTGGAATAACCGTACTAAACACATCATTTATCAACTTAGGATGAGCAATGCCAACAGTATCGCTTAAAGCAAAAATCTTAATCTCAAAACCGGATAACTTCTCTAACCACTTAGCCACTATGTCAGGATGATAGGAGTCTCCATATGGATTTCCAAAACCCATAGACAGATAGACAACCAATTCTTTATTTGCTTTTCGGGTCATCTCCTGAATGTTCTCAACTGTAGCTAATGACTCTTCAATGTTTGAATTGGTATTTCTTTTCTGAAACGTTTCTGAAACAGAAAAAGGAAAACCCAAATAATCTATTTCATCAAATTGAATAGCATCTTCTGCACCCCTTTGATTTGCAATGATAGCAAGCAGTTTCGATTTAGTTTTAAGTTCAAGCTTGCTCAGAACTTTTGCAGTGTCTTTCATTTGAGGAATTGCCCTTGGAGAAACAAAAGAGCCAAAATCAATAGTATCAAAACCCACCTTTAATAATGCATTGATGTATTTTACCTTCAATTCTGTCGGTATAAACTCAGGTATGCCTTGCATAGCGTCTCTTGGACATTCAATTATCTTAATCTCTTTCATTGGGAGTTTATTAATCCTTTATTGATTCTTTTTACTAAGGATGGTCCCTCATAAACAAAGCCACTGTATACTTGAACCAGACTTGCTCCGGCATCCAGCTTTTCTTTTGCATCTTTAGCACTATATATACCACCTACCGCTATTATTGGCAATTGGCCTTTTGTCTCTGAAGAAATGTAACGAATAATTTCAGTTGATCTTTGCTCAAGTGGTTTACCACTTAACCCTCCATTTCCTATTCGACTTAACACTTCTTCTTTGGTTTTTAGATTTGATCGATCTATAGTCGTATTGGTAGCTATAATTCCATCTAATTTTGTCTCGGAAACAATTTCCAAAACATCATCCAACTGACTTTTTGATAGATCAGGTGCTATTTTTAATAGCAAAGGCTTGGGTTCGGTCTTAGAATTATTTTTACGCTGTATGCTACTAAGTAATGCTCTTAGAGGTTCTTTTTCTTGCAGACTTCTCAGGTTGGGTGTATTAGGTGAACTGACATTAACAACAAAGTAATCTACATGCTTATATAATGCTTCAAAGCAGATTAAGTAGTCATCTACGGCATTATCATTGGGTGTAAGCTTATTTTTCCCAATATTACCGCCAATAATAAGGTCTGAATTCTTTCTTTTTAAGCGCTCAACAGCCGCTTCTACCCCTTCATTATTAAACCCCATTCGATTCACTAAGGCTTTATCTAATGGTAGCCTAAAGAGTCGCGGCTTTGGGTTTCCCGATTGACCTTTAGGAGTTAGAGTACCTATTTCAATAAACGAGAAACCAAATGCCGATAATTCGTTGAAAAGCTTGGCATCTTTATCAAACCCTGCAGCCAATCCAACCGGATTCTTGAATGTTAATCCGAAAACCTTTCTCGTAAGAGTAGGATCATCTAACTTATACAAACGAGTGACAATGTCTCGAATCACTTTTAAAGCAAGAACTTGCTTTAAAAAATTGAAGGTAAAATGATGTACTTTTTCAGGATCAAATCTGAAGAGTATTGGCTTAATCAAAAATTGATAAATCATGGTCAACAAAATTAGACCTTATCTTGTCTTGAACAATAAAAGATAAGCCCAAAACTCTAAATTTAACACCGCATAATTGTTTAAAGTCCAGTATTGAACTATATTTAGACATTAGATGTTTTTAATTCGATGAATAGCTTTATAGAAAAAGAATTTGAGCTTAGAGAAAAACTCTCTTTTATTAAAGTATTTAAACACAAACACTTCAACATAGTTGCAGTTGTGTACGATGACGAAGCAAACATAGACCTCACAAAAGCACGCTTGGTTTCAAAACATTGTCAAAAAGTTGTCGATTGCAGTCAACCTGCTTTTGCCCTTACAATAGCAGGAAGGTCAACCAATATCGATGAAAATGCCAGAGCATTCTTTGCAAATGATTCTTTTAATCAGAAAACAATTAAAGCGACATCTGTTGTACTTCGATCACTACATCATCGTCTGATTTATCGCGTATACCTAAAGTTTAACAAACCTAAGTCTCCTATTAAAGCCTTTAGGAATGAAAAACGTGCATTTGATTGGCTGATTAAGCAAGTAGCCAAACACAATCAAACGATTCAAAAAAAAGAAAAGGTATTTTCTTAGTTTGCTTTGTGGATGTACTCTTCAGTTGTCCCATCACTATATAGCAATAATACTTTTAACAAGACTTTATCTGAACTCTTATTCGCCGTGATTTTGTGTTTTTCGCTCTGCTTAGAATCGTTCGAATTTGTACTCAATAGACTATTTGCTTCCGTTTTTTGCTTACCTGAAATTAGCCATGCTGCATCAACCTTTGGAAAATGCTCCAATACCTTTTGAATAAAATCAATACTGGGCTTATTCCTCCCTGAAAGAATATGAGAAATGGAGCTGGGTTGTACACCAATTTTTTCAGCAAAAGAACTTGCCGTTAATTGATGTAGTTTAATAATGTAGCGCAATCTTTCGCCTATTTCCATAAGTTACATTTGTAAAGATATAATGCATTTACAAATGTAATATAATTTCTTTTTACAAATGTAAATATTTGATACTCCGGTTCTTTTTTAATACAGCGTTTGATAAATAAACACTTTATTTGAATCACATATATAATTCATAAATAAGAACTTAAACTTATTTGGCTTGAAATTGTATTTAAAATTCGTTTTTGAATTACATCTATAACATAATGCTGTGTAAAAAGACAAAAAAAGGCGTTACAAGTGTAACGCCAAAGTTTTTTCCTGGCAATAGTAAGTTAATTTGGCAAACGAATACTAATTCCGACCGAATGATAATTCATCACATTATTCAATCCCCAGCCGAAAGAATAATCCAACTGAATATTATCTTTTAAAAGAAAAGTCATACCGGCATCCATATTGTTTCCCCAATCCTTAAGATTGAGATATTCACCAAATGCTTCAAGATATACTCCTACCCTATTGCTAATAGAATGTCCATAAACAAATGTATAAGCAAAATTGCCATCTTGTCTTTTTTGCAATTCTCCATTATCAAACTCTAGCTCGTAGTTATTGTATCCGAAATTTGCACTTAGGTTTCGAGTGTCATCAAGATCGTAAGAAACATTTACCCTGCTAAATAGTCCATAAAGCTGATTTGTAATCCCTTTAGAGCCATTTGGAACTATAGCATGAGCTAATAGGCCAATAACTAATCTTGCATCATTATCGCTAAGTTGATATTTAAAACCAATTTGCATGTCCTCTGTTCCACTTATTGTTGAGAGAGTTTGACCAGTTGCTGTATTGACCGTTTTATAGGTCACCAGTTCATTTACAATTCTTAACTCTAGACGTTTAGCTAAACCTATTCTAAAAAGGTTGGTAGGGTATACATTTCGATGTTGAGCCAAACTACTCCCTAGTTCATACCTTTCAAAAAGGAATCCACTTTCAATTTGAACAATACCTGGAGCAACCGCAAATGGCGATTCCGTTTGATCAGGTCGATCTGTAATAATATCCTGAGCTTTTATTTTACAACAGACTAGAAATAATGCAATTAGAAATATTTTTTTCATGGAATTTTAAATTTATGTTGCGAAAATACATCATTTTTAGACTTATCTAAAAATTTATTTAGATATATTTAATACTTTTGTCGAAAATTGAAGATTTTGTTATCGTATACAGAGGAAAATTATCTCAAGGCCATATACACCTTAAATGATTTGGGACAGGTTACAACAAATGCCATTGCTTCAAAATTGAACACAAGTGCTGCTTCTGTAAGTGATATGCTCAAGAAGCTGAAGCGTAAAGAACTAATCGATTATGAGAAGTATCAGTCCATTAACTTAAGTCATGAAGGAGAAATGATAGCAATAGCGATTATTAGAAAACACCGCTTATGGGAGTACTTCCTGGTTGTGAAGCTGGGCTTTGGCTGGGACGAAGTACATGATATTGCAGAACAATTAGAACATATTAAATCGACTAAATTAACTGATCGCTTAGCTGACTTCTTAGGTCAGCCAAAATATGACCCTCATGGTGACCCAATTCCTAATAAAGAAGGAATTTTTCCCAAAAAGCTAACGACTACACTTGAAGAGTTAAGTCCGGCAGACAGAGCCGAAATAATTGGAGTATCGGATCACAGTCATTTGTTCTCAGAACATTTAAAGCAATTGGGTCTGGATATTAATACCAAGATAGAAATACAACAGAAAAATGAATTTGATCGCTCCATGGTCTTACTAAACAATAAGAAACCGATAACGATAAGTCAAAAAGTAGCAGAGGGCTTACTTGTAAAGAAAATTTAAAATGAAAAGAATACTTTTTTTTATAGCATTAGGTTTAATCATTATTTCCTGTCAGGAGAAAGATGTACTAGACAATAAAATCAAGATTGTTTGCACAACCGGCATGTTGGGCGATGCGGTAAAGAACTTGGTAGATACGAATTTCAATGTCGTTTCCTTAATGGGGCCTGGTGTAGACCCACATCTATATAAAGCAACACAAGGCGATTTAAAACAACTCGCATCTGCAGACCTGATTGTATACAATGGTCTTCACTTAGAAGGCAAAATGGGAGAATTATTTGAGAAGTTGTCAAAGCAAAAACGCATTTTGGCTGCCGCTGAAACCATAGAAGAACAAAGACTTATCAATAACACTGACTTTCAAGGAGCTCATGATCCACATGTTTGGTTTGATGTTGAACTATGGGGACAAGTAGTTCAATCCATAAGTAAAGTGCTAATAGAAGAATACCCTGAACATCAATCTTCAATTGCCGCCAATACGAAAAAACATCTTTCTGAGATAAAAGTGCTAAACGAATGGGTAAGTCAGCAGATACTAACAATTGACAGTACGCAGCGCGTTTTAATTACCGCACACGATGCTTTTAGCTATTTTGGCAGAGCCTATCAGATAGAAGTTAAAGGTTTGCAAGGCATTTCAACTGTTTCTGAGTATGGCCTAAAGGATGTTAGCAATTTAGTCAATTTTATCACGAATAATAAGATTAAGGCTGTATTTGTAGAGAGTTCCGTGTCTGACCGTTCACTAAAAGCTGTGCAAGAAGGTTGCAACAGCAAAGGGCATGATTTAAACATTGGGGGAACATTATATAGCGACGCTATGGGTGCTGAAGGAACTGAAGAAGGAACCTATATCGGCATGGTAAAATATAATGTGAATACCATAGTTAAGGCTTTAAAGTAAACAATTATGACCTCTATAGAAACACATAACCTCACTGTCAGTTACAATAAACGACCTGTTTTATGGAACATTGACTTTAAGCTGCCAAGTGGAAACATCATTGGCATTATAGGTCCCAACGGTTCAGGAAAAACCACTTTATTAAAAGCCATAATGGATTTGGTCAAACCCAGTAGTGGTTATGTTAAAATTTTTGACAAAGAACTGGATGATATCAGAGACAAGATCAGTTATGTTCCTCAAAGAGAAAGTGTAGACTGGGACTTTCCGGCCACTGTAATGGATGTTGTGTTAATGGGAAGGTACAGCAATAAAAAGCTATTTAGAAAAATAACAAGTCACGATAAAGACATAGCTGTAGAGGCTTTGGAAAAAGTAAACATGCTGGAATTCAGCAGTCGACAAATCAGTCAGTTGTCAGGAGGTCAACAACAACGTGTCTTTATTGCAAGATCACTTGCTCAAGGTGCTGATCTATACATTATGGATGAACCATTTGTGGGAGTTGATGCGGCTACTGAAGAGGCCATTCTGACTTTGATGCAAGACATGAAAAACCAAGGCAAAACCGTAGTGGTTGTTCATCATGACTTACAAACGGCTAAATCTTATTTTGACTGGATTGTGTTATTAAATACCAGATTGGTTGCTTCAGGTCCTAAAGAAGAAATATTTAAGGAGTCACTTCTTCAAGAAGCATATGGTGGCAAATTAAATGTATTGAGTAAAGTTGGAGAATTGATTAAAGAAAAAGAGTTTCCGGTTCGTGAAAGATGAATAGCCTGATTGAGTTTTTAAGTTTTCAAGATCCGAACGTGCGATTCGTCACAATTGGAACTGTCGTATTAGGAGCCACTTCTGCTATGGTCGGTACTTTTTCTTTCTTGAGAAAAAGAGCTTTGGTTGGAGACGCGATAGCCCACGCCATCTTACCAGGAGTCTGCCTGTCTTTTATTGTTTCTGGAAACAAAAACCCAATAGTATTAATCCTAGGTGCCTTTATTTCAGGATGGATTTCCCTGATCATTATCAACGCAATAAGGAATACTACAAAACTTAAAAACGATGCTGCGATTGGAATTGTTTTAAGTGTTTTCTTTGGTATAGGTATTCTATTGTTAACATCCATACAGCATTCAGGGAATGCTAATCAGGCCGGACTGGATAAATTTCTTTTTGGAAAAGCGGCATCACTAAGTAAAGACGACATATTTATTTTTTCATCTGTAGGTCTTGTCTTAATTAGTATTGTTTTCTTGTTTTACAAAGAGTTTAAACTCATCTCTTTTAATCCTGATTATGCTAAATCTATAGGTCTTCCGGTACGCTTTTTAGAATTCTTACTGTCTACACTTACTGTATTGGCTGTTGCAACCGGTATTCAAACTGTTGGTGTAGTTTTAATGGCAGCTTTATTAATCACTCCTGCTTCAGGAGCCAGGTTCTGGACATATCAATTAAGTCATATGATGGCTATAGCCGTAGTTTTTGGCGCCCTTTCCGGATTTGTAGGCTCTTACATTAGCTATGCTGCGCCGGCAATGCCCACCGGGCCATGGATTGTCATGTGCCTTTCTCTTATTGCTATTCTGAGTATATGGTTTGCTCCTAAACAGGGACTTATTGCCAAAAATCGCATGCAATTCAAAAACAAACGAAAAATGCTGATCGAAAATGTGCTAAAGCTCTTCTATCACCTGGGAGAAAAAGAAAACGACTTTCATAGCGAACGTAGCTTTACTGAGCTACTAAAAACCCGGGACTTAAAAGAGGGAGAACTCTTAAAAGGTTTAAAGCTTTTAAAAAGAGACAACTATATCCGTAAAAAGAATGACAATTGGCTCATCACTCAATCCGGTCTAGATGAAGCAATGCGCGTTATTCGTTTACACCGCTTATGGGAAATGTATCTTAATCAACGCCTTAAACTAAAACCGGATCATGTTCACAATGATGCAGAGGCTATTGAACACATTATCACGCCTGAATTAGAGAAACAATTAGAAAAAGAATTAGATTTTCCTGAACTCGACCCTCATCAAAGTAAAATCCCCTACCCTCAAAACTAATGGAAGCCTTTTGGATCATATTATGTGGAGCTTTGATTGCTATCTCTTGCAGTCTTTTAGGCTGTTATTTAATTCTACGAAAAATGGCCATGGTTGGAGACGCTATTTCCCATGCCGTTTTGCCGGGAATTGTTATCGCTTATCTTCTATCCGGTTCTCGGGAAACCCTACCAATGTTAATAGGAGCTGCTGCTTTGGGAATTTTAACTACAGTACTGATTGAATTATTCTATAAAAAGGCAAAGCTTCAGGAAGATGCTTCTATCGGTATTACCTTCACCTGGTTATTCGCTATTGGAATTATTCTTATTTCTTTGTTTGCAGGACAAGTAGACCTTGATCAGGATTGTGTACTCTATGGAGAAATTGCATATATACCGCTTGACTTATGGATTGGTTCAGATGGCACCAACTATGGCCCTAGAACAGTCTGGATCGCCTCTGCCCTTTTTATTTTGATCTTGAGTTTTATCATTAGGGGGTATAAAGGTTTGTTCATTACCACATTTAATCAAGAGTTTGCAAAAGCCATTGGAATTACGGTTGGCTTTTGGCACTATGCTTTAATGAGTGCCGTTTCATTGACTACAGTAGTCTCATTTGAATCGGTTGGTGCAATTATAGTTGTTGCCTTTCTTATTGTTCCCCCCGCTTCAGCTTATTTATTAACCGATCGATTGAAACCCATGCTTATTTTATCTGCACTATTTGGAGCATTAAGTGCCTTGATGGGGTATTACCTTGCAGTATGGATAAACGGTTCTATTGCAGGTGCTATGGCTACGGTTACAGGAGTTATCTTTTTATTGTGCTGGCTTACACAGGTTCTCCTTAAACAAAACAGACGATCAATTCCCTATAATTTTTCTTAATTTGATGACACCTTTTAGCATTAAAAGTCGTCATTAATAAGATGAAATTTATCTTGAGTTTTTTTCTTAGTCTAAACGGCTTACTGTCAATGGGACAATACTACCATTTACAAACAACAAGCGCTCCTAGCCGACTTAACAATAACCTACAAATTGAAAGTCTAAATAGTGGAAGCTATTGCATTGCAGGTTATACTGAACCCGTGGGCGCATCTAAGGGTTTTGTGTTTGTGAGATATTATAACAAATGTGGAGAAGAGCTTTGGTCATTAGAACTTGAAGATTCAATTAAAACTTTAATTCTTAGTGATCTAGATGTAGATTCCAGTCAAAATTTAATTTTAAGCGGATACATTGATAAAGCCAGTAACTCTCCTACTCCCTACTTAATGAAAATAGATACGAATGGTAGTTTAATTCAATCTTTTAAAGTTGGATCTAGGCAAGGTCTGAATATGCTTCATTATTCTTCTTCCATTGGTGCTAATGGAGAACTTTTTGTGTACGGATTACATAACTACAGTACCAGTCCTCCGGACAATGCCACCCTTTTTACGTGTAAAATAGAAAACAATCAAATTGTTTGGGCAAAGAATATAGATTTTACTAATCGAACCTGGGGTTCTGCAACTGCAACAAAAGATGGCGGGCTTATTGGGAGAACAGTCAATACATTGTTCAAATTGAATAATCAAGGAGGCTTGGAATGGACCAGAGATTATAATTCGATTGGAACCTTAAGGTCTCCCGTAGAAATAGATTCCGGTTACGTCATGTTTAAGTTTTACATTGGAGCAATTGATCGTTTTTATGCCTTTCTAGTAAGGAGGGACGGTACGCTGGGTTGGAAAACCAATGTCTTTTACAACTTCACACCTGCCAAAATGAGCATTGGTCACTCAGGTAACCCTTTATTTATAGGTACGGGGATGAGTTCAATAGGTTCAATGACTTTATTAGAACTCGATCAATCCAACGGACAAACAATTGCCTTTAAAGAACTTAATGCAAACAATGTAAACGGTTCAGACATATGCAAAGGAATAGACAACAGTTATCATACAGTTGCTAGAGAGTTCAACATGTTTATTCCACAAATTATGCATGGTCGATTGGATATTAATCTTAATGCCGGTGATTGTCAGTTTATCAACCTAAGCGAATCTTCAAACCCTGTGAATATTACTGTAAGTAATAATAACCCTTTAACATTATCAAATAATACAGACATTGAAGTTCAAAACTATCAGCCCATTTATAGAATTATGAGTCCAGGTATTTCTTTTACCTATTTATGTGGCAATTCAAGCCCTGTTGGCGATGCATATCAGCTCGGTCGAGATACCATCTTGTGTCCGAAAGCAACTCTGCTTTTAGGAGAGCCCAACTCAAACTACAATAGCTATTTATGGTCTAATGGATCAAATTCTAAAACCATTACGGTTTCACAAGCGGGAACTTATTGGTTAGAAGTGGAGCACCAGTGTGAAAGTTTCCGAGACAGTATACAAATTAAATATTATCCTGAAATTGGTCTCAACTTGGGCAGTGATACTTCTCTTTGTCAGGGTGATTCGATTTTACTTCAAGTGAAAGGGCTACCTAATTATTTATGGTCAGACGGGAGCACAAATGATTCGTTGTGGGTAAAACAGACCGATTGGTATTGGCTAGAAACTCTAACCAATTGCGGCCCCGTAAGAGATTCCATTTTTATTACCCTATTACCTAAGAATTTACCTACCCCTGATCTAGGTACAGATCAAATCATCTGTCCGGAAGACACTTTATTCATTTCATCCTCCGTGATTTTACCCAATTACCTTTGGTCTACAGGAGATACCGTTTCTGCAATCAGTGTATCTGATTCGGGATTGTATTGGTTAGAAACGAAAAATCAATGCGATACTACAAGAGACTCAGTGCATATTGCACACCAAGCTATTCCAAATCATAAGATTGAACAGATAAATGATGCCAATACGGTAGGTGATAGCTTCTTTTTTCGTATCGATACTGCATCTATACAAAACATTCAATGGTCAGTTGATAACAACACTTTTGGTGGTGATACTCTCTCCTATGTCTTTACAAAGCCGGGCAGCTATTTAATTTCGCTAACTGCGAATACCAAAAATTCATGCATTTTAAGGGATCAGTTATTGGTAGATGTTCAAGATATTGATGTAGCCATACCTAATGTATTCACACCTAATAGTGACGGGATTAATGACTTTTTCAGACCGATTCATCCCGGAATTCACTCCTATCAACTTCAGATTTTCGATCGATGGGGGCATTCAGTATTTGAATCCAATTCATCTGCGTGGATTGGTCAAAATAACTCTGGACATAAATTATCTGAAGGAGTTTATTCCTATATTATCGAAATAGAGTACCTTAATGGTCTCAAAAGCCTTCATCAAGGAGAAGTTAGTTTAATGAGATGAGAATTTTAATCATTAGCTTATTGTCGATTTTCTGTTGTCATGCATTTGCTCAATTTGAGACCATATACTGTAAACACCCCAAAGGAAGATTCAATTTAACCAGCAATCAAAAAAGGCAAAAGAATTTTGAGTCCTTGAAAAAATATGATCAATTGAAGGGGAAGATATCTATTAAAGTAAATCCTGAGATTAACTATATAGAAGTTTCAATTAAAACCATTTACCGATCAAATATAAATCATTTTAATGCATTTCATTTTCTACTTCATGACAGTTTAAGCATCGATTCCATTATTGTGCATGGCGTTCATTTAAACTGGCAAAGATTAGGAGACCATGAAGTAAAGGTGAATTTGAAAGATTCGCTGAATGAAAACCAGCTTGATTCAATACTAATCTATTATAAAGGTTCACCGTTGAGAGATGGTTTGGCCTCTTATGTAAATGATACTCTTAACAATGGTAGTAAAACCTCATGGACCTTATCTCAACCTTATGGAGCAAAGAATTGGTGGCCGGGCAAAAACAGCTTGACGGATAAATGGGATCGTTTCGCTTTAAGTATCGAAATGCCTTTAACACATCAAGCCGCTTCTATCGGATTACTAAAAGACATTGATACCCTTGGGACTAATCATATTTACCATTGGGAAACCCGCTACCCCATTGCAGATTACCTGATCGCTTTCTCTGTAGCAGAATACGAGCTTATAGAACAAAAACAAGCTCTCGGTTCAGACTCTTTGCTTTACCAGCACTTCTTATACCCAGGAGATAGCTTGGGACAATCTCAGTCGGAAAAAGTTACACCTGTTTTTATG
The DNA here is from genome assembly GCA_964445815.1 of uncultured Flavobacteriales bacterium. Lineage (GTDB taxonomy): Bacteria > Bacteroidota > Bacteroidia > Flavobacteriales_E > Vicingaceae > CAYULW01. Next base: position 492,225 of record CAYULW010000002.1, read on the forward strand.
CAGTTTTTTGACTCTTTATTTGGTCCATATCCGTTTATAAGAGAGAAGTATGGTCATGCAAGTTTCACATTTGGAGGAGGAATGGAACACCAAACCATGAGTTTTATGGGCAACTATGGTGGTGAACTGATTGCACACGAATTGGCTCATCAATGGTTTGGAAACCTCATTACTTGCTCTTCCTGGCAAGAACTTTGGCTGAATGAAGCTTTTGCAACCTACGCTGTCTTCTTGACTTATGAATTCAATATCTTACATGATGCCATTTATTTACCAATTGGCCTGCGAAGTTTAAAACAAGCAACCATAGACCATCCCCATTCTTCAGTGTTTATTGAAGATACCAGCCGTGCAGATTTAATTTTCACTGCTCTACCGTATCGAAAAGGTGCAGCTTTATTACACATGATCAGGTGGCAAATAAAAGACTCTGCTTTTTTTCAAGGCATTCGTAATTATGTCAATGACACCACTCTTCGATTCGGGTTTGCTAAAACAGAAAATTTACAGAACCATTTTGAGCGCAGTTCAGGAATCGATTTGAATGAGTTTTTCAAAGATTGGTATTATGGAAAAGGGCATCCTACATTTCACGCTGCTTGGGAACAAAACGGATCTAATTTTAAATTGCAGATCAATCAAACCCAATCTGACCCTTCGGTCTACTTTTTCAATATGCCTCTCCCATACCAACTAAAAGGTGGCAATTGGGATACCATCATTGTTGTAGATCCGAGATTTTCCGGTGATGTATTTGAACTTCAGATTACACAAGCTATAGATACTGTCATCTTTGATCCTGATCTTTGGATATCAGGTGCAAGTACCATTACAACAGGTTTAAAAGATGTTGAAACCAACAAGGCTCTAATGATCTATCCTAATCCATCAAGCGGTCTTTTTCATTTAAAGTCTGATCAAGCCTTAGAGAATGCCTATTATGAAATTTTTAATGCTAAGGGTCAACTTATTTCTAATGGAAAACTAAACTCCCAAGGCATCATAGATTTAGGAAAGCCAGAAAAAGGAATGTATTATTTAAGCTTTAAAGATCTGAACATTCAAACCAAGCTTTTAATTGATTAAAGTAGAAGCGCACTAATAGTATAAGCCTTTAAATAAATGAACTAAACGCTTTTCATAAAAGAAATAAGAAAACACCAAACGAAACTGATGATGCCCATACTCAACCGGAACAGTAGATTCTTCTCCAAAAGCAGTCACATTGGTATGATAACGTGTAGAAACTAAAAGATTATCAAATCGATAACCAAGTCCCAATTCTAAACCAAAATAACTTTTATTGATTTGTCTTTGAGTAAAGATATACTCGTTCTCATTTCTACTGCTATTGCTTACTCCTCTATAGGTATAATAGGAAAATGAAGGCCCTATTATAAACTCTGTGCGATTGAATTTTGCTCGATAAAGTAAGTTGGCATCTGTTTGCCAAGTGATATAATTTAATTTGGCTACTGAAAAAGATCCATTAAGTTGTTTGGAGACAATTTCTGTATTTCCACCACATCGACAAGTACTCATCTCAATCATTAAACCATGTTTAAGTGGATTGTTAAGCACATTATATCTATCTTTTATTCCTTTCAGACCGATTTGAATACCAAATCGACTTGCATAATCAATATCGCCTTGTCTGACCCATGTGTCGTTACTTATAAAGTTTCTAGAGACCGAAAATCGGCTTGCTACTAATCCTGCATTGGCACCTAATTCAAAGGATTGTGCTACCCCATTATGAATCAACAAAAAGAGAGCAAAAGAAAGAACAACCGGCTTGATTTTTTTTATCATTCTGTTTTAGAAAATATCCATGTACAAAGCTAAAATTTTAAATTGATATGAGATTAAACCCTTGCAGCACTGTTTTAGATTACTAAATGTAAGAAAGTCTGCCAATTAGACTTAAAAAATAACAAAAAAAGAGAAAAGACTGTCAAAATTGCCGGATTTATTGGACTTTTTCTATTGGATTATGATTTGATGTCAAGCCATTGCATTAAAAATTAAACCAATGAACTTTAAAAATTATACTATAAAATCACAGGAAGCAGTTCAGCAGGCACAACAACTGGCAATGAACGCTTCTCATCAAGCCATAGAAACAGGACATCTTTTGAAAGCCATATTTGAGATAGACGATAGTGTTACTCCTTTTATCTTGAAAAAGCTAGGTACTAATTATACGAATATAGATCAAGCTCTAGAAAGGATCATAGGAGCTTATCCAAAAGTTGATGGCGGTAATCAGTATTTATCTCAAAAGGCGGGACAAGCTTTGAATCATGCCAATAACTACCTCAAAGAGTTCGGTGATGAATTTGTATCAATAGAACATCTTCTTTTAGGCGTTTTAAAGACCGGAGATCAGATCTCACAATTGCTTAAAGATGGTGGTGTAGATGAAAAAGGACTGAAAGCGGCAATTAAGGAATTAAGAAAGGGAGAAAAAGTCACATCAGCAAGTGCTGAAGAGAATTACAATGCTTTAGCGAAATATGCAAAAAACCTCAATCAATTAGCAAGCGACAACAAGCTGGATCCGGTTATTGGTCGGGATGAAGAAATCAGACGTGTTTTACAAATTTTATCTCGTAGGACTAAAAACAATCCCATCTTGATTGGAGAACCAGGAGTAGGTAAAACAGCCATTGCAGAAGGCTTAGCACATCGTATTATTGCTGGAGATGTACCTGAGAATCTGAAGTCTAAAATTATTTACTCATTAGACATGGGAGCATTAGTCGCCGGTGCTAAGTATAAAGGAGAATTCGAAGAGCGATTAAAATCCGTAGTAAAAGAGGTCGTTACCGCTGATGGAGACATTGTTTTATTTATCGATGAAATACATACTCTGGTAGGTGCAGGAGGTGGAGAAGGCGCTATGGATGCAGCAAATATTTTAAAGCCTGCTTTAGCAAGAGGTGAACTGAGGGCCATTGGAGCCACCACCCTCAATGAGTACCAAAAGTATTTTGAAAAAGACAAAGCACTTGAGCGTCGCTTTCAAAAAGTATTAATTGATGAGCCAAGTACTGAAGATGCCATTTCCATCCTTAGAGGGATTAAGGATAAATATGAAACGCATCATAAAGTGCAGATTAAGGACAATGCCATCATTTCTGCTGTAGAACTATCTCAGCGCTACATTACGGATCGTTTCTTACCGGATAAAGCCATCGATTTAATTGATGAAGCTGCTTCTAAACTACGCATGGAAATGAACTCCAAACCGGAGCAGTTAGACGAATTGGATCGTAAAATCATGCAGCTCGAAATTGAACGAGAGGCCATTAAGCGAGAAAAGGATCAAGCCAAATTAAAAGTCTTAGGAGAAGAAATCGCTAATCTGAGTGAGAAACGCAATGCCTTAAATGCCAAGTGGCAGGAAGAAAGAGGTTTGGTAGATCAGATTCAAAAAGTAAAAGAAGACATTGAGCAATTGAAATATGAAGCTGATCAGGCTGAACGCCAAGGTGATTTGGGCAAAGTGGCTGAATTGCGTTATGGTAAGATCAAAGAAGCAGAAAATCAGCTGGAACACCTGAAGGCGGAATTTGCTGAAATGAAAGAGAAGTCCAGTTTAATCAAGGAAGAAGTGGACAATGAAGAAATAGCAGATGTGGTGAGTCGTTGGACCGGTATACCGGTAAGTAAAATGCTGCAAAGTGAAAGAGAAAAACTCCTGCTTTTGGAAGATGAATTGCACAAGCGCGTCATTGGGCAAGATGAAGCTATTGCTGCAGTATCAGATGCTGTACGCAGAAGCCGAGCAGGTATGCAGGATGAGAAAAAACCAATCGGATCGTTTATTTTCTTGGGTACAACTGGTGTCGGTAAAACAGAATTGGCTAAAGCACTCAGTGAATATCTGTTTAGCGATGAAAATGCCATGACCCGTATTGACATGAGTGAGTATCAGGAGCGTCATGCAGTATCAAGATTAGTTGGTGCGCCTCCCGGATATGTTGGTTATGATGAAGGTGGACAATTGACCGAGGCGGTCAGAAGACGCCCCTACTCTGTTATTTTATTGGATGAGATTGAAAAAGCCCATCCTGATGTATTTAATATTCTATTACAAGTTTTGGATGATGGGCGATTGACTGATAATAAAGGCCGTTTGGTGAACTTTAAAAACACCATCATCATCATGACCTCCAATCTAGGCTCAGGAATCATACAAAGCAATTTTGAGAATTTCAATGAAAAGAATCTGGATGTGGTGATGGAAAGTACCCGAAAAGAAGTGCTTGGTCTTTTACGCAAAACCATACGTCCCGAATTTTTAAACCGCATTGATGAAACGATTTTATTTACTCCTTTGAGTAAGACCGAAGTGAAAGCCATTGTAGAGTTGCAATTAAAAGGCTTAAAGGCTCTTGCAGCAAAAAACAATATCGAATTGAGTCATTCGCCTGAAGTGGTAGACTACTTAGCAGAAATTGGTTATGATCCTCAATTTGGAGCACGTCCTATCAAACGGGTAATCCAAAGACAGGTGTTAAACAATTTATCCAAAGCCATACTAGCCGGTAAAATTCATGCGGGTGACGTTATAGTCATGGATGTCTTTGAAAATGAAGTGGTTTTTAGACAGCCTTTGGAGGAAGAAATTCAAAACGCTATAAATAGTTGATGTGCTGAATGATCGGTTGACCATACCATAAAACAAAGCACAAATAAGAATCCCACTAAAATGTGGGATTTTTATTTAGTATTATTTTCACATTACTTTTATGACTCTTTAGATCCAAGCATGTTAAAGCGATTATTTTACACTCTCCTCCTGCTCTTCCTAATGGCCGATACCACTTACTCTTTTTTTCAGCACCGTGCGATGAGTTTGGATGGTGACATGGCTTTTTTATTGGTGCCTGCACCAACAGTTCAACCCATCCATGACAGCCCACTTGGCTTAAGAGCCATAATGAATGACGAATATTATTTAAACCCCAATCGCTATTTCTGTCATGTACTTTATCGTGAATGGATGACCAAAGTGCCCCTTTTGTTGCAAAAGTTGGTCAGCCCTATAGAAAGTGTTTATCTGGCCGGTGCTATCGGTAAAACCTTGATTCAACTCTTGCTTTTAAGTACAATCAGCTATTTAGTAGCTTTTAAGCATGAAAAAATACGTTTGCTCTTAATTTCAGCCGTTTTAATTGCTCCATTTTTTCAGGCTAATGGCTATGTTCATTACATGGGCATCATAGACCGCTCTACAACTTATACCTTCTTTTATGCTCTACCCACGGCTCTTTTACTACTTTATCTTATTCCTTTTATCAGAGAGTTTTATTTCAAAGTCTCCTCCATACCTCACAAATATGTTTACTTCTACAGTATACCCTTTAGCCTTGTAGTCAGTTTAAATGGTGCCTTAAATCCGGGCATTGCCCTCATCTTTAGCGCCATGGTATTTATCACCTTCTGCATCAAACATTTGAAATTCTCCAATCAAATAATGGGCTGTATCAGAGCCATTCCAAAAAGCTATTGGGCCTATCTTCTTCCCTTAAGCCTCTTCTCGCTCTACTCACTCTATTTGGGCTCATACAATGATCTCAGTATTGTTCAACATATTCCACTCATTGAACGCTATTCAAAACTACCTCAAGGCTTATTTAATCTTTTGACCGGCAAACCCGGATTTCTCTTTCTCTTTGTGATGCTGGCACTTAATGCAGGTTTTATTTATAGAAAATTCAATAATTCTGAGGGAACATTAATATTAAAAACCTTCAAATGGATTTTGATCTTTGCCGGAATTTATATTTTACTTCTACCTCTTGGTGGATATCGGGATTACCGCTTTTATGTGATCAGATACGACACCTTTTTACCCATTACATTGGCGTTGATTTTCCTATATGCCAGATCGAGTATTTTTCTTTTGCAACAGATCAGTTCAATTCAAAAGCGTTGGTACATTCCTCTTCTTGTTGTAATGGCTTTGATCTATACCAATGCTGATCGGGCGAATTTTGACACTAATAGCTGCGAACATTTAGCTTTAAAGACCATTTCTAATTCTGAGGAAGACATAGTCGTACTTCATTCAGATTGTAGTGTTTTATCTTGGGAATTAATTGAAGATCCCTCTGAGACTGAATTGAACGCCAGACTACTTCAAATGTGGAACATCACAGACAAAAAGAAACTCTATTATCATAAATTGAACTAATCAATAGGCATTCTTAACTCTACTTACACTTTTGTGTAAATGTATCGACCATCTCATGTGGTCCTAAAGTGATACCATTTATCTCTATGAATTTTCCATCTTTGCGTTTCAATTACTTACACTTGAAAAGACTACTGACAGTTTTCATTTTTTTGTTTTTCTATTTGGAGTATCAGGCTCAGGTGGATTTCTATGCGGGGGCTGAAGCGATTGGCGGCATTTTAACCGGCACGGACTCTGAAGCCAATCTCTTAAAACAAAAGAACTACTCTCCTACTACTGGTTTACAGTTGAATACATCCATTCGTATTTACAATCGCTTTACCATTGAAGGTGGCATTGGTCAGCACAGAAATAGTTACCGTTTTAGAGATGAAGATTTTGAAGAGATTGCAGAAGACTTTTCCATCAACATTGTTTCTAGAAACCATTATTGGAATTATTTTTTTGGAGGCTCACTATCACAGCGCATTAAACAAACAGACACCTATATCTATGGTCGATTTCTCTTTTCGTATAATGTACTCAAAGAAGAATCCATTACTCAGAGTAGTTCCTTTGGTATTAGCAGTTTAGATATTGACAGAACTGTTGAATTTAATTCTTCGTATCAGCCGCCGGTTTTGAGTTTTATTCCGGAGATCGGTATACAACATCAATTTTTTAAAGGGAATTTGTTGAGTCTGGGCTTGCGCTATCAATATTCCAATTCAACAGCCATAGAAAGTCAATACATCGTTACAGATAATGTCACTCAAGCAAAAAAGCAGGATAAGATCAATTCAACTTTAAATGCCATGAGCATTAATTTAAAGTTTGATTTCAGATTACATCATTTCAGCAAAAAGGAAAAAACCAAGAAACTGGACTTGGATGAAATCGCCATTGATGTTTCCAAACCTAAGGATAAAGAGATTGAAATAGATACCACAGCTCCAACAAGCATAGAAAACAGAGATTTGGTCATTAATGAACGGATCATTGTGCATTCACCCAAGGTAAAAGTCTACATCTGGGATCATCAAACAGAAGATGGCGATCGTATTTCTGTGAACCTTAATAAACAATGGATCATAGAAAACTATACCTTGAAAAAGGAAAAATACATGATCGAAATCGAGTTGAGAGAGGGCATCAATACTTTTGTAATGCATGCCTTGAACTTGGGCAAGGTTAGGCCAAATACTGCGGCCATGATCATAGATGATGGTGAAAAGGAACATAAAATCGTGCTGCAATCCAACTTGAAAGAAAGTGGTACTTTACAAATTAAGTACAAGAAAAGAGATGGCAAGAATTAAACTCATTTCACTATGTTGCATAGCATTCTTGTGGGCTTGCACAGATAAGTCCATAGAGATTGATGTGGTACAAGATGAGTGTAAACGGTTTAAGATTAGCACACCCTCTTATACCTTGATAGAAGATCCTTGTCAAGGAGGAGTTAAACTCTCTGCACAGGTAAATTTCAATTTTAACCGATCTGCAGATTGTTTAAGCCATTTGAATAACCGTCCGGTTTTTTACTCTAGCAATAACACGGTAATCAATCCGCTTGCTTTTACGGCCCAATTGAGCAGAATGGAGTTAAATGTGAATGATAAAGCAGTGGATTATCGCTTTGAAGTCGAATTTTCAGATGTGGCTTCTGCTCAGCAATTGAACCACCTAATATTAGATTTTAACACCCAAGATGAATTGGGATCAACTTCTAACACTTTACAAATAAGAATCAATACCTCCTGCTCTACCTTAGATCCTAATTCTTATACTGTCAATTCCAATTCGGTGATCATACCACGAAGTCAGAATGTGTTTAGCATTCGCTTATGGGACAATGCCTCTGAAGATGGGGATATTGTTTCGGTGTATTTAAATGGCACTTGGATCATTGAGAACCATACTTTAACCAATGCAGGTACCACTTTTAACTTTAGTACATCTCTATTGAATTCAGGCGCAAATGATTTGGTTGTATTTGCATTAAATGAGGGTTCTACAGGTCCAAACACGGTTAGTATTGCTGTAAACGGTACTGAGATTCCCAATTTTAAACCCGGTTTGATCACCGGAGAAGCTGTGCGCATCAATTTCTAGTTCAATTTTAATTTTACACTATTATAAAATCAAGATGGAATTAATTAAATTGAAAGTCAATGCACTTTTCACACTTTTTTGACATGCTTTTGACCTATTTTACTTCAAGTCATTCTGATTTTTGATTTAGAAATCCTTAAATCTAGAATTATGAAAAGAAAAACCCTATTGACAGTTGCAGTTATTGCAAGCATTACTTTAAGTGCATTTGCTTATAACAGCATGACAAAAAAAGAAAAAGAGGAAAAGATAGTACCTGAGTCTATGATCTCTCCGGCACTCCAAGCAAAAGAGTTACTCCCTTTAGTTAAAGGCACATCTGTAGATGACTTAGTTTACAATGTAGGCACACGTTTCAATCACCACCTTAGCTTATCGGAATTGCAATCGGCCACATCTTTCCTCGATCTTATCCCTGAAGAAAAGGCCAATTTATTTTCTGACTTTAGCTTTAACAAGCTAGCCAGACTAGACAATGATGGCGGTGAGACGGTAAACGGTGAAGGTAAAGCATTGTCTCCACAACAGCTTAATTTCATCAAACAACTTACTTATTCTGATGATTTTTACCTCAATGCTGATTGTCATGTTAGTGATAGTGAAAACGGACATTATGGAAGCTATGATTTAGTCTATTACATTACTATTACACCTGAGAAGACGGCTCAATTTGAACAGGGAGAAACAGCGCTGATCCAATACTTAAAAGGTCAAACTAAAAATCAAGTTTTTAATATTACAAAAGATCAATTGAGGCCGGGGAGATTTCGTTTTACAGTAACCAAAGAAGGAAATGTAAATGATGTTATGCTTGAAAGCTCTTGTGGTTATAACACTATTGATCTACAGATAATGCAATTACTAGATGATTTAGACGGGCAATGGAAAGCTGCCGAAAACAAAAAAGGTGAAACGGTAGATCAAGAACTGGTCTTTTTCTTTGGTATGCGGGGTTGCTAAAAGCCCTATTCAGTTTTGATGTATTAAATGTTTCTCTTTTTATATTGATATTATTGAATTTCAGGTAATTAAATGGCATGAAATTCTGCCCTTAAAAAAAGACTAAGATACCTTTAGTAGACTGTACTTTATGATGTAGTCTGGAAAACAGAAGTTAAAGACTAGAGGGCCTTTGCTTTAAACGATTGTTCTTCAGATCCAAATGCCGTTAGCATAGCAGTGAATGGGAATAGAAATTCCCAACTTTAACTCGAGTCTAATTTCAGAAGGAGCAGTACGTATCAATTATTAGAAAACTGAGCTAAGGAATACTACTTTGTTTAAATAGACATTAGTTTAGGATCAAATTCAGTACCTTTAAGCCAATGAAATTAAAGTTTTTCGCTTTAGTATTTCTTGTTCAGTTCCTTTCTATTTCCGCTTCGATGATAACTTCTAATCAACAAGACGAAGGAGTGGTGCTATTATATAAGAAGACATTAGATGATACTCACTATTTTACATTGTATAACTCAATGGACAATGTAGAGATTTCGTTTCATGCCTATTCTAAGTTAGAACCCGTATGCATTCTACAGACAAAAGGGCCCAATGGATGGGAGAATGCTCATATCAATCAGTACTGTTTTACCGGAACTAGATTAATCAAGGTTTTACCAGGAAAACACCAACCTTTAACGGTAAAGAATGACACTCTAAGCAATTTTCGAATAGGTATTAGTTATAATAAAGAAGGTAGCAGTAAAATAAGTCAAGTGTGGTCTAAAGAAATTAACCTTGAGCTTAAATAACCCCACTTTTGTAGTATTTTACATTTTGATAACTCTTGTTTAATCCAACTGTGATTTAGTGTTTAATAAAAAACATTTATATAGAAGATCAAGTTGATCAGAGTCTTAAGCATGACATTTATTCTGCCGCATTTTTTTATACTTTTAGAAAAACAAAAACACAGAACAAAATGAAAGTCTTAAAATGGATCGGCATTATAATCGTTTCTTTAATCGTATTGGGTATGGTTGGATTCCAAGTCATGAAATGGAACACGAAAAAAGCAAGCCCGGAAAGAACCGCTCTCTATGAAAGTGGAGACACACAACTGAAAGTTTGGTATTCTTCACCCTCAAAGAAGGACAGAGATATTTTCGGAGGCCTTGTTCCCTATGAAAAAGTTTGGCGAACCGGAGCCAATGAAGCCACTGAATTTACAAGCAATGTAGATTTTGTATTTGGCGGTCAAGAACTAGATGCAGGAACTTATACGCTATGGACCATTCCCTATGAAGGAGAATGGCAAGTGATTTTGAACAGTAAAATGTATGACTGGGGGGTAGATTGGGATCTGAATGCTTTAAGGGAGGCTGAGTTTGATGTGGCCAATGTTAATGTGCCGGTTGAACCTTTGGATAAGGTGGTAGAACAGTTCACCATTGACTTTGAAGGCAATGTTAAGCTCACAATGGCTTGGGATAAAAGTAAAGTGAGCGTGCCGATTAGTATTATGAACTAATCGTAATATAATTTGATTTCAAAAGAGTAAATTATGAATGTCCCGCAACTTCTTGATGTGGGACATTCTTTTAGATTTTAAGCTCAATAGCTCAGGATAAATTCAACCCTTCTGTTCTTCTGTCGACCTTCCTCAGTAAAATTGTCGGCTATTGGCTTAGTTTCTCCCAGACCATTGGTGGTTAACCGCGTTTGATTAATTTGCCTTTCACTTAAGTAATCAAATACCGATTGCGCTCTGCGTTTTGATAAACTCAGATTGTCTGTCTCGGTTCCTACATTGTCGGTATGTCCTACAATTTCCACTTTCAAGTCTTGGAAAGAACTTAAAAGAGCGATGAGCTCTCTCAAATCTTTATGCGATTCGGGCAATATTTCAGACTTATTTGTATTAAAGTGAAGCTTAAGCGAAAAACTCAAATTCCCTTTATTATCAGTACTTATTGCATAAGAATTAGAGACCTCGGAACGAATATAGTCTTTAACGATACTATCTGCCTGCTCAATTCTTTGTCCATTCGATTTCAATGAATTGGCTTTAATCAATACCGCCGAATCGTAAAAACGATCACCTACATCAGCAATTACCATTTTTAAATGGTACCACTTTCCGGGGCTCAACCGTAATGTCGCCTTTAAAGGCACTGTAAAGCCATCAAATTCAAAGTACTGTGCTCGACGAAACATATCCTTATTTGCTGCCCAGAAATCATGATCATGCGCATCAGGGAAGTCTGATCGTAGAAAATAATTCTCATTAAGTCGATGATTGACATTATCGATATTAACCACAGTTTTACCATCCGGCAATCTGGCAATATTTCTTGGACGAATGGCCTTACCTCCTATTTCCTTGATAAAAAAAGCGAACAAATCATTCACCCCTTTATCCACGTATTCAGGATACTCTTCAGAAGCAAAAACATATGTAAATTCCAAGCTATCTTTCAAAGCCAGAAGATCGAATTCCAAAACAACTGCATCTAATACCACTCCGGTTGCTAAAGCTTGTAAATCCTGATCCGTAGCTGAATTTGATCTGACACCGGTTTTTGGAGAATCGTTAGGCCCTAAAGCATCATGCACATGTCCGGTAGACATGAGTATACCCTCATCCATCAGATGTGTTTTTTCTATCGTTTTAAAAGCACAAACAGATTTGCGATTGCCTTTAAAAGATACATTTTTAATGATGAGATCGCTATTGTCTGCATCTAAGAGGTAATTAACAAGCTCCCTTCCTGACTTAGTAGTGTCTAATAACAACTGAGCCTGCACATTCATCATGCACAGGCCAAGTAGTAGAGTTAAAAAATATTGGTATCGTTTATTCTCCATTTAAAATGATCGGCAAGCCCCCTTCTCCTGAACCGATAACAATGATCTTTGAATTGCTTGATTTGGCTAATTCTTCAGTAGCCAAAATGCCCTTTTCTTTCAAAATCTTATCTGTTAAACTTGCGCTCAATATTTTATTGGCTGCAGCTTTACCTTCTGCATCAATTCGTCTACGCTCTGCCTCTTTTTTCTCTTTTTCAATGAGGTAATCGTATTTCTGAGCTTCCTGATCTGCCGCTAACTTTTGTTCAATTGATTCTTTAATTTTTGGTGGCAACTTAATCGATCTAAACAAGAGCGCTTTTAGTTCAATAAAGTTATCTCCCATAATTGCTCTTGTGCTTTCTTCTATTTTACTTTCTATTTCTTGACGTTTAGTCGCATACAATTCTTCAGGTGTGTATTGCCCTATGATTTTACGTACGGCAGAACGCAATTCGGGACGAATCAAATTCTCAATGTATGATTTTCTGAATGATCTGTAAAGGTAACCGATCTGATCCGGCTTTGGTCTAAACCTCAAAGACACATCTAAACTAATGGATAAACCATCTTTAGACAATACATCCATGGTTTCTTCAATCTGTTGTTCTGCGATCTGAAAAACGATCACATCATTCCATGGAGCAATGATGTTCAAGCCTTCCCCTTTAATGTTTTCGACATCTAGGCCGGTTGTATATTTTCTAAACACTACTCCCCTTTCAGTAGGTTCTAAGATGACAAAGGTTTTGGAAAAAAAGATTAATCCTATAACGATGATGACACCTATAAAAATATATGGACGTAGACGTTTTCCGTCAATATTGGGCTGTTCAAATTGATTCATTTCTTTTATTTTAAAGTTAGAACAAAGCTAATCAACATTTGACTAAGTCTATTTTTAATATCATAGCTTTTAAACTCATTTATTGAAGACTTCCTAAAACTTAATTAAACACCACAATCATAGACATAACATACGCTTAATCACATTTTTCTTTAGGCTTCGACTTATTCCAATTATAGCGTGATTAGACATTTGAATGGTTCCATCATTACGTTTTGTCCATGAGGAAACATGCTCTAAATTAATGACATAAGAACGATTTATCTTACACAGACAATCATTGTGAAGTGATTCTATCGTGTGCTTTAAGTTTTTAGAAATTAAGTATTCTTTATCTGTCGTTACGATTTTTGTATAACTGCCTTCCGCCTTTAAATAGATCAGATCTTTATAATTGATCAAATGACTATCTCCCCCATTGTTAACTGTAAATTTTCCGTTCGTTGGAATTTCTGAATAGGTTGAAGTTAATTTCTTTACTCTCTCAATGGTCTTCTTCATAGATCGAATAAACTCTACCCGATCTATTGGCTTTAACAAATAGTCTAGAGCTTTATTTTTAAAAGCCTCAATGCTGAAGTCAATGTGGGCGGTGATAAAAACGGCTTCAAATTCTCTGTTCGGGAAGGATTCGAGTAATTCTAAGCCATTAATGCCGGGCATATTGATATCAAAAACAACCAAATCCAAGTTCCTTGTCTGTGAAATGTAATGATAGGCCTCTTCACTTTTCGTAAAGGTGTTGATGACATCAACATCATTAGAGAAATATTTTTTAAAATAATTGACCAACAGAGCTACTGCATTTGGTTCATCATCAACTATTATTGTCTTTAACATGTTTTGGTTTTTTTTTGATTGGTAGTATTAATCTGACATAACTTTTATATGCAGATGACTCAGTGTAGGTTCCATATTTAAGGTGGCATTTCACTTTTTCAGTTCTTGAGATTATATCAAGTCTATCCCTAATGAGTGATAATCCAAGAGATTTTTTGTTTTTTTTGGGCTGATTTAGAGCATGCTCAAAGCCAATACCATTATCAAGGACTCTAATTTCTATCTGATTGTTGCTTAGCTCATCAAAGGATATTTTAACCTTTCCCTCTCCGGGAATATGCCTTATGCCATGAATAACAGCATTTTCTGCTAACAACTGAAGCATCAATGGAGGAATCAAAATATCTTGTTCTTTAAGACTCGTATGATTCTTAAACTCTATACTAATGGGCTTATTAAAACGTAAACTTTCTATCGAAATGTATAGGTTTACTATCTCTATTTCTTTTTCTAAAGTATACCAGTCTTCGTCAGAATACTCTAAAACTATTCGCAGTAAACGTGCAAATCGAGTTAGATAATCAATAGCGTTTTCTCTTTTTTGGCTTTCTATAAGGAATTGTATACTTCCCAGGGCATTAAAAATAAAATGAGGTTTCAATTGAGAAGACACTGCTTTTGCGCGCATCCGATTGAGCTGATTGATCAAGCGTTCTTTCTCAAGCTCTATCTTATTACGATATAGAACGATTGATGAACTTCCTACTATACCAATAACAAAAATGAGCCCCCAAAACCACCATTTGTTCCAAAAGGGTTCTTCTATAGTTACTGAAACTTCTGTAGTTTCCGATCTTTCACCGGTGATTCTATTGTAATTAAATATCTTGATCTTATGCTTTCCAAAGGCTAGGTCGGCCAAGAAAATAGCATTATCATTTGCTTCGTACAAAACACTAGACTGTTCAGAGATCAACTCAACAGCCTGCCGATTATAAGGCACTTTATCAAAATCAAAAGAAGAACAAGAGATAATGACTGAATTCTCTGAATGCCGACGAATAATCTCAGACGAAGCTTCTATTTTCTTTCCCTTAGATTCTATGTAAATGGGATAATTAAAATTTTTACTATTGTCAAACGGATTTGATGATTTATAAATCCTTCCACCTGAGAGCCAATAATAATTCCCCGCTCTATATTCAAGTCTTTTGAACTCTCCCTTAAAAATACGAGGAGATCGCATTAAATAAGTCAGTTCGTAGTTCTCGTCTATTCGCAAAATGTAATTGCTAAAGACAATACACAGACCTAGCGAATCACTAAGTATTTGCCTTATATTTTCTTTAAAAGCAGGGTGTTTATCAATTAGCTTTTTTACTTCACCATTTTTAAAAATCCTAAAGAAACTACCTGAAGTATCTGAGTAAAATGCATCATCGGTTTGACTGAGCATTAAATCAAATGCATTGGCCTGTGGATTTAGTTTTCTTTGGTTGATCACCTTGTCATTTTCGAATTGAACTTGATAGATGAAGCCTTCTTTATTCATCAATAATGTGTTTTCATTGATAATAAAAACACCATTGGCTTTTGGATCATTAAATGAAAAAGACACTCCTTGTTGATTAAATATATTAGCTCCATCCCGTGAATTAGCATAGAAAACAGAATCTCTAATTAACAAATGCTTTTGACCAAAACTCTTGACAATCTGAAATTTCTCATTGCTTAAAACTCTATCTCCTTTAATCGGAGCCACAACCAATAATGTGTCATTAAATGAAAAAAGCTGATTCGGAAAATTATTTAGATGTGTCAAGGTTTTTGACTCTCTGTCTTTGTGTATCTTTATGTTACCTTTTTCATCTACCGTATATAGCTCATTATTATGAAAGGTGAAATCAACAACATCTGTCATGTCTTCACACTCAATCACTTCTATTGGTAAACTAACATGTATCCCTGTAGAGCCTGAAGTAAACCACAATCGACCTTGGCTATCTTTGTTGAAATTTGTTACATCAATTAAGTTTTCAAATTCATATGATTTAACACGAAAGCCATCTTGCGAAGCAATGAGTTTAACCTGTTGTGAGGGATGCTTCATGTACCCCAACCATAGTGTTGAATCATTCTCGAAAAACATCCCTCCTCTTTGAGTCATTCGATTTGAGATGATTTCTTTCTCTTTTCCATTTTTAATTACTATAGATTTATTATTTATATTTATAGCAATGGTGTTGGTATCAAACGCTGTTAATGCGAATATAGATGAGTATTCAAAATTTGAAAAACTCCGTATCTTAAACGTCTTTTTTACAACCTGATATTCAACTATAACCTCAGGTTGATTTGTTTTTTTCTTCCTCGAAGAGTAAGTACTTCCACCCCCCTCAAAAATTTTTGCATAGGAGATAACATTTTCTTTAGCCGGCACATGATATTGCTCATGAACATCGTTGGTGTCAATCTTTATAAAAAAGAAAGCTTCATTCTCTTTAACATGATATCCCAGCCACAAATTTCCATCTTTATCTTGAGCAAATTCAGTTTGGGTATAGGCCATTTCATTCAGTTGTTTTCTTAATGCTTTGTGGCTTTCCATCTCAGAGATAGAGCCATTTTCAAGAATATAAATGCCGTTATGTTCTGTAATTAATACTAATCTGTCTTTTTGTACCGCAATTCTGTATACATCTATATCGCTCTTATTGTCAATGCGATAACTACGAAAATTTATTCCATCAAATCGGGTGAGACCTGAATTGGTTCCTATCCAAATAAAGCCATTGCTATCTTGAGTAATATCATAGCAACGCTCATCTAACAGACCATTCTCAAGTCCATAAGATTGAAAGGGAATTGTTTGCGAATAGCTATTCGAAAAAAAACAGGGCAAAGCAATTATCAAAAGGTAGATAGAGAACAGACTATTCTTCATAAAAGATAAAATAAAGCTATTTATCTGAATGCCATCTAGCAGTTTACAAAGAAAAAGCAGCGCTTTGCAAAAAAAATAAGACAAGTAGCAAAGTCGATCATTTTCATAAGTCTCTAAAAGCGAACCTTTAAGACTAAATTAATAACAATTAAAATCTAAAAATTATGAAAAATTTAAAACAGCTTATGGGCTTGTTTATACTTGGCGTTTTTGCCTTACAAACACAAGCGCAGACGATCAGCTATCGTTTTCAAAAAAACAACATTCTTAGCCATTTAGGCGATCCAAGTGGCCACCTAACAGTTACAACCACCTTAGCAGTCACTGACGGATATTATATTTTAGGAAACATTAAAAACTATTCCCTGAATGGAAATTTGGAGGATGATATTTTCCTTGCTCACGTGGACACACAAGGCATTGTTTCGGGACCAAATTATTGGGTAAAAACATATGGCCAATCCGGTATTGAAGAAATAGGTACTCACCTTATTCAAGGTTGGAATGGAGAGCTTGTAATGTTAGGTGAGATAAGGGATCCTATACAGTATGCAAAAATTAAGACTTGGATACTCCGATTAAACCCTAATGGAAGTGTAATCAACTCTAAAGAGCTTTCAGGAGATCATAGTGGTAGTCCAGTAGCTTGCAGTGCCAGAGGATTTGAGTTGGTGAGATTATTGGGGCCTACAGGGCCGGATGGATATGCGCTTTGTGGTTATACTCAAGATTGTATACAAGCTAGTGCTCAAAACCCTTTTGTAACGCGGTTGGATAATAATTTAAATCAAGTCTGGTTCAGGCAGTATAACAACCTTCATGGTAAGTTCTTCTCCATCATTCAACGAAGTGGAGGATTAGGTACAAACTTCGTTACTGTGGGAACAGATTGGGATGTTATTGGCGTAATGGCTGAAATTGATTATTCTACCGGCGCGTTAGTGACTAACACTTCCATACCAGGAACTAGTGGGAACTTCTTTTTTATTCAGGATGTCGATTATTCCTCAAAAGTGATCAACACACCAGATGGCGGATTTTTAGTTGGTTCTTCATCATTACCAAGTAGGTACGGTGCCTTTTCTCAGGACTTTATGCTACATAAATTTAACACTTCCGGCGTACCAATGTGGGGAGCAAAATATACAGTAAACAATATTAATTCTGATGTTCAGCTGGAGGATATTGAAAGTTTGGGAGACCACTATAATGTTCTACTTTCTTCTCAAGATGGTTTAATTATATCCAGAGTAGAAATAAATGGCAACCACTCCCCTGTTCAAACAAAATTGTTTGAAACTGATGTTGCACAAACCTCTTTTGCTCGTGTTGCCCCTTCGCACGGATATTATCAAAAATTGCATTTTGATTACGGACATTTACTTGCTATTCCGCAACAACCAGGAGGTCCATTCATCGGTAACGGCTTGGCTCTTGCAAGTCATTTTACTAGTGCTTTTAGCACTGGAGGTATTCCAAGTGTTTCAGAGCGACAAGAGTTTCGTTTGATTAAAACAGACATGCAACTCAATACAGGTCATGGAACCTTCAACTGTGGTTTAGACATTGGTACCAGTAAAGGCTGTTCTTGGGACAGTGAGGATTATTATTGGGCTTCATACGGTTGTGGGAACATCTATGGCAATAACTATTCTTCTACAACAACCAATCTGTATTTTAATTATACGCCTGATACGACGAGTATTAATGCATGGAATTATCAGCATTGTATTGAAGAAGACTATTTTGTAGAAGACGATGTGGAACATGAGCCCGACTTTCGAAAAAAAATCTCTTCCGGATCAATTGAGGACCTAGTCACTGCTTTATCAATTGAGGTTTATCCTAATCCAGCTAAAGATGTTATATCAATAAGCGGTTTGAATGATGGCGGCTCTCTAATCAGAATTAGAGATGTGCAAGGTAAAGAAGTATTGAATCAACAACTCTTTGGAAAAACCAAATATCAACTTGACCTTAGTTTGTTGAAAAGGGGTATGTACTTCGTTGAGATCAATCAAAATGATGAAATCAATACTATTAAGATTATTAAAGAATAGTTCTAAGAATTTTCTTCAGAAAGAGGCTACTATTTAGCCTCTTTCTTACTGTTTAATCACTTTTCGCATAATTACCCTATCCTTTGTACTGGCCTTAAAGAAATAGATTCCATTGGCTAAATCCCGAATATCAATCTGTTGCAATTGGTAAGCCTGATTAACCTGACCTGACTTAACTACTTTTCCAAGGCCATCAACAATAGACCATTGGTAAGCATCAAGTCCTAACTCCACATTTAAATATTCATTTGCAGGATTCGGATAGACATTCATTTCCCTTATACCTTGTTCATCAATACCGGTTGTCTGATCAATTCTAAAATAATACTCCAAACCATCTCCAAAATCGGGATTAAAGTTTTTAATCAACAAATAATTTGTGGTCAACAGTCTGAAATAACCATTGCCTGCTGAGTTAGCGAAAAAAGACAAACCATCATCTCCTGTATCATAAAACAGCAATTGGTAGCAATCCGGAGGTAAACTAATCAAGTCATCATATGTTTGATTATTGACCAGACCATTCTTTTGAAAGACGATTTGTCCACTACTATTTTTAATCACATAGCTGTTTTCGTTTGCTGCTGAATTGGTGCGTAAAATGGCTCTAAACTGAGTTGGCAAAGTATCAGTCATTGTAAATTGAGTAGTATATTCATTATTCAAGGTATACTGATCTGTACCATTATTTACTCCTGTGATGCGCGCTGTAAAATGATTTCTTGCTTGATTGCCTGATGCCCAGAAACTCTGAGGCACTGGAATAAGGACATTGGTCTCATCCATGTATTGTAAGTTACCTGTCCAGGTATGCAACACAGGTGTAGACCCGTTCAAAATGATTTCTATGTTAGCCGAGGTCAATACATTAGATCCCGTATTTTTTAAAATGACGATTGGTGCAAAACATGTCGGATTACGCCTTCCAAATTCTGTATCATCTGTTGGTCGTAATACTCTTTCTATTCTTGCATCATCAGTAAAATTAGTAGCACCATATTCAACCAATTGATTTGAAACGATGTATCTGGAATCACCTGAAGCCGTATTCATGTCATAATCCAGGTTTACAGTATTCCCTGTAATCAGGTGACTGATATCATATTCGGCAACGTCTGTAGCCATCCCCGGACACCATCCTGCTCGATCATATATCCAGGTTCCTCCTTGAGGATAGACAGGGTTCTTATCACACTCTTTCCAAACTGATCTGGAAAATTGAGTGCCATTGGCATAAAGGGTGTGCAACCTCAATATAAACTCGCCTTGCTGACCATGACCTGTTATTGCAGACCTGAGTTTAAAACGTCTTGCAGATGTATCTAAATCCAATGTTCTCGGTTTAAAATAAGTATTGTTATTAATGGATGTGTAGTTACGTTGATCCGCTTTCCATATTTGTCTTATAGATTTGACTTCAGCTGGAGGTGTTCCAATGATGAATAAAAACTGTATGTCCATTTCTTCCTGCCATTGCCCTCCTCTTTCCATTGTCATTCTTCTATTTCCTCTCAAAGTCGGTAAGAAGTCACTCACGTCAAAATACCAAGCTTTACCCTCAGCACCTAAATCGAGGTTTATGCCATAAGGTGTCACAAAAGACATGATTTCCAGCTTTTGAGGATTACGCTGATAATAGTTCAAGGTTCTTTGACCTAAAGTTCTTACACTCGACGATAAAATGCCTGTAATTATATTGCCATTTAAGTCATATAGCTCATTATTTTTGGGATAGTAATTTGATGTTGTTATACCAATGCTATCACTATTTGTAGTCCCGGATCTATCGAATATGGTTTTCTCTTCAACTAAATAAGGTAAATGTGGAATGGTGTCAAAAACCGTATCATTCAGCACAGTTTGATTGTAAGTACCTTGATAAAAGTCAACGGCAGGACCCTGAAACCCTGTTCTGAATTCCTTGAACAGCTCTTGCCTTGTCAATTTCTTAAAACTCGTTGGTGCATAGAATGTGGCATCATACTGATTTGGACCAAAATCTTTTATTGTAGAAGATTCTTCTTGAATAAGATAACTCAATTCTAAATCTGCAACATTGGGATGACTTGAAGCATAGACCGTTCTATGCATCCAATCCTTCAGTGTGTTGCCGCTCAATTCGGCCGACCAAACGCGAATGTTGTCTATTTCTCCGGTAAAATATCGATTATGAAAGCCTTTTGAAATTTGAAAAAGCAGAGAGGGTTGAGTAAACATGGTTAATGAACTAATAGAACTCACCTGATCTAAGTTGCCATCTATGTAAAATTTAACATCGTGCATTGTAAAACCTGAAAAGGTATAAGCCACGTGATGCCATTGTCCATCATTTACGGGTGTTGTAGCTACGGCATAAGCGCCATTAATTTCTAATCTTAATTGCCCTTGGCTGTTAATTCGAAAAGCCTGTTTTTCTGCTGTATTGTTTGTCCCCCAACTTGTTATTTCTCCATCAGCACTTGTTTTTATCCAGGCTTCAACAGTTCTGTCGTTAAATGTGGTGATGCCCTGATAAGTATTGGCTTCAACATAGTTATTAGGAAATAGATTAAGTGAATAATCATCTGTTGTATACACATGTTTTCCCTGTCCATAAGTAGCAATAAAAAGCGGTGGATTGGAAGCATCGCCTTCATAGGTAAATTGAATAAGAAGGTCGGAAGTCCCATCCCAATTGAATGGAGTGTGAAATTGAAAACGATTATCTCCAGTCTGGAAATCAACATCATGATAGTAAGTATTCTGATAAGCCAAAAGGGCCAGTGTATCAATTCTTGTAAAAGGGTTAACCGAAACACTCTTTACATCTATTTTAAAATGCTTGATCGGGATTGTTGAATTAGAAACTGACGATAAGTTTAACCCATCTATATCTCCTGCAAGCAAACCTGCCGCTGTTAATTCAGAAGCTGTATAATAAACCAGAGTCCTTCCATTTTTTACTCTACTATTAATGATTGTAGAATCATTGTTTATAGAAGGCCCGACAGACGAGGTGTCCTCATTAGTAATGGAATTAATCATTACTGTTTTTTGCAAAGAAGGGATATATTTATAAGTCTGTATCAGACTATAAACTGAATCTAAGTTTGTATTGGGAGTAATGTTGAATTTATTTGTTGTACTTTCGATAGAATCAGCAGCATTGGGGTCATGGATGTATGTGTTACAAGAATAATCCCATTCTCCACAGCCTAAGTTTCGATTGCTTGTAGTTGACACTAATGCGCCTTTACAACGCATAGCATATCTCATAATTACCCTTTCTATACTTAAGCCATTTACACTTGAAAAATCAACTGTGGTATCCCTGTTAGTACTATTGTAGTCCCAAGACTGCACAACAATTGTATCGCCTGGTGTTTGAGCCATCGTTGACAACGAGAACAATAAAGCAAAAAGTGGTATTGAAGAAATAGATTTCATAGTCTTATAATTAAGTTCACCCCATATAAGGAAGCACTAAAAATAAGCAATGATTTCTGCCAAAAAGATAAAATAGAGGGACAAAAAAATCCCCCTCACTTTATACTCAGCGGGGGGATTTTCATGGGAAAATGCAATTATGTTTCAGATCAACACCTTATGCAGCACCTGCGGTGCCAATATTTAACCATCTGAATAGTGAATCATCGCTAGAGTATACGATAAGGTGTCTAACAACATCATGAACCATAATTGACTTGGAATCAATTTGCAAGCACCTAACTGGCACTTTATATTGTGATTCTAAAATCAACTTCAACTGTAAAATTCGACTTGAATCAAAATCAAGGTCGTGAACCAAGTCCATATCCGGAGATAAGCGAGCAATTTGATTTGGTGATAGCATTTCTGTTTTCATTAAGATTTTTGCAAATTCAATAAAAACTGTATCTGAAATGACCTTTATACTTTCTTTATCCATGGTAAATCATTTAGAGTATCTCGTTTGTTCCATACAATATTCTTGAAAACAACGACTAATTCCTCTTTTTAGAGCGGGACAAAAGCGGGACAATGTAAAATAAAGAAGTATTAAGTCGATATTTGAACTCATGATTAAGATGTCCTACTTCTCTTCTCTTCTTCTTTTTTTCTTTCTATCATTCAGCGCATTAGCTCAAATGTCACGCCCGAAAGTGGAAAGTTATTTGGATAGCTGTACAAAATACATCAAACAAAATCGACCGGATAAAGTGATACAATATAATCTTCGAGCAGAAGAAATTGTTGACAGTTTAAGAATAGATGATTACGATGTCAGATATGATATAGAGTATAATTACTCCTGGGCATTCAGAATAACTCAAAAAAACGATTTAGCCATACAGCGCATCAAAAAGATTGGTAAGCTTATTCAAGAATCAAAAAAACAAGGCAATGAACGATTTATTCCCACCTTGTTTAATATTAATCATTTAGCAAACTACTTCAGTCAGACCCAACAAATGGATTCTGCTGAGAAGTACTATAAAAAAGCATATGAAACCGCTAAAGCTCATAATGATAGTACTTATATTTCAGGAACTTTAAACAACATCGGACTTTTTAAGATGAATCAAGTTGGTTGGGATACTGCAAAATGGTATTTCGACAAGGCATTAGAAACTTTGAGTATTTATGATGATTCCGATAGTAGTTTATATTGCAGTATAAAAGACAATCTTGCAGATTACTACTTATATAAAGGTGACTCTGTTAGAGGCATAAACATCATTGAAACAAATTTAAATTATCTCGCCTTTAATGCAAAAACTCAGGCTGCACTTATCAGATGGAGTATAAAGTTGCTTAAACTTTATATGTCGAAAGCAGAATATGCAAAAGCACAACAATTAATTCCAAAAATCAAAAAATGGTTGCCGGCTAAAGAAGCAGATGCTTATTTTTCAAACACTATTTATCTTATAGATCAGGAGCTTATACTTGACAAAATGGAGAAAAAAGGCTTATTGGAGACAGACCTGTTAAATAAAAAAATAAACTTTCTGAATGATTTCCTCAATTTCAAAATAAAATCTAATCAAAGATCAAACAAGCTATTGACCGAGTACATGAGCGCCATGGCCGACCAGCAATTAAAAGCAGCTCATTTGGAAATGGAAGCGGCTAAAGAGAAAGAAAAAAGGAAGAGTCTTTTTTTAGTGATTTCCATAGTGGTTTCTGTGTTCATGATCCTACTTATTGTGACCAATTACAGAAGGCGACTAAAAATCATACGTAGTGATAAACAAATCAAAGAACAGGAACTTCAGATAGAACGTCTTGAGAAAGACAAAATTAGCCTGCAATTAGAAGACAAGTCTAAAGATTTTTCTAAACTGTTTATGCAAACCAATCTACTTCAGGAATGGGGGTCGGAAGTAAGTGAACGACTAAAAGCAATTCGAAAACTATCGCATGAAGAATCAGATGATGAGATTAAGCAATTGCTTTTAGAGCTAAGACAGAAAACGGGAACATATGAAAAGATTCTTCTTCAGCAGAAGGGGCTAAATGAAGCCAATTCTAATTTCTTCAGACAATTGGAAGAGCAATTTCCCACACTGAGTAAAGCAGAGAAAGAAACTTGCGGCTTAATCCGCATGAACCTTGACGGTAAAGAAATTGCAATGATCAGGAATATCCACCCCTCTTCGGTAAGAAAGTTGAGACAACGTATACGTTCAAAGCTTAACTTAAGTGCTGAAACTGATCTCTATGATTTTATCCAAAAATTATGAGCCCCAAATTTTTGCTTCTGTTCCTTTAAAACCATCAAGAATTCGGATTAATAAACAACAGAACGTCACGAAAGGTAGTATTAAAAACTTCATGAAACAGAATTAATCATTTACATAGAGCTTTGACTAACATAAGATGTGACAAAAAAGGGACAAAACTCAAAACCCCTTCCATTTTAAGCCTTTTCCTCACTTTATTTAAAAATAGCAATTTGAATTATGCCGATTGTATAATTTTATAAAGAATATTGCAAAACACTCTGATAAGCAGTGTTATTTTTAGCAAATAAATGAGAAACACTTTATGAAAACAGCGACAATCGTAGGTGCAGGTTTAGTAGGCTCTCTTTGGGCAGTCTACCTATCTAAAGCAGGATATAAAGTCACCATTTTAGAAATGAGAAGTGACTTGCGAAAAGCTGATATTTCAGCCGGAAAGTCCATTAATCTGGCTTTATCTGTAAGAGGATGGAAAGCTTTTAAAACTGTGGGAGTAGAAAAAGAAATCGAATCCATCGCGATTCCTATGTATGGCAGGACAATGCACGACATGGAGGGCAATTTAACGTATCAGCCCTATGGTCAAGAGGGACAAGCCATCTACTCCGTTTCAAGAGCAGGCATTAATTGCAAAATGATGGATATTGCTGAAAAATATGGACAAGCAGACATTCGTTTCAATGAAAAATGTATTGGTGCCGATTTGGAGCAAGGTGTTGTCTATGTTGAAAATAGAGAAACGAAACAACGAAGCGAAATCAAGTCGGACGTTGTTTTTGCTAGTGATGGGGCGTTTTCAGCCATACGTACCAAAGCCATGCAGAAGCAAGATCGTTTCAATTACAGTCAGCAATACATAGAAGATGGTTACAGAGAAATACTACTACCAGCCAAACCGGATGGTTCTTATGCCTTAGAAAAAAACACATTGCACATTTGGCCAAGAGGCCGTTTTATGTTGATCGCATTGCCAAATGAAGACGGCTCCTTCACCTGTACCTTATTTATGCCTCATGAAAACCATGAATTTTCATTCGATAAACTAAACAATAAAGAAAGTGTTGAACATTTCTTTAAAACCGTATTCCCGGACTTTTTTGACTTAATGCCTAATATTGGGGAAGCTTGGGAAGACCATCCACTTTCCTCTTTAGCCATTATTCGCTGTTACCCTTGGACCATAGGAAAATTTGCATTAATGGGAGATGCTGCCCATGCTACTGTGCCTTTTTACGGGCAGGGCATGAATTGTGGCTTTGAAGACTGTAGTGCGATGTGGGAATTGATGCAAAAGCACAATGAAGACTGGAAAAAAGTATTTGAAGAGTATCAGGTGATTAGAAAGCCGGAAGGAGATGGCGTTCAGGATTTGTCTCTACATAACTATCATGTAATGAGAGATTATGTTGCTGATCCACAATTTTTGTTACAAAAGAAGTTTGAGCGTAGAATAGAACAGCTGTATCCTGAACAATACCTTCCTCTCTACTCACAAGTCTCGTTTAGTCACGTTCCATACTCCAAAGCATGGAAAGAAGGCATGCAGCAAGATGGAAGAATAAAAAGTATCATGAAAGAATACCCCATCGAACAACTATTTGAGCAAGATAAAATTGACGAACTAATTCACACTATATTTAAAGATAAAATTCAACTGCAAGAATCATGAATCAAGAGGAATTACTCAAAGCACTCCAATCAAAATACGAAGCAATTGGACAGAATGTGGATACTCATCTAAGTGGTTTATTGCACGGTAAGCCCATGACTTACTGGGATTATATTCAACCGGATGCCTTGTTGAGTCTGCAAATCCAACGCACTACACTTCCAGATGAGATGGTATTTATTATCTACCACCAGATCAACGAGTTGCTTTTCAAAATGATTCTCTGGGAGATCGAGCAAATTGCAAATCATAAAACCTTGACCACTACATTTTTTGCTGAGCGCTTAGATCGTATCAGCCGTTATTTTGACATGCTCTCTTCTTCTTTTGAAATTATGGGAGATGGTATGGAAATAGAGCAGTATATGAAGTTCAGAGATACTCTAACCCCTGCAAGTGGATTTCAAAGTGCTCAATATAGAAAGATTGAGTTTGCATCCACCGAACTCATCAACTTAATAGATATCCGATTCAGAGCAACCATAGATCGTAATACACCTTTTAGCCATGCCTTTAACCATCTTTATTGGCAAGCTGCAGGAAAAAACTACGAAACCGGAGAGAAAACAACCTTACTCCGACTCTTTGAAGAAAAATACATGGACGATTTTATCACGTTCATGAAAACTTACAACACTCAAAACCTGTGGACTAAGTTCAAATCGCTGCCTGAAGAAGACCAAAAAGATTTAAAATTAAAAAATGCCATGCGACATTATGATCACACAGTCAATGTATTATGGGTCATGGCACATTACAATGCGGCTGCCAAGTATTTAGACAGTGGAGACAAAGAAGCAGATGCAACAGGAGGAAGTGATTGGAAAAAATACATGCATCCAAAATATCAAAAACGCATTTTCTTTCCTGATTTATGGACTGAAAAAGAGTTAGAGAACTGGGGCATTGACAATCTAGAAGCTCACGAGATATTAAAATAGGCTTCAGTTCAGGATGATAATTCATCCTCTAATTTTCTGATCAAAGCTTCTATGGCTTTTTTATCTTCCCCTTCGATCAATTGTCCATTCTTGACTTTTTCATCAAAACTGCCCAAAGCATATCCGCCAACGATTTGAGCACCACGATAAGGCATAATGGTTAAAAGATGATCTAAAACAGAAGCCCCTCCCCTTTTTCCTTGTGAAGTACTTAAAAACACAGTTGGTTTTTCTTTAAATATTTTACCTCCCATTCTGGATACCCAATCTAAGGTGTTTTTAAATGCGGCAGGCATAGATCCATTGTGCTCAGGAGAGGCAACAATAAAAGCATCTGCAGAGAGCAATTTGTCATTAAAAGCTTTCATGCTTTCGGGAAAGCCGTCCTGTTCTTCCCTGTCTATGCCATAAACAGGGGCCGGATAATCTCTAATGTTTAGAATTTCTACTTCTGTTTTATGGAGCATAGCAGCAGCAATATGAACAAGTTGCTGATTGATTGATCTGGAACTATTGCTTCCGGAAAAGGCCATAATTTTAGACATTCTGTAATCTTAGTTTAAAAAACAAAGGTAAAACCAACCAAGTTAATTTTAGTTCAAGAAGAAGCCTTATTCATAATTTTCAACCAATCCAAGGCAGCTTTTTCTTTGCTAAATATTTTAATCGGATGTCCAACATCAAAATGTTTTTTAAAATACTGAGATTCAACTTTATGTTGTATCGAATCCAAAACCAAAGCTTCTGCCCTTCTGATTTTATGGCGATCAGGATCAGCCAACTTCTTCATCAGACTTAAATCATTATAAACTCCTTTGCCAATGACAATCAAAAAGAGCGCAGATTTGATCTTTAGTTGCTCTCGATAGATGTTTTGAATATCAATCAAATCTTTTTCTGAAATATTGGCATACGCGAATATCTCGATTCTGACAATGTTGTTAGACAACATTTCGATTTGATATTTACTCTTCTTAATGATCATTGAAACCCATTACACAATAATGGTCTTCAAAATAAGAAGTTCTGTTCTGATCAGAAAATATTAGCTGACTTTTGGGTAAAATATTTAAAGTATCACGTCTTCATGAACAGTATCATACTCCATCTCACAAATCTCAAAACAAGCTTTTTCTTCATTGTACACCTTACATTGGTCAATTGGTTTTGCATAAACATGTAAGGTCATGGCACGTTGTCGGCCAATATTCTCGATACTGTGATAGCCCATGCGATCGTGCATATAAGTCACTCTTCCCGGATTCAAAACGGACTCATTGGTAACTTGAAAACTCTCAGCTGATTCTTTGTAGCGTTTTTCCTTTACACTTCCATCCACTTGATATACCCAACAATCCTGATCATCATGACCATGAATAGGTGTCTTAGCCCCTTTATCCCAACACAATAGAATAAATTCAAAATCTTCTTTTCTCGCTAAACAGTTTCTCGTATATTCACCTTCTGTCCAAGTGGCGAATTCTTTAAATTCCGAAATGGGGATATCTATGTTTTTAAGCACCCTGACCTGTTCCGAGGGTTCAGCATCATCAAAACATTCTATTAGTTGTTCTATGGAGGTAATTGCAGCCATATTTTTGATTGTTTTCTATAGAAACTATTTAAAAAATATTTAAGGATATTAAATCTAGAATATACCATAAAAGTACTGTTTTATGATGAAATCATTGATTTTAGATCAAAATTGGATTAAAATTATTCTCTTTGAAACACAAATGAAATTTAGTTTGTATGCATAATACCTTAAAGCAGTTTAATAAAATTGTCAAGCAGTTATTAGAAGATGAAGCCATTCAAGCGGTAGCTGAACACGTGCCTTCAGAGGCACTTTATGATTCTGTGGATTTATCTTTAAATGAAGACGGCATTTCTGATGAGGCCTTTGAAAAAGCACTCACAGACCTCGTACTTAAAACACCTCGTACAGCAACAAATGCATTTTTCAATCAGCTGTTTGGGGGAAGAAATCAAAAAGCAGTCTTGGGAGACCTTATGGCTGTAATGCTAAATAACAGCATGTATACTTACAAAGCCGCGGGGCCTCAAGTAGGTGTGGAAAAAATACTATTACGTAAAGTTTGTAATCGCATAGGCTGGGGAGAAGCATCTGATGGCACCTTTGCTCCCGGTGGTTCCATGACCAATTACATGTCCATGCTCATGGCTCGCGATGCCTTTGCACCGGAAGTCCGTTACAAAGGGGTACAACAAAAGATGACCGTGTATACATCTAAAGAGTCACATTATAGTATTCAAAAGAATGCAGCATTTTCAGGCATTGGAAGAGATAATATACGTTTTGTAGCTACAGATGAATATGGTAAAATGGATGTCGAAGATTTGGAGCGTATTTTAAAGGCAGATGTAGAAAAAGGTTACACACCTATTATGATCAACCTAACAGCAGGAACTACCGTTATGGGGGCTTTTGACCCTATCCGTCCTGTCAAACACCTATGTGACAAATACAACATGTGGTTGCACGTAGACGGTGCCTATTGTGGTTCGGTTCTTTTTAGTCAAAAATATAAGAAGCTTATTGATGGTATTGAACTGGTCGACTCCTTTAGCTTTAATGCGCATAAAATGATCGGCACTCCCCTCTCCTGTTCCATCATTGTGGCTCAAAACAAAAAACACCTTTATGACTCTTTCTCTAATGATGCCAGTTACCTCTATCAAACAGATCATGACGAGTTTAATCTGGGTAAAACTTCTTTACAATGCGGACGCAGAAATGATGCGCTCAAGTTTTGGGCTTTATGGAAAAGCGTCGGAACTAAAGGTTTAGAACGCATAGTAGATCATCAATTTGATTTGGCCAATGTCGCAAGAGATTATGTTCGCCAACATGAGGATTATACCTTATACAGTTATGATGATTCTATATCGGTTTGTTTTAACTACAAAGACATTCCTGCAAGAGCCATCTGTACAGCCCTGTACGAGCACTCTGAATTATTGGTTGGTTATGGGGCGTTCAGGCAAGATGAATTTATCCGTTTGGTGACAATCAATGCACAAAATCAGGAGGAAGACATATTGAACTTTTTTAGGGTATTAGAAAAATTTGTGCAAGAGCATCAATCCCTTTTTCAAGACGACTTACAACTTAACTAAACAATGGACATTACTAAATTCGTTGTTCTGGGGCTATACATTGCTGTACTTTTTATCATTGGTATAGTGGCTTCACGTCGTGTCAAAAACATGAGCGATTTCTATGTGGGCGGCAAGCGTTTGGGGTATTGGGCAGTTGCCTTTTCTGCGAGAGCAACAGGAGAATCCGGATGGTTGTTGATTGGCTTAACCGGAATGGGAGCCTTGTCAGGGCTTTCAGCCTATTGGGTTGTTGTAGGAGAAGTGCTGGGAGTAGCCATATCTTGGTGGTTTATGGCAAAACGGTTTAAGAATCAAAGCGATAGTTATCAATCCATTACCGTGCCCGATTATTTAGAAAGCCACTTCAAAAGCAGCAAAAAAACGCTGAGAATTCTGGCGGCAACCATACTTTCAGTTTTTGTTATCATTTATGTGAGTTCGCAAATTGATGTAACGGGAAAAGCCTTTGAATCGATGATGGACATGAATTATTACTGGGGAGCTATTCTGGGCTTTTTCATTGTTCTCTCTTATATCTTTATTGGTGGTTTTGTTGCCGCAGTCTGGTCGGACCTTTTTCAGGGTATTTTGATGTTTCTGGGTTTGGTTCTCCTTCCCATCGTCGTTTGGTTTTCAATGGATAAAGGGGATGGTATTATCGAAGGACTGGCAGCCATAGACCCTGCATTAACCAATTTATGGGGAACGAGCGATGATGTTTGGATGAATATTGCTACGATGCTGGGTTTTGCAATGATTGGCCTGGGCTTTTTGGGTTCTCCCCAAGTTTATGTGCGTTTCATGTCCATTAAAGACGAGAAAGAGATTGATAAGGGTAAATGGGTGGCCATTGTCTTTACATTGCTGACAGATGCAGCTGCTGTAACCATAGGCATTTTAGGAAGAATCTTCTTCACAGAGTCCGGGCAAGACCCTGAAGCTGTTTTAGGCAATGGCGCTGAAAGCGTATTGAGTATGCTGACAGAGAATTTCCTTCCTTATGGTTTGGTGGCCATATACATTGCTATCGTTTTATCGGCCATCATGTCTACGATAGATTCTCTACTGGTAATTGCCTCTAGTGCCATTACACGTGACTTTTATCAGAAAGTGTTTAGACCTGAATTAAAAGATAAAGCATTAGATAAACTCTCAAGATGGGTCACTTTGATTATGGCTCTGATTGCCCTAGCCATCGCGATGATAATAGCCGTCATCTCTCCAAATCACACTGTTTTCTGGTTGGTTATCTTTGGATGGTCCGGCATTGCAGCCTCCTTTTGTCCGGTTATTATTTTGTCCTTGTTTTGGAAAGGTTTATCAGAAACGGGTGCGATTGCGGCAATGATTGCAGGTTTCTTATGTGTGCCCTTTTTTAAGTTTGTGGTTCAAGATATAGAAGGAATTGGCCCCTACTTTGAAAAGCTCGATGTGTTAGGTCCTTCTTTTCTGATCTCAATGTTGGTGGCATGGATTTTTTCTAAACTGTATCCTTGTAAAACCAATTTGAAATCATAATTCTTACTTCGCTGCAATAGTCCCTTCAGGTGTTATAACCGGAGATGCATCTATATCTTCCACTTCCATAAATTCAATCAATAGGTCTAAAGAATTCTGCAACTGAGTCAAATCCTTTTTTGACAGCTGTTCTAATTTTGTTGAAAGCTTATCATGCAAAAGATCAGGAACAGAACTAACCGTTTTCTCACCGATGGCTGTAAGATGGATATAAGTTGATCTCCTATCCGTCTGATTAGGAAATTTAGCGAGATAGCCCTTTTTCTCCAGTCTCGAGATAATACCACTTACCGTACTTGCATTTAGGTTTAAATGTGCTCCTATTTCTTTAGCCGTAGCCCTATAGTTTTCGCATTCACATAAAAAATTCAAACACAAATATTGCGGAATGCTAATGCCGTACTCCTTCTCTATCCGTTTACTTTCTAAATTAATGGAACGGATAATCTTCCTAATGTTAATTAATACCTCTATATGATCCACTGTATTCGACTTAAAGGCACGAAAATAAAGCATAAGTCAAGAATGAACAAGAGCAAACTATTTTTCTATTCCTAATAAGATTTAGACTCTAAGGTGACGTAGGTTACTTTCAGAACTTTTTAGGCCATCTAATTTTGCCCAAAATAAAAATAAATATGATTCATAAAACGGTAAAATTATTTCTCCTCTTCCTCATGCAGACTTGTACTTTGCTTAATGCACAAGATACCGTCCTAATCTCTCAGGAAGAGCTTTTAAAGAAACTTCAAGACAATAGGCAATTGAAAATTGCGGAAAAGGAATTTAAAAGTGCAAAGGCAGACTATCAACAATCCAATGCCCTTTATCTTCCACAACTGAATGTATCGTATACAGCAATGACTACTACGAACCCCTTGATGGCTTTTGGTTCTAAACTCAATCAAGAGATTTTAACCCAACAAGATTTCAATCCGGCACTTTTAAATGATCCGGATAGAACGGATAATTATGCCACTGAGATTAGCCTGCAACAACCTTTAATAAATGTAGACGGCTTATACAAGCGAAAAGCAGCCAGAGCAAAAATGGAAGCCAATCAATTGAAATTTCAGCGCACAGAAGATGGCATGCGCCTGGAAATTACAAAGGCTTATATGCAGTTACAGCTAAGTTATGAAGCAGTAAAAGTGTTGGATAAAGCACTTGTAGCAGCCAATTCAGGGCTTAAAATGGTGAGTGACTATTATGAAGAAGGTTTGGTTAAAAAACCGGACTTACTGGCTGTAGAAGTTAGAGTAAATGAAGTTGAGCAGCAAAAAAAGTCAGCGGAAAACAATCTAATTTATCTATCCGATTACCTTACTTATTTAGTCAATGACTCGACTTCAAATCACATTTACCGGCCTAAAGATCAATTATCCACAAAACTAGATCTTGCTGATATAGAAGACAGAAGCATTTCGCAAAGAAAAGATGTTCAGGCCATGCTTAAAGCTGCTGAAGCTTACGAAAATCTTTCAAAATCAAGTAAAGCTGAATTCTTGCCCCGTTTAAATGCATTTGGAAAATACCAAATGTATGATGATGCTTTTTTGCAAGCAGATGCCTCAGGCTACTTTATTGGCTTGCAATTAAAATGGGATGTTTTCCGTGGCTACAGAGGTATTGGTCAATCGCAAAGAGATAAAATCAATTCGGAAAAAATGCGTCTGGAAGCAGATGAATATCAAGCAAAAAGCCAATTGGAGTTAAGACAACAACAACGTCAACTGATGCTTTTAAAGACAAAAGTGGATAAAAGTGAAAAGGCCGTAGAACAGCAAAGAGAAGCTTATATGATCCTTAAAGACCGATTTCAGCAAGGTCTGGAAAGAACAAGCGATCTCGTGATGGCAGAAACCCAATTGCTCAATAAAGAGTTAGAGCATTTGCAGTCTGTTTTTGAATATCAACTTACACAACACTACATCAAATTCTTAATACAATAACAAATGAAAATCATTTACAATACATTAATTTCTTTACTTCTTCTACTGACAATGGCATGTGGATCTGAACAGGAAGAAGAAAACCTGACCACCGACACTCCTATTTCTGTTAAAACTGTTAAAGTTAATAGCTCCGGTACTTATCACTATGTCTCTGCCAGTGGAACAATACAGGCTGCAAAAAGTGCCAACATCAGTACCCGTATGATGGGTTACGTGGATCAAGTACATGTTAAAGTGGGACAAGATGTTAACAAAGGGGATCTATTGATTCAGATTAACAGCAAAGATCTGGCTGCAAAGAAATTGCAAATTGAAGCCCAAATACATCAAGCAAGATCTGCTTACGACAATGCTTCTAAAGATTTGGATCGTTTTAATAAGCTACATGCAAAAGGAAGCGCCTCTGATAAAGAACTGGAAAACATCACAACGCACTTTGAAGTCGCTAAAGGAAATCTGGAAGCAGCCGAAGAAATGAAAAATGAATTGATGGCACAATTTGAATACCTAAGCATCAGAGCCCCTTTTAGTGGGAAAGTGATGAACAGTTTTATAAAAGAAGGAGGCATGGCCAAACCGGGGTATCCGCTTGTAAGCATTGAATCGAATGATCGCTTTGAAGCACTTCTAATGGTGGCTGAAGAAGACATACAGTCGATAAAAGAAGGACAATCAGCCAAAGTGCATATCAAATCCCAAAATCGTTTTGTCAATGCAACTGTAAGTGAGGTCAGTCGTTCATCTAAAAATACCGGAGGACAGTTTCTGGTCAAAGCACAAATCGAAGGAGATAGTTTGAATCTCATCGCAGGTCTTTTTGTGAATGCACAGATCAAAACAGAACAAAAAAACGAGAGTCAAATGGTCTGGATGCCAACAAAAGCTTTAATCAAAAATGGACAATTAAAAGGCGTTTATGCACTTGGTGAGCACAATACGGCCATTTTGAGATGGTTAAGATTGGGACAAGAAAGTCAGGACCAAATCGAAGTGTTGTCCGGATTAAAAGAAGGAGAAGTCATCATTACGGAAAGCAATGGAAAGCTTTACAATGGTGCTAAGGTCAATTTATAAGTCAAGCTTAGCTAAAAAGAAAGATTATGCAAGAAGGAATTTCAGGTAAAGTCGCTCACTTTTTCATTCACTCTAAACTCACTATACTATTGATGGTTGCATTAATGGGTATAGGCATTTACAGTTCCACATTGATTCCGCGGGAAGAAGAGCCTCAGATCAATGTCCCTATGGCCGATATCATGATCGGTTATCCGGGAGCCAATCCTCAGGAAGTAGAAAGCCGTGTGGTAGAGCCTCTTGAAAAGGTCATTGCCAACATTAAAGGTGTAGAACACATTCACAGTATGGCCTTAAATGGTCAAGCCATGATCATTGTTCAATTTTACGTTGGAGAAGACATCGAACGGTCTTACGTTAAACTTTACGATGAGCTCAACAAACACCAGGATTTGTTTTCTTCAGGCATCTATGGTCCCATTGTAAAAACACGCTCCATTGATGATGTCCCCATGATGGCCTTAACCTTATGGAGCGAAGAATACAATGATTTTGAATTAAGAGAAATTGCCGAAGAACTGACCTCTGAAATAGAAAAAGAAAAAGACGTTTCCATTACCAAAGTAATTGGAGGAAGAAACAGGCAACTAAGGATAGAGCTGGATAAAGACAAACTATCTGAAAATGGTATTGACCCCCTTCACATCATGCAAATGATAGAAGCCAACAACAACAGTTCTCAATCCGGCAGCTTTATCAATAATGATGAAGAGTTTCTTCTCACCACCGGACGCTTTCTAAAAAATGCTGATGAAGTCGGCAGTCTTGTGGTTGGCGTTAATCAGAACATGCCCGTTTATCTGCATCAGGTTGCTAAAATCATAGATGGCCCGCAACAAGCAGCTAATTACGTCAGCTTTGGTTATGGACAAGGAACCAATGATCACGAAAATCATCCATCGGAATATGCTGCTGTCACCCTCTCTATTGCCAAGGTAAAAGGAGCTGACGCCATGAAAATTGCTGAACGAATCAATGAACGTGTAGAAAAGTTAAAATTAAATCTGCTTCCAAATAATGTTCAATTGACAGTCAGCCGAAATTATGGAGAGACGGCTTCTCATAAGGTTGCTGAACTTCTTCTGCATCTTGGGGTAGCCATTCTTGCAGTTACAGTTTTGGTTATGCTAGCCATGGGATGGCGTGGTGGTTTAGTGGTTTTCTTTTCAGTCCCACTCACCTTTGCACTTACACTATTCAGTTATTATATTTTAGGGTATACCTTAAATCGCATTACGCTCTTTGCTTTGGTTTTTGTGGTGGGAATTGTTGTAGATGACAGCATCATCATTGCTGAAAACATGCACCGGCACTTTAAAATGAAAAAACTGCCCTTTGCTAAGGCCGCCATCTATGCCATTAATGAAGTGGGAAATCCGACCATATTGGCCACTTTTACAGTCATTGCCGCCATATTACCCATGGCCTTTGTGTCGGGAATGATGGGACCTTACATGAGTCCTATGCCTATTGGAGCTTCCATAGCCATGTTGTTGTCTCTTTTTGTGGCTTTAACTGTCACTCCATACTTGGGTTACTATTTATTACGAGAAAAAGAAGAACAAGCTCATAAAGAAGCTAAAGGCTTAGAAACGACATGGATCTATAGGGTGTATCAAAAAATTGAACTTCCCCTACTCGATCATGCCAAAAGAAGATGGCTCATGTTAGGTTTAACTGTGGTTCTGCTTTTAGGATCAGTCGTCATGTTCTTTACCAAGTCGGTAGCAGTAAAAATGTTGCCTTTCGACAATAAGAACGAATTTCAGGTGGTCATTGACCTACCCGAAGGCACAACTTTAGAGCGAACTGCCGTTGTCACTAAAGAAATTGCGCATTATCTTTCAACAGTTCCCGAAGTCGTCAATTATCAGAATTACATCGGCACATCTGCTCCCATTACTTTCAACGGTCTGGTCAGACATTATGATTTACGTGGAGGAAGCAATATGGCAGACATTCAGGTTAATCTTTTACCCAAGGCAAAACGCGAGCTGCAAAGTCATGACATTGCTAAAAAAGTAAGACCGGAAGTCCATCGAATTGCGGCAAAATATGGTGCCAATGTCAAGATCGTAGAAGTCCCGCCCGGACCACCTGTACTTTCTACATTAGTAGCAGAAGTATATGGACCGGACTATGAACAGCAAATTGAGATTGCCAATCAGGTCAAAAGCATTTTAAATACGACTGAAGATGTGGTGGACATTGACTGGATGGTGGAAGATGGACAAACCGAGTATAAATTGACCGTAGACCGAGAAAGAGCTATGCTAAATGGTGTTGCTAATGCTCAAGTGGTAGGTAATTTAACCTACTTGATGCAGGAAGCACCGATCTCTAATTTATACGATGAAACCTCTCATGATCCCGTGAACATTGTGATGGCTTTAAAAGACGGAGAAAAAAACAGTCTTTCCGATTTCAAGCAGCTAAAAATCAAAAGTCAGAATGGGAATATGATTCCCGTTGGTCAATTGGTTCAGGTGGAAAAAACAGAAGCCAGCAAAAGCATATACAGAAAAGATCAAAAGAGGGTCGTTTATGTTTTAGCTGACATGGCCGGAGCTTTAGAAAGTCCTGTATATGCTATTCTTGGTATGGAAGAAAAACTCAAAAACATCGAGCTACCTGAAGGTTACAGTTTGAATGAAATGTATATGGGGCAACCTTCAGAAGAAGACAACTATACCGTAAAGTGGGACGGCGAATGGCAAATCACTTTAGAAGTGTTTAGAGATTTGGGCGCGGCTTTTCTTGTTGTCATTATTATCATTTACATGCTTATTGTAGGTTGGTTTCAGAACTTCAAAACGCCAATCGTCATGATGATTGCGATTCCGCTTTCACTGGTGGGTATCGTATTGGGACACTGGTTATTGGGCGCCTTTTTCACCGCTACTTCATTTATCGGCATGATCGCGCTTGCCGGAGTGATGGTGAGAAATTCCGTCCTGCTGATTGACTTCATTGAAATTCGCTTAAATGAAGGTATCCCTCTAAAACAGGCCATTATAGATGCAGGTGCTGTAAGAACCACTCCTATCCTACTCACCACAGGTGCAGTTGTGATCGGTGCATCCATCATCCTATTCGACCCCATCTTTCAAGGTTTGGCCATCTCTTTAGTAGCCGGAGCGATAGTATCCACCCTATTGACATTGATTGTCGTGCCACTCATTTATTACATGACCGAGAAAAAGAAATGGATGAAACTTAATTCTAAAACTAAATAACATGATAAACAGAGTCATTAGAGCTATAGCCGGAAGTTTTGTATTAATCAGTCTTCTGCTAGCCATTTATGTTAACATTAACTGGTTGTGGTTTACCGCTTTTGTTGGGGCTAACTTGTTGCAGTCTTCTTTTACCAAATGGTGTTTAATGGAGATATTCTTGAAAAAATTGGGGCTAAAAGATCAATGATCAGACACTTATTTCTGACACCTGATCTCCCAACCATTCCACCCCTTTTCTTTTACAACATGGAGTTGAGCATGCATTTGATCAACAATGAGTTTTATGAGTTCTATACCCTGCGAAGACAATGCTTCTTCAAGAATATTTTCCCGAAGCAGATCGCCATTGTCTAAAACGCTTATGATGCAATCTTCATGTTCTGTTTTAGAGCTAATCCGAATTACCGGTTGAATTTGCTCTTTGAAGGCATGTTTAATCGAATTGGTTACCATCTCTGTTACTACTACTCCTAAGTTTACAGTACGTTTAACATCCAAGGGAAAATCTTGTAGATCCAGTTCCAATTGAACTTCGGATTGTAAAGAATTGATTAGGTTTTCACTGATATTGGTCAAATAGTTTTTAAGGTTCATGCCTCCCTCTCCTGAATAATTCAGGTGATCGTATATCTCAGCCATGGATTGCACCCTATTGTTGATGTCATTGACAATGTCCTGAATTTCTTCATTTTCAATATCGCGATACAATAGACGGTTTAAGCTGCTGATCATCTGAAAATGGTTCTTGATGCGGTGATTGATTTCTTTGATCAACAAATTTTTAATCCTCAACTGCTGTTCCAGTTTTGCATTTATCTCCGTCAAATCTCGATTTTTCCGAGAAATGATCTCCCCGGTTCGTTTCTTTATTCTTGAGTTTCTAATAAAGAAAATCAAAAGCAAGATTAAAAAGACTAAAATGATAATGAGCGTATTCCTGAAGTATTTTTCATTTCTCAATAAAAGCTCCTGTTTATGTTTTTCTCTCGCTTGTTTCAGACGATACTCCAGTTTCAATAATTCTCTCACCTTATCTTTATGTAACATGGAATCGTTTACAGCCTGATAATCCAATAAACTTGCATAAGCATTTTCATGATCAGACAGCATTGCATAGGTACTATGTAAGGTTTTTAAAGCTTCGGCCTGTCGTGGTTTAAGTCCTCTTTCTTCAGCTAATGTTTTACTTTTCAAAGAAAAGTGAAGCGCAGAGTCTAATTTTCCAAGTCCCTGATAACTGATTCCAATATTATTTAAGATGGGAATGAGTACCAAAGTGTCCTTAAGTTGATCCGATAAATACCAAGCCTTAAGATTATAGTATAAACCCTGTTCAAAATCATCTAAAGAATTGAGCGTAAACCCCATGTCACTTGTACTGATGGTCTTCCCTTTTAAATCTCTTAAGCCTTCAAATAAACTTAGTGCCTGCCGGTGAATGTTCAATGCAGTATCTTTCTCTCCCTGAACCCAATGGATATAAGCAGAGTAATTGAGATTTAAGGCCGCTACCCTTTTCATCCCTAAGCTATCGTACATTTCATAAGCTTTCTGATAATAACTCAAAGCCAGATCCGCATCCAGAAATTGACTAAAATAATAGGCCGACCCCAGATAGCTGTATTGCTGGGCAAGCAAAGTGTCTTTATCCAGTCCTTTAAACAATGTAATGGCTTTATTCAAGCAACGAATGGCTTCGGAATAATTGCCCAGAAGAATATTGACCCGACCCAATCGATTAAGTAAATGCGCCACGAATAAGGTATCCTCGGTCTGCCGTTCCTGTTGATAAAGAGATTCAAAATAGCGAAGTGCAAAAGACGGATCATTTTCAAGAAAATTATCTCCCTTTTGAATTAAAAAATGTTGCTGTTCTAACTCAGACCTCTGCTGTGCGCATAAAGTAGATAGTCCTAAGACTAAAAAGAAAACGCCGAAATAAATGAAGCGAATCACCTCTTTTGCTATACGATACTTCCAAATATAATGAAAATAGGTTTCCAAACCACTTGCACTTTAAAAGCTATATCGATGTATTGTTAAAAATAATCGACTAAAAATAGTTTTATCTCTACAAAATGTATTAGGAAGGTAAATTCATTTTAATTGTGAAGAAGCAATTAAAATCAATGATCCAAGCATCTTTTCTGTAACTCTAGTTACATGGTTATTCATTTCCTTTCCTCAATTTCGGATGAAAATTATCCGCATGAAACACATCTTAATCATTGGTGGAGGCACCGCAGGCATTATGACGGCTGCCCAATTGCTCAAAGAAGGCAATTATAAAGTTTCTCTTATCGAACCGGCAGAATACCATTATTACCAGCCTGCATGGACTTTGGTAGGTGCTGATGCTTACGATTTTAAGAAAACCGAAAAGCGCATGGCTGATGTCATGCCTAAAAATGTCAATTGGATAAAAGATTATGCTGCCAAATTTGATCCTGAGAACAATACAGTAGAAACCAAAAACGGAGAGAAGCACAGCTACGACTTTTTAGTAGTAGCACCGGGCATTAAGATCGACAACTCTTTGGTGGAAGGTTTAAGTGAAGCCATTGATAAAGGTGTGGTCTGTAGCAATTACACCGACCCTAAATTTACCTGGGAGGTGTTGAAAAACTTTAAAGGGGGAACGGCTTTGTTTACACAGCCGGCTACCCCTATCAAATGTGGCGGAGCACCTCAAAAGATCATGTACCTGGCTGATGATCATTTTCAAAGACAAGGCATCAGGAAAAAAACAGACATCGTTTTTGCTACACCGGGTAGTATCATTTTCGGTGTTAAACCCATTGCGAAAACCTTGATGGAAGTCATTGACCGTAAAAACATTAATGTACGTTA
Source organism: uncultured Flavobacteriales bacterium (assembly GCA_964445815.1). Lineage (GTDB taxonomy): Bacteria > Bacteroidota > Bacteroidia > Flavobacteriales_E > Vicingaceae > CAYULW01. Next base: position 533,021 of record CAYULW010000002.1, read on the forward strand.
CCATCATAAATTGGTTAAGGTGGATGGCAAGGCCCAAATAGCATGGTACGAGGTGTCCAAAGATCCAACCGCGGGAGGTTGTGTATTGATTCAGGATAAAACGGATGATTTGGCTGTCGATGAAAGCATCAACTACAATGGCGAAGGCAAAAATGTAAAAGTGGATAAAGAAAATGGACTTTATGGCATTCACTTTGACATGATGCACCTAGCTCCTCCTCAAACAGCCCCTGACTTTGTTAAAAACTCAGTATTGGCGAATGAAGCCGGATGGTTGGACGTGAACACCGCAACTTTACAACACAATAAATTTTCAAACATTTTTGGTTTGGGTGATGCAGCAGCTTTACCAACTGCTAAAACCGGAGCGGCCATTCGCAAACAAGTGCCTGTGGTGGTGGAAAACATTAAACATTTGGCCAAGCAAGACCACCTGAGTGCAGAAAAATATAACGGCTATTCTTCCTGTCCTTTAGTCACAGGCTATGGCAAAATGGTACTAGCGGAATTTGACTACGATTCTAACTTTACTCCTGATCCTAAACTCAAAAGAATGCTGGTCTTTAATTCTGACAAAGAGCATTGGCGTTTGTGGCTATTAAAAAAATACATGTTGCCTCACCTCTATTGGAATAAGATGTTGAAGGGTGAGAGGGTGTAAGGAATCGGTTTTTAACTTTTTAGATAAATAACCTAGTTTGATGGTTTGGTTGGTGAGGGGGATCGGTGTTTGTCCTATTAAGCTTAAACTCAGAGAAAATAATATTAGTGAAATTTAATGTAGTTACTCATAGAGTTTTATTTAATATTTTCTATATTCCTGATATACGGCTTCATTCCAATTGCAAACACCTCCGTGATGTGAGCAGGTTCCTCTACCTGTTGAGTTTGAGGTTGTGCCATCACAGCAACGAGTGACATAGTAAGCTACTCTTTTTCTTATCGGATTGATTTTTTCATAAAGTACTTTAGCTTCAGAATTCTTGTAAGCTATAGCTTGCGTTAAGTCGTCTACTGCTTCTTGCTTATTACCAAGTCTATTTTGGCATTTGGCACGTTCATAATAAAACCGCTGAGGCTCCTTTTGAATGAGTTCAGTGAAAAGAGAGATTGCCTGTTCGAATTCTCCGAGCTGATACAGGTAACTTGCTTTAAGTTTAATTAATGTGTCTGACTCTTTCCCCTTTGCGATTAGTAAAGCACTATCAAGGTAAACTACCGACTTACTTAGTTTCTTCTTTGTTTCGAAGGATGTCGCTCTTTTCTGATACAGAATCAGTTGATTGACTCTTGCTTCTTCTGCTTTTTGTATGCTGTCTCTTCTTCTTGCTTCTCTTTCTCTTACTTCCTGTTGTCTTAGATTTTCAAGACGTTGTTCTTCTTTAATTTGTCTAAGCTCCTCTTCGGTTGGTCCGCAACTAGAAATAAAAAGAAAGATTACTATTGTAATTGTTAGATAGATGTATTTCATCGGTATAAATTTTATCTGCAAAGCCAATAATCTACTCCACCGTGCCGTTAGCAAGCTCCTTGCCCGGTAGCATCGCTTCTTGAACCATCTTTGCACCTAGCTCCAACAATATTTGGACTACCAGACTCACAACGATATTCAGTTGAATTCTGAGAGGAGTTGCTTTGATTGGTTGAGTTGTTGGGTTCTGTATTATCATCATCTGAACAAGCCAATAAACAGGCTGACAGGATGAGGAGGGATAGTATTTTTTTCATGTTAATTAGTTGTATTTAGTGTTGAATTTTTGTGAACTGCTGAATAGAAAAATCAATCCATCTAGCCATGATAGGAACAGAGGGATAAAAGTCCAACAAAACAGTAGGTACAAGAATCCATAACCGTTTTGTCCGAGGTAAAATCGATGTAGACCAAGCCCTCCAAAAAGAAAAGCTATAATTGCAGCCGTATATTTATTCTTAATACTTCTTGAATAGCTATTCTTAGCTCCGCTAATTTTTCTGCGATCGTAGAGACCTGTTCCGGGAATAGATGTATTCAAATAGGTTCCTCGTTTCCCTACATTAACACTTAATCCTTTTCCTCCTATAGTAGTACTAATACCCGATTTACTAAAATTAAGGTATACACCTGGAAGTATTTTTTTCCGTTTTCTGAATCGCATGCTATCTCTATTTAACCGTTATGGCATGACTCTGAACAAATAGCACATCCATCTGCATTTCTATATCCTCTACGTTTGGCTTCTGCTATAGCTCCATCACAACTGTAAAACATTCCCAGATATTCATAGTTAGTTAGTCGATTATAATATTGACAATCTTCACTATGCACTTCGTTATGCCCTCCAGGATTGCTATTTGTGTTTTTGTTTATTCTATATTTTTTCATTTCGATTTTATTTAATGTTTATGCTTCAATCAGATACCACTTATCTAATCTCTTTATTAATCTTATTGTTACTAACTGACTTGAATTTTCTCCAATTGCGATTTCAAAATCAGCTTCATTATCTGTCTGCCTCAGCTTATTCATAATTCGTCCAAAGGAAAAAAGCCCGTTCCAATTTTCTTTTGATTGATTATCTTGAATTTCAACCAAGCATAATTTTAGAACAGTTTCATTGCATTCTCCGTAGGGATCTGATAAATGCCGTAACTTTTCGTAATCAGCGGTTTTAGCGGCATAAAAAATATGCTGAATAGTACCTTCTGGAGTCTCTTGAAATTCAAAAGATTCAAATAGACCGGATAGTGAAATTTCTCTTCCTATTCTTTCAATGGAAGCTTGTAATCCGTTAATAATATCCTGTTGAGCTAGAAGTTGTTTTCTCTTTGTTGAAGAGGAACGACCTAGTTGGAACTGATTGATTTTCTTAAGTTCAAGTTCTGCCTTAACTAAGTCGGCTTTAACATTTGCAAGATGGTTGTTTAGGTAGTCTATTTTTAAAGACTTTCCAACTTCAACTTTTTCAAAGTGAATTCTTTTTTGTTCTTCATTATTTGAACAAGAAATTAAAATGGAAGTAATGAGTGCTATTATTATCGTTTTATTCATTTGATTTAATATCGCTTTGTAATTTGATTATACTGTACATATGATTTGTCGCATTCTTCTATCTCTAGGATTATATCCACGTTGATAGGTAGACTGATCTGCTAAGAATTTTAACATCAGTCATTAAATCAACTGTATAAAGCCTCCAATGTGGGTGTGATCTACTATGGCTGTAACCTCCAACCCACCATGCCGATAATGAAAGATTTCCGGTGTCTTTATGAATTCCTAAGGTAAATGGATCAACTTCCCTACGGTATCCGTCATATATAAATGAAATTACATTCCTGTCTTTAATCGCTTTGCATATTAATTCTCTCATATTGTTAATTTCATAATCGTCGCTATTATTTTAATCACCCTTTTTATGATCGTGTTTCTTTAAAGGTTTGTACTTTTCTTTCTTTTCAGGTCTAACCCGTCTTCTTTTATCCAATGAACCATCCTCTTTCTTCGGTTTTGGGCCGGGTTTTATTGCTTCTGTTTTCATACTTTTTGATTTAAATGTTAAATTGTTTTGGTTTACTTTATCCATCACAAGCGCAGCCAGGAGGCTCATGACATGTTTTATTTTTATCTATACAACTATCTCCACAGGCTTTACCTACGGTACATGTTTTACAACAAGAACTATCATCTTTATCACAACTAGTTATTGATAAAATCATGATTAATAGTATTATTGAAAGAATTGATTTTATCATTTATTTAAATTTTAATAGTTTGCTTTCTAGTTTTTCTTCTGCTTTATTCTCTATACGTTCAAAGAAATCAAGCCCCGATTGCCTTTCAAGTTCGTTCACTGTCAGTTGATAATTGGAGAGCGGTGGCTGATATCTTGAAGTAGTATTCTCCATTTTAAAAGCAAAAACTTTTCTCAACTTAGGGAAGAAAGCAATCTTATAAAGTTGATCCGGTACGCCCACTTTATTCTCTCCTATTGAGTTAGGAGCTTCGTTAAACAATGCTCCGGTAATCACAAATGCCTCACAATTGCAGACTAACACTTTTTGACGAATGGCTTCTTCCAAGTATTTCCACCCATAGCGATTCAATTCTTTTAATTGAGGAGAGACGTTACTATAGTAGAAGGTTTCATTTTTAAGGCGTTGACTATAGACGAAATCCCCGGCAGGTACATAATGCCCTCTATCGTATCCACTTTTATAATAATCCGACCTTTCAGCGGAATACTTATCAATCCGTTGATCTACTCTGAAATCAGGGCTTTCTTTTCTCGAAGCTCGAACACCACTACTATCTTTTAATTGGTTAGGTGTGATTCGGTGGATACTATAATCGGGAACCCTTTTCAAGCTATCGAATTGAATCAAGTAACCTTCATAAGTAAGAAAGCTCTCAATTGGATCAAGTTCGTACAACAAGTGAGGGTTCTTAGAAATTGCTCTGGTAGATTCTAAGACCAATTGTTTTGATGAGCAAGAAGTAATAATGATAACCAATACACTCAACAGTAGATGATGTGTTTTCTTATTCATTAGGAATAAACTTTTTTAGGTTATAGTTCAATTGATTGTGATCCGAAAAGCGTTTATATACTTTTCCTTCAATGTTCATTTTATTCATCCAGTCTTTCCAGAAATGACTTAGCAAATCAAACTCATGAGGATTTTTATTCGTTTCTCTTGGTTCAATTTCCATGAGCGTAATGGACACATCTCTAAAGTCAAAGTTCTCAATAGGTAAAAATCCCATCTTTTTCGACTGATAATACTTCATCCAGTTGGTAGGGTGTTTTCTAAGTATTTCGAAATTGGACCAATTGATTTGTGTTCCTTTTGGTCGATTAACAGATACTTCAGGATCAAAAGCTAAGTAACCGTCTGTTAGAATGATGATTTTATTTTGATACCCTCCTTTTCTATGATAAGTAGGGTATTGATCTTTGAGCCAAGTATAAATATCTGCACCTGAATCAGCCTTTTTGATGGCTTCTCGATACAACAGGTTACAATTTTCAGCTACCTCTTTTTGCTTCTTTTTATATTTAGGGTGAGTCATTTGGTCTTCCATATCGATACTCAGCTTATCAATGAAGTCAAAACTCTCGAAGGAAGGATTTGCTTGGTCTGCAAATACAATGGATAGTTTATCTCTAGAAACCATGTAGCCAAATTGCTTTTGACGCTCGCCAAAAACACTCAATAGATTTTGAATCACAATTTGGTCTCGTTCTGCCTGCATAGGATGTTTTATTGTATCAATCCGATTTGATAGATCGAGAAGTACAACGACATTTAAAGGTTGAATACTATCGAGGTAATTTACCGATTGGTCAGTGTTTTCATTGATTCCCTTTTCTTCGGAGATACACCCCAAGGCAAAAAGAAACAGTATTATAGGCCAATGTTTTAATGCTTTCATCTTTCAGTTCTATTTATTGGATCGTTGGAGATAGTAGCCAAGAATTCTTCAGTTATTCCCATAATTTCTTCGCTTCTTCTTGCTAGATCGTTCTTCCCAACTACTTGGCTTAAGAATGAGTTCCAACCAATTGCAAAAGCATTAATGCTACCTTTCATTCTACTTGCATCATAAACATTCGTATCAAGCTCTTCTTCTTTCGCTTTATAGGCAGTTTCACAGTTAGTAATCTGTTCACTAAAATCACTAATTTGATTTTTGATGGTCTCGATTTCCCTTTTCAGAAAACGAATTCTCGAACTCTTTTCACGAATAGCTACTTTAGAAGGTCTTAACTTCTCTTTTTCTTTCAAAACAAAGCTGAGTACTAGCCCCCATATAATGTAAACAGCAAATCCTGCTGCAATGATGATATAGAAGGGAACCTGAGTCCATACCATATTAAAAGACCACGGTATTTCTACCATACCAATCTCATATTTAGCAATATTGATTTCTTCAACTATTTGGTAAGCCAAAAAAGCATCGAATAGTAGAGTGAAAATGAAAAGTCCTACAACCTTTCCGTATTGTTTGGTTTCTTCAAATTTGTGAATGAGATAGCCCAATGCTATAAACATAGAAGTACTCACAACAAGAAATACAGAACCAATCCAACCATATTCTGCATGCGTTTTCGGAATTGCTTTAAGGTTTACAATAGTGGGTAAGAAAATGTCTCCTGCCTTCAACCCTTCCATTAACGCTGCTTTAACATCATAGATAAAAGCGCTGTAAATAACCGAAGTGTAAAAAATAACCAAGTAGGCTGTAAGTGCAGTTAAAATGATACTACCCATGATAAATGCAATAGGATCAACCCTCTCTTTTAGTTGACTTGAATCAACCTTTTCTCCTCCTTTTATCAAATGAATCTCTTTTTGTAGTTGCTCAATGTTTTCTTTGTATTGCGCTATCTGTTTCGACCCATCTACTTTCTGACTTTCTAGCTTTTCTATCTTTCCTTTGAGACCTATAATTTCTTGGCGTAAGCGCATTCTCCTTGACTTTTCTCTTTCGTCAAACTCACGATTTTCTTGAATAACCATCACGTAAATTCTCTTCAACCAAAGTTTAAATGAGATGACAGCACCTTGGGCTTTCCCTGCTTCCAGCACCCCCATTTTCTGATAATTCTTTTTTCTCGTGCTTTCAGTGGTTTCTGAAGCTTCATTAATTGGTGGATTGCCACTGTCCCCTTCTACATTTAGCTTAAATAGTTCTGCCTTCATTTCTTTAATTAGGTTGAGTTGAATTATCCTTAATCTCATCTAAAATCTCCTCTAGACTAGCTTTTGCTTTAGTTCTTTCAAGAAGATAATCAGCAATTTCTTCTGCATCCTCCTTTTTGAATTTACATTGAACGATGAACTTTAGTAGTAGGTCTTTTTCTTCTTTTACAACTTTGCCATCTGCCCAAATAATCAGACATAAATCGAATAGAAGTTTAACCTTGTCTTTAAGTTCTTTAGGAGGTTCAACCGATGTAGCTTTAATATTACTTTGCAGCTCATCTATTTCAGCTTTAGTAATCCCCTTTTCAAGCCCCATTTCATAAATAAGAGTCAATTCATTAATATCAATATTTGAGTCAGCTAGAGCCATATTCAATAAATCGTTTAAATGGTTCAGGGTATTTAACTTTTCACTCATCTTCAGTTTTTTTTATGTTCGACTCTTGTATGATGGCAGCTTCTATTTTATCAATGAAGTCTAATATTGTGGCGTGCTTCATTCCTTTGGTAAGCAGGTTGATTTTTGACCCTCCAGCTGAGGCTATGGTGATAAAGTGAGTTTTGCTGAGAACGAAAAGAACAATAAATACAATTCCAATAACTCCCGAACCTATTGCCCATTCAGCTTCATTTTCTATCATTAAGAAAAAAGCTCCCCCTAAACCGAGTATAGCAAGGAAGAGATAAATATTCTTTCTCCTAGAAATCATAAAGATTGAACTGATGTTTCTTAATAAAATAGAAGTCAACATTCCATTACCGGATGACCCAACTACTTTTCTAAGCCGATGACTGGTCAAAGTAATTTCCTTATTCGAACTTGTTATGATTATCTTTTCTGTTTCAAGTAATTGCATTTTTTTAATAGTTTATTTAAATAATTGACCATTTACCATATTTAAATTTTAGCTCATATTCCTCTATTGGCAGAAAACCGTAGAGTTCCATTTGTCTGATTTTATAATTATTCGTTTGCTCAGAACAATTAAGGTTTACCCTTACATCTCTTACGTTCTCTTTAAATACCACCTTCACTTTATAATGGTCATCCCTTATGTGCTGAAGATTAGCAATAGAAAATTCAATAGGCTCAGAATTGGTCATGACATAATCCAATTGGTAATTTGGAAAATTGCTGTGACTCAATTCATAAATAACACAGTTTTCAAATTCATGCTTTTTGTAAGGCGCAATAATCTTTTCAACTTCATTTATACCAGCTGCTATTAGATTTTTTCGGAAGGAAATTTGACGATACAAGCTCTCAAATATGAACTCGTTGCGATACCTATTTTGAGCAACAGCAAAAGGGGAAAATTTATCTAGAAGGTCAGCTAAGCTAACTACTGACTTTCGTTGCCATTTTAAATAATTACCCTGCATTTTCTTCTCAAATAGTTCTATTTGTTCATAAATTAAACGCTGAACTAAGGGTTTCGAAATTGGAACTAAAGTATCTTTAAGATGTAGCACAATAGGAGTCTTAATGTTCTTCCAGTATAGTGCAGTATCAACTCCATTAACACGTATAACAATTAAAAATGAATCAGAATTCAGGTTCTTAGCATTTAGTTGAATAGAAAATTGCCCTAAGCGATTAGTAATGGTTTTAAAATCATGGTGTGGCAAACTAATTGTTGCACCCTGAAGTGGTTTTTGCCCCAGGTAAATATTGCCTTCAACTACAGGTGAATTGCAAACGGAACCCTGAACTACCGGTATGAAACCAACAGAGAAAACAAATAGAAAAATCCCGATTACGACAAGACCTCTCACGTTTAATTTTCCATAGCTCCATTTACGGGATAAACCGGAAAATAACCCTGCAATACAAAAAGCAAGTGTGAACAGAATTGTAATCTTTTGAAAGTAGGTTGGACACGATAATACTACAGCCAAGATTATAACCCCTACTGCAAGAAAAAGACAAATAGAAATTAAAAATTTATCATTTACCTCGTCTACCTTCTCCACAATATTATTCGTCAGGTTAACTACATCAGCTGCTATTTTTTTAACTCCTATCATTTCGAATTATAGTTGCTGATATTATTGGTAGTTTGATTAAAATTTTTTGTTTTAATCTTTCCTATCCCAATTCCTCCACCTGTATTAATTATGATTCTATCGTTATGCTTTAGAAAGTCACTATCTTCTCTGGGCCTTCTACTTTCTTTTTTCTTTTCAGATTGATATTGAATCAATAATTGAACAAGAATTTCAAGATCACCTTGATAGCCTATTAAGCTTTCCTTGTTTAAATCTGCTTTAAGTGTATCTAACTCTCCTTCCTTTTTAGCCAAAAAGAAGAGCAATACATGACCGAATTGCTCCTCCTGTTCAATAAAGAATTTTTCTAATTCAGTAAAATCATCCTGAAAGATGGAAAGATCTACAAACCAAACTATTGTTCTTACAGGACTCTTATTAGCTAACAGTTCCTTCCAATTTGTGACATACACTTTTTGAAGAAATTGAAAATTTTGCTCCTGTGTTTGAGCCGCTTCAACATCTCCTAATATTGAGTTTTTTTGATCCTCTGGAAGTAGCAATAAAAGATGATTCCTATTGATCATTACCTGATCAATCATCGACTTGATCAGGTCTATTCGAACTGTTAAATCCTTGAAAGAATCATACTTTAAGTAATTAATACATTGTTCTATAAACTCATTTTTTACAACAATGGAGTCATCATCGGATTTAATCTTTTCATAAATACGCTTATTGAGTTTATAGAGGTATTGTTTTTCAGACCGATCTGATTCTTCATCAACATCAAATTCTATCTCTTTCAATAACTCTACAAATCCTTTTCGATTTCGAGCTTGCTTACCTTTTATTAAAAGAAGATTAATTAAGATGGAAATATGTAACACAGAATATTTCATGATCGGTAATAGATTCACGAAATACGCTAGCTTACAGAGCAGCTACAACAAAACTTTCCGAAAACGTCTTTTACTTTCCCGAAACTGCATTTGAGTTTTTCTAAATGGTTTCGATGTGCCGATAAAGGGCATCGTAATAGCCTTCTTTTCCAATGGAAAAGGATTCATTTTCAACAAGCACCTGATTACCGGTAATTTGAGAGATTTTTTCGAGATTCACACAAGTCGATTTACTGATTCGCAAAATGTTATTTTGACAATAGTCAGCCCGATGCAGACTTTCTAAAACCTTTCCCATCGGTCTGGAGATGTGCCATTTTTTATCTCCGGCATACAAGTAACAGTACTGTTTATCTGCTAATAAATACTTAATTTCTTTTAGGTTGATGGCATGTAGTCCATCACGGTCTTTTAGCATATAGTGCTTGTTGAGTACTTTGCCTGTTTTGAGGTCTTCCTGCTCACGTTCTTTAAGCTTCTGATCTTTGTAAACTTGTGTTATGGCCAATTCAATGCTTCTTTGAAGTGCAATTGGAGTAAATGGTTTGGCTAAAAAGGCATGTGGTGATGTGGTCTTAGCTCGCTCGTAAGTCTCCTGGTCAGATTGGTCAGTTAAATAAATAATTGGAATCCCATAGTCTCTTGCCAATTGAGAAGCGGTTTCTATCCCATCCATCTCCCCTTTTATGCGAATGTCCATAATGGCCAAGTCAGGTGGATTTTTAATGACCTCTTGTATGGCTGCTTTGCCATTATCCACTCTTGCGGAGACTTCAAAACCTAAGGCTTCAATACTATTTTGGATGTCCTCAGCAACAAAGAAATCATCCTCCACAATCAATAATTGTATGCTTGACATGGGCTTGGAATTAAAGTATCTAAAATTAACGTTATTTGTTTTGGCATTATTTTTTAAATGAAAACCAACTTAGCCCTCCTCTTTTTTTTGTTTTTTACGGCTTTAGTGTCTGGAAATGAAGATACAAGAGCTTTAGCCAGCACATTGCAAAAAGAAGCATTTGAAGCACTTAAAGACAAACGGTATGAGCCTGCAAGAGCCAAGTTTCAGCAATTGGCCAACTCATATCCGGACAGTGCTGAGCTTAGAGGCTTATGTTTTAATAATTTAGGGGCTATTGATCTAATTGAGGGGCTTAATTCCAGAGCTATTCAATACATTGAGCAAGCCTTAAACGAATACAAAAAGAGCAAGAAAGACACACTCATAGCCATATGTTTATACAATAACGGCTTAGTTTACAAACGACTTGCTCAATACGATAAAGCAACAGAAAGTTTGCTAAAAGCAATTAGACTATTTGAGCAGAATGATCGAATTGTCGATCTATCAAAAACCTATAATGTTTTAGGCAATCTTTTCAAATCAACAAATGATTTTGAGAAGGCGCTTACATATCACAACAAAGCCGTTGACAATTCAATACTGCTGAACGACTCTTTATTGCTTGCAAAATTTCTTAACAATAGAGGAATTACCTACATGGAAATGGAATTCTATGACGAAGCTCTTAAAGATTTAAAACAATCTCTTCTAATTAAACAAGATAAAGACGTACTAAAATCTAGTGCCTATACGCTCTATAATTTAGGAGAGGTAGAATATTTAAGAGGCAAAAGCGATAAAGCGGAAATCTACTTTCTAAAATCCCTGAGAATACACAGGCATTTTGACAATAAACCCGAACTGGCTTATTGCTTTAATCAACTAGGGAGAATCTATAAAGATCAAAAAAGATGGGAGCTTGCAACACTCTATTTAGATAGTGCTTTGGATCAAGCTGTCACCAATGAGATCATTGATTTGCAAATTAGAAACTACTTGTTTCAAAGTGAATTATATGAGGAAAAAAAACAATGGGATAAAGCACTATTATACAGCAAGAGATATGTGGATTTATACAAAACCGTTCTAAACAAGGATAAACAAGAAAGCATCAAAAAGTTACAAATTGAATATGAAGTAGAGAAAATAGAAAACCAAAATTTACTTCTTGAGCAAGAAGCAGAAATCAATACATTAAGAATAAAAAGTCAAGAAAACGCTTTGCTCAATTGGAAAATTATTTCTGTTTCCATATCCCTTTTGCTCATTTTAATCACTTTTCTAGGCTATCGATTTTATCAGTTATCAAAAAGGGAAAAACAGCTTGCATTAAAGGAAAAGCAGATGAATATCGAGCAGCATCATCGCATTAAGAACCATCTTCAGGTTTTAGGAGGTCTGTTAAGTTTTCAGCAAAGAAAATTGGAAGATGAAGGAGCTAAAGAGGCCATTCAAGAAAGTAAGAATCGAGTTGCTGCCATCTCAATGCTTCACAGACATCTCTACCAAAATGAAGATTTGAGTTCGTCAAGCATACAGTTAAATACCTATTTAGAAGCCATCATCTTGCAGTTAATGAGTATCAATGCGCATCAAAAAGTGCATTTAGAAAAAAACCTAAATGCTGTTTTAATAGACGCAGACAGAGCCCTGCCTTTGGGTTTAATCTGTAATGAAATCATCGGTAATGCCTTTAAACACGGTTTAAAAAAGAAAAATGCAGTGTTGACTATTCATTTATTTGAAAAAGACGATCACATCTATCTAAACATAAAGGATAATGGAAATTGGGATAATCAAATAAGCAGCAAAGCATCAGTTGGGCTTGAGTTAATCGAACAAATGGCAAAACAAATTGATGCAGAAGTCATAAAAGAACATGAAGATGGAACATCATACAGGTTGATTTTAAAACAAAAAAAAGGAGGCCTTTAGCCTCCTTCTTCTTTAAACAATAAGCACTATTCTTGTAAGGTAAGCGTGACAGGATTACTATCCGGTAAATCAAAGTTGCCTGATGTTAAAGTCACATAACCTGAGGCACTGGCTATAAAATAATATGTTCCGCTCAATTCTTCAAATTCAAACTCTCCTTGAGTGTCAGAATAGGTCGTATCTAAAGGATTAGAAGTTAATGCATCCAATATAATTACCTCTGCATTTTCTATTGGAGCATTTGATGAATTTTGAGTTAACCCATAGATAATAATCGGATCTTCTTCTTCACCTCCTCCATCTTTTTGAATTTGAACTTTGCTTTCTGAGTTTTTATATGAAGGCTCAACAACGTTAATATCTTCCTTTTCACAGCTGGTCAACCCTAATCCTCCTAGAATAAGTGCCGTAACGAATAATTTCAATTTTTTCATGATTAAAATAATTTGTGATCCGTTTAGAGCCGTAAAGGCATAATTTGACTAATCAGCTCTAAGCCGGATCGGATTAAAAAATGTTTGAATTATTGCGTGGCCACGCATTCGGGAAGTGGAGACATTGAGTGGTGATCATGGAAGTATTTATCTTCCCTTTTCCAATCAGACCATCCAAGTCTCCTTGTCACTCAACTCTACACTTTGCTCTTTTTCATGGATCACTTCATCTATTAATTTGAGATAAGCGACTTAACAAAACGTCATTAGAAGTAAATGACAAAGCAAATGTGAGAAGGCTATAAAAGAAAAGGCCTCCGGAGTTCTCCGGAGGCCTTTTGTAAAAGAAGGATATTGATCTATCTCATCACTCCCATCCCCCACCAAGGGCTTTGTACAAATTGACCATGGTTATAAATTGTTCCTTTTGGGTCTCGATCAACTCAAATTTAGATTCTAGGGCATCACGCTGTGTCAGTAAGACTTCCATGTAGTCTGCTCTTGCCGAAAAAAAGAGGTTATTAGCAATGCTTACCGATCTGGTTAAGACCTTCACCTCTTCATCTTTGAGTGCATAACTGTTTTTCAGGTTATCCATTTTAGTCAATTGGTTCAGGACTTCGGTATAGGCCTTTAAAATGGTCTGTTCATAGTTGTAAACAGCCTGAAGTTGTTTAGCACTGGCAGAGTTGTATTCTGCTTTAATTGCATTTCTATTGATTAAGGGTGTCATCAGGTCACCAGTCAGATTATAGACTACAGCCTCCGGACTTCTTAGCAGGTATTCTCCACTAAACCCACCAAAGCCAAGCTGTGAGGAAATTCCTAATGAAGGATAAAACCGGGCTTTTGCCGATTTTACATCTAATTTGGCTGCAGCCAGTTCCAACTCCGCTTGTTTAATATCCGGTCGGTAGCCCAATAACTGAGAAGGCAATCCTGCTTGTACAGTTCGTGGTACTTTTTGTGTAAAGTCCTCAGTACTCCGTTCCACCTTTTGCGGAAAACGTCCGACCAGAACATTGATCCTGTTTTCTGTTTCTATGATTTGCTGTTGTATCTCATACTGTAAACTTTTGGTATTTAACAACTGCGCTTCAAAACGTTTGACAGCTAACTCTGTAACGGCAGTGGCTTGCTTTTGCTGCTTCACCACCTTAAAAGCACTGTTTTGGATGTCTATGTTTTGGTGCAAAATCTCCAACTGCTTATCCAAGGCAATCAATTCGTAATAGGTATTGGCAATTTCCGCTACCAGATTGGTTTGCATAAAATGCTGTCCTTTCTGAGTCGCTAAATATCTTAAAACCGCTGCCTTCTTGGCATTACGAAGTTTCTTCCAAACATCCAATTCCCAATGGGCATATGCACCTAAACCGAAATCATTTAAAGGTTCAGGAAATGCTTTACCCAGTAGAATGTCCAGATTGGCTTCCGTTGCCCCATTTCTGCTGTATCGAGAGACTTTTTCTCCTTCCGCATTGCCATAAAGTCCCACACTGGGCAAATACTCTCCTTTTCTTGCTCTCGCTTCATTTCTAGCCACTTCAATTTCCTGAAGCATCATGTTATACTCCTGATTGTTTTGAAGCGCAACATCAATCAGTGAGGTGAGATTAGAATCGCTAAAAAATGTTTTCCAATCTAAGGCAGCACTATTAATCGTATCAACAGAAGCTTCTGCATATTGTTCAGGAACAGTACTCTGCTCTACCCTACTCAAACCATCAGGTGTTTTGCATGAGCCTAACAACCCACTCAAGACAATAAATAAAATCAAGCTTTTCAGTTTGTTCTGATTCATTTTATCCAAAAGCTTTTTCAGTTGATGCATTCTTTCCTGATCTTCGACAATTTCTTCAGACAAGGACTCATCCTCTTCTTCTTTCATCAGTTTACGTCCCTTAGCCATTTGGGCAAAAATGTAATACAGACCCGGAATGATGATCACCCCGAATATGGTTCCAAACAGCATTCCTCCCAAGGCTGAGCCCCCAATAGTATGGTTTCCGATAGCTCCTGCACCATGTGCTATGACTAAAGGAATCAAACCTGCAACAAAGGCAAAAGAAGTCATGAGTATAGGTCTGAAACGCACTTTAGCTCCTTCTATAGCCGCATCGATTACACTTAAACCTTCCCGTTGCTTTTGAACGGCAAACTCTACAATCAATACGGCATTTTTTCCCAATAAACCAACCAGCATAATCAAGCCCACCTGGGCATAAATATCATTGGCTAAGCCCATGATTTTTAATAAAAAGAAGGAACCGAAAATACCTACCGGCAATGAAAAGACAACGGCTAAAGGCAA
Organism: uncultured Flavobacteriales bacterium; assembly: GCA_964445815.1. Taxonomy (GTDB): domain Bacteria; phylum Bacteroidota; class Bacteroidia; order Flavobacteriales_E; family Vicingaceae; genus CAYULW01. The sequence goes on from CAYULW010000002.1 coordinate 548,126, forward strand.
TAAGAAACTCTCATATTGCGCGGCCAATACCAGATATACAAAAATGAGCACTACAATAAAGATGTATAGCGCTTCATTGCCCCGTTGTGCTTCGTCATAGGATAAACCTTCCCAAGCTATATCATAACCTCGAGGTAAGGTTTGTTCAGCCACTTCCTGAATGGCTTTGATTGCATCGCCACTTGTATAGCCCTTAGCCGGTAAACCTCTAATGGCTGCCGAATTGTATAGATTATAACGGGTAATCTCATTCGGACCTTGTTTTTTCTTTAAGGTCATGAATGAAGAATAAGGCACCATCTCATCATGCTCGTTTTTTACAAACAAGTTCTGTAGATCGGATGGATATCTGCGGTATTCCGGTGCGGCCTGTGTATACACTTTAAAAAAACGACCGAAGCGAATAAAGCCCTGCTCATAAGTACTTCCGATCAAAATATTCAGGTTTTCCATGGCCTTACCAATGGATACCCCTTTTTGCATGGCGATCTTATTATCGATCTCCAGTTCGTATTGAGGATAATTAGCTGCAAAAAAGGTAAATAGACCAGTAATTTCTTTGCGTTGGCGCAAAGCATCCATAAAGTTGCTATTGATTTTATCGAATTCTTGATAATCTGTAGAATTGGTCTTATCCAACAAACGCATAGAAAACCCACCTGATGATCCAAATCCCGGTACGGCAGGTGGTTCAAAAAATTCAACAATAGCTCCAAGATCCTGAGATTTCTCTTCTAATTCTTCCATGATTTCATGCACAGAATGTTCTCTTTCCGACCAATTCTTCAAATTGATCAGACAAGTTCCTGCATTGGAACCTCTTCCTTCGGTCATGATCTCATAACCCGCCAATGAAGACACGGACTCCACACCATCAATTTCTTCACAAATTTTCTGTAACTCGGTAGCGACTTTATTAGTCCGCTCTAAAGTCGCTCCTGGAGGCGTTTGAATAATGGCATAAATGGTTCCCTGATCTTCACCTGGAATGAATCCTGCAGGCAAGAATTGATTGACTCCAAAGATGCCTAAACCAAAGATCAATAAGATACTGAAAGTGATCAATCTTCGATTCACAATTAACTTTAATAAACCGACGTATCTTCCTGTTAATCTTTCAAATGCATGATTAAAACCATCAAGAAAACGATTCATCAGCGTTCGCTTTCTAGCTTGACCATGTGTGTTCCTTAAAATCATCGCGCACAGCACCGGAGTGAGGGTTAAAGCCACAAGAGCTGATAATACTATAGAACTGGCCATGGTAATGGAAAACTGACGGTAAAAAGTACCTACAGGTCCACTCATAAAGGCAATGGGCACAAATACAGATACCATCACTAAAGTAATGGCAATAATCGCCCCGCTAATCTCCCGCATCACTTCTTTCACCGCTTTAAAAGGGCTTATGTTTTTCTCATGCATCTTCGCATGCACGGCTTCTACCACCACAATGGCATCATCAACAACAATACCTATTGCCAGAACCAAGGCAAATAGAGTAATGAGATTAATGGATAAGCCAAAGAGTTGCATGACAAAAAAGGCTCCGATCAAAGAGATAGGCACCGCAATAATGGGAATTAATGTAGAACGCCAGTCCCCTAAAAAGAGAAAGACTACTAAAGCCACCAGAATAAAGGCATCTCTTAAGGTATGTGTCACCTGTTCTATCGAAGCGTCCAGGAACTGTGAAACGTCATAGCTAACTTTATAGTCCATACCTGGAGGAAAGTTGGCCTTCATTTCTTCTAATTCCTCTTTGACCTTATCGATCACTTCACTGGCATTACTGCCATAAGATTGTTTCAACACAATAGCGGCAGAAGGAAAGCCATCAAGATTGGAATAAATATCCATGAACTCCGTTCCCAGTTCTACTCTTGCAACATCTTTTAATTTGATCAACTCCCCTTCTTCATTGGCACGAAGAATAATCTCCTCGTATTGCTCGGGTTTGTTGTATCTGTCCTGATAGACCAATACATATTCAAGAGATTGTGCCTGCATGCCTGAACTTCTTCCCAAACGTCCGGGACGACCAATAATGCTCTGTTCTTCCATGGCCTTCATCACTTCTTCTGCTGAAATGTGATAGGCCCGCATTCTATCCGGTTTTAGCCAAACGCGCATGGCATATTGACGGCTTCCGAGAATGTTGGCTCTACCAATCCCTTTTATCCGCTTTAATTCGGGAATCATGTTGATGTTGGCATAATTGTACAGGAACTTCTGATCGGTTTCCTTGTCTTTACTATAGAGGTTCACATACATCAACATACTGGGCTGTATGGGCGTAATGATGACCCCTTCTCGTTGTACCAAAGGTGGCAATAAAGGCATAACCTGATCTACTCTGGTTTTTACTCTAACTACTGCCTGATTAGGATCTGTTCCGGGTTCAAAGATGACTCGAACTGTCGCTTCTCCCGCACTGGTCGCATCAGATGAAATGTAACGCATGCCTTGAACTCCATTGATAGAGCGCTCTAAAGGAATGAGTGTGGATTTAACCAATACATCAGCACTTGAGCCAGGATAGGCAATAAAGATATTGACTGTCGTGGGGGCAATTTGTGGAAATTGTGAAATCGGTAATTGCTTAATCGCCAGAAAACCTGCAAATAGAATGATGATGGAAATGACCATCGCCAATACCGGTCGGTGTATAATTTTACGTAACATAACTTTGTCTTTGTTAGGATTATTCTGCGTACAATTCGAGCGCTGAAATGGCTTCTTCAGGCTGCACATACTCAAACTCTATCTCGTCGGCCTCCTTTACTTTTCTCAAGCCTTCCAAAAGAATTTTATCACCTTCTTCTAAACCGCTTTTAACGACATATATGTGTGGCATTTCTTCTCCAACACTGATTCTTCTGGAGCGCACCTTATTTTCATCATCAATGACAAACACATATTTCTTATCCAGAATTTCAAAAGTGGCTTTTTGAGGAATAAGCAAAACCCCATTCAAAGGGACATCCATTAAAATGTTGCCGGTTTCACCATGCCTGAGCAAACCCTCAGGATTAGGAAAAGTTGCCCGAAAAGCAATGTTACCGGTCTCGTTATTGAAATCGGCTTCTATGGTCGTGATTTCACCAATGTGCTTAAACACCTTATTGTTGGCCATCCATAAGCGGACTTGCTGTCTGGAACTGTCTTTCTTAAGCTCTGCTTTATAATCCAGATATTCGGCCTCTGGCACGTTAAAATAGACCCACATCTCACTGTTGTCGGAGAGCGTGGTCAACAATTCACCTTCATCAACCAAACTCCCTAAGCGCACTTCAAAACGGTCCATAATGCCATCAAAAGGCGCCTTAATTTTAGTAAAATCCAGATGCACCTGAGAAAGGGCGAGTTCTGCTTTGGCCTTATCGAGTTTGGCTTTTGCTAATGCTAGCTCATTGGGTGACACAATATTGCTATCAGCCAGACTTTTGGCATTTAAATATTCGATATTGGCAAAATTGACTTCAGCCTGTGCTTTTCGCTTCTCAGCTTCATACAACAAAGGCATAATTTGAAACATGGCCTGCCCCTCTTTAATAAATTGCCCTTCATCCACATAGATGTTTTGTAAGTAGCCCTTTTCTAAAGCTCTTAACTCGATGTGTTGTATGGCTTTAATTTGACAGACGTACTCCTTCGTAAAGACCGTGTCTTTTTTATAAGGAGAGGTGACTAAGAAATGTTGGTTTTCGTGATGTTCTGCATGGTGATCACCACAGCTTGCAAATGCCAACACAATAAATGCGCTTGCACTGATAAAAAAAGTTTTCATTGTTGTTCATTAAATGATTCTGAAAATAGATTTGAAGTCGGGGCTTCTCTTGAGATAAGTTAGGTGCAGATAGCATCGTACACCGGATCAGTTAGGATAAACTGAATTTTCAGATCATAAACGAAAAACGGAGTAGCCGATCATTCGAGACTTGAAGGGCAAAAAGGCTTTTTGATGGTTTTTAAACGCTTCCTCATTAAAGGCATTTGTATCAATGTCTAAAGAGTGCGAAGCGATTAAGAAGAAAAATACTAGCTCTTTGGTTTCATCATCATCTTCTTCTTCCTTCTTTTCTGCCGGAAAAGGCAGATCCTTTTCTTTTGCGGGTAAAGGAAGTGAATGACTAATAAAACTAGAACTCCACTCATCTTGAGTATTAAAAGCTGGATCGCTTTCAGATTTTGGAAGATCGTTTGAGGTAGCAGAAACAATGCCGCCTAAAAGAAATACAAAGAGGATGAGAATTTTCCTAAACCACATTTCTTTAAATGTTAGTGCAAAGCTATGCCCTTATTTTTTGAAAAAGCAAGTTTTGATGGCTGATTTATATATCACTTCCAACTTCTATCAAAGTTAACCCTATTGATTTGCTATAAAAAACCTATAACACATGGGGTGAGCAGAACCTTGAAATAAAGTCATTTTTAGAAACCATTTGGTTTTAGAGTAATTTAATTTGCAAATAAAAAAGAAAAAACAGTAGGAATTTTTCAAAAAACTTTCCTACTGCTTTTTTGCCGTGTGAACCGTCCGTCCGATTAATTAAGCACTAATTTGATAATCTTATTTCTGTACTTTAAGAAATAGAGCCCTTCTGCATATTCTGAAATATTTATCATCATGCGTTTCTGTTTCACCTCGAAATGTGCAATTCTTTTTCCTTTCAGATCATAAAGCTCTAGCACATCACCAGACTCATATTTTGCAAGTTCGACATTTACAAGATCTTTAGCCGGATTAGGATAGACCAACATTTTATTTTCAAGGGAGGAGACGTCCGTTATGCCTACATTAATAACATTGATACAAACAGAAGTATCCACACATCCGAACTGAGTCACTACAACTGCATAACTGCCATTTTGAGTAATGTTTAAGGTATCAGAAGTAGCTCCGCTAATTACTGTATTCCCATTCGCACAGTCAATCCATTGGTAACTGACATTCCCTCCACTAGCCTGTGCAATCAGGTCAAATCCATTTCGAACGACTCTGATATCCGCAGTATCAATTGTCAGGTTTAATGTGACGATGGAATCACAGCCTACTGCATTCATCACCGTATCATTATACATACCACTTATTGTATAAGTCATACCATTCTGCATCCAAGTGTAGCTATCGCAGCTTGTCACATTGATGGTAGCTGAAGTAGACAAATTGATGGTTAAATCTATACTTGAAATGGAATCACAACCGTTAGCTGCCATTAATGTATCGGAATAAATTCCACTCATAGTATAGGTTTGATTATTGCTCATCCATGTATAGGAATCACAAGCGGCTACTGCATTCGTATCTCGAACGGTATGGTTAATGGTTAAGTCCAAGGTGATAATGGAATCACAACCTAAAGCATTTGGAATGGTATCATTAAAAAGTCCGCTTTGAGTATACGTCATCCCGTTTTGTGGCCAAGTATATGTATCACAAGTGCTAATAGTTAACCCTGAGCTTGTCGAAGGGTTAATGGTCAAGTCTAAAGTGATGACTGAATCACAACCGACCGAATTTGCAATCGTATCATTATACATTCCGGTCATTGTATAAGTTTGACCATTTTGACCCCAAGTGAAGCTGTCACATGCTGATTGGGAAATGATAGAGCTTGATGCATTATTAACTGTAACCAAAATTTGATCTGTACCAGTACATCCGGTTGAGACATCTGTTACTGTAACTGTATAATTTGTGGTAACTGTTGGTGAAGCAATTGGGTTTGCAGTTGCCGAACTACTTAAAGTTGAAGCATTGTCCCATTGATAGCTTGAACCTGTCGGGCCTGTTGGAGAACCTCCAATTACAACAGAAGCCCCATTGCAAATGACCTGATCTATTCCTGCATCTGCTATTGGTGAAGAATTAATGGTCAGATCTAAGATGATAATGGAGTCACAACCCGCTGCATTCATCACCGTATCATTGTACATTCCTGTCATCGTATAAGTCATACCATTCTGCATCCAAGTGTAGCTATCGCAACTTGTCATACTAAGCGTAGTCGAAGTAGATATGTTGATGGTCAGATCAATCGAACTGATCGAATCACAACCGTTAGCCGCCATTAAAGTATCGGAATAAATTCCACTCATAGTATAGGTTTGATTATTGCTCATCCATGTATAGGAATCACAAGCAGTTACTGCATTTGTATCTCTTACTGTATTGTTAATGGTTAAATCCAAAGTGATTATAGAATCACAACCTACCGTATTTGGAATGGTGTCTTTGTACATTCCGCTCGTGTTATATGTCATGCCGTTTTGTGACCATAAATAGCTGTCACAACTTGTCATACTGAGCGTAGTCGAAGTAGACAAGTTGATGGTCAGATCAATACTTGAAATGGAATCACATCCATTAGTAGCCATTAAGGTATCGGAATAAATTCCACTTGTGGTATACTGCATACCATTACTTGACCAAGTATAGTTATCACAAGCTACAACCACGTTCGTATCTCGAACGGTATTGTTGATTGTCAGATCCAGAGTAATCACCGAATCACAACCTGCTGCATTTGGAATGGTATCGTTGTACATTCCTGTTGCGGTGTAGGTCATACCGTTTTGCGGCCAAGTGTAATTATCGCAAGTACTAATTGTTAACCCTGAGCTTGTCGAAGGGTTAATGGTTAAATCAATACTTGAGATAGAATCACAACCATTAGCCGCCATCAAAGTATCGGAATAAATGCCACTTGTATTGTACGTCAAGCCATTGCTCAACCAAACATAGCTATCGCAAGCTACTACTGCATTCGTGTCTCGAATGGTATTGTTGATCGTCAGATCAAGAGTGATTATAGAATCACAACCTGCTGCATTTGGAATAGTGTCTCTATACATTCCGCTTGTGCTATAAGTCATACCGTTTTGCATCCATAAGTAACTGTCGCAATTTGTTACAACTTGCATTGAGCTTGTCGAAATGCTGAGCGTTAAATCAATCGAACTGATAGAATCACATCCATTGGCCGCCATCAAAGTATCAGAATAAATGCCGCTTGTGGTATACATCATGCCATTGCTTGCCCATGTATAACTATCGCAAGCTACCACTGAATTGGTATCTCGAACAGTATTGTTGATCGTCAGATTAAGAGTAATCACGGAATCACAACCTGCTGCATTTGGAATGGTGTCCTTGTAAATGCCGCTTGTGCTATAAGTCATACCGTTTTGTGGCCAAGTGTAAGAAGTACAAGCAGACAGTAAAATGGTATCTCTGCTTGACCGATTGGTAAAACCAACTACGAATGAAGCCAATGAGCTACAACCATTTTTGTCTATAGCATTGAATGAATAATTACCTTCTTTAATAGAATCTAACCCAATTGTCAATGATTGAATTTTAACTTCATCAAAAGCCATTAAATCATTGGTGTCATCTGTAACCGATAACATTCTAAAGTGTACAATTGATTCTCCTTGTGGTATTGCAACTTGTAGATTTTTCCAGCCATTTGAATTTAAATCTAATCTAGCAGAATTAGCATTTGTCCAATTACTGCTACTGTCATATTTAATCTCATACCAAACAGAATCCCAATCTGACTCTAGATTATTAGTATAGTAATTCAGGCTAATTGCACTATTACTTGCTGTATCCAATTGAACGGGATCAAATGTGATGACTCTTCTAGTTGTAGTATCAAAAGTAGTTTGATTTAGTTGTGAAAGGTAATTAGCACCAGAGCTTGCATTTCCAATCGACACATTGGAGCCAAGAGTATAAGAAGATTCAATTCCGTTATTTGGTAAATTGACACATTGACCACTACTTACAGAGTAGATTTTCGTTCTAGTTTCATGATTTGTTGTGGTTCTTGTTTTATGAACTCCGAATGAATTTGTTGGCGCGTCTTTATATCCTAAAAATGCCAATCGATTAGAAACTGAAGTACTTAAAATAGAGAATAATATACTATCTGAAGTTAAAGGTCCGTAAATAAATCCATCAGAAGTTTCCGGCAGCCAATCGAAACTAAAGATTGCTTCCCCAGTAGCAGGATTATAAGTAAATGAATCCATTGAATCAATTTTCCCAGATACTGATACATCAGCTGGATCATCAATTAAAACCAATTGAGCCTGATTTCCTGAACTTGGATAATTCTTGATTGAAAAATCAATTGTTCCTCCCACCCTTACAGTTGGGTCTTCACCTGGAACATCAAATAATCCCATAAGGTATCTATCTTTTCCTTGATTAAAAAAAGCGAGGTTGATTCTATCCTGCATCGAAGAATAATAAGGTGAAAAGTAAGTGGCGTTTGAATAACTCCCCTGATCAACTTGACTGTAACCATAGGTTGAAATAACATCATCTACAGTTGGAGCATATATAGTATAAGGTGCTCTTCCATCAACATCAGTTACTACATTGGTGGCAGTATCTACCTCATAAGGTATAATGCTATAATATCTTTGAACAGGAGTACAATCCTCTAAATATGTAGTATCGCTATAGCCCCAATTGTCTGAAGCATTCCCTTCAAAGTCTTGCGCTTTTATAACACTTAAGCTATCTACTTCTCCATTTGACCAAGTCACCTTATTCGGCCAAGTTCCACTTAGTACTTCAACTGAAATTTGACCATTTAGTTCGTTTTCACAAATAGCGTCTATTACTTGACTGGAATAAATGGTTGGGTCAGGATCGGAAAGCACTTTCGAAGCCGTTGTAGTACATGCATTAGCATCTGTTATAATGACACTGTACGTTCCTGCTGTTATACCTGTGAGTGACGAAGTAGTAGCTGAGTTACTCCAAGCGTAGGTGTAGGGTGCAATTCCCCCATTAGCAATTGCAGATACCCCTGCATCAGAAGAACCGTAACAGACTGGTAGTGAATCTTCTAAAATGCTTACAGTTAGGTTGATAATGGTTAAATCTAAAGTAACAATGGAGTCACAGCCACCGATATGAGGAATAGAGTCGTAATACATTCCACTCATGTTGTAGGTTTGCCCGTTTTGCATCCATGTATAGCTTCCGCAAGCGGTAATTGGGATTGTAGAACCAATCGCTGCTGGTTCGCTAATCGACGAACCGCTTGTGGATGTACAGCCATTGTTATCTGTTATGGTTACTGTATAAGTACCAGCCACAACTCCTGTAATGCTTGAGGTGGTCGCACTATTACTCCACGAATAAGTATATGGCATGGTACCACCTGTGGCACTTGCTGTTGCCCCGCCGTCCATACCGCCATTGCAGCTTACATTCGAATCGATTACAGTTGCAGCAACAAGAACAGCCGGTTCGGTGATGGTAACACTAGCACTATCTGTAAGACCGTTGTTGTCAGTAACTGTAACGGAATAGTTGCCCGTAAGCACTCCGGTAATGGATGCTGTTGTAGCGGTGTTATTCCATAGATAGGTATAAGGCATTGTTCCTCCACTGACCGAAACCGTTGCTCCTCCATCACTCAAACCATTACAACTGACATTACTGTCTACCATAACAGATAAGTTAATTGGCTGTGTACACACATCAACACTGTCACTGGCACCGACAATAAAGTTGGAAGAACTACTGTTTGTCAGGCTTAGATTAATGATTTGAGCGCTCAAACCATTTGCAGTTCGATCTAAAACATGCTGTACGGCAGAATTATTTCCTCCCGGTGTACCCTGATTGAAATCATAATAAGCCGCCAGATTATTTTCTGAGCCTTGCAACTGGCAATTTTTATTGTTGGCGATGTCTGCAGCTGTCTTTGCGACATTCCATAAGCGCACTTCATCCAATGTACCGTTGAATTGTAACCCAATGCTTCCGTTGTTCCTAGCTCCCAATAATAAAGGCATTGTGGAGTTAAATACATTTCCGCTGATGCTTAGGGTGTTTGGGTCTTGTACTCCGTTGATGTAAATCTTCATTGTACTACCGTCATAAACGGCCGCTATATGCGACCAGACACCCGATTGTATGCTACCTGCGGAGCCTATATAGTTTTCAGATGATCCGTTGGAAGAGAAGGAAAATTCCAATGTTCCGTTGCTCAATAGCAATAAGGCAAAGCTTCTGTTAGAAGAGCCATTCCCAAATTTGGTAATTAATCCACTAGTCGTTAATACATCAGGGTTCACCCAGGCTTCTAAGGTGAAAGCATTTGTAAAGTCAAGGGCATTATTATCTGCTACTTCGGCAAAATCATTAATGCCGTCAAAATTCAAGCCATTGTGTGAAGCTACTCCTCTTATGTTAAAGGCATACGATGGAGCATCTGCGGATGTATTATAGATTTGAATTGTGGCATCTTTTGTTCCGTAACCAGTCGGGGCAAACTCTACGGTAAAGCTAGTAGAGTCTCCCGCATTAATGGAGCCTGCAGGTGTCTGAGTTAGACTAAAGTCTGTTGGGTCAACACCTCCAATACGCACCGAATCAATTGTTAAACCTCCTGCACTGCGATTAACGATCGTATAGTTTACGCTTGTGGTACTTCCTACTCCCGTAGCTCCAAAATTGGTACTATCACTAGTAGAAACAGTAGTTTGATTATTAAAAATAAGCTGTCCGTTCCCTTTCAGACGAATACTACAATCAGATCCAATGCTTGCTGAAGAAGTAGCTGTACAACCCAAAGCATCAGTTATAGTTAGGGCTGTGGTTCCATATTCAAGATTAACCGCTGTAGCTGTATTTTCTCCATTGCCCCAACTGTAGGTATAGGGCATTTGTCCGTTTGATCCGCTTACGGTGGCACTACCATTCTCACCTTCACAATTTGCTCCTTGGTTAAGAGTTACATTGCTTCCAAGATTACACACCACAAACTGGTAACTCTCATCTGTAGCGGGCAAATTAGTGGTTAAAGGAACGATTGAAGGGGCGATATAGGTTTTAAAGTAAAGATCGGCAGACGACAATGCAGCCGGCTGATACAAAATGCCATTAGCATAAGGATTCCCCGTCTGGGCAGAAACTGCAAGATTTGAACTGGAAGCTCCCGGGAAGTTGAATCTTAGAGTATAGGTAGAACCTGAGGAAAGTGTCACCGGATTGGAAAAGTAAAAGAATATATCGGTGAATAGAGGGCCACTAGGTATCGTTACATTTTCGGAAGCTAAGACAGTACCTCCTAAACCTGAACCGGAGCGTATTTCCATCACGCCACTTCCTGAATAGCTGTGACCGTAACCTGTTCTTAATACTACTTTTAACAAGGGGCCGCTAGCTCCGGCTACAAAGGATTGGCCAAATTCCGGTGAGTTAGTAACCTGTATGTCATTTAAGGCTTGCTGATCCAGAACACTGTTATCAGCAATAATGTTATTGCTTCCGGAAGCATCAACCCCTTTTATATCTAAACCAATCATTCCTGTAGAAGGGTTGGAAGTTAACACATCAACCAAGTATTGGGCACCATTTACACGGCTGACTGATTGAATACTTGTATTGGCTGCTGCGGAACCATTCAGGCTGATGTCTGCCGTATCAAGCAATGCCACGTCAGTACTAAAACTGAGCTGAAATTGCATATTTGTTGATGTGGTTGAAGCACTTGCCGGACTATTACGCTCAATGGAAAGTAGGCTAGGCTTGTCCAGATAAAATCGAACATTCGCACGATTGCTATTACTTCCAAATGAACTTAGTACACAACCATCATTTCCATCTGTATAGGCATATCTGTTGGAGGTGTGTGAAGTAGTTGTATAATTAATGGTGCTATTTCCTGTAAAAGATGAATTGTTATAACAAAACTCCACAATGATGCCGTTACCATCCCAAACATAATTGCTTGAAAAGCTGATCTGATCCCATCCTGTTGAGGGAGTATGCGTTCCTGAAAAATAGGTAGAAAAACCACTCTCAAATGCAAAAGCGGAAAAGGTCGTTTGCGTGGTCGACTTTAATCCAATTGTCAGGTTAGTTGCATGTGCATTCGCACTTACTATATCAAAAGCCAGGGCATTTATTTCGTCTCCTACATTTAAACCTGCCGCACTTAATTCGCTTGCCGTAAACAATAACTGTTTTCGTCCATCTTCAAAGAAGGTGGTCCAAGGAGTAATGGTATTGCTGCTGCTTGATGATGTGCCACTGCCAAGCTGAACATAATCCAGAGAAAATAAACTAAAAGAGGAAAAGATGAAGAAGCTGCTAAGGCCTATAGTTCTGAAAAGTCTCATAATTGAATAGATTTTAAACAAAACTATTTTCTTCAATTATGGAAGGCTTTACCTATTTAGTCAAATTCTTGCACAAAATGGTCAGATCCAAATTTACCCTGACTCTGAGCTACTTAAAATAGAAGTTGGTGTCGCTTTAAATTGCTGTTTAAAAGCTCGATTAAAATACGAAACGCTATTGAAGCCACATGCATAAGCCACTTCTGCAATGGTTCCTTCGTTCTTTTTTAAAAGTGCTTTGGCCAAAGTCAAGCGTTGTTTTTTTAAATACACAATTGGAGAACAATTGTATTCTTTATTTACAGCACGCTGAAAGCTTGAACGGCTCATTCCAAAATCAGTTAGTACGTCAGTAAAACTAAAGTCAGGTTCAGGGATTTTTTGATAAACCAGAGTTTCAAATTGACGTTGAAAATCAGTTTTATCCAGATCGTCTTGAGTTTCAACTTTCTCAAAGTCAAGTAACATTTTTGAACGCAGTTTCTTTCGGTTGTTTAAGATTCCCTCTACTCTATATTGAAGTTCCTTAATATTAAAAGGCTTTGCCATATAAGCTTCCGCTCCTTTTTTCCATCCTTCTACTCGGATATCTTCAGAACCTCTCGCAGTCAAAAGCAAGGTGGCAATAAAGTCTGTTGAAGCATCCGATTTCAACAAATTCAAAAATGCCATTCCATCTACCTTAGGCATCATGATATCTGATATGATCAGATCGGGAATGTATTCTTTGGCCTTTTGGAAACCTTCTTCACCGTTTTCAGCTTCTATGATTCTGTAATTGTTTTTTAAGGCCTGTTTGATAAGCATTCGAATATCGGCATGATCATCTACCACTAAAACCAAAGGCCACTCTTCTTCATAATCGGTTGATTGAATAGCTTCTGTGTCGATCATTTGACCCGATTCTTTAATCTGACTTTCTTCTAATACAGTTGGCTCTTCTTCAGATGAAGGAAAGGGAATTGAGAAAGAGAATGATGCCCCTTGATCTTGTTTATTTTCCACTTTAATCTTCCCACCAAGCAACTCGACAAACTCTTTAACCAAAGCTAAACCGATCCCGCTTCCATTGCTATTCACTTCCTCTTGACCTTCTACTTTATGAAAGCGATCGAATATATGCGGCAGTTCTTTTTCTGCAATCCCGATACCTGAGTCCGCTACCGAGATAGACAACTGCTCCTCAGTTACATTGATTTCCAAATGCACCTCTCCTCCCGCCGGAGTGAACTTAAAAGCATTTGATAGTAGATTAGAAACCACCTTCTCCAATAAATCAGGATCAGAAATACCCACGAAGGATTCACCCTCTGCTTTCCAAGTGAAATTCAATTCTTTTTGTTGAATCCAGCCTTCATAAGCGGTAAAAAGCTGCTCTAATAGTTGTTTGACATCTATAACCAGGTGGTTTACCTCAAGCTTGCCTTCTTCTGAACGGGCAATTTCTAATAATTGCGTGATTAATCGATTTAACTGATTCGCATTGTTATGAGCGAGTTGCAGATCTCTCAATGCTTCTTGATCAAGTTGATTCCGATTGCTATCCAGTAAATTCTCAAGAGGTCCCTTTATTAAGGTGAGCGGAGTTTTTAACTCATGAGAAACATTTGAAAAGAAGACGGATTTTGCACGGTTTACCTTTTCTAATTCTGTTGATTTCTGTGCCACTTTCTCCAGCGCTCTTTCGGTCATTTGTTTTTCTTCATTCAAGTGCTTGGTTTTCTCCTTCACTTCTCTTTCCAGTATCAACTCTCTTTTCCTGGCTTGATCTTGTTTTCTTTTGAAATAGAATAGAATTAAAAACAAAATAGTTCCAACACTTAGTCCTTTAAAAAGAGTTGTTTCATATAAATAGGATTCGACCTGAAAGTTGACATTAGCTTCAACATCACTCAGTGTCCCATGACTATTCCGTGCTCTTAGTTTAAAGGTATAATTCCCGGGAGCAAGCCGGGTATAGTTGACGAAACGATTGGTGCCTGATGATTTCCATTTTGTATCGTAGCCTTCTAAAAAGTATTCAAACTTGATGAGTTCAGGAGCATGGAAAGAAGGTGCTGAATAATGAAATGTAATATCTCTATGTTCTTTAGGAATAATAAACTTATCCGGTGATTCAAGTAAGGTGTCACCATACTCCAATCGCTCTATGTGCAAGTACTTTATGGGAGGTTCTTCTTGCAGGCTTTGTGAATCAAAAAATGCCACACCTTTCATTGTGGGATATAAAATTGTTCCGTTTTCCAGACAAACACTAGAAGGCTGGAAACCGCCGTTTGTTTCTGAATCTCCCATCCCGTGGGATGTGTTAAATACCTGAGATTGAACAGAGTTAATTTCTCCCTTTGCCAAGCTTAGCAAGCTTTCTCTCTTCACTCTAAATACACCATTGTTGCAACTCATCCATAGAAAGCCTTGTTGATCAAGATTAATGGTTGACACCAAGTCATCGAAAAGACCTTGAGCACTATTGATGACCTTAAATTCATTGTTCATTTGTACGAACAATCCTTTTCCATACGACCCCAACCACATGAGGCCTTCATGATCAAACAGTATGGCACGAATGGAATTGAATGGAAGTCCGTTGCTCTCGTCAATGGAATTTACGCTGCCATCTGAGTTTATTATCTTAACTCCATCGCCCTGAGTGGCAATGCAAATGGTATTTTCAGAGTAAGGATGAAGTACAATCTGCGTCACTCTGGCTTTGGTCAGGCTTTCGGGAATTAAGGTACTCCATTGCTTATCCTTAAATTGAAAGACTCCACCTCTGTCAGTACCAATCAGTAAGCGTTGAGCTAAGGTATCGTAATGCATCGCTAAAATGACATCACTTTGTGCTCCTGAATTCTTAATCGGCTCAAACCCCTTTTTTGATTCTTGATCCCACTTGTATATTCCATCTCCGAAAGTACCTACCCAAATATTTTCCTTTTCATCGGTGGCAATGGACCAAACTTCAGAATCGATACCATATTTCTCAGTCTCGTATTCTTTAATCCAACCGGTATTGAGTTCCATTTTATAGAAAGAACCTGAATTTGTTCCAATCCAAAGATTCCTTTTGTTGTCTTTATGAATGGCCAAAATGGCTTCGTCTTTTAGTCCGTCATCGGCATCCAGATTTGAAACAGGATTAAAGCCAATTTTCATCAATCCGCCTCCATTAATCCCCAACCAGATGGCTCCTTGTTCATCCTCATATAAACAAGAAACTTCTCCGGTTGGTAATTCTTCGAAGTTTCTCAGCATCTCTTGGCCCTGCTGATTGTAAGAGATCACTCCTTTTTTATTACTTCCTAGCCAAATAAGACCTTTAGAATCAATCAATAACTGTCGAAAAGCCAGATTTATATTGTGTTTAAACAGCAAATTGACTCTCATTTTGTCTTTATCAAGCAGATATACTCCACCTTGATTTGCTAGAAATATCTTTTCTTCATCATTTTTTGTTATCGCCGTAGCATCAAGGTTACTCTTGCTGCCTTCAATAAACATGGGATCCGATTGCCATGTTTTCAAACTATAGAGTCCATTAGAAGTTGATAGCCAAATCTGTCCATTATTCTCTGTTATGGCTTGATCAAGATTTGAATCATAAAACACTCTATGCTGTTTAAAATGAATGCTGTCATTCACCATAAATGCTATTCCTCTTCCCTGTACTACAATTCCAATATGTTGATCAGAAGTTTCAAATAGGTCTGTAATCCCTAAGCCTGGAAGTCCATCTCTAATTGTATAGTGAATAACTTCTTTCCCCCTTAATTGATAAAGTCCATTGTTTTCTGAGCCTACCCAGATGTTTCCATTTGAGTCTTCAAGCAGGCTTATTACTCGCTCATACTTTAAATCAGGATGATTAATCCGTTTAAACCTCAAACCGTCAAATTTGCATAAACCTCCGTATGTTCCAATCCATAGATAACCATCTGAAGACAACATGATCTCATTGACAGAGTTTTGGGGCAAGCCATCTTTAGTCGTCCATTGCTTGATTTGATAAGAGTCACTTAAGACTGCCTCTTGAGAAAAAGCATGAAAACTTAATAAAGTAATTAGAAACGAAACAATTAGCCCCCTTTTAACCATTTTCACATGAATGTGTCGCCTCAATTTTAGGCATTTTGTATGTAGTATCTGTAAATTTTTAAATCTATAATCTGGATCAAGATGATTGAAGAACATTCAGCTCAATATATTTGATCATCTTTGTCAAATATCCCTGTTATTTTGAAAGTCAAATTAACAAGCCTGTTTCTTTTGTTTTGTCTGGTTATTCCAATTGCCA
Source organism: uncultured Flavobacteriales bacterium (assembly GCA_964445815.1). Classification (GTDB taxonomy): domain Bacteria; phylum Bacteroidota; class Bacteroidia; order Flavobacteriales_E; family Vicingaceae; genus CAYULW01. The sequence continues at coordinate 564,579 of CAYULW010000002.1, forward strand.
GCACACTCGTTTTTTTTCACTATCAAAAAAAGCAGATCAGAAGAGAGATCAAACATCAGATCATAGCGGGAATTGATAAACAGGAGCTGGTTTTACTAAAATTTACCGAAGAAAGTGCTCATCAACAGCTAAAATGGAAACATTCAAAAGAGTTTGAGTACAAAGGGTCCATGTATGATATTGTAGAGAAAGAAGTCAGAAACGACACCATCTATTATTGGTGTTGGTGGGATCACAAAGAAACTGCTCTAAATAAACAGTTGAATAAGCTATTATCAGATGTCATGGGGCAAAACCCGCAAAAAAAAGAGAAGGAAAGCCAAGTCAACAAGTTTTACGCTTCTCTCTTTTGCAGTCAACAAGATCATTGGCAGCCCTTATTAGAGGCTAATGAAAGACCTTCTTTTGATTCTCAACACCCACTCTTTTTTATTTATACCTCTCCACCCGTTCCTCCTCCTGAAATAAGCTAAATAAATAGAAACTAATTTATTGTAAGTCTATCGCTAAAAAGTGATGGACTCAACTTATTTCATATATAATTAAGAATTAAAATGAAAAATCTTTTCATTCTTTGCTTATTCATGGGTAGTTATTGCTTTAGCTTTTCCCAAACAATAAGCATTGTAAATCATGAAACAGATGAGCCTATTGCGCAGGCTTCTCTGGAAAGTAAAGAACCGTTGGCATTTACAACTACGAATGCCAATGGGCAAGCTGATGTTTCAGCATTTAAAGGCGCAAAAGAAATAACGATCAGGACATTGGGCTACCGTACCCTAATCATCAGTTATGATGAATTAGAGCGTAGTTTTTTTAAAGTAAAAATGTCACCCACGAGCTTTAAGATTGAGGAGGTCGTCATATCCGCAACTCGATGGAAACAAGTGTCAAGTGATATCCCTGTTAAGATTGTGGCCATAACACCAAAGGAAGTGGCTTTGCAAAATCCGCAAACAGCTGCAGATTTATTGGGTATTTCGGGTAATGTATTCGTTCAGAAAAGCCAGCAAGGAGGAGGCAGCCCTATGATTCGAGGATTTGCGACGAACCGTCTGTTGTACTCCATTGACGGTATTCGGATGAATACAGCCATTTTCCGCGGCGGAAATATTCAGAATGTGATCTCTCTTGACCCATTCGCCATTGAAAATACGGAGGTGCTATTCGGACCTGGCTCGATGATCTACGGAAGTGATGCCATTGGTGGCGTAATGAGTTTTCAGACATTGACACCTCAATTTTCTGTGGATAGTAATCCGATCATTCAAGGCAAAGCTTTTAGCCGTTATGCTTCTGCGAATGATGAAATGACTGCTCATTTTGATATCAATGTCGGCTGGAAAAAATGGTCGATGTTGAGTAGCATCAGCAGTAATCGTTTTGGAGATTTGCGTATGGGAAGTCACGGACCTGAGGAATATCTTCGTCCCTTTTATGTACAACGCATAGACAGTGTGGATGCGGTAACAAGTAATGATGATCCTCTAGTTCAAAAACCTTCTGCTTACTCTCAAATCAACATGATGCAAAAAGTGAGGTTTAAGCCAAATGAACAATGGGATTTGCAATATGGGTTCCATTATTCGGAAACGTCTGATTATGCCCGTTATGATCGGCACATTCGATATAAAAACAGCTTACCCAGATACGGTGTATGGAATTACGGACCACAGAAATGGATGATGAATAATCTGAACGTCACCCATACGCAACGGAACAAGGTTTACGAACAGATGACGATACGTCTGGCTCAGCAGTCTTTTGAAGAAAGCCGCATAAGCCGTGACTTCAATAAAGATGATCTTGAAGATCGTATTGAAGAGGTAGACGCCTATTCTATCAACATTGATTTCACCAAACGCTTAAAAGCAAGACATCAATTGTTTTATGGCATAGAAACGGTGTGGAATGATGTAAACTCAAAAGGGATTAATGAAGATATCTCTACGGGTATCGAATCAAAGGGAACATCCAGATATCCTCAATCTACCTGGGCTTCATACGGCATTTACTTATCTGATCAGTACACCCTGTCGGAAAAATTTCTTTTGCAAGGAGGGATTCGATACAATCAGTATAAGCTAGATGCTGAATTTGATACCAGCTTCTACCCTTTTCCATTTACAACTGCACAACTAGACGATGGAGCATTAACGGGAAGCATTGGTTTTGTCTACCGACCTAATGACAATTGGGTCATTAGCAGCAATGCGGCCACGGCATTCCGATCTCCAAATGTGGATGATGTAGGTAAGGTTTTCGATTCGGAGCCCGGAGCAGTCGTAGTGCCTAATCCTAATCTGAAAGCAGAGTATGCATATAATATTGATTTTGGCATTGCACATGTTTTCAATGAAACTGTTGAAATGGATGTTACTGCCTATTACACTTTATTACAAGATGCTTTGGTGCGCCGAGATTTTAAGTTAAATGGACAAGACAGTATCAATTATGATGGTACATTGAGTCAGGTTCAAGCGATTCAGAATGCGGCAGAGGCAAATGTTTATGGCATACAGGCAGGTATTGAGATCAAGCTGATAGCAGGGTTTGAATTTTCATCTGATTTCAACTATCAGATTGGAGAAGAAGAACTGGACGATGGAACAACGAGTCCTTCCCGTCATGCGGCGCCTTGGTTTGGTGTCTCCAGATTGACTTATAAAACTTCAAAGCTGAATTTACAATTATCTGTTAATTACTGTGGCGAGAAAAGTTTTAAGAACTTGCCGGAAAGTGAAAAAAGCAAGAACTATATCTATGCCATTGATAAAAATGGAGATCCTTATTCGCCAGCTTGGTACACCTTAGATTTTAAGGCAATACATCAATTTGCTAAGCAGTTTACAATTAGTGCGGGACTGGAAAACATTACAGATCAACGTTACCGTCCATATAGTTCAGGGATTGTTGCACCCGGAAGGAATTTTATTCTGGGATTAAAATACGGCTTCTGATGAATTAAATATATTAGCAACACAAAAGCCCTCCTATGAAGGAGGGCTTTATTTTTCTATCAATTCGCAATATATGTCATGAACATCCTTAGCTGCACATAAATTAGTCCCCTCACTTAACACGGTGGCTGTTCCGCATGCTACGCCATATTTTAATGCTTCTTTTTGTGACATTTTCTTTTCCAAAGCATAAACAACTCCCGCGACCATGCTATCCCCTGCCCCTACTGCACTTTTCACTTCTACTTTGGGTGATGCTATTGAAACAAGCCCTTCGTGACTTAATAAAAATGCCCCTGCTTCTCCCAGAGAAACAACTACAATATTGGCCTGCTTTTGCTCAATCATTTGCCGAGCCATTTCTTCTGCCTCTTTGCGTGTAATCCATTCTTTATTATTCAGTTGAGCCAATTCACCTAAATTGGGCTTCACCAGATAAACGCCTTCAGATAAAGCTTGTTTAAGGGCTTGTCCTTTAGTATCTAAAACAACTTTCACCCCATTCACTTTAGCCCAATGACAGATCTTTTTGTAAAAGTCTGCGGGCAAAGAAGGAGGTAAACTACCACTCAACACTAAGAAGTCATTTTTAGCTGTATGCTTTTCTACTAATGAAATGATTGTCTTTTCTTCTTCTCTGGTAATTGTAGGTCCCGGCATGCTAAACCTGTATTGCAATTCAGATGATTGTTCATTGACGACAAAGTTTTCTCTTGTCCATCCTTTGGTTTCAAAACAAGAAATATCTACACCTTCCTGCTTTAACAATTCCTTTAAGTGCATGCCATTGGGTCCTGAAGCTTGCATGATGGTTAGCGCCTCCGTCCCCAGTCTTTTTAGCACTCTTGAAACATTGATACCACCACCTCCCGGAGAAAATAACGGAGTATCACTGTACATCTTCTGGGTGTGTACCAATTGCTCAACGGAAGTGCTTTTATCCAATGCAGGATTAACGGTTAATGTTACGATTGCCATTTATTTTAAGTAATAAGCGATTTCAAATGTATTTTTTATTTTGACTCATTTAAACTGGTAAACCATGGTAATTCTCTTTTGACAATAACAACAGGGAACTGGGTTTTGATTCTTTGGAGTTGGCTCTTGCCAAGACCAGTCAGGTGGACAGCAAATGGCAGGTTGCCATGAAAGTGAAGTAGAATAAAGAATATCGCAAAGTTGTTTGTCCAGATCAGATGATACCGATGACTTTAAGATTTCAAAATCGCTGAGAGAAGCATCTGCATTGACATTAAAGGAAACGTATACTCTTGCTTTCCCCTTCTCTACCGTTATTTCTGACTGCTTAAAACAAGAATCTATATGGGCTGTTAATGCTAGCATTCCCCCATTATACTTAGCTTCTCTTGATTCATAAAAATGGATACCAAATTCAGAAGAGTCTTGTGGACAAATCGTTAGCGGCACCCATTTATTGTATTTTTTGATACGATAAGGTGTCTGTTTTTCGAAACTCTTAGCTGATGAAGTTTTTATTGTCGGATAACTTAAATTCCCCCAGGTTGGTATAATAAGAGTTCGCAAACTATCATCTCCAATAATCGAATAGCTGATTTGAAGCGCTTTTCTAAATGTTCCTTTACGATAATTGGTTTTCGGATATACATAAAAAAACGAATCAATATCTAAAATAACCCTATCTCTCGGACGAATATGAAAGTGATTATTGTTTACTGAAGCATAGAATAATATAGAACCATCTCCTCCCCCAACCCTTTTTATGACCAGCTGTTGCCCGGTATTGTTAACTATTTTAAAACGCAATGAATCGGATAGTCCTTCAATTGTGCCCCAATCAAATCCGGAAGGTTTGCCTGCCATTAAAAAACAGTATTCTTTTTTATTTCTATCATACAGATGGACAGTATCTAAATCAGACAAGCAATTATTCTGACCACGTAGCATCGTACTCATCAGAAACACAAGTAGAACACACAGCTTTCTCATCATGAGTAAAGATAGGAGAAGAATTCATGCTATAACTAAGTTTTAAGCTTCTTAACAAAGACGATTTAGACTATACTATCACTCTCCCATCAGCCATTTCTATGATGCGGTCCGTTTTTTTTGCAAAATCCTTATCATGAGTCACCACAAGCAAAGAGAGCTGTCGTTCTTCACTAAGCTCTTTTAAGATGGAAAACACGTTTTGAGAGTTTTTACTGTCGAGATTTCCTGTTGGTTCATCACCCATAATAATAGAAGGTTGATTGATCAAAGCCCTGGCTATGGCTACGCGTTGTTTTTGTCCTCCTGAAATACGAGAAGAACGTTTTAGGGCCTGATCATGTATGCCTAGCAGTTTCAATATTCCTATGGCATCTTCCTCTATTTGTTGATTGTTCTTAATTCCTAATTTTTTGGCGGGTAACATCACATTTTCAAGTACAGTAAATTCCTGGAGTAAATAGTGAAATTGAAAAACAAAACCGATGTGCTGATTGCGAATAACCGCCAAATCATCTGAACTTTTGTGAGAAAGGTCTTCATTGTTTAAGAAAAGTTGTCCCTCATAATCCGTGTCCATAGTAGAAAGGATATAGAGTAAAGTTGATTTTCCACAGCCCGATTTACCCATAATGGAAACAAACTCACCCTTTTGGATTTCAAAACTGATGTCTTTAAGCACATGAAATAAGTTTGGCTCCCGAAAGTACTTGTTGATCTTTTCTGCTTTTAATACCGACCCTTGCATTTTATTGTCCTCTAATAATTTCTACTGGATCAATGTGCTTTGCTCTTCGTGCCGGTAAATAACCTGCAAAAAAAGTAGATACCAAAGCAAAGACAATTCCAATGACATAATACAGCGGATTAAAATTCACAGGAAAAGTCTTGATGGTAGGCAATGCTTCTGTCTCAAAGGGTGTTTGATCAATCAAAAGCGACAAAGCAAATCCAATAATTAATCCTAAAGCCCCTCCGATAACACCAATAATCATGGCCTGACTGATAAAGATAGACTGTACATCTTGCCCTGAAAATCCTGTGGCTTTTAAAATGGCAATGTCATTCATTTTCTCGTATATCAGCATGTTGAGTATATTGTATATCCCAAAACCGGCAACAATTAATAGTGTGATGGATACCGCATAAGTAATGATATTCCTAATACTTGTTCCGGTTTCAAATTGTGCATTGGCCGCTTTAATATCAAGCGCGGTCAGGTTAAACTGCCGACTCAACTCCTTAGCCAAGGCAGGTGCTAATTCCATGTCATGTAACTTTACATTAATGTCCGTTATATAACTATCGGATTGCTTCATAATGCGCTGTGCCATTTTTACATTGACATAGCTTTGAACATTGTCTATTTCAGCCAGACCACTTTGATAAATTCCAACGATCTTCAATTGAAAAACACCACCTTCAGGAGAGGTGACATAAATCCGATCTCCCATTTCCAGTTTTAATTTATTAGTAATCCCGGCACCAAGTATTATACCACTAGCCGTATTTTTTAAGGCTTGAATGTCTCCTTGTACGACATAGTCTCCCAAATGAAAGAGCCGATCTTCTTCTAAAGGTCTTATACCATGCAATATGCCATTCAGTTGAATTGACCCGGCTTTATAAAAGACTTGCGCAGTAATTTGAGGAATGGCCCCTTTTACCCTTTCATCCTTATTTAAATAATCTAAAATTGGTAAAGCATTATGGATACGCAACTGATTATACTTGGGCTGCACAGAATGGACCATCGATAAACTTCCTTCATCCAAGAGATATTCTACAGGCTGTTTCTCTGTGGCTTTAATTTCATTGTATAGATGAACATGTGGCGTCCTATTTAAAATCAACCCATCGAGCAATCCATTTAAGCCGGTCATGAAACTTACCAAGGTAATAAAGGTGCCAATACCAAATGTTACACCCAAAGCTGCAATTGTACTTTGTTTTAAACGAGAAAGCAGATGCGTTTTAGCAATGCCGGCAATTACCTTATAGTTCATTCTATTGAGGTCTTAGAATATAAGTACTGCTATCCACCCCTTCTAAAACTTCTACCATCTCCAAACTTCTTAAGCCAAGAACCACTTGCCTATACCCCTGCTCTGTTCTGACCTCGTTCCGTTCATTAAGATAGGCTTTGGGAATAACCAAGGTTCTTTCCTTCTGTTGAATAATGATGTTGGCCTCTCCACGAAGTCCTGAATACAAGACTTCGGGTGCCTCAACAAAACTTGCTTCCACCCAAAAGGTTTGTGTTTGCTCGTTCATTTTAGGAATCACACTTTTAACAAGGGCTTCAAAAACCTGCTTTTCATAAGCATCCAAACTTATCCACACCTTCTGTCCTTTACGAATACGCACAATATCCACTTCATCAACCTGCATGCGTATTACAAAACGTCTACTACTACCAATATATGCAATAGGTTCTTGTTCATTAACAGATTCTCCGGGTTCTTTTAAAATTTCGTACAAAAGACCGTCAATCTTGCTCTTAATGACATATTCATCATTTCTAAACCGGTTGACCTCATAATTATTTTGCGCACTTTGCCACTGCTTTTCCAGTTCATCGCGACGACGTTTTAGTTCATTCTCCAACAATTCTACCTTGTTCTTTGAGTTTTTGTATTGTAACTCTCTTTGTTCAAAGTCATGTTTAGATCCGATCTTTTTGTCCCATAAACTCTTTTGACGCCAATAGTTTATTGAATCATTTTTAAGACCAACCCTTGCCAACTCTAATTCTTTTTTGAGATCATTGACAAGACTTGATCGGCCTTTGTAATTCTCTTTTGCAATGGATAATTGTAAGGCTGCATTTTTCTTTTGATATTCCGTTGCGTCATTAATAAGCGTAACAAGAGTATCTCCCTTTTTCAGTAAGCTTCCCTCCTTGACCTTTACCTGATCTACAATACCTCTTACTGAAGCATATACTTTATAATAATCCTCCGGCTCTATAATAACTGAAGCATATACCGATTCACTCAACACTGTATACTTCGGGTAAATGCCTTCTTCTCTTTCTTTACAAGAGAATAGAGCAATAGTAATCAGTAAAATAACTATGATACACTTTCTCATTGTTTGCTTTTCATTTATAAAGTAAAGTTGGCCATTAAGTTATAAAAGAGACATGATAAAAGTCAGATTTATTTCAATCTTATGGAGTTTTATACTTATTTTTCAATGTACATTTTGAAAATCTAAAAGATATGGACGGAACGGAACGATTGTACTATGCATTAGGTGAATTGGCTTATGCCGTAGCAATGGCAGATGGCAAGGTAAACCCTGAAGAAAGACGAAAGATCCACGATATTGTGGTAAAAGAAGCCAGTTGCCATAATTACAATTTTGATGTCTCCGAGATTATTTTTCACATCTTACAAAAGGAAAAAGTTTTCAACGTTGAAGAGTCCTATGAATTGGCTCTAAAAGAGATCAATACCTATCGTAATTTCTTAACAGATGACATGAAGGCTGAATTTTCAGCAGTGTTGGAAAAGGTAGCACGAGCCTTTGATTCTGTTACAATTGGTGAGAAAAACATCATTGAACGCTTTAGAAAAGACATTGACAAAATCTAATACTGTTTTGTCTCATTTAGCACTTTAATTGCTTTTATGAAAATTCAGTTTTTTGGAGCAACCCAAGAAGTCACCGGCAGTAAGCATTTAATCACTCTTAAAAATGGAAAACAACTGCTGCTCGATTGTGGCATGTATCAAGGCAGAGGTTCTGAAAGTGCCATCAAAAATCAACATCTGGGCTTTGATCCTTCCTCAATTGATTATCTTTTTCTTTCACATGCCCATATTGATCATTCAGGTCTCATTCCTTATTTAATCAAACAAGGTTTTAAAGGTAAAATCTATTGCACTCAGGCTACACTTGACCTTTGTCAGATTATGTTGGTCGACAGTGCCTTCATCCAAGAGTCTGAGGTCAATTATCTAAACCGTAAAAGAGAAGTTGAGGGCAAGGATATGCTTGAGCCACTTTACAATTTAGAAGATGTTCATAAAAGCTGGCCTTACTTTCATACTGTACCCTATAACGAAAGCATTGAAATCGATGAGGATATCCTTGTTGAATACACTGATGCCGGACATATCTTGGGGAGTGCTGTCACACATCTAACCATCCGTGAAAACAACAGAACTCAACGTTTAGCTTTTAGCGGAGATGTAGGACGTTACATTAATAAAATACTCAAGAAACCTCAATTTTTTAGACAGGCAGAAACGATCATTTGTGAGAGTACTTACGGTAACCGCTTGCATGAATCACTTAAGGATGCTAAAAACAAACTTCAGGAAGTCGTTCATCAAACGTGTATTTTGAATAAAGGAAAATTAGTTATTCCTGCTTTTAGTATTGGAAAAACGCAAGAACTGGTGTTTACATTGAATAAGTTGGGCATCAATAAAGGAGAAAATAAGATTAAGGTATTTGTCGACAGTCCTTTAGCAATTAATGCCACTGACATTATGAAAAACCATTTTGAATGTTATGGAGAATCGACAAAGGTATTGATGAAAAAGGGTGTTGATCCTTTTGGCTTTGATCAATTGTATTATGTGAGAGATGCAGAGCGTTCTAAGCAGATCAATACGCTTCAAGAGCCTTGTATTATTATTTCTGCTTCGGGAATGGCGGATGCGGGTCGTGTTAAGCACCATTTGGCTCATACTCTAGAAGATCCACGCAATGCTATATTAATTATTGGCTATAGTGAACCTTCCTCCTTAAGTGGACGATTATTAAGAGGCTATGAAAGAGTTAGCATTTATGGCATGCCTTATGACGTAAAGGCAAGCATCTACTCCATCGACTTTTTCAGCGCACATGCAGACTATAATGAGTTGCTTCAATTTTTATCTTGTCAAGACCAACGTATTTTGGAGCGTATTTTTTTAGTGCATGGGAATAAAGAAGCACAATCCGATTTCAAGAACTTATTAGAGCAAAAGGGATATAATGAAGTGATTATTGCTGAAAAAGGAAAGAATTATTTTGTTTGATCAATAAAGTAAACTGTTATCCAGACCTCTAAATATTCAAGATTACTTTTTAAACGTCCTGATCTATTCAATACTTGAAAAAAGTAAGAAATCTTATAAACTAATTCTTTCTTCTACAAATGCCATCATGTTATAAAAGAATAACGCATCCTTACGGATGTAGTCTTCTGCACCATACTCATACGCTTCTTTTAGCACATTCATATCATTTTGAGATGACATTACAGCAATTTCAGCATCAAAAAACTTTTGCTTTAATAGTGGAATTGAGTCCACTCCTTTTGCCCCCTTTAAATGATGGTCCAACAAAATCACTTTAGGATTTAATCCATCATAAGAAAGTGCATCACCGACATCAACAAAATGAAAAATAACAATTTGATCTGCATATCTATTATTCAGATACTCCTCAATAGCCTTAGTTAAACTAATGGAATCTTCAATTAATGCTATTTCAAATATTGATTTCATTTTAGAAAGGTAAAAGTTCCAAATTCTCCATTCAATATTAAATGGAAGTAATATTCTTTCTTAATTTCTCAATACTTTGCATCAACTCCTCTTCCTTTCCTGTTAACATTCTTTCAACTTTAAGACATTCTTCCACAATATTATCCATACTATAGCAACCTGCAGTTCCTATAATTTTATGAGTCATCTTTTTTATCTTATTTAACTCTCCCAAATTAAAAAAGTAAATAAGTTTATCTATATCCTCATTTAATTCTTTTCTTACCACAGGTAATAAATCTGCAATAATTTCCTGATCTAACCTTATTGCATTAGTATTTACATTCTCTTTCATAAATGATTTACTCCATAATTAAGCAGCGTAAAACTAATGAGAAATGCTATGGTCATATTGACCGTAATGTCAACTTATTAACACCCAAAAGTGATTTTCTTCAAAGGATGTTTATGAATTAAAGATTAAGAAACTACATTTGTCTTGTTAAGCAATCTTAAAGCAGGCTTGATTCTATTTAATAAATCATTGGCTTACTATTTGTAACCTTATGAATTTAAGGAGATAAGGCAAAAAACCATCAAAATGATTCAAGTTGTTTTCAAACGGAATATACTTTATATTGTACTTCAATTACTTCTGGCTTTCTCGATAAATGGACAACAAAGGGCTCATTTTTTTGGACATATTTCTGATCAATTTGGAATACTACCTGGGGCTTCAATCAGTATAGAAGGTACCAATATGATCACAACATCTGATGTCAACGGGTTTTATTCATTTGATGTTGAAGAAGGAGATTATGTTGTTAGTGCCAGTTTTGTAATGTATACACCACTTTCAAAATCCATTACACTAAATGTTGGAGATACCATACAATTGGATTTTAAACTGGAAACAGGCTTTTCTATAGACCAACCCATTTCTTTGGGTTCAAGAGATAAACCTCAATCTCTACTGCAAACAACTGCTCCTGTTGATATTATATCGCCTCAAGATATTGAAAATTCATCTCAATTAGAATTAAGTCAAATCTTACATTACTTTGTCCCATCATTTCATTCAACTCCACAAACCATTTCTGATGGTACGGATCATATCGACCCTACCTCATTGAGAGGTCTGGGTCCAGATCAAGTACTTGTACTTGTAAATGGTAAAAGAAGACACAGTAGCTCGCTTCTCAATTTGAATGGAACCGTTGGCCGAGGTACAGTAGGAACTGATTTTAATGCTATTCCGGTATCTGCCATTGAAAGAATTGAAATTCTCAGAGACGGTGCCACTTCGCAATATGGCTCTGACGCTATTGCAGGGGTTATAAATATTATTTTAAAAAAGCAAATAGAAGCCATTAATGTCGATGTCAGAACAGGTATTAATTCAGAAGGCGATGGTCAAACTAATTATTTTGGAACCAACTTTGGGCTAAAGATTGGAAATAATGGCTTCGTCAATGTAACCGGAGAATATAGAAATAGAGAAGCTACAAATAGGGCTGGCAATTATACAGGCACTATTTATTCAAACGACCCTATTGAAGATCAGCAACTAATAGAAGCCAACAATTTTTTTCATCAAACAGGGTACTCAGATCAAAGGGTAATGGAGATTGGAAGTGCGGAAACAAGAAATTTGGCTCTTTTTTTCAATGGTGAATTTAGGTTATCCGATAATTCTGAGTTTTATTTCCATGGAGGACGGAATTATAGAGAAGGAAAAGCTAAAGGGTTTTATAGATTTCCTAAAGACCAAGATAGAGTGGTTTTAGATTTATACCCAAATGGGTTTTCTCCTCAAATTCTTACAGATATACAAGACAACTCCATTGTTTCAGGTATTAGAGGAAAAGTGAATGGATGGAATGCTGATTTTAGTCACTCTATTGGCAACAACTCTCTTGACTATACGATCAATAACTCCAATAATGCTTCCATGGGTGCTTCTTCGCCAAGAACTTTTTATTCAGGAGGGTTTTTATATAATCAAAACATCACAGACCTGAACTTTTCAAGAACTTTTGACTGGTTAAGTGACATTACACTCGCATTTGGAGCAGAGTTGAGAGTAGAAAATTACCGCATTATCTCAGGAGAAGAAGCTTCATATATTAATGGCGATAGCACTTATATTGACAATAATGGAATAGTGCAAACAAGAGTACCTGGAGCTCAAGTATTTCCGGGTATTCACCCAAATAATGAGTTAAGTCGTTTTCGTACTAATAGTGCTGCGTATATAGACATAGAAACTAATCTGAATCCTAAGCTTCTTATTAAGGCGGCTGCAAGACATGAGTTTTATAACGATTTTGGAGGACAAACTGTATGGAAGTTATCAAGTAGGTATAAAATCGATGATAAAACAAGCTTTAGAATTGGCTATTCAACCGGTTTTAGAGCACCTTCATTGCATCAAGTCTATTTCCAAAACATCAGCACACAAATAGTTGATGGTGAAATACTGGAAGTTGGAACGTTCAGTAATCAAAGCGCCCTGACCACAGAAGGATTCCAAATTCAAAGGCTTAAACCCGAACTTTCTACCCACTTTAGCAGTGGTATTACTCGTAAGTTCAATTCTAACTTTAGTTTATCCTTTGATTATTATCTCATTAACATTAATGACCGCATTGTTCTTTCAAGTCAAATCAATGAGGGATATGAAACAATTCTTGATGTTTATAATGTAAGTACAGCGCAATTTTTCACAAATGCTATAGATTCCAAAACTTCCGGTGCTGATATTACACTATACTTTAAGCAACAGCTTAGAGGTGGCGAGCTTAATGCTACGCTGGGTGCAAATTATTCACTCACCAAAGTGATTGGAAAAGCAAAATCTTCTTCTCCTCTATTCACAGATAAAGAAGATGACCTTTTTGATCGAGGTGAAATTGGAAGAATAGAATCTGCTCAGCCTAATTCTAAAGTGAACCTTGCTTTATCTTATGAATTTAAAAGAGTTCAATTTATTTTAACCAATACCTATTTTGGTGAGTTAAAATTTGTTCACCCTGACGATGGCAATCCTAACAATTGGGTGTTCAATGAAATTAGTGGAATAAGAGAGTCGAGAGACCAAACTTTTAGTGCCAAAATAGTAAGCAATTTCTCTTTTTGCTATCAATTTAGCCATACAGTCAAGTTTGTATTAGGCAGTAATAATCTTTTTAACATATATCCGGATAAGCATAAACATTCGGCAAATATTAACAACGGTAATTTTGTGTACAGCAGAAGAGTTCAACAATTTGGCGTAAATGGAAGAAACTTCTTTACAAGCTTGTCGTTTAGACTTTAATATGAAGACTTTGTTGCGTTTTTACTGTTCTCATATTCTCTTATTGTTAGTATTAGTTTCTTATCAACACCATTTAACCGCCCAAAACACAAACAATATAGAAGCCGTCAAAAGGCTTCAACGCTCAATATTCATTTTCAATTTTGCCCAACAAGTTGCCGGTTGGCCCGAACTAGAAGAAAGTGAAGTATTTCAAATTGGAGTATTAGGTCCAGATAGAACAATTATCGACTTAAACGCCCTCGCTAAAAAAAGACATATCCAAGGCAAACCTGTTAACATAAAGCATTTTAACTTAATTAAAGATATAGTAAACGTTCAACTTTTGTATGTTAACAACAGGTATAATTATGACATAGATTACATTTTAAGTAAAATAACAAGTAAGCATATTTTATTGGTTACTGAAGATTATAATTATCACTCGTCCATGATCAATATTGTCAATGTAGGAAACTCATTTGCATATGAAATTAATGAGCAGTTGATAAAGAATGAAGGATTTATAATAGCCCCTTCCCTATCTAAATATGCTGTTACCACTTCTGAAAAATGGAAAGAACTCTATCAAAATGCAGAACAAGCACTTTCATCTGCCAAACTTCAACAAGAGCAACTTCTAAAAAATAAAGATGATAAGATAATCTCTCAAGAAGAAATTATCAAACAACAAGAAATGGCCATCGATACGACCTCAAGAGAGGTAAGCATAAGAGATGAATGGATCGAATTGTTGAATGCTGAAAATACCTTGCAAAAAAAGAAATATGAAGAAATGCTCGAGTTAGAAAAGGAGCTAGAGCAAAATATTCAACGACAGATTTTCTTTATTAAAAATCAAGATGCTAAGATTATTGAAAGTAATAAAGAAATTAAACGTCAGAAAGCATATCTAAAGAATCAAGAAAAAGAGATAACTAGAAAGGAACTCATTTTACAATCAAAAAATGATAAGATTGATTTACACAGAAGAATTAATTTTTTATTTGTGGTTCTTACGGTTATTCTTTTGATCACAGGTATAATTGTCTACAGAAGTTATTTGACTAAGAAAAGGCTTAGTCTTCTTTTGGAGGAAAAGAATGCTTCTATAGAAAAACAATCTAAACTATTAGGCATTCAAAACACGGAGTTAGAAAACTTCAATTACATGGCCACCCATGACCTAAAAGCACCAATTAGCAACATAGAAGGATATTATTCATTTTTAAAGGAAGACCTTGCAGGCATTAACAATCAGGAAGTAACCGACTCTATGCATTGGATCGGTATTTCTATAAAACAGGCGCAAAAAACCATCTCAGACTTAACGTTTGTGACACAAATGAAAAACTTAACAGAACAACCGGTGCATATTGAGCTTTCTGAAATTACAAAAGGTATTCTAGATGGATTTAAAAAAGACATCGAGACTAACCAAGTCTCTATTTATCAAGAATTTGACAATTACCCCAAAGTCTATTTCGGAAAGATAGGGTTGAAAAGTATATTACAAAACCTGATAAGTAATGCTATAAAATATCGCTCTGAAAGAAGAAAGTTAGAGATCAAGATGACTAGTAATGTTGAAGAGGAGTATTCTGTAATTTCTATTAAGGACAATGGGATAGGAATTGATCTTGAAAAACAAGGTACCCACCTTTTCGGTTTATTTAAACGAATTGAAACCAATACTGAAGGAAGTGGTATTGGGCTATACCTTATCAAAAAGATTATTGAAAATGCCGACGGAAAAATAAAAGTTGAGAGTCAACCAGATATCGGATCTGTCTTTAAAGTTTACCTAAAGCGCAGTGATGATTGAAATGGTAAAGTCCATATTATTGATAGATGATAGTGAAGCCACCAATAACTATAATAAGCGATTGATCGAGCGAGCCGGTTTTGCTCAAGAAATACATATAATTTCTTCCGGAAAGATTGCCCTAGACTTTATAAAACAGAATCAAGAAAATTTACCCCAACTGGTCTTCCTTGATATCAATATGCCTGGAATGGACGGATTTTCTTTTTTAAATGAGTTACAGCAACTTAGAAAGGCCAATTACCTCATTCCTAAGGTAGTTTTATTGACCACTTCCAATTTTGAAAAAGATCGGTTGAAAACAAATCAATTTAAAGAGGTTTTAATGAAAGTTAGTAAACCTCTTACTTATGAAACTTTAACAGTTGTTGAAAAGCATTATAATAATTAAAGAGGTTCTTTTATCTAAACTAAAGTTGCTTTTTTTCTTTATATAGCTCTTATTAAATACTGCCTCAGCCTCTTGCTCTCTTTTTGAAATGCAAGTAATTTCGCACATGCTAAAACGGAGAAATAATGGAAGCCAAAAAAGTACTCGATTCCCTCAATGAAATATTAAAAAACACACCTGACGATTGGCTCCAATTAACCACTCATCGCTTAGACATTTACAATGAAACTTTAGCAAAAAGCGAGTTTTTAGAACAGCTTGAACAGCTAGTAGAAACAAGTGCTTTAACGCCATCTTCTCTAGCCCATCTTCCCACAGCATTCGATTACATCCGTTTAGGTCATCCCCTTTCATGTGTATTGGAATGGTCAATTGCACAACTGTATGGTTTAAAAGCAGAGCAAGTCATTAGTTTTTCTTCTAACTCCACTCCTATTTTAGCTGTGCTGCGAAAGAATCTGTTAACCAACACTAAAACACGAATCCTTTATTCAGAAAATGGACTACCCGAGCACTTTAATACAGAAACCATAAAGCAAGTCTATGGCTACGCCTTTGAGTTAAAACAGATTCATCCTAATGAAACGATAAGTGAATATGATGGAAGTACTCTACTGTTGAGTCAAGAAATGAATTTGGCGGCTTTACAATTGACCAACAATATCGATTTCCTAGTTAATCTACTTCCCGGATACGGCAGCCTTATATTGGTGAACGGAGAACTGAATCAAGACTATGTCTCCGAGATACAACACGTGCGTAGAAGAGAAACCATTGCCATGACTCCTGCCAACTGTAATGAAGTCTTACAAGCCATGTCCAATGAGTCTGAAGTCCCAACAAAGTTAGCTTCTTCTGATACAAACCATCAGAAGGTCTTAAACACCATAAAATCAATTACAAAAGCCAAAACTGATGCATTAATTGGTTCCAGTGGCCTATCCATTCAATATGCCATCATGATGGGCTTGATCCACTATGCATTAGAAGAGCACAAAGGCAAAGCCATTAAAATCATAGTACCCCCTAACTGTTATGGTGGCACAAATGACCAAGCCAGACGTGTTGCTGCTTGTATCGAGAATGTTGAGGTATTGGATCTACCTGTAGACGGAGAACATGATATGGTACAAAGTACTGATCTGGTCTTGAACCAAGTTGCCAAAGAAGATGGGATTCCCTTAATTATTGCAGAAATACCAACTAATCCTAGGGTTGAAGTTCCTGATTTAATAGCACTTCAAGCAGCTTTAAGTAAAGAGCGGAAAACGACCGAAGGCAACACTGCTATTACTCCGGTTTTTATCTTGGATCAAACCTTTTGTCCCAATGTACATTTTCTAGAAGAGGAAAACGAATTGGCCAAAGTACAGACCATTTCTTATGTAAGTGGCTCCAAATTCCCAAGCGGTGGCAGATGCACTGCTGGTTATTGCGTAGCCAATCGGAAAGCAGCACCTTTAATGGAAAAGATAGAGCAGCATTTAAAGTTATGCGACAATGAAGCGACTGCTTTACAAGTAGAAATCTTGGCTCAGCAAATGCCCTCAATGAATGATCGCATTGAAGGGGCTTATCAGAACACAAGAGCCTTCGTCAACTTTGTGAAAGAAACCTTGCCAGAAGCCAAAATCAATTTTGTTTCTGAAGAATTAGCTGAACAAGGCTTTACGCCTTCTGTTTTTTCACTAGACCTGCCAACTAAAGGCAATACGCACGAAAAAAGGGAAACCTATAAAAGAAAATTGAACGATCACTTGATTAATATGATGATCAAGGAGATTCCTAGTGAAAGCAAATACTGTGTCAGTTACGGTCAGTTAAAAGGTTGTTATTGGACCATTCCGGCCACCTCAACACAAGGAACCACCAAAGAAGGTGACAAAGATTACATTGTTCGAGTGGCTTTATCTGCGAATATGGATTTGGAGAGGCATAAAGCGGTGTTTTTGGAGTTTGTGGGGACTATACGAGAAAACTAGTTCTTTGTTAGAATTATCTCATGACTTGACTTCTTCTCGTATTTATTACCTTAACGTTACTTCTAATTCATGCACATCCGTTTCCTTCACCTGCTGCTTAAAAAATAAGCCACGATCAACCTTTACCGTACCTTTGATTTTAAACCTGATTTTATCAAGTCCCCTTGGAACAGCAGTGGTTTGAACCAATAGTTGATCTCCTAGTAATGGTGTCTGCTCTTCATCAGGAGTTAAGACCCAATGACACGTATTAGAGGCAATGCCGGTTGAAATGACCACGGGGAATTTTAAGCTGTAAACAAACTTTCCTGCAAAGTTGACATTTTTAGACAATTGTAAATTCATTGCTCCACCAATCGAAACATATTCGGGCAATAAATCTTTGGTTAATTCCTCAGGAATAGAAGCCATTGCATTTCCGGTTACCGATAATCCTCCTTCAAAATTGACATTTGCTTTGAGTACTTCTCTAAATCGGGTATGAGGAATCAAGTCTCTTGTTTGTGCATGTTCTAGTGGTAACCCATTTTCATCAATCATTTCTGCATCATAATGCAGTTCGTCTACCTTTGCTTTGCCTTTTGTTCTCGTTACTCCTATGGCATGCACAATCGTATAGACATCCTTTTCTCGAAAAAGCATTTCCATTTTAGGAGGAAGAGTATCATGCACTCTTTCCAGAAGTTTTCTTAAATTGGTTACAATCGGACGATTTCCCAGACGTACTCGAACACCCAATATTTCAGCCTCTCCGTAGATACCTTTCAATATAGGCTCTGCTTCTGCTGAGAATGATTTTGAAGCCAAGTCAGATTCTTTATAACTTAATGCATCATTAAATAATAAGTCTTGCTCAATAAAGTTCATTGTTATTCTATTTCAAGGAGTTAGTATGCTCGTTTCTTTTTGTGTGAGATTAATATGAATGACTTTGACCTTAGATTCTATTGCATATTGAACCACATCCCCAGTACCACCCCATCCTTTTGCCGGTTTTCCATTCCAAACTGCAAATAGTAAATCTGATTGATCAGCGATGTATTTGCCAGCTTCCCAAAATGCTTCTTCATTGGGTTCTTCATAGTTTAGGTTGATGAGTTGTTTTGCTTTCTCTTTAAGTTGACAGTATGGCTCAAGTGTTTCTTTTGAGAAGGTCTGCTCATAGTTTTGACAAGGGATAACTGCCTTAAATGAAATACCTTTTTCAATCAAACATGCTGTAAACAATTGATCTGCTCCAATGGCTAAAGCACTTAAGCCCATTAAGGGTTTATACTGATCAATCAATCTCAGCAATTCTGTCTTTACCCAAGTTTTAGTGAGTTCATCAATTAAATCCTGATGCCCTGTCACTCCAAATACCATAATCAAATGTTAAAATCTTTGCCGCTTTGCCATTCTCCAATAGAATTTCCCCATTAATGTAAGTTCACATCCAGTCCCTCGGATCGCTGCGAAATACATATAGTCTTCTTCTTGAGATAATCCATAAGGTTTTAAGAGTCCCAATCTATTAAACCTCTGAAGTTCCCTAAAAACCAATATATTTTCATCAATAGCCTCAGGATTCTTACTTACACCATCTGTATCAAATGGTTCATAAGTATTATTTAATGGAAACTTATGTTCTTTTGTTGGGAAGTATTCTATAATCTTCCTTAATGACTTTAACTCTATCTTTGGTTTATTCCTTCTAATGGTTACCATCTTCTGAACATTAGACTTTAAGCGTGGCCGTTGATTCCAAGCATCAAATAATTGATCAGCGCATGAATATAAACTTGAAAGAGTTACTTTTCCAAGAATATCCGAAGCTCCTCCTTCTAAAGCTTCTAGTAAAATAGATGTTAACAAACCATTTCCATTGCCTTCTTTTGCATGTTCATTCTTACCTGAAGCAGTTAAAACAACGACTCCTTCTTCTAAATATGCAGAATGCGAATAATCTATAAGTAAATTTCCAAAGGCACCACTATGACAACAATCCAAAATAATTATCACTTGTCTATGTCGCCGTTCGCGTGCAGCTTTATTTGCTAAAATAAGAACATCGGTCATACTGACTCCTTCATTATATTTCTCAGCATCTGATGTTACTAAAAAACCACCTGAAGAAGTTAATGCTCCATGTCCTGAAAAGAATAACAATGAAATATCTGCTTCACCTTGATACCATTCTTCTAGCTTTCCTCTAATTGTTTTTCGATCAGTTGCAAAGTTTTTTGATGTTACTACTTTACAGTCAAAATTGGGATCTCCATTAGCATGTTCACTAAGAAGGCAAGCCATTTGCTCAGCGTCATTTTCACAACCCTTTAAAGGCTGCTTTTTATACTTATTAATACCAATTAATAGTGCTTTTCTCATTTTTTCATTCTTTTAATTTCATACTCCAGATTACCCCACGTCCAAGTGATCACATTTATGCCCTCTAACTCAGGAGGAATAGCTCCCTGATTGTTCTTTTTAATGTGCATCCCGATAATTGGAATTCCCTCTTCTTTCGCACACTTCATTTCCCATCGTTGTCCCCCGGCGTGATAGGTATTTTTACTGAGCAGAACGATCATCCCATCGCAGGATTTAATCTTAGTTCTGCATCTTTTCTTCCACTCTTCTTGCTTCCAAGGTTGTTTAACCGACATGTCCACAAACGAAAAAGGTGTTCGTTCTTTTTTAGCTTGCTCTACCAAATAATCTCTATACTGTTTATCCTTCATGGAGAAGCTGATAAAGATTCGCTTATTGAGTTCCTTTTCAGGTTTTTGTTTTTCTTTAAATAATTCGTGTAAGATTGTTCCAACTACTCCCACACCTAATATGAACTGTAGCATAAGCGTCTTATAAACTGTTAATAAAGTTTGTTATGTTGGACCATGACCATACTTTGGTCTTAACACCTACCAAATTGGTTCTATCATCGGCATAAGCATAAATGCCTAGTATCTTTTTCTTTTCTTCTTTAGCACATTGAATCTCCCACTGCTGTCCTTTAGACTTTAAAGAGTTCTTACTTACCAATACAATGACTCCATCGGATCTTTTAATACGAGTTCGAACTTTCTTTTTCCATTCGGTTACATAAGCTTCTTTGACGGACATATCAGTGTATGTAAAAGGAGACTTGGTGTTTAACGACTGGCCTTTTAATAGATCTCGCTGTTTTACATCCTTCATTGCAAATGCAATGAAGATTACTTTCTTAGTTGCCATAGATATACTTTAATTGTGATGAATCAAAGCTACTTTGACAGACATTGGAAAAGCTAAGCAGAATAATGGATTTCTACTCCTTAGAAGTATGGATCTTCACTTAATCCAATCCGTTTTTGATGGCGTACAACATCAGTTCCTTGGAGTTATCTACTTCACATTTAGAAATTAAATTTCGGCGATGCGTTTCCACAGTTGAATTGGCTATGAATAAGGCTTCGGCTATTTGTGGTGTTGACTTTCCGGCTGCAATTAGTTTCAATACTTCCTTTTCCCTTTTCGTAAGTGAAGGGCCTTTTATTTCTTTTTCCTCTGGTTTTGCTTTCTGACTCATCCATTCTTCTAAAATGGTTTCAGTTGCTTCCTTCCCGAAGTAATTCTTTCCTTGTGAAATGGCATCTAAGGCATCAATTAATTCTTCCTTACCCTTATTTTTTAGAACAAAACCAATTCCAAAACCATCCTTCTGTCCTGCTGCTCCTAGCTGCATCATTTCAGAAATGAAAGCACCTGAATTGTGCATGGTTAAAATCAAAATGTTCACTTTTGGATAGCGTTCCCGAAGAATTTTACTCAAATCTATACCATCCGGTGGAGGCATTTCAATGTCTAAAATAGCAATATCAATCTCTTCTTGATCCAAATGATCCAAAACCTCTGATCCACTATTAGCGGTTGCGACCACTTTGTACTTTCTGTTGCCTTTTAAAATTTGCAATATACCGTCGATTATAATCTGATGGTCATCTGCTATTAAAACTTTAATCATTTCTCTTTTTTATGGGTAAGTTGATAATCACAATGGTTCCTCTCCCTTGTCGGGAATCAAATTCAATGCTGCCTTTCAAAGGCTGTAAACGAGACCGAATGTTTTTCAAGCCCATTCCGCTTTCATTTTTTAAGACCGTTTTGACATCAAAGCCAGTACCATTGTCTTCAATTAAGAGGTTTAAGTTTCCATTGTTTCGAGTGATCTGAATGGTGACTTCCTTTGCTTGTGCATGTTTTAACACATTGTTGAGCACTTCCTGAATAATGCGATACAAGGCTTCTTCTGTGGATGGCACCAAACGCTCTTTTAAAGCACTGTGCTCAAACTCTATGTTTAATCCTACTGACTTTTCAATGGACTGAATCAATTCTTTAATGGCGGGAACTAATCCAAACTTCTTTAGTACTCCAGAGTCCAAGTTTTGAGCAATCTCTCTAGTCAATTCTACTGCTTCATCTAGTTTCTTCACCGCTTCTTGGTACGATTGTCGGTTTTCTAATTTCAATTGCTCTATTTTCTCTTCTGAACTTTGAAAAGTAATCTTGATCCAAGATAGCATACTGCCTAAACGATCGTGAAGGTCTCTAGCAATTCGCTTTCTTTCCCGATCTTGTGTCTCTAATATGCTTTGTACAGAAAGTAACTCCTGTTCTTTCCGCTCTTTCTCCAATTCAGCTTTTTTCTTTTTTTGACGAAAAATGACGGCTATAGCAATACTGATCATTAGTAAAAGGAAAAAAATGATACTGCCACCAATAATCAAAGCGGTTTGATGTTCATTTTCGACCTCTAAACGCTCATTTTTGGCACTCTCTTCTATTCTCTCACGGCGTTCTTTTTCCAATTGAAATTGTAAATTGATGCTCTGTTGATAGTTAAAATTCAGGCTATCGTTTAACTGTAAATAAGCTTTCAAATAGGGAAAAGCTTGTTCAATGCCATTGTTATTCTCTTCCAAAACTGATAGGGCTTTCAACGCCTCCAATTCTAGGAGTGGAAAATGTCTTTGACGAGATAATGTTAAACTTCTTTCCAAGTAGGTTTTTGCGGTATCCAATCGTGTTTCAGATTGGGCATATAACAACCCCAAATTCAATAAACTTTCTGTAATTCCCTGTTGTGCATCAATGGCTTCCCATTCTTTCAAGGCTAGTATCGTATAATACTCAGCCATTTTCTCGTTGCCCTGAGCAGCATATACCTGCCCTAAATTGTTCAGGATACGAGCTGATTCATACACATTATTCAAGTCCTGAAAAGTTTCAAGGGCCTTTGAATAATAAAGCATCGCACTATCTGATTTATTATTGAGGTAATAAGCATTGCCTAAATTGTTCCACACTTTGGCTTTACCCTGCAAGTTTTGCTCTCCATAAGTTACTTCTGCTTTATAATAGTATTCTCGGGCTAAATCATAACGCTGTAATTGCTGATGAAGACCACCCAAAACCAAATAAGAATCGGCAAGACCTTCTTTAAAACTGTGTTCTTGTCGAATGGATAATGCCTTTTGAAAAGCCTCAAGAGCAGCAGTAAAGTTTCCGCTCTTTTGATGCAAGAGACCAATACTTGTCCATACTCTAGATAGGTCACGTTCTCCGGATTTCATCTGCAAGAATGTTTTAGCTTGACTATAGTTCTCGAAAGCTTGTAATTGATCTCCTTTTCGACGGTATAAATTACCCAAGTTGTTGTAGGCTCCTCCTATTAAAAGGCTATCGCCAATCTCTTGACGTATATTCAAGACTTCTTGATAAAAAGCCTCTGCTTTTAAAAAATTGCCTTGACTTAATTGATAACTTGCTAATCGATTCAAACTATAAGTAGACTCTTTAAGCAAACCATTTTCTCTGGAAATTTTCAATGCTTTTTTTGCATAATCCTGTGCAGCTAAAGGGTCTGAGTTTCTCATTTGCCATGCTAATTCATTTAAAATAGAGGCTTGAGACTCAGCTGAGCTAGTTGTATCTAGGTCACCAATGAGTTGATCAAGCTGATGAGAACCTGCCTTTAAACATACATAACTAGTCAGTAGAATAAAGGAAAGAATTACTTTTAAGAAAATAGCGAAACCATGTCTCATAAAATTTGATTGAAATGGGAAAAAGAGAGAAATATAAAACATTACTCTCTCTTATACAAACAGATAGCTCATTGTTCTAAAACCCACCAGGTTTTGAATCTCCCGAAGGTTCGCTTTGACTAATCACACCACCACCTTCTATAGTTGTTTCATCTTCATCTGTTAAACTTACAATGATATCTATAAAGTCCTCCTCCACTACTCCCAACGGTAATGCTTCCAATTGAAAGTCATCTTCTATGTTGGTTGTGCCTGATTCCGAAATTTTATTCGTATTTGTCAGGTATTGAATGTTAACCGGATAATTCCCGTTGGAATCCGGTGTGGTAATGATCTCAATGTTACTCAAAACTTCATTGTTTTCATAGATTCCGGGAAAATCAGCTGAAACGCGGCAATAATGAATATTTTGTCCTTCTTCTACTTTTACGATTAAAGAAACGCTTGCGCTTAATGTGCTCATGAATTCTAGTTTTAATGTTTCTTCAAAACTCCTTTATTCATTAAGCTTATTATTCCTTGCTATATGGGATTCTGACTCCTAAGAAGTGATGATTTTCATTAAGGATTAGCAATACCCTTATTTCTGAGGAGACAATTTCATTGGTTTAGGGGTTCAAATAACTTCTCGATCAATAGATTTTTGATAAAAAAGTAGCATGAGCAAGAAATTCAAATTCGACATTGCCATTTCTTTTGCTGAGGAAGATAGGAATATAGCAGTAGCTTTAGCTTGTGGGTTTAAGCTTAAAAAAATTAAACCCTACTACTATCCGGATAATACAACGGTGACACTGGGTTACCAACTTGAGGAGCGTTTGCAAAGACTGTACGAAGATGAAGCACAATATGCAGTTGTAGTACTTTCTGAGCACTATTTAAAAAAAGGATTCTGTCAACTGGAAATACAAGCAATTAAACAACGAATGGCCAAGGAAAAAGATCGCTATCTGGTTGTGGTAAGAACAGATCGTCATCTGCCAAAAGACTTGGGTATTTCTGATGATTTGTGCTATAAGGAATGGCAATTCAACCCTGAAGAGATTGCCGAGAACTTATTTGAGATGTTGGGAAACTCAGAAGAAACCGAAAATAAATCGAATCAAAAAATTCTAAAACAAAATGTTCAAAATTTCAATGGTACGACTAATGTCGAAGGAAGTATCATCAATAAGCAGAATAACACTTATCAATAAAGATGAAAGAATTAGAAGAGATAGACCCAACTTCTAAGGGAGAGGCAAATTCCCAAAAATCACCTTTAGCCACCGGAGGTATTGAAGCGACTAGTCAACTAGAATCTGATGTTGATGATGATAAGAATGGAAAAATTATTAGTAACCCCAATTTAAATGATGAGGAAAAAAGCGAATTAGAGGAACAGAAGAAAGCAGAAACAGAGACACCTGAACTTGGACATAATTTTAAACAAGGAAAAAATAATACACAAGAATATAATGGTACAACAAATGCCAGGGATATTATCAATGAACAGAAAAATATTACATTGGTTGGCCCTTCAACTGAAGATCTCAAAAAACTTTTTACTGAAAAAAACAATGATTCGAAAGAATCAGATAAACAGAATATTGATATTAACGACCCCACCGAACCACTAGTTCTAAAGGAAGTCAACCTCTCTGAATCTTTAAAAAGTCATTACACAAAAAGTATTTATAGTCAACTAAAGAAAAGAAGAATTTTAATCGTTAGTTGCCTGCACCCTCCTACCACTGAGAAAGTAGTCAATGCAATTTTAAACAAACACATTCCTGATAATTATGAGAAACGTTTCTTGAGTTATTCCTCTGAAAACAGAGAAAATGCTGAAAAGTTAGAAATTGACTGGTTTTCCTCTAATTATCGAAAAATTGGAAGGAATAAAGAAGTAGCCGTAAAAATAGCTGTTCGCAGAGACACACTTTTTCAAAGTCTTTTTCAAACCGGTAGCGATAAGGATATATTTATTGAAGCTTTAAAGCAAAAGAATTTTTACCTGATCTGTTATCTGCATCATGCTGAATGGTGTGAAGAAATTGAACAGTGTAAAGAGCTACCCTTTTTACATTGGAAACTACCATTTCTGCAAGATTTGTTAGAAGAGCACTTTGACAGTAAAGAAGCAACTGAGCTGATCAAACGCATAGAAGAACAACAGAAAAGAGGGAATTGGCCGCAAAAAGAAACAGATTTATATAGAGAATTAGTAGCCATACTAAGCAAGGGAAAAAACTATTTCAAAGACATTCTTTCCAAACGAGAATTGAAGAAGGAAGTATTAATTGATTCAAACCTATTTAGAATTGAAAAGAAAAAGGGGAAAGTAGAGGTGATAGATGCTTCTTCAATGAGCTACTTAGAAATTGGTCGTTTTTTAGTCAATAGATCACCCATCAATAAGTTTTTGTTTTTCGTGGCTTGTTATTTTCCTTCTCTCCACTATGAAGAGTTTAGCAAATTGGTTCAATTGATTATTCAAGATGAGGTAATTCTTCAAAAAAAGAAAAAAAAGAAGAAGGAAGTTGAACTAATCACTTTATGGCAAGAAGATCCTGACACTCACTTGAGAAATTGCGGATTATCCTTAATAAAAAGTACCGACCGAAAAGCATCTATAACTTTCATTGACAGTCAGCTAAAAAGTGCTATTCAGAATTTGCTTGCATCTGAGTTTCCTGCCCTCAATATTGAAACTTTTAAGCGAATATTCTATTCTGCCATTTACTTCTCTTTTGACAATTCAGATCAATTAGAACATCATTTACTCTTGTTATTTTCTAAAACAGCTATAGATGACCCTTTTATACTCGGTAGAAAAATAATGAGGGATTCTTTCTTACTAGGAGAACATAAGGAAAGCGAATTTAACTACAGTAAACTTGGAGAGGTTTCTAAGAAAATTGTTCAAATTCAATTATCTCGAATCATTGAAGCCATGCTGAACAGGCAGGATGATGATTTAAACGGTGAGATTAAGAAATTCCTCAACTATCTATCAGAAGATAAACCGGTAGATCTCTGTTTTATACTTGGGTTGATAGAATCATCACCTCACTTCGACGAGCAGGATTGGATACTAAAGCTACTTGAAAACAATCAACTAGAAGTTCAAGAAACAGTTTTTTTTAGTCTGATAGAATTATTAAAGAAAAGCCCTGATCGTACTTATAATTATTTAAACAAAATGTTTTCTAGATGGGGATTGGGTAAGTCCAATAGTGAAAACAAAGAAGAGCACTCTACTTCAACCTTTGGTGCCTTTTTTCTTTATTATTTTTCTATCGTCTCCTATAATCAATTAGAGGAAAAGACCATTAAGAACTACCCTCTATTTTCAACCATTAAAGGTAAAAGCAATGAGCAATTTAAATTGCTCATTCAATGGCTCTATCATGATAAATCAAAAGAAGCTTTTATTTTCCTCAATATTAGAAATATACTTAATGATGTTGCAAAAGAGGAAAAAAAAGAAGAAGCGCTGTTAAGTAAAATCTATATTCTAAAGATCTATTTCCATGTTTCAATACCTGAAAAAATCACCGAGAAAAGCATTGATGAGTTAGAGGACTTTTTGATTCAGCAACTCAGAAAAATTCTACTTACTCAATATGCTGAATCAAGGGCTAGTGTTTTTGAGATCTGGGGTAGTTTATTGTTGGAATTCAAAGAAGAAGATAAAGACGGAGTGAAGCTCTACACCACCTTTTTAGAAACCTTATCTACCGAACTCAATTACAAAGAAAGCATTCAGCTCAGAAAAGAATGGGAAAAGAAGAAAGCTTCCTATTTAAATCAAGTAAAAACATTTAACAGAAAGGAAAAAGAGCAGCGCAGTCAGCTTCTTCAATCAAGGGCTACCCTAAGGCAACTCTCTACAGACTTTAGAGCCACAAATAAAAATTTAAGCAAAACTAATTCACTATGACACCAATTGAAAATATGATTCGTAAGGTTGAAAGCAGTTCCATTAACAATGCTTCAACTGATGAAAAAGTAATGATTGTTGAAATTCTTAAAAAAAATGAAGTCAAGTTATTGCCCAAAAAGCCTTTTATTACGCTTGGAAAAGAGATCCACTATTACCTAATCTCAACCAAAAAGAAAGTAGTAGTTAATGATCTGTTTTGCAACATTAGCGGAGTTGGGTTTAAACTCAACCTCTTACTGCAATATGCTGTAAAGTGCCGAGATACAGAAAAGACAGCAAAAGTACTTTGTGGGTATGCCAACCTACAAGAACGACTGGATGATTTGATAAAATCGACCATTGACCAATACATCAAAAATCAGTCGATAAAAGACAAAGAGTTTGCGCTTCGCTTCTATGAACATCAGGAAAATCTTGAGCAGTTCATTGCATTTGAGGCAGATAGTAAGTGGGGACTTAATTTAACGATAACTGCAAAGCCTGAAAATGAAAAGCACCTTAAACCCATTCTTATTAATTCCAATTCCGGTTCTTCAAGCGGTTGGGATGTTCGGGTTAAGGATTATGAGAAAAGATTAAACCTATCATTAGAATGCCAGATTGGTATAGATGAAGAAAACAGAGAGAAAGCGATTCTTCATTTAAACATAGAAAAGGAACTCCGTGCAATCATAAAAAAAATAACCCTAGACTATTTTATCAATGAGGTGAGTCTCCAAGTATTTAAAGAAAAGCTAAAGTCTTCCGTAAAGGAAGAGCTGATTCAACGGATCAATGAAAAATGCTCGGTTTACGGAAGGAGAGTTACTTTTATGAACTTATCTACTACGGATAGTGCATTACAACCTTCAGAGTATCCTATAATTACGTACCTTGTTAAGTGTCGAATTGCTGAGTATACAGATACAATTGAAGTAAATAATGAAGTATTAATTTCATTGGAAGATATTGGCTTGTTTCGTACATCTGATGTCGATGACCTTGAAGACTACATCAAAAAACTATTAGACCGAATTGTACAGGATCACTTATTCGATAAAACATATTTGGAGGTCGTTTTGGAATTGGAAGAGCCCAAGCAACAAATTATCAATGAAGTCAAAGAAGAACTACAAAAAATAGGATATTCTGTTAAACACCATATGGTAGTCCCAAATCTTCCTCCGCTTGAATTAAAAAATGGATTTAAAATTAAAAGAGAGAAGATTTTTGTTACTAATGACAGCAGAGTTCCCGTAAATATTGAAATTTCTATTAACGGTAGGATTTTAGACCTATTGAATGAAAATGTGAAAACAATCATTGAGTCACAAGGAAATGTTCAAGACACTATTTACCAAAAGGCAGAAAACATAATTGAAAACCAAATAAATGAATTGAATCCAAATGTGGTTTTCATGTACTTTAATGTCCCTGAAAAACCAGATCAAAAGTCTGTTGATCAATTGCTAAAAGAAAAAATTAGAGAAGAGTTTCAGCATTTTAAAATTGTTAATCTCAACATCTCACTAAAACTCTTAGAAAACGAGATTACAAGGCATGTGTCAAAATTGATACACACCATTACAAGCAGTGAGCTAAATTCCTTTAAGGTTGAACTAGTCCCTTTGAGAGGAGAAGAGCACGTAGAGCGAGTCATTTTTGAGACAGAGTATAAAATCATTGGTGTACATCCCGACGGTTGGTTTACATATCAGACTAATGCGATTAATAATGACAAAGTCAATGCGGAAAAGCAAGTGGAAGCCATTAACAAAACAATGAAAAGAGGAATATCAGAAATTTTGGAAACTTTTCCAATTGATGTACTTCGTTACGGAGAAGTAACTGTTTTAGAAAAAATTAAAAAAATTATCAATGTAAAAATCAACCAATTGGTGGCAAAAGCTTACGGCCTAAACATCGAAGTACTGACCTTTAGAAGAGAAGCTACGTTGTGGGAACAAGATCGTTTAGCAACAAATGCAGAAACGGCAAGGGAACATTTCGATAACAACAGAAAAGCTGCTGCTATTGCTAATAAAAGTAGATTAAAGGAGCTTGAAACGCTCTACAAAAACAAGGAAGAACTATTAGAAAGTGATATTGAAGCGGTAGCCGATGAATTAGCTGAGATTGATAAGAAAATCAATGAAATCACCGATCAAGTTCCAACTTATCAAATCGGACAAAAGAAAAAAGTTCAAAAACAATTAACCGAACCTCACAAATCAGATGAGTTCAGTTTTGAAGACTACCTAGATAACTATACAGACCCTTCTAAACAAATAGAAGAATCGAAAACCAAAAAAGACGAAGATGAAGAATCTTGATGCTATTGAGAATTTAGCGAGTGCAAATCCCAAAAGCCTACCTTTTCGATTTTCCTTTTGGTTAAAGCACTTTTCACTCTTGATATGGACAATTTGTTGTCTTTTTTTACTGGCCTTTCTGTTTTTTCAATTCCTTCCTGAAGCCAAAGATGAAAACAGTGGCTTAATAACCATTGGTCTGTATTGTATCATTTACATTATGACTTTTTGGGGAATCATGAGCATTATAAAAGCAATGGGAAAGTTTGCCGTTGAAGATGCAGTAGCAAGAGTTGTAGACAGGAAAGCTGCTGAAGAGCTCCGTAAAATTAGAGGTCAGGAAAGTGATCGAATTTCATTAGATCGTGTTTCCGGTTTCATTCCAGATCAACCCAATGAGCGCCTTTCCATTCCAAGATTGTTCAATCACATTATTGGCGAAGCTAGAGATCGAAAATTTGAATCCGGAGTGGTGTTGATGCAGCCTTACAGAGAAGAGTCTATGGGTGAATTGATCAATGCGAGTGTTCTTCAAAAAACAGCTATGCAATTGGGTATTCTTGGAACTTTCATGGGGTTAATTGGTGCTTTTTCTAACCTTAATTTTAAAAATCTCGATAGTTCATTGGAGATCATCTCTCATTCTTTAAAGTTCTCATTTAGCACAAGCATTGCAGGTTTAGTCGCTGCTATCATTTTAGGGTTATTATTGGTTATTCTGCGTAAAAAACAAGAAGGTTACTTTCAAAGTATGGAACAGGCAACCAGTAACCTGATTGCTTTGGTGAGGAATGCAGACAATAAAGACTACTTCTTGGCAGAATTTCAACAAATCAATTCTTCCATCGATATTTTGGAAAAACAAATATATCGGCAAACACAACGAATAGAGGAACAAACAAACGAAATAAAAGGAGGAATAAACCGCTTGGGAACTGCAAAAAGTGAATTTGATGAATTTTTAAAAGGCATCAGCTCGGCAGAAGAAAGGTTCTTGACTGAGATGAAAGATTATCATAGCATCTTATCCCCTGAGGAAATTAGTAAGTCTTTGAAAGAAAGTCTGGATCAGGCTGTGTTTGGAGTCTCCGCCTCTTTAAACTCCAATCTTACTAAAAGCATAGAGCGATATGGACAATTGGAAGATACCACTGAAATTTTAAGTAAGAATCTGAAACAATTAGAAGAAACAACCACCGAGCAACTAGGGAAGCAGTTAGAAATTATGAAATCTTCAGGAGAAATGATCTCAGAGTCTTCCACCCTCTTCAAGTCTTCTATTGAACAGATTGCCGCTTCTCAGGAACAATTTGTGGAACAAATTACAGGTCCTCATGTAAGTGAAGAATTAAAAAAGCAGATCATTCAAGCCAGTGAAGGCATTACCGGAAACCTAAAAAAGGATATCGAAGGACTTAGGCAATTCGTAGGTCATTTAAATAGTGAGCTTAGAACCTTTAATGATCAAAACAAAAACTACTTGAATAAACGCTTGGGATTTGAAAAGTTAAAATTTAGAGCGCTTTCTTATACTGCCACAGGTTCTATTATTGTTGCAATTTTATGTATTATTTTTTCGAATAGTATTGCCGATTTTTTTAGTCATGTCTATTATTATTTCACTAGCCCGTATTAAAAATGATTAATCGAGAAATTACTTCTGAAGACAGTGGAGCTTTAGGACCTGGTACAGATTTGATTATATCACTTGTAGCCATACTGGTAATGATGTTAGCCATTAACTCCGAGAAGTTGAGAGAAGCCATTTCAAAAGCAAAAGATTACGATGCAATACAACAAGAGCTATTGACTTTAAAGGAAAGAGAAGCGGAGATGGAACGCTTAGAGGCGATAGAAAAGCAGTTTTTGAAAGAACAGGAAGTGTTGAAAAGAATCAAAGCAAATCAAAACGAACTGGTAGCAGAAATTGAAAAAAAATATGGAAGAAAGGCGATACATGTAATGGATAATCATTTCGCTTTTCGTTTTGGAAATAACACCAATTATGATATCCAAATCATTAATGATTTTCATCAGCAACGAATTACCTTCGGTAGTAATGTTTTATTTGACCCTGATCAGATATTTATAAAATCAAAAGGCAGAGTGTTACTTCAAAAAATGGGAGGTGCGATTAAATCTAAAATTTCATTCATTGGAGAAATTCAAATTCAGGGACATGCTGATATTAATAAAACAAGGAGACACGGAAGTAATTTAAAACTTGCCTCGAAAAGAGCCATTGCAGTATATCAGTTGTTCACCAACAACATTCTGATTAATCCGGCAGAAGAATTAATCTCAGTTACTTCTTTTGGAGAATTCAAACCTGTGAGTCGTAGTGCCGAAAATATTGATTTTAATTATCAAAAACTAAAAGTTGCAAACAGTACAGATGAACAGAGAAAAATCAATCGCAGAATTGAGATTATTTTGAATTATCGAAAGTAACTCCCCACTTCCAACTACAACATTTCATCATTTCTGCTGAGAAGTTGATAAAGGTTACACTTTAACTTTATCATTCATTGTTAAAACAAAAAATAATGAATGTATTTATCAGTTACGATTTTAAGAACTATCAAAATGCCAGGCAAGTTGAAGAATGGTTGAAAGTTCAGCATACCATTACCATGTATCGAAACAAAGATTTACACCCCGAACATGATCAACAAGGTCAAGATCGCATTGAGCTTTTGATGAGAAGGATAGATAAGATGGTTATCTTAATTGGCGAAGATGGGCACAATCGTCCATGGTTGGATTTTGAAGTTAAAACAGCTATGAAGTTGAACAAACCTATTATTCCTATTCGTATTCCTAATACCTATGGCGCTGCACCCTCTGAAATTAGAAATTTAAGTGAAGTCAAGTTTTCAGGTGAGGTAATCCTAGAAGCACTTTAAAAGACAATACTTAATTGATTCATAATTGCTTAAAACCCATACTTCTCCTCCAATTCGAGTTTTTTAATGCGTGAGCGTATGGCTCCTTTCGATCTGCCTAACTGCTCAGCCATCTCAGAAGTAGTGTAGCCATTACAAAATAATTCTGTTAAAAGATCGTCTCGTTCAGGTGTCCATTTAGCGTATGCCTTTCCATGTGTTTTTCGGATTTCTTTTACATCATAAGACTTGCTTTCAAGCATTTCTACTTCTTCTGCTTCAGGATATAGAAGTTCCGTAATTTTTTCATGGGGCTTTCGGGTTTGAATGTATTCGGATGGTTGTATGCCTACAGGTAGTAATTCATGATCGATGTACAGTTTGCATTTGGCTCTGGTCATGGCTACATACAAGAGGTTAATCTCTTCGATTAAACGAGCAGGATCTAATTCTCCGGCTTCTATTTCATCTCTCTTCTTGAGTATGGTTTCTTCGTTAATAAAGTCACTTGCCAGATACACTTCATCGTACTCCATGCCTTTGCTTTTGTGAACGGTAGAAAAAATCATGTCTGCGGCTGTTCTGTCTTGCTTTACGGCATGTCTTGCCTTGATCTCATTCAACAAGCCGGGGATTTCATCCCCATGTTCCTGTACAATTTTTAACAATAAACGAATTTCTTCATCTCCGGTACTGTCCACATAATCTTCCAGATCTTCCAAATCCTCCATCTTACGGATCAGCTCATTTTTAATCCGTGCTTTTCTGCCTTGAGCTAAATTTAATACATCGTACAAAGAAGCACCATCTTCGGCATAGGTATAGGAATTAATGTTGCCTTCAAAATACAACTGATCGTTGTTGGGATTATCATGAATGTAATCAATGGCCTGCTGCAATAAACCCAGATTGGTTCTGGCTAAAATGGCTTTTGTTTGGGGTTCTCCGGCGGTTCCCATTCCGTTAATCACTACTTTTTCATGGTCTTTTAAATGATTCTTCCAATCTAAGGTTCTTATCGCCAATTCGGCAATGGCTTTGGGAAAGCGAAAACTGGTAGAAAGTTGTAAGGTCTTAAAATTGACACAACTTAAAGCATTTACTGCAAAGCGCCAGGCATAGATCTGTTGGTGTTGATCGCCTACAATTACTTTAATGGCTTTTTGTTTTAAAAACACATCTAACATCACCGGAGAAGCGTCCTGCCCCTCATCAAACAGAATGTAATCGTAACCCAAATCGGGTTGACTCAATTGAAATTTCTTTAAATAAAACTCATGGGTCATCTCAATTTCCCCTTTTTGCATTAAGTCAAGAAACACTCTTGCTTTCTGCTGAATCAAAGCATACAGATTGCTAGCAAAAGTGCGCGCTTTCTTTTCATTGATGGTGGCTAAATAATCAATCTCTTTCACTCTTTTTTTATCGCTGTTGCAAAAACAAGCGACTAAGCGTTTAATGTGGTTGGCTAAAATGTGCTCTGCATGTCGCTCGTTGCCTTCTACTGCTAAATCCAACAATTTCACCATCTCATGGCTGCTATAGCCCTTATTATTTACTTTGTACCGGCTGCCTTTCACTACATGCTGAAAAGCCAGAGAATGTGCCGTTCTAACGGTGACATTGTTTAAACCGGCCGCTTCAAACTTCTTTTCGGCTTCTAATTGCACCGATTTATTAAAAATAAGGTAGAGTATTCTGCTGTTTTTCGGACGAGCCTTGGCATACTCGATTAAAGTAGTAGTCTTGCCGGAACCTGCTACGGCATTCACAACCAGATCATGATCGGCTGCTATAATGACTTGTTGTTCTTGGGTCAGTTGCATGCTAATGGATTAGAATTGAATGGCTTTGTCTAAGCAGAAACTTTGCCAAAGTATTAGAATATTGAAAGCTTTGTAGTCTACCATTTATATTGTTCTACCACACTTTTAAAACCTGCATTACTCATCGCTTCTTGTATGGTTTCTTTGGGTAACTCTTTGTATGCTTCAACTTGTTTAATAATTGTCTTTCTCCGCGAACACCACCTTAAGTCGATTAATTTTACTCTACCCATATTTATTAGCATAAAATGTAAATATATGTGCTTTTAAGCGCATTTACATAGCTGCTTGCAATTGTTCTCAAAACTACAAGCTTAGCACTTTTATTTCTGTATCTGTCTAGTAGTTAAGAATATGGTCAGTTCTGGGGATATCAATCCGCCGTTTGCTTTCTTATCTTTGAAAATTAAACAACCGACTAATGAAACACACGCTTAAAATCTTCTTCATTACTGTTTGTCTCATCGTGGCATCAATACCTGTAGGGATACTCGTTGGATTAAGTAAATCGCCTGTAGTTGAAGGCTTAATTACTTCTTTATTGACTTTAATTACTTCTCTCATTGTCATTAAGCCACTTTTTGAAAAGGGCAAGACCAATGTTTCATTAAGCTCCTTTTTATACATTGCCATCGTAAACATTAGCATCGTCTTTGGCTCTCTTTTAGGTTTAAGATTAAGAATTACGCCCATTTATGTTGAAACGGAAGTACTAAACCGCTACTCTGAGGTGGACAGTACGCTTATCCTGAAATTAGACTCCATCGGTATTTCCACATATCTTAAATCTTCTTATGATCATAGTATAAATAGACCAAGTGGTTTAGGAGTAGAATTATATGGAAACAAGAGTACTCTACCAACATTTTGTGACTATTATCCTATAATGCAAAAAGATAGAAAACGGAATGGAAAATATGGTAATAAAAAATCTATATTATCAGAGCTTTCAACAAAAAATGACAATTTATCATTAATCTGGAAAGCGCTCGTCAAAAATTCCGACAATGATTCAACAGCCTGCGAAACCTATAAAACAATGGATATCATCTATGCAAAACTCTGTACCCAATAAGATCAAAAAGTTTTTACTTTTCTGCCTAACACTTACAACTATTTCATCACTGCCTGCTCAAAAATCAACTGTTTACCAGTTGATGACGTCTGGAATACCTAATGTCTATTTGGTTGTATGTATAAAAGAAGAGATTAAACAGACCTACTGTAACGGTTTTAAAATCAAAAAACAACAAGGTGTTTACACTTCAGCTCATTGTGTTTGTGATTGCGATAGAATTGAAATAAGAGCAAGTGGTAATCAAAACTACAGCTTTATCATAGAACCTAACGATCAAACTATTCTTTTCTCTCAAAAAAGTGACATTGCTCTGATAAGAAAAGATTTAACGAGAATCAACCTAAAAAGCGAATTTAATTATCAAACTGACGATCAACTATTGTTAGAATATATTAATAGTCCTTATACCGGTTTTACTTATGAAAACCTCAGTGGAGAAACTCAATTAACTGCCTCCTTTTGCAATATAGCATTTGGAATGAAAGTGCAAAACACATCCCTAGAATATAGAAACTTAAACGATATTGAATTCAATATTGCGGATTTGAGGGCTAGGAATACTGATAGTTACGGATTTAGTCCCCGTCAAATTAATGAGCTCAAAGAGATTGAAGGAAACACTGGCAATAAGATTTTCATTTTTGAGGATACCAAAATAAAAAAAGGTTATTCCGGTGCTCCCTTAATCTCTAATAATCAGAGAAAAAAGAGCGTAATTGGATTAATTTCATCTGGTATAAAAAATGTCAACACAAACGTCGGTTATTTAAATTATACCGTTGGATTAAAAATTAACAACATCAAATGGGTGAACGAACCAAGAAATTGTAAGGTATCATCATACCTCTACAGTTCGTTAGCAGAATCTCTTACTCCTCCTAATCGCTTCTTAAGTCAAGTAGACAGTGTCAGAAATTTTCCAAAAGAAGAAGTGTATATGCAATCCTATTTTTTAAATAAAAAAGAAAAAGAACTTCTAAAAGCATACAAAAACAATGAAGTCAAACATACCTCTTGGACCAGTAAAGATTTTAAGAAGAGGTTTAAGCGATTAGTGTTCAAGAAAAATGATGAAAACAAAAAAAAGATAAGATCTAGTGCCTCTCATTTTGCTCAATACATTTTCTATTCTAGTATAGTTGATATAGTAGGATACAAAGACTTAATTAATGGTGATTACCTTACACCAAAATGGAAGGAACTGAGTAAATTGTATTTTGAGGCGAATGAAGAAGATTCTTTGAAATCTTCAAGACATTTTTTAAGAGAAGCTGACGGCTATTATATGAAAGAGTTATTACAAACTTTCTACGGTAATGAATATTTAAACAAAATAAAAGAAAGCCTACTGAAAAATTCAAAATCATTAGAGGATAGTATCATAACACTCATTACTGTTAGAGACTCACTATCCACAATTTATAATGGCATTCATGAAAGTACAAGAGGAAAAGAACTTGAAGAAGAGATGTTTTCTAAATTGAATGAGAGCGAAAATTCTGGAATTCAACTGGGTCAACAAATTGAGCAGCTCAACTGCCGTTTACTCAACAAAATGATTAGTCAATTCGGAATTAAAGCAAGAGATGTTAAAAAAGGGGAAAAATTTACAGAAAAGGTGAATGAGCTATCAACATTATTTGATACGATAAGATGGTCTTATTCAATATCTCAAAACTGCATAGAGGATAGTATCTTTAGAAATTTAAGGTTTAAACTTGAAAAGCTGTTGAAAATATCACAAGAAGACACTACTCAAAGTGTACAATTATTTCATGTTGTAGACAGTATTGCAAAAAAGATTTTCGGCAAGACTGGAGTTAGTACCAAACTGAGAACCGGACTTAACTATGAAAGAGAAATAAACATCACATCAGATACGTCAATAAACTTATCATTTATTATTAGTGAAAATAATAATCGAAACGTTGAAAAATTATACAACATAAGTCAGTATAAGGAAGGACAAATCCTTTCGAAGAATGCCGTTATAGTTGGTGATATGATCAATCAGTTTGTAGACTCTTTAATGCTTGAATTAAAAAGAAGAAGCTTCAAATCTTTATTTAAAGTTAAAGTAGGAGGAATGGCTGATGGTATTCCTTACAGAGGAAAGTTTAAATATAACAAATCAAGTTATAAGAAGAAAGACTTGAAAAATATGGAAGCGCTTTTAATAACTAACGGTAGCTGCTATCCTTCTATTTTTGACAATCAAACAATGGAACGAAGACTATACTCATCTCTTAAAGAAAACAACGAAAAGTTAGCTTTTTTCAGAGCATTGGAACTGAAAGACATTCTTGGAATTAAAAATCATGTAAAAACTGAATTGTATGTGGTACACGTAGATGAAAAAGATGGTGAATGCAGAAGAACAGAAGTTTCAATAGATATTAAGGTCTTAGATTAAATTAATAATTTATTCTTAATTCAATTCATATTTTCTTCATAAAAAAAGCCATCTCAATGAGTAGGCTCTTGTTGTCGGGGTGGCAGGATTGCTTTCAGCGATCCAAGTAGGGAGGGACTCAGAAGCCCTGTCAAACTTCGTTTGAATGTCTTTTTTGTTTCATCTTAGCTTTGAGCAAGCTCAGCCAAATGAAACAAAAAAGCCTTTCACATTTCTGTGAAGGGCTTCTGTCGGGGTGGCAGTCAAAAGTTCGAACTTTTTTAAGGGAAGATTTAG
Source organism: uncultured Flavobacteriales bacterium (assembly GCA_964445815.1). Taxonomy (GTDB): domain Bacteria; phylum Bacteroidota; class Bacteroidia; order Flavobacteriales_E; family Vicingaceae; genus CAYULW01. The sequence goes on from CAYULW010000002.1 coordinate 603,254, forward strand.
AGTTGATTAGAAAGGCAAAAGATATTTTAGCAACAGAAAAAGAGGAGGAATAATATGAGAAAGAAAGTAGAGAGATTAGAAAGAAGAGATCAAGAGAAGACAAAAAAAGCGAAGGAGTTAAAAATTACTGATGGCATATACAGTAAAGGGTATCTAAGCAATATCCGTGAATTAGATAAATTGGAGAAACAGCAAGACGAATGGAAAGCAGTCAGAAAGCATCCTGTAACCAAAGTTGTTATGGTTGTTGGAGTGGCGATTGGTTTAATTTACGTGTCTTCCTTTGCATTTAATATAGCTACCAAAGCTGCTATTTCTTATAAGAATTTTAGAAAGGCATTGAAGGATTAGAACAGACCTAAATCAAGAATAAAAAGGTGTTAATCTGCGTTAAGATAGAGGGATTACACGGTAGGTGAATCTATCATTAACGTCTTTTACGTTAAAACACACTAAAAGGAGAAGGATTATGAAGTATGAAATGAACTGTGAGTTTTGTGGTAAAACATTTACAGCAGCTAAAAGCAATGCAAAATTTTGTGATGGTAATTGCAGGGTTAAGAACCACAATTTGAATAAAAAGCACAAAGAGGAAGTTGTCATTGAAGAAACTCAGATAAAGGTTGAAAACAATCAACAAGTCGATGAATTAAAGCGGCAATTGCAAGAACAAAGGGGTTACAGTGAACAGTATCTTGATTATTGGAGAGAGCTTAGAGAAGGCATTGATACCTTAAATCATAATGTAGACGTATTGAAGCACAATTTAAGAATCATAGAAGAAGACTTAGAAGAGGAACAAGAGCGCTATGAATTACTAGATACTGAACTTACCCTAATGGCTAAAAAGGAAGAAGGTCTGAGTAAGATGCCTTTGCATAAAGATGCAGGTTGGGCAAACATCTTTATCGCATGGAATAACATAAACGATAGCAATAAGCTGTCAAAGGAGAAACAAGACAAGATTGATGAATATAAAGAACTCAAATTAAGCATAAAGAAAAACAAAAAACTCAAGATTGAAGATGATCTAGCACTTCAAAGAACTAAATTAGACTTAGAAGAATGGAAAGAAGAAATAAAGGAAATTCGGAAGAGGTATGAAGACACCGTGAAAGAGATAAAGCGATTAGAATATCTTATAAACAAACCCATTAAAAAGAAAAGAAGCCCAATAGCTACAGCCATTCATCGACCTATTTCTCATAAAAAAGTAGTAAAAAAGCAAGATAAAAACGGCAGAGAAATTGGAGCTGGTGATTTACAAGATATGGACTTCGAAATCTTCACCATTAATAGTGAACTAGGAAAGTTTCTAGGCGAATTAGATTTGAATCGTACGTGCTTTGCATTGACCGGAGATTCAGGAGCAGGAAAAACCTATTTCTCATTTGAATTGGCTCAATTATTTATATCTGCCTTAGATATTAACGCTAAGTATTTTTCTTTGGAAGAAGGTGTTGGCAAGCTAACGCAAGAAAAAGTGATGCAATATGGGTTAGGGAATGAACTCAGCATTACGGACCAAGGTAGTTTGGAAGATGTTAGAATTGCAGCAGGCGAATATCCTCTCGTAATAGTGGATAGCTTTAATAAGTTAGATGCAAAAGCTGCTGACTTTGAAAATTTGAGAACGGACTTCCCTAAAACACTTTTTATTCTCATTTTTCAAAAAACTACTTCAGGAACTATGCGTGGAGGTTCTGCAATAAAATACGATAGTTCTGCTACCATTAATGTGGTGCGAAGAGATGGAGAACGAATCGCCATTATGGAAAAAGGCAGATATGGCACCCAAGGTTGGGAGTATTCCATTGATAAAAGTAAAGTAATTAAGGAGTATTAAACCTCGATTGATATTTTATTCAAGACAGGAGTATAAATATCAATCTCTTCAACAGGAGACTCAATAGAAACTATAAGGCTATAGCGAACTTTTATATTGTACTTTTCTAACTTTTTTCTGGTTCTATACCAACCTGATACGGGATAAACGGCAATCTTATTTCGGGTTGATAAATTTGCACCTGATGTGATGCAGTAGTCTCGGTGGATAGAACCCTTGTCTCTCAACTGGGTTCCCAAAATCCAATCTTCACCACTATAACTAACTGTTTCTCCTTCTTCTCTAGCATTCTTATTTGTTCTCTTTTCAAAGTCTTCAAAATCTTCATCAGGTTTAATCATCGAAAATCGTAGTCCGTGAGATTGATAGCTAAACTTATTAGCATATTGCCTGTTGCCGGGATTGGGTTCAATGAAATAAGAAAGCGTAATGTTGAGTTTTAGATCAACCTCGGTAAGTTCATCTCTCAAAACCTCTTCCGGCCACGGTAAATCGAAGTAATGAATTTCATTAAATTTTACTTCTCCATCTTTTCTATAAGGAGTTATCTCTTTCTCGGCAATTATTGTGAGTGAATTAGTTGCACTATACAATGCTTTTGAAAGATTCGGGATGCCATATCCAAAACATCTAAGTACATTCCTTTTTTCAATTTGACTCTGAGAGCCAAATTCAATTAAAGATCGATTGTTCAGCATAACTGAATTCCAATCGGCTGAATGAACCATCAAAGCCCTTATCGTTTCAGGCCATAAATTTGGGTATAGCGTTTTTAGGTTTGCTGCAAATTTCGAAGCTAGCGCTGTTGCTGCACTTGTATCACCAAATGTTTGTAAAAGATTAACCCTAAACTCTTTGTGTGTTGTTAATAATTGTAGAGAATCAGGTTTTACAACATCACCTTCCTGATTGATCAAATTGCCTCCCTCTAAAACAATGTCGGGTTTAATAGCCCAATTATTTTCCCAAATTAGGGAAGTAGAATTGGCAGGAGACATACCACCTTTCACAGCTAATAAGTCAGAGTTAGGGAACTCAATTTCATCAAAATGGTCCATTTCTGTATAAGCACCAATTGTAATAGCATTGAATGCTTGAGCAGGGTCATGCACCGATTCTGTTATGTTCTTCGTTCCATATTCTTCTGGAGATTCAATCTCTACATTTCCTCCTGATAGCAAGAATAATTGTGGATCAAGCTCTGCTTCAGCATCTCCATAAGTTATTTTATCAACTGCGGCTGACCAAGACGATGGCCTACCGAAGTAGGCTTTTTCTGCACTCGAAACAGCCATGCAATATACTCTGGTACGCTCAGGAAATGAGGCAACAGGAGAGTTTGCAGATTCAATGGTAACAGCTCCGTACAATTCAGGATCGTTAGGATCAGAGCTGTTAATAATCTTAACCGATTCTAATTGATGAAATATTTCTACATTATCAGAAGTGGCTAAAGCAGCTGTCATATCTCCGTATAAAGCTAAACCTGCCATACCTGTACCATGTCCTCCATTTCTTACCCCATCATAAGTTCCCCAAGACTCAGGTTTATAGCTGAACATATTTTCGTTTGGCAGAAAATCTAGCAGTAATGGATGTTGATTTTGAACTCCTGAATCTAGTAAGCAAATTACAATGCTATCCTCACCTGTTTGATTTACGGTTCTATCCTTTAATTCAATTACCCACTCTTCACGCTCTGAAATACTAAGATTGGTAAAAAATTCTGCCGTGTCTTTAGGTTTCCTTAGTTCAGCAAGATTATCTAGAAGTAATAGTGAAGATGAAAGTTGCTCTGGTGTAGCTTTCACCAATCGTATATAATGTTCAGGAAATACGAGTTCTTTATCAGATAGTTGAGCTTCAATGGCTGTTAATTGTCCATCTACTTTTTCTCTCAAAGATTCTAAATTTGTTTCTTTATGCTTTCTAAACCAAACTTCCCACCATATTTCTTCATCTTGTTCAGGGAAAACATTTTCGGCTTGTTCATGCCAAAAAGCCTCTAGAGTAGCTAATTGAATGGTTTCAATGTTGTTAATTAATCTACTGTTCTTTGGTGTTTGGGTTTCTACACCCTGGTATTTAGTAAACTCAGTTAAATATTGATTGACTTTATTTATGAAGTGACTTATTCCACCTTCTGTGAGCATTACATTAACACGAAATCTTTCCTTTTCATCAACAATTTCTGACTTAATACTTAATAGTTGATATAGAGCATTTTTAGCGTCACTGTGTAAACTATCGAAGGCAGGTTCAAAATCGAAATCAGATATAAACTCAACATAAATGGCATCTTCTCTTACAATGCCTTCTGGCAGTTCAACATCTTTTAGTGATTCAAACTGCTCCTTAATACGGTTGAGTTGACTATTAATTCTATTCCCGTGAGAACTTCTGTTCCTCGACTGAATTGGTTTTGATCTTGCTGTTCTAGGACTTTTATATTCTCCTGTTTGAGAATAGCGTTCAATCTTGATATGTTCAAAAGGTGAATTTTGGTTAGCCATTCTGTTTTTATTGTATTCGCTTATCTAGCGAAGATAAGAGAGAATTGGTAGGAATTTTTTGTTTTCCTGTTATAATCATCTCTTTTATAGCTTCTTCGCAAGCTCTTACAATATCAGAATAACTTAGACCAACAAATTGTTGGGCAATTTTATGGAGTGATTTCCTAGTAGACAAAGTATAATCTGCTAGGTTCCTTTTTAATACTTGTGAAATCTCCTCAGCATTTGGTAGAGGGTATTCTACAATATCATCAAACCTTCTAAATAGAGCCTTATCTAATGACTCAGGTAAATTGGTTGCGGCAATAATAATGCTGTTGGATTCGTCCTTTTCAATGTTTATTAAAAAGCTGTTCAGTACCCTTTTTATCTCTCCAACATCCTGTCCTTGATCTCTTTGCGAGCCTATAGAGTCAAATTCATCAAAAAGATATACCCCTCTGTGATTTTCCATTGCATCAAAGATCATTCTCAGTTTAGCGATAGATTCTCCCATGTATTTGGAAATTAACCCATCTAAACGAATGATAAACACAGCAAGCCCTAACTCACCGGCTAAGGCTTGTGCTGTCATTGTTTTACCGCAGCCTGGCTTACCGGTTAGCAATAATTTTCTTTTTGGCATTAAGCCATGTCTCCTAAGCAGGTCTATTTTCTTTTGTTCCTCAATAACTCGTTTAAGAGAATGAGCAACCTCCTTATCCAAGACCATGTCATTGAGCTTTATTTTGGGGTGAAATACCTCGATTAGCTCGTTTAACTCTCGCTTAGGCTTGGATAAGGAAATAGTTTTAGTTGGAGAACTTTGGAATGAATCTGATCTTCCTTTTTTTGCCTTTTCAATGACCGATTTTAATTCCTGGGCAAAGGTAGTATGCCCTTTTTTTGCTTCTGAAGCCGCTATTTGCATAGCAGTTGCAAAGAATCTTGCTTCATCCCCTTCACCAAAAGATTTGATTAGACTTTTTATTTGATCAGCAGCGGCCATAGCTCAAAAATAACGACAATATTCGTGTAAATGTTTTTACTATTTAGAGGGTTATTAACCATGAAATGTTTTTATATTGAATGATTAAAGATAAACATGGCAGCAACGGAAAATATTGATAATTATAAGAATCTCCAAAATGAGCTAAATCAGATTAAGACTTTGCATCAATGGTCTAAAACTTCTATAGAGTTAGAAAGTAATGAGTTTGCAAAGGTTAATGGGTTTATTTCAAAGGAAGAAAATGAATTTAAAATAGACATATATGACATTAATTTTCAAAGAATTGATGGAGAAAAAAGAATCAACTCGGTTGAAGTTGTCATAGAAAATCAAGACTACATTATCAATCGTTTTTCTATTGATGACAAAAATGTGGCTATAAATTTTGATGAAGGTCAAGGCAGTTTTCAAACCACTTGTTCTTTCAATGAATTGCAGTCCATAGATTTTGATCATAGTGTAAAGACAAAATACAAGTATCTCATAAGTACCCCAATAAAAAAGTTTCCGCAGTTCCATTACATCTTTGAAACGGTAACTTATCAAGATGATAAATCAAATCATTTCTATGATTGCCTTAGGATTAAGATAAAGGGTAACACTTTTGACCTAACTCAAATTAAAGACGAAGATGCAGGCTATTATTTGATTGAAAACTTCGATGAAATGGATTTAAAAACCTTCAGCGATTATTCTTATTCAATCAAGCAAGCTCTCGGTTATGTTACTTTATATATGCCGGGAGGTGAGGAGTATTTCTTTGCGAACGACAATCAATTCTATTATCGAAATCACCACAGGCCAAGTATTGAAAGTATGTTTAAACCGCTGCATTATAATCCATACAATATTCTTTATCATAAGCCTGAAATTGCCGAAAAATATTGGGGTAAGTTAAACAGGATGTCATTGAAGGTATTCTCCAAATTGGTATCTAAGATCCACGAATATGAACAATTTTCTGCTCTTATCTTATTGATTCTAGATGCAACAAGCATTCGGTCTTTTTTGGTAATACCTAGTTTGTTTGCCGTAGCAATTGAGTCTTTGTCTAAACTAATAACAAAAGGAGATACAGGAAAAGAGTACCTGATAAGTGATGTAAAGCTGTCTAAAACTGTTATGGACAGTTTAAACCAAATAATTGACAACAATTGTGATGAACTTGGGAAAGGCAGTTATGCCAAGTTAAAAGCGAGAATTCAAGGTTTAAATAGACCCATTAATAAGGAGCATTTAACAAATGATGAAAAACTGATGGCCCCATTTGAGCAATTAGACATTGCGCTCAACGAACATGATGTAATGGCAATTATACATAGAAACGATTTGCTGCATGGCAATATATTGTTGGAAGATGAGTCAGTAAAAACTACAGAACAGAAGGACAACTATATGGCATATATTTCTTCCAAGCTAGCTACATTGATCAATGCATTAATATTAAAATATGTAGGTTATGAAGGATATATCATTAATCATGCAAAGTTTTATGAAGATGGATTCGTAGCTGATAATAAAGAAGAATATTATAGACTAATTTGATTCTTAAAGGATGTCAATCTCATTAATTTCAATGCTTGATATATTAAGCTCCGAATCAATTATTAGTGATATATTTAGATCAATGTGAAAGTCTTTACTTACCCACATTACATAATTATTCCAATTCGCATCCTGAATAGTAATGGATTTATCATTAGTCGAGAGGGCATCATATTTATCAAGAAAAAAGTCAACCTCACATTCAAGTATTGTACTAATATCAACTAAATACTCCTTTGAGTTTAGTTTTTTGACAGAATCAAGTTCTAAGCTATAATTGGCATCATCAAATGTGCTAACGGTGTAATCATCATGGCTAGACATTCCATTTGAATCGTACTTTGTCAACTCAGAACCAACAAAGTGCTCATGTAAAAATTCATTAAGCTCAGATTTAAGGTCAAAGTCTAAGTTATCTTTATCAAAAAGCTTTTTCCCAAAACTATCAGCCTGTGCAAAGAACAACTTTCCAATATCCTCATTAAAATCATTTAATGTTTTATATACCCTAATTGAGCTTTTCAAATATCCTTCTTCTTCCAATTCGAGCATTAACTCAGGGTGCAATTTTGATTTTTCACCATCATAAAAGTCACTTTTATTGTTAGAAATAAACACTAACTCAGGAGTAACTGAAGTTTCATCAAAAGGGGATAAAAGAGATTTAACATTCTCCCATATCAAAGAATCTCTATAACCACTGCCATTTTCTTTAAACGGTTTCTTTCGCTGTATTGCTTTTGCGGCTATAATTTTATGATCTATTATAGGGTATTCAATGGTGTTTATGTTCAATTCATCTATTAGTTCTTCTAGGAATTTGTTGTATTCAGAGATAAAAAGTTCAAGCTTTCTTTTGCCAATCTTGCTGTCAACCTCTCTTCCTGTTTTTTTAGTGATGTCGTCAACTTTAGAATTTAAGATAGCGATTGACTTTGATAGATGTTGTCTGTATTTATTACGTATCTCATCTAAAACTAATTCAGGTATAATGATTTCTACATCACCTTTTTTTGCTGCCTCTAGTAAAACTTTGGAATTTGGATTATTCAGTCTATAATCAGCAATAACAACGTTTGTGTCAAGAATGACCTTCATAGATTACTTACTCTCCCTTCAACCGCTTCACAGCAGCTTCAGACAAACCTGTAACGGTTGCGATATCAGAAATGTCCATGCCTTTTGCTTTCAATGCTTTGGCAATCTCTTTAGCTTTTTCTTTATGGCCTTCTGTCTTTCCGATTTCTTTTGCTTCTTTTTCGAAACGTCTTTTAATCTCAAAAGCAGGAACATATTTTAAGCTCTGTTCTAGCTCGTCCATTAAGCCATGATCTAAAAAGCTATAATAGGATTTATCTGTAATGATGAGGTGATCTAAAACAGGTACTTTTATAATTTTCCCCACCTGAATCAAACGGTCGGTAACATCTTTGTCGTTATCTCTTGGTTTTAGCTCTCCACTTGGGTGGTTGTGAACAATCATCAACTTAACTGTTCTTTTCTGCAAAGGCACAGAGAAGACTTCCATCGGTTCAATCAAAGTAGAATTGATCGTTCCCATGCTTACCAATTCAATATTCAGTACTCTGTTGGCGTTGTCTAAAGAAACTGTCCACAGGTGCTCTCTGTTTTGGTCAATTTTCTGCTCTCTCAAAAGCACTTGCTGCATAATACTATACAGATCATCAGAGCATAGAATCTTGATTTTTTGGTCGTCAGAGAGTTCGATATTCATGAAGGTAAAGTAAGTCTATTTTAGAGAATTATCAAAGATTTATTCAACTGAATATTGAACTCTCTATAGAGAATTTATAAACACAATAGTTGTCATTTCATTAAGGTTTCACTATGCTATTCCTTCCCAACTCTAATAATTGTTCAAAACAATTTACCTATGACCAATATATTCAGTTTAAAATGGATTAACTTTTAAGCTCTAAATTTATACCTTATGGCATTAGTGAAATTAACCGATTACGAAAAAGAATTATGTATTGAAGTTGTTCAGCTACGCTTAGAATTCATGCAACAACATTATGGTGAAGATAAAATTTCAGAGAGTATTTTATCTGCATTGCAAAGAAGAATTGTGAAACTAACACCTACTCAAAAGGCATTCATCTCAGGATGCATCAATGAAGAAATAATGGATAACAGTGAAGATATAATTAAGTCGACACATTTCGAACTCTTGCTAAAACATGAGAAGAATAATTATGATGAAAATTATTTAAGGTATGATACTGCTGCAAACTTGAGAAATCGTTTTATGTCAGATAAAAGAAAAGAAAACCACCATAGAATAATACTTCCTATTCACAATAAAATTGAACAAGTATTGAACAGTGATAAGGTCTTCTATTCTATGTCTGATGATAAGGTGTACAAAATTGCTGTGCTTAATTCTATAACTAAACAGTATTGGAGTTTGGAGGCTAGTAATGAACATGCATTCGACAAGATCAATTTTTCAACCTACAATAAGCATTATGCTAGTAGCTATATGTATTCGGGAACACCCCAAGAGGTATTACAATTGGTAAAAAAATATGAACAAAAAAATGGGTTAAAATGGGGCTACATCAGACTGAAACAGCTTCTTGAGAAGATAGTAGAATACAGTGCCGAATTCAAACCTGCTGCCTAATTGATGTACAATGTAATGCTTGAAACGAAACCAAATATTTCTCACCTCAATGCAATTCATGATTGGTTAAAAGAGGAATATTTAATTGAACAAAATGGATTTTATTCCAATTGGCAAAAAATAAAAGAAGCATTTGAAGAGGGTGAGTTACTCATTTTTGAAGCCAATAAAGTTACAGTTGGTTTTGTCGTATTTACTGAAATCGACACGACTTGCATAATTGATATTGCTGTAATTAAACCGTCTGAAAGAAACAAAGGAATGGGAAGCGAGTTTATCAAACAAGCAATCCATCATTTTAAGAAAATAGGAGTAAAAAACCTTAAGGTTTTTTGTTCGCCTTCCTCTTCCGAATCGTTTTGGCGAAAGTTTGGATTTAATAATTCGAATGACCCTTTAATTGGATTGGGAACCTCATTAATATTAAAAATTAACGCAAATTTTAACGTTAACTCTTCGTTAACTTCCGTTAGTTTTCCGTAAAAAGACGTTAATTGGCGTTAATTTGAACTACTCTAAACTCTATATAAACAAAAGGTTCTTAACGGCATTAACGTTAAAAATGCGAATTTCACTCAATAACTTCAGTCACTTTACCGCATCGCAGCATTTCATCGCCAAAATAGGGGTTGAGCACTTTGGATTCTGCACTTAGCCAATGTGCCCCCGTATGTTCAAAAGCCATGGGACAATATTGATAATACAATTCTTGATGGTCAAATTTGCTGTTCTTAATCAACTGGTACGCATCATTTGATAACACTTCAAAGCTAGCACGTTGATCGTCAATTTCTTTTTTATCAGCAATATCCTTTGCACTTTTTAGCACTTTTTTTAGAATGTTATTCTGGCTTTCCTTCATTTGATGGATGAGTTCTTCTGCTTCAAAGCTTGCTGCTTCTGCATCAGTATCTGCTAATGCATTTTTTACTTTTAGATACCCTCCGACTAAAACGGCAAACTCTTCCTCATTTAAATTAGCTTCTAATAATTCTTTCTCATTAACTTGAGAACTGTATTCTAATTTCCCTGTTCCTGCTCTGTCTTGTCCACATGAAATGAGACTTATAATTGATAAGACTGCAATAAAAATATTTATTCTCTTTTTTTTCTTCATTTTCTTTTTAATTAATGGTCATGTTCTCTTTGGGTTTCCAAGTATTTCCACTGAGGACCAACTCCTTCTATATGCACTAACTGAGCACCATAATGCCCTGCTTTTACTACAGAATAAGCAGCTATTGATAACAAAACAAATACAACAACTATAGCCCATCGTTTCTGCTGCCAAACAAAAAGGTTCACAAATTGAAGAATTGTTCCAAATATTCCAAAATTAATAGTCATATCTGCCCAATAATCATGTTGTTCCAAGACCTTTTTTGCATGCTCAGAAAGTCCGTGGGTATGCGGATGAAAAATTTCTCCGGCAAAATAGGCAGTTATCGTTCCTGTAAAAACCAAAAGAAAGGCGATCCAGGCTACTTCTTTTCTTAAAACAACAACTTGTACCAATTGCAGGAGTGCTCCAAATAGAATTAGAACAATCGCAAAATGCACGATTAATGGATGTAGGTTTGGAAAATCATCTAGGCTTGCTGTCAATTTTTGTTCACCTGCATTATACTTTATTTCAACTTCTCCACTTGCTTCACTTCCCCTGAAAACCTTGTTCTCTAAAGTATCCATCTGCGATATATTTGCCTGTATCTTAGCAGTACTATCGTGCTTCTCATTCCCATGCCCTAATACTACAATTGAACTTAATACTAATATGCAAGAAAAGGCCATTGCTTTACTCATTTTATTCATGAATTGATTTTTTTTTGTTGAAAATGGCCCTGACCCCAATCTCAATCATTCTAGGCATTGTAGGCCTCAATCCTGAAGGCCTTCTAGCCACTATATAAGGAGAATCAAAGAGATTGGTAAGGCTAAAGAATCCTGTAAAATTTGAATTTATTTTATACTGAACTCCTAAGTCAAGCATAAAAGATCTATCTGTGCTTCTGGAACCCACCATGGCGCCTTGTCCAGGTTCCGTTCTCATTGGATCCAAATACTTCGCACTGATGTTGAAGTCCATTCGTTTGGTTTCTATACTGAGCACAGCATATAACTGATTACTTGCCAGATAAGGAAATTCATCCCCCTTATCTACTGCCCCCCAACCTTCAAAATCGCTCTCAAATTCACTCAAAAAGGTAGCTACAGTACCAGTATATGCCACTAAGAAAGGAATTTTATAATGCTTTTTCAGATTGGTATAGAGGATTGTAGATGTTTTAAATTCTACCCCATACACCTGGGCTCTGCCTCCATTGAAAAGCAGGTTTGTTCCGTTTCCTCCGGAAGCTGCCAAATCAGTTCCCAAGAGATTCTTGTAAGCACTGTAAAAGCCAATTAAACTGAATTCGAGTGGATATTTATTGTACCTGACTCCTAATTCAAAATTAGAACTCTGCTCCGTTCTCGAATCTTCATTTACGCCGGCAGGTGCAAAACCTAAATGGAAACCGGTAAAAGTGCTCAAAAATTCATTGATCTTATAATTCAGCCCAATACCTGGTAAAATAACTTGTTCTCTATTTGATTTTTTTGTCAGCTCTGTTCCTTCGCGAGTAATATCATTTTTGCCATAATTCTTCTCTTCTAAAGAAATGTTTTCATAACGAACACCCATTGAAACAGCCAATTTTTGATAAGTATATTTGTATTTTAAATAGGCAGCAAATGCTTCAGCCTTTCTGAGCCTGTTGCTTTCTGTACCTCTAATTCCCTTTTCGGTTAAATACATAATACGATCAGAAATGGCATACTTATCTACCCATTGGAATCGATCTACCTCGTCTTGATGAATTCTTAATCCCAGTTCGACTTTACTAGTAGATTTCTCTGTTGAGAAACTTCTTTCCAATCTGGTTTGTATGCCTTGTGAACGGTAAGATCTATTGTTGGCTTTCATTTCAAGGGCATTATTAGCCGAGTTATAATTTCCCTTCACAATTTGTAAAGCATTGGAGTAATTATCTGGATCATCGAGTACAGAGCTTAAACCAAGCCTCCTACCATAGGTATCCACCACTTTATCGAGCTTATACCAGTTTCTTGTGAAATCATTACGGTAAGCCGTAGTATATACCTTCATGTGTTTTGAAAATCGCATGAAATGCGAGAGGCTAATTTGGGTTTGATCGGAAATCATCAGGTCATTCTGAGATGCTGCATACCTGCGATATGGATCTGCCTCAAAATCTTCTTCGGTTAAACCCAAATACGTTTCATTGGAATTTTCATTAACGATACCAAGCTTCATGTTGATGGCTTGATAAAAGGGCAATGAAGGGTCAGAATTTAATTGAATCTTGGCTAAATAGTCTTCTTTATTAAACCCTGTATTACTTCCTCCGTCCAAACGTTTAAATCCATCGGCTCCGTATTGAAAAGTTTCTATCCAAAATCCACCGTGTTTGAATGAACTTCCAACTCCAGCATAAGCTTCCTGATAGCCATAACTGCCTGTTGAAAGTTGTACTTCTGCCTGCGCTTCATCCGGTATAGGAGTCGATATCAGATTAATTGCTCCTCCTGTTGTATAAGGCCCATACTTAATCTGGCTGCTTCCCTTTAAAACTTCTATGGCATGCATTCTTCCAACTGTAGGAAAATAATAAGCTGCCGGTGCTGAATACGGAGCCGGTGCAATAAGCACCCCATCTTCCATTAAAGTTATTTTTGAACTTCGTTCAACACCAGTTCCTCTCAGTCCAATATTAGGCCTTAAGCCATAACCATCTTCTTCCTGAATATATATTCCCGGAACACTTTTTACAATACGATTTACATCTGAATAATTGAATTGTTGCAACTGCTTTGGTGAGATATATTCTGCTGATCCAGCAATCTTATCTACCCCTCCTTCTGCTTCGGTAATTGTACTTTCTATAACTACTTGTTGCAAAGAAGTAGATGTGGTTTTCAATAAAACAACAATGTCTTTAATCTCATCTTCCCTCAGTGTGACAGGATAGGTTTGTTGCTGATATCCCAAATGAGAGAATACGAACGTATAATTTCCCGCACTTAGATCTTTCATCAAGAATTTGCCTTCTACATCGGTCACTGTTCCTTGATCAGAGTCCATCAACCCTACCGTAGCAAACTTAAGAGGCTCACCACTTTGAAAATCCTTTACTACACCTCGAATGCTTGCACCTTCTAATTTCACCTGAAGAACTAATAAAGTAATTACAAGTACTGTATTTAAAGACCATTTCATCATCTCCCTTATTCTTATACTTAATTAATCACTAATAATTTGAACACTTTACTCTCCAAGCCATTATCCAGTTTTACATAGTAGAATCCATTGGGTAAATCGGTTACAGAAAAGCGAAACAAGCCATCATTCATTTCATGATTTCGAAGATCAAATTGTCTTATTAATTTTCCGTTAATGTTTACAATTGATAATTGCGATTGACTCTTTTTTGTTTCTCCAAAATCAATAGTAACCATATCATTGGCCGGATTAGGATAAACTTTGGGCTGATTAAGTCTTTCTACCTTGTCATCCAAGCTTGTTAAGATTCCTAGATTATTACCCACATAGATGTTATCCAGATACAGGTTATTTCCTCCATCGGGAACATTGATAATGCGAATCTGAACATAATCGCTATTTCTATAAGCACTTAATGATATGTTGGCTTTTCTCCATTGAGTTGCTGTAGGTATAAAAGGAGTTGTTTGCCGAGGTGCGGTAGTCAAACTGCTTTGACTACGATAAAAGATCTGATTAAAGCTAACGCCACAATCAGTAGATATTTTGACAATCAATTCATCTGAAAAAGTAGGATCAGCTTTCGCGTAGGCCCAATCAAATGACATAAATAGGTATTTATTACTGTCTGCAGTGGTTAAATCCAGATAAGGCAGTATAATCTCATCAGCCGAACCGTAGTTGGTATTGATCAGGTTATTGATCTTAATTGAATAATTGCCGGATACGGATGCCTGAGAATCAATTTGCCAGCTTACTCCACTATCCAGATTGTTTAGCGTTAAACCATTTGCTGGAAATATACCCGAATCAAAGTCATCATAGAAAGAGAGTGTATCTCCCAGACCTGGGGCGTTTACCGTGATATAGCCGTTTATTGTTATAGTATCCGTACTTGTGGAATCTGAAGCAATTAAACTAACCATAAAGCTACCTACACTATCGTATCTAATGACCGGATTCTGTGAAGTAGATGAGGATGGATTCCCTCCGGGAAAGGACCAATTAAAAGAGGTAGCGCTATTAAGCGACCGGTCCATAAACGATATACTACTTCCCGTACAGATGGAACGATTTAGGCTAACAAAGTCTGCTATTACAGGACATGTGGCAGGAGGAGAATAATTACTATCGCATCCGGTAAATACCAAATTACTTTGTTTCCAAATTAAAGTTCTTATGGTGTCAAGTGTGGCATGCATTCTCTGTTTCTGACCGTTGGTGAGCATATTCATGCATGTATCTGGGGTATAATTCATGTAGTTTTCTTTAGGATCATTTACATCAGGAACATCATTGGAGCAGGTATTTAATGTAGCACAGGTAAAACTTGGCGCAGCTTGAGGAGGTGTATCACAAACAAAATCTCCGCTACTGCATGTATCCACTCCACATCCATTATTAAAGGTGTGGTAAAGGCCAAACCAATGCCCCAATTCATGCGTAGTAGTTCTTCCGAGTCCTGTAGAGCTTCCATTATTTCCTACCAAATTGTGTCGAACAACTATACCATCTTCTCCAGGAGGTCCACCGGGAAAAGAAGCATAACCTCCCACACTTCCATTAATGCTTCGCACCACATACATGTTTAAATAGCGCGTATTGTCCCAAAAGCTTAACTCCTTCAATAAGGCTCTTTGTGAAGTTTGATGTGCTGTTAAGCTGCTTTTTATTCTAACTACTCCATTGGTGCAATTACCCTTGGGGTCTTTCTTAGCCAAACAAAACCGAACTCTTGTATCAACCCCGTTTCCAGCCCCATTGGTTCCGGCTAGTTTTCCATAATCTTCATTGAGTATTTGTATTTGACTGTTTATTTGAGCCATAGAAATGTTTTCAGATCCTCCATTGTGAATAACGTGTACGACCACAGGAATGACACGAATGGTATCCGAACCGCTTTTCTGATTTAGCTTCACTTTTTTATTTGAAAGGAAGCTCTGAATAAGATTCTCAGAACGTAAAACCGATTGCTTTGACTTGAGTTCATCAAAGTAGCAGGGCTCACTTTTTTCAATATCCTGAGCAATAAGCGGACTGAAACAGACTAAAATAAGTCCCATCAGAAAAAATATTTGATGCTGAGTAGTTTGCATTTTTAATTGTTTTAAATGAATAAATGTGTTCCTAATCACTATTTTTTTAGGTTACTTTATGGAAATCACTTCCAACGACATATCACATTTTGAACAGTGATCGCCTTCTTTCCCCTTTACTTCAGGATGCATTGGGCAAGCATGGGTTAGTTCTTCATGATCGCCATGATTCATTTCTTCATGTTTCACACTATCTTGATTCGCCGCCTCATGTTTATGTTGCTGCATGTCCTCGTCGTGTTCCATTCCTTCTGCATGCTCATGATCTTCTATTTTATGTTTCTGCTCTTCACCACAACTACTAAGAATTACTGAACTGGTGAAGAAAAATGCTATAGCTATTGTAATTGTTAATACTGACTTTTTCATATTTACTGGTATTTAAATTAAGGTATGAATTAATTTTTTATTTGTTTTTTTAGAAGTTGAGCATTAAAGGCTACGATTACAGTACTCAGACTCATAAATACCGCACCGATTGCAGGTCCTAGCACAAATCCACTGGCATATAGCACTCCTGCAGCCAATGGAATGGCAACTACATTATAAGCAGTAGCCCATATTAAGTTTTGAATCATTTTTCTATAGGTAGCCTTTCCAAATAAGATTAGGTTAGCTATGTCTTGAGGATTGCTGTTGACCAAAATAATATCAGCAGTTTCAGCCGCTACGTCAGTTCCAGAACCAACTGCGATTCCAACATCTGCTTGTGCAAGTGCAGGAGCATCATTTACACCATCACCCGTCATTGCTACAAAGTGATGTTGCGCCTGCAATTCTTCCACAATCTCTACCTTTTGATGGGGCAATACTTCCGAAAAATATCCGTCAAGTCCCAGTTTATCACTTACTGCCTTTGCCGTTTTCTCATTATCTCCTGTAGCCATAAGGACCTTAATCCTGTTCTGTCTAAAAACCTGTATAGCCCTAGCAGATTCCGGACGAATTTCATCGGCTAGAGCAATATATCCTATGAGTTCGTTATTGGCCAGAACAAAAACAACCGTCTCTGCTGCATCGCTGTATGCTCCCTTTGGAATTTCAATTTTCTCATCTCTTAAATATCCCGGACTTACTACTTTAACTTCATTTTCTTCTACAATCGCTTCCACTCCCTTACCGGTAATTGCCTTGAAATCTTTAAGTGTTGGAATCGGAATTTTATTCTCTTTTACTTTCTTTATGATTCCCTCAGCAATTGGATGTTCAGAACTTTGTTCCAATGCACTTGCTAAGCGCAATATCTCATCACGCTTATAGTTTACATGGGTAGATTCTACCCTTGTAACTCCAAAATCACCTTTGGTAAGTGTGCCGGTCTTATCAAATAAAAGAGCTGATATTTTTCTCGATTCCTCGAAAGCAGTTCGGTTGCGTATCAACAAACCATTTTGCGCTGAAATAGCGGTAGAGATTGCAACAACTAAGGGAATAGCCAGACCCAAAGCATGTGGGCAAGCAATTACCATAACGGTTACCATTCGTTCCAAAGCATAGACAAAGGGGAAACCCAATAACAACCATGTAAAGAGAGTGCCAAAACCGATTGCTAATGCAACATAAGTCAGCCATTTTGCTGCCCGATCGGAAAGATTCTGCATTTTGGACTTTGTTCGTTGTGCTTCATCCACCATTTTAATGACCTTATTGAGGTAACTGTCCTGTCCGGTATGTTCCACCTTTACTTGAAGTGTGCTGTTACCATTGATAGAACCACCAATTACCATATCATTAATCTCCTTTTTCACCGGTTTTGATTCACCGGTTAACATGGATTCGTTTAAATAACTCGATCCTTCTGTAATGATACCATCTGCGGCTACCTTTTCTCCAGGTTTTATTAGTATAATATCCCCCTGCAACAAGTCGCTTAACTTAACCTCTTCAATTTTATCCCCTACAATTCTATGCGCTTCTGCCGGTAACATACTTACTAATAGTTGAAGTGCTTTTGATGCTCCCAATACCGATTTCATCTCCAGCCAATGTCCTAACAACATGATAACAATCAGGGTGCTCAACTCCCAGAAGAAATCTTCACCTTCAAGACCAAAGACAGTAGCTGAACTGTAGAAATAGGCAACACTGATCGCCATGGAAATAAGGGTCATCATTCCTGGTCCTTTGGCTTTAATTTCCTTATAGAACCCTTTTAAGAAAGGCCATCCCCCCCAGAAATAGATAAAAGAGGATAGTGCAAATAAGACATATGAATTGCCTGGCAACAGAAATTCATAGCCAAAGAACCCCTGGATCATTGGTGAAAAAATAAGGATAGGAATAGTAATGACCATAGATATCCAGAATCGCTTTTTGAAATCCACCACCATCATTTTGTGATGATCGTGCCCCATTTTTCCATGGGCAGGATTGCCATCTTGATGTCCTTGGTGACTATGATGATGTTTCGAATGTGCTTCATGTTGATGTTCCATAACCTCGTATATTATTATTGTAATTCTATTGTAAAGTATGCTCCTGCAGGCGCTCTATAAACCTGCTTTAAAACTCCCTTTTCTCCATGGATAGTCTCTTTTAAAAAATAATCTATCGTCTTTACATTTAAACCAAAAAGGTAGGATCTGATCTCAATTTTAGAAATGATGGAGTAGGTTTTTGCTTCTGTGTGAAAAAGGACTTCGCGATTGGAGATAGTTCCCTTACTCATTGCACCGAAAAACCCGAGTGCTCCCCCTTCAATATAAACCATGAAATCAATATCTTTCAGCTTAGTGCCTGCTTTAAATGGTTGAGGATATAATTCTAATTTACTGCTTAGTTTTACATTGATTTCTTTTTCCCCACTAAAGGCAGCAAAGGGGAATACATTCATCAAAATTTTCTTTTCACTTGGGTTACAGCTGTATTGGGTAATTGAGCTATCCTTAATGGTTCCATCTTCATGATAACTGTAAATAAGAACTTTCAAACTCAATTTCTCATCCATCGCATTTAGCATACCTACCTTTATTAAATCTTTATTAATCAAGTTACCTTCTTTATCATAACTTTCTCTTAAATAGTCTTTTCCTTCAATTTGGAAGATTAACATTTCCATCCTTTCCTGAGGAAAAGATGGAAAACTGAAAAAACTAAGAAGAAAGATACCGATCAACCTCATGATTTATGCATTAATTCATTCACTTCTGCAGCAATTGTTGGGCTTAAGTCAATGGCATTAGAAACATGAGGTATGGTGTTACATGTAACCACTCGGGCAACTCCTGCACCTCTCAAGTCTTGATAGGCATTTCCAGAAAAAACGGCATGTATGCCTATGCATATTGGGGGCTTCATTCCAGCTTGTAGAAGATGTTTAACAGTTTCTATCATCGTTCTTGCAGTAGAAATAATATCATCAACCAAAACCGGAGTAGCTTGCTTATACTTATCAATTTCCGGAATCGATACTTCCACATTTCTGTCTCCATGCCTTACCTTTTCTAAAACGGTAAAAGGAGCATCTGCATTTTTTGCAACTTCGGAAACCCACTGTTCGCTTTCCATATCCGGCCCAATCAGTACAGGGTTTTCAATATTCTCTTTTATCCACTTTGAAATTTCATCGGCTGCATGAATAACCTTGTTTGGAATATGATAAACTTCTCCCAACGAGTGTATGCGATGTAAATGCGGATCAATGGTAGTAATACTATCGGCAAAACCCGAAATTAATTGTCCGAAATACTGAGAAGTAATTCCCTCTCCTTCCTTGAATACTTTGTCTTGTCGCATGTATGACAAGTAAGGTGCTACAAGACAAACACATTTTGCTCCTAAGGATTTTGCTGTTTTTGAAAGAAAGTAAAGGGGGAGCAGTTTATCATCCGGTTGGTGTAAGGTGCAAACCAAAACGACACAACGATCCTTAACCTCTGAAAGAATTCTCGTGTAAGACTCTCCGTCGGGAAACTTTCTTAAAACGGCTTCTCCAATATCAGCTTGCATTTTTTCTGCTAGCAATTCTGTGAAGGCTTCGTTACCTTTTAAGCTAAATATGATTGTTTTCATTTCTTTTGATTTCTATTTTATACCCTTTCAAATAATTGCTGAATTCATTGAATCGAATCATTGTTTCGAAATTTCTAATTCCTTGAATATTGTTCGTTAATAATTGCATTGCGGCATATGCTACAATTATGCCTGTAGCTCTAGCTTCACCAGCTCCTTTTGCCAAATAAGTTAGCTCCTCTCCCTGGCAAAAACAATGCGTTTGAACAGCAAAGTCATCTGAACCAAATCGAAAATATTCCAGTACTTTTTTGATTCTGCTTGGATCAATCTTTGCCAGCACAGGCATCAATTTTATTTTCTTGATGATGTAAAAAAGCCATGTAACAACTCTCGAATCAAAAGCCAAACGTGTTTCGGCCCTATGCACTGTTAAGGTTCGAGGAATAATGTGCTGATCTCCAAAGTTGAAGCGATAAAATTTTCGACTGTGATTTTCATTCAATAGGCGCTCTTTTGCAGGGTCTGTAAAAGGATGTACCTGCTTCAGGCCGGTATTCGTTTTGACCATAAAGTCCTGATTGGCATACTGTAGCATCCACCGAATTGCATCTAGGCCATGATGCTCTCCTAAACCCAACAATACATAAGTTTTAAGTAGATCAAGCCGACCAAATGTCTTCACGGCATGTTTTGCGAAAACTGCTGACAAACCAGGCATTAATCCTGTTCCCGGAATCAAACCAATGCCAGTTTCATGGACAAGTTTACGGTACTTCAAAAAACGTTGATAGGCTTCATAAGAAGTTGCGACTTCTGTATAATGGATTCCATGATGAATGCAAGTCAGAATAAAATTATCATTTTCAAGAAATTCAATACTACAAATGGCCGTGTGAATTTCTTCCAAATCAATACCTGCATATTGATTATCTGCTAAGTCTATCTTAGCTGCAATGGCATCTATTTTCAACTGTTTAATCACTGCTTTCGCCTTTAATATATCTCTCCCTGCCACAATTAACTTTGAAGGATATTTCCTTCCTAAAGTTTCAGTTATTGTGCTCCCCACGGCACCATACCCTCCCAGAACTAATATTTTATCTCTTACTGCCATCAATGAATCGTCAAAATGTCTTTTTGTGACTGATAGTATCCCATTGCATAGTTTAACTCGCCTATTGATTCAGCATAAATGATGTAAAGTAATTGCCCTTTATCAACTCGATCTCCCAAATGTGTTTTTAACAATATGCCTGCCGAAGGAGAATGTGGAGCACCCGATAGTTTTGCCAGCATGGCTAATTTTCGATTATCAATCACTGATACAACACCGGTCTTTTCTGCTATTATTTCATGCTTATAAGCAGCTAGCTTTGGTGCAGTGAATCGCCCTTGAGCCTTACAAATGGCAACAAATTTTTCATAAGCCTTTCCAGATTTCAACAATTCATCTGCTTTAGCAAGTCCTTCTCCCTTTTCCACTTTTCCTGAAAGCTCAAGCAGTTCGCCAGCCAATAACAATGCCCTCTGTTTCAAGTCTACAGGTGCATGTTCTTCATTTTTCAATACACTTAAAACATCCGCCGCTTCTAAGGCAGGACCAATGCCATTTCCCACAGGCTGGCTGCCATCTGTAATCAATACTTTTAGTTTTAATCCAATCGCCTCAGCTACTTGTTCCATGGCTCTTTGTAAATCAAGTGCAGCTTTTCTACTTCTTAGTTTTGCCGTTGCTCCCACTGGCATGTCAATCACAACATATTTTGATCCGGCCGCTACTTTCTTAGATAGTACCGAAGCAATTAATTGACCTTCGCTGTCTATATCCAATGCCTTTTCCACTTTAATCAGAATATCATCGGCCGGGCTCAATTGAGCAGTGCCACCCCAGGCAATGCAAGCTCCTTCTGTTTTAACAACCTCTTTAATCTTCTGCATGGAAAGCTCCACTTCAGTTATGACTTCCATTGTATCTGCTGTTCCAGCAGGAGAGGTTATTGCCCTGGATGATGTTTTGGGCATAACTAAACCATAGGCAGCGACTATGGCCACTATGATAGGAGTGGTTCGATTGGCCGATAATCCGCCTATACAATGCTTGTCGACTACCTTTTCATTTGTCCAATGAATTTGATCTCCTGAACTTATCATTGCTCTGGTAAGCGCAATGGTTTCATCAATTTTCATGCGATTCCCTGCAAATGCGGTGATGAATGCAGAAAGATGAATATTAGAGTAATGACCCTCTACGATATCGTTAACAATGGCATTGAGTTGTTTTGCGTTGAGTTCATGCCCATAAATTTTAGATCGAACAAAGCTCAAGGATTTCATTGGTTCTAAATGAGAAACGCTCATCTGATTTCCATTTTTTATTCCAAGGATTTGCACCGCACGTTGTGAAAGGCTGATTTCTCCAGTGTCTAAAATGTCCGAATCGATTACCATTAGATTGGCAACAAGGGATTGCTCCTGATAATGGACCTGAATTCTTGTAAGTGCCTCAAAGCCTTCCGATAGACATACATGACAATCGGCTTTCATAAAAACACAATGCTCATTCCGAGTATGTATTCCAAGTGGTTTAAATATCAATTGATTGTTATGTTTCATTATTTCATCACTATTGATTCAACCATTTCTTTCTCGAATACCGAAGCACATAAACCCTAGAAGCAGACCACCTAGCAAGGACATGAGCATACCATTTATGATGAATAAATTGGAAGCTTCCTGAGCGCCAAATAAATTGAAATGTAGGTCTAATTTGAAACAGAGCAGATTACAAAACACACCAAGTATTAAAAAAGCTGTTGCTGCTGAGGCAATTATAGCTTTCAAGCCATCTAACTTGTCTACGATAAAGAGGTCTATCACCACCCTAATGACGGACCCCATACCAACACCACAAAAGACTAACGTCCAAAGAAATTTATACCATATATTTCCTTCGGGATAAAGATAAGTACCCCAAATTAAGAAAATACTTGCTTCTCCGATAACCGACAGCAATATGCTTAACCTAAGTGGCTTTAGGTATTTTGCTGCATAAATGTTAGATGGATCATTCATCTGTTTCTTGTTTAAGTTTGATCTCCTCAATGCTATATAAGTTTGGGATTGAGCTATCCCAACCGAACTTTTGCCTTATCTTTTCTTGAAATGCCTTTGCTGCCTTGCTTTCGCCATGCACAATGTATATTTTCTCAGGTTGTTCTTTGAGATCACCCATCCAATCCAACAACTCTGATTGATCCGCATGTGCTGACAATACTTCTAAATTGTGCAGTTGCGCATGTACTGGGTAGTATTTACCATAAATCTTTATTTCATTCGCTCCTTCAAGCATTTTTCTTCCGCGTGTCCCAGCTGCCTGATATCCGGCTATGATGATAGATGTTTCTAGTTTTCCTACGTAATGTTGAAGATAGGTCAAAACCCTGCCTCCACTCATCATGCCACTTCCGGCAATGATAATTTTAGCCGCCTTATTGTCTATTATCTCCCAAGTTTCTCTGTATTCTCTTACGATTCGAAATCGCGCACACATTTTTGTACACTCTTCAATGCTCAATTTATGCCACCTTCCATTCCCATGAAAAACCTCCAGAACATTTGCTCCCATTGGGCTATCCATTATAAGAGGAACATTTGGAATGGATTTTTCTTCCTGTAGTTTCCAAATTAGATACATTAACACCTGTGTACGTTCCACGGCAAAACTTGGAATGATCACCGTCCCCTCTCTTTCTATGGTTTCAACAATGATTTTTTGAAGTTTCTTTTTTACATCTTCTTGATCGTGAATCCGATCTCCATATGTGCTTTCTATCAATAATACATCTGCTCTTTCCGGCTTTTTAAAGGGTTTTAGTAAAGGGTCTTCTTTGCGTCCGATGTCTCCTGAAAAAACAAATCTCTTTTCATGAACTATCAGTTCAATGAAAGTGGCACCAATGATATGTCCATTGTATTGGAATCGTGCCCGAACTCCATCATAGATTTCTCTCCACTCTCCTTCCGGATATTCAGAAAACATTGCAATTGCTCGTTCTGCTTCTTTAAGAGTATATAAGGGTTCAGCAGGCAGACGTTTGCTATAACCTTTCTGATTCGCTCTTTCCGCTTCTTCTTCCTGAATTTTAGCGCTGTCTCTCAAGATAATTGCAGCCACAGTTAAGGTTGGGGTGGTGCCATAGATCTTCCCCTTAAAACCCATTTTTACCAAACGGGGTAAAAAAGCAGTATGATCCATATGACCATGAGTCAAGAGCACCATATTAATTTCTTCTGCTTGTACAGGCAAGTAATTCCAGTTTAACCGTCTTAATTCCTTTAAACCTTGGAATAATCCACAGTCTATCATAATTTTATGTTCACCCGTATCTACCACATACTTTGAACCCGTTACGGTAGATGTTGCTCCTAAGAAATGTAAACTAATAGTATCCTTCTTCATCCTTCTATTTATTGTTCGATTCTTTTACACATGGCTTTGGAATCACTAATTATCTTTTTTCTTCGTGCTTGATCTATTCCAATGGCTTTCAGAGATTCTGGCTGTTCATGCAATTCTCTGCATAGCACGATGTTTCGGGCCAAGAGCTGCTGTTTTTCCTTGTTAGAGAGTGTAGTTAAAGCAGTCAAAGGGTGCAGACCCGCTTCATCTATTCTATTTCTAAGGCTCTTTTCTCTGGGATAATCCCAGCTAAGAAGTTTTAGGTCCATACAATTGGCATATTGGATAGCATCTGTTGAGAAACGTGTATTTGTAAAAATCCATGCTTGATGAAATTTTTGCTCATGACCTTTCCGAAGTTTCCATTTGGCTTCTATGTCTAAAAACCTAGACTGGATGTAAAGCGGAATTTTTACATTGCAAAAACGGCCCTGATCACTATGAAATTTACATTCTATCATTAAATGCTCTTCACCTCTCTGGGCAATTACATCAATTTCGTGTTGCACACACTTTCCTTGTACTATTTTCCCTACCTGGGTAACATATCCTTCTTTTTTCAAGATAGCTGCAGACAGGTGTTCAAAAGGGTATCCGGACGGGCCAAGTTCCATCAATGCCCGCTTCAATTTATATTTTGCCGCACTTATGCGTTCTTTTCGCTTCAGAAGGTGGAAAGCTGCCTTGTAAATGTCTTTGGTCGGTATTCCATTGTACAACATAGTCCTAATCTTTTCTAACACCTGTTCTATCAAAACTGAATTCGCTCCTGAGCGTTTTAATGATTCCTTCAACTTTGCTTCATTAAACAAGGCCTTATCACCAGATGCTTTTGTTATTTCAATCCTAGCCTTATCCATCTGTTTCTTTTTGGTGATTATCAATACTATGCTCTAAGAGTTGTTTTAAACTGTCTAAATAGTTCGCAAAATTTTCGGTACTGAGGCTAAAATGATTGGAAGAGAGTATAGTAACCGGATGTTTATCCAAATGGGAATACAATTGTGGATACTGCTCTTCTATGACCTGAATGAGCTCACAAACCTCTTTGCTAAGTGATTTTATTCTTTCCATACTTTCTTCTGATTAATAATGATTTTGGCAAAAAGCACAGAGATTACTGGTGTAATGGTAATTTGAAGCCATGGAGACAAGCCGATCTTTAAAAAGGGGATTTGAGGCATCTCCTGCTTGTATTGCCACCATGCCATATCTATTGCAATTTTCTCCGCTACAACTGCAACCAAGGAAGAGAATAAGAGTAAATAAATCAATTGCATTGCATTAGCCTCCATCCCCCAGTTCCAGTCATTTAAAAAGAAAGAAATCGCTGTATAACAGATCAAAACTAGCACTACATCTCCTAGACTACAGGGTAAATATGCAGCGTTTTCCATCCATTTCATATCAGTAACATACAAGACTCCATGTGCATTTTCCCACAGCAAATTGAGAAGAAAAGAAACGACAATTAATAAGTAGAAATAAGGTTTCATTTTCCTTTTGCATTTATACTCAATACTGCTTTATCAGAATGATTGACTAAGCTTTCCGCAATACTGGGAGCAAGCATTTTCATAAAGCCACTTTTACCGTGGGTAGTTAAAGCAATAACTTCTGCATTGATTTTTTCTGCAAACTTTTGAATGCCTCGCTCTTCATTAAAAGCATTGTATATATTGATGGAGCAGTTTCCTCTTGGGCAACTCTTCAAAAAGACTTGCATATTTTCCTCCGCTTCATCGCTCTCTTTAAAATGAAATGGTAAATTCACATTTAGCAGATGAATTTTGGCATTCATCAAATCGGCAAATTGTAGAATACTTTGAAATGCTTGATGCACATCCTCTTCGAAGGTTGAGGCGAATACAATACTATTTATCGGTTTATCCAAGATGTTTTTCTTGACTACTAAAACCGGAACAAGTGAATTTCTAACAACGCGTTGCGCATTTGAGCCCAGAACTTCCTTGATTCCACTTGTTCCGTTAGAGCCAATAACAATGAAGTCATGATGGTGCAGTTCTATATGAGCATCAATTTCTTCCTTTCCTTTATCAAAGACCAAAAACTCTTTAGATTTTACTCCCGCCTCCTCAGCCTTCCGTTTTAAGATATCCAACTCGCTCTTTGCATTTCCGATTTTAAGTCTGGTCTCCGGATATAATTGCTCTCTTTCCAAGGAGAGTTTCACCCAATCCACTGGAGTCATCAATAAATGCAAGAAGTGGATTTCCGCCTTGGCTTTTTGTGCCAATGCAATTCCGACTTCTTCCGCAACTTTTGCGCATGTAGAAAAATCCGTTGGTACAAGTATTTTTTTCATCTTTTAAAATTTTACTTCATTTTCGTTTTCTATTCCTTCTCTAAAAAAATCAACATTTTGTATGGTGGTACTGGCAATATTTGTCAAAGCTGTTTCTGTTAGAAAAGCTTGATGACTTGTAATTAAAACACTCTTGAAGGTCATTAATCTTGCAATCGTATCGTCCTGCAAAATGTCTTCGGAGTGGTCTTCAAAGAACAGTCCTTCTTCTTCCTCATACACGTCTATACCGAAAAATCCGAGGTGTCTTGTTTTTAAAGCATCTATGACTGCCTTTGTGTTTACCAGTCCGCCTCTACTGGTGTTGATAAGCATTACTCCGGGCTTCATTCTATCGATGCAATGTTTATTGATGATATATCGGGTATCTTCATTCAGGGGTATATGTAGCGTAATGATATCGGATTGCTCACAAAGCGATTCACAACTGGTGTATGCTACCTGGTAGCGGTCAATCAGCTCCTTGTTTTCTTCTTTGTCATGTGCCAATATGCGACAGCCAAAACCATGCAGGATACGAGCCAATACACTCCCGATTTTACCAGTTCCTATAATGCCTGCCGTCTTTCCGTTCATATCAAATCCTACCAATCCGTCCAGGGAGAAATTTAGCTCCATAATCCTTCGGTTAGCACGGATCAGCTTCCGATTAAGTGCCAGTATCATGGCAACAGTATGTTCTGCAATGGCATAGGGAGAATAGGCCGGTACACGGGCCACTTTCATATTGAGTTCATTTGCCTTTGCCAAATCCACGTGATTAAACCCTGCAGAGCGGAGTGCCAGAAATTTCACACCCGTTTTGTGTAATGCTTCCAATACTGGTGCGTTGGCCTTGTCTCCGGTAAAGATGCTGATAGCTTCACATCCTTCTGCAAGGGAAGCAGTGGTTTCAGATAACCGGGCATCTATCAAAACCATTTCATGCTTGCCCTCATTTGCCTCCAGTAAATAGGGCTGCTCAAATTGATGTATGCTATAAACGGCAATCTTCATATATTTTCTCTCTTATTTATTGAGTTAATTGTTGAGGATGATTCATTATCTCAACTAGTTTCTCAATGTCTTCATCCATTTTCTGTTGCTGAATTACTTCTTGAAAAGGCGTTAATTTCAACTGGTTGTTAAACGTCCCTATCATCTGTCCTTTTTTGCCTTTTATAATTTTATCAACCGCTCCATAGCCCAATCTTAAACCCAACATTCTGTCAAATACAGATGGACTCCCTCCACGTTGTACATGTCCTATTCTACATACCCTTAACTCTGTTTTGGGATGAATTTTTTGAGTCTCTATTGCCAACTCCTCAGTTCCTATTTCATCTCCTTCAGCAACCACCACAATAAAAGCTCTATTTCCTTTAAAATGTGAGATCTTCTTAATCAACGAAGGAAAATCTCTTAAGCTTTCGGGAATTAAAATGGCATCCACTGCTGAACTTAATCCTGTGTATACTGCAATGTAACCTGCATCTCTCCCCATGACTTCCACAAGGAAAATACGGTTATGAGATTCTGCAGTATCTCTAATCTTATCGATGTTTTCTACTGCCGTATTCAAAGCCGTGTCAAATCCAAGCGTAAAATCTGAACCTCTTAAATCATTATCAATAGTTCCTGGTATTCCAATACACGGAATAGTGCTAATTTCCGAAAGAGCTAATAAACCCTTGAATGTTCCATCACCTCCAATGGCTATTAGGCCATCTATTGCATTGTTTTTAAGTGTTGTTAATGCCTTTTTTCTACCTGCTAAGGTTCTAAACCGTTCACTTCTTGCTGTCTTAAGTAGTGTTCCTCCAAGATGAACATTTGCTTTTACCTGTTCCAAAGTCAGGGAGATGATGTCTCCATCTATCATTCCTTCAAAGCCCCGTTTGAAACCGCTAACTTTAATTCCAAATTTATATGCTGCCTGTAAAACCCCAAATAAAGCTGCATTCATTCCTGGAGCATCTCCGCCCGAAGTAAAAACCCCTAAATGTTTTATCACTGTTCTCAAAGTTTAATTCCTTCTGTTGGTTCTTTGCTTAGGTTAATTTTATCGTAAAGCCTGTTAAATACTAAACAAGCTGTCAAATCTCCGGTTACATTAACTGCCGTTCGAAACATCCCTAGCAAACGCTCTACTCCTATAATGATGATTACACCTTCCGCTGGGATTCCTGCACTGCCAAGTACAGAAGCAAGAATAACCACTCCTCCTCCCGGAATGGCCGGTGTGCCAATGGAAGCAGCAACAATGGTCACCACAACTACAATGATATTGAGGATACTCATTTCCAAGCCATACGCTTGTGCAATAAACAAAGTGGTCATGGTTTGATAAAGAGCTGTACCATCCATGTTGATTGTTGCCCCAATAGGGATAATGAAATTGCTGATCGATTTTTCTACATTAAGATCTTCTTCAGCAGTTTTAAGAGAAAGTGGCATTACTGCTGCCGAGCTTGTCGTTGAAAAGGCTAATAGTTGCGCATCCTTAATCTTTCTTAAAAACTGAATCGGAGAATATCGTCCAAGCGTTTGAACCAACAGCAAGTACACAATAACCAGTAAAAACAAACCGAGCAATACAATTAAAATGTAATAACTCAGACCTGTTAACGAGTTGAGTCCTACACTAGACGTAAGTTGAGCCATTAAGCCAAAAACAGCAATCGGAACCAACAACATGGCCCATCTTACCACAACCATGCAAATCTCCTGAATGGCAGTTAACAGCAGACGAACCGGTTGAAAGAGTTTATCTGGTAAGGAAAGAACGGCTATTCCAATAATTATGGTGAAGATGACTATGCTCAACATTTCGCCACTTACCATTGATGCTAAAGGGTTTTCGGGCAACAATTCAGAGATCATATCGGGCACATCACTGAATCCAAATGACAAGGCTCTGTTTGAGCTTTCTGAGTCAACCATATTCTGATGTTCCTGAACTGCCTGCTGATGAAGGTAATCACCGGGCTTAAAGACAACGGCAAGCAATGTTCCCAAAACAACCGAGAGAATGGTTGTAAAGATAAAATACAGCAATACACCTCCTCCCAGCTTTTTTAAATGTTCTTTGTCATTACTTGCTATTCCAATGATAATGGATGCTACAATCAGTGGTATCATGATCATTTGAACCATTTTCAAGAAAAGTACCCCTGGCAAAGCCAACCAATTGCCTAGAGTATCTGAAAACGCTTTACTAAAAAAACCGTTCTGAGGACTTAAAATCAAACCAAATCCAACCCCAAATAGCAGCGCAACAATTACTTTCAACCACAACTTTTCTTCTACCAGTCGCAGCAAGTAACTGTTTAATGATTTGAGGCTTTTTAATTCGGTGTCAAACATGGATTATTTATTTCTGTTTTTGTATCGTCTTCTTCGACTGATATTTCCAATTTTTTTGCCCAGATAAGTTAGCGGCCCTTTTAGCTCGAAGGCTTGAACCTCAGTAGCATATTGTCTAGCATATTTATTGATAAGGGGTAAATGCATGTTTACCTCCTCATCAGATAAATCAAGCTGAAGCAGCTCTTTTTTAAATTGCATGTAATTTTTAAAACCAATGATGGACACTACTTCTAAATACACCGTATCTTGCTGCATCTGAATTTCGATTCCATGTTCTGGAAAGCTCGAAGCATGATCAAGGAAAAAATATTGCTCTCTATGCTGAACTGTCGAAAATACTATGGTGTCGGTTGGATTCATTTCTATTTTGAAATGTCCGGTTTTATCCGTTGTAGTGCCCTTACCATTTCTTTTATTATATATCGTTACATTTTCTAAATACATGACAGAATCTTCACTGCACAGTACAATTCCTGTTAGCATTCTAACTTCATCAGCCCCTTGCGCTTTTATTGAATTAATTCCGATCCATTGGAATGCAATAAATAGAAATAATACTAAAGTGTTTCTTTTCATTACAGTAGTTTTAATGATTGGTTGGTTTTTGCAATGGATTTTGCAGCATTGATCTCCATTCCACTTAATGCTCGAATAGCATCTATGGTTTCAGGGATCACGATTGCTTGATTATCTACCACATAAGCATAAAACAATTCGTCATCAATAACTTTAATCATGTCTCTCCATATGGCAACTTCATACATATCTCCATAGGGCCTACCCATGTCCAGCATCCATTCCTTAATGGTATTATTGGCTTGAAGGCCATCATCGTAATTAATCATTACAATTCTTGAGGAAGTTCTAAACGCTTCGATAATCTCTTCCTTAGTAGCTGATCTTGTCATCTGTACATTCCAATAATGCATATGACTTAAGGTTTGAGGTACCTTTACAGCGGTTGTGATTAGGTCTAATTCGGGATCAACAGTTTGAGCATCTGGCCCTTGATGGCTAGGAATTTCACGTTCTGCTACAATTGTATTCATGATCCCACCCAAATGACTTTCCCAAGGATCGGTCGCTCTTCTGAGCAGGGTTCCTCTTGCTTTTTTCAGTAGGCCGAATCGTTTTAAAGCTGTCAGCGTTCTCAATATCGAAGTTGTGTTGCAAGAAACAACTCTGGTTGAGTTTAAACCGATTGCCGAATCGTAATTATTCTCAGCACTAAAGGAATGGCCGGTTACTTCATGCTTTTCTCCACCTTGCACAATAAACTTCAAATTCGCTTGCTGGTACTTAGATATGTTATGGGCAGCTATTCTTTTAGGAGTACAATCTATCATGATATCAGATGCAGCGATTAGATCGTTTAAATCTCCGTTTACAGCAATTCCTGCAGCCTTCATTTTTCTTTTGGCCTCCGCATCAAAAGCATAAATTGGATAGTTCTTTTTTTCTGCCGATCGAATGCGCCAATCAGTAGCTAGATCACAAACACCAGCTAGACTCATATCCTCTTGTAGCCTTACTGCATCTGCCACTCTTTTACCAATTACTCCATAACCGTTTACTGCAACTCTTATTTTCTTCATTTTTAATTTAAAATTTTGATTTTCCCCTTTTACATACAGTCTTTTTCTAGTTTGTTTTTATTTCCAATAATTCTATTTGATGCTAGATTAGACAGGCCCATTACTACCAGTACAAAACTTTGCGCAATTTCCAATATCACAATAGTTTTTGCCGCTATAGAAAGAGGCACTATATCTCCATAACCAATGGAAGCGAACGTGACCACGCTGAAATAGAAAAATTCAAAAAGTAGTGCTAGATAATTTTGTTCTTGATTGTATGCTATGCCATAGAATCCGTGTGAATCAGCAAAATGCAAACAGGTGTAGTCGGTGGCGTAAGAAAATATAATTAAAAATACCAACAAGCCAAATGTCCACAGGTACTGTGTGAAATAATGGCAACGTTTTACAGATACATTCACCTGCCTAAACGTAAAAAAAGTAAAGTAAAACGTTTTTAGAATTGCAAAAGCCACCACAAATGTTACTGCATAACTCACCTGATGATCAACATACTGCATTATAAATACGTACAAGCTCATTACAAGCAATGCCAGTAAATATGAGGGACTGATTTGTTTAAGCAAATCAGCCAAGAAAATTCGACCTTTTTTTAGTTCACTCTTTTTCATTCTGTTCTTATGGAATAAACTATTGTTGATTTTCTTGTTGTCCACAGAATAATAAAGCCTCCTATCCCTGCAAGTATTGAAGTGAACAGGATGCTTATTTTGGCGATAAATACATTATCTTCATTCTCAAAGGCCAATTCGGTGATAAAGAGAGACATCGTAAATCCCATTGAAGCTAGCAAGGAAACTCCCGCTACTTTAGCCCAAGTAAGTCCTTCCTGAAATTCCGCTATCTTCAATTTAATCATGATCCAACTACAACTCATTATTCCAATAAATTTGCCAGCTACAAGGCCAAAAAATATTCCTAAGCTGATGGGATGAACTAAGATCTCGATCAAGTTACCATGGAGATGTATTCCAGCATTTACAAAAGCAAAAAGAGGCAGAATAAAAAACCCAACGATAGGAGCCAAGTATCTTTCGATTTTCTGCAAGGGAGTTTCCGCATCATCCGATTTTTGTTTGATTTCTTCTAATATATCCAACTGCTCATCGGAAATAAAACTTCCTTTGATAGGATGTATTTTCACGAAACGAGCTCGCAGATTTTGTAGTTTCAATAGAAAATCTCGCTCTTTTATTTTAACCTTTCCGGGAATAGCCAAGGCAATCAATATCCCAGCAGTGCTGGGATGGATTCCAGAAAAGAAAAATGCCATCCAAACTCCTCCAATTCCAATCAAAGAGTAGAACCAAGTTTTACGTATTCCCACATAACTTCCTCCAACAAGTACTGCAAAAAACAGTAGGCCATGAAGCAAGTCTGAAGTAGAGATTTCTGAAGTATAAAACAAAGCAATCACCAAAACTGCTCCTAAGTCATCAACTGTTGCCAAGGCTACTAGAAATACTTTTAAACTCGTGAACGAACGATCACTGAAGAGTGAAATAACACCAACAGCATATGCAATATCTGTTGCCATCGGAATTCCCCATCCTCTGAATTCATTGGTCGTCCCGTTAAATAATAGATATATAATGGCTGGAAAAACCATTCCCCCAATTGCAGCTCCTACTGGCAACATGGCTTTCTTAAAAGTCGATAGCTTTCCTCCTAATATTTCTCGTTTCAATTCTAGCCCCACATACAAAAAGAAAATGGCCATTAGCAGGTCATTCACCCAATGCAAAAAGGAATCTGAAATTGATAATTCTCCGACACTTAAAGTAATTGGCAAAGAAATTATTGCTCGATATGTTTCTTGCCAAGGAGAATTTGCCCATAGCATGGCAATGAAGACTGAGATAAATATGGCGATACCACTGTTCGTCTGATTTCTAAAAAAATACTTGAATATGCTGAAGGGTTTTAACATCTCTTGGTTCTATTTGAATAGCACCTACTTTTTCGTTAAAGCAGCATTGTAAAACCCTGCAATACAGGCTCCAATAAGCCAGGCAAGAATAAAGGTTTCGATGATGCCAATACCTGCTTCCCAAAGTGGCATATTCATGCGGACAATTGAAGATACATCAATACCGTGTAGCAAACTGTTGAAAAATTTAATGGTTCCAGCATGTCCTACACTTACTATTAAAAGCAAACAACCTAAGTACATTATAGCTGCTGTTAGACCAAAAGCCAGGCCCATTTTCTTCACTTCAATTCTATTCATGATGGTGATGTTTTAAATTTTCAGAGCCTTTCCTATGTGATTTGTCATGACGACTTCCGTGATGCATTGGCATCAATAAGTGACAGGCAAACATGGCTACAATAAATATGAAAAAGGAAATATCTCCACTTATTCCTATAGCAGGAGCAAGGAATATTAATAAAAGTGGAATTCCACAACCTACGATCATCCAAATTATATGCTTATTCATTTTCCATTATTTATACTGTTGTCAATTTTTCAAAGCATGCCCTAATGCAGACTATGGAAGGGTCTTCTGCACATAAGCGATAATAAATATTGCTTCCTTCTCTTTGCCGTGCCAATACTCCGGCCTGCCTCATAATGTCCAAGTGTCTCGAAGCAGTTGGTTGATCTATGTTCAATGTTTGATAGATTTGTTTCACCTGTAAATGCTCACAATTACAATTGGCAAACAATTGTAGAATTGCTAAACGCATCGGATGCCCTATAGCTCTGAACTGATAAGCCATCTGTTCTAATTCAGGAAATCTTTTTCCAATCATTTCATAAATTGTCAATCACGGTTTTTAGTTTCTGATTAACTGATGTTGCAATTGCTTCCAATTCCGTGTTATTAACCGCCTGCATAGATGCGATGGGATTAACAGCAGAAACTTCAATTTGGTCCTCATCAATTTCTTCCAAGATCACATTACAAGGAAGCATTATCCCAATTTTTGGTTCGGCCAACAACGCACGATGGGCCAAAGTAGGATTACAGGCACCTAAGATTTTATATTTCCTAAAATCTACATTTAGCTTCTTTTTCAATGTTTCACTAAGATCGATTTCAGTTAATATTCCAAAACCCTCTTCTTTTAATTCTTTCTCAACTCTCGTTAAAAGGGCTTCAAAATCAAAACCTCTAAAGATCTTACTATGATAGTATTTCATAATCCTGATTTAAATTTTAAGTACTTTTTCAGTCATAATGGATTATGCTCCATCATTGGAAATAACGAACCAATGGGGAAACTTATGCCTCTAAAGTTTTCTTTTTCTCTTGAAATTGCTCGGTTGTTATATCACCTGCGGCATATCTCCTTTTAAGAATATCTAATGGAGTCTCTTTCTTTTTGCGTTGACCTGGTATATCATCAGGAATCGCAAAGATCCAAAACAATAGAACAACCCAAATTAACCACCAAATCAGGTGCATTCCCCAGAAATGGTAACCTTCATAAAAATGCATAATGTTTGTTTTTTAATTGCTGACTTTCTTTCGACTGACAGCTTTATGTTAATACTATTTTTTAGGTGGTGAATGAATGATATACCTCCATCACAAACCACTATACAAGTATATAAGTATGTGAATAGCTTCCATTATCATATCTCTTATAACTCTTATCATATTTCACCCTTTGCGGTTTGCATAAGATGCAAGAGACATTGATTGATGAAAGAAGAAAAGTGCAGGTTTTATGCTTCGTCCAGAACTAATCAAGGACTTTCTTAAAAGAAGACATCTAAATGACAATGTGCATCTTAATTTACTCTCTTCTTTTTAAGACAGACTGAATAATTTCAACCTTGAGATCTCCGGTTAGATCTCTACCAAAGGTTTTTTCTAAATCAAACTCTTTAGGATTGATGTAAAAGGTCATATTTAAAATGCAGGAATAAAACTCTCCAAATATATGCTCCAAATGACCTTTCCCTATCACTGCAACATGGTGAGGAGAGCAGGTGATGTAACCATTGACATCAAAATCTTGTGGTGGATGCTTTTCAGTCTTTACTTGCTCTATACCCAGCTTACCTTCAAACTCTATATTGTCGTAGATTTTCTTTCCCAACACTTTATCTATCGAGTCAACTCCAGTTTCCAGTGTAGACTTATCTAATCGTAATTTAAACGATGCATCATCGTAGTTGATTATGACCATCAAGTTCTTGCTAATAGCTGTTATTACTTCCTCACCTTTCACCATCGAGATATGAATGATGCCATTGTCGGTTCCATACACTTCTTGTGCCTCAAGATTGATTCCTTGAAGTAAAAGAAATAGCAAACTCACTAACCGAAAGTTATTATTAGCTTTCATCTTTCTTTCGTATGTTATATTCCGCTAAAATCTGTATGACCTTCAGTAGGGTGTAGAACACTGAGATAATAACCAAAAGCGCAAAAGTGAAAATCCAATTTATCGGACGATTGATAAAGTTTTTAAAAACAGAATGCTTTATTTTTTCTTGCTTATTGTTAGTCCCTGTTGCTTTAGGCTCCATCTGCTTATCTACTTCGGCAGTAGAGGATTGAGTTGTCTGAGCGTTTATATAATCAAGCACTGCCGTCAGGTCCTCTTCCGACAATAATTGATCAGGCATAGGCACATAATTATTCTCTTGAAACAAAGCTAAAGCCAGAGAATCTCCTTCTGCCAATAGGCTTTGTGAAGATTGGATAAATCTCCTCACCCAAGATTCATCTCTACGTTCCATCAAACCTTCTAAATCTGGTCCAACCAGATTCCCTTTACCTATGGTATGACAAGAAGCGCAGTTCGATTTAAAAATTATTTCTCCTTTAGATTGAGCATCAGCCCAAAAAGGGATAAAAAGGAAGACTAAAATTAGGAGACGCATGTAATTAAGTTCACTAATTTGCCGACTTAAGAAACTCGATTACCTTTTCCGTTTCGTTTGGTGTGAGGTTCGCTCTGATTTGCATATGCCTTCCTGCAACTTCCCATTCTACATCTGAGAAAGTTGCGGGGCTAGGGGCATTGTGGCAACGCACACAATTTTCTCCCCATATTTGTGCCCCTGTCTTGGAAGCCACAGCTTCCGATGGTTTACAACTCGTAACAAAAACTACAGTTAAACAAAAGGAAAAAGCGATTAGTAAAGCAATTTTTTTCATTTCAATATTTTTTAAAATCCAATGGCCCAATGCACATATATAAGATCAGAAGTAATGGTTTCATCTGAGTCGTGTTCTCCTATACCATCAGTGGTCTGATATCCAATTTTTAATACTGTTCTCCAATCAAACCAATAGTTCAATCCTACCGCTGTTTGTGTTGGATTTTGTTCCCAAAGCGCTCCTTCTGGTGATTCTAATGCACTGTATCTCCCAACCAATTCAAGCTTTCGGAGAAAATCATTTCCACTCATGGATGGTCTGATAGAAAGTTGTCCATAATAAGCGCTGCTCTCATTGTCGTAGGTATATCGATCTCCCGGTGCACCTTCAGGATCATCATAATTGGCATCATCAGTTTGAACTAAATTGTACTGCCCTTTAATGTCGACCATGCTTTTCAAGAAATTCACATTTCTTACAAATGATAAATCCAATGCATACATATTTGTTCTGATGTCTTCATACTCTGTCTCATTACTTCCCACCGCTCCGCTTAACATTGAAACACCCAATTCCAAACATGAGTTTGAGAAGGGGAAAATACCCAATCGACCACCAAGAGCTTTATCTAAATTATTATCTTCGACTCCACCAAAATCAAGCATCCCAGCCTCCTCAGGCTCATCGCCACCAACTTTTAATTGCGGTCCGTTAATGGCATACAATTGATAATTTAACTTAATGCTTCCGGTGTAAAAGGCTCCTCTCAATTCCACTCCAATCTCACTCGTGGGTAGGATTCCATCATGGCCATACCCCAGAGGCGCAGTTGATAATCGATTGATCCACGCGGGGTGAAGTTTTTCCATAAAGGTTCCAAAAGGAAGCAAGAACTTACCTGCCCTTACTATGGCATAATCATTTAACACATAAGATACATTTGCATATTCCAAGCCAAGCTCAAAATTGCCATCTTCAAATTCTCCTTCAAATTCCGCTTCAAAAAACAGGCGGTCAGACTGCTTATACATGAGAATCGGTGCAATATTCCCCGGATTGAATATCGACTCTTCTTCATTTCCTGTTGTTATGTTTTCAAATCCGGTATGATAGTACCCCCTCAACATGAATTTGGATTTGCCTGGCTTCAGATAATTTGCAATACTCGTTGTAGTATTGTCATCTGTTGATGTCTGTCCATTTACAAAAGGAAGTATCAATAACATAGACAAAGTCGTAAACAATAACTTTTTCATGGTATTTATTTTTTAAAGGTTCTGATATAATTCACTAATTGCCATCGTTGATTTTCTTCTAATATTCCCTTATAGGCCGCCATGGGACTCCTTCCTGTAGTTAATTTCCAGAAGAGTGCCCCATCTGTTTGTTCTTGAAGGGTTGATTTAGTAAAATTCGAAGGTCTTGGATTTAAACTCATCCCCGCCATTCCATCTCCTTTACCCTTATCTCCGTGACATATTGCACACATTTGTTTATACAATACTGCGCCTGCTTTGGTAGCTGCTTCATCTCCCTTCAATGGATTCTTAAGTTGATCAGCACTAGATGGCGCCACCCAAGCACTATTTTGAGCGACATTTATTTGCCAGGCGCTCAACACGGTTAAACTTATTATTATCACCCAGATTCTGGAAAGCCCTTTCAATTGCCTTTTTAAATTTTTCATTGCAAGCTATTTTTTCGTTTCTGTAACGATTTCGATTAATGCTTATCTAGTTCAGAAATCGACATGGAGGTATTAACCATTCAGCTTAATAAACCTCCATGAACGATCTCTACCATCAATCTAATCAACTATTAATGGTTAGGAATACAATGATACCCTAGAGCAAATAGAAGCCATTGTCATATCGCACTTAAAAGTTGTCATATTTTGTCAAGCGGAATCCTCTTACCAATGCCAACTTCTTTGTATTCCTTCAAGGTCATCCCAGTTTCTACCTTAAACTGTTTTGCCAAAGCAGACGGACTTTGATAACCAACAGTATATGCAATTTCACTGAAGCTCAACGCTCCCTCATCAATGAGTTCTTTAACCCTCTCTACTTTCAATAGAACATGATATCGTTCAATACTCCTTCCATAATTATGCTTGAAATTTTTACTGATCGCATTGTAACTTTTGTATTGCTTTTTTGTTAAAAAATCAGACAATCGATTATCGTGAAAAGTATTCCATACATAATGGATAATCCATCTTTTGGTCTCTTCCGAAAAAATCATTTTCTGATCAGAAATAATTTCAAATTCATTGTCGCAAATGGAGTCTATAATGCGTTTTTTAGGAACCACTTGTGGATCGTATTCGATAACGACTCTGCCCAGTTGTATCTCCATTATTACAGCACCGGTAGACTTTAATTCCATCGTAAGTACCTTGAGGCAATTACTACAAATCATTCCTTTAACTTTAAATTCTTCGCGTAACATTTTTCTAATCTTCGATGAGTTGAAAAAATTTCAGCGTTTACTGCTCTCTACTTTCCATGAATTTCTGATAGGTAGTCTGGTCTTTGAAGTACAATACTTCATCTTGATCTGAATCAGGATCTAAAACAATGTAAGCCGATGCCTTATCGACAATTTCTTTTGTAAACGGATCTTTCGCAGAACGAATCTCTTCAGACTCATTTAGCCTCTTTACACACATATTACAACATCCATAATACATTTTACCATTTACAGGAACTTCTATTTGTGATTTTCCCATAAATGCATCGTTAACCATGCATACTTCTTCTTTTGGAATTTCAGCTGAAGTTTGTTGGGTCTGAGCTTCTTTGACAACTTCCTGATCAGATGAGGCATTCGTACTTGATAGAAAGAATATTAATCCAATAAATAGAATTCCTATCAAGGCACTTATTTTTAAGATTGCATTTTTCATGATGTATAATTCTTTAGTGATTTAATTAATTGTTTCCATTGTTTTTCCACAAGACAACATCTTATTGCCCATATATGGATTCTTTATTTCCTTGGTCGTGCTCAACCAATGTGCTCCCCGGTTGCTCAGTGCCATTGGGCAGTATTGATAATAGGCGGTAGTACTTATGCCAAATGCCTTTATGGTTTCGTACAGTTCTTGGTTAAATGCAGCCAAGCTTGCTTGTTGTTCTTGAAATTCCAAAGCTTTTCTCACTTTATCAAGCGCATCATTGAGTGCTTTTGATTGCATCATCCAGTTCTGGTGTGATTTTCCCTTACCCAATAATTTCATCTCCACATTTTTTAATGATAACTGAACCTTCTGAATACCATTAAAAATTTGCTTTTGATCTTCGGTAATAAAGAGTTTATTCAACTCATCCGTGGCAGTAAAAACCTGATTAAGTTGTTCTTTAAATGCTTTTGAAACTTCCTCATATTCATTCGTTTTCGTTTTTTCATTGTCCTTCGCGGATTGGTGTTCTCCATGATGGTGCAAGTGATCATGATTTTGAGCGATTAAGACTGATGTTCCAGTGCTCATGACGATGATGAGCATTACTTTAATTATTCTATTTTTCATTTTCATTGTATTGTGCTTTAAAAGCGATTAATATTTATTTAATTATTGATTTGTAGCTAGATATATTATTACAGCAAAAAGAAAGAGCCAAAAACCCAGTCTACTCCATTTTTTAAATTTATTTGGCCTTTTATTTTCTGATTGACAACAACTTTTCATTTTAAATGCATTAATTGATCAACTCTTTTGTTTCTCCACAACTCAACATCGATTCTCCGAAATAAGGGTTCTCAATCTCCTTGCTAGAACTTAACCAATAGGCTCCTTCTCCATCTCTAGCCATTGGGCAATAATTGACATACACGCTTTTGTCTCTTAATCCGTACATCTTTATTGCCGAATAAAGCGCATCGTTATAATGTGCATAACTCTGTCTTTGCCTCCCAATGTCATCTGCAGCATTCATCATATTCAATGATTGGTCTATTTCCTTGAAGACTTCTATCCATTTCGTATGCATCTCTCCTGAAAGAAGGTTCATGTCTATCTTCTTAAAGCTTTCTTTTACCAATTCAGAATTGCTTTTTACTGAATGAGCATCAGAAGCGATAAATGCCTGAAGAAGGTTCAATTGTATTTCATAAGCATTGGTCAATTGCAATTGGAAAGTTTCATCTATCTGCATATTCATTTTAGATTCTGATTCACCCTCTTGATGATTTTTATGCTCATCGTTTACTTTTGAATTTCTCTTAGGTTTTTCGCCATGATTGTGACCCATTGAAACTTTACCGCCTTCAGGATTCATCATACTCTTTTCTCCCTTAAGCTGAGCTGCTGCATCAATTTTAAAGACTCCGTTCGTAGCTATCATTTCACCCTCTTCAAGTCCTGACTCTACGAGATAATATGCTCCGGCATCGGCACCTAAATTTATTTCTCGGTATTGAAACATATTGTTGTGATCATCAGTCATTACGTACACAACTGCTTTCTTGCCGGTCCATAAGATCGCCGATTTAGGAACGACCAACTGATCGTCTGCCCCGGGCAACATGGTTCTCAATATTCCATCTGTCAACATTTCGGGTTTCAATAAATCTTTGGGATTCTTGAGCTCAGCACGAACTTTTGCAACGCGTGACATTGGATTAATTACCGGGTCAATAAAAGTTACGGTACTTTCAAATGACTGCCCTGGTAATGACTTTATTTTAAACTTGATTTTATCATTTAGTTTAATCCATGGAATATCAGACTCATAAGCATCAAACATCACCCATACATAACTTAAATCTACCACTTCAAAAAGTGCAGAGCCTTCTTTCACATAATCCCCTAATGCAACATGCCGCATGGTTACTGTACCTGAAATTGGAGAAAGCACATCAAAGTAAAAGTTCACCTCACCAGATTCTTCAATGGCTTCAATTTGAGCATCGGTCAAATCCCATAACTTCAATTTATTTTTGGATGCTTTATAGTAAGCGGGATTACTATCTTTGAATTTTAGAGCTTCAAATAACTCCTTTTGGGCGGTGACCAATTCCGGAGAGTATACTTTAGCTAAAACTTGTCCTTTACTTACCTTTTGTCCTGTAAAATTGACCATCAGTTTTTCAATTCTTCCGGCATAACGTGCTGTGAGTTCAGCAACATTTCGTTCATCTGCTATCACCTTTCCTGGAAGATATACCTCCTTGTAAGGTGCCTTCTTTTCTATGGTAGACATTTCTACTTCAGCTATTTTCATTGCTGCATTTGAGAGTCTTACAGTATACTGTTCAGCTTCATTCTCTGAGTCATCGTCTTTCATTGGTATTAGCTCCATTCCGCAAATTGGGCAGTTGCCGGGTTCTTCTTTCTGAATTTGAGGATGCATGGAACATGTCCATGTGGTGCCTTCTTCATGGTTCATTGCAGCATGTTCTGAAACTGGTAATTCCTGATTATTGTTGCCATTTCTCCCCAATAACAACCACCCAATGAGCACTCCCACTATTAACACTAATAAATAAGAGAGGACTTTTTTTCTTTTTATTATCTCTAAACTTTTCATTTTTAATACTTTTTACCTGTGATGTAATTGATATATGCAACGAAGGTGTTTTGATCCGCACGTGCCTTTTCTAGTTCTAGTTCATACCTGAGTAGTTGTCGTTCCATTCTCAATACTTCTTCAAAATATATCCCTGCAGTTGTGTATTCCGCCACCAAAATATCAAGCGATTGTTCAGCGTATGTGACTAAGCGTTTGTATAAACTAACCCTTCTATAAGCATCGGCGTAGTCACGCCATGCACCCTCAAGAGCTGTTCTTAATTTATTTTCCCGATCCTCTTTTCGATTTGCAACTGATGTTTTCATCAACTCTTTTTCTTTTACCATGGCACGGTACTTATTCCGGTAAATTGGAATTTTTACTCCTACCTGCGGAAAAATTATCGCATCCTTCCCATTCTCAGAAAAATCAGGGACATCAGACCTAGGAGAGACATTGATGTAAGAAAGCCCCAAACTGAAAGCTGGGAGTCCCATTTTATGAGCAACATCAATCTCAGCATCTAGTGAAGAAACTTTGTAGTCTAAACTTTTTAAACTCGGATTTTTTACCAGAGAGTCAAGCAAGGCATTTTTTCCTTCAATTAAATTCAATGTCATCAATGTATCGGGCATTACAATTTGAATCTCCTGAGGGGCATTCATTAACTCATTGAATTTTGCCTGAATGGGAATCTTAGACTCTTTGAGAAAGATGAGCTGATTGTCTAGTTCATCTAAGTCCATTTTCACCCTTAACAAGTCAACTGAACTGCCAGTATTGGATTCCAAGCGAACCTTGGCCAATTCATGAAATGATTCCAATAATTGTACATTTCTATCGGTGATAGCAATCGCTGCTTCTAACACGTATAAATCGTAGTAAGTAGACTTTAGATCAAAATACAACCGATTCTTTGTGTCTTCAAAAACTTCAAATCTTGCCTTGGCAAGCATTGCCATTGCCTGTTCTTGTGATTTCAATTGCCCAAACCACGGAAAAGCTTGATTTAAAGATATTCCTGCATTCTGTGCCCCAACCCTTGTTTCTACCGGGCTTGCAAAAACATTAAACATCAGCTTGGGGTCCGGAAGACTTTTGGCCTGTGGTAGGCGCTCCAAAGCTGCCAAATAGCTATTAAAAATTGCCTTTAGCTCAGGGTTATTTTCTGCTGCAATCATTAAGTATTGCTCAAGAGGATCTTCTGACTCTTGTGCTTTTACCATTGAATCTCCAATGGCCGTCAAAAAAATCATTAACAGTAAGATCTTTATATTGGTTATTATTTTCATCTTATGCTGATTTAAGTTGTTTTTTAGCCTTTCTCTTCAAAATATTTTCTTGCCAGGCGCAGTATAAAGTCGGTACAATGAACATCGTAATTACTTGAATAGACATTCCTCCAAATGTTGGAATGGCCATTGGCACCATAATGTCAGATCCTTTACCGGTAGATGTCAGTACCGGGATTAAAGCAATAATTGCTACTGCTGCAGTCATCATTGCGGGGCGTACTCTTTTAATTCCGGCATGTAAGATGGAATCGCGCACCTCCTGTATTGTCTCAGGCTTTTCCGCTTCAAAAGTTTGTTTAATATAGGTGCCCATGATTACACCATCATCTGTTGCAATTCCGAATAATGCTATAAAGCCGACCCAAACTGCAACGCTCAGATTAATGGTATGCATATCGAATAAGTCACGCATATTCACTTCAGCAATGGAGAAGTTCATAAACCATTCTTGACCATAAAGCCACATCATGATGAATCCGCCGGAAAAGGCGATAAATATTCCGGAAAAAACCATGAGAGTAGTTTGTACCTTTCCAAACTGAAAGTATAGGATTAGAAAAATTGCCAATAGAGAAATGGGGACAACAATTCCCAATCGTTTAGTAGCTCGTATCTGATTCTCATAATTGCCCGTGAATTTATAGGAAACTCCAGCCGGTAACATAAATTCTCCTGCATCCATTTTAGCCTGAATGAATCGTTGAGTTTCTTCAACTACATCAACTTCCGCATAACCTTCTTTCTTATCAAAAATGACATAACCGTTTAAAAATGTATCTTCACTCTTGATGAC
Organism: uncultured Flavobacteriales bacterium; assembly: GCA_964445815.1. Lineage (GTDB taxonomy): Bacteria > Bacteroidota > Bacteroidia > Flavobacteriales_E > Vicingaceae > CAYULW01. The sequence continues at coordinate 647,523 of CAYULW010000002.1, forward strand.
CTGAGGGCCTCTTCTGTAGGTGATCTCAGCCAACTCTCCCAAGGGTACCTGTGCTCCAGCAGGAGTCGGTATCAATACTTTTTTCACATCTTCAGGATTATCCCTATACTCTCTTGCATATCTCACTCTCACCGGAAAACGCTCTCTTCCTTCAACAGTAGTAGTTAGTTTAATGCCACCAATAGCCACTTCAATCTGATTTTGAAGGTTTTTCATACTCAAGCCATATCTGGCTATTGCTTTCCGATCGACATCAAATTCTAAGTATGGCTTTCCGACAATTCGATCTGCGAATACGGACGAACTCTCTATGCTTGGCACCTGTTGCAGGATTTTTTCCAATTGCAAACCCACTCTTTCAATTGTTTGAAGATCTGGCCCATAAACTTTAATACCTATTGGTGCCCTCATTCCAGTTGACAGCATGACCAATCTAGTTTGAATGGGCTGTAGCTTAGGAGCTGAGGTCATACCTGGAATATTGGTTGCTTTAACAATTTCTTTCCAGATATCGTCGGGTGAATGAATATGCTCTCTCCATTGTCGAAAATATTCTCCTCCTTTTTTATCTACTATTAATTCTTCCTTCTCTACTTTTCGAAAACCATCCCGATCAGGATGGTAATTACTTCCATTCTTCAGAAGGTAATTCCCATCTTCATCCGTTTTAAACCTCATTCTATGGCCATTTTCATCGACCATATATTCCGGTTTATAGTTAATCGTATTTTCAAACATTGAAATCGGTGCTGGATCCAGAGCAGAATTAACTCTACCCCATTTCCCAACTACTGATTCAACTTCTGGGATTTGAGCTACAAATCCATCTACTTTCTTAATTACATCAATGTTCTCTTCGATACCGGAATGAGACATGGTTGTCGGCATCAATAAATAAGATCCTTCATCCAATGGAGGCATAAATTCCTTTCCAGCACCCGGAAATTTTTCATTTAGAGCTTGCCATCCATCACTTTGTCGCATTTCCCATCCTACTGCCTCAGCAGTATTGGCAACGAAACCAAATACTCGATCAAATCCTTGCCAAGAAGTAAGCCCAAATAGTAAAATCAGAATTGGCAGTGAAAAAAACTGCCATTTATGTTCAAGACACCATTTCAATAGCCTTGGATAAAAATGAACAATCACAAGCAGAGCTCCTAATACTACAGTAACCAGAATGATTACGAAAAGATAATTGACCAAAAAGCTATTTTGTGCTCCAAGTGGCATCCAAGCACCATTTAGGAAATAAATTACCGTTAATAGAATAATGAGTGTGTTTATTCGATTGGGCCACACCTGCCATTTTTTAGGCCATTTGTATTCTAAGAGATTATTGAGACCAAAGAGAATTAATGCGATCGCCGGTAAACTTCCATAGACAAGTAAAAAGGTTATGCCTAAACCTGCAATCACAAGAGCCCAAATTCTCTTCGACCTTTCTTTGTCAAATCTGATCGAGAAAATGGTGTGTGCCAATGCGGGAACTACAATTAGTCCAAGCAATAAAGATGCGAGTAAAGCAAAGGTTTTGGTAAAGGCTAGTGGCTTGAATAGTTTACCTTCAGCTGCTTGCATGGCAAAGACTGGTAGAAAGCTAACGATTGTAGTGGCTAAAGCAGTAATAATAGCGGATGCAACTTCTACTGAACCGTCGTAAACTATTACTAAAAGCTTCTTCCCTCGGGCTCCTTTATTTTCCGGCATCTCTAAATGCCGCACTATGTTCTCAACAAAAATCACTCCCACATCTACCATCACACCAATCGCAATTGCAATCCCTGAAAGAGCAACAACATTTGCATCAACACCGAAATACCTCATGACTATAAAGGTCATCAGCACTCCGATTGGCAACAATGTTGATATGACTATGGAAGCCCTCATGTTCATTACCAATACCAGAACAACTATAATGGAAATAAGAATCTCGTGCTCCAAGGCCTCCTCTAAAGTTCCCAGGGTTTCCTTGATCAAACCGGTCCGGTCATAAAATGGCACTACAGTTACTTTAGATACCGTTCCATCAGCCAGTGTTTTTGAGGGTAAACCAGGAGAAATTTCATCGATCTTTTTCTTGACATTTTCAATCACTTCCATAGGGTTAGCTCCATATCTTGAAACTACAACTGCCCCTGTAGCTTCGGCTCCTCCTTTATCCAGTCCTCCTCTTCGTGTAGCGGGACCAAAATTCACTACAGCTATATCCTTTATGCGAATCGGTGTATTATCATGCTGGGTAACAACTGCTTCCTCTAAATCTTCTAAGCTTCTGATATAACCAAGTCCTCTTACCAGATACTCTGCGCGATTGTATTCTATAGTTCTTGCACCAACATCAAGGTTACTTTCTTTAACCGCATGCATAATCTGAGCAACATTGACATTATACTCCTTCATTGCCACAGGGTCAATATCGACCTGATACTCTTTGACAAAACCGCCAATGGCCGCTACCTCAGAGACTCCCGCAGCCGACGTTAAAGCATATCCCACATAGAAATCCTGAATGGTTCTTAACTCTTGAGGATCCCATCCTCCTGTAGGTTCCCCAGTTTCAGGGTTACGCCCTTCAAGGGTGTACCAAAAAATTTGCCCTAAAGCTGTGGCATCTGGACCTAATGCCGGTTGGACTTCGGTAGGTAATGTGCCTGCGGGCAATGAATTTAGTTTCTCAAGAATTCTAGTACGACTCCAATAAAATTCAACATCGTCTTCGAAAATGATGTATATGGTTGATAAGCCAAATATTGAATTACTCCGAATAGTTTTAACACCCGGCACCCCCAGAAGGGCTGTAGTTAAGGGGTAAGAAATTTGATCTTCAATGTCCTGAGGCGAACGTCCCATCCAAGTGGTAAAGACAATCTGTTGATTCTCACCTATATCTGGTATGGCATCAACAGGTACCGGATCACGAGGAAACCAGTCCATTTTCCAATTAAATGGTGCGGTACTCACTCCCCACCCAATGAAGATGATGACAAGCAGAGCTGTGATCAACTTGTTCTCCAAGAAAAATTTGATTAGCTTATTCAGCATAACAAAATGTATTTTAAAAAATTTGAATAGTAGAAATAGACCGATAAGAAGAATCAGTCAGAATGAAAGAGAGAGCCTATATTCAAATTAGGAAAGATTGAATCAAGACGGGAACATCTTGACTCAAAAGGGGAGGTGTGTAATAAGAGCCATTCAGCTCTTCATCTTGCTCAAGCGAATAAAAATTCGTTAAACTAACATACAGTATCACAATCAAAGGCGCCTTTATTTGTTCGCTTCTTACTTTCGACCCTTTAAATTTATCTTCTATTTGTAATTCCTGATAAGAATCATCACAACAGTTTTTGGCATGAACACCTGTTTGATGAGGTATAACCTCACAGGCACTCGTCGACATGCCACAATCCAGCTCTTCATGCGAAAAAGAAATAACTGATTCAAAAACTTCTCCATTGCACAAGTGTGCTGACAACACTACTCCTATATTAGAGAACAGCATTAATGGAATTAGAAGTATAGATACAATTTTTCTCATTGTAAATACAAAGTTACACGGATTGATCAGGCTACAAAATGATATTTGTCATAATTAAACTTAATTTCAAATGTTGTCGTCTATCCGACAATGATTACTTATGAATATCAATTACTTACAATAACTCAAAACTCTAGTCTTAACTAACATTAACAGCTTTAAAACCGGTCTCCTCAACAATCTGAATGACTTCACTCGCACTCAATTTCTCTGTTTCTATGATTAGCATTTTATTTTCATCGTTTAAATTGACCTTCCACTTGTCAATTCCTTTGACCTGATCTAAGGTTGGGCTTATTTTAGATAAACAGCCAGTGCATTTAATATTGGTTTTAAATTTTAACGTACTCATATCTTTAATTTTTAGTTTGATGATAATTGGACTGATTTTAAACGTAAACTATTCATTACAACTGAAACCGAGCTAAATGCCATTGCCATACCTGCAATCATAGGATCCAATAAAAAGCCATTGATGGGATAAAGCACGCCTGCCGCAATAGGAATTCCTATTATGTTGTATATAAAGGCCCAAAAAAGGTTTTGCTTAATGCCATTAACCGTTTTTGATGATAATTGTAAGGCTTTGGGAATACTTGCCAAATCGGAACCGATTAGTGTCATCTTAGCCACATCAATTGCGATGTCCGTTCCATGCCCCATGGCAATACTTAAGTCAGCTTGAGCCAAGGCATGAGAGTCATTAATTCCATCTCCCACCATCGCCACGGTTTTACCTTCTTGTTGCAGCATTTCAACAAAAGCTGCTTTATCTCCTGGCATAACTTCTGCTTTAAATTCTTTGATGCCCACTTCAGCGGCAACAGCTTTAGCCGTTTGCTTATTATCTCCTGTAAGCATATGGACTTCTATTCCCTTATCTTGTAATTGCTGAATGGCATCCCGAGAAGTGTCTTTAATCTGATCCCCTATGGCAATGATTGCTAAAACTGTTTCATGATTTGCAAAATATACTACTGTTCGAGCTTTTGACTGCCAATCGCTTACCTTTTTCTTTATATCATGTGGAACTTGAAGTCCTTTATCATTAACAAACCTTTCGTTACCAATGCAGTAAAGCGATTGGTCAACTTTTCCTTCTACACCTTGCCCTGTAATGCTTTCAAAGTCGGTTAATTGAATGTTATCGGTTGTTTTATCTTTCAGGTGTTCTACAACTGCAGAAGCTAATGGGTGTTCAGATTGCTTTTCTAAAGTTAACAGAATCTGCTTGAACTTTACATCTTCTTTGTACCACAACACTTCCGTTACCTCCGGTTTCCCCTTGGTTATTGTTCCCGTTTTATCCAAAATAATGGCATCTACCTTATGCCCAATTTCTAAGCTTTCTGCATCTTTTATCAATATGTTGTTTTCTGCTCCTTTGCCAACTCCAACCATTATAGCTGTTGGGGTGGCTAAACCCAAGGCACAGGGGCAAGCAATAACAAGAACTGCAATTGAGGTTAAAAGAGCATGAGTAAGGGCATCTGTCTCGCCCAAAAACATCCAAGAAAAAAAGGTGATGATTGATATTGCAATCACAATAGGCACAAAGATTCCTGCAATTTTATCTACTAACTTCTGAACAGGAGCTTTGCTTCCTTGAGCTTCTTGCACCATTTTGATGATTTGTGACAAGAGGGTTTCGCTTCCCACTTTTTCTGCGGTAAACTGAAAGTTCCCTTTTTGATTGATTGTTCCTGCAAAGACTTTTTCACCTGTGGTTTTTTCAACAGGTATGGGTTCTCCGCTAATCATACTTTCGTCAACAAAAGATTGTCCTGAGCTAACCTTGCCATCAACGGCAATTTTCTCACCAGGTTTCACAATTAGGGTTTGTCCGATTACTACTTCTTTGATCGGAAGTTGCTTTTCTGTTCCATCAACAATTACAGTTACTGTCTTGGGTTGCAAGCCCATTAGCTTTTTGATTGCAGAAGAGGTATTGGATTTTGCTTTTTCTTCCAAAAGTTTACCCAACAGAATAAAAGTGATAATAACGGTGGCTGCTTCATAGTACACATGAGCTTCCAAGCCTTTACCTGTCCAAAACTGCGGATATAGGGTATTGAATAAGCTGAATAAAAAAGCTATTCCTGTGCTTAGAGCTACTAAGGTATCCATATTGGCTTTTCCATGTTTTGCTTGTTTCCATGCGTTAATGAAAAAGTCTTTTCCAATCCAAAACAAAATGGGAATAGTTAGCACTAAAGATACCCATTGTCCTGCTCGCCACTCCATATAGAACATACCGCTGATAAAAACAGGAAGCATAAGGATTGCAGCGGAAATGGTTCTTTTCTTGGTTAATTGATATTTCTTTTCAGCTAATTCCTCTTGCGCAATGACAGGATCTGCCTCATCAATGAGTAAGTCATATCCAATATCTTGCAGCGCTTTTTTTAACGACTCTTTTTCAGTTTCTTTCTCATATTCAACTAAGACAGAGTTGGATGCAAAATTCACTATAGCAGATTGCACACCTTGCACATGTGATAAAATGGATTCAACACTTGAAGCGCAAGCGGCACAGGTCATGCCCATCACCGGATAAGTCTCCTTAATATATTTTGTATTCTTTTCTTTCATAATTGAATTTTGACAAAACAAAGGTCTTAGCGGAAATTTTAATTTTTGTTATGGAATTTTGATTTTAATTATCAAGATTTTGTTGTTTATTAATGAAATTTCCATTTCATTAACCGTTCTTTATCTAGGATCTTGATATAACTCCTTCCATAATCAATAATTCCTTGCTTCCTCATTTGGCTAAAACAATGTGAAACAGATTGCCTGGAAGTCTGAAGGTACATTGCAATCTCATGATGGGTCATGTGTAAATTAAACTCCAGTGATTCTTGATTCACTAATGAGTTTTTAATCGACAACTCTATAAGAAAATCTTTCATCCGATCTATAAATATAACATTAGAGTGAAGCATGTCATATTTGTTCTTTATATCAAACATACTTTTAGCTAGTTGGTTACGAATTGTACTTTGAAAAGTCGTATTAGCTTTAAATATATCGATGAAAACTTTCTTTTTGATTTTGCAGTAATAAACATCAGACATAGCCCTTGCAAATTGATTATTTTTTCCCGGCAATAGAAATGACTCAATTCCTAAGAATATAGGTATCATCGTCAATTGAAATGCAATCTCAGTTTGCTTTCCAAAATTTCTACCGATAAGAATAGTCCCTTGGTAAATAAGGTAAATATGCTTTTCCCTATCATCATTCCTGTAAACAAATTCTCTAGGATATAAATAACCTTTTTCTAGGTGGTATTCTATGGTATCTTTTTCTTTTTTATTTAATCCGTCAAATAATTTATGGTTTGTAATTTTTCTGGTATATTGATTCATATTCAAACTTTTTGAAACAATTACCCCCTGGGTAATTTTACTGATTGCTTAGAGTTCAAGGCAAAAAGTGGCTATATGCCTTTTGCCCTGAAAATGAATCAGATCAAAAAAGATTGAATAAGTATTCTTAAATCACAAGCTTTGAGAGTAATTAATGGTGGAGGTCGTATTTGATCAATCAATACTTGGTAAAACCCAATTGAATAAGGATTCTGAAAAGCATTAGCCCAAAGCACAAATTGAAATACCTTCAGATTAAACTGAACATCAGTCGCTATTGCTTCCATACCATTTAAAAAGACACTTGCATTCTCAACACAACAACTTTCTTCATCTTCTTCGTTCTCCATGTCGTCGTGATGAGTCTGTGAATGATTGTGATGATGGTGCGCATGAGAGGATTGTTCATGAAATGAGTGAGTAATCTTATGCCCTAATTTGATTACGGTACAAACCAAGGAAATAACCTGCACGCCTAAAAATGATAAGAGCAGTATAAAAGCTTTGATATTATTACTTGATAATTGGCTCATAATCAAAACTGATCCAGACTTTTTCTATTCTTATCTATTAGAGATTTAAAAGCAGTAGTCGTCATTCCAGTCTCCCTCTTAAATTGTGCAGATAAGTACGCAACACTACTATAATTCATTTCAATGGCTATCTCTGAAAGCGTATTCTCATCATAAAAAAGCAATTCTTTTATTCTTTCTACTTTCTGTTTAGTAATAAACTTCTCAATGGTTATGCCTTCTACCGCTGAGAACAATCGACTGATGTATGTATATTCATGTCCTGTATTCTCACTTAGATAAACGGAAAACTTTATTGTATGATGTTTACTGCCATAATGGATTTCTCGAATAATTAAGTTTTTGATTTTAGAAATCAACGCCGATTTTTCTGTCAGAAGCAATTCAAAACCTAAGTCCTTTAATTTTTCTGCCAATAGCTTCTTTTTTGTCCTTGTCACTGGGTTAATGGATCTAACAGACCCTAATTCTATGGAATGAAAAGGAATACTTAAGTCTTTTAAAGTTTGTTCTACAGCAGTTATGCAGCGTGGGCAAACCATATTTTTTATATAAATCGTATTGGTCATTGAGAATGCTAAACGATAAGTATTGATGTTAATTGCTATTTGAGTAGGACAACAGAATAACTGCCAATCCTTATCCTAAGCATCGCTTAGGATGAGATAAACAAGATAAACTACAATAGAAAAGACTGATGTAAAGCAGGCGCTTTACGTTCAGCCAAGGGAGGAATATAAAAATTTACGAGTTCTTTCCAATGGTCAATTAAGAGCAATAAATCAATTGCATAATATATGTTGCCTAGTAAGACTTCAATTGAATCAATCTGGGTCTTTGAAAGTTTCTTTGAAGCCAGATAATCATTACTTTCGATTAATATCTGCCGATCACCACAACACGATGAAGTACTATCTTCACACTCTTCTATTTGTTGCATTTCACATTTCTCCGCATTACCAAACAACGAAATGTCAATCAACTTTTGCCCACAATAATGTGCGCTTAAATTAAAGTTAATTGAACTCAAGAGAACAAAAAGTGATAAGAAGAGTGAAAATATCTTTTTCATCAAAATCAAAATTATAAAAATATTACAACAATATTTATTTAAGCAAATGCTTAAATAAAGAAATAAGATTAAATTTGTATCATGAAAGAAACCACCTGTATTCGTGTTTTTGCAGATGAGCAGCAGATTAAAAATTGCAAAACTGAAATTGGAAAAGTTGAAACTTCAATTGAAATGCTTTCAAAAGCTTTGAATTTAGCAGGCAATGAAGTACGATTGAAAATATTGTATCTGCTATTCAGCGAAGAACGACTTTGCGTTTGCGATTTGAGTGATATACTTTCCATGTCTCCACCTGCTATTTCGCAGCATTTGAGAAAACTAAAGGATGGAAATATCATCCGAAATCAAAGAGTCGCACAGACCATCTATTATTCTTTGAATCCTCAATACAAAGTTTTGCTACAAGGTTTCTTTGAAAAAATTGGTAACAATCAAATACTAGAATCAGTATGAAAATAACTTACGCAAGCACAGGTCTTTTTGCTGCTATTGCTTCTTCATTATGCTGTATTGCCCCAATAATCGCAATGTTTGGGGGAGTTGCAGGAGCAGCTTCAACTTTTTCATGGGTAGAACCTGCCAGACCTTTCTTGATCGGAATATCAATCATTGCGTTAGGCTTAGCTTTCTATCAAGCATATAAGACAAAGCCTGTAGATGATTGCAATTGTGAAGTTCCTGCAAAGAAGAGCTTTCTAAACTCAAAAAGCTTTTTATGGTCAGTTACCATTCTTTCAATATTGATGTTTTCATTTCCTTATTATTCAAATAACTTTTATTCTCAAGCCGCTGTTGTACAAACAGATTTGGATAGCACAAAAACAGTTCAATGCACTATTGGTATTAAAGGAATGACCTGTGCAGGCTGCGAAAATTATGTGCAATATGCATTATTGCCTATGAATGGAGTTTTAGAAGCAAAAGCTTCTTACAAAGATGGAAATGCTATTATTCAAGTAGACACTTCCATGATATCTATTGGCGAATTGAAAATGAAGCTAGAAGAAGAAACGGGCTACAAAGTATTGGATTATAAAATTGGTAAATAATGGAGAAGACAATCGAATTAAAATCAACAATTACCTGCCCAAAATGTGGACATAAAAAGCAAGAAATAATGCCAACCGATGCCTGCCAATACTTTTATGAATGTGAAAATTGCAAAGAGGTATTGAAACCTGTCAATAACGATTGCTGCGTTTACTGTTCTTATGGAACTGTTCCCTGTCCACTGATTCAGGAGAGCGGTAAATCTTGTTGTAGTTAAAAGGTTATAATGAAAACAACTCAACTCGAAAATAAACTAAGTGCTAAGAACATTAAATCAACAAGTATGCGGTTGTTGGTGCTAAAGCAATTGGTAGAAAGCAAATCGGCAGTTAGTTTGAGTGAATTAGAGAACCATTTTGAAAAGGTTGACAAAGTAACCTTATACCGCACATTAAAGACCTTCGAGAACAACAAATTGATTCACAGCATAGACGACGGCAGCAGGGCCGTAAAATATGCCTTGTGTGAAGAAAACTGTGAATGTGAACCACAAGATCAGCACGTTCATTTTCATTGCGAAAGCTGTGGTGAAACATTCTGTTTAACCAACACCCGAATTCCTTCTTTAAATATTCCTTCTTCCTTTCAAGCCAAATCAGTTAATATGGTTTATAAAGGAATTTGTGTCAACTGCACAAGTTGAAAATAATTTAACTAATAAAAAGGTTTTTGCACACTTGAAGTGATAGACCAATTTCCTTACCGTCATTCACTTTAACAATAAACGACTTATCATAGTTGATAACATCTATCACACTTACTTTTGCACCTAGTGTTAATGAAAGTGACTCAATATATTTTAGAAATTCCGACGAATGATCTTTTACTCCAACAACTATCACATCACTTCCTTTTTTGACCTGATCTAAAGTTTTGCTATGACGATCAGCAATTTCACCATTTTTATCAGGGATTGGATCTCCATGCGGGTCAAACTGTGGGAAGTTTAAATATTCATCTAAACGATTGACAAGTTCAGAAGAATCAATATGTTCTAGCTGTTCTGCGATGCCGTGCACTTCATCCCACTTAAATTTAAATTTTTGAACTAAAAAGGTTTCCCAAAGACGATGTTTTCGAATGACTTTAAGAGCAATCTGTTCTCCCCTTTTAGTTAAACTTACACCTTTATATTTAGCGTATTTAATAAGTTTCTTATTACTCAACTTTCTTAGCATATCGGAAACTGTTGGTGATTTAATTTGCAATAGATCTCCGATAGATTTTGTTGAAACCCCCTTTGGTTGAAGCTTTGATAGCTTATATATCACTTTTAGATAATTCTCTTCGGCATGACTAAAGTCCATGTAGATTGTTTTTTTCAAAATAAATAAAATATATTAGATAGCACAAATAAATAATATTAGCCTTATCTAATCTTTTTATTAGATTTGCAAAATATATTTTATCATGAAAAAGAAACTAAAAGGATTGAGCGGTGTCTTTTTATTTGTCCTACTTGCACTTGCCTGTGAAAAAACGATGCCTCCTGCACCTGATGAAAATGAATTATTGGATGGTCCCATTGAAGGATTAAGTACAGCAGAACAGGCTCAATTCTTGAAGGGGGATGAAGCCTTTAGTGAAGTATTTACAATAGGGAAAGGTCTAGGGCCGATATTTATTGCTAATCAATGTGCAAGCTGTCACCCAGGTGACGGAAAGGGTTCTCATATATGGGTGGTGTATACAATAGGTTTGAGGCTGATGGTGTTGAACTAGATAAAAAAAGAAGAATTGACATATTTGCTATTGACTTAAATACAACAATTAAAGCAACTGGAACCTACATTGTAGGAGAAGTTGTTTGGGTTAAAGTAAATGTACCTTCAACATATACACAACAGTACGGGAATAAACAGCAAGGCATATTTGTTGATCTTGTACAACCGGTTCTTAAAAGAGAAGTACTTGACTGGGAAAATGCAACATTTAATCTTTCAGCCAGATTTGATTACGTAGATTGGAATGTGGGTAAGTTTAATGAAACGAATGAAGATATAGGAGAAAGACTTTTAGCACTTACCACGGCTATTAGCTTTCGACCATCCTCACAAACGGTTTTTAGATTAAACTATCGATACCAATGGCAAACCGATATTTTGAATAATCCTCCTGCTAGAACAGCAACATGGTTATTTGGGTTTAGTACTTATTTTTGACAGTATGTAGTTTGCAACTATATTGCATCCAATCCTTTGTATATTTGTACCAATGAAATTATTCGCAACAGTTTTAGGTATCTTCTTTTTGTGCTTGGCAACCATGCCTTGTGCAGATGCGGCTGTTGCAGAAAACATTACTGTAGAGTTAAGTACAGAGCATGACCATGAAGGAGAAGCAGACAACTGTGCTCCACTTTGTTACTGCCATTGCTGTCATGTACATGTAACGATGAATGTTGAAGCACAACCGTTCAACATCAAAGAAATACTATTTTCTCAGTCTATTTTTTATCAGGCATTTACTCCTGATACTCCTTTAAAGTCTCTTTTTCGACCACCCATCGTTTAATTCAAAAAACTTAGGGAAAGTGCATTTTGTGCTTTCTTATCTCACTCTTTTATTGAATTAAAACAAATAAATTATGATTCATCAGATCATTGCTTGGTCTGTAAAGAACAAGCTATTAGTGGGACTGATGACCATCGCTCTTATCATCGGAGGAGTATGGAGCATGACCAAAGTCCCCATTGATGCCGTACCTGACATCACAAACAATCAGGTACAAGTAATTACTCAAGCTCCTAACTTAGGAACGGAAGACATAGAGCAATTTGTAACCTATCCCGTTGAGGTTGCTATGGCAAATCTTCCTTCGGTAACAGAAATCCGTTCCGTTTCCCGTTTTGGGCTGTCGGTGGTTACTGTCGTTTTTGAAGACGATATGGGAACTTATCTTCCCCGTCAGTTAGTGGCCGAAAAGCTAACCGAAGTAAAAGAAGAAATCCCACAGGGCTTTGGTTCTCCCTCTATGGGACCAATTAGCACAGGTTTGGGAGAAATCTATCAATATACCTTAAAAGTAAAGCCCGAATATCGAGAACGCTACAACCCAATAGAACTAAGAAGTATTCAGGATTGGATCGTAAGCCGTCAAATGGCGATGGTTGAAGGTGTGGTAGAAGTCAATGCCATAGGTGGCAGCATCAAACAATACGAGGTTGCGATTAATCCTGAACGCCTCAAGGCCATGGGTTTGACGATTTCAGACCTTATGCACAGCTTGGCAATAAACAACCAAAATACAGGCGGAGCTTACATTGAAAAGAATCATCAGGCCAACTTTATACGGGGTGAAGGCTTGGCTCGCAGTGTAGAGGATATTGAGAACATTCCGATAGAGACCGAAGCGGAAATTCCGGTTACCATAAAAGATGTAGCAACGGTAAAAATTGGTTCTGCTGTGCGATACGGTGCATTAACTCAAGACGGCGAAGGCGAAGTAGTCGGTGGATTGGTCATGATGCTAAAGGGAGCTAACTCCAATGAAGTGATCGAAAACGTAAAAAAGCGGATGGAAGAAATTCAAAAATCACTTCCCGAAGGAATAGTAATCGAACCACTTTTAGATCGTAGTAAATTAATTGCCGAAACCACAGGCACAGTCAGCACCAACCTAATTGAAGGAGCATTAATCGTAATTTTTGTATTGGTATTTCTTTTAGGGAATTGGAGAGGTGGATTAATTGTAGCATCAACCATACCCTTATCCCTGCTGTTTGCCTTTATTTTAATGAATGTTTTTGATGTATGGGCAAACTTGATGAGTTTGGGAGCCATTGATTTTGGCATCATCATCGACGGAGCGGTAATAATTGTTGAAAGCGCGGTTTTTCTATTGCACGATAAAGTGTTGAAGAAAAAACAGATTACCCCAAAGCTCAGAGATAAAGTTACCGAGAAATCAGCCTATAAAATGATGAGTTCAGCCTTCTTCGGTCAGTTGATTATTCTCATTGTTTTCATTCCCATACTTGCCTTAAAAGGCGTAGAAGGTAAAATGTTTCAGCCCATGGCGTTGACCTTTATGTTCGCTATGATTGGAGTAATGTTACTTTGCCTGACCTATGTTCCTATGATGTCAGCATGGTTTCTACGAATTTCCAATGGAGAGAAACTTTCTTACGGAGATCGCTTCATTCAAAAAGTGGAAAACAGTTATGAAAAAACCTTGAACAAGGTTATGGGAAAAGCCAAATGGGTAATAGGTACAGCTTTTATTTTATTAACCATTGCTGTGGTTACCTTTAGTCGCTTAGGCGGAGAATTCATTCCACAATTAGACGAAGGCGATATAGCTTTTCATGCCATTTTAAAACCCGGAAGCTCGCTTTCGGAAACCATTGAAACTACAACAAAAATAGAGCAGCTCGTCAAGGATAAGTTTCCTGATGTTCAAAAAATTGTCAGTCGTATTGGGGTGGCCGAAGTACCCACCGACCCAATGCCAATGGATATAGCAGACATTTTCGTGATTTTAGCACCAAAATCGGAATGGGTTACAACTAATTCTAAAGATGAATTGGTTGAAATGATGAAAGAAGAGTTGGAACTGATTCCCGGAGTGAACTATGAATTTACGCAACCCATTGAAATGCGGTTCAATGAATTGTTAGAAGGTGTTCGGGAGGATATTGCGATTAAACTTTATGGAGAAGACATTGAAGTGTTAGCGAAAAAAGCCGAAGAAATCAGCAAGATCATCGCAGGAACTGAAGGTATTGGCGATATGAAAGTGGAAGCCACTACGGGTTTACCCCAAATGACCGTGCAATACAATCGCAGCAAATTAGCCCAATATGGTGTATCTGTTAACGAAGTGAACCAACTGATTGGGGCTGCATTTGCAGGAGGTAAGGCAGGAGTGATATTTGAAGGCGAAAGACGGTTCGATTTGGTAGTTCGCTTGGATCAGAAACACCGAAGAAACATTGATAACCTGAAAAACCTCTACGTTACCCTTTCCAATGGTTCTCAAATCCCATTAAAAGAGTTAGCTGACATCAGTTATCAGTCGGGTCCGATGCAGATCAGCAGGGACAATACCAACCGTAGAACCTATGTAGGAATTAATGTTCGTGGAAGAGACATTAAATCATTGGTTAACGACATTCAACAACAGTTAGATGAGGAATTGCAACTACCTGCCGGCTATTACATCCGCTATGGTGGGGCTTTTGAAAATTTAGAACGAGCAACCAATCAGCTAAAATTGGTAGTTCCCATTGCGTTAGGTTTAATCTTTCTACTCATCTTTTTTGCACTTAAATCCATTCAACAAACCGTAATGATATATGTGGCTATCCCGTTAGCTGCTATTGGTGGAATTTTCTCATTGTGGATGAGGGATATGCCTTTTAGTATTTCAGCAGGAGTTGGTTTTATTGTATTGTTCGGAGTTGCCGTATTAAATGGCTTGGTGCTCATTAGCGGTTGGAATGAGTTGAAGGAAGAAGGCAGCAACGACCTGAATGAGCGAATTCGCTTAGGTGCAAAACGGAGAATTCGTCCTATTTTATTAACAGCATTAACCGATATTTTGGGCTTTTTGCCCATGGCAATCTCCACTTCGGCAGGTGCTGAAGTACAGCAACCCTTGGCAACTGTAGTTATTGGCGGTATGATCTCCGCTACCTTGCTGACTTTGTTTGTAATTCCCTTGTTGTACCGATGGGTTGAAAGCAGAAAAGAGCGTTCAAGTCAAGTAAAGCCTGTTATGATTACAGGAGCATTATTGCTATTGTTGGGCATTTTTTCTAACAACTCCCTACAGGCTCAAAGCGAACAACAACTTGTTCCCCTTTCCCTCAATGATGCGGTAGATCAGGTATTGAAAAATTATCCTGCCCTAAAAGCAAGTCAGTTGGAAGTGGAAAGTCAGCAAGCTCTGAAAAAAACCGCATGGGATTTTGGAAAAACTTCGGTTTTTACAGGAGGGGAAGAATTGAACGAAAATGAAGGAGTACGAACTCTTGTAGGCGTTCAGCAACAGAACATAGATCTATTTTCTATTGCGGCTAAAAACAAACTGCAAAAGGAAAAAATTGCCTTAGCAGAAAGCAATTTGCAATTGAGCAATGCCGAATTGAAATATTCAGTAAAACAAGATTATGGGAATTTGTATGCCAAAAAGCAATTGTATCAATTGTATCAGGAATTAGATTCCACCTTTGGCGATTTTGAGCGAGCAGCCAAAATCAGGTATGAAACAGAAGCCACTTCTCGCTTGGCCTACTTATCTGCTTCCAATCAGGCAAAGAAAATTAGCAACGAAAAGGTACAGGCCTATAGTGATTATATGATCGCACTTCAACAATTTAACCGATGGTTTATCGGAGACACCCTTTATACGGTTCGTTCATCTTTAGAAGTGGCAAGCTTGCTTCTTGATTTGGACACCTCCCTTAACAATCATCCCGTATTGAAAATGGAAGCTCAAAGAGTAAAACTTGCTGAGCAGAATATTAAGTCCACCCAATCAAATTATCTGCCGCAACTGAACCTTCAATATGGAGTGCAGGAAGTAGGTGGAGAAAGTGGTTTTTACCAATATCAAGTGGGTGTTAACATTCCCCTCTTTTTTAATGTAGAAAAAGGCAAAGTGCAAGCGGCAAAGCTGAATCGTGAAATTGCAGAGCAGCGACAAATGCAATCTACCCTGCAATTCAAAAGTGAATTTCAACAAGCCCGACAGCGTTATATCAAATGGCAATCGGCTTGGAAATACTACGAAAAAGAAGCCCTTGAATTAGCCAAAGAACAACGCCAAGCAGCATTACTTGCCTATCGGGAAGGTGCGATTGACTACATCAGCTTTATGCAGTTGGTAAAAGATGCTTCACTTATTGAAAAAGGAGGATGGCAAACCTATCAGGAATACCTGAACAGTCAATTTAAATTGGAATACTATTTAACGAAATAAAAAATTAAAGATGAAAACAATATATAACAATAAACTCCTAGCAATCTTTTTCCTGTTCGGATCAATTGCTTGCGGAGGTAATGATAATAAAGAGAACGATCATGGACATGAGCATGAAGAAGAAGAATGTCATGGAGAAATGAAAGAGGAAGAACATGGCGAAGAAGGTATTCATTTTACGATGGCTCAATTCGATGCCTTGGCAATGAAAGTGGGCACTATTCCCATAAGAAATGTTTCTGCCTATGTAGAAACCAACGGACAATTAGAAGTGCCACCTCAAAACGAAGCGGCAGTAACCGCGGTAATCGGTGCGAATGTTTCTTCTATCGAAGTAATCGAAGGCGATAAAGTGGAGAAAGGCCAAGTGTTAGCGTACATCAACCATCCTGATTTAATTCAACTACAAAGCAATTACAACAGTAATTGGAATGAGTTACAATACTTAGAACAGGATTATAAACGACAACAAAAGCTCTATGATGAAAAAGTAGGTTCGGGTAAAGAATTACAGCGAACTAAATCAGATTATCAATCTAAAAAATCAATGGTAAATGGGTTGGCCGCTCAGTTGAAGCTCTTGGGGATTCCAACTGCGTCAGTTGAAAATGGAACGATAATCGAGCAAATAGCTGTTCGTTCTCCCATTAAGGGTTTTGTACGTTTAGTAGAAATTAAAACAGGACAATACGTTATACCACAAACAGAACTTTTTGAGATTGTGAATTTGGAACACATTCATGCAGATTTTATGGTCTTTGAAAAGGATATTGCCAAAGTGCGAGAAGGACAAAAAATTACATTTAATGTAGAGTCTATTGAAAAAGCTTTAGAGGCATCGGTTTATTCCGTTGGTAAAAACTTTGAGCAGAACCCTAAAGCTATTCACATTCATGCAGAAATTGAAGATAAAAGCGGATTGCTTTTACCGGGAATGTATGTTAGAGGAAGGATTTTAACATCAGGTACGATGGGACGGGCGTTGCCTGAGGAAGCCGTAATTCGAGACAATGGAAAAGATTACATTTTCTCAGCAAAAAAAGGAAAAGAGGATGAATGGGAATTCACCCCAATTGAAGTAGTAGCAGGACTTACAACAAATGGTTGGACAGAAATTAAGTTACTAAAACCACTTCCTAGCAATACTAAGGTAGCTTTAAATAGTGCTTACTACTTGATTGCTGAAATGCAAAAAGGAGAAGCTGAACATGCACATTAAAATGCAATGGTGTTGTATACTCTGCACCGCTAATTTTGATTTATAATACAATTACCATGAAATTCAATACAAAACTACCTGAGCTTCTCAAACCCTATTACAATAAGGAGCTGCAAAGCTATCGACAGGAAGTTCAAAAGAATAATTTACAAAAGGCATGGCAGCATTTGGAAAGAGCTCACATCATTGGTCAATCCTTTCCCTACGAGCATTCTTTTGTGCATTGGAAAATGTTACAATTTGGTTTTAAAATAAAAAACACCAAAGAAATAATCGGACAGATACCAAGATTGCTGATTGGTGGAGTAAAATCATTTGTTGGTAAAGTACCTATAGGCAATACAGGGGGAGCAAACGTTCCCCCTCTAAAACCATTGCCCTTAGCACCTGAGTTAGAACAATTATTAGCACAGGCAACTATTGTAAAAAGATAATTATGGGACATCATCACGATCACAGCCATCAATCGGGTAAAAATTTAAAAACTGCCTTTTTTCTGAATCTCGGATTTACAATTTTTGAGATATTCGGAGGATTTTATGTGAATAGTGTAGCCATTATCTCAGATGCGGTGCATGATTTGGGCGACAGTATTTCTTTGGGTATCTCATGGCATTTAGACAAGAAATCCAAGCAGGGAAGCAATAAAAAATTCTCTTTCGGATTTAAACGGTTTTCGCTATTGGGAGCTTTAATCAACTCTTTGGTATTGATTGGCGGTTCAGTATATGTTATCTACGAAGCCATCCAACGGTTGATAGAACCTGAACTTTCTGATGCTGATGGAATGATTGTTTTTGCCATCATCGGGGTAGCTGTTAACGGTTATGCAGCTTGGAAACTAAGTGGAGGAAAAACCCTAAACGAAAAAGTGGTTTCGTGGCATTTATTAGAAGATGTGTTGGGTTGGGCAGCGGTATTGATTGTAGCCGTTATTTTAAAGTTTAAGCAAACACCTTACTTAGACCCCGCATTATCTTTATTTATAGCGGCTTACATTTTATACGGAGTTATCAAACGCCTGAAAGAAACTTTGACCATATTCTTACAAGGTGTACCCGATGATATGAGCATAGATAAAATTGAAGAGGAACTTGTTCAGATTCAAAATGTCGCTTCCATTCATCATACACATATATGGTCGCAAGAAGGAGAACACCACGTTTTTAGTACCCACTTGAAATTGAAGAACATTCAAAGTTTAAGTGAATTATTAGTCATAAAGAACGAGGTAAAAGAGCGATTAAAACCTTACCATTTTGACCATTGTACAGTAGAAA
This sequence comes from uncultured Flavobacteriales bacterium, assembly GCA_964445815.1. Classification (GTDB taxonomy): domain Bacteria; phylum Bacteroidota; class Bacteroidia; order Flavobacteriales_E; family Vicingaceae; genus CAYULW01. The sequence continues at coordinate 666,517 of CAYULW010000002.1, forward strand.
CTGAATTGGATAAAGAAAGCTGTAGAATTCAAGTATAATGAAGAAAGCCACTTTCAATATCGAAGAAATGGACTGCCCTTCTGAAGAGCAAATGATTCGTTTGAAATTAGGAGAAATTCAGGGCATTGAATACCTTGATTTTGACATTCCCAACCGAAAATTGGATGTGATTCATACTACTCAATCTTCTGTGATCTTAGACTACTTAGCCGAGCTGAATTTAAAAACAACTTTAATTACGGAGGCTGAAATTAATTATTATGAAAGTGTGGAAAGTTCTAATAAAAATGAACGGAAGATGCTTTGGGTGGTCTTGATTATCAATTTCAGCTTTTTTCTAATTGAGTTAATTTACGGTTGGCTGTCAGATTCTATGGGTTTAGTAGCAGACTCTTTGGATATGCTTGCTGACGCCTTAGTGTATGGGATGAGCCTCATGGTTGTTGGAAAAGCGGTACAAGCGAAAAAGAAGGTAGCAAAATGGAGCGGTTATTTCCAATTGACTTTAGCCCTATTAGGTTTGGTTGAACTTTTGAGAAGAGTTTTCGGAGAATCTGAAACCCCTCAGTTCCTAAATATGATTGCAATTGCATTTTTAGCCTTGTTAGCTAACTCTATTAGTCTGTATTTAATACAGAAAACAAAGAGTAAAGAAGCTCACATGCAAGCATCTGCTATTTTTACATCTAATGACATTGTAATCAATATTGGGGTTATTGTAGCAGGAGCTTTGGTCTATTTTACCGGAAGCAAATACCCCGATTTAATTATCGGATTAGTCATTTTTGGAATTGTGGTAAGAGGTGCAATTCGGATATTGAAATTGGGGAAGTAGAGCATTAAGAATATTTATTTTAATTTATTATGTTAATATTTGTTAAATAATTTGCAGATAAAAATATTAATTTGTAAATTAATATTTTTATGGAAGAATTACGTGCTTTTGACAGTCGAATTAAGGGGGAGGAACAGGAAAATCTTTTTCAAAAATTGAATGAACCTCGTTTTGCTGTTAAAGACTTTGAGGTTCAGCCTCAATACATTAACCATTGGAGAAAACAAGGTCTATTTTTTAGTGATGAAACAAGCAGAGGGAAAACTCCTTTTAGTTTCATTGACTATGTATGGATACTGATCATAGAGCAATTAAAAGATGTTGGTATTCGCTTTGAGATGATCAGACAGGTTAAGGATCGGATGATGGGTTTACCGATTTGGGCGGTTGATATTGACGGAATGATAGATCGGGTCATCATTGAAAAACCTGAAGTGTATGCTAAAAAACCTGGATTAGATGAATTGGAGAAAAAGAGGAAGTTCTTAAAAAAACAAGCTAAACTTCAAACCTATTTCAGTCATTTAGTAACTTCTTCTATTCATAATAAAAAGCACTTATCCTTTTGGATCAATTCGAATGCAGACGTGATTCATGTTACGGATAAAGAACTGAAAGGTATTTTGGAGAATGAGAGGTATTATGACTTCTTTCAACATTTCTATATTTCTATTTCAATAACGGAGATCATCAGAGACTTTATAGAAACAAAGAAACTGCACTTAGCAGCAGATATATTGGACATTATATCAGAAGAAGAACGATTGGTACTGAAAATGATCGAAGAGAATTCTTTAATAGAATTGATCATAGACAGTGAAGGTGATAAGATTGATCTTTTAAAGGAAGAAGGGAGTGATGTTAAAGCACGTTTCTTAGAAATTATAACAAGTCAGGGGTATAAGGATATAACTTTTACAAATGATAGAGGAACGGTAACAAAATTTTTAAATCCAAATCAAATAGAATTGGTATATGGTCAATTGAGTGAGAATTAATAGAGCTTATGGAATAAGCTTCAGTATAAACAGTTGAGAAACTTTAGAGGAGAAGAAGTTTCTTGCGGAAAATGGAGAACGATGAATGTAGAAGTTCGCAACGAATCAGAGGAGAAGGACAAGTTCGCTTCCGTTTTAACGGTTGAGGAAGTATTAACAACAAAAGGTTTTGAGCACCTAACTAAAGAAGAGGCAGAAGAATACATACAAACATTGGTTCAGTTTTGTGTGATTGCTTACATGACCTATTCAAAACTAGAAGCAAAAGGAGAAATCCAAGTTGAAACCAATAATAACCTAGCAGCATGAAACAGAAAGGAAATAAAAGGTTCTTAGAGTTTGCAGCCAAGCAACCCAAGCAAATTAAAAGAGAAACGAATGTTGCGGTTATTTATACAAGAGTATCATCAGCAGGGCAAGAAGATAATGCAAGTTTGAGTACACAGAGAAATATGTGTGATAACTATGCCCAAAGAAAAGGGCTTGACATCATCCAATACTTTGGTGGTACATCAGAATCGGCAAAAAACGATGATAGGAAGGAATTTCAACGAATGTTGAGTTATGTTAAACGAAATAAAAAAGTTTCCTATGTTTTGGTATACTCTTATTCTCGTTTTTCGAGGTCGGGACAAAGTGGGGCAAGTATAGCAGCCGATTTAAGAAAAAGAGGTATTCATGTAATTGCCGTCACCCAAGAAGTAGATACAAGCACACCATCGGGCGTTTTCCAAGAAAACATCTTTCACTCATTTAGTCAATACGACAATGAAGAAAGAAGAAGAAACATGATGAACGGAATGCAAACAGCATTGCGAGATGGTTATTGGCCATTAACTGTTCCCTTAGGATATACAAACCTTAGAAAAGGGCTTAAGTGTCACTTTCATAAAATTGTAGTCAATGAAAAGGGTAAGATCTTGAAACGAGCTTGGCAATGGAAAATCAAGTATAACCTATCTAATGTTGAGATTGTAAAACGATTGAATAAAGCAGGATTAAAAATAAATGAACGCAAACTATCAGCAACATTTAGGAATCCCTTTTACTGTGGAAAGATTGTATGTAGTTTCATACCAAATGAAGTGCATGAAGGGCAACACGAAAAGATGGTTACACCTGAGCAGTTCTTTAAAGTAATTGAAATATTAAAAGGACGGTTTGAAAAATGCAAGCATTCAGTAGCTACTAATCAGCAGTTACCACTAAAAAGGTTTGTTAGTTGCGGAGAATGTGGATCGCCCACAACAGGTTACTTTGTAAAAAAGAAGAACCTCTACTATTATAAGTGTAGAACCAAAGGCTGTAAAAAGAACGTCAGTCAAAAGAAATTTCACGAGGATTTTAAAGAATTATTAAATAGGTATCAAATCAACCCTGATTCAAAGGGGCACATTGAAAAGACTTTAAAGTACGTATTCAAGCTCTACAATGAAGATGTAGAAAAAGGCTTAACAGACTATCGTTCTAATTTGACTAAAATATCCAATAAGATAGAACGATTGGAGGAACGCTACGTCGATGAAGATATTTCCAAAGAGTTTTTTAACAAACACCATATACGATTAAGTAAAGAAAAAGAGGAAATTCAAGAGCAAATTGAAAATTCGATGATAAAAAGTTCGAACCTCGAAAAATGTATTGAATGGACGGTTGATGTTAGCACGAAACTCAATGATATGTGGACATTCGAGGACTTTGAAAATAGTGAACGACTTCAAAAAGTGATATTTCCAGAGGGAATTACCTATGATTGGGGAAACAGGCAATTTCGAACTTCTAGGGTCAATAGCTTCTTTCTCTCAATCCCCCAATTAAAGGTAGTTTCAGGGCAAAAAAAAGCGAGAGAAAAGGATATTATTCCTATTTCTCTCGCTAAGTCGGGGTACCAGGATTCGAACCTGGGACCTCCTGCTCCCAAAGCAGGCGCGATAACCGGACTACGCTATACCCCGATTTTTGCTTCTTTGCGGAGAGAGGGGGATTCGAACCCCCGATACCCTTGCGAGTATAACACCTTAGCAGGGTGCCGCTTTCAGCCACTCAGCCACCTCTCCGAAGCGGAGGACAAAAGTAGACATCTATTTTTAATAGATGAAATGATTATTTAAACTTTTTCTGATTTTATCTTTCTTTCATCTTTTTGACATTACATTTGTTTGGGTATGTTCAAAAAAGCACACTTATTCTTCTCTTTAATCATTCTGTTTCTTGCTGCTTGCAAGCCTGAAGAAAAGCAAGAAAACACAGAATTAGTGATTGCATTGAAACACGACGCCAATGCTCTCAACCCTCTTCATGCTAAAGGATTTACCGCCAACTATTTGTGTATGCAGCTCTTTCAACCATTGGTTGGAATAGATTATCAAACGAATCATTTGGTTGGTATTCTTGCAAAAAGAGCACCTAAAGTATTTTCCAATCCAAATGGTCACTTGTGCTATGAATACGTCCTAAGGCGGAATGCTAAATTTGATAATGGGGAGACAATCAGTGCTAGTGATGTCCTGTTTTCCTTTAAGTTGGTCAATCTTGAAGGCACGGGATATCCCGGTGCCTCTTCTTTCTACCGGTTTATTGATAGTATTTATACCAATAAGGATACCATTCGTTTCTTAACCCAACAAACCTATTTTTTGAACATCTACAGTACCGGAGATTTTTTTATTTTACCGGCAAGCGTATACGATCCAGAGAATATCCTTGAACAGTATAGTTTACAACAGATTAGAAACTATTCGGAGCAAGATACTTTATTGACTCAATTTATCGAAAGCTTCAACACCCAAAAGTTTGATAAAGATTCTGAATTTATTTCCGGCTCTGGTCCCTATAGAATAAAGCAATGGGAGTCACAAGATCACATTATTCTGGAGCGAAAAGATACATGGTGGGGTCAACAGGATAGTCCTGAAAACACTTATTTTCAAAATCAGGCAAAATACATTAAGTATTTGTTTATTCCGGAAGAGGGAACGCAGATTTCGGCTTTTAAGTCAGGGCAAATAGATCTTCTAATGGGTATAGAAGGCAAAACACTAAATCAACTTTTAGACTTGGGTTTCAGAAGCAAAAAACAAGTCAAAACTGCTTATGAATATATTGGTTTTAACATGAGTTCAAAAGCTCTTCAAGACTTATCGATCAGACGATCTATCAAAGAGAAAATAGACAAACATTTTATTTTAGAGAAAGTCTATCAAAATGCAGGAAGCCTTATCCACCATCCTATTCTTGATTCTTCCATTCTGCCTCAGCAACCTTCTTCAGTGAGTTTGGATTTTAAACCCTCATTATCTGAGCATCTTGAGCTCGATCTGCTGTTTAACACGAATGATGAAAGCAGGAAAACCTTGGCCTTGTGGCTAAAACAAGAACTTGAGAAAAGTAAGATTACGATTAACTTGGATGGCAAAGAATGGACTGCTTACCTGAATGCTTTAAGAAGTGGTAACTTTGATCTTTTTATTGGCTCTGTTCAAAGTGCTCCTATCCCACCTGACTTTTATACCGGTTTTCATTCAGACAATAGAGAAAAGGGAAGGAATTACACGAATTATACTTCCCGTGAAGCAGATTCTTTGATCGAAAGCATTAGAGCATGTTTAGATAAAAAGAGGAGAGATTCTTTATATCAAGCTTTCGTCCATCAATTAGAAAAAGACATTCCAATCATTTGTCTTTTTCGCCCACATGAATCTTTTGTATATTCGGATCGCATTAAAAATTTAGAAACAAGCGAGTACAGACCTAACTTTTGGGCCCCAAGCATTGAACTTAGACCTTAATGATTCAACTCATTGTCAAACGTATTCTTCTGTTCATTCCTGGTTTGTTTTTATTGCTAAGCTTCTGCTTTTATATTAGTCAACTTGCCGAAAGTCACCCTGCCAATATACTGCTAGAAGAACAAGAAAAGGTAAGTGATGTCGATCAAGAGATTAATCAAAAGATCATAGAAGAATATAAACTGGATCTACCTATCTATTACTTTAGCTTCCAACGTAAAAGTGCTCTTACTTGCCAGCCTTCACAATATTCGAATTCATTATTAGCTACTTTAAATACTTTGGCCTATCGATCCGGTGATGCAATAAAAACTGAAGAATTTTATCAAAATTTTTTAAAAAATACCGATGAACTGAAGACGATTCATTATGTCAATCATCTCAAACCACTTGAACTTGAAAAGGGCATAAACGAGAAAGAAAAAGTCTGTATTGAATGGTACAATAGAGTAATTGCTGATAAAGGTATCCAAGTGAATAACTTTATTCCGGTTCTCAAGTGGCATGGTAACAAATGCCAATTTCACCAATGGTTAAGCCATTTACTAAGCGGCGATATGGGGAAATCATGGATAGATGGACAAGACCTCAATCGTAAAATTGGTATTGCATTAAGCCGTACAATAAGAATCAGTGGCATTGCTCTTTTACTGATCTTCAGCATTGGAATTGGATTAGGATATTACAGTGTCAAACATTCCAGTTCATGGTGGACAAAAACCATTGAGCAAGTTTTATTTTTGGCGTACTCCATCCCTAATTTTTGGTTAGCAGGTATACTCATCTTTCTTTTCACTAATCCCATGACCTTAGATTGGTTTCCAAGCTACGGTTTTGGTGAGATTGATGAATCACACAATTGGTTCGAAGTCCTTAGTATTCGCTTACCACACCTTGTTTTACCTCTAATTTGTTACTCTTATACCTCTATAGCTATAGTCTACAGTCACACAAAAGAAGCATTGAGCAGGGAACTACAAAGTGATTATGTCTTAACAGCACAAAGTAAGGGTTTGAGTTTTAGTCAAACCTTACGGACTCATGTTTTTAAAAATGCGAGTTTTCCAATTGTCACTCTATTGAGTGGGGTTTTTATTTTTCTACTTTCCGGATCTTTTGTTATTGAACACATCTTTGCCATTCCCGGGGTTGGAAAACTAACCATCAATGCGATATTACTGAGAGACTTTCCCACACTCTATGCACTTATCCTTGTTTTTGCCATCGCTACTTTCTCCGGTTATCTGCTAAGCGATGTCTTGTATCGATTGGTTGATCCAAGATTAAACTCGAAACAGGCATGATGAAGCGTTTAAAACAAGGTAGCATCGGACTTAAGTTAGCTTTATTCTATCTGTGTTTATTGAGCATTGTTGCCACATTGGCTCCATTCATTGCCAATGAAGGAGCCTTAATTCCGTTTTCGGCAAGTAGCATTGATGTGAAAGCCATGAACCATTTTCCTCCCTTTAATTCAACCGGATCCCACTTATTAGGGACAGATAGTGCAGGGAGAGATGTACTTGCAGGTTTAATTTACGGCACAAGGAGTGCACTTTTCTTTGGTTTTACCTCTATGTTTATTGCATTATTCATTGCCATTTTTCTAGGTGGTTTATCAGGCTTTTACCAAAATGACCAATGGAGCATGCCCAAGTCTAAGTTTTACGCTATAGCATTAACAAGTTTAACTTTTATCATTCTAGTCATTAGTATTCCTCCCTACGAAATTAAAGGTATAGAAACCAGTAAGCTTCTATTGGCCTTACTATTTTGCATCCTCATTGCCTTCCTTTTCTACCTGATCAGTCAATTTCTGTTCAAGTTCATTTACAAAACAAAACAAAAAGCCATTCCTTTTGATTTCTTAATCAGTAGAGCAATAGAAAGTATTGATGCGCTACCCACCTTGTTTATTATCATTTGCTTTCAAGCTTTTTTACCTTCTAGTATATGGTCTAGTATTCTATTGCTTGGTTGTACCTTTTGGGTAGGTTTGGCCAAGATCATCAGAGCCGAATTGATCAAGGTTAGCAAACAAGACTATGTAAAAACAGCTATTGCTTTAGGACTTCCAAAAAAGCGCATACTCGTTAAGCACGCTTTACCTAATATTTTGAGTCCGGTCATTGTACAGTTCATTTTCGGCATATCAGGCTGCATACTCATGGAATCAACATTGAATTTTCTAGGAATAGGAACTAGCATTACAGATATTAATTGGGGAAGCATGTTAGCAGAATCCGGTCATCACATCTATGCATGGTGGCTAATGCTTTTCCCGGGAATCCTTCTTTTTCTAACCATTTACAGCTTAAGGCTTGTGGCAAATCACATTCAGAAAACTACTCCGGATACTCTACCCTAACATGATAAATGTTCATGAGCTTGCGCTTAAATATGCGCTTGATCTGAGTAATGTCTTTAAAGGTAATGTTAGAGTTAATAAACTGTTGCTCTTCAATCTGATGATCGATAATAGCATTCACCAGTTTTTCAATAGACTCCCCATCATATGAACTTAAACTTCTGCTAGCCGCCTCAACAGAATCTGCCATCATCAATACAGCTGTTTCTTTACTATAAGGTGTTGGTCCCGGATATTGGAATTTGGTTTCATCAATTTCCGCCTCGGGATTGTCTTTTTTATAGTTCCTTAAAAAATACTGCGTTTTCGTTGTGCCATGATGCGTACGAATAAAATCAATGATAATATCCGGCAACTTATGTTTCTGAGCCATTTCAATACCATCCAAAACATGGTCTATGATAATTTTAGCGCTTTCTTCAGGACTCAAGTCATCGTGAGGGTTGTGGTCGGTATTCTGATTTTCAATAAAATAATTGGGCATGTTCATCTTTCCGATATCGTGATACATAGCACCAGTTCGAACAAGTAAAGAGTTACCACCAATCACCGTAATGGCTTCTTCTGCAAGATTAGACACCTGAAGTGAATGCTGGAATGTGCCGGGAGCTTTCATGTTTAGCTTTCGAAGTAGTTTATTATTGGTGTCTGCCAATTCCATGAGAGAAACATCGGAAACAAAACCAAATACCTTTTCAAAAATATAAATGAGAGGATAAGTAAATAAAGTCAACAAAGCACTACCGAAAAACCAACCAAAAAACAACCAATTGGTATTTGTAAATGAACCCTCCTGGATAAGCCCAATACCCAGATAACTAAGAGAATATACGGCAAAGATGATCAGAGAGGATAAAAACAATTGAGAGCGCTTTCTCAAATTTCTAATGCTAAAGAGTGTAATAATTCCTGTGATCATCTGCAAAATGATAAATTCATATGGATTGGGAGCAAAAAAGCCAATAATTAAGACAGTGACCAGATAAGTGAATAAAGCAATCCGAATATCAAAGAAAGTGCGAATTATCAATGGTAAAATGCAAAAAGGTACCAGATATAGATTGATGTTTTCAATATTCAGCGTCGCTTTTGCTCCAAAAACAAAAAGCACGATAAGGAGGAGCAGAAATACAATTTTGATATCGCTTTGAACAATGTGTTTTCTGAAAGACAATAAGAATAGAGCAAGTGATAAAATCATCATACTGACTAAAACCACTTGACCTAACAAAATGTAGAAGAACTGATTAGATCCACCTATCTGAAGTTCATATTCTTTCTTTAGGGACTCTAAAATGCGGAAGCTCTCCTGGTTAAGAATATCACCTGTACTCACCACTCTCTCCCCTTTCTGTACCATGCCCAAACTCGGTGATATTTTTTGCAATGCATCTTCTCTAGCCAGTTGATTACTTGCTGCATCATAACTCACATTATGCCGTATGCTATTTTCAATCAAATCCAGTAAAAAGCGTACATCATCTTCTTTCTGTCCCTTTAACTGCTCCTCCGCATACTCAAACGCTTCTTGAATTGTATACAAATTAGATACGGCATAGTCTTTTGCCACATTGTCTTCTAAAACCACAATTTCATAGTCAGGAGATTGATCCTCTATGCTTGCGTGCAATTCAATAATGCCTGTTTTGAAAAGATGCGATAAGATGCTTCTTCCCTTCTGCTTAAGCTGTACCTTGATTTTTCCTGTTGCCAAAGAAATGCCCGATCGCTCTTCCAGAAACAGATCCCATTTTCGTTCAAACTCTTCTTCGTAGAAATTCAGAGCCTCTTCCCGAACATTTAAGTTTTTAAAGAAATAAATCTTTTGACTTGACAGTATCTTTTCCTTTTCTTCTTTTAGAGCCTGTTCCGATTTATAGATGGGAAAATCAAAGGGGGCGATCAAGTCTTCATGCGGCCATGGCTTCCCTTTTGTAAACTCGTATTTAAATTTACCCTCTCTGGGAAAGATAAACACGATAAATGCCGTAGCCAGAAGAAACAGAAATACCTTAAAGATTAAACCGTGTTGGTTTCTGATGAATTCAATTAAACGCTTCATGGACTTTATGTTGCGAAGATAGCATTAATTCGATTTTAGCCTGACCTTCTTGTAAAAAAGCGCCAAGAATTAATCCGCTAATCCTTAATTTTGCGTGCAAATAAATCAAAAACATGAAAGAAGTATATATTGTATCTGCAGTGAGAACACCTATGGGTAGTTTTAATGGCTCTTTGTCAGGAATTTCAGCACCCAAATTGGGCGCTACCGCTATAAAGGGAGCATTAGAAAAAGGCGGAATAAATGCAGAAGAAGTTCAGGAAGTATTCATGGGCAATGTGATTCAAGCCAATGTAGGTCAAGCTCCGGCAAGGCAAGCTGCAATTTTTGCAGGCTTGAGTGAAAATGTTTCTTGTACAACTGTCAACAAAGTATGTGCTTCAGGAATGAAAGCCATTATGCTAGGTGCACAATCCATTATGCTTGGAGACAATGATGTAGTTGTTGCGGGTGGTATGGAAAACATGTCGCAAGCACCATATTACTTGGAGAAAGCAAGAACAGGCTATAAGTACGGCAATGGAGTACTCATTGATGGTTTAACCAAAGACGGTCTGATTGATGTCTATCACAATTACCCGATGGGAAATGCAGCTGAATTGTGTGCCAAAGAATGTAACATTAGTCGTGAAGAACAAGATAAATTTGCTATAGAATCTTACAAGCGATCTGCAGCCGCATGGGAAGCCGGAAAATTTAAGGATGAAGTAGTTCCTGTGGAAATCCCTCAGCGAAAAGGCGATCCGGTTTTGTTTGCCGAAGATGAAGAATACAAAAACGTCATGTTTGAAAAGATTCCGAATCTGAGACCCGTATTTGATCGTGAAGGAACAGTGACCGCCGCCAATGCCTCAACCATTAATGATGGCGCCTCTGCTTTGGTTTTAATGAGCAAAGAAAAGATGGAAAGTCTGGGCCTAACACCCTTAGCCAAAATCGTTTCATTTGCTGACGCAGCTCAAGCACCCGAATGGTTTACTACCGCTCCGGCAAAGGCATTACCAAGAGCATTGGATAAAGCCAACTTAAACAAAGATGATTTGGATGCAATAGAGTTAAATGAAGCTTTTTCAGTGGTTGGCATCGCAAACATTCAACAGATGGGACTGGATGCTTCAAAAGTGAACATTAATGGAGGTGCAGTTTCTTTAGGACATCCGCTTGGAAATTCGGGGTCTAGAATTATTGTGACTCTAATCAATGTTTTAAAACAAAACAATGGCAAGTATGGTGGTGCCGGCATTTGTAATGGCGGCGGCGGTGCTTCAGCCATGGTGATTGAAAATTGCTAATAAGCGCTTTTTGAATCGGTGAAATACGGAATCGGACATCTCAACGTTGTACCCTGTCGTGCAGAAGCGGCAGACAGTAGTGAACAGGTCACCCAATTGCTTTTTGGTGAAACCATTAAAGTTTACGAAAAAAAGAAGTCATGGTACCGTATAAAAACGCATTTCGATCAATACGAATGCTGGATTGACGAAAAGCAATTTCTTTTCATTAGTCAAAGAGAGTTTGAAGAACTGAATAGCAATAAACCCAATGTCGCGTCGGACTTGATTGCTTTGATTGAACGATCAGAAGATAAAAGGGCAATGCCTATACTTTTAGGCAGCAATCTGCCGCAACTTAAAAATGGTCGATTTCACTTAAAAGATTCGGAATGGCTCTATGAAGGGCCTGCGGTCGACACGAATACGGTCGGTGATAAAGCGCAAATTGCAGAAAACGCTTTAATGTTGCTCAACACACCCTATCAATGGGGTGGTCGAAGCCCTTTTGGGATCGATTGTTCGGGTTTTGTACAAATCATTTACAAATTGTGCGGCATTTATCTGCCAAGGGATGCCTATCAGCAAGCTGAAATGGGACAAACTCTTTCTTTTATTGAAGAAGCCGAAGAAGGTGATCTGGCATTCTTTGACAATGAAGAAGGACGAATTACGCACGTGGGCATTATACTGTCTAATAATCGAATTATACATGCCTCAGGTATGGTCAGAATAGACAAACTCGACCATCAGGGCATCTTCAATCTGGAAAAAAGGGACTATACACATCGTTTAAGACTTATATCTAAAATTTTCTAAATCTATAAATCATGAGAACACTCGTTTTAATTTTGACAAGCTTAATGCTAACAACTGCCAACTGTGGCGAAAAAAACAATCTGCCTGATGGCCTATATGCTAAGATTACAACTAATAAAGGCGTGATATTGCTTCAATTGGAGATGGAAAAGACACCTCTAACGGTTGCCAATTTTGTTGGTTTGGCGGAAGGTGTCATCCCCAACAAGATTAAGGGCGCGGGTGAACCTTATTTCGACGGTTTAAAATTTCACAGAGTCATTCCCAACTTTATGATACAAGGCGGAGATCCTAATGGCAATGGTTCCGGAGATCCCGGTTACATGTTTAAAGATGAGTTTGATCCCAGTTTAAAACACACAGGTCCGGGCATTCTTTCTATGGCAAATAGAGGCCCTGCAACAAATGGCAGTCAATTCTTTATCACTCATGTTGCTACACCATGGTTAGACGGGAAGCATGCGGTTTTTGGTCATGTGGTTGAAGGACAAGAAGTGGTCAATGCCATTGCACAAAACGACGTGATGGAAAAAGTAGAAATCATACGCGTAGGTAAAGCGGCTAAAAAATTTGATGCTTTGAAAACTTTTAATGAGTTGAAATAACTTTTAATTTGTTAATGACCAATGACTAATCTTTAAAGGGTTAGTCATTGGTCATTTCCTCTATTGCTTCACCAACTTCAAGCTCTGCTTCCCTCCTTCTCCGATCACCATTAAAAAATAAACACCGGCATCTAAACCTTGTAAATCAATGGTTTGATTAAAAGTCTTTTGATCTAAACGATAGCTTCTAATCAATTGCCCTTTAATGTTGTATAAATCGGCTTTGGTGTCTATTGGTTGTCCAATGATATTGACAATACCCTTGCTCGGATTAGGATAAGCCAATAGACCATTATCAGCTTTGATGTATCCATCCTGTTCTGAAACGGATGTTAGAATCCCTAAATTATACGCTGCTAAAAAGGCATCTGCTGTACCTCTTGTTAAAAAAGTGTCCACGCCAGGTACTATTGCTGTATCACCTATATACCCTCCAATATAAAGCATAGAATCTTGACGGTGCATGGCTAGGACTCTATCATTACTTCCACCGGATGAATAAATGACCTCTTGGGTAATTAATCCACCCGAACGGTCAAATAAAGCAAAGAACAAATCTCTATTAGTACAACCTGAACAATGGTCTACAGCTACAATTGGTGTAGCTGACGTAGAAAAACTCATGCTGTGCTCAAATGTACCGCCAATACCAAATGATAAATGATCAAGATATGCTGCACCTGATGTAGCAGAGGGCAAATGACCCGTTGCTTTGGAAGGGTATAAGCCCAATAGTCGATTGGTTGTTGCATCAAACATGAAAACCCCTACTGCTTGTCCTTCGTTAGAGCCACCTGTGTATGTAATGGTATCGTAAGTCACAGTACTATTTATAAATAGATCAAATAGACCCGCCGTAACTATCGTATCTCCAAGTAATTTAGCGTCCCAAAACTGATCAAAATGATTTGTGCTGTAAAATGAACTCAAATGGATAAGGGTACTATCAAATGCAAAAACAAAGGCATTATTTACTCCAACTTCGAGAATGGTATCATTCCCAACGAAAACCGTATCTCGATTAAGATTCCCTGATATAAAGTAGCGATTATTGTTATAATTCACGCTCGTTATTTGAGGTAACCGATCATAGCGAGGAAAAGGGAAACTATTAACACCGCGGTAATTACCACTAAGATCAAAACGCGCTACATGAATCCCATTGTTTAATGAGTCAATATCAAATAAGCGTTGATATCCCCAAACGCCACCCTCTCCACCACCTTTGAAGAGGCAAATTATTTCAGAGTTGGTAATTTGAATCTCATACGGTTTTGCAAAATAGGGTAAATAGGCTCCGCCTGCCTGAACAATGGTATCTCCACCAAAATTTTTATGCCACAGCAATTGACCGTTAGTGGAAACTTTAGCGATGAAGGATCCCACCTGATCTTTATCTAATGGTATGTTTCCAAATGTTTGTGGAGGCCTATTATTGTGATCGAAAATTTCGCCGCTTATATAACTATTTCCATTTGCATCAACCTTTAAATCATAATAAGCATCACTATTATGTCCACTACCCGCATATCTATACCATAGGAGGTCTCCCTGTGCATTGTATTTGGCCAACCAAATATCACGTCCTCCATTGTTGTATAAACTATCAAAAGGTGCATAACGTATGCTTGGGATGATATTATCATTGCTATCTCTTACAAAAATTTCATTCACTTCGCCCGCCACATAGATATTACCAAATTGATCGGTCTGAATATCTATTACCCTTTCAAGATTGGAAGTAATCTCATCGCCATGATGTTTGATCCATTGAAAACCCTTAGGCGTTTGCGCTTTGCTTTCTGACTGAAAAAAATGAAGCAGGAATACGAGCAGCGCAAACTGAATGATCAATTTTGAATTTCTCAATTGCAGTTTGATCCATTCTAAGTGCTGTGTAATACAACACTTGCTAAGTTCTAGAATATATTTTAAGACCTTAAACATTTAAAGATTGGTCATTTCCTCTATTGCTTCACCAACTTCAAGCTCTGCTTCCCTCCTTCTCCGATCACCATTAAAAAATAAACACCGGCATCTAAACCTTGTAAATCAATGGCCTGATTAAAAGTTTTTTGATCTAAACGATAGCTTCTAATCAATTGCCCTTTGATGTTGTACAGATCGGCTTTGGTGTTTATTGGTTTTCCTATGATATTGACAATACCGTTGCTTGGATTGGGATAAGCCAATAGACCATTATCAGCTTTGATGTATCCATCCTGTTCTGAAACGG